>NZ_CP088252.1:0-1403750 GCF_021117385.1 Frateuria soli
TGGCGCTCAACGAACTTGAAGAACGCAGCTCAGATCGGAAAAGCCCAATCAATGGATATAACTATAACGCGACGCCTGCTCAAAGGCTTCAGCGCCAACGCTTATGGGCAAACAATCGCAATCGCCGTTCAATTAGTCGGTGTTCCCCTCTTGCTGCACGCATGGGGTGCCCAGCTTTATGGTGAATGGTTAATTCTTTTCGCAATTCCCGCGTACTTCGCCATAACCGATCTCGGATTCGCGCATTCAGCAGGCAACGATATTGCCGCACGAGTCAGTCGTCGCGATCAGCAGGGTGCGCTAACCGTATTCCAAAGCCTGGCTACCCTACTATATCTAGTGAGTTCACTCGGCCTCGCACTCAGCGTCGCCGTGATCTGGAATTTACCCTTCGAAAAACTGTGGCACTTTCAGGCAATAAGCCCAGGCGAGGCAAAGTGGGTTCTCTGTCTATTGGTGGCACAGGTGTTTGCAGGATTGCTGAACGGCGTATGCCATGCCGGATTTTACGCTAACGGGGATTATGCACTTCACATCGCGTTGAACGGCACCAGCCGATTAGTCCAATTTTCCGGAGTATGGCTTGCGGCATCGCTTGGGAGCGGTCCAGTTGTTGCTGCTGCAATATTCCTGGCCGTTCGTGCTATCGCTACGCTGGCGTGCGCAATATTGCTGATATACCGGCATAGATGGTTACGGTTTAGCGTTGCAAGCGCTAAGGTTGCCGAACTGCGCCGGCTACTGAAGCCGGCAATGGCGAATACGGCTGTTCCTTTAGCGCAGGCATTAAACATCCAAGGAATGGTGCTTGTGGTTGGTGCGGTTCTCGGGCCACTGGCAGTGGTTGTGTTTTCGACGCTGCGTACGCTCACTCGGCTAACGGTCCAGCTAATCGCAGCTGTTAGCAATGCAGCAGAACCAGAGCTGGCTGCGGCCTTTGGTGCCGGAAATCAAAACCTCATGCAGATACTTTTCATCCACATCCTTAGGGCCGGGATATGGATGGCGTTCATTTGCGCGGCGGGATTAGCGATTCTTGGCGAGTCAATTTTGAATATTTGGACCCACGGCAGAGTGCACATGGATTCAAAGTTGTTCGCCTGGCTTTTGGCATCGGCCATGACAAGCGTGCTGTGGTACGGCGCGTTGATTGTTCTCAAGGCTACGAACAGACACGTGCGTGCCGCCTTGATCTATGTTCTGGCGGCAGCATTGGCACTCGCGGCAGCCTATCTACTGCTGACGAGATCGGGCGATCTGACCAATGCGGGCTTAGCAGTGTTTTCCATGGATGTGGTAATGGCCATTTACGTAATGAGGGCTTCGACGTCCTTGCTTGGCACCCGGCCGGCCGCAAGCCTTCTACTAGCCGCAAATCCCCGTCCCTTGGTCGTCACAGTATTGCGTCGCGCGCTGCCGGTCAGAGGATGAGTCGCTGGGACCCCCTTTCTGCGCTAGAGGTACCCAGCACTTCTGGCGATCCAATGATCGAGAGCGGCATAGTTGTGAAAAGCAAAGTTTCCGTGGTTATTCCCTTACACGATAAAGAGACAACAATCGGGAGAACCCTGGATTCGATACTTGCGTACCCGAGCGTCGGCGATGTAGTAGTCGTGGACGATGCCTCTACTGATAATTCCGCCAGAATAGTAGATGAGTATTGCCGCACGGACGCCCGTGTGCGGCTGCATCGCCGGGAATTCAAAAACGTGTCCATGGCGCGAAACCTTGGGTATGAATTAGCCGAAGGTGACCTTGTGTGCTTTCTAGACGCGGACGACTATTGGGTTGGTGACGTCGCGACAGTGATGAAGCAACTGGCGGAGCATTACCCAGGTGTCGAAGTCTTCGGCGTTGGGCATCGCGTCGTAAGTGGACGAGAGCGAATCAATTTGAAGCCGGTGCAGCTATCCGTGCTCGGTTTGATTGGGCGCCCCGAATTGGTGTCCTACCAAGACTATTGGATTGTGCCCAAGTCGCTCAGGATCTGCTCATCAACCGTAGCATTCAGGAAGCCGCGAATGCGTCTGCCTTCCCTTTTTAACCCGCGGTTGAAGTTCGGCGAGGATCTAGATCTTTGGATAAGGGCATCTAGGTATGGAAAAACCTGTGTTTGTCCGGCGGCCCTCGTGGAAATTGACCGCACCGACTCAACGACGCATGTGTATGGTTCGGCGCCGCCAGAAGCCTGGAATCTGCTCTCCGAATCACTACGGGAATCGTTTGAGTCAGAACGTAAAAGAGTGCATTTTTGGGACCGAAAGATGGCCCACGAGCTAGCTCGTGCGATTAGGCAGTTTAAGCTTCCATTGGCTTGGTGGTTCTTTTGTCGGTTGTCGTTGCCGTTCCAACTTTTCCTGCCTATACATCTATCACTTAAGGCCCTTAGGCGAGTCGGATTAGGCCTAGCCACTGCCAGCCATGAAAAATCTTAAGCTGCTCTTCTTGCTCCTACTAGTCCGTCCTTTTGTTTCAGCTTTAAGCGAGTTGCGAGCCTCCGGCCTGAACGCTAATGACGGAACAGCGCTACTCCTGATTGTCTGCGCAATAACCGTCATATGGGGAGCTCATCGCCGCGGGCCAGCCATTAGTGCAAGCCTCTGGCCTTGGCTGTTTATCATTATCGCGCCCGCAGCAGCAACCGGCTGGAGCGCCAGTCTTGCAATTTCGGGATACATAAGCTGGGAGGACCTCTCAGACTTACTTCATCTTTGGTTATACGCAGTAGTTTTCTTCGCGTTCTATGCGCTAGGGCTTAGGTACCCGACAGATCAAGCAAGGCAAGTGGTGCGCGCGTATGCGCTAAAGGCGATGGTCGCTTATAGCGGGTACGCGTTGATAACTTTCTTCGTTTTCGGGAATAGCTACGTCATCGAGTGGGGCTATGGCGATCAAGCGCGTGCGCTAAGTCTGCCCGTGGGCTTTTCCGCACACCCTAATGCGCTATCAGAGCTGCTCGGATTCCTATTGCTAGTAGTGTTTTCCACATCACGGTTCCGCGTGAAGTCAGCGCACTGGTACCTTCCCGCAGCCTACACGCTCCTGCTGGCCGGGTCGCGGGCCACGATTGCAGCCCTATTCGGCGCATTTGCAGCAACCATCCGATCCAAAAGCTTCGCCAGATCTGCTTTATTCGCTGCGGCGCTTGTTAGCGGGGCTGTGATCGTCGGTGTTTACATGTTAGCCAAGAAAGGTGACTCAAGCATTCTTTGGCGCTTAAAAATATGGGAGGAAATGTTGAAGTCAATTTCTGCTTGGCAGCTTCCTTTAGGCAAAGGAAGCGGGGCTGCTAAGGAGTGGATAACTCACAACGCAACCCTAGATGTTTCGGAACCGCACAACGATTATCTTCGTTTTCTATACAACTATGGTGCCGTCGGTTTGACTAGCTATTTCGGCATGGCGCTCGCGACGTACCTTAAGGGGCGCAGGTTGCGAAGTACCTGGCAGGGTCGGCTGTGTTTGATGGCCGGTTCATTCTTGTTAATAGTTTCGATCACCGAAAACTCATTTGCGGACACAAACTCGAGTGTGTGGATCTGGGCGGTTATTGGAGTCGGTTATGGTGCATGCGTGTCAGGCAGAGGGGGCAGTGCAGTTGATCCAAGGATCGTTCCGGCTGCCACCGTTAGTCGATGAGGTCGCTAGTTTGGTCGCGCAGGCTAATAGTGATGCCGGCGTAATTGTTGCTGGAAGCTTCGGGAGGGGGACTGGAGTAGTTCCGAGTCCAGCCCGTCAAACTGCGGGCTCTGACCTAGAAATCTTCGTCATAACCCGAGGCGCGCGTGGGAAGTTCCGTTACAAGCTCGTAAAGCAGCGCCTACGGGATAGATCCTCTTCGCTCGGAATCGACCTTTCGATGGCATCGATGTCGCAAAAAACATACGCGCGAATTAAACAATGCAAGTTGATGACTCTGATGCATTACGACTTGATGTTCAGGAGCGTCTCCGTAACAGGGCAGCCTGAACTAGCTCACGCGGCGAGAGTGCCTGGCTGGGAAATACTGATTTTTTTAGTTAACAAGTACGTGCAGCTTGCGAGACTGACTGGCGCCAATACCATCCAGGCCAAAATCGACATATGGAACCGAGCGATCAAATCGGTTGCCAACATACCTAGCGAGGTGGTCGTTGGTGGTGCAACCTTAGATTTGTGTCAAGGCCTTGCCCCTACTGGCTGGGACGGTCAGGATCCCTCGGCCGTCGACCAGGCCGTCTACTCGCGACTGGTCGAGGTAATTCGAGGGCATCTTGCATATGAGAGTCCTCCTTCGGCGCTTCCCGACAACGCGTCTTTCGCAACACGCTACCTTTCATTTCTACGGTTGGCAAAGGCCTTTAAGTCAAGCGCTGGAAGAAGTTTAGTAAAAAAAGCTTTCAGCTGCGGCTCGATTAGCGCTTGCTTCGGAATTGAATGGTCTATCCACGTAGAGCTCCTAAAAAAAGTTTGGAGGGGCGATGACGTAACCCGTGAGCTCCATGCAATTTCCGTATTTCAAGAATTGTTTGTATGAAGCCAATGCGCTGCGTAATAGTTTCGCCCTGTCCGAAACGGACGCCGGGAGGGGTCAGTCAGTACGTTAGGTGGCAGCAAGGGGTACTGCGATCGCTGGGATGGGATGTTGAGCTTTACTTATCGTTTATAGAGGCGCCTGGCGTAAGGAAATACGCTTACCAAGCGACAAAATTTCTTACATACCTTGTGTACCGTTTGGCTGACGTTAGTTTGGTTTGGGTGCACGCCAGCGAATGGAAAAGCATCTTACGGAAGGCTGCGTACATTTGGGTCACGAAAAGGCGAAGCGGGGCGCGCGCTGTCTTGCATTTGCATGCGGCGCAATTGCCGCCAGCGGGGTCATTCAGGAGCGCGCTTCTTAGATTCTCCCTCGCCCGCAGCGGCGTCGACCGCATTGTTGTGTTATCTGCGTATTGGAAAGAAGTTCTCGCAGAATTGGCACCTGAGATCAGCGATAAGCTAGTCGTCTTGGCAAATCCAATTGACGCAAGCATCGCAGATTCGGTGTACGCCAGGCGTCTTTTGAGCGCTTGGGAACAGGAAGCCGAAAGGGTGGTCACCTTTCTTGGGCGCGTGGGTTTCAGAAAGGGCATTGACACTGTTTTAGATGCTGCGAGAGTGTTGCGGCGTGACAACCTACGCAAAATCAAAATTAGGGCGTTTGGTGACGGCGCGTTAAACACAATTCGATCGCAAATACGCTCAGAGGAGCTCAGTAACGTTTTGGATTTGCCTGGCTGGGTTAGCGCAGAATCAAAACTGGAGGTTCTCACGTCGAGCTACTGCAATATCCTCCCCTCTCGAAACGAGGGGCTTCCACTATCAGTGTTGGAAGCCCTTGGGTGCGGCATACCTTGCATTGTGTCAGATATCCCGGCCCACATTGCGGCATTTGGCGGATTGCCCGGCGTGTTCTTCCACAAGACGGGTGATCATTTGTCGTTGCTTGAAAACCTTGCATCGCTCGCGTCTATTTCCTCCGAAGAATATGGGAAGTTGTGCATCGAAACACGCATGGGTGCCTCAGAGCGATTCGGCCAGGAGACGATCGTGAACAAGACTAGGGAACTGATTTCCGGGTTCAATCTATGAATACGTTTTTGGTCTAAAGCTTTAGAATTTGGAGAGCCAAGATGGTTGCGAAAAGAAAACCTCTGCTTTTGATATTTCTGGATGGTTTAAGGCCCGATGCAATTGACAAGCTCGAATTGCTGGCGAGGCTCCCAGAAAAGAGGAGACTCAAGGGCGAGTTCGGTTACAGCATTGCGTGCCATGCATCAATGTACACCGGCCTTATGCCCTCAGAGCACGCGTACTGGTTTGTCTGGCAGCGCAAGAAGGGTAGGGGAATATTTAGTAAGTTCGCGCGATTGCTCGGCTTTAGGATTTTTGACTCTTGGCCGATCAGGGTTTTGGCGCATCGGCTTTTTATCAAGGATGTGCGTTCGGCGAATACGTCGTTTTTTGGCGTGCCACGGCCTGTAAATGTTCGGACTCGCGACCTGGCCGACCTTACGGTTACGGAGTGGAAGAATTATGACGAATACGGATACATCGAAGGTCAAAAAGGGTTTCTCGATGTTTTGCGAGACCATTCGGTAGAACTCGACTTGGTCGGGTTCGATAAGTCGAGTCATGAAGAAAGTGCGATATTAGCCAGGCATAAGCATTCTGGTACTGCACCTGTCACTTATTGGTTCTTGGGCGACGTAGATCATTTTTCCCACAAGCATGGTCAAATGTCTCGAGAAGCTAACAAGGAATTTGAGCGCCTAAACAACGTCTTGAATGCAGCTTATAAAGACTACTGTGAGTCCTTCGGCGAAGAACCAGAGGTTTTGGCTTGGAGCGACCACGGGCACGCTGATGTCAAGACCGTTTTGGACCCGTATGAAGAAGTGCGCCTAGCAGGCGCCAAGCTCAAGAAGGTGTTTCATGTGATTGATGGAACTTACATCAGGCTGTGGCGTGAGGGTTCCGATGATGCGATGTATTCAAGGGTCGTTAGCGTACTGAAGGAAAAGCCTTATGGGTTCTTTATCGAGCCTGCGCTCGCTGAAAGGCACGGGCTAGTTTTTTCTGACAATCGCTTTGGAGATGACATCTTTAGCCTAAAGCCTGGTTGGGTCTTCGGAAAAACAATTTGGGGGTGGTCTCGCACCATGAAAAGCCAGCATGGCTACTGCCCTGATGAACCCATTATGGACGGCGTCCTCGCTTCGTCCTTTCCGATCCAGGGGGGTGTCGTTTCGATCAGGGACGTTTACGCGACTGTTCTGGGCAAGATGGGCCTCCTGGAAAATGGGATGGCCAACTCCTCTAAGAATCTTGCGTTGAACGGTTTGGTATCTGAGCCGCGACATAGGCCTGCGTGATGCCGGAACTGCGAGCAGGTTCTCCAGATATGCACCAACGCTTTACCCTCCTCGGTATGCCTTTCAACCAAATGGGTATGGAAGACGCGAAACGGGAGGTCATGACACTGGCTTCCGGGCCTTTCAAGTACGTAACTACGCCTAATATAGATCATGTCGTCCGGGCGAATGCAGACCGCGCGGTAGCGTCGGTTTATCTCAAGGCTCGACTGTGCTTGTGTGACAGTCGCTTGCTTGCGCTATTGGTCAGGCTTGTAGGGATGGGCAGACTACAAGTCGTTACTGGCAGCGACTTAACGAGAGAGCTATTTGAAAGCGGATTATTGGCATCCATGCGAGTGTGTGTGATTGGCGGAAGCGAGCGAACGATAGAAGCCTTGAAAGGCCGGTTTCACCTGTCGAATCTTATTCACCACAACCCACCCCATGGTTTTATCAGCGACGCCACATTAGTCCAAAAGGCCGTTAAGTCAATAATTGAGGCGCGCGCGGAAATTATTTTTCTTGCTGTGGGGTCGCCCCAGCAGGAGCTTCTTGCGGCGCACATAGAACGTTCGGGCAAGGCTACCGGGGTGGCGCTGTGCGTTGGCGCTTCCCTGCTTTTTCTATCCGGTGAGGAGAAGCGGGCACCGAATTGGATTCAGCTGCTTTGCTTTGAGTGGCTATTTCGACTGATGACTAACCCGAAACGCTTGTGGCGAAGGTATGCATTAGGCGCTCCGAAGATAATCCGACTTTTGCTGGAAGAGCGGTTTCGTCGCTGGCGCGGTGTCGCTAGTTGATCCAACTTATATTGTGGTCTGAAGTTACGGCAGCGTGATTAAGCTAGACAGCGCAGTACGCTGAGCTTTCGAATTTTTTTTGGTTTGAGCCGGTCTTCGGTTCGCACACATCAGTGAGGATGTCATGGACCTGGATGCGCGCATCCTCATTACGGGGCAATGCGGCTGGGTGGCGGGTGCGGTGGCGCGTCGCTTAGGAGCGGCGGGCTTCAGCCATGTGCGGGTAGTCCTGCCCGGCGAGGTGGGCCTCACCCGCGCGGCGGCGGTGGAGCGGGTGCTGTTCCAGGAGCGGCCGGAGTACGTGTTCCTCACCACCGGGCGCGGCGAGGCCGGTTCGGACCAGGCGGTGCGCGAGAGCATGGCGGTCCAGGCGAACGTCATCCATGCCGCGTGGCGGGCGGATGTGCGCAAGCTGTGTTTCCTGGCTTCCTCGCGGATCTTTCCGGCCGGTGCGCTGCCGCCGCTGCGCGAGGGCGCGCTGCTGACGGCGGTGGTCGAGCCCGGCGAGGGCAGCGAGGCGCTGGCGCAGATGGCCGGCATCCGCATGTGCCAGGTCTATCGGCGCCAGTACCGGTTCGATGCGATCAGCATGGTGCCGGACGAGCTGTACGGGCCGGGCGACGGCGAGGGCGCGCGGGCGGGCGTGGTGGCGGCGCTGGTACAGCGGCTTTACCGGGCGCGGAGGGTCGGGGCGCCGCAGGTGTCGGTGGAATCGCATCCGGCGCGCGCGTGGTTGCACGTGGACGACTTTGCCGACGCGGCCTTGTTCCTGATGCGCCGGGATGGCGGCGAGATGCCGATCAACGTCGACGGCGGCGAGGCGCCGGCGTTTGCCGACCTGGCGCGGATGGTGGCCGAGGTGGTCGGCTATGCGGGGCGGCTGGTGTTCGATGCCTCGGCGGCGCAGCCGCCGCGGACTGTGGCCGAAGGGTTGCGGCTCAATAACATGGGCTGGGCGCCCTGCATGCCGTTGCGGCAGGGGGTGGAGCAGGTGTTTGCGTGGTCCCGGCGCGGGGTGGCGCCGGTGGTGGCGTGAGCGTGCGGTCGTGTCGCCGGCCGTTGGCTGGTCGCGGAATGCGCTTTTCGTAGGAGCCCACTGGTGGGCGATGGTGTCGGGCCGTCAGTTGGGCGGCCGGGAGCATCGCCCACGAGTGGGCTCCTACAATGATGGTGGTCTTGTCTTGAAGGATTGAGAACGATGATTCCGGTGATTCTTTCGGGTGGCTCGGGCACGCGCTTGTGGCCGTTGTCGCGCGAGTCGTATCCGAAGCAGTTCCTGCCGCTGGCCGGCTCCGACACCATGCTGCAGGCGACCTGGCTGCGCATCGCGCCGCTGGCTTCGGCGGCGCCGATGGTGGTGGCCAACGAGGAGCATCGCTTCATGGTGGCCGAGCAGTTGCGCCAGGTCGGCTGCGTGCCCTCGGCGATCCTGCTGGAGCCGGTCGGGCGCAATACCGCGCCGGCGATCGCCGCGGCGGCGCTGCAGGCCACGCGCGAGGGCGCCGATCCGCTGCTGCTGGTGCTGCCGTCCGATCACGTGATCAAGGATGCGGCTGCCTTCCAGGCCGCCGTGCGCCGGGCCGAACCGGCCGCGGCGCAGGGGCGGCTGGTTACCTTCGGCATCGTGCCCGCGGGCCCGGAAACCGGTTACGGCTACATCCGCGCCGGCGCCGAGGTGGGCGAGGGCGTGCGCCAGGTGGCGCAGTTCGTGGAGAAGCCGGACGCGGCCACGGCGCAGCAGTACGTCGCCTCGGGCGAGTATGTCTGGAACAGCGGCATGTTCCTGTTCCGCGCGTCGGTGTTCCTGGCCGAGCTCGGGCGCCAGCAGCCGGCGATGCTCGAGGCCTGCCGCGCGGCGGTCGAGGGCGCCAGGCGCGACGCCGACTTCGTGCGGCTGGACAAGGCCGCCTTCGCCGCGTGCCCGGCCGACTCGATCGACTACGCGGTGATGGAACACACCGACGCGGCCGCGGTGCTGCCGATCGACGTGGGCTGGAACGACCTGGGCAGCTGGTCGGCGCTGTGGGAAGTGGCCGAGCAGGATGGCGAGGGCAACGCGCACCACGGCGACGTGGTGGCGCAGGACTGCCGCAACACGCTGGCCTGGGGCGAGGGCCGGCTGCTCGCGCTGCTGGGGCTGGAAGACGTGGTGGTGGTCGACACCGCCGATGCCGTGCTGGTCGCGCACAGGGACCGCGTGCAGGACGTCAAGGGCATCGTCGCCAGGCTCAAGGCGCAAGGGCGTGCCGAACCGGCCACGCACCGCAAGGTGTACCGCCCGTGGGGCAGCTACGACTCGATCGACGTGGGCGACCGCTTCCAGGTCAAGCGCATCACGGTCAAGCCGGGCGCCTCGCTCAGCCTGCAGATGCACCACCACCGCGCCGAGCACTGGATCATCGTCAGCGGCACCGGGCGCATCACCCGCGGCGAGGAAGTGCTCACGCTCTCGGAGAACCAGAGCACCTACATCCCGCTCGGCGTCAAACACCGGCTGGAAAACCCCGGCCGGCTGCCGCTGGAGCTGATCGAGGTGCAGTCGGGCAGCTACCTGGGCGAGGACGACATCGTGCGCTTCGAAGACGTGTACGGGCGTGGCTGAACCGGCCGGCCGCCGCGTCGGCGTGGTCCTGGGCGGGCTGGGGCTGCTGGCCCTGAGCGTCGCCTATTGCCTGCCCGGCCATCCCAGCACGCGGGTCGGCTGGCTGGACGTGGCCGCGCACGTGGGCCTGTTCGCGCTGGTCGCCACCGGCGGCTGGCTGGCCCTGCGTCGCGGCTGGACGTTCGTGCTGGTCGGGGCGCTGGGGCTGGTGCTGGAAATCGTGCAGTGGCGGGTCGGCGGCTATCCGCGGATCGAATGGCCCGACATCCTCGCCAACGAAGCCGGCGTCGCCCTGGCCACCCTCACCACCCGCCTCCCGTAGGAGCCCACTCGTGGGCGATGCTCTCGGCGCAGGGCGGGCAGACCCTCCCGTAGGAGCCCACTCGTGGGCGATGCTCTTCGCAATGGCGCGATCAAACCATCGCCCACAAGTGGGCTCCTACGAAGGGCGGCGGCGTGGGTATTGCATCAACAGGAATCCATTTCGTGACACACCACATTCTCGTTTGCGGCGGCGCCGGCTACATCGGCTCACACGCGGCCCGCTGGCTTGCCGGGGCGGGCCACCGCGTCACCGTGCTGGACAACCTTTCCACCGGCCACCGCGAGGCCGTGCGCTGGGGCGAGCTGATCGAGGCCGACATCCGCGACCGCGAGGCCCTGCGCCGGGTGTTCGCCGCGCAACGCTACGACGCGGTGATGCACTTCTGCGCGCTGTCGCTGGTGGGCGAGTCGATGGCGCGGCCCTACGCCTATTACGACAACAACGTCGCCGGCACGCTGGTGTTGCTGGAGGCGATGCGCGAGGCGGCCGTGGAGCGGCTGGTGTTCTCTTCCACCGCGGCGGTGTTCGGCGTGCCGCAGCAGCCGCTGATCGACGAGGACCACCCGACCGCGCCGATCAACCCCTACGGCGCCAGCAAGCTGATGGTCGAACGCATGCTCGCCGATGCGGCGTCGGCGTACGGCCTGCGCTCGGTGGCGCTGCGCTACTTCAATGCGGCGGGCGCCACGCCCTCGGCGGAGATCGGCGAGGCGCACCAGCCGGAGACCCACCTGATCCCCAACGCGCTGCGCGCGGCCGCCGGCAGCGGCGACCCCCTGCGCCTGTTCGGCAACGACTACCCCACGCGCGACGGCACCTGCGTGCGCGACTACGTGCACGTGGACGACCTGGCCGCCGCGCACCTGGCCGCGCTCGAGTACCTGGCCGTGCACCCCGGCGCGCACCGCTTCAACCTGGGCAACGGGGAAGGCTTCAGCGTGCTGGAGGTGATCGCGGCGGTGCGCGAGGTGACCGGTCGGGACCTGCCGTTCCACTGGGAACCGCGCCGTGCCGGCGATCCGCCGACGCTGGTGGCCGCCAGCGCGCGGGCCCGGCAGGAGCTGGGCTGGACGCCACGGCATGCCGATCTGGCCGGGATCATCGCCAGCGCCTGGCGCTGGCACGCGCAGCCGAGGTTTTGAGACGCAGGTCTCGTTTGCGGCGGCGCGGTTTCGGCGCGGGCTTTCTAGAATCGAGGGCGTGGGCGCGCCAGCAGGCGCGCTCAAGTTTTTTTCACGGCCTGCCGCTAACGATGCGGTAGCTGCCCTCCAAGGAACGCGTCGTGCACATCCTGCTTTACATCGCCGCGGCCGCCGGGATCTTCAGCCTGGCGACGCTCGCCTGGGGTTGCCTGGTCGCCCTCCGCCGCGCCCGCGCGGCCCGCGAACGCCGCGCCAACACCTCCCACCTCGGCCTCGTCGCCTGACCCCGCCCCCCCGTAGGAGCCCACTCGTGGGCGATCGATCCGCCCCCCTCGCCTGACCCCGCACCACCCCCCGTAGGAGCCCACTCGTGGGCGATCGACCCGCACCCCTCGCCTGACCCCCGCACCACCCCCCGTAGGAGCCCACTCGTGGGCGATCGACCCGCCCCCCTCGCCTGACCCCGCACCACCCCCGTAGGAGCCCACTTGTGGGCGATCGACCCGCCCCCCTCGCCTGACCCCCCAAAAGGCATCGCCCACAAGTGGGCTCCTACGAAGAGGCGGTGGGTTCGGCTCAACTCCCCGCGGGGGAGCGCTCGAAACTACCCGCGTCGCCCGGGAACACCACCGGGCTTTCGTAACCGTCGGCCGACACCGACGACACCCCGAAGAACCAGTCGTCGATCACCACGTCCTTGAGCACGGCATGGTCCACGTCGCCGACCGCGCGTGCGTGCTGCCATCGCGGCGCGGTGGTGTCGCGCCAGTGCACGCGGTAGCCGGCCGCGCCGGGCACCTTGTGCCAGCGCAGCGTGGTGTCGGTGGCCAGCGCGCCTTCGATGTCCACCCCGGCGGGCGGCGCCGGCGCACGGCTCAGGCTCGCCATGGTGATGGCGTCGAGCGCGGTGACCCGGGCGAGGTAGCGGAAGTCGATGCCGTCGATCGTGTCGCCATAGCCCGGACGCAGGTCCTGGTGCTGGCGCGTGTAGTCCTCGTGGGCCTCGGTCACCCGCACCGCGGGGAAACCGGCCTGCAGGAACGGCACCTGGTCGCCGCCGCGGCCGTAGCGGTCGGTGCGGTAGACCATGCGCACGCCGAAATCGGGCAGGTAGGCGTCGGCCAGGCGGTCCATGTAGCGGGCCAGGTTGCGCGAGGGCGAGTCGACCTCGCCGCCGTGGTAGCGGCGGAACGCGGCCTGCTTCAGCGTTTCGTTGCTCTTGGTGCCCTCGGAGAACACGCGCACCACGGTGTTGTCGCGCACGCCGTTCTGGCCGCGGCTGTTGCCGACGATGTCGTTGTTGAGGTCGGCCTCCACGCGCCAGCCCTGCGCCACCGCGTAGTCGGCCAGCACCTTGCCGCCGTACAGGCCCTGCTCCTCGCCGGACAGCGCCGCGAACACCAGGGTGGCGCGGTTGTCCTGCTTCGACAGCAGCCGCGCGGCCTCGATCAGCGCGGCCACGCCGGAGGCATCGTCATTGGCGCCGGGGGCGTCGTGGGTGGTGTCCATCACGTCGGAGACGCGCGAATCCAGGTGCCCGGTGATCACGATCACGCGCTCCGGATCGCTGCTGCCCCGCTTGATGGCGACCACGTCCGTCACCTCGACCGGCCTGGGCGCGCGCTCGCCGGTGAAGCTCTGCGACGGCGTGACCACCTCCAGGCACCCGCCGCAGTCGCGGCTGATGCGTTCGAAACGCGCCTTCACCCAGCGCCGCGCCGCACCGATGCCGCGGGTGTCCGAGTGCGTATCGGAAAGCGTGTGGCGGGTGCCGAAGCCGACCAGCGCGGTGATCGTGGCGCGCAGCTCGGCCTCGCTCGGGGCGCTGGCGAGGGCGTGCAGCTCCGGGTGCTCGACCGGCTGCGCCGGCGGCTCGGCGGCGATGGCGGCGAACGGGAGCAGGGCGCCAAGCAGCAGGCGATGACGTAAGGACATGGGCATGCATCCACCGGAAAACCCCTACCTTACCTCGCACCCCCGTAGGAGCCCACTCGTGGGCGATGCTCTTCCATCACGCCCACCCAAAAAGCATCGCCCACAAGTGGGCTCCTACCGAAAGGCGAGGTGAGGGAGGCTTTACACATATATCCATTGCGCGTAGATCTGGCCCCTCCAGACTCTCCACCGTCGCACCCGCGACGACCCTTCTGGAGATCCGCCATGAAACCGTCCACCTGCCTGCCCGCCCTCGTCCTCGCCGCCGCCTTCGCCGCGGCGACGCCCGCGATGGCCATGCAGACGCAAACCCCGATGTCCGCCGTCCCCGCCGCCCCCAGGCTCGATGCCGCGATGCGCGCGCTCTGGCACGGCCACGTCGTGCACACCCGCGACTACGCGCTGGCCGTTCACGCCCATGACAGTGCCAGGGCCAGGGCCGCGGCCAATGCGGTGGTCGCCAATGCCAGGCAGATCGCCGATGCGGTCGCCGGCTTCTACGGCAAGCCGGCCGGCGCGCGCATGCTCGAGTTGCTGGCCGCCCACTGGGGCGGCGTCAAGGCACTGACCGACGCACGCGTCGCCAACGATTCCGCCGCCGAGCGCAAGGCGATGGCGGAACTGCAGTCCAATGTCGGCGAGATCGCGAAGTTCCTCTCCGGCGCCAATCCGAACCTGCCGGAGAACGCCGTGCAGGGCCTGATGGCCGCCCACGTGGCGCACCATGCCACGCAGATCCAGCAGATCATGGCGGGCGACATGAAGCATGAGCAGTCCACCTGGGAGGCGATGCAGGCGCATATGGACATGATTTCCGACGCGCTGGCCGGTGCGATCGCCAGGCAGTTCCCGGACAAGGCCGCCTGAGCATGAGCGCGCTCGCACGGCTCGGGCCCACCCAGCAGCGCCTGCTGCGCCAGTTGTTGATGGCGCCGGAGGGCTGTTCGGTGGAGGAGCTGTGCGAGCGGTTGCGCATCAGCCACAACGCGGTACGCCAGCACCTGAGTGCGCTTCTCGCGCGCGGCTTCGTCGACCGCGGGCAGGCGCGGGCCACCGGTGGCCGGCCGCAGGCGCGCTTTCGCCTTACCGAGAACGGGCGCGGACTGTTTCCGCGCAACTACGGCCTGCTCGGCACCGCGCTGCTGGACAAACTGCGCGAACGCTACGGCGCGGCCGCGCTGGAGGAAATGCTGCAGGACCTCGGCCGCACGCTGGGCAGCCACGAAGTGCCGCTACCGCCCGAAGCCAGCCACGACGACGTCGTGCAGCGACTGGCCAGCCAGCTCGACGCGCTCGGCTACGAGGCGGTGGTCGCCAGGCACGGCCAGGAGCAGCAGGTGGAAGCCTTCAACTGCGTGTTCCACGCCCTGGCCCGCAACGTGCCGCAGGTATGCAAGTTCGACCTGGCCTACATGGAGGCCGCCAGCGGCCGCCGCATCCACCACATGGAATGCATCATCCGCGGCGGGCACGTGTGCCGCTTCCGCGTGGGCGAAGTCAAACGCTGACCCCTCGCCCGCCCCCCTCCGTAGGAGCCCACTCGTGGGCGATGCTCTCGCTCCGATCGACCCACACGCCAAAAGGCATCGCCCACCAGTGGGCTCCTACGAAGAGCAGCGCGTGCGGCCGGGCAGCAGGCCCTTCAGCCCCGCGTCGGCGGGGCCGCGACGCCCACCTCCCGTAGGAGCCCACTCGTGGGCGATGCTCCTCGCTCCGATCGGCCTACACGCCAAAAGGCATCGCCCACAAGTGGGCTCCTACGAAGAGCAGCGCGTGCGGCCGGGCGGCAGGCCCTTCAGCCCCGCGTCGGCGGGGCCGCGACGCCCCCCTCCGTAGGAGCCCACTCGTGGGCGATGCTCCTCGCTCCGATCGACCCACACGCCAAAAGGCATCGCCCACCAGTGGGCTCCTACGAAGAGCAGCGCGTGCGGCCGGGCAGCAGGCCCTTCAGCCCCGCGTCGGCGGGGCCGCGACGCCCACCTCCCGTAGGAGCCCACTCGTGGGCGATGCTCCTCGCTCCGATCGGCCTACACGCCAAAAGGCATCGCCCACAAGTGGGCTCCTACGAAGAGCAGCGCGTGCGGCCGGGCGGCAGGCCCTTCAGCCCCGCGTCGGCGGGACCGCGACGCCCGCCTCCCGTAGGAGCCCACTCGTGGGCGATGCTCCTCGCTCTGATCGACCCACACGCCAAAAGGCATCGCCCACCAGTGGGCTCCTACGAAGAGCGGCGCGTGCGGCCGGGGGGCAGGCCCTTCAGCCCCGCGTCGGCGGGGCCGGGGCGCCCACCCCCCGTAGGAGCCCACTCGTGGGCGATGCTCCTCGCTCCGATCGACCCACACGCCAAAAGGCATCGCCCACCAGTGGGCTCCTACGAAGAGCAGGGGCTCACCACTGCGTGCGGCTGGGCAGCAGGCCTTTCAGCTCGGCGTCGGTGAGGTTGCGCCACTGGCCGGGGCGCAGGTGGCCGAGGCGTACGTTGTCGATGCGCACGCGGCGCAGCTGGGTCACGCGGTAGTCGAACGCCGCGGCCATCAGGCGGATCTGCCGGTTCAGTCCCTGCGTGAGCACGATGCCGAAACCGAATTTCGCGATCTTGCGCACCTTGCAGGGCAGCGTCATCTGCCCGTGGATGCGCACGCCGCGCGCCATGCCGGCGAGGAATGCGTCGGTCACCGGCTTGTTCACCGCGACCAGGTATTCCTTCTCGTGCCGGTTCTCGGCGCGCAGGATCTCGTTGACGATGTCGCCGTTGCTGGTCAGCAGGATCAGCCCTTCGGAATCCTTGTCCAGCCGGCCGACCGGGAACACGCGCTCGCGGTGGTCGACGAAATCCACGATGTTGCCGGCCACGCTCTGGTCGGTGGTGCAGGTGATGCCGACCGGTTTGTTCAGCGCGATGTAGGTCGCCTTTTTCGCCGCCGGGGTGGCCGCCAGCACGCGCATGCGCACCAGTTCGCCATCGACCCGCACCTCGTCGCCCTCCAGCGCCTTGGCGCCGGTGCCGACCACTTCGCCGTTGATGGTGACGCGGCCGGCCACCAGCCACTCGTCCGCCTCGCGGCGTGAGCACAGGCCGGCTTCGCTGATGTATTTGTTGACGCGCATGGTGGAAGCGTCAGGAACGCAGGCCCACGCCGCGCTTGAGCAACTGCAGCGCCACGATCGACAGCGCCGCGACGAAGCCCAGCATGACCACGAACGCCACCGTGATGTCCACGTCGCTGATGCCCAGCACGCCGAAGCGGAACGCGTTGACCATGTAAAGGATCGGGTTGGCGCGCGAGATCGCCTGCCACGGCTCGCCCAGCATGTTGATCGAATAGAACACGCCGCCAAGGTAGGTCAGCGGCGTGAGCACGAAGGTCGGCACCAGCGCGATGTCGTCGAATTTCTTGGCGTAGACCGCGTTGACGAAGCCGGCCAGCGAGAAGATCGTCGCGCCCAGCAACACCGAGAAGAAGGTGACCAGCGGGTGGGCGATGTGCAGCGAGGTGAAGAACAGCGCGATCGTCAGCACCAGCGCGCCCACCACCAGGCCACGCGTGACCGCGCCGGTGACGTAGCCGAGCAGGATCACCCAGTTGGGCATCGGCGAGACCAGCATCTCCTCCACCGCGCGGCTGAACTTGGCGCCGAAGAAGGAGCTGGAGATGTTGCCGTAGCTGTTGGTGATGATGCTCATCATCACCAGCCCCGGCACGATGTACTGCATGTAGGTGAAGCCGCCCTGGATGGTGCCGATGCGGCTGCCGATCAGCTTGCCGAAGATGACGAAGTACAGCGTCATCGTGATCGCCGGCGGAATCAGCGTCTGCGTCCAGATGCGCATGATGCGCACGATCTCGCGGCGCACGAGGGTGTGGAGGGCGACCAGGTTGGCCGTAGCGTTGCTCATGAGTTCTCCGGAATCTGCTGCTGCTCTTCGTAGGAGCCCACTTGTGGGCGATGCTCTTGGCTCTGATCCCGCACCCAAGCCCAAAAGCATCGCCCACAAGTGGGCTCCTACAGGGTATGGACGCGGCGATGTCAGGCGGCCTTGTCCCGCCCGCCTTCGACCAGTCGCACGAACAGTTCTTCGAGCCGGTTGGTCTTGTTGCGCATCGAGGTCACCGTGATGCCGTGCGAGGACAGCGCGGCGAACAGCGAGTTGAGGTCATGGTGGCGCGACATGTCCGCTTCGAGCGTGTGCTCGTCGACCTTGCGCACGACCACCCCCGGCATCGCCGGCAGCGCGGCGGGCACGCCGTTGACGTCGAACACGAAGGTTTCCACATCCAGCGTCGCCAGCAACCGCTTCATCGAGGTGTTCTCCACGATCGTGCCGTGGTCGATGATCGCGATGTTGCGGCACAGCTGCTCGGCCTCCTCCAGGTAGTGCGTGGTGAGGATCACCGTGGTGCCGGCCGCGTTGATGGCGCTGACGAACTGCCACATCGAGCGGCGGATCTCGATGTCCACGCCGGCGGTCGGCTCGTCCAGGATCAGCAGGCGCGGCTCGTTCATCATCGCGCGGGCGATCATCAGGCGTCGCTTCATGCCGCCGGAGAGCATGCGCGCCTGGTCCTGCGCCTTGTCCCACAGGCGCAGCTCTTTCAGGTACTTCTCCGCGCGCACCGCGGCGACCTTGCGCGGGATGCCGTAGAAGCCGGCTTCGTTCACGCAGATGTCGAACGGCTTCTCGAACTGGTTGAAGTTGATCTCCTGCGGCACCAGGCCGATCAGCTTCATCGCCTCGTTGCGCTGCTGGTTGACCGACACGCCGAAGATGCGCGCGTCGCCGCTGGTGGAGTTGACCAGCGAGGAGAGGATGCCGATCAGCGTGGACTTGCCCGCGCCATTGGGGCCGAGCAGCGCGAAGAAATCGCCCTGCTGGACGGTCAGCGAAACGCCCTTGAGGGCTTCGACGCCGTTGCCGTAGGTCTTGCGCAGGTTGTCGACGACGAGTGCGGGAACAGATGACATGGGCTGCACCGTGGGGGCCAGCCCTTTATTATACGGGGCCGTTTACCCGCCGCCCGGTCATGCCGGACGTGCCGCCCGCTCCGGAATCCCATGGCCGACCACTTCACCCTCCGTCTCGTCGACAGCTACATGCTCGCCCCCAGCGTGCGCCACCTGGTGTTCGAACGCGTCGACGGGCAGCCGCTGGCGTTCCAGCCCGGGCAGTTCCTGCAGGTGCATTTCCACTACGACGACGGCACCGCGACCAAGCGCAGCTATTCGGTCGGCACCGTCGGCGACGGCAGCGCCCCGGTCCAGCGCATCGAGATCGCCGTGAGCTACGTCGAGGGCGGCGCGGCCACCCGGCTGCTGGCCAACCTCAAGCCGGGCGAGACGATCGAGGCCAGTGGCCCCTACGGGCGCTTCTGCCTGCAACCGGGCGACACCCACCCCCGTTACCTGCTGCTGGCCACCGGCACCGGCGTCACCCCGTACCGCGCCATGCTGCCGCTGATCCGCCAGCTGCTGGCCAAGGGCGACCGCGAGGTGGTGCTGCTGTACGGCGCGCGCAATGAAGCCGAACTGCTCTACGGCGAGGAGTTCGAGGCCTTCGCGAAGGAAAACCCCGGCTTCACCTTCCACGGTTGCCTCAGCCGCCAGCCCCGCGCCGTACCCCGCCCGAACGACCGCAGCGGCCACGTGCAGGCCGTCCTGGCCGAACTGGCCCCGCACGCCGACCGCGACATCGCCTACCTGTGCGGCAACCCGAACATGGTCGATGCCGCCTTCACCGCCCTGAAGGACTACGGCCTGCCCGTCTCCCAGATCCGCCGCGAGAAGTACATCTCCTCCCGCTGATCCGCCCCGCTCGTCGTAGGAGCCCACTTGTGGGCGATGCCCTTCGCCCCGGTCCGGCATCAAGCCCTGGAGCATCGCCCACAAGTGGGCTCCTACGGGAAAGCGCACGGCGCCAGCGGCACCTTCGGTTTGAAGCAAACTGCTCTACGGCGAGGAGTTGTCGCGAAGGCCCCCGCACCCCGACCGCGACATCGCTTTGGTCGACGCCGCCTTCACCGCCCTGAAGGACTACGGCCTGCCCGTCTCCCAGATCCGCCGCGAGAAGTACACCTCCTCCCGCTGATCCGCCGCCGCTCTTCGTAGGAGCCCACTTGTGGGCGATGCCCTTCACTCCGGTCCGGCATCAGGCCCCAACAGCATCGCCCACCAGTGGGCTCCTACGGGGGAGAGTTCGAGGGCCAGACGGCCCCTTCAAGTTTGTTGCCCCGGCGTCGATAAGTACGCCGCCAGCGCAGGCGCCCTGCTCACCACCCATCCGCTAAACCTTCCGCCGAACCCGGGCCCGTCAAAAATGTGACGGGGTTCGCGCTTTCGGAGGGGAGTCCGTCGCGTGCCATCAAGGGCAGGCGCAAGCTGCCGAAAGCACTTTCAGGCGCGCCTCTGCGCGCCGCGAGGGCTGGCTCATGCGCGGTTCGCTTCGTTGGTTGATCGGCTCGATGTGTGCGCTGGCGGCCTCCTGTGCGTGGGCGCAGGGCGGACAGATCCATTTCCATGGCGCGGTGGTGGAACCGACGTGCGCCTCCGTTGCCAATGGCGTGCCGTCCCCGGATGAGGTGGGTGCGTTGCCTGCGTTGCGCTATGGATGTGGCTCGAACGCAACCCGTCCAATGTCCAACAGCCGGATGTTCACGCAGACCGTGACGCGCCTCGCCGCCAATGAATCGGTTCCCGTGCTGAAGTACTTCAACGACTACGTCGCGGCCGGTTCATCAGGGGCCCCGCGCCCCGTACTGGTCACTCGGACCTACGAATAGCCCTATTCATAGGACAAGGTGAATGTCGCCTTGGCCGCGACCGAGCCGCCCGTGACCGTGTTCGCCGTGGCGTGATACTGGGCCGCGTAAGGCAGCGTCATGTTGCGGGATATGGCGCCAACGCGGGTCGCCTGGCCGAATGGGACAGGGACGCCATTCACATCGACGAGTTCGACGCCAACGCCGGTGGCTGTGCCCTGGTTGCCCAGGACGGTGGTGTAACCAGGTGACGTACCGGTCTGGGCGTCGAACTGGATATCGAGGGTGGCCGAGACGCCGCTGGGGCAGGCCAAATGGATATTGAACGGGGTGGCTCCCGCGGTGGTGTCCTTGCCACTGAAGGCACCCGATGCAATCCGCGGCAGCTGGACAGAGATGGCTTTCGAGTCCAAGTCGACCCGACAGGCAGGTGCCTGAAACCTTACGGCGTTGTCCAGGATGAAGCTCATCGGAACGATGCCTCCCCACCACCAACTGGCGAGCACCGTGTTAGCTGGAATCGTGTAGCCGTTCTCGATCGTTCCCACCTGCGCGAGCTGCAATGTCGTGGCGACGTTGAAATCCTTGCTGTTTACATTGCCCACGATGCCGAACGGAGCCACGTAATTGCCGGGGTCGTCGGCTTGCATGAGGCGGAATCCAACACCACTGGAGCCGACAGGGTAGGTGTATGAAGGGTTGTCCGTGGGCCAACCCCCGACCGAGTTGGAGAGGCCGTAGAACGCAAAATCGCAGGAAATCTTCGGAGGGTTGACCGGAAGTGCAGTGACCGGACTGGCCAACAGTTGCCCGTAATTGAAGTCGAACGGCAACATGATCGGGCTCTGGACCGAGAAATGTACTGCCCCGGGCGTGTAGCGGTTTCCTCCGTTTCCGTTTCCGTTTCCGTTTCCGTTGTTGTTTCCGTTGATCTTGTCGAACGAGCACGCGCCGTGCGCAAGTGGTGCAATCATCAGCAGCAATAACACGACGATGGCGCGCAACAGCGGAAGTGTCGGGCTCCGCGGGACTGTGGTATGCGCCGGGTCGCATGCAGGCCGAAGGTGGGCGTTTGCGTGCATCATCTATCCTGCCGTGACACCGCTGGCGCGGTGCAGATGGTAGGGATGGCGGTATAGGCCGCGTCCCCATCCCCCACTTCCTGCGGCAATGTGTAGTGGAGCGTGCACGCCTGCGGGCGGCCGCGATCGTCCTGCCAGCGCGCGGTGAGCTCGCCGCTGGCTTCCACCCCGCGCGCGAGGATCTTGCCGCCCTGGCCCACCACGCCCAGGGATACGTCCTGCGGATTGAACACCTGTGCGCCGAAGGGCAGGGCCTGGCCGTCGGGCCGGCGGGCCTGCAGGATCACGGTGCGCCCACGCTCCGTCCCGAAGGTCACCTGCGACAAAGCGCCGGCGTGCGGTGCGACCTGGGCGCTTGTCGCCTTCAGTTGCACGTCCAGCGGCAGGCCCTTGGGGTCGAGCTGCACCGTGTTGAGCGAGTAAGGCACGAGGTAGGGCAACAGTGCATAGCCATGGCGGTCGACATACACGCCGCTCGCGCTGGTCACCTTGGCCCCCGCTGCGCCGGGGGCGTAGACCAGGCCGACGGTATCGCCCATCAGCTGTCCGAACGTCACGCCACCGGCGTGGACAACCACGGCCCCAGCGGCGCTCACGGAAGCCTGCGAATAGCCGTTGCCTCGACCATAGCTGGCGTCCAGACTGCCGTAGCCGGCGCGGTAGCCCGCGTTCAGGGTTTCAGCCGTACCCCCGCCGCCGCCGACACGGGTGATCGATCCGCCATAGGTGAACGTGCCATCCTCACCCAGGCTGCCGTTGAGCACGGCCTGGTCCTGGTGGCCAAGCTCGCGGCTTTGACTGGCATTGAAGGTCAGCGTGGGTACCTGGTCGCCCCCTCCCAGGGGCAAGCTCAGGCTCAGCATGAACTGGGTGTCGCTGCCGGCCTCGGAATTCTGCACCCGGGTGGCCGAAACGCTGTAGCTGAGGCGGCCGTAGCGATTGTTGTAGCCGAGTTGAAGCTGGGTGTCGGTCCCCGCCTGGTTCCAGTAGTCGCGTGCCAGACCGGTTACATACAGCGAGCCGGCGCCGTCGCCCAGGCGCTGGGTCAGCGTGAGCGTGAAACTGTTGCGCTGGCGCGCGAGTCCGGCCAGGCGGGCCCGGGAAGGATCGAAATCGCCGCCCGAGAGGGCCGCCTGTTCGCTGGGGGTCAGCAACGACTGCCGCGGAACGCCATCGATCACCGTGGTCCTTTTCGACGTTGCCTGGAACGGATCAAGCCCGTGAAGGGCGTAGTCCCGGGCGAGCGCGGCGTCGGTCAGGCCGAGGAAGCCGCTGGTCGAATACCGATAGGCGGCCACCGACAACACCGTCTGCGTGTCGGGCACGAGTTTGCTGTAGCTCAGGCGCACGCTGGTGCCGGCATGGGCACCTGCATCGGGGATGCGCGTACGTGCGCTAGTGAGGTCAAGGGCAAAGGCGCCAGCCCGGGTGTTGACCGCTCCGCCGAGCAGCAACGCCGCGTACCCCTCGAAACCGCCCACGCCGGCGTAGCCGGTAACCAGGTTGTTGAAACCGTGTTGCACGGTGGCCTGGACCACGTCCGGTGCATCGGTCAGCGACAGGTTGCGCAGACGGCCGGCTGCCAGGTCGAAGCGTGTGATGCCGGGCCGCAGCAGCTGCGAGACCGAGGCGTAAGGCACCGCGAAGGTGCGCACGCGGCCATCCGCCTCGGTAACCGCTACTGTCAGGTCGCCGCCGTAGCCGGTGGGATAGAGATCCTTGACCGTGAAGGGGCCGGGAGCGACGGTGGTCTGGTAGATCTGCACGCCGTTCTGGCTCACCGTGACCTTGGCGTTGGTTTGCGCGACGCCGCGAACCACCGGGGCATAGCCGCGCATGGACTGGGGCAGCATGCGGTCGTCCGTGCGCAGTTGCACGCCGCGTAGGCCAAAGCTGTCGAACACCGAGCCGTCGGTGTAGCTGTCGCCAAGGGTGACCCGCGCGCGTAGCGCGGGCAGGTCGCGCTCGACGTAGGCGTTGATGGTCTGCCAGCGGTGGCGCGCTGACATATTGCCGGTAGCCGATTGCCAGACTGCCGTGGAGTCCTGTCGGAAATGCCAGCCGCCCAGATTGAGCCCGGCGTTCAAGCCCAGGTAGCTACTGGTTTGCGCCTGACCCTGGCTGCGAGTGCGATAGCTGTTGAGACTGTAGTTGAGCAGCGCCGCGGGAATCCCCTCGTCCCAGTACTCGGGGCTAACGTAACCGCGGGGGAGCTGGTTCATGTAGGCCTGCGGCACACTGATATCAAGTCGCAGGCTGGCCATCTCGAAGGTCGCGGTGGCGCCGACGATGGCCTCGCCGATGGCAACACACGCGGTCTTGTCCCGCAGGCGGGCGGCCAGCGCCGGGTCGGGCTCGGCGGGCAGCAACCCCAGCTGACCTAGCAGCCGGTCGTCCACGCAGAGCGTGGCGTTGGCGTCAGGCCTGGCCGCGGCGAAGCGCACGTTGGCGCGCCCCTTCCAGGCGTTGTTCAGATAGACGTCCGTGCTGTAGAGGCCGGGCAGCACCGGGTTTCCATGTTCGAAGCGCGACAGATCGGTCGTGTTCTGGCCCGCGCCGGACAACAGTGCCGGATCGAAGTCGGCGTAGTTGGCGGGGGCGGCCGTATCCGCGAGGGGCGTCGCGACGTCGGCGCTTCCGCCGGCATTGGCGGAGGCGGACAACGCATTCCCAGCCGCCGGCCATGCGTAAGCGGCTGCGATAGCCGCGACGAGCGCAAGCCGGTAGCAGGCCACGGGCCCGCGAAGGCGTGGCTTGCAGGCCGCGCGCATAGTCATTGCGGCACGAGCGGCTTCTGAAAGTCGACGGCAGCGCCAAAGTCGTCGATGCAGACGTACCGCACCTTGCTACCCGTATCCGGCGTGGTTGCCAGTTCGGGCAGCGGCACCTTCAGGTCCGACAGGGGCGCAACCATGCCGGGCTGGCCCTCGTAGGGCTTGCCGGCCGCAGTGACTTCCAGCTTGGTGATGGTGATGTGGTAAGGGGACGGGTTGTGCACCCTCAGGGCATAGCCGTTGGCGTCGTGCACCGTCTGGAACTGCAGCGTGCCCGGCGCCTTCGCCGGGTCTCCGGCAAGGAGGGCGGGCCGATAGAAAAGCTTCAGGCGGGAGCGGATCGCCAGCTGCAGATAGTTTGCGCCGGCCGCGCCAGTGGAGGGCCGGGGCGGGACTTCCAGCACGTTCAGCCAGAACAGCGACTCGCGGTCGCCAGGCAAGGCCCGCTGGCCTGGTGTGAACAGGATGCGCAGGCTCTGGTCCCGATGTGCCTCCATCCGGAACAGCGGCGGCGTGACCAGGAAAGGCGTGTCGGCTTTGTCGGGTGTCGATTGCGCGTCGCCGGCATCGATCCAGGACTCGACAAGTGCAGGGTGATCGCTGTCGTTGGTCAGGCGGACGGTCACCTCGCCGTCCTGTGCTGGGAACACGACCCGGGTGCCGGTAATGAGCACGCTGGCGTGTGCCGCCGCCATGGACAGGCACAGGCCCAGCCACGCCGCGCCGAGCGTGCGGACTGGCATCTTCATCGGAAAGAACCTCGCAGGCGGGCGGTTTCCCGCCAAGGCACCTTTTTAGCGTGCCCTGGCGGAAAGCGCCGGGATGCCTCAGTTGTAGACCATCGTGAACTGGACGCTGGTGTTCACGTCACCCGACCCGGCCGCACCACCTTGGGCGATGTACTGGGCGGTGTAATCGAGGGTGGCACTGCCGGTGGCGTCCAGGTTGGCCGTCTGCGAATTCTGCGCGGAGGCATCTGCGCCGCCCAGGTTGATGGCCGAGGCGTCGGCGTTGAGCAGTTGCACCTGCACGTTGGCAGCCGATCCGTTGTTGCTGAGGTTGCCGGTTGTGGTGTCGATGTTGGTGCCGGAGAAATAGGTCTGCACCGTGCTCAGTGCGGCATCGCAGCCGGTGATGCCGATGGAGAACTGCTTCTGGCCTGCGGTGGCGCCCGCGGAAGCCAGGTTGGACGTCAGCACGGTCGGCAGGGCCACGCTAATCGCATCAGCGGTGCCGGCGCTCTTGCCGTCCACCTTGCAGGTCTGCCCGACTACCGTGCCGGTGATGGTGATGCTGCCATCGGGAGAGGAGTTCGACACGCTGTTGGCGGTAGCGGCGTTGGCGCCGAAAGCCAGGCCGAGGCCGGCGATCAGGGCGGCGGAAAGAAGGCGCTTGGACATGCTGGTTCCTCTGGAAGTTGGTTGTTGCAACTGACTCAAGGTGATCGGATGCGGTGCAGGCCTTGCCAGGTTTCCGAGCCGTCCGCGGCATGGCCAGCAAGCAAGGGCCTGTTTGGCTGTGCGGCAATTCGCAAGTCCTGTGCCAACGGGCGCGACCATTCGCCAAACCGTTGGCATGCAAAGGGTTGCGCCAAAAAAATGCCGCCTCGTGCTCGAAGTGGCCGTCCCTTTCCCGGTGGACTCCCCAGTCCCGGATTTGCCCCTGTGCGTCACATGCTTCACTTTGTGATCACTATCACAGTTTGATCACTCAAGTCGCGCAAGGCAAGGCCGATATGGGCGGCGTGTAAAGGGTGCTTGACATGTCCGGCAGCGATGTCTAGGCTGCGTGTCAAGTTTGCTTGACAGGCCGGCCGGGGTGGCAGGTCCGTCGGGCAGGGGAGCCCGAGATGCCGCGTTTCAACGAAAGCCACTACCGCAGCCAGCTGTCCGTCGCGATGGTGGCCTACATGGCCGCGATGCTGCTGGTCTGGCCGCTGAGCCGCACGGCCGCCAGCGTGCCGTTGAAGGTGCTGCTGGCAGTGGTGCCGGTGCTGCCGATGCTGTTCGTGATCGGCCTGATGGCCCGGCGCATCGGCGCCAGCGACGAGTTCGAGCAGCGCGTGCACCTGGTGGCGCTGGGCGCGGCCACGGCGTTGCTCGGCGCGCTGAGCCTGGTCGGCGGGTTCCTGGCCGCGGCGGGTGTGCTGGAGCTCGACGGCAGCATCCTGATCTGGGTTTTCCCGGTGACCATGATCGGTTACGGCATCGCCCGCTGGTGGCTGCTGGTACGCCATTACGGCGAAAGCGCCAGTTGCGAGGGAAGCTCGCCGGGCAGGCAGTTGCTGTTGCTCGCCGTGCTGGCGCTGATGGTGCTGGGCGTGGCCTGGTGGCGCGGGCGGCTGGACGACTTCCAGGCCGGGTTGCTGGTCGGGCTGGTGCCGGGCGTGCTGGTGGTGCTGGCGGCCCTGTTGTGGCGCCGCCTGCGCCGCCGGCCCGGCGAGGGCTGAGCGATGGCCATGCGCGCGGTGCACAAGCGCTATCTGCGGCAGTTCGTGCCGGCCATGGCTGGTTACTGCGCCTTGATCGGGCTGTACGGCTGGCTGGTGCCGCGCACCGACAGCACCGCTCTGCGTGCGCTGCTTGCCTTGCTGCCGATGCTGCCGGTGGTGCTGGCGATGCGCGCCATGGCGCGGGTCATCCGCGAGCAGGACGAGCTGGAGCGGCAGATCGACCTGCAGGCGCTGGCCGCCGCAGCCGTGCTGACCTCGTGCGGGTTCCTGAGTTTCGGGTTGCTGCTCAGTGCCGGGGTGCTGGGCGAGGTGCCGGCCGCGCTGGTCGCCCTGCTGGTGCTGCCGTGCTTCTTCTGGATCTTCGGTCTGGCCAAGCTGGTGCTGGTGCTGAGGCTGCGCCGTCGATGAAAAACCGGGTGCGCGACCTGCGCGGGGAGCAGGGATGGTCGCAGGCGGACCTGGCCGAACGGCTGGACGTCTCGCGCCAGACCGTCAATGCGATCGAGACCGGCAAGTACGACCCGAGCCTGCCGCTGGCCTTCAAGATCGCGCGTCTGTTCGGGCGGCCGATCGAAGCGATCTTCGAGCCCAATGATGCGCAAGCCTAGGGAGAGAACCGAATGAACAGCTTGTTGCGACGCTACGCGCGCCGACTCTGGTTGCCGACCACCGTGATGCTGGTCGTGGTGGTGCTGTTTCTGCGCTATGCGCGGGAGTTGTCGCCCGCGGGCAAGCTGATCGCCGCGGCCGCGCTGCTGGCGAGCTATGCCTGGACCGGCTGGGCGGAGTTCCGCCACATGCAACTGATGGACGAGATGCGTCGCCGACTGGAGATGGAGGCGATGGTGCTGGCGTTCATCGCCGGCACCGGCATCGTGCTGGGGATGTTCTTCCTCAACGCCTTGAAGCTGGTCGCGATGCCGTTCGCCGCGGCGCCGATGGCGCTGTTCGGTTGCTACGTGCTGGCGCAGCTGTGGGCACGGCTGCGCTACCGCTACTGGTCGCTGTAGGAGGTCGCGTGGGACACCGCACCGCCGTGATCGTTGCCGCACTCGTGCTGCTGGCCTGTGCGCGCATGCCGGCCTGGTCGGAGCCGGCCCCGCGCGAGGCCGGGCGGGTGCCCGCGTCGCAGGTCGCGACGGGCGACGGGCGGATCGGAGTGGACATCGAATGGGAGCTCGCGTCGACGCTTGGGCGCTGGCTGGAAATCATCCGTGGGACGGGAAGGGAGTTGAGGACATGGCTTTGAAAGCGCGCACCATGCTGCGCATCGTGGTGGTCGCCGGCGGGCTCGGCCTGCTGGCGTGGAACCAGTTTCATCCGCGTGCGCCGGCGTCGGCCGGGGCCGATGCTGTCGCGGCGGCGGCGCCTGCGGCACCGGCGAAAGACCTGCCCCCTGCCAGGCCGCACACCTGGAAGCTGGGCCGGCTGGTGCTGACGGCCTGCGAACTGGGCCGGCCGGACAGCGGCCTGTCGACAGCCGCCTGGTGCGCGCCCTTCGAGGTGCCCGAGAACCGCGACGATCCCGCCAGCCGCAAGATCACGTTGAACCTGGCGGTGATCCGCTCCGACGCCGACGTACCGGCCCAGGACATGCTGGTGTACCTCGCCGGTGGTCCCGGCCAGGCGGCGACCGAGACCTGGCCGATGGTGGCGCCGGCGCTGAGCCCGTTGCTGGCGCACCGCAATGTGCTGCTGATCGACCAGCGCGGCACCGGCCGTTCCCATCCGCTGGACTGCAAGGCGGCGGAGAAGGCCGACAAGGTCGGCGCCGTCGCCGGCTTCGATCCCGACCGGTTGCGCGCGCAGGTCCAGGCTTGCCTGAAGGAAGTGCAGGCCACGGCCGACCCGCGCTACTACACCACCACCGCGGCGGTGGCCGACCTGGAGGACGCCCGCCAGGCGCTGGGTGCGCCGGACTTCGACCTGGTCGGCGTGTCCTACGGCACGCGCGTGGCGCAGCAGTACGCCATGCATCATCCGGATGCGGTGCGCAGCATCCTGCTCGATGGCGCGGTACCGAACCAGCTGGTGTTGGGCGAGGACTTCGCGCGCAACCTGGAGGATGCGCTCAAGGCGCAGTTCGCCCGCTGCACCGCCGAGTGCAAGGCGCGCTTCGGCGACCCGTACCAGACGCTCTACCAGTTGCGCGACGCGCTGCGCGCCAACCCGCACAAGGTCAGCTTCCGCGATCCGCAGACCTACCAGAGCGTCGAGCGCACGCTGAGCGACGACGCGCTGGCGAGCGTGGTGCGCCTGTTCGCCTACTCCCCGGTCACCGCCGCGCTGCTGCCGCTGTCGATCGACGCGGCGGCGCACGGCGACGTCGGCCCGCTGCTGGGGCAGGCCAAGCTGATCAGCGGCGACCTGGCCGACACCATGAACGGCGGCATGCAGTCCTCGGTGATCTGCAGCGAGGACGCCGACCTGCTGAAGCCGCGCCCGCAGGACGCCGACACCATCCTGGGCACGCGCATGATCGACACGCTCGAGGCGATCTGCTCGGTGTGGCCGCGCGGCACGCGCCCGGCCGATTTCCACCAGCCGCTGAAGACCGCCATCCCCACGCTGCTGCTGTCGGGCCAGTACGACCCGGTGACGCCGCCGCGCTACGGCGAGGAGGTGCTCAAGGGGCTCTCCAACGGTCGCCACCTCGTGCTCAAGGGCCAGGGCCACAACGTGATCGCCGCCGGCTGCATGCCCACGCTGGTGAAGACCTTCGTCGAGGAGCTCGATCCGGAGAAGCTCGACGCGAGCTGCCTGGACCGCCTGCAACCGACCCCGCTGTTCATCGACTTCAACGGAGCGACCCCATGATCGAGGTCAAGGACCTGTACAAGACGTTCGGCGCGGTCAAGGCCGTCGACGGCGTCAGCTTCACCGCCCGCGACGGCGAAATCACCGGTCTGCTCGGCCCCAATGGCGCCGGCAAGACCACCACGCTGCGCATGCTCTACACGCTGATGACGCCCGACCGCGGGCAGGTGCTGATCGACGGCGTCGACGCGTCCACCGACGCGCTCACCGTGCGCCGCCACCTGGGCGTACTGCCCGATGCGCGCGGCCTGTACAAGCGCCTGACCGCGCGCGAGAACATCGACTACTTCGCGCACCTGCAAGGTTTGCCGGACGACGAAGTCCGCACCCGCCGCGATGCGCTGATCGAGGCCCTGGACATGGGCGACATCGCCGACCGGCGCACCGAGGGCTTCTCGCAGGGCCAGCGGGTCAAGACCGCGATCGCCCGCGCGCTGGTGCACGACCCGCGCAACGTGATCCTGGACGAGCCGACCAACGGCCTGGACGTGATGGCCACCCGCGCGCTGCGCCAGTTCATGTCGAAGCTCAAGGCGGAAGGGCGCTGCGTGCTGTTCTCCAGCCACATCATGCAGGAGGTGGCGGCGCTGTGCGACCGCATCGTGGTGATCGCGCACGGCCGTGTGGTGGCCGACGAGACGCCCGACGCGCTGCGTGCGCAGACGGGCGAGGCGAACCTGGAGGAAGCCTTCGTGAAACTGATCGGCAGCGATGAGGGACTGGCCGCATGAACAAGATGGACACCCAGCCGCTGCGCCGCAGCCGCGCGTTCCTGACGGTATTCCTGAAGGAAGTGCGCGAGAACCTGCGCGACCGCCGCACGCTGACCAGCGCCTTCCTGATGGGGCCGCTGCTGACGCCACTGCTGTTCGTGATGATCATCAGCGTGACCATCAACCGCGAACTGGACAAGGCCGAGCAGCCGCTCAAGGTGCCGGTGATCGGCGCGCAGTACGCGCCCAACCTGCTCGGCGCGCTCGAGGCCGGCGGCGTGGTGCCGCAGCCGGCCCTGGCCGATCCCGAGCGCGCCGTGCGCGACCAGCAGGCCGACCTGGTGCTGCGCATCGCCCCCGACTACCCGAAGGCCTGGCGCAAGGGCGAACCGGTGCAGGTGGAGCTGATCTACGACTCCTCCCAGCGCGATTCGAGCACCCCGGTCGAGCGCGTGACCAAGCTGGTGGAAGGCTATTCCCGCCAGCAGGGCGCGATGCGGCTGATCGCGCGCGGCCTTTCGCCGGCGCTGGGCTCGCCGGTGATCGTGGCCAAGCGCGACCAGGCCACCGCGCAGTCGCGTGCGGTGCTGATGTTCAACATGCTGCCGTACCTGTTCGTGCTGACCATCTTCATCGGCGGCATGTACCTGGCGATCGACCTGACCGCCGGCGAGCGCGAGCGCCAGTCGCTGGAACCGCTGTTCGCCAATCCGGTGCCGCGCTGGAAGATCTTCCTCGGCAAGCTGGCGGCGATCTGTGCGTTCTCCACCGCCAGCCTGGTGATCTGCCTGGTCGCGTTCTCGGTGGTCGGCGGCTTCATCCCGACCGAGAAGCTCGGCATGGAAGTGCACCTGGGAGCGTCCTTCGCGCTGTACGTGCTGCTGCTCCAGTTGCCGCTGATCGTGCTGCTGGGCGCGCTGCAGTCGATGGTGGCGGCGTTCGCCAAGAGCTACCGCGAGGCGCAGACCTACCTGTCGGTGCTGATGATGGTGCCGATCCTGCCGAGCATCGCGTTGATGGTGATGCCGCTCAAGCCGCAGGACTGGATGTACGCCGTGCCGCTGCTGGGCCAGCACCTGGGGATCATCGACCTTGTGCGTGGCGACGGCGTGGCCACCGTGCCGCTGGCGCTGTGCCTGGCCGGGACCTCGTTGGCCGCGCTGGTGGTCGCGCTGGTGACGATGCAGCTCTACCGCTCCGAGCGGCTGGCCATTTCAGGCTGAGTCGAACCGGCGCCCTCTCCCGGCCGGGGAGAGGGCTGGGTGGGAAGAGTTTCCGATCCTCGGAGCTCTTCTGTAGGAGCGCACTTGTGCGCGACCGCCATGTATCCCGGTCACGCAAAGGTGTGCTCCTACAGAATGCATCGCCCACAAGTGGGCTCCTACGGGAGCCTCACTGCTCTGGGCACTTCGGGTGCTCCTGTCCCCCGGGCCTGCGTGCGTGGTGACGGGGAGAGGGGTCGGGGCTCGCGCGGAGCGCGTTGCTGTAGGAGCGCACTTGTGCGCGACCGCCATGCATCCCGGTCACGCAAAGGTGTGCTCCTACAGAATGCATCGCCCACAAGTGGGCTCCTACGGGAGCCTCACTGCTCTGGGCACTTCGGGTGCTCCTGTCGCCGGGCCTGCGTGCGTGGCGACGGGGGGAGGGTTGGGTGGGGCCGGGGCTCGCGCGGAGCGCGTTGCTGCAGGGGGCATCGCCCACGAGTGGGCTCCTACGGGAGCCTCACTGCTCTTGGCACTTCGGGTGCTCCTGTCCCCCGGGCCTGCGTGCGTGGTGACGGGGAGAGGGTTGGGTGGGGCCGGGGCTCGCGTGGAGCGCGTTGCTGTAGGAGCGCACTTGTGCGCGACCGCCATGCATCCCGGTCGCGCACAGGTGCGCTCCTACAGGGGGCATCGCCCACGAGTGGGCTCCTACGGGAGCCTCACTGCTCTTGGCATTTCGGGTGCTCCTGTCGCCGGGCCTGCGTGCGTGATGACGGGAGAGGGTTGGGTGGGGTCGGGGCTCGCGCGGAGCGCGTTGCTGTAGGAGCGCACTTGTGCGCGACCGCGATGCATCCCGGTCGCGCACAGGTGCGCTCCTACAGGGGGCATCGCCCACAAGTGGGCTCCTGCGAGAGCCTCGGTGCTGCCGGCACTCCGGTCGGGCTCACGGTGTCGGCGCGCTGCTTGCGGGGGCCGGCAGCGGCTGCACCGGCAGGCCGTCCGTTGGTCGGCGCACCAGCTTGCCCTGTTTGAACAGTTCGGCGGCGACCTGGTAGTACGCGGTCGCGTCGTCGATGTCCGCCGGGTTGCGCGGGTGGGCCGGGGCGGCGTCGCCGGTGGCGAAGTCGGGGCGGAACTGCTCCAGCTTCTTCTGCGGCTCCAGGATCGTCAGCAGCCCCTGGTGCAGGTAGCCGAGCTTCTCGTAGGTGGCGGGGAACGCCCGCTCGCGCCCGGGCGGCAGCTGGAAGATGTCGTAGCCGAAGAAGCGGCTGCGGTAGCTGAACCGCAACAGCCCGAGCAGCGTCGGCGCGATGTCGATCTGGCTCATGAAGCGGTCCACCCGCCGCGGCGCGATGTGCGCGGGTGCGTAGATCCACAGCGGGATGTGGTAGCGGTTCACCGGCAGGCTGGTCTTGCCGGCGCTGGAGGCGTCGTGGTCGGCGGTGATCACGAACACGGTGTCGTCGAAGTACGCCCGCTTGCGCGCGCGCTCGATGAAGTCGGCGATCGACCAGTCGGTGTAGGCCACCGCGCCCTCGCGCGTGCCGTTGCGCTCCTTCACGCGGCCGGCGGGGAAGGTGAACGGGCGGTGGTTGGAGGTGGTCATGATGTGCAGGAAGAACGGCTTGCCCTCGCCGTGGATCTTGTCCATCTCGCCCAGCGCCAGCGTGTACAGGTCCTCGTCGGCGACGCCCCACACGTTCTCGCTGTGGATGGTCGCGCCCTTGGGGATGTCCTTGCGGTCCACCGGGATGTAGCCGTTGTGGCCGAAGAAGTAGTTCATGTTGTCGAAGTAGCCGTAGCCGCCGTAGACGAACTCGGACACGTAGCCGCGATCGTTGAAGATGTCGGCCAGCGAGAACAGGTTCTCGTTGTGGTGCATCTTCAGCACCGAATCGCCGGGCGTGGGCGGGATCGACAGCGACAACGCCTCCAGCCCGCGCACCGTGCGCGTGCCGTTGGCGTAGACGTTGTCGAAGAACAGGCTGTTGCCGGCGAGCGCGTCCAGGTGCGGGGTGATCTCGCCGTGGCTCGCGCCGAAGGTCTTGAGGAAGTCGGCCGAGAGGCTCTCCACGCTGATCAGCACCACGTTGAGGTGCTTCTCCGGGCCGGGATTGCGGATTGCGCGGGTCAGGTCGCGGGGATCGTCGCTGAGATAGGTGGCGTCGGGCGTCTGCAGCCCCGTGCGCACCCGCTCGAAGGCGACGTCGTCCGGCAGCGTGCGATAGAACCGCGAGTAGTCGAGATGGCTGCTGCGGAAGGCCGCGAAGAACTGGTAGATGCCATTGCCCGCCAGCTCGTTGACGTACTGGTTCTCGCTGCGGTCCTTCATGGTGCCGCTGACGGCGAACACCGACGCCACCGTCAGCACCAGCCAGCCCAGCACCACCTTGCTGCGCCCCGGCAGGCGGCTGCCCGAGTCCATCGGGCGCAGCCAGCGCCGGCTCAGCCAGACGATGAAGAGCGCCAGCAGGCCGATCAGGCTCATCCACAGGCCGATCGGGTAGGACTCGCGGATGTTGCCGATCACCTCGGTGGTGTAGACCAGGTAATCGACCGCGATGAAGTTGAAGCGCACGCCGAACTCGCCCCAGAACACGAACTCCGAGGCCGCCACGAACAACAGCCAGTACACCAGCACCAGCGCCAGCAGGTCGAGCGTCCACCGTCCCACGCGCGAGATGTAGATGCGCCGTGGCATCAGCCACAGGAACAGCAGCAGCGGCCAGGCCACGTAGAGCAGGGTCACCAGGTCGTAGCAGGCGCCGATGCCGAAGGCGTACAGCCAGTACAGCGGGTTGGCCGGCACGCCGGGGCCGGTCATCGCCAGCAGCACGATGCGCGTGACCGCGCCGATCAGAAGGTAGGTGACGCCCAGCCACCACAGCGGGCGGAAACGCTGGCGCAGCGGGGAGGCGGACGACGTAGTCAGGAGCATGGCGGCATCGGGACGATGAAGTTCAATGGACCGTTATACACGGGCGCGCTTGGGCCCGGCTTAGGCGCCACCCCGTAGGAGCCCACTTGTGGGCGATGGGGATGGGGACATCGCCCACAAGTGGGCTCCTACGGGGACGGGGTGTTGCTGCGGGGCAGGGCCGCGATGGCCGCCACGCGCGCCTTGTCCATGGCCTCGCCGATCGCCGGGCCGGTCAGCCCCCGCGCGACGAAACCCGCCGCGTCGACCGACGCCGCCGCTGCGCGCGCCGCGCGCAGGAACCCGGCCTGCGGATACGCCGCCTCCGCCTGCCCCAGCCGCCCGCGCTTGTCCGCCTCGCACACGAGGAGGAACGTTTCCAGCCGCTGCGGCCGGCGCAAGGCATCCAGCTTGGTCAGCAGCCGCAGCACGGTCGCCGGCTTCAGCTCCAGCGCGCGATGGGCGTTGAGGTGCTCGCGGCAGGCCAGTTCGGCCAGCGCGGCGTGTTCGGCCGGCACCTTCAGCCGCGCGGCCAGCCCCCGCAGCGGCGCGACGCCGGCGTGCTCGTGCCCGATGTGGCCGGGCAGCACGTCCGGCGGCGTGCACGCCTTGCCGAGGTCGTGGCAGAGCGCGCCGAAACCGACCAGGTCGTCGCCGGGCGCCAGGCGCGCGGCCATGTCCAGCACCAGTTCCAGGTGCACGCCGGTGTCGATCTCGGGGTGGTACTCGGCGCGCTGCGGCACGCCGTAGAGCGCATCGACTTCCGGGAACAGCACCGCCAGCGCGCCCGCTTCGCGCAGCACGCGCAGGAAGGCCGACGGCTGCGGCTCGGCCAGCGCACGGCGGGTTTCGGCCCACACGCGCTCGGGCACCAGGTGGTCGACCTCGCCGTCGGCGACCATCGCACGCATCAGCGCCATGGTTTCCCCGGCCACGCGAAAGCCCAGCGGCGCGAAGCGCGCGGCGAAGCGGGCCACGCGCAGCAGTCGCACCGGGTCCTCGGCGAACGCCGGCGAGACGTGCCGCAGCACGCGCTCCGCGAGATCGCGCTGGCCGTGGAACGGGTCGACCAGGGTGCCGTCCTCGGCCTGCGCGATGGCGTTGATGGTGAGGTCGCGCCGCGCGAGATCCTCTTCCAGCGTCACGCCCGGATCGGCGTGGAAGGCGAAGCCGTGGTAGCCACGGCCGGTCTTGCGTTCGGTGCGCGCCAGCGCGTACTCCTCGCCGGTGTCCGGGTGCAGGAACACGGGGAAGTCCTTGCCGACCGGCTTGAAACCCCGGGCGAGCATCTCCTCCGGCGTGGCGCCCACCACCACGTGGTCGTGGTCGACCACCGGCCGTCCCAGCAGCCGGTCGCGCACCGCACCACCGACCAGGTAGCGGCGCATGTCAGCGGGTGGCGCCGCGAATCGCGACCGCGCTGGCGGGCGCGGTGGTGGGGCAGGTCACGTCCTTGCGCGGCGTATGGACGTCCGGAAGGCTGTACGGCTGCCCGATTGCCGGCATCCGCGAGGCCAGCGGCAGGGCCTTGCCGGAAAGGCGCCAGTCGTAGATCACGGCGAAGGCCATCACGCGGGCCACGTAGTCGCGGGTCTCATGGTAGGGCATGGTCGCCACGAACAGGTCCGGCGGCAAGCTGCCGCGCTCGACCAGCCACTGGTCGACCTTGTTCGGGCCGGCGTTGTAGGCGGCGCTGGCCAGCCACGGCGCACCGTTGAAGCGGGCGGCCATCTGCGCCAGGTAGCGCGTGCCGAGCATGATGTTGACCGCCGGGTCGTACAGCGACTGGCCGCCTTCCCAGGCCAGCCCGTTCTTCTTCGCCACCTGCGCGGCGGTGGCCGGCACCAGTTGCATCAGGCCGCGGGCGTCGGCGCCCGAGCGTGCATCGCTCATCCAGGCGCTCTCGGCGCGCGCGATCGCATACGCCCAGGACGGGTCGATGCCGGCCTGCTGCGCCTGCGGCACCACGCCGTCCTGGCTGGCCAGCGGGAAGCGCTGGTCGTAGTAGCGCAACGCATTGCCGCTGGAGTAGGTGAATACCGCGCGGTCGTACCAGCCGCGCTCGTAGGCCAGCCGCGCGGCAATGCGCAGCGTGGTCGCATCCGCGCCGGCGAGCGCGCGCGACCATTCGCGACGCGCCAGCTGCGGAAGGTCCACGGCAAACAGTTCGAACGCGCGTTGCAGCCCGGGCTTGTCCAGCAGCGTCTTTTCGCGCTGCGCATCCTCCGGCGGGTCCAGCGGGCAGATCGCGTAGTCGCCCTGCACGCGGTCGGCGGCAAGGAAACCGTAGTAGGTGGGCTCCTGCGCGAGGGTCGCGTAGAGCGCCTCGGCCTGGTCGGCCTGGCCCGTGGCGGCCAGCGCGCGGGCGCGGAAGTAGCGCCACTCGTCTTCGTCCTGCTGGTCGGCGGGCATGGCGTCGATGGCGGCCAGCACGGCCGGCCAGTCCTGCCGTGCCAGCGCGACGCGGGCGCGCCACTCGCGGCTGGTGTCGGTCTGCACGTCGGCCGGCAGGCTCGCCAGGCGGACCAGCGCGTGCTCGTCGAAGTCGGTCGCGTGGAACAGCGCCAGCGCGTAGAGCACGCCGTCGCGCTGCGCGGGCGTGAAACTGAAGCGCGGCGCCAGGCGCTTCCAGCCGGCGTCGGCGGCGTCGGTGTCGCGGCGGGCCAGGCGCTTGAGCGCCAGTGCGGCGGCCTGGCGGTGGCGCGGCGTGTCGGGCCAGTTCACCGCGTCGGCGACGGCGGCAGCCGGGTCGCGCAGGGCTTGCGCCAGCCGCGCGGCGGCCTTGCCTTCCTCGCCCGGCAGCCAGGCCGCCAGCGCCGCCACCGTGCCGCCCTGGCCGGCGTCGAGCGCGCGGTCGATGCGCGCCCACAGGCGATCGCCGGTGAGCAGGCCGGCGTCGTGCGCGGCGACAAGCACCGGATCGCAGGCGTTGGGCAGGCTGGGACTGTCCCACAGCGCGGCCAGGTCGCGATCGAACTCGAGCGTGCCGCCCTGCACCAGCTTCGCCTGCAGCGCGTCGCAGGTCAGCCCGTCGCCAAGGCCGCTCTGGTAAAGCGCCAGGAAGTCGTCCCAATGCTGCTGACGCGCCTGGCTGCGCAGCCAGGCGCGCCGCAGGTCGGTGGCCGGCAGCAGGTCGGGGTAGCGCCTGATGTAGTCGGCCACGGTGGCGCGGTCGAGCGTATCCACGTCGTGCTCGAGAGCGGCTTCTTCCAGGTAGGGATACAGCGGGTAATCGGTCAGCCCCCTGGCCCAGCTGCGCCAGCCGTCGCCGCCCTGCTGCGCCACCGTCCAGGCCTGCTTGAAGGCAAGCCGCTGCTCGGCCAGCGAGGGCGCGGCATGCACCGCCGGCGCCAGGAGGCACCAGACGGCGAGGGCGAACAGGAGGTGCGGCAAGGGACGCCGCGCGCGGGCGGCCGGGGAGGTGTTCGGGGTCATCGTCACAAGTGTAGTAACCGGCGGTAAGCGCAGCGTTAATGCACGTTGCCCAGGCAACCGCACGCCCGGCAGGAGCCCACTCGTGGGCGATGCTCTGGTGGCGGCCCAGGCAAAAAGCATCGCCCACGAGTGGGCTCCTGCAAGTAAGCTCGTCGTTTTGGCTGATCCCCGGAACCCATGGCCGAAGCCTCTGTCCCCCGCTTGCGCCCGCACTGGCCCGTGTGGGCCGCGCTCGTGCTGGCGGCCCTGGCCGGCGTGATCGGCTGGTGGTGGATGGGGCGCCCGGTTGCGCTGCCGGATGCACCGTCCTCGCGCATCGCCTGCGTGTCGTACGCACCCTACCGGCGGCCGGGCGAGACGCCGTACGACCCGACCACGTTCATCAGCCCGGAGCGCATCGACGCCGACCTGCGCGCGCTGTCGCAGCGCTTCGATTGCGTGCGCACCTATTCGCAGGGCCAGGGCCTGGCGGCGGTGCCTTCGATCGCGCGGCGCTACGGCATGCAGGTGCTGATGGGCATCTGGCTGGGACGCGACCCGGCGGCGAACGCACAGGAGATCGCCAGGGGCATTTCCACCGCCAATGCCAACGCCGACGTGCTGCGCGGGGTGATCGTCGGCAACGAGGTACTGCTGCGCGGCGAGCTCGCGCCGCAGACGCTGACCGGCTACCTGCGGCAGGTGCGCGCGGCGATACCGGCCTCCGTGCCGGTGACCTACGCCGACGTGTGGGAGTTCTGGCTGCGCTATCCGCAGATGGCGCAGGCGGTCGACTACCTGACCATCCACATCCTGCCGTACTGGGAGGACGAACCGGTGCCGCCCGAGCATGCCGTGCGCCACGTGGCGCAGGTGTACGCGCAGATGCAGCGCGCGTTCCCCGGCAAGCGGGTGATGATCGGCGAGACCGGCTGGCCCAGCGCGGGCCGCCCGCGTCGCGCGGCGCGCGCCACGCTCGTCAACGAGGCACGCTACCTGCGCGAATTCCTCGGCTACGCGGCCAAGGTGCACATGCCCTACAACGTGATCGAGGCCTTCGACCAGCCGTGGAAGCGCACGCAGGAAGGCACGGTCGGCGGCTACTGGGGCATCTTCGATGTGGACGCGCGGCCGAAGTTTCCGATGACCGGCCCGGTGGTGGAGGAGCCGCGCTGGTGGTGGGGCTGGATCGCCGGCGCGCTCGGCGCGGTGCTGTTCGGCTTCGCCGGGGCGCCGCGCGACAAGCGTGCCGCGAGCGGCTTGCTGCTGGCCGGCTTCGCCAGTGGCGCCGCCCTGGCCTGGCAGGGCCGACAGATGATCTATGCGTGCCGCGACCTGTTCGAATGGGGCGTATCCATCGCCGCCTGCATGGCCGCGCTGGCCACTGCGCTCTGGCTGGCGCGCGGTCTCGTGCCTAGCCTGGCCGGGCGGGAGGTCGTCCCGTCGGCGCCCGGCTGGCTGTCCCTGGGCTGGCTGTTCGCCATGGCCTGGTATGACCTGCTGCTGGTGGTCGATGGCCGCTACCGCGACTTCCCGCTGGGCCTGTTCGTGCTGCCGTGCGCGGGTTGGGCGCTTGCCGCCTGGCTCGATCCGCGTCCGCCGCGTCCGCCACTGGAGCACCGCCTGCTGGCGGTGCTGCTGCCGGCACTCGGGACGCTGGTGGTCGTGCAGGAGGCGGGCCTGAACCTCACCGCCTGGCTATGGCTGGGGCTGAATCTCGCGCTCGCCGTGCCGGTACTGGCCGCGTGGTGGCAGGCCGTCCGCCTGGACCCGCAACAGGCGTAGCGCCCCGACCAGCAGCGCGAACGCGCCGGCCTCGAAGCAGTACAGCACCAGTGCGGCCACGCCCAGCGCGGCAGCCAGCCACGCGGCCAGCGGATGGCGCCAGAACAACGCGATGAAGGCCACGGTGAGCGCGGCGTAGCCGTAGGTGTAGCTCAGGAAACCGAGCACTGCCCATTCGCGCCACGCGCACCAGCCCGGGCCACCGCCGGCGGTGCACAGGTGGGCCACCGCAGGCGGCTCGATCACGCCGTAGCGCACCGCCGAAGCGGCGAGCGCGACCAGCGCGAGGGTGAACCAGGGCACGACCAGGCGCAGCGTGCGGGTCATCGGCGCACCCGGTGGGCGCGTGGCGCCAGTGGCGCCGGCAGCCGGACCTCCGCCGCCAGCGGCAGGTGGTCGGAGAACGCCTGCGGCAACGACCACACGCGTTCGAGCGTGAGCGATCCGGAAAGCAGGATGTGATCCAGCGCGCGCCGCGGCTTCCAGCTCGGGAAGGTGGGCGTGGGCTGCTCGGGCGGCTGCAGGCTGCAGCGCGCGAACAGGTGGCGCATCTCGGTGCTGTGCGCCTCGGTGTTGAGATCGCCCATCAGCACCACGTTGGGGTAGTCGTGCAGCACCTCGGCGATGAAGGCCAGCTGGCGCGCGCGCGCCTGCGCCGACAGCGAGAGGTGGGCGATCATCACGGTCAGCGCCTCGGCCTCGGCACCGTAGCGCACCAGCAGCGCGCCGCGGCCGGGGATGCGGCTGGGTAGCGGATAGTCGTAGACGCTGTGCGGCTCCATCCGGCTGATCAGGCCATTGGCCGAATGCGCCAGGCGCGCCATCGGCCGGTTCGGCTGGTGGCTCCAGTACGGCAGCCCGGAGGCCTCGGCCAGGTAGCGGGTCTGGTTGAGGAAGCCCGAGCGCAGGCTGCCGGCGTCGGCCTCCTGCAGGCCGATCACGTCGAACTGCGGCAGCACCTCGGCGAGGCGGTCGAGGTTCTCCAGCTTGCTGCGGCCGGGCAGTACGGCGTTGATGCTGCGGGTCACGTATTCGTGGTACCGCTGCACGCTGGCGCCGGCCAGGATGTTGCAGCTGAGCAGGCGCAGGCGTCGTTCGGCCGGAGCCTTGTCGGGGGAAGCTTTTGCGGCGCTGGTCATTGCGGGGGAATGGGGGCGTGGCGGGCGGTCGTCAATCCTTACACCGTTCGCCCTGAGCGTGGCGTGGCGGAGTCGACAGGGCGTCCGAATCCGCCGCCGGCCAGCCGCAGGGACCAACGATCAGGGCAAGAGCTTCGCCCCCCGCACGTGAACGGAACCCGCGACCGGCTACTTGCCGGCCAGTTCGCGGTCGACCAGCCAGCGGGTGAGCTTGACCAGTTCGTCCAGCGTCTTGACCTGGGCGCTGCGGTACTTGCCGTCCACCACGATGGTAGGCGTGCCGTCGACCTGCCATTTCTGCAGCAGCTCGAAATCCCTCTTCATCTGCGCGGTCGCGGCGTCGGACGTGGCGATGCGCAGGAACTTCTCCCGGTCCACGCCCTGGCGTGCGTAGAAGTCGGCCAGCTCGTCCAGCGTGTTGATCGGGAAGTGGTCCTCGAACTTGGCCTTGAACAGCGCCAGATGGGTGCGATCGACCACGCCAAGCTGGCTGGCTGCGTAGTAGGCGCGGGCGAAAGGCATCCAGGCGTCGCTGAAGGGCGCCGGCATCAGCTTGAACTCGACCCCCTTGGGCAGCGACTTGCGCAGCTCCTCGGCGGCCGGCGCGAAGTGCGCGCAGTGGACGCAGCCGTAGGAAAACACTTCCACCACTTCGACCTTGCCTTCGGGGCCCAGGCGTTCATGCGGTGCCGGCAGCGCCACGTACTGTTCGCCCTCGGTGAACGGCGCGGGCGTGTCCGGCGAGGCGGTGCAGGCGCTGGCCAGCAGCAGGCCGCCGAGCAGCGTCAGCAGGCGCAGGCGGGCGAGGTGCTTGATCATGGGAGTCTCCGTGGAAGGGGGCGTGCGGTGCGGTGCGTGTCACGACGATACGCGACGTTGGACCGCGGATCGCGGGCCCGGGTTTCGCGCCCGCGCCGCTTTTCCGTAGGAGCCCACTCGTGGGCGATGCTTTTTTGCTTTGACCAGGAGCATCGCCCACGAGTGGGCTCCTACAGGGAGGCGCGGCGGAATTACTTCCCGGCCGCTTCCTTGGACACCAGCCAGTTGGCCAGCTCGATCGTCTGCGGGTAGCCGCCGGCCTCGCCGACGTCGAAGCGGTACTTGCCATTGACGATCACGGTGGGCGTGCCGGTGACGCCGTAGGCCTTGATCAGGTCGTCGGCGCGCTTCATCTGCGTGTTGATGCTGAAAGAGTTGGCGACCGCCACGAACTCCTTCGGATCGGCGCCGCACTTGGCATAGACCTTGGCGGCATCCTCGATGGTGGGCAGCGCGTCGCGTGGCTTCAGGCCGCTGCCCGCCTGGTTCATGGCCGACAGTTCGCCGCTCTTCCACACCGCGTCGTACATTTCGTCGTTGCACTTGTCGGCCACGCCCAGCGCCTTGGCGGTGAAGTAGGCGCGCTGCAGCATCGGCCAGTTTTCCTGCGGGATGAACGAGGCCGGCAGGTAGGCCATCACGGCGTCGGACGGAAGGCTGGCGGCGAGCTGGGTGACCACCGGGTGGAACTGGTTGCAGGCCGGGCAGCCATAGGAGAACACCTCGGTCACCTCGATCTTGTCGGTGGAGGTGGCCTTGGGCTGGGCCGGCTCGATGCGGAAGTAGTTCTTGCCTTCGACCCACTTGCCGTTGTCGACGAACGGGGCGGCCGGCGGGGCGGTCCGCTCCGGCGCGCTCGAGGCGACGGCCGCGGTGCGGGCGCTGGCCGGCGCGCTGGCGGCGGCGGACGGGTTGGCGCTGGTGCCGTTCGCGGCCGGCGCGGCATCGACCGCCGGCGCGGTGGCCGTCGCGCTGTCCGGGGTCGGGGATGCTGGCGCGCTGCCGGTGTCGCTGTCATGGCTGCAGGCGGCAAGGGCGAGCAGGGCGGCACACAGGATCGGCAGGCGCTTGAGCATGGGAACCTCGGAGCTTGGATCGGGATGCCCCGGTGGCACCCCGCGGCTGAAAACGGACACGCCGGCGGGGCCGGCGTGTGGGATCGATCAGGGCGTGGCCGGCTGGTTCGGGCCCGCCGCTTCGTTCACGTGCAGGCCTTCGACGTAGCTGGACAGCGCGGCGATGTCCTTGTCGTCGAGCTTCTTGGCGATCGCCGGCATGATCCGGGACTGCGCGTCCTCGCCCCAGGTGGTGCCGTCGTGCCAGGCCTTGAGGGTCTTCTCGACGTACTGCGCATGCTGGCTGGTCAGCTGCGGATAGGCCGCACCCGGATTGCCGCGCCCATCGATGCTGTGGCAGGCCATGCAGGCCGGGATGCCGCGCTCGGCATCGCCCTGGCGGAACAGCTTCTCGCCGTGCTCCACGAGCGCGGCGTCGGCCACGCCCGGCAGCGACTGCTTGCTGGCGAAGTAGGCGCCCAGGTCGTGCATGTCCTGCTCGGACAGCGGCGCGGCCATGCCCATCATGATCGGGTTCTGGCGCTGGCCGGCCTTGAAGTGGGTGAGCTGGCGGACGATGTAGGACTCGTGCTGGCCGGCCAGCTTCGGGTACTGCGCGTCGGTGGAGTTGCCGTCCATGCCGTGGCAGGCGCCGCAGGCGGCGGCCTTGCCCTGGCCGGCGGCGACGTCACCGGGCTTGACCGCCGCGGCGACTTCGGCCGGTGCGGTCGGCTGCGCGGCGGAAGCGGCGGCGGTCGGCGCGGCGGCCTGCGCACTGCTGGTGGCCGGCGCCGGCGCGGTGCTGGTGACGGCCGGCGCGCTCGTCGCGGGCTTGGCGTCCTGCGCCACGACCACGCTGGCGGACAGCGCGAACACCAGGGCGATCATGCCGCCGAGGGCAGCGGGCCGGAAACCGGCGGACCGAAAACTCATACACTTGTCTCCCGAAAGACGGCTCACTCCGCCGCGGACCGCGGCCAACATGGCTTGCGGCAGGCAGAAACCGCCGAATTATCCCCGCCCCACCGCATCCGGGTCAAACCGTTCCCATGCCCAATCCGCTCAACGGCGCGCAGTTCGTGCTGGCCGCCCACCGCATCAGCCAATTGCCCGCCGACCAGGGCGCCGAAGTGGCCTTCGCCGGACGCTCCAACGCCGGCAAGTCCAGTGCGCTCAACGCGCTGACCGGGCACAAGGGCCTGGCTCGCACCTCCAAGACGCCGGGGCGCACGCAGCAGATGGTCGCCTTCTCGCTACCGCCACTGGCGCAGGGCGAGGGCCAGGCGCCGCTGGAAGCGCGGCTGATCGACCTGCCCGGCTACGGCTACGCCAAGGTGCCGGAAGAACTGCGCGAGCACTGGAAGCAGGAGATCGACGCGTACCTGCACCTTCGCCGCAGCCTGCGCGGCGTGGTGCTGATCGCCGACATCCGCCATCCGCTGAAGGAATTCGACCGGATGATGCTTCAGTTCTGCTTCGAGACGAACCTGCCCTGCCATCTGCTGCTGACCAAGGCGGACAAGCTCTCGCGCAACCAGGCGATGCAGGCGCTGGCGGCGGTGCGCAAGGGTTTCGGCGACGGAGCTCAGGCCACCGCGCAGGTGTTCTCCTCGGCCGACGGAACTGGCGTGGAAGCGGCGCGCGAGGCGGTGCTGGCGCTGTTGGGCACGCCGCGCGGGTAACCGGTTCTCCGTAGGAGCCCACTTGTGGGCGATGCTCCGGCTCTGGAGCCCATTGAATCCATCAGGAGCATCGCCCACAAGTGGGCTCCTACGAGCGCGCGCGGTGCTTCAGCCCAACGATTCCATGAACACGGCACAGAGCGCCGCCATGCCTTCGCGGTCGTCCTCGTCGAAGCGACCCACCCGCGGGCTGTCGACGTCCCACACGCCCAGCAACGAGCCGTCCGGCTTGATCAGCGGCACCACGATCTCGGACTGCGAGGCCGCGTCGCAGGCAATGTGGTCCTCGAACGCGTTGACGTCGCGCACCAGCTGGATCTGCCGCGTGCGCGCGGCGGCACCGCAGACGCCGCGACCCAGCGCGATGCGCACGCAGGCCGGCTTGCCCTGGAACGGGCCGACCACCAGCTCGGTGCCGTCGAACAGGTAGAACCCGCACCAGTTGAGGTCGGGCAGGCTGTTGAACACCAGCGCGCTGAAGTTGGCCGCGTTGGCGATCAGGTCGCGCTCGTCGGCGAGCAGCCCGCGCGCCTGGCTGGCCAGGTCGGCGTAGTGATCGCGCTTGCTGGCGTAGGTGGTCTCGGCGAGGTGGAACATCGGCGCGTTTCCGTTGGCAAAGCCCGTATTATGCGCCCGACACCGGTGGGAGACCGCGCAATGAGCCTGACCGAACAGCGTGAGGGCGTCGAGGCAGGGCGGCTGGACATGTTCGTGGACGGCGCCTTCGCCTTCACGCTCACCCTGCTGGTGATCGGCGGCGACGTGGTGCCCGACAGCGCGGCCGCGCTGCTGGACATGCTCGGCGGCATCCCGGCGTTTGCCGTGTGCTTCTGGATGATCGCCTTCTTCTGGCATGGCCACGTGCGCTGGCGCCGGCGCTGCCCGCGCGCGGACAGTGCCGGGCTGTGGCTGTCGATGCTGCTGGTGTTCTTCGCGCTGATCTTCGTGTACCCGCTGCACATGATGTTCGCCAGCCTTTTCAACATGTTCAGCGGCGGCCGGTTGCCCAGCCGCTTCAGGCTGGCGGGCGCGAGCGAGATCCGCACGCTGCTGGTGGTCTACGGCATCGCCTTCACCTGCATGGCCGGCACGCTCACGCTGCTGTTCGGCCACGCGGCGAAGCGCGCGCGGCGAGAAGGGTTCTCGCCGCTGGAGGCGCAGCGCGAGCAGCTGGTGTGGATCGTTCCCGCCGTGCTGGGGCTGGCCTCGGCGCTGGCGGCGTTGCTGCTGCCGCTTTCCGCGCCGCCGGTGCTGTGGTCGTTGCCCGGCTTCCTGTACGTGCTGATGTTCCTGATCGGGCCGCTCACCACGCGCTTCCGTCGCCGCCACGGACTGGCCTGAGGGAACGAGCGTGTCCACCCCGGCGATCCCTGCGGTCATCGACGCGGAGCACGCGCGCTTCCTGGAAGGCCCGGTGTCGGTCATCGTCGCGTCACGCAACGCGGCCAACGAACCGGAGCTGGTGCGTGCGCAGGGTTGTCGCGTCGCGCGCAACCGGCGCCACGTGAGGCTGTTCCTGGCCTCGGCGCAGGCGTCGAGGCTGCTCGACGACGTGCGCCAGAACGGCCTGGTCGCGGTGGTGTTCACCGAGCCGGGCACGCATCGCTCGCTGCAGCTCAAGGGTGAAGCGGCGCGCGTGCTGCGGCCGCGCGCGGACGAGGCCGCGCGGATCGACGCCTATCGCGACGCGATGGTGGTGCAGCTGGCCAGGAGCGGCGTCAGCGAGGCGCTGACCCGCGCCCTGCTGGCGCCGGTCGGCGTCGTCGTCGCGCTCGAGTTCGTGCCGACCCACGCCTACGTGCAGACGCCGGGTCCCGGCGCCGGACGGCCGCTGAAGGTGGAGTCGTGAACCTCGGCCTGGAGGGCATCCGCGAGTGCTTCGACGGCACCGTGCCGGCGGTGATGGCCACCTGCGCGCCGGACGGCACGCCCAACGTGGCGTACCTGTCGCAGACCGAGTACGTCGACGAGGAACACCTGGCGCTGTCGTTCCAGTTCTTCAACAAGACCCGCCAGAACATCCTGGCCAATCCGCAGGCGCGACTGCTGCTGATCCACCCGCAGACGGCGGCGATGTACCGGCTGACCCTGCGCTACCTGCGCACCGAGACCGCGGGGCCGCTGTTCGAGCGCATGCGCGCCAAGCTCGCCGGCATCGCCTCGCACACCGGCATGGCCGGGGTGTTCCGGTTGAAGGGTTCGGACGTCTACCGCGTGCTGGCGATCGAACAGGTGCCGGGCCATCCGCTGCCGGCACCGCCGCCGCGGCGCAACCTGCTGGCGGCGGTGCGCGCCGGCTCGCAACGGCTGGCGGCCGCCGCCGATCTGGCCGGGCTGCTGGAGGCCATGCTCGCCACGCTGCGCGAGGCGTTCGACATCCACCACGCGATGGTGCTGCTGCTGGACGAGAACGGGAAGAAGCTGTTCACGCTGGCCAGCGGCGGCTACGAGCATTCGGGCATCGGCTCGGAGATCCCGCTGGGCGAGGGCGTGATCGGCGTGGCCGCGCGCGAGCGCACGCCGATCCGCATCGCGCACATGACCGGCGAGTACGCCTACGGTCGCGCGGTGCGCGATGCGCTCGTGCAGGGCGGGCTGGCCGGGCGGCTGGAGACCGAGATCCCGCCGCCGGGCCTGCCCGAATCGCGCAGCCAGCTGGCCGTGCCGATCGCCGCCGGCCGGCACCTGCTGGGCGTGCTCTACGTGGAGAGCCCGCAGGACCTGCGCTTCGGTTACGACGACGAGGACGCGCTGGTGACGCTGGCGGCGCAGCTTGGCCTGGCGATCGCCGCCTTCCGCGAGGCCGCCGATACAGCGAGCGAGCCGGCCGCGGCCGACCTGTGTCCGGCGCCGGCCGGGGGCCCGCCGGTGACCGTTCGCCACTACGCCGAGAACGACAGCGTGTTCTTCGGTGACGACTACCTGATCAAGGGCGTGGCCGGCGCAATCCTCTGGGCGCTGTTGCGCGACCACGCCGACAGCGGGCGCACCGCGTTCGCCAACCGCGAACTGCGGATGGATCCGCGTATCCGCCTGCCCGAACTCAGCGACAACCTGGAGGCGCGGCTGATCCTGCTCGAGCGCCGCCTGGTCGAGCGCGATGCCTGCGTGCGCCTGGAGAAGACCGGCCGCGGGCGCTTCCGCCTGTGCGTGAACCGCCCGCTGCAGCTGGTCGAGGTGCCGGCCGCGCGCACCTGAGCGCGCCTGCGGGTGCTCAGGCGGCGGCCGATTCCGGTTCCAGGCTTGCCGACAGCTTGTCCCAGTCCCGCGCGTCCAGCCGCTCGCGCGCGGTGGCCAGCGCGCCGGCGAATACCGGCGCCGGCGCATTGGCGCGCAGTCCCTGCAACAGGCGCACGCGCTCGGGGTGGTTGAGCGAAGGCAGCATCCAGCGCATCGACAGCGCGCTGGTCGCGGGCGTCAGCGCGGCCACGATGGCACCCTCGATCGCGTGCAGCTGCGCGTCGCTGTAGTGCGCCCACAGGGTGGCGTTGTGCTCGCGTTCCTCGTAGTCCATGTGCACGAGGTTGTCGCCGACGAACAGCGCCATGTGCCGGTACAGCCGCGCGGCCGCCACCTCGCAGGCCGCGGCGTCGCCGCGCGTCGCCTGCACGGCCTCGACCTGGTCGAGCAGCAGCGCGATGTCTTCCTCGTGATGGACATGCTCGCCGGCGATGCGCAAGCCGCTGCCCGGCTCGCACGCTTCCAGCGCCGGATGGACGAAGCGGTTCTCGTGCTCCAGGTGCATGCGGCAAAGCGTGAGCAGTTCCCGCGTCTGCGCCAGGGTGGCATCGACCTCCGGCGCGTCCGCGACGTCGAGGCGACCGAGCCGGAGCAGCGTGTCGCCAAGGAAGCTGCGCAGCGCCTTGTGGATGAAGCCGTACATGTTGTAGCGGGCGGGGGAGGAAGCGTGCATGGCGGAACCTGTGACTGTCGGGGAGGGGTCCGGGCAGTCTAGGAAGAGGCGTCGCGCGCGATTCCTAAAACTTCGCTGCGCGTTTCCTAAGAATTTCCTATCCGCGGCTTGCCCGCGACCGGTACGGCAGCGAACATGCCCGATCCGGTTCCATCCGAGGACGTGCGATGCACAGTCAACCGAACGCAGGCGCGCTGTTCGTCGCCGGCACCGACACCGGCATCGGCAAGACCCACGCCGGCTGCTCGCTGATCCATGCGCTGCGCGCACGCGGACTTGCGACGTGCGGCATGAAGCCGGTCGCCAGCGGCTGCCTGGAAACACCCGACGGGCGGCGCAACGAGGATGCGCTGGCGCTGCAGGCGGCCGGTAGCCGGCCGCTCTCCTACGAGTTGCTCAACCCCATCGCGCTGCGCGAGCCGCTCTCGCCGCACCTGGCCGCGCGGCTCGAGCACATGACGGTGTCGATGGCGCCGCTGCGCACCGCCTTCGACCAGCTGCGTGCAGCACACCAGATGGTGGTGGTGGAGGGCGTGGGCGGCTGGATGGTGCCGCTGGCGCCCGGCCTGCTCGCCTCGGCGATCCCGCGGCAATGGGAGCTGCCGGTCGTGCTGGTGGTCGGCCTGCGGCTGGGTTGCCTCAACCATGCGCTGCTGAGCGCGCGGGCGATCCTGGCCGACGGCTGCCGCCTGGCCGGCTGGATCGGCAACCGCATCGACCCGGCAATGGCGGCGGTGGAGGACAACCTGGAGACCCTGCGCGAGATGCTGCCCGCGCCCTGCCTGGGGGTGCTGCCCCACGGCCTGGATCCCGCCCAGGCCGCCGTGCGGCTGGACGTGGCACCACTGATCGCGCACCTTTCCCCCTGAGCGCGAGGGCGCGCCCGCTTCCCGAGTAGCAGCGGCTTCACGCGCGGCATGCTTCGATTCGTCCGAGCCCAACGCAGGAGTGCGCATGAGCAACCGCAACCACTACTACCTCTCCATCGGCGACATCCGCCATGCGCGCGGCGCCGACCCCGCGCTGGCCTGGCAGGGTTCCAGCCCCGACGACCTGGCCGCCGCGGTGCAGGAATCGCTGCGCGGCACCGGCCTGTTCGAGCGCTGGCGCGCGATGCAGCCGGACCCGGACGATGTCGACATGAGCCTCGCCGCCGCCGACCCGCAGGCCGCCGCCAGCGCCAGGGTCGCCGACCTGCACGTGGACCTGGACGTGGTTACCGACCTGCCGATGCGCGTGGTGCGACCGCGACTCAACTGGCTGATCGGGTCGAGCTGGCAGCTGCGCGACATGCGCGCCGCCTGAGCGTTGCAGGCGAGGGCAAGGGGGCTTCCGGCCCTTGGAAGTCCCACCCCGGTATGGTTAGAGTCGAACGCTTGACTCGCCCGTTCCGCGCCGCGGACGCCACCCCTGGGGAAAATCGATGCCTCGTCTTCGCCTGCTCGTGATCGCCACCTCGATCGCCTTGGCTGCCTGCTCGCAATCGTCCAACGACAACCAGTCCACGCCCGCGCCCGCCGCGAGCGCGTCGACCGCCAGCGCCGGTACGACGGCGCAGGCGAACCCGTTCTTCGCCGCCAGCACGCTGCCGTTCCAGGCACCGCCGTTCGACAAGATCCAGGAGAGCGACTACCAGCCGGCGATCGAAGAGGGCATGCGCCAGCACCTGGCCGAGGTCGAGAAGATCGCCAACAACCCCGAGCCGCCGACCTTCGACAACACGTTCATCCCGCTGGAGAAATCCGGCGCGCTGCTCAGGCGCGCCATGGCGGCCTTCGAAACGGTCACCGGCGCCAACACCTCCGACGCGTTGCAGAAGGTGCAGGAACAGGAAGCGCCCAGGCTGGCCGCCCACCAGGACGCGATCTACCTCAACGACAAGCTGTTCCAGCGCGTGGAGACGATCTACAACCAGCGCGACAAGCTGGACCTCGATCCCGAGTCGCTGCGCCTGGTCGAAGTCACCTACAAGGACTTCGTGCACAACGGCGCCAAGCTGTCCGCCGACGACAAGGCCAGGCTGAAGGAGCTGAACAAGGAGGAGTCCACTCTCAGCACGCAGTTCACCAACAAGCTGCTGGCCGCCACCAAGGCCGGCGCGCTCACCGTCGATGACGCGGCCAGGCTCAAGGGCCTGTCCGAAGGCGACCTGGCCGCCGCCGCGCAGGCGGCCAAGGGCCGCGGTCTCGACGGCAAGTGGACGCTCACGCTGCAGAACACCACCCAGCAGCCGGCACTGAAGGACCTGGAGGACCGCGCCACCCGCGAGGCGCTGTTCAAGGCGTCCTGGGACCGCGCCGAGCACGGCGGCGACAACGACACCCGCGCCACCATCGAGCGCATCGCGCAGATCCGCGCCGACCAAGCCAGGCTGCTGGGCTATCCGACCTTCGCCGCCTGGAAGCTCGAGGACCAGATGGCCAAGACCCCCGAGCGCGCGCTCGACTTCATGCACAACCTGGTGCCGGCCGCCACCGGTCGCGCCGAGCGCGAGGCCAGGGACATCCAGGACGTGATCGACAGCCAGCACGGCGGCTTCAAGCTTGCCGCCTGGGACTGGCAGCACTACGCCGAGCAGGTGCGCAAGGCGAAGTACGACCTGGACGAGAGCCAGATCAGGCCGTACTTCGAACTGGACAACGTGCTGCAGAACGGCGTGTTCTACGCCGCCAACCAGCTCTACGGCCTGACCTTCAAGGAGCGCCACGACATCCCGGTGTGGCAGCCGGACGTGCGCGTGTTCGAGGTGTTCGACAAGGACGGCACCTCGATGGCGCTGTTCTATTGCGACTACTTCAAGCGCGACAACAAGGGTGGCGGCGCCTGGATGAGCAACCTGGTTGACCAGTCGACCCTGCTGGGCACCAAGCCGGTGGTCTACAACGTCACCAACTTCACCAAGCCGGCGCCGGGCCAGCCGGCGCTGCTGTCGTTCGACGACGTCATCACCATGTTCCACGAGTTCGGCCATGCGCTGCACGGCATGTTCGCCGACACCCGGTACCCGTCGCTGTCCGGCGCCAACACGGCGCGCGACTTCGTCGAGTTCCCCTCGCAGTTCAACGAGCACTGGGCGACCAACCCGAAGGTGTTCGCGCACTACGCGATCAACTACAAGACCCATGAACCGATGCCGCAGGCGCTGGTCGACAAGATCAAGCAGGCGCGCCACTTCAACAGCGGCTACGACATGACCGAGCTGGTCGCCGCGGCGCTGCTGGACATGGGCTGGCATACCCTGCCGGCCGACGCGCCGAAGAAGGACGCCGACAAGTTCGAGATGGAAGTCCTCACCAAGGACAAGATCAACCTGCCCTATGTGCCGCCGCGCTACCGCTCCAGCTACTTCCAGCACATCTGGGGCAACGGCTACGCCGCCGGCTACTACGCCTACCTGTGGACGCAGATGCTGGCCGACGACGGTTTCGAGTGGTTCAAGGAGCACGGCGGCATGACCCGCGCCAACGGCGACCGCTTCCGCAAGATGGTGCTCTCGCGCGGCAACACCGAGGACCTGGCCGAGATGTACAAGGCCTGGCGCGGCAAGGAGCCGAGCGTGGAGCCGATGCTGATCGACCGCGGGCTGAAGGACGCGCCCAAGGGCGGCGAGAAGTAGGAAAAGGGCCGGCGCAAGCCGGCCCTTTTTCTTCGGATGATCAGGAGATCGGCGAAACAGGCTCGCCCATCTCCGCGGACCGCACGATCGATCCCTGTAGGAGCCCACTTGTGGGCGATGCCTTTCCTGGTCGACGAGAAGCATCGCCCACAAGTGGGCTCCTACGAGAGCGGAGCGCTCGTGGTCAGTAGGCGAATTCGCGGAACACCGGGTCCACGCTGCCGCCCCACGGCCCGTGGAAGAGCTCCAGCTTGCGCTCGGCCGGCGTCTGGTTCGCCTCGACGATCTCGATCAGCGGGTCGAGGAAGATGCTCTCGTCCGCACCGTTGCGATTGAGCCGCGCGCGCCGCTTCAGCCCATGCGCGGCGATCTTCAGCGTCTCGGCCGCCAGGTCGCGCACGGTGCCGCCACGGAAAGGCAGCTTGAGTGCCTGCCGCGGCACGCCGTCGCGCAGGGCATGACGCTCTTCCATGGTGAAGTCCTTGACCAGGTCCCAGGCCGCGTCCAGCGCCTCGTCGTCGTAGAGCAGGCCGACCCACAGCGCGGGCAGGGCGCACAGGCGGTTCCACGGGCCGCCGTCGGCGCCGCGCATTTCCAGGTACTGCTTCAGGCGTACCTCGGGGAATGCGGTGGTGAGGTGGTCGGCCCAGTCCTTCATCGTCGCGCGCGTGCCCGGCACGGCGTCCAGCCTGCCGTCCAGGAAACGACGGAAATCCTGCCCGGCCAGGTCGATGTAGCGGCCGCCCTGGTAGCTGAAGTACATCGGCACGCCGAGGATGTAGTCGACGTAGCGCTCGTAGCCGAAGCCATCCTCGAACACGAAGTCGAGCATGCCGGTGCGGTTCGGGTCGGTGTCGGTCCACACGTGCGAGCGATAGGAGAGGTAGCCGTTGGGCCGGCCCCCGGTGAACGGCGAGTCGGCGAACAGCGCGGTGGCGACCGGCTGCAGCGCCAGGCTCGCGCGGAACTTCTTGATCATGTCCGCTTCGCTGGAGAAATCCAGGTTGACCTGCACCGTGCAGGTGCGCGTCATCATGTCCAGGCCGAGGTTGCCGACCCGGGGCATGTACTCGCGCATGATCTTGTAGCGGCCCTTGGGCATCCACGGCATCTCGTCCCGGCGCCACTTGGGCTGGAACCCCATGCCGAGGAAGCCCAGCCCCAACCCGTCGGCGACCGTGCGCACCTCCTCCAGGTGCGTGTTCACCTCGCAACAGGTCTCGTGGATGTTCTCCACCGGCGCGCCGGAGAGCTCCAGCTGGCCGGCCGGTTCCAGCGTGATGTTGGCCTTGCCGCGCGTCAGCGCCACCGGCGTCTCGCCCTCGCGGGCGATGTCCCAGCCGTAGCGGGAGGCCAGCCCCTCCAGCAGCGCGCGGATGCCGCGCTCGCCCTCGAACGCCGGCGGACGCAGGTCATCCGTGCGGAAGCCGAATTTCTCGTGCTCGGTGCCGATCCGCCAGGCCTCGCGCGGTTTCTCGCCGGCGGCGAGATAGTCGGCAAGTTGCTGGCGGCTTTCGATCGGGGTGCTCTTTACGGCACTGGGAATGGACACAGGCGAACGCCTTGCTGGAGGGAGACGGCCACTATGGGGCCGCGGCAGGTCGGAAAAAGGGGGCTCGGCCGAAATAGTGTACGCCACGGTTCTGCTGTCTTCCGTGAAACGTCCGGTCCGGTTGCGGTCGCCGCGGACCTGAACCGCAGCGAACTCGGCTGTTATGCGTTTGTGAAGACGCATCCTTGATCTTGCCGGATGCAGGATGCCGTGCACAGGGGACATCAGAGGAGGAAATCACGATGCCCACCGGGTATGCGCGTCAACGACTGACGCAAGTGGCGCTCCCAGCACTCGCCCTCGCACTGCTCGCGCCGGGCGTTGCGGCGGCTTCCCCGCAGGTGATGATCGAGCGTGCCGGGCCGCCGGTGCCGACGCCCCGGAGCCGGCCTTGCGAGGTCCAGCTGTTCGATGCCGCCGCCCTCGAGGCGCCGGATCTTTTCAGCTACACCTTCACCCCTCCGGCCGCTTGTCCGCCGCCGTGGGCGAAGGTCGTGCTGAGCATGGATCTGACCGACCAGCGTGTGCTGAGCATCCGGGGGCTGGCGGTCGCACTGAAGGACGTGACGCTGTTCGTCGGCCCCACGCCGAGCACGATGGAAAGCGCGCACTGGCACGTGGAGCGCGACCTGACCGACTACAGCGCACTGTTCAGGAGATCCGGCGCGGGTACCGTCACCCCGCTGTACGCATACAGGGACGGCTACCTGTACGACTCGCCCGAGGGTCATCACATGACCGCCGTCGCGACCCTGCGCTTCTACCCGGCCACCGCCGCGCAGCCTGCGCCGCGTGTGCCGGATGCGGTATTCCCGGCCTATACCGCGCTCGTACCGCCGTTCCTGACGATGTCCGATCCCTCCGCTGCCGCGAGCGATCTGGACGCGCTGCCGCACAACATCGAGCGCGCCTATCTGGACGTGACGGCAAACGATGATGCGTTCTGGTACTCGTGCCTGCCGCAGCGGCTTCTGGATGCACACCCGACCCTCGGCAGCCCCATCGCGCTGGGACTGGCCGGGCGGGGCATCTTTCCGGCGGGACAGGGCTGTGTCCCCAACAGCTACAGCGAGGCGCGCGTGACCGTCGACGGCACGCCGGCCGGCGTCGCACCGGTGTTCCCCTGGTTGCCGACCGACTTCAGCAACACGACCGGGCCGATCCTGCCGGTGTTCTGGAACGCGCTGGATGCCCCGACGGACAGTTCCCAGTCGCTGGACTTCGTCCCCTGGCGGGTGGATCTGACGCCGTTCGCCGCCATCCTCAACGAGGCGGGCACGCATCGGGTGAGCCTGCACATGCCCGAGCGAATGGGTGCCGGCGGGCTGTGGTTCCTCCCGCCTGCCAATGCCAACCTGCTGGTCTACCTGGACAACGGCAGGGCGAGGGTGCCCGGTGCCGTGACCTACAACTCGCTGGCCACCAGCAAGGTCAAGCCTCGCGTGACCGACGACCTGGTGCAGGACGGCGATGTGTTGCATGGGCGCGTACGCACCCGGCTCGACCGGAGCTTCGAGATCCGCGGCTATGTCGACACTTCGCACGGCCGCATCCACAGTGCCGTGGAGCAGACCGCCGCTTTCAAGAACGTGGAGCAATTCGAGGTCAGGGATTCGCTCAAGGTCCAGACCACCCGGCCGCGCTTTCGCCAGGACATCTGGCTGAGCACCAGCACCCGAAGCACCAGCCGGCGGACGCGGGCCGGGCAGGTGCTGAGCGAGGACCGGCAGGATGTGAGCTATCCACTGGAACTGCACTACGTCGGCAAGGGCCGGATGACCAGGTGGTACGACCCGAACAACCCCACCATCGACCTGTTTGGCGGCTCGGTCAGCGTCGATCAGAAGCGGATCAGCGACGTGCATCACTATCGCCACGGCCTGGCGCCGTATGCCACGCACCTGCGGGAAGAGTTCTACGGCAGCCACCGGATCGACCCGGACACGCAGGCGAGCAGCGACTGGAAAGCGGTCCACACCTATGACTTCCACGACAACCGCAACGGGTGCTACCAGAAGGCGGTCATCACGCAGGCAGGTGTCCTGGACGACGTCGCTACCGGCGTGGGCTGTCCGAGCGGAAGCAACCACCTGCGCTGGTACGCCCACCCCGACGGTGCGGCCGATGGACTGACCTGGATGCAGCCCTGAGGCGGATTGCATTCGAGTCGCCGGAACGGGACAGGCCGGCAGATGCCGGCCTGTGGCCATCACCGCGGTGAGCGCCTGTCGGATGGGAATGGCCGGAGGGCCGGCCCCGCAACAATCAGGCGCACCGATGCAGGAGTGCGTCCCGGCGCGGATCAGAAACCTGCGCACGGCGGGCGGGCTCGGGCGGCGGCCACAAGGCCATCGCCGGCAGAGCCGTCCTTGCGTTGGCATCTCCCGGGCGTGGCTGGGCGTACTTCCCGTTCCTACGAAAAAAGGCCGGCGATGGCCGGCCTTTCTTCCACGGAGACTTTCCGCCTCAGCGCTTCATCGAATTGAAGAACTCGTCGTTGCTCTTGGTGTTTTTCATCTTGTCGAGCATGAATTCCATCGCCGCCAGCTCGTCCATCGGGTGCAGCAGCTTGCGCAGGATCCAGATCTTGGCGAGCAGGTCCGGATCGATCAGCAGGTCCTCGCGGCGGGTGCCGGAGCGGTTGATGTCGATGGCCGGGTAGACGCGCTTCTCGGAAATCCGGCGGGACAGGTGCACTTCCATGTTGCCGGTGCCCTTGAACTCCTCGTAGATCACCTCGTCCATCTTCGAGCCGGTGTCGATCAGCGCGGTGGCGATGATCGTCAGCGAACCGCCTTCCTCGACGTTGCGCGCGGCGCCGAAGAAGCGCTTGGGACGCTGCAGGGCGTTGGCGTCGACGCCGCCGGTGAGCACCTTGCCGGAGCTCGGCACCACCGTGTTGTAGGCCCGGGCCAGGCGGGTGATCGAGTCGAGCAGGATCACCACGTCCTTCTTGTGTTCGACCAGGCGCTTGGCCCGCTCGATCACCATCTCGGCGACCTGCACGTGGCGCACGGCCGGTTCGTCGAAGGTGGAGCTGACCACCTCGGCGCGCACGGAGCGGGCGATCTCGGTGACTTCCTCCGGCCGCTCGTCGACCAGCAGGATGATCAGGTGCGCTTCGGGATGGTTGTAGGTGATCGCCTGGGCGATGTTCTGCAGCATCATCGTCTTGCCCGACTTCGGCTGGGAGACGATCAGGCCGCGCTGGCCCTTGCCGATGGGGGCGATCAGGTCGAGGATGCGGCCGGTGATGTCCTCGCTGGAGCCGTTGCCCCGTTCCAGGTGGAAGGCCTTGCGCGGGAACAGCGGCGTCAGGTTCTCGAACAGCATCTTGTTCTTCGACGCTTCCGGCGGATCGCCGTTGATGTCGTCGACCTTGAGCATCGCGAAATAGCGCTCGCCTTCCTTCGGATGGCGTACCCGGCCGGTCATGTAGTCGCCGGTGCGCAGGTTGAAGCGGCGGATCTGGCTGGGCGACACGTAGATGTCGTCCGGGCCGGCCAGGTAGGACTCGTCCGCCGAGCGCAGGAAGCCGAAGCCGTCCTGCAGGATCTCCAGTACGCCCTCGGCCCAGATGCCGCCGCCGGAGCGGGCGTGCGCCTTGAGGATGTTGAAGATGACGTCCTGCTTGCGGGCGCGCGCCACGCCTTCCTGGATGCCCAGCGACTCGGCGAAGGCCAGCAGCTCGGGCGCCTTCATGCGCTTGAGCTCGGTGAGGTTGATCAGCCGGTCGCTGCTGCCGATGTCGGCGTTCTCGTCGTCCTCGGGCAGGCCGCGCGGGTTGTTGCGGTTGGGCTGGCCCTGGTTGCCGCCCTGGCCGCCTTGCCCGCCCTGCCCGCCCTGCGGGCGCTGGCCGCGCTCGTGGCGACGGCGGCGACCGCGGCCGTCACGCTCGTTGCGGTCGTTGCGGCGCTCATTGCTGCCGTTGCTGCCGTTGGCTTGCTGCTGGCCATTGCCGTTCTGGCCGCCTTCACGCGCCTCCTGCGGTGCGCGCTGGGCGTTTTCCCCCGCCTCCATCGGCAGGCTGGCCTGCGTGGGAGCCGGGGCTGGCGCAGGAGCCGGCGCAGGGGCAGGGGACGGTGCAGCGGCCTGGGCCGGTGCGGGAGCCGGCGCCGGAGCGGGCGCCGCAGCGGGGGCTGCCGCCTTCTCGGCGGCCGACTTGCGCGGCGCACGGGTGCGCGGTGCATCCGCGCTCTTGGGTTCGGCGCGCTTGGCGTCGGACGGGTCTTGGGTTTCGATATCGGACACGGGCAAACCTCGTGGGGGCGCCGTTGAAGAAAACAGGAGGGAGGACGAGCGTCGCGCGGTGCGCGCGGGAGGGGCGAAGCGGACCGCCCCTTTCGGCCGTGACAGCCAATCTAGCATCCGCCGCGCGGCGCCGTAAAGCGCGCGCGGCGGGCAAAGCGCGTTACAGCGCCTTGTCGATCATCTGGGAAAGCTGGCCCTTGCTGACGGCGCCGATCTGCGTGGCCTCGACCTTGCCGTGCTTGAACACCATCAGGGTCGGGATGCCGCGCACGCCGTAGGTGCGGGGGGTCTTCTGGTTCTCGTCGATGTTGAGCTTGACGACGCGCAGCTTGCCCTCGTACTGCTTGGCCAGCTCGTCGAGCATCGGTGCGATCGCCTTGCACGGGCCGCACCATTCGGCCCAGAAATCCAGCAGCACCGGGGTGTCGGATTCGAGCACGTCCTTCTGGAAGGCATCGTCGTTGACGTGGGTAATCAGGTCGCTCACCAGGATCTCCATGGTTGCGTGGAAGAAGGGTTTTCAGGACCGCGCGGCCGGCATCGGCTACACTGGGGCGCCCATGTTGCGCGGGTTCCAACGGGAAGACTGCGGGATTGCCATTGCGGCAGGCCTCCATTCCAGCGTAACTCGGGTCGCGATTCAAGCGATTCAAGGGCGGCGACGGAGGGTTCCGTTGTCATAGGCGAGCCGGCCGCCAGGCCAGCCCGCTCGCCTATGCCAGCGGAACCGTCGGTCGCAGGCCTCCACCGGCGGAGATCAGCGACGTTGCGCGCACGGACCGGTCCCCGACAGGCGACTGGCAGGATGCACGAGAAGTCGCCCCGCCCCGCAAATCCAACCGTTCCGCGCCTTCGGGCGGCGGAGCCGGGCCGGCCCTGCCGTCGCCCGCCTTCCATTCAGTGACCCATGTCCGAAACCGTACTGACCGACACCTTCTTCACCAACTTCGACCTTCACCCGCTGCTGCAGCAAGGCCTCGCCGAGGCCGGTTTCACCCGCTGCACGCCGATCCAGGCACTGACCCTGCCGGTGGCGCTCACCGGCCGCGACGTCGCCGGCCAGGCGCAGACCGGCACCGGCAAGACCTGCGCCTTCCTGGTGGCGCTGATGAACCGCCTGCTGATCCACCCGGCGGTGGCCGAGCGCAAGGATTCCGACCCGCGCGCGCTGATCATCGCGCCGACCCGCGAGCTGGCCATCCAGATCGACAAGGACGCGCGCAACATCGGCCGGCACACCGGCCTGAAGACCGCGCTGATCTATGGCGGCGTGGACTACGACAAGCAGCGCCAGCAGCTCAAGGACGGCTGCGACATCATCATCGCCACCCCCGGCCGCCTGCTCGACTACTACAAGCAGCAGGTATTCGGCCTCAACGGCGTCGAAGTGATGGTGATCGACGAAGCCGACCGCATGTTCGACCTTGGCTTCATCAAGGACGTGCGCTTCATCTTCCGCCGCCTGCCGGCGCGCGAGCAGCGCCAGGTGCTGCTCTACTCGGCCACGCTGAGCCACCGCGTGCTGGAACTGGCCTACGAACACATGCACGAGGCGGAAAAGCTGGTGGTCGAAACCGACCACGTCACTGCCGACAAGGTGCGCCAGGTCGTCTACTTCCCGGCCAAGGAAGAGAAGATGCCGCTGCTGCTCAACCTGCTCGAGCGCGAGAAGCCCAGCCGCAGCATCGTCTTCGTCAACACCAAGGCGGCCGCCGAGCGCATCACCGAGCGGGTCAAGCGCCAGGGCTACCGCGTCGGCGCCCTGTCCGGCGACGTGCCGCAGCTGAAGCGCCAGAAGCTGCTGCAGCGCTTCCAGGACGGCCAGCTGGACATGCTGGTGTGCACCGACGTGGCCGCGCGCGGCCTGCACATCCCGGCCGTCAGCCATGTCTTCAATTACGACCTGCCGCAGGACGCCGAGGACTACGTGCACCGCATCGGCCGCACCGCGCGCCTGGGCGCCGAGGGCGATGCGGTCAGCTTTGCCTGCGACCTGTACGCGATGAGCCTGCCGGAGATCGAGACCTACATCGGGCAGAAGATCCCGGTGGCGACGGTCGAGCCGGAGATGCTGGTGATGCCCAGGCCGCGCGAGATCGATCCGCAGTTCGCCGCGCAGGCCGCGGCTGACAGCGAGCAGTTCGGCGACCGCGTGGAGCCGCGCGGGGACGAGCGCAAGGGCGCGCACGGCGGTTCGCGTGGTGGTGGACGCAGTGGCGAGCGTGGCTCGCGCGAAGGTCGCCCGCCGCGCGCCCCGCGTCCGCCGCGCGTGGAAGGCGAGCCGGCGGTGGCCACCGAGCCGCAGCCGGGCGCGGTGGCCGCTCCTCCGGTTGCACCGGGCACCGCGCCGGCGGCCGAAGCCGGCGAGGGCGCGCGCAAGCGCCGGCGTCGGCGTGGCGGCCGTGGCCGCCGCCGCGAGGGTGGCGACACCGCCACGCCGCAGACCCAGCCGCAGGCGCCGGCAGAAAATCGCGCGCCGCATGGCGAGCGCAAGCCGCCGCGTGAGCGTGGCGCCGGTCCGACGCGCCCGTCACGCCAGGTGGCGGTGCAGTCGGGCGTGGAGTCGACCGGCAAGAAGCCGGGCTTCTTCCGCCGCCTGACGCGCTTGTTCACCGGGCACTGAGCTTTGATCCTTCTCCCCTCCGGGGAGAAGGTGCCCCGAAGGGGCGGTTGAGGGGCCGGGGCTCGCGATGGGCTCCATCAAAGCCACGCTTCGACGTAACCGAGCCGCAAGGGTGGCCCCTCACCCCAACCCTCTCCCCGCGGGGAGAGGGGGCCTGGTCCGTGGCAACCTGGGTGATCCTCAAGGAAGCGGGGCTTCTTCCGCGCGCGACGGGCACCAACCGCACCAGGCATTCCCGTATCCTTTGCCGCTGGTGCGGGACAAGGAACCACACGCGGTGATCCGCTTCGACCAGGTGAGCAAACGCTACGAGGGCGGCCACGAGGCGCTCTCGCAACTGTCCTTCGAGGTGGCGGCCGGCGAGATGGCCTTCGTCACCGGCCATTCCGGCGCCGGCAAGAGCACCCTGCTCAAGCTGATCGCGCTGATCGAGCGACCCTCGCACGGGCAGATCGTGGTCGACGGCCAGGCACTGGCCAAGGTCGGCCGCGGCGGCATCCCGAAACTGCGGCGCCGGCTGGGCATGGTGTTCCAGGACCACCGCCTGCTGATGGACCGCACCGTGTTCGCCAACGTGGAACTGCCGCTGCTGATCGGCGGGATCGCGCCGGCCGAACGCAGCCGCCGCGTGCGCGCCGCGCTGGAGAAGGTCGGCCTGCTGTCCTACGAACGGCAGTTGCCCGACTCGCTCTCCACCGGCGAGCAGCAGCGTGTCGGCATCGCGCGCGCCATCGTGGCGCGCCCGGCGGTGCTGATCGCCGACGAGCCGACCGGCAACCTCGACCCGCAGCTGGCGGTGGAGATCATGGGCCTGTTCGCCGAGTTCCAGGACATCGGCACCACCGTGCTGGTGGCCAGCCACGACCTGCCGCTGATCAAGCGCATGCACAAGCGTGTGGTCGTGCTCGACCACGGCCGGCTGGTGGCCGACATCCCCGGCGAGGAGGTGCTGTGAACGCGACCGCAGCTCCCGAAAAGGCCGCGCCGCGCAGCGAGCGCAGCCAGTCCCGCCGCCTCGCCGGCTGGCGCGAACACCACGGCTGGAGCGCGGCGGCAAGCCTGCGCCGGCTCGGCGGGCGCCCGCTCGGCACGCTGATGACCGTGGCCGTGCTCGGCCTGGCGCTGGCGTTGCCGCTGGCGTTCTACCTGCTGCTGTCCAACGTGCAGTCGATGGGCGGCGCCTTGGGCCAGAACCCGGCGATCAGCGTATTCCTGAAGGCCGACCAGGCCGGCGCCCAGGCGCAGCTGCTGGCGGGCGAACTGCGTGGCCGCGCCGACGTCGCCGGCGTGACCATCAAGACGCCGCAGCAGGGACTGGACGAACTGGCGGCCCTGCAGGGTTTCTCCGGTGCCGTGCACGCACTGGACGATGCCAACCCGTTGCCGTGGGTGCTCGTCGTGCAGCCCAGGGCCGGGCTCGACGCCGCCGCGGTCGACGCACTGGTCGAAGCGTTGCGCGGCGAGCGGGCGGTCGATCTGGTGCAGGACAGCAGCCAGTGGCGACAGCGGCTGGACGCATTGCTCGGCGTCGGCCACCGCGTGGTGCTGGTGCTGGCGGCGCTGCTGGCGCTGGCGGCGCTGCTGGTGGTCGGCAACACCGTCCGCACGGATATCGCCAGCCGCAGCGAGGAGATCGGCGTGCTGATGCTGCTGGGTGCCAGCCGCGCCTTCGTGCGCCGGCCGTATCTGTATGCGGGCGTCTGGTACGGCTTGTTCGGGGGCATGCTGGCCTCCCTGCTGGCGCTCGCGATCGAACTGGCGCTGGCGGCCCCGGCGGCCGAGCTGGACCGCGCTTATGGCGGCAGCCTCAGCCTGGGAGCGCTGCCGTGGTGGCTGCTGCTGGCCGTGCCGTTGGCGTCGGCGCTGCTTGGCTGGATCGGCGCGCGGCTGGTCAGCGCCCGGCAGTTGCGCAAGACCGCGTAGGCGCCCGGGCGCCTTAGTGACCGCCTTCGCAACCCGTACGGGGCGCGATGGTGCAAGATACCCCCGGGTGTGCGGGGGCGTACGCGGGGTTCGATGTGGATGGGTGGGGCATGAATGCAGAGGTGGGCAGCCGCGCCGGCAGCGCACCGCGGGTGCTGGTGGTGGACGGCTCCAAGGTGGTGCGCCAGTTGATCACGCGCGTGCTCAAGGCCGAACTGCCGGAAGCCGGGCTGGTCGACTGCGGTAGCGGTGCCGAGGCGCGTGCGCTGATCGAGCAGGGTCCGTTCGACTTCATCACCATTGCCCTGCGCCTGCCCGACATGGACGGCCTGGAGCTCGCCCGCCACGTGCGCGAGTCGGCCCAGGCCTACGTGCCGATCGTGGTGGTTTCCGGCGACGTCGACGCACGCCTGCACAAGCGCGAGCTGGGCGACGTCACCGATTACTTCGACAAGTCGCTCGGCTTCCAGGCACTGGCCGACTTCATCCGTGGCTACGTGCGGCCGGAAGCGACCGCCGAGGGCACGGTGCTGTACGTCGAGGACAGCCGCGTGGTGGCGCTGGCCACCCGCCGCATGCTCGAGAAGATCGGCCTGACCGTGCGCCACGTGGTGAGCGTGGAGGACGCCCTGGCCATGCTGGAAACCGACCGCGCGCAAGGCCGGATCGGTGCCGATGTGGTGCTTACCGACGTCAGCCTGAAGGGCGAGCTCACCGGCGGCGACCTGCTCGAGCGCATCCGCAGCCACTTCGGCTATGGCAAGGGCCAGCTCCCCGTGCTGGTGATGACCGGCGACGAGAACCCGGCCAACCAGGCCGCGCTGCTCAAAGCCGGTGCCAACGACCTGGTGGAGAAGCCGGTCGAGGAAAAGCTGCTGGTCACCAAGCTCCTGTTCCAGCTGCGCGTGGCCCGGCACCTGCGCGAGCGGACGCAAGGCGCGTGAGCGAGACGGTCGAGGCCGAACGGGTCCGCCTGGAGCCGTCCTGGAAGGCGCGCCTGGGCGACTACCTGGAACGCCCGGACATGCGCGCGCTGGCCGATTTCCTGCGCGCCGAGAAGCGCGCCGGCAAGGTGCTCTACCCGCCGGGCCCGGAGATCTTCAATGCCTTCGCCCACACGCCCTTCGACAAGGTACGCGTGGTGATCCTGGGCCAGGACCCCTATCACGGGCCTGGCCAGGCGCACGGCCTGTGCTTCTCGGTGCGCCCCGGCGTGCCGGTGCCGCCGTCGCTCAACAACATCTTCGCCGAGATCGAGCGCGACCTGGGCATTCCCCGCCCCGACCACGGCTGCCTGACGCCCTGGGCCGACCGTGGCGTGCTGCTGCTCAACAGTGTGCTGACCGTCGAGCAGGGTCGCGCCGGCGCGCACCAGAACAAGGGCTGGGAAGGTTTCACCGACGCCGCCATCGAGGCGCTGAACCGCGAGCGCGAGGGCCTGGTGTTCCTGCTGTGGGGCGCCTACGCGCAGCGCAAGGGGCGGCTGGTCGACCCGAGCCGGCACCTGGCGCTGAGTTCGGTCCACCCTTCGCCGCTGTCGGCGCATCGCGGTTTCATCGGCAACGGCCACTTCTCGGCGGCCAACCGCTACCTGGAAAGCCGCGGTCAGCCGCCGGTGGACTGGTCGTTGCCGCCCCGTTCGGAACTGCCGCCCGACCGCCCCGCGGGGTGAGCTTCGATCGGCCTTGTCCCCCGGCCCTGGCCACCCCCCGTTCACGGCCGATAGATCGCGGATATGAACAATGGCGGGACGGCCGCGTGGCAAGGGCTGGCGATGCCGCCCACATTGCTGTACGATTCGGTACATTAAATATCGCAGCCGAAACTTTTCGCCCCTTTAGCACTCTCAGCAGTGGAGTGCTAAGCTGCGATTTACTTGCCGGAGGTTCCACATGTCCCAAGCCTTGGTGACCGCCAACCTGCCGATCCCCAGCGTCGTTGGCAGCCTGGATGCCTACATCTCCGCCGTGCACCGTATCCCGGTGCTCAGCCACGACGAGGAGCAGGCGCTGGCGCGCCGCTTCACCGACGAAAACGACCTGGGTTCGGCCAAGAAGCTGGTGATGTCGCACCTGCGCTTCGTGGTCCACGTGGCGCGTGGCTATTCGGGCTATGGGCTGCCGCTGGGCGACCTGATCCAGGAAGGCAACATCGGCCTGATGAAGGCGGTCAAGCGCTTCGACCCGGACCAGGGCGTGCGTCTGGTCAGTTTCGCGGTGCACTGGATCCGCGCCGAGATGCACGAATTCATCCTGCGCAACTGGCGCATCGTCAAGGTCGCCACCACCAAGGCCCAGCGCAAGCTGTTCTTCAACCTGCGCAAGAGCAAGAAGCGCTTGGGCTGGATGAACGCCGAGGAAGTGCGCGTGGTGGCGCACGACCTGGGCGTGCCCGAGGCGACCGTGCGCGAGATGGAATCGCGCCTGTCCGGCCGCGACATCGGTTTCGAAGCGCCCGCCGATGCGGACGACGACGTCAAGCCGGCGCCGGAAGCGTTTCTGGTGGACGACGGCGCGGACCCGTACGACAACGTGTCCGATGCCGATCAGGCCGACAACCAGCTGGAGACGCTTTCCAGCGCCCTCGCCAAGCTGGACAACCGCTCGCGCGACATCATCCAGCGCCGCTGGCTCAACGAGGACAAGGCCACCTTGCAGGATCTGGCCGACGAGTACGGCGTGTCGGCCGAGCGCATCCGCCAGGTCGAGGCGAACGCCATGAAGAAGATGCGCGCGCTGTTCTGAGACGCGGCTCGATCAGGCCAGCCGACAACGGCCCCGCAAGGGGCCGTTTCTTTTGCAGAGCGGCGACCGCGACCGGCGGCGAGACCTCGCAGGAGCCCACTTGTGGGCGATGCGTTTCATGCGGCCAGGGCGAGACGCATCGCCCACAAGTGGGCTCCTGCAGCGGAGAGGTGGCGCACCATCGCCCAACAGCGGACAGGCGGGTGGTCGTCCTACAGCCGCTCGGCCAGCAGCTTCTCCAGCTGCCGCTGGTCCGCCGCGAACTTGCGGATGCCTTCGGCCAGCTTGTCGCTGGCCATCGCATCCTCGTTCATGCCCCAGCGGAAGCGCGCCTCGTCGATCGCCGGCGGGCGTTCGCTGCGGGTGCCGTCGTCGGCCAGGCGCCGCGGCAGCGGATCGTCCGAGCCATCGAGCTGCTCCATCAGCTCCGGGCTGATGGTCAGGCGATCGCACCCCGCCAGGGCCTGGATCTGTCCCACGTTGCGGAAGCTCGCGCCCATCACCACGGTGTCGTAGCCGTGGGTCTTGTAGTACTGGTAGATGCGCCGTACCGACTGCACGCCCGGGTCCTCGTCCGGCGCGTATTGCTTGACCCCGGTGTTGGCCACGTACCAGTCCATGATGCGGCCGACGAACGGCGAGATCAGGAACACGCCGGCCTCGGCGCTGGCCACCGCCTGTTCGAAGGCGAACAGCAGGGTCATGTTGCACTGGATGCCGCGGCGCTCCAGCTCGCGCGCGGCGCGCACGCCTTCCCAGGTGGAGGCGAGCTTGATCAGCACGCGGTCGCGGCCGATGCCGGCGTCCTCGTACAGCCCGATCAGCCGCTCCGCCTTGGCGATGCTGGCGTCGGCGTCGAACGACAGCCGTGCGTCCACCTCGGTGGAGACGCGCCCGGGGACCAGCTCCAGGATCTTGCGTCCGACCGCTACCGCCAGGTGGTCGCCGGCATCCACCAGTTGCTGCTCGCGCGACTGGCTCCTGGTGCGCGCCCAGGCGAGCGACTCCTCCAGCAGCGGCGCGAAGTTGCTGCGCGTGACCACCTTGAGCAGCAGCGAGGGGTTGGTGGTGGCGTCGACCGGCCGCCAGCGGGCGATCGCGTCGATGTCGCCGGTGTCGGCGACCACGGTGGTGTACTGGCGCAGTTGTTCGAGTTGGGAAGGCACGATGGGTTCCGGAGCTTAGGGGGAGTCGTCAGGGCGTTCGTCGGCGGTGGGCACGTCGTCCGCGTCGGCACCGGTGACGATGCGGGCGTGGCGCGCGTAGGTCCAGTAGGCCCAGGCCCAGTCCAGCAGCACCACCAGCCGGTTGCGGAAGCCGATCAGGAAGTAGACGTGGGCGACCAGCCAGACCCACCACGCCGGCGGACCGGACAGCCGCAGCCGTCCGAATTGTGCCACCGCAGCCATGCGCCCGATGGTGGCGAGCGCACCCTGGTCACGGTAGTGGAACGGAGCCGCCGTCGAATCGGCGTCGACGCGCGCGCGGATGTTGCGCGCCGCATGATGCCCCATCTGCTTGGCAGCCGGCGCCACGCCCGGCACCAGCGAACCGTCGGCGCGCTCGATGCAGGCCAGGTCGCCGATCACGAACACCTCCGGGTGCGCGGGCAGGCTCAGGTCCTTCGCCACGCGCACGCGGCCGGCGCGGTCCAGCGGGGCATCGAGCCGCCGGCCGAGTGGCGAGGCGGCCACGCCCGCCGCCCACAGCACGGTATAGGCGGGCATGGGCGCTTCGCCCAGGCGCACGCCGGCGCCGTCGATCGCCGTGACGGCGGTGCCGGTGCGCACTTCCACGCCAAGGCGCTCGAGCTGGCGCTGCGCCTTGGCCGACAGCTCCGGATCGAACGCCGCCAGCAACCGCGGACCGGCCTCGACCAGCACCACCCGCGCGCTGTGCGGATTGCTCCGGCGGAATTCGCGCGGCAGCGTGTGCCGCGCAATCTCGGCGAGCGTGCCGGCCAGCTCCACGCCGGTCGGGCCGCCGCCCACCACCACGAAATTGAGCCACGCCCGGCGTTCGGCCGGATCGTCCTCGCGCTCGGCCCGCTCGAAGGCGAGCAGCACGCGGCGGCGGATCGCGAAGGCGTCGTCCAGCGTCTTCAGGCCGGGTGCCCAGCGTGCCCATTCGTCGTGGCCGAAGTAGGCGTGGGTGGCGCCGGTGGCGATGACCAGGAAGTCGTAGTCGAGCGTCTCGTGGGCAAAGCGCACGCGGCGCGTCTGGAGATCCACGTCCAGTGCCTCGTCGAGCAACACGGTCACGTTGTCCTGCCTGCGCAGGATCTGACGCAGCGGCGCGGCGATCGAGGGCGCGGAGAGGCCGGCGGTGGCGACCTGGTAGAGCAGTGGCTGGAACAGGTGATGGTTGCGCCGGTCGACCAGCGTGATGCGTACCGGGGCGCCGGCCAGGCCGCGGGCAGTGGCCAGTCCACCAAAGCCGCCGCCGAGGATCACGACGTGGGGAAGCGTCGGGCCATCGTCCATGGGCTTGCCTTTACAAGGATGCGTCCGCCCATTGTCCCACCGGGGGCGCGGAAATCCGAATGCGGCCCCCGCAGGAGCGCACGGGTGCGTTCCTGCACGGCGCGAGGGCCGGTCAGTAAAGGTCGATCGGATCGACGTCGATCGACCAGCGCACCTTGCGCGCCGGCGGCAGCGCGGCCAGTGCGTGCTGCCAGGGGCGGAGCGCGGCGTGCAGCGGCCCGCGGGTATCGGCCTCGACCAGCAATTGCCCGCGATGGCGGCCGGCGCGCAACGGCATCGGCGCGGGCATGGGGCCCGCGATGCGCAGTGCGGGATCGTCCGGCAGCGCGGCATGTGCCGCGGCGAGAAAGGTGTCCACGTCCGCACGCAGGTGTGCTTCGACGCGCAGCAGTGCCTGGTGGCTGCAGGGCGGCAGCAACGCCTCGCGACGTTCGGCCAGCAGCTCGCGTGCGGCCGCGGCGTAACCCTGGGCGAGCAGGCCGCGCAGCAGCGGGTGGTCCGGATGATGGGTCTGCAGCAGGACCCGGCCGGGCTTGCGCGCGCGCCCGGCGCGCCCGGCCACCTGCACCACCAGTTGCGCCAGCCGTTCGCCCGCGCGGAAATCGACGCTGTGCAGCCCCTCGTCCACGCCGACGATGGCGACCAGCGTGAGATTGGGCAGGTCGTGCCCCTTGGCCAGCATCTGCGTGCCGACCAGGATGGCCGGGGCATCGTCCTGAAGGCCATCGAGCAAGTGTTCGAACGCATCGCGGCGGCGCGTGGTCTCGCGGTCGATGCGCAGCACCGGCACGCCCGGGAAGCGCGCGACAAGGGCCTCTTCCAGCCGCTCGGTGCCCTGGCCCTGGGGCTTGAGTTCATGGCTGCCGCAGGCCGGGCAGGCCGGCGGCACCGCCGCATGCCGGTCGCAGTGGTGGCACGCCAGCGTCCGGCGCTGCGCGTGCAGGGTCATCGGGTGCTCGCAGCGGGGGCATTCGGCATGCCAGCCGCAGGCGTGGCACAGCAACACCGGCGCGTAGCCGCGGCGGTTGCGGAACACCAGCGCCTGTTCGCCACGCGCGACCGCCTCGGCCACCGCCGCCAGCAACGCGGGCGACAGGCCGTGGTCCAGCCGCTGCGCGCGCATGTCCACGATCTGCACCTGCGGCGGGCGTGCCGCGCCGGGCCGTGCGCGCAGGTGCAGCGCACGGTAACGGCCAGCCTCCACGTTGGCGAGCGTCTCCAGCGAAGGCGTGGCCGACCCCAGCAGCACCGGGACGCCCAGCGCCCGGCCACGCACCAGCGCCAGGTCGCGCGCGTGGTAGCGGAAACCCTCCTGCTGCTTGTAGGCGCCGTCGTGCTCCTCGTCGACCACGATCAGGCCGGCCTGCGGCAGCGGCGTGAACACCGCCGAGCGGGTGCCCAGCACGACGCGCGCCTCGCCATTGCGCGCGCGCAGCCAGGCGCGCGCGCGTTCGCCCTCGGCCAGGTTCGAATGGATGACTTCCACCGGTACGCCCAGGCGCTCGCGCAGCCGGCGCACGGTCTGCGGCGCCAGGCCGATCTCCGGCACCAGCAGCAGCGCCTGCCGACCGGCGGCCAGCGCCTGCGCGATCAGCGCCAGGTAGACCTCGGTCTTGCCACTGCCGGTGACGCCATCGAGCAGGAACGGCTGGAAGCGGCCGAAGGCGCCGGAGACGGCCGCCACCGCGGCCTCCTGCTCGGCACTCGGCGGTGGCGCAGGCGCGGGCGTCGGTGGCGCGGATTCGGGCGCGCGCTGTTCGATCAGCCCCGCTTCCAGCAGGCGCTTCGCGGCCGGACGCCAGCCGGGCAGGGCGAGGTCCAGTTCGGCGGCCCCGAGCGGCGCGGCGGCGAGCAGATCGAGCAGCGCCCGGCTGGATCCGCGCCGGCTGCCTGCGTCGCGCGCACTCTGCCCGGCGACGGTCAGCGCGTAACAGGGTTCGGTGGTTTCCGGCAGTGGCCGCGGTTCGCGCAGGGCCAGCGGCAGCGCGTTGGCGTAGGCCTCGCCCGGCGCCGCCAGCCAGTAGTCGGCCGCCCACGCCAGGGTCTGCATCAGCTCGGCATCGAGCAGGGGCCCGTCGTCCAGCACGGACGACACCGCCTTGAGCCGCGCGCCGGCCACGGCCGCTTCGACCCCGTTCGCCACCACCACGCCGACCAGCTTCTTGCGTCCGAACGGCACCAGCACCCGGCTGCCGACCGCCACGCCACCGGCGGGCGGCAGGTAGTCGAACAGGCGGGCCAGTGGAACCGGCAGGGCGACGCGGACGACGGTGGGCATGGGCACCTCGTGGGCGGGCCAGTGTAACGGGCTTGCACGAGGCGCCCTGCCGGTGCACGGCCGCGTCCTGCCCCGAAATCTAGGAATTCGTCCTAAGTGGCTATTGCAGGTTGGAAAACCCGCTTATCCACAACAGTTGTGGATAAGTCTGTGGACGGGCCGGGGAGAGGGGCTGTCAAAGCCCTGTCATGGGGGCTCCGGGCACGCGCTGGGCAAAAAATAACCAGCAAAATTAGCAACGACGAATCAATGACTTGCGGGAGAGCATGTGACGCCGTTCACTTGTCGCTCATGCTTCCGGAAACGGCCTTGACAGGCTAATGACGCTGTGCACAACCGCCATCGCCGGCCGTTTTCCCGATGCGCCGGGCGCGGGCCGGGCCCAGGGCACGGCGGCCTCAGTGCCCGGCCCCCAGCAGCATCACGACGGCCACTACCGCCAGCAGCAGCCAGAAATAGCACCAGCCGATGCACCAGTACTTGAGCAGGGTCATCGGCCAGCCCTGGTGGTAGATGCGCTTCTGCATGATCAGCAGGTAGACCGGCATCCACAGCAGCAGGGCGCTGCCGGCATAGCCCAGGCCGGCGCTTGCCCAGGCCGCATGCGGCTCCAGCCAGCCCGCAAGCAGGGTGACCAGGCCGAACAGCAGCAGGGAAAGGAACAGGAAGGCGTGGCTGTGCAGCGCCACGATCAGATGTTCCATGTACAGCCGGCGCTTGAACACGTAGAACAGCTTCAGCAGCAGCGCGAAGACCGGGATCATCACCACCATGGCCTGCGGCAGCAGGCTGAACACGCCGGTGATCATCCGGGCGCGCGCTGCCCGGCGCTTGTCCCGCGTCGATGCCTGGTCGAAGGCATCGTGGACATTCGTCAGCACGTTTCCGACCAGGTGGGTCAGCCGCTGGTTGGCGAAACCCGGCAACCAGGATACGTCGACCTTCGGGCGCTCATTATCCTCGGCCGTGGCGCCTTCCGCCCCGGTCGTGGCGGGCCTGGCCGCAACGGTGGCGCCGAAGTCCGCGGGCAGCGGCGCGGCGCCCAGGGCGGCGAGTCGCTCGTTGGCGAGCCGGCGCAGGGTGCGCTCGTTGGTTTCCAGCGCGCCGGTCATGCCGGCGGGCAGGGCGTGGCGGGCGGTGGCCAGTCCGCGCAGGCGCTCCCTCAGGTCGTTGCGCACCTCGCTCGCGGTGTCATCGTCGGCGAACGCGTCGGCCCTGGTCACCAGCTGCGCCTGGATCATGTTGGATTCCGCCTGCTCCACGCCCCAGTCGACCGCCAGGTGAAAGGCGAAGAACGCCAGCAGGCACAGCACGAACATCAGTCGGAACGGCGCCACGTAACGCTGCCGGCGCCCGCCGAAGTACTCCAGCGTGAGGAAGCCCGGCCGCGTGAACAGCGGCGGCACGGTGTGGAAGATGCGCCCGTCCACGTGCAGGAACATGTCCATGCCGTCTTCGAGCATGTGGTGCACCGGCTTGAGCACGCTGTGCACGGACTGGCCGCAGTGGTGGCAGAACTCGCCCTCCAGCGGCGTGCCGCAGTTGGCGCAGTGCAGTTTGCCGGCTTCGATCAGCTCGTTCACGTGCAGGCAGCCCCTGTGAAAGCGTGCGATCTTGGCACAGCGCGGCTGTCGGGGCAGCCCTGTCCGGTGGGCTAGAATGGCCTGCCCTGGCTGGATGCGAACCCATGAAGACCATCGACCGCGCGCGCGTCGTGCACGAGGTCGGCGCCACTGTGCGCCTGGCCCTGCCGCTGGTGCTTGCGCAACTGGCGGCGGTCGGTACCAACGTCGTCGATGCGTTGCTTTCCGGGCATTTCAGCGCGCACGTGCTCGGCGCGGTGGCGGTGGGCACCAGCGTGTGGTCGCTGGCGATCGTCAGTGGCATCGGCGTGATGATGGCGGTGCCGCCCTCGGTGGCACAGCTCGATGGCGCCAACCGGCGTTCGGAGGTGGGCGCCGTGTTCCGCCAGGCCTTGTGGCTGGCGGTGGTCCTCGGGCTGCTGCTGTGGTTCGGCGTGCGCCATGCCGCCCCGCTGGTCAACCTGATCGGCGTGACGCCCAGCCTGCGCCACGACGTCGACGAGTTCCTGCAGGCGATCAGTTGGGGTGCGCCGGCGCTGGCCTGCTATTTCACCTTGCGCGGGCTGTCCGAGGGCCTCTCGCTGACGCGCCCGTCGATGATGTTCAGCCTGGGCGGCCTGGCCATCCTGGCGCCGCTGGGCTACGTGTTCATGTTCGGCAAGCTGGGCCTGCCGCCGCAGGGCGCGCGCGGCTGCGGCATTGCCACGGCGCTGGTGCTGTGGCTGGAGATGCTGGGTTTCCTCGTCTATGTGTTGTGCCATCGCCATTACCGCGGACTCGCGCTGTTCGAGCGCTTCGAGTGGCCGCACTGGCGGCGGATCGGCGCGTTGCTGCACATAGGCCTGCCCATGGCGGTGACGCTGCTGGCCGAGGCCGGGCTGTTCGTGGCCACGGCGCTGCTGATCGGCACGATGGGCGAGGATGTGGTGGCCAGCCACCAGGTGGCGATCAACGTCGCCTCGGTGTTCTTCATGATTCCGCTGGGCGTGGCCATGGCGATCACCGTCCGGGTGGGCAACGCGGTCGGCCGGAACGATCCGCGCGGCGTGCGCTATGCCGGGTTCTGCGGCATCGGACTGGCGCTGGTGACCCAGTTGCTCTCCGCCGGGCTGATGCTGGGCCTGCCGCACGCGATCGCCTCGCTCTACACCGGCAATGCCACGGTGATCGCGCTGGCCGCGCAATTGCTGGTGCTGGCCGGCCTGTTCCAGTTTTCCGACGGCATCCAGGTGGCCTCCAACGGCGCGCTCAGGGGCCTGAAGGACACCCGCGTTCCGATGGCGATCACCCTGTTCGCCTACTGGGGCGTGGGCATGCCGGTGGGCTGGTGGCTGGCGTTCCGCCACGGCCTGGGCGCGCGCGGCATGTGGATGGGGCTGATCGCCGGCCTGAGCGTGGCGGCAGTGCTGCTGTTCGCGCGCTTCTGGCGCAGCGCCTGGGGGCACCGCTGGCGGGAGGCCCCGCCGGAAGACATCATGACGGTGCGTTCGCAAGCGGTTACGCTCAACGATCATCTCTAGCATCAGCGACAACACCCATGAGCACCCCGCCGCCCCTGCGCCGCCCGAACGGATTCTGGGCTTTCCTCTGCGTGATCGGCCGCGGCTTCAACGTGGTGCGGCTGGTGATCCTCAACCTGGTGTTCTTCCTGCTGCTGTTCGTCGTGCTGCTGCTCATCGTCGGCGGCGTGGCCGGCAACCGCCTGGCGCACACCATCAAGGACTCCAGCGTGCTGGTGCTGCAGCCCCGGGGGGAGCTGGTCGAGCAGTACAGCATCGAGCCGTTGCAGCGCGCGCTGGAGAGCCTCTCCGGCGAGCCGCCCAGACAGGTGCAGATGCGCGACCTGGTCGGCGCCATCGACGCGGCCGGCCGGGACGAGCGGATCGGCCGCATCCTGCTGCTGCCGGACGAACTCAAGGGCGGCGGCTTCGCCACGCTGCGCGAGGTAGGGGCGGCGCTGGACCGTTTCCGCGCCACCGGCAAGCCGGTGATCGTGTGGGGCGTGAACTTCGACCAGGGCCAGTACTACCTGGCCGCGCATGCCGACCGCATCCTGCTCGACCCGCAGGGCGGGGTGATGATCACCGGCCTGGCCAACTACCGGCTGTTCTACAAGGACCTGCTCGACAAGCTCGGCGTTGACGTGCACCTGTTCCGCGTCGGGCGCTACAAGAGCGCCGCCGAACCGTACATCCTCGACCACGCCTCGGACGACGCCAAGGCGGCCGACCGCTTCTGGATGGATGGCCTGTGGGACGAGTACATCGTGGAAGTGGCCAAGCTGCGCCGGCTCGATCCGGCCACCTTGCGCGCCGACATCGACAACCTGCCGCAGGCCATCGAACAGACCGGCGGCGACCTGGCCCGACTGGCGCAGGAGCAGCACCTCGTCGACGGCATCGCCACCCGCGCCGAACTCGACGCGATGATGCGCAAGGCCGGCGTGCCGGCTGGCGACAAGCCGCAGGAGGGCTTCCGCCAGGTCGACCTCCCGCGCTACGTCGCCAACCTCGGCCACGACGGCCTGTTCGCCCCGGGCGTGGCGGTGGTGGTGGCCGAGGGCGAGATCGTCGGGGGCAAGCAGCCGCAGGGCAGTGTTGGCGGCGAGTCGACCGCGGCGCTGATCCGCGCGGCGCGCCACGACCGGCGCACCAAGGCGCTGGTGCTCAGGATCAACTCGCCCGGCGGCGAGGTCTACGCCGCCGAGCAGATCCGTCGCGAAGTGGAGCTCACGCGCAAGGCCGGCATTCCGGTGGTCGTATCGATGGGCAACGTTGCGGCCAGCGGCGGGTACTGGATCGCGATGAACGCCGATCGCATCTTTGCCGAGCCCAATACCATCACCGGCTCGATCGGCATCTTCGGCATGTACTACGCGGTGCCGGGCACGCTGGAGAAGATCGGCATCCGCAGCGATGGCGTGGGCACCGGCCCGATGGCCGGCGCGTTCGACATCACCCGGCCGCTCGACCCGCAGGCGGGCCGGGTGATCCAGGCAATCATCAACAAGGGCTATCGCGATTTCGTGGGCAAGGTGGCCGGGGCGCGCGGCAAACCCTTCGAGGCGATCGACGCGGTCGCCCAGGGGCGCGTGTGGACCGGCCGCCAGGCGCTCGAGCGCGGCCTGGTCGACCGTCTCGGCGGCCTCGATGCCGCGCTCGACGAGGCCGCGGCACTGGCGAAGCTGGGCAAGGATTACCGCGTGCACTACGTCGAGGCGCCACTGGGCGGCTTCGAGCAGTTCCTGGTGGGCATGAACCAGAGCGCGATGGTGCAGGCGGCCCGGGGTTATGGCCTGCGCCTGCCTTCATGGCTGGCCGAACTGCCGCAACTGGCCCCCGAGCTCAAGCTGCTGCGCCACGCCCGGGCCGGCCGGCCGAACGTCTACGCCTACTGCTTCTGCGCGCCGCGCTGAGCGCCCCCGCTCCCGGGTAGGAGCCCACTTGTGGGCGATGCTCTTCTGGCACAGGCCCAGAGCATCGCCCACAAGTGGGCTCCTGCAAGGGAAGCCGGTTACTGCTCGGCCTCGTCCAGCGCCTTCTGCTGCGCCCTGGCCTGGTCGTCGAGCACCTTCTGCACGTCTTTCGCCTTCTGTTCGTCCTTTTTCATGTCGTCCCAGGGCGTGGCCACGCGCCTGGCCGCGGCGGTGGCCTGCGGTTCGGGCGGCTTGTTCGAGCAGCCGGCCAGCGCGAGCAGGCAGGCGAGTGGCAGCAATGGCTTCATGGCGGTTCCCCTTGTCGAGCGGGCTGGCAGTGTCCCGCCGGCGCGCGATCGCGGCAAGCGCATCGGCTAAGCTCTCGTCCATGAACCTGCGCGCCGACGCCTGGCAGCTGTCCGGCCATACCGCCCTGATCACCGGCGCCAGCAAGGGCATCGGCCAGGCGGTCGCGCGCGAGCTCGGCGGGCTGGGTGCGGACCTGCTGCTGGTGGCCCGCGACGACGTGCACCTGGAACAGGTGCGTGCCGAACTTGCCGAGGACCTGCCCGGGCGCGAGGTGCTCGCTTTCGCCGCGGACCTGACCGAGGACGAGGAGCGGCTGGCGGTATTCGACTGGATCGCCGACCTCGACGCGCCGGTCTCGCTGCTGGTCAACAACGCCGGCGGCAACGCGCCCGACGCGACGCTGGCCTACGACAGCGCCGGCTACCGCGCGATCTTCGAGCAGAACCTGTTCAGCGCCTTCGAGATGTGCCGCCTGGCCCATCCGCATCTGGTCGAACACGGCAATGCGGCCATCGTGAACGTGGGCTCCGTTTCCGGCGTGGTGCACGTGCGCACCGGCTCGCCCTACGGCATGAGCAAGGCCGCGCTGCACCAGCTGACCCGCAACCTGGCGGTGGAGTGGGCGGTGGACGGCATCCGCGTCAACGCCGTGGCGCCCTGGTACATCCGCACGCAACGCTCGGAGCCGGCGCTGGCCGATGCCGACTATCTGGAAGAAGTGCTCGAGCGCACGCCGCTCAAGCGCATCGGCGAACCGGAGGAAGTGGCCGCGGCGGTGGCCTTCCTGTGCCTGCCGGCGGCCGGCTACATCACCGGCCAGGTGCTGGCGGTGGACGGCGGCTTCCTGAGCTTCGGTTTCTAGGGGCCCGCCCGTCGGCAGGAGCCCACTTGTGGGCGATGCTGCGGCTACCGGAATGGAAACAGGAGCTATCGCCCACAAGTGGGCTCCTGCGGAGAGCGGTCAGTCGCCGCAGTTGGCCAGTTGCGCCTGCAACTGCGCCTCGCGCCTCTCCAGCGGCGGGCGCTGGCTCTTGAAGGCGTTGCGGAGCTCGTGCTCGTTTTCTTCGTAGGCGTCGCGCAGGGCCTGGCAGGTTTCCGCGGCGTCCAGCTCGCGGCACTGGTCCTGCACCCATACATAGTTGTTCGCGACCAGGCCGGAGGTGACGCGCCCGCGATTGGCCTCCGGCGCGGACATGCCGGCCGCACCCCGATCGGGGCCGTAGACCTCCGACAGGGGTTGCTGCCCGACGCCCAGCACGCCATAGGGCGCCTGGTAGGGCGGCGGGTCGCCGTTGTCGCTCAGGTAGGTCTTGCCGTCGGTGGCGCGCACGCAGGCGTACATCACCGGCAGCGGCAAGGAAGGACCGCGCGCCGGGGGCGGGGCGGCGGGCTCCGGTGGCGGGGTGGGGGCGGGCGGGGCGGCCGGTGGCGGCGCCGCGGGGGCATCGGCGACCTGCATCGTGCGCTGCTGCTGGCCGGCGCCGCACGGGGTGTCCTGGTAGATCACCCGGCCGTCGGTGGTGGTGCACTCGTAGATGGTGGTGGCGGCCGCGTTGCCGCCGCTCCACGCCGGCGCGGCGGCGAGCAGGCCGAAGCCCAGCAGGACGGGGAGAGTCGGTCGGCGCATGGGGTGATTGTAGGGCGGGGCGGGTGAACCGGGCGGCAGAACCCGCCCCGCGGCAGCCCGGGAAACGGAGGGTGCGGACGCGCCGGAGCGGAGTTCCCGCGAGTGCGGCCCCTCTCCCGCCACGGGACAGGGAGCACAACGGCGCTAGAAGTCGGGCTCGTGTTCCTCGGCGGCGAAACCCAGCGTCACCGCCCCTTCGCCCACGTTGACCATGCCGGTGATGCTCATCGGCGCTTCCAGCAGGGTCACCCCGGTTTCCTCGCAGGCCTGGCGCAGCTCCTCGTAGCCGGGCAGCTTGACCAGGTCGGCCAGGTTGCCGCCGTAGCTGACGCACACCACCGGAACCATCAGCCCCCCGCGCACGCGCCGGGCGGCGTAGCCGAACAGCATCTGGGCGCCGTGCTCGAAACCGCGCACCTTGCCGACCGGGCCGGTTTCGCCGCGGAAGCAGCGCAGCAGCGGCTTGATGTCCAGCGCCGTACCGACCACCGCGCTGAACAGGCTGACGCTGCGGTCGCCGCGCTTGCGGGTGCGGCTGCGCAGGTGGTGCAGGTCGCGCGGCAGCATGTAGGCGTAGGTGTGGTTGGCAATCAGGCCCAGTCGCTCGCGGATCGCCGGCGGTGCCTCGCCGGCCCGGATCAGCCGTGTCGCCTCGAACACCGCCGGGCCTTCGCCGGCGAACACGTTGCGCGTGTCGACCACGCGCATCAGGAACGGGCCGGGCACGCCGGCGCGCTCGCGCACCTCGCGGTAGTTCTTCAGGATCGCGAAGCTCGCCTTGAGCACGTGCTCGTGGATCGGGCTGCGCGTGGCGGTGATGGTCAGGCAGAACACGCAATCCTGCTCCAGCACCAGCTTGTCCAGGAACAGCCGCTGCACATCCTCGACCGAGCACGGCTCGGTTTCGGCGGCGTGGGTGCCGGCCAGCTTCATGTAGAGGAAGCGCTCGATCTCCTGCTGGTCGCGGTCGTCCTTGAACACGCTGCCGTCGAGCTTCACGATGATCGGCATCACCGCGATGTTGTGTTCCTCGAGGAACGCCTGCGGCAGATCGCAGGATGCGTCGATCGCCAAGCCCATCCTCATCGTGTCATCCCCCTGTTCAATGACGCGCTGACCATAACATGCGCGTCAATGCTGTGACGTGGTTCCGACTGCGCGGTTTCCGGGGTTATCGGCATGCGCCGGGAGCGGCTTGAGTGACGGCTGCGGTCGGCTCCCCGTAGAATGGCGGGGACTCGAGAAATGGTCCCTGCCGGCGTGGCGTCGCCGGCGCGCGCGCCGCGGCCGCGGTGCGTTTTCCCGGGATATCCCATGAAGGACAAGCAAGCGATCGTCTCCAACTGGCTGCCGCGCTATACCGGCACGCCGCTGGAGCAGTTCGGCCAGCACATCCTGCTGACCAATTTCGGCCTGTACGTGGACCTGTTCGCCCAGTGGCACGGCGTCCAGGTGCAGGGACGCGACCGGCCCATGCCCAATGCCACCGCCGATGGCATCACCCTGATCAACTTCGGCATGGGCAGCCCCAATGCCGCCACGGTGATGGACCTGCTGAGCGCGGTGCGGCCGAAGGCCGCGCTGTTCCTGGGCAAGTGCGGCGGACTCAAGAAGAAGAACCAGCTCGGCGACATGGTGTTGCCGATCGCCGCGATCCGCGGCGAGGGCACGTCCGGCGATTATCTGCTGCCGGAGGTCCCGGCGCTGCCGGCGTTCCAGCTGCAGCGCGCGGTCTCCACCATGATCCGCGACCTCGGCCACGACTACTGGACCGGCACCGTCTACACCACCAACCGGCGCGTGTGGGAACACGACGAGGCGTTCAAGGACTACCTGCGCCGCACCCGCTGCATGGCGGTGGACATGGAGACGGCGACGATCTTCGCGGCCGGCTTCGCCAACAAGATTCCCTGCGGAGCGTTGCTGCTGGTATCCGACCAGCCAATGATCCCCGAGGGCGTCAAGACCGAGGCCAGCGACCGCAGCGTCACCGAGAAGTACGTGGAGGCGCACATCCGCGTCGGCGTCGAGGCGCTCAAGCTGGTCAGGCGCAACGGGCGCAGCGTCAAGCACCTGCGCTTCGAGGACGAGATGGACGGCGACTGAGCCGGCGCCCCTTCGTACCGGCGCTCCCTTGGCGCTCCTTGTGTAGCAGCCCACTCGTGGGCGACGCTCTGCTGCCGGCGCCGCGAAAAGAGCATCGCCCACGAGTGGGCCCTTGCCGGCGCTGTCGTCGCAGGAACCTGCGCTGCTCGTAGCGTTCGCATCGCGCCTCTTTCACCCGCGCATGACCGTGCGCGCGGCAAGGTAGTGCGGTCCGATCCCCAGTGCGTGTCGGCGTAGACGTTCTCCGTTCCGCCGTTCCTTGCCAGATCCCCTCGAGCTCTGACAGGCACGCGCTCCCCGCGCGAGGAGAGCCCTTGCGCCCGATCCGCGGCGCCGCGCGCCCGCAAGGAGCCAGCACCCATGAGCGAAACCGTCGGCGATTTCATCCTGCAGCGCCTCACCGACTGGGGCATCCGGCGCATCTTCGGATTCCCGGGCGACGGCATCAACGGGATCATGGGCGCGATGGGTCGCGCGGCGGAACGCTTCGATTACGTGCGCGTGCGCCACGAGGAAATGGCCGCCTTCATGGCCGGCGCGCATGCCAAGTTCACCGGCGAGATCGGCGTGTGCATGGCCACCTCCGGCCCCGGCGCGATCCATTTGCTGAACGGCCTGTACGACGCGCAGATGGACCACATGCCGGTGCTGGCGATCGTCGGCCAGTCCGCGCGCAGCGCGATCGGCAGCGACTACCAGCAGGAGGTGGACCTGCAGGTGCTGTTCCAGGATGTGTGCGGCTACGTCGAGACGGTGCTCTCGCCGGTGCAGGTGCGCCAGGTGATGGACCGCGCGATCCGCATCGCCGCCGCACGTCGCACCGTCACCTGCGTGATCGTGCCCAACGACATCCAGGAACTGCCGGCGGTCAGGCACCCGCCGCGCAAGCACAACGACATCTACACCGGCGTGGGCTACGCCAACCCCTGTCCGGTGCCGGGCGACGCGGACATCGAGCGCGCGGCCGAGGTGCTCAACGACGGCCGCAAGGTGGCGATCCTGATCGGCGCCGGCGCCATGCATGCCGGCGACCAGGTGATCGCGGTGGCCGACCGGCTCGATGCGGGCGTCGCCAAGGCCCTGCTCGGCAAGGCCGCGCTGCCGGACGACCTGCCGTTCGTCACCGGCTCGATCGGCCTGCTCGGCACCAAGCCGAGCTGGGACATGATGAACGACTGCGACACCCTGCTGATGGTCGGCACCACGTTCCCCTACTCCGAGTTCCTGCCCGAGGAGGGCCAGGCGCGCGCGGTGCAGATCGACATTGACCCGCGCAACGTGTCGATGCGCTATCCGACCGAAGTGAACCTGATCGGCGACAGCGCGCAGGTGCTCGAACGCCTGCTGCCGCTCTTGCGCCCGAAGGAGAACCCCGACTGGCGCGAGCGGATCGAGCTGAACGTGCGCAAGTGGTGGCGCGACCTGGAAGCCAAGGCGATGGAGCCGGCCGATCCGATCAACCCGCAGCGGATCTTCTGGGAGCTCTCCCCGCGCCTGCCGGACAACACCATCATCTGCGGCGATTGCGGCTCGCATACCAACTGGTACGCGCGCGACGTGAAGATCCGCAAGGGCATGATGGCCTCGCTCTCCGGCAAGCTCGCCACCATGGGCAGCGGCATGCCCTACGCCATCGCGGCCAAGTTCGCCTATCCGGAACGGCCGGTGCTGGCGATCGTCGGCGACGGCGCGATGCAGATGAACGGCAACGCCGAGCTGATCACCGTCAAGCAGTACTGGAAGCAGTGGTCCAACCCCTGCTTCGTGGTGATGGTGCTGCACAACGACGACCTCAACCAGGTCACCTGGGAGCAGCGCGCGCTGGGCGGCGACCCGAAGTTCTCCCAGTCGCAGGACGTGGAGGAGTTCTCCTACGCCAAGTACGCCGAGCTGCTCGGCTTCAAGGCGATCCGCGTGGATCGGCCCGAAGACCTCGGCACCGCCTGGGAGCAGGCCTTCGCGGCCGATCGCCCGGTGCTGCTGGACATCATCGCCGACCCGGACGTGCCGCCGCTGCCGCCGCACATCACCTGGAAGCAGGCGAAGGACTACATGACCGCGCTGGCCAAGGGCGACCCCGACGAGGGCGGCATCATCAAGCAGAGCCTGCGCCAGGTACTGGCCGGCGTCCTGCCGCACAGCCCGCGATGAACGACGCGCGGCCAGCCCCCGCCGCGACCGCTCCCGCAACGCGCCGCATCGCGCGCGTCGAGGTGGATGCCTACCGTATCCCCACCGATGCGCCGGAAGCCGATGGCACCATCGCCTGGAACGCCACCACGATGGTGCTGGCCCGGGTTTCGGCCGGCGGCTACACGGGGCTGGGCTGGACCTACGCCCACGCCGCCGCGGCGGCGTTGGTCGCCGATCCGCTGCGCGACGTGCTGCTCAACCGCGATGCCGACGACATCCCTGGCGCGTGGCATGCCGTGAACCGCGCCTTGCGCAACATCGGCCGGCCCGGCATGGGGCTGATGGCCATCGCCGCCGTGGACACGGCCATGTGGGATCTGAAGGCGCGCCTTCACGGCACCTCGGTGGTGCGCCTGCTGGGCCGTGCGCGCGAGGCGGTGCCGGTGTACGGCAGTGGCGGGTTCACCTCCTATGCGATCGACCGCCTGCAGGCGCAATTGGCCGGCTGGGTCGGGCAGGGCATGGCGCGGGTGAAGATGAAAGTCGGCACGCACCCGCACGACGACCCGGCGCGCGTGCATGCGGCGCGCGAGGCGATCGGCCGCGCGCCCGAGCTGATGGTCGACGGCAATGGCGCCTACGACCGCAAACAGGCGCTGGCCCTGGCCGAAGGCTTCGCGCACGAGGGCGTGGGCTGGTTCGAGGAGCCGGTGTCATCCGATGACCTGGAAGGCCTGCGCCTGCTGCGCGACCGCGTCCCGGCGGGCATGAACATCGCCGCCGGCGAATACGGCTGGGACGCGTGGTACTTCCGCCGCATGCTCGCGGCCGGCGCGGTCGACGTGCTGCAGGTGGACGCGACCCGTTGCGGCGGCTTCACCGGCTTCCTGCACGCGGCCGCGCTCGCGCACGGCTTCGGCATACCGGTGTCCGCGCATTGCGCGCCGCACCTGCACGCGCACGTGTGCAGCGCGGTGGGGCACCTGCAGCACATGGAGTTCTTCCACGACCACGCGCGCATCGAATCGATGTTCTTCGACGGCCTGCCCGAATTGCGCAACGGCGCGCTGGTGGTCGATGCGGACGCGCCTGGGCTGGGCCTGACCTTCAAGCAGGGCGACGCGGAGCGCTACCGCGTCACGCCGGAGGCCTGCTGACATGCCCACACCACCCGCTCTTCGTAGGAGCCCGCTTGCGGGCGATGCTCTTTTGATGTCCTGGCCAAAAGCATCGCCGCGCAAGCGGGCTCCTGCAGGAAGGCACCGGAGAGTGACATGACCAAACAGCGAGAACACGGCTCCGTCCCTTCGTTTCCCCGCGAGGCCGACGCCCCCGGCGCCGAGGCGGCCGCATCGTCCACCGACGGCCGCGACCGCCAGGACAGCCACCGCGACGCCGCGGTGCTGCCGCTTGCGCCGCCGCGCGTGCGCCACTCGCACAGCAACCGCTTCGCCTTCTCCAGTGCGGCGGCCGCCGTGCTGGCACAGGACCTGGCTGCCGCACTGGACGGCGAGGTCTGTTTCGACGACGGCAGCCGCGCGCTGTACGCCACCGATGGCTCGATCTATCGCCAGGTACCGATCGGCGTGGTCAAGCCGCGCCATGCGCGGGACGTGATCGAGATCCTGCGCATCTGCCGCGAACACGACGCGCCGGTGCTCTCGCGCGGCGGCGGCACCAGCCTGGCCGGCCAGTGCTGCAACACGGCGGTGGTGATGGACTTCTCCTACCACCTCAACCAGATCGTCGCGATCGACCCGCAGCAGCGCCGCGCGCGCATCGAGCCCGGCTGCGTGCTGGACGACCTGCGCGACGAAGCCGAGAAGCACCATCTCACCTTCGGCCCCGATCCCTCCACCCACGCGCACAACACGCTGGGCGGGATGATCGGCAACAACTCCTGCGGCGTGCACTCGGTGATGGCCGGGCGCACCGCCGACAACGTCCACTCGCTGGAGATCGTCACCTACGACGGCCTGCGCATGCGGGTGGGGCCGACCAGCGAGGAGGAACTGGAGCAGATCATCCGCGAGGGCGGCCGCCGCGGCGAGATCTATGCGGGCCTCAAGGCGATCCGCGACCGCTACGCCGACCTGATCCGCGCGCGTTACCCCAAGATTCCGCGCCGCGTCTCCGGCTACAACCTGGACGAGCTGCTGCCCGAGAACGGCTTCAACGTGGCCCGTGCGCTGGTCGGCACGGAAGGCACCTGCGTCACCATCCTGGAAGCCGAGGTGCGGCTGGTACCCAGCCCGCCGGTGCGCTCGCTGCTGGTGCTGGGCTACCCCGACGTGTTCGAGGCCGGCGACCACGTGCCGCAGATCCTGTCCTTCGGTCCGGTCGGCCTGGAGGGCATCGACGACGCACTGATCGCCGACATGAAGCGCAAGGACATGCATCCGAAAGACCGCGCCCTGCTGCCGCCGGGCGGCGGCTGGCTGATGGTCGAGTTCGGTGGCCAGACCAAGGAAGAGGCCGACGGCAAGGCACGCAAGCTGATGCAGGCGCTCGAGGCCGAGGACCATCCGCCGAGCATGAAGCTGTTCGACGATCCCGACGAAGAGGGCATGCTCTGGACCATCCGCGAGTCGGGCCTGGGCGCCACCGCGCGCGTGCCCGGCCAGCCGGACGGCCATCCCGGCTGGGAGGATGCCGCCGTGCCGCCGGACCGGGTCGGTCCGTACCTGCGCGATTTCCGCAAGCTGCTGGCCAAGTACCAATACACCTGCGCGCTGTACGGCCATTTCGGCGACGGCTGCATCCACTGCCGCATCGCCTTCGACCTGGCCACGCCCGAGGCGGTCGCGCAATGGCGCGCCTTCATGGACGAGGCCTCGGACCTGGTGCTCTCCTACGGCGGCTCGCTCTCCGGCGAACACGGCGACGGGCAGGTGCGCGCCTCGTTCCTGCCCAAGATGTTCGGCGACGAGCTGGTCCGGGCCTTCGGCGAGTTCAAGGCGCTGTGGGACCCGCGCGGGCGCATGAACCCGGGCAAGGTGGTCGATCCCAACCCGATGGATGCCGACCTGCGCGAAGGCCCCGGCTACCAGCCGCCCAAGCTCGAGACCGCGTTCGCCTACCCGGCCGACGGCATGAGCTTCGCCCAGGCGGCGCGCCGCTGCGTCGGCGTGGGCAACTGCCGCAACAAGCACAAGAACGTGATGTGTCCGAGCTACCGCGCCACCCACGAGGAGAAGTGGTGCACGCGCGGGCGCTCGCACCTGCTGTTCGAAATGCTCGAGGGCGATCCGCTCAAGGGCGGCTGGCGCAGCGAGCCGGTGCGCGACGCACTGGACATGTGCCTTGCATGCAAGGGCTGCAAGAGCGACTGTCCGGTCAACGTGGACATGGCCACCTACAAGGCCGAGTTCATGCACCACCACTACAAGGGCCGGCTGCGCCCGCGCGCCGCGTATGCCATGGGGCGCATTTTCGACGTGGCGCGCCTCGCCTCGCACGTACCGTGGCTGGCCAACGCCATCCTGCAGACCCCGGGGTTGTCGCGCGTGGCCAAGGCGATCGGCGGGATCGCCCGGCAGCGCGCGATGCCGCGCTTCGTGGGCGAAACCTTCCGCGACTGGTTCGCCGCGCGCGGGGCCCGGCGCAGTGCCGGGCCGGAAGTGCTGCTGTGGCCCGACACCTTCAACAACTACCTGCATCCGGACCCGCTCAAGGACGCCGTCGGCGTGCTGGAGGCGGCCGGCTATCGCGTGGTGGTGCCGCAGGCGACGCTCTGCTGTGGCCGCCCCCTGTACGCCGAGGGCATGCTCGACAAGGCGCGCGCGCAACTCCGCGACATCCTCGACGCGCTCTCCCCGCACATCGATCGCAGCGTGCCGGTGGTCGGACTGGAACCCTCCTGCGTGGCCGCCTTCCGCGACGAGCTGCCCAACCTCTTTCCCGGCGACGAGCGCGCGCACTGGCTCGCGCGAAACACCTTCCTCTTCAGCGAGTACCTCGACCGCGTCGGCTACGTGCCACCGCAGTTCAGGCGCAAGGCGCTGGTCCACGCGCACTGCCACCACCACGCGGTGATCGGCACCGACGGGGAGAAGCGGCTGCTGGCCAAGGCCGGGCTGGACTTCGAATTCCTCGACGCCGGTTGCTGCGGCATGGCCGGCTCGTTCGGCTTCGACGCGAAGAAGGTCGACGTCTCCCTCGCGATCGGCGAGCTGGAACTGCTCCCCGCCATCCGCGCCGCCGATCCCGACACGCTGATCATCACCAACGGCTTCTCCTGCCGCCAGCAGATCCAGCAATGCACCGGGCGCACCGCGCTGGACGTGTCGCAGGTGCTGGCGATGGCACTGGCGCAGGGAGCGTCCAATCTCGACGGGATCCCCGTGCGCGAACGGGAGGCTTCGCTGCCGTCGGCGCGCCCGGAGCCCGGACGCGGCGGCGAGACCTGGGGAGGGACCCCCCATTGAGTACGACGAGGCCGCACGCGCCGGTTACCCGGAACGCGCACCCCATGCCTACCCACCCCGGCCCTGCTTGTCCCGGAAGCAGGCAGCGACGCAGGAGCGCCGACCCGTGCATTACCAATTGATCCACCAGGACGAGAACAAGACCTGGGCCGTCGTGCTCGAGACCGGCGACGAGGCCAACGCCTGCCTGCTTGCCTTCGCCAGGGAGCAGCACCTCTCCGCCGCGCACTTCACCGCCATCGGTGCCTTCGAGCGCGCGGTGCTCGGCTACTTCGACTGGAACACCAAGGACTACAGGCGCAACCCGGTCGACGAGCAGGTCGAGGTCGTCTCGCTGATCGGCGACGTGGCGCTCAAGGGCGACGCGCCGAAACTGCACATGCATGCGGTGCTCGGGGAGCCCGACGGCCGCGCGCTCGGTGGCCACCTGCTCGAAGGCCACGTGCGTCCCACGCTGGAGGTGATCCTCACCGAGTCGCCCGCGCACCTGCGCCGCCTGCACGATCCCGCATCGGGACTTGCCCTGATCCACCTCGAAAAGGAGCTGCCATGACCACGCCAGAACCGATCGGCGCGCGCCGCTGGGCCATCGCCGAAGGCTACATCCCGCCCGGTGGCACGCATGCCGACGACCCGCGTTTCCTCAGCCACGAGACCGCCTGCCTCCTCAACACGAACGCGCAGGACGCGCAGGTGAGCATCACCATCTACTTCAAGGACCGCGACCCGGCCGGTCCCTACCGCGTCACCGTCCCGGCGCGGCGCACGCTGCACCTGCGCTTCAACGATCTGAAGGACCCCGAGCCGATCCCGCGCGATACCGATTATTCCAGCGTGATCGAATCCGACGTGCCGATCGTGGTGCAGCACACCCGCCTGGACTCGCGCCAGGCAGCGCTCGCGCTGCTTTCCACCATCGCCTACAGCTGACCCTCCCTCTGTAGGAGCGCACCTGTGCGCGACCGGGGAGCAGGCGGTCGCGCGCAGGTGCGCTCCTACAGGAAGCGTTGCCAGGAGCCGTTTCATGAGCCGCAAAAAAACCGAAGTCGTCGTCATCACCGGGGCCTCCGCCGGCGTCGGCCGCGCCACCGCCCACCGCTTCGCCCGCGACGGCGCCCGGATCGCCCTGCTGGCGCGCGGCAGCCAGGGGCTGGAGGTCGCCGCCGAGGAAGTGCGCAAGCTGGGCGGCGAGGCGTTGCCGATCCCTGTGGACGTATCCGATGCAGAGGCCGTGGAGGCCGCCGCCGGGCGCATCGAGCAGGAACTCGGACCGATCGACATCTGGATCAACGATGCGATGGCGACCATCTTCTCGCCGGTGCACGAGATCACTCCGGACGAGTTCCGCCGCGCCACCGAGGTCACCTACCTGGGCACCGTGTACGGCACCATGGCGGCCCTCAAGCGCATGCGCGAGCGCAACTGCGGCACCATCGTGCAGGTGGGTTCGGCGCTGGCCTACCGGGCGATCCCGTTGCAGTCCGCCTACTGTGGCGCGAAGTTCGCCATCCGTGGTTTCACCGACGCGCTGCGCGTGGAGCTGATGCACGACCGCAGCGACATCCACATCACCATGGTGCAGCTGTCCGCGTTCAACACGCCGCAGTTCCAGTGGGGCCGGACCAAACTTCCACGCCGCCCGCAGCCGGTGCCGCCGATCTTCCAGCCGGAAGTGGCCGCCAAGGGTATCCATTGGGCCGCGCACCACCGGCGACGCGAGCTCAACGTGGGGTTCCCGGCGGTCAAGGCGATCCTCGGCAACAAGCTGGCGCCGAAGCTGGCCGACCGAGCGCTGGTCAAGCTCGGCTACGCCGGCCAGATGGGCAAGCTGCCGCTGCCGGAGGTCCGGCCGGACAACCTGTACGAGGCCGTGCCGGAGGACTACGGCACGCATGGGCGCTTCGACGCACGCTCGAAGGCGACCAGCCTGCAACTGTGGGCGACGACGCATCGAGGGCTGGTCGCCGCCGGCGCGCTGGCGGCCGGGGCATTGTTATGGGCCGGCAGGCGCAGCATGCGCCCGGCCCGGCGCCGGTTCGACTGACGCGAGCCGCAAGGCAAGCCCCTGGTAGGAGCCCACTTGTGGGCGATGCCTTTGCGAAGTTCCCAGGAGCATCGCCCACAAGTGGGCTCCTACGTGAGGCGGGCGCGGGTGGGTAACGGGGACGGCGGGATCGACCTCGCGTGCCCAGGCGTCCATGCCGCCTTCGACGTTGAACACGTTGGTGAAGCGTGCGCCACGAAGGCGCCCGGCCCGGCGCCGGTTCGACCGACGCCAGCCGCAAGGCAAGCCCCTGGTAGGAGCCCACTTGTGGGCGATGCCTTTGCGCGAGGTTCCCAGGAGCATCGCCCACAAGTGGGCTCCTACGTGAGGCGGGCGCGGGTCAGTAACGGGGAACGGCGGGATCGACCTCGCGTGCCCAGGCGTCCATGCCACCTTCGACGTTGAACACGTTGGTGAGGCCGTGCGCCACGAAGGCGTCCGGCCCGGCGCCGCTTCGACCGACGCCAGCCGCAAGGCAAGCCCCTGGTAGGAGCCCACTTGTGGGCGATGCCTTTGCGATGTTCCCAGGAGCATCGCCCACAAGTGGGCTCCTACGTGAGGCGGGTGCGGGTCGGTAACGGGGAACGGCGGGATCGACCTCGCCGTGCGCCACGAAGCGCCCGGCCCGGCGCCGGTTCGCCGGTTCGACCGACGCCAGCCGCAAGGCAAGCCCCTGGTAGGAGCCCACTTGTGGGCGATGCCTTTGCGCGAGGTTCCCAGGAGCATCGCCCACAAGTGGGCTCCTACATGGGGCAGGCGCGGGTCAGTAACGGGGAACGGCGGGATCGACCTCGCGTGCCCAGGCGTCCATGCCACCTTCGACGTTGAACACGTTGGTGAAGCCGTGGGCCGCGAAGCGCTCGGCCACGCCGCGGCTGGAGTTGCCGTGGTGGCAGATGAAGGCGATCGCGGTGTCCTTCGGCAGTGCTGCCAGCGCGTCGTAGCCTTCGTCCTCCAGCACGCGTGCCAGCGCCAGCGGCGCGGCCTGCGCGCGGCCGGCGGCCGGACGCACGTCGACCAGCAGTACGCTGCCGTCGGCCAGGCGTGCCTTCAGTTCCTGCACGGACATCGACTTGATCTCCTGCGCGCCGGGGAACTTCAGGCTGAGGCCTTCGCCCTGCACGGTGGACACCCAGTCGATCACGATGCCCTTGGCGCGCTGCGCGCTGCCCGGGTCGAAGTGCACCTCGATGCCGTTGGCGGCCACCACGATGTCGTGGTCGCCTGCGGGCGCGAGCTGGAAGCCGGCGCTGTGGTCGGGGCCGATCTCCAGGTGCAGCGCCAGGCCCTGCGCGTTGGCGATGCCGTTGCGGATCGCTTCGGCGGCCTTGTCGGTGATGGTGATCTCCGGCGGCGTGCGGTCCGGCGGCGCCGCGCCGAACAGGGTGTGCAGCTCGCCGCTGGCATACATCTGGCGGATGATGTCTGCGCCGCCGACCAGCTCGCCCTCGACGTAAAGCTGCGGAATCGTGGGCCAGTCGCCGTAGACCTTGATGCCCTCGCGGATATCCGGATCGTCCAGCACGTTGACCGTGTGGTACTCGGGCAGCAGCTCGTTGAGCGTGTTGGTCGCCGCGGCGGAGAAGCCGCACATCGGCTGGCGGCGGTCGCCCTTCATGAACAGCACCACGCGGTGGTCCTTGAGCAGGGTTTCGATGCGTTCGCGGGTGGCAGGATCGAGGGACATGGGAAAGCTCCGGCAAAGAGGGCCAATGATACGCCCCGAAGCCGGGATGACGCAGGCGGCCCCGACCGGAGCGCTATTCCACCGCCGCCGCGGCCACCGGCAGGATGGCCTCGGTCCATAGCGCGTACTGCTCCGCGCTCGGGTGCAGGCCGTCGTGGGCGACCTGTTCCGGATGACGGCGGGAGATGGGCGTGATGTCCACCCAGCGCGCATCGGCACGACCGGCCTCGTCGCGGGCGATGGCGTTGTAGGCGTCCAGCGCCTGGGCGACCTGGGTCGCATCACGCCCCTGCTCGCGCGCGAAGCGGGTGACGCCCCAGTCGGGGATCGACACCACGACCACGTGCGAGGCGCGGTCGCCGGCCAGGGCGATGGCGCGATGCAGGAGGCCGGTGAACTGCGTGCGGTACTCCCCGGCAGTGCGCCCGCGGTACTGGTTGTTGACACCGATGAGCAGCGTGACCAGGTCGTAGGGTGGGCTGAGCGCGGCCGCGTCCATGCCGGCGGAGAGCTCGTCGGTGGTCCAGCCGGTGACGGCGATGATCTGCGGCTCGTCGATGACCACGCCGCGCGTGCGCAGTTGCCGCACCAGTTGCGCGGGCCAGCGCCCGGCGGCGGGGACGGCTTCGCCGATCGTGTAGGAGTCGCCAAGGGCGAGGTAATGCAGCGGCATGCGGGGCCTCCGGTGGTGGATCCTTCGACTCGGCGCTGCGCGCCTGCGCTCAGGACGAACGGCTTTTTTCCGGCGCTTCATGGAACCGGACGCTTCATGGAACGTCATCCACGAAAACCGTTGCCCCATGAAACCGTTGCTACATGATCCGCCGCATCAGATGGAACCGTTGCATCGGACCGGATGGAACCCGTCGCCGGATCGGATGAGATCGGTCATCGAATGGAACCGTTCGCCGAGCGTAGCCCGCAGGGCGAAGTCGAAGTGCCCGCCTCAAACCACAAACCCGAATTCCGCTCCCTCCGGAAGAAGGGGGCGGCGGCGGGGAGGTGAGGGTCCGGGCAAAGCGGGATATCCGCCGTTACCCAGCCTCTCCGCCGGGGTTTCAGGCCACGACCGATTCCCGCGCCTGCTCCTGCGCCATCCGCGAGAGCACCCGCTCGATCCGTACCAACACGTCCGCCAGTTCCGCCGGCGACGGCAGCAGGGTCAGGCGGAAATGCCGGCTGGCCGGCACGTTGAAGCTGGAACCAGGCACCACCAGCACGGCTTCCTCTTCCAGCAGGCGCAGCGCGAACGCGTTGTCGTCGAAGCGCGGCAGGCGTTCGTCGCGGACCCGCGGAAAGGCGTACAGCGCCCCGGCGGGCGCGACCACGTCGAGATACCCGCTGGCCGCCACGCCTTCCAGCACGGCGCGACGCGCCTCGTGCAGGCGCCCACCCGGCGCCGTTAGCGTGGCGATGGTCGCGCGGCCGGTCAGCGCCGGCTCGACCGCCCATTGCGCGGTGACGTTGGCGCACAGGCGCAGCGCCGCCAGCAACTGCAACGCATCGCGGTAGGCACCGGTGTGCGCCGGATCGCCGGACAGGCTCAGCCAGCCCACGCGGTAGCCACAGGCGCGATGCACCTTGGACAAGCCGCCGAAGCTCAGGCACGGGTGCGCACCGGCGATCTCGGCCAACGGCTGGAACGGCACGTCGTCGTACAGGATCTCGTCGTAGATCTCGTCGGCGAGCAGCAGCAGCCCGTGCCGCTGCGCGATCGCCACCAGCCGTTCCAGCAGCGCGCGCGGATAGACGGCGCCGGTGGGATTGTTCGGGTTGATCAGCACCAGCGCGCGGGTGCGCGGGGTGACGAGAGCCTCCAGTTCGTCCGGATCGGGCAGGTGCGCGTGCTGCGCCAGGCAGCGGTAATAGCGCGGACGCCCGCCGTTGAGGATGGTGGCCGCGCTCCACAGCGGATAGTCGGGACTGGGCACCAGCACTTCGTCGCCCGGTTGCAGCAGTGCGCGCAGCGACAGGTCGATCAGCTCGCTGACGCCGTTGCCGACGAAGATGCGTTCCACCGCCACGCCCTGCGCACCGCGCGCGCGCTGCTGGGCCGCGATCGCCTCGCGCGCCTCCTCCAGCCCCTGCTCGTGGCCGTAGCCCTCGCTGTCGGCCAGGTGCGCGGCGATCGCCTGGCGCAGGTGTCCCGGTGTCTCGAAGCCGTAGCGGGCCGGGTTGCCGATGTTCAGCTTGACGATGGCGCGGCCGGCCGACTCCAGCTCGCGGGCGCGGCGGGTGAGCGCGCCGCGGATCTCGTAGCGCACGTCGCCAAGGTGGGGGCTGGGGATGATCGGGGCCGGCACGCGCGTTCTCGGGTGGGGCGAAAGCGGCGATCCTAGCAGCGCCTTCCACCCCTTTGCAGGATCGCACCCGTGGACGATCCCGCATCAGCCAGCCCGGCAGAAAAGGGGACACCGCCCGCAAGTGCGCCGCTGTGCAAGAACCAAGGCCTTCCCCGCAGGCGAGGCCGGCACGGGAGCGCGCCCTGGAAACAGGCATAATCGACGGCCATGAGCGATGCCGCGACCCTCCAACGCCTGCGCCACATCGGATGGCGCGGGGACCTGCCGCCCGGTGGGCGCCGCATCGCGCGCGTGGTGGCGCAGCATCGCGCCGGCTATGAACTGCACGACGGGGTGGCACTCTCCGGCGCGCAGCCGGCGGGGCATTTCCTCAAGCGCACGCTCGACCCGGCCGAGCGGCCCGCGGTGGGCGACTTCGTCGAGGTGGAAGATGGCCGTCCGCCGCACATCCTCACCGTGCTGCCGCGGCGCAGCGTGCTTTCGCGCGCCGCCGCGGGCGAGCGCTACGAACGCCAGATCATCGCCACCAACATCGATTACGTGCTGGTGCTGACCGGGCTGGACAAGGACTTCAACCCGGCGCGCATCGAGCGCTACCTCTCGCTGATCGAGGACTCCGGCGCGCAGCCGGTGGTGCTGCTGAGCAAGCTCGACCTGCATGCCGACGGCGATGCACGCCTGGGCGCCCTGCGCGAGCGCCTGCCCGAGGCCACGCCGGTCCACGCCATCAACGGCAAGGACCCGGCAAGCGCCGCGCTGCTCGCGCGCTACCTCGGTCCCGGCGACAGCGCGGTGCTGGTCGGCTCGTCCGGCGCCGGCAAGTCGACCCTGACCAACACGCTGCTGGGCGCCGAGCGCATGGCCACCGGCGAGGTGCGCGCGCACGACAGCCGCGGCCGCCACACCACCACGCATCGCGCGCTGCTGATGCTGCCCTCGGGCGGCTGCCTGATCGACACGCCCGGCATGCGCGAGCTCAAGCTGACCGGCGAGGAAAATCTCGACCTGTTCGCCGACATCGAGGCGCTGGCCGAGACCTGCCGCTTCGCCGACTGCGGCCACGGCAGCGAACCCGGTTGCGCGGTGCAGGCGGCGCTGGATTCGGGCGAGCTCACTGCCGAACGCTGGCGCAATTACCTCAAGCTGCGCGACGAGCGCGAAGAGCAGGCCGCCACGCTGGAAGCGCGCCTGCGCCGCCAGCGGGGCGGCCGTCCGCCGGACCGCCCGCACGGGCACCGTGGCCGGCGCGAGCGGGAATAGGCGGGGCATGCACCGCACCTGCGCGAATCCGGGCGTCTCCTGCGCCGCGTGTCCACCGGTGCCGCGATGAACGTCGACGCATCGTCCCGCGGGCATTACGCCGCGCTCGACCGGCGACTGCTCGCCGCCACCCGCACCATCAACATCCTGCCTGCAGTGAGCTGGCCGGCTTCGCTCGAGCAGCGCATGATCGCCGCCTACGACAGGGGCGACTTCGCGCTGCCGGAGGTGCAGTACGTCCGCCCGGACCTGGCCGGGGTCCGCGCCGAACTGGCCGCGATCGAGCGCGAAGCCGAGGTGCTGCTGGTGGGCGATCCGATCGGCGACTACCTGTGCCGCACCGCCACCTCCTGGCGGATAGCCGCCGAGATGCTCGAGGCGGTCGGCAGCGCCGGCGTCACTGCCCCGTCGATTGCGCTGTACGGGCGGCCCGGCGACACGATCCCCGGCAGCAGGAAGAGCAACCTCGACGCGGCGCGCTACTTCGTGGAGCTTTCCGACGAGCTGGGCGCCGACCTGCTGGCCGATACGGTCAGCATGGACCTTTCCGCGGAGCAACTGCGCGCGGATCTGGCCCGGGTGCTGGACGAGTTCTTCGGCCCCGGGCGCATCGCCATCGAGGTCGATCCGGAGCTCACCGCCAAGGCCGCCGCCGGCGCTACCCGCATCCGCCTGCGCGGGGGCGCGCACTTCAGCGAGTACGACCGCCACCAGCTGCTCGCGCACGAGGCGTTCGTGCATTCGCTCACTGCGCTCAACGGGCGCGAGCAACCGTTGCTGGGTTCGCTGGCGCGGACGTCGCCGCGCGTCACCGCGACACAGGAAGGCCTGGCGGTGTTCGCCGAACTGATGTCCGGGGCCATCGACATCGCGCGGCTCAAGCGCATCAGTCTGCGCATCCTTGCCATCGACATGGCGCTCAATGGCGCGGACTTCGTCGAGGTCTACAAGTACTTCCGCCACTGCGGGCAGGGAGCGGCCGACAGCTTCCATTCGACCCAGCGGGTGTTCCGCGGCGTGCCGGTGACCGGCGGCGCGGCCTTCGCCAAGGACAACGTCTACCTGTCCGGCCTGCTCACCGTGCACACCTTCTTCCGCTGGGCGTTCAAGCAGCAGCGCATGGACCTCTTGCGCTACCTGTTCGCCGGCAAGCTGGCCCTGCACGACGTGATCACCCTGCAGCCGCACTTCGAGGCCGGCACGTTGCTGCCGCCGCGCTGGCTGCCGCCCTGGATGCAGCGCGTGCATGGCCTGGCCGGCAAGCTCGCCTTCTCGCTGTTCATCAACGGCATCCACATGGGGCAGGTGCAGGCCGACGAGCTGAACCTCCGGTTGTAGCCCCGGTGCGCGGCTGCCATGCCGCGCGGTCGCGCGGCCGGGCGATCCCCCGGGCGACGGAGCCCGCCCAGCGGCCCGCCTGCTACCATGTGAGACCGCTCCCTCGCAGAAAAAAAAGCCGCCACCCATGGCCCATCCCGACGACCTGCGCCACGCCGCGCTCGAGTACCACCGCCATCCCCGCCCCGGCAAGATCAAGGTCAGCGCGACCAAGGCGATGGTGACCCAGCGCGAGCTGTCGCTGGCCTACTCGCCCGGCGTGGCCTATGCCTGCGAGGCGATCGTCGAGAATCCGCAAGCGGCCAGCGAGATGACCGCGCGCGGCAACCTGGTGGCGGTGATCACCAACGGCACCGCGGTGCTGGGCCTGGGCGACATCGGCCCGCTCGCCGGCAAGCCCGTCATGGAAGGCAAGGGCGTGCTGTTCCAGAAGTTCGCCGGCATCGACGTGTTCGACATCGAATTGAACGAGCGCGACCCCGACAAGCTGGTCGACATCATCGCCGCGATGGAGCCGACCTTCGGCGGCATCAACCTGGAAGACATCAAGGCGCCGGAGTGCTTCATCGTCGAGCGCAAGCTGCGCGAGCGCATGCACATCCCGGTGTTCCACGACGACCAGCACGGCACCGCGATCATCGTCGGCGCCGCCGTGCTCAATGCGCTGGCCGTGGTCGGCAAGGACATCGGCCAGATCAGGCTTGCCACCACCGGCGCCGGCGCGGCGGGCATCGCCTGCCTGGACATGCTGGTGGCGTTGGGCGTGAAGCCGGAAAACATCCTGGCGTTCGACCGCGAGGGCGTGATCCACGCGGGCCGCCCGGGGCTGGACCCGGACAAGGCGCGCTACGCGCGCGATACCGACAAGCGCTCGCTGGCCGAGATCGTGGCCGGCGCCGACGTGTTCCTGGGCCTCTCGGCCGGCGGCATCCTCAAGCCGGAGATGGTCGCCACCATGGCCGATCGCCCGGTCATCCTGGCGCTCGCCAATCCCAATCCCGAGATCCTGCCGGAAGACGCCAGGCGCGTGCGTCCGGACTGCATCGTCGCCACCGGCCGCTCGGATTACCCGAACCAGGTCAACAACGCGCTGTGCTTCCCGTATATCTTCCGCGGCGCGCTGGACGTGGGCGCGACCGGCATCAACGAGGCGATGAAGCTCGCCTGCGTGCGTGCGATCGCCGGACTGGCGCGGATGGAGGCCTCCGACCTGGCCGGCGCCTATGGCGGCGAGGTGCCCTCGTTCGGCGCCGAGTACCTGATTCCGCGCCCGTTCGACCCGCGCCTGCTGGTGATGCTCGCGCCGGCGGTGGCGCAGGCGGCGATGGATTCGGGCGTGGCCTCGCGGCCGATCGAGGACATGGACGCCTACCGCGAGAAGCTCGGCCAGTTCATCTACCGCACCAGCCTGCTGATGAAGCCGGTGTACGAGCGCGCCCGCGCCGACCTCAAGCGCGTGGTCTACGCCGAAGGCGAGGAAGAAACCGTGCTGCGCGCGGTGCAGACGGTGGTCGACGAGAAGCTCGCCTTCCCGATCCTGATCGGCCGCCCGGACGTGATCGCCCAGCGCATCGAGCGGCTCGGCCTGCGCATCCGCGAAGGCGTGGATTTCGAGCTGACGAACATCAACGACGATCCGCGCTTCAACGACTACTGGCAGCAGTACCACGCGCTGACCGAGCGCCGCGGCGTCACCCCGGCGGCCGCCAAGAACCTGTTGCGCTCGCGACCCACGCTGATCGCCGCGCTGATGGTCGAGCGCGGCGAGGCGGACGCGATGATCTGCGGCCTGGTCGGGCGCTACCACAAGAAGCTCGGCTACCTGCGCAGCGTGTTCGGGTTGGACCCGGGCGTGCAGTGCACCTCGGCGATGTCCGGCGTGATCAACGACCTGGGCGCGTGGTTCTTCGTCGATACCCACGTGCAAGTGGATCCCACCGCCGAGCAGATCGCCGAGGCTACCCTGCAGGCGAGCTACCGCCTGAAGCTGTTCGGCATCGTGCCGAAGGTGGCGCTGCTGTCGCATTCGAACTTCGGCAGCCACGACAACCCCAGCGCGGCGAAGATGCGCCGCGCCTACCAGCTGATCCGCGAGCGCGCGCCACGGCTGGAGATCGACGGCGAGATGCAGGCCGACACCGCCTGGGACGAGGCGCTGCGCCAGCGCATTTTCCCCAACAGTACGCTCGCCGGGCGCGCCAACCTGTTCGTGCTGCCCAACCTGGACGCGGCCAACATCGTCTACAACATGGTCAAGGTGATGAGCGGTGGCGTCGCGATCGGCCCGATCCTGATGGGCGTGGACAAGAGCGCGCACATCCTTACACCGGCCTCGACCGTGCGCCGCGTGGTCAACATGACCGCGCTCGCGGCGGTGGATGCGCAGTTGCGCGGCGCGGGCCGCACGACGGGGGCCGAGGCCTGGCGGAGCATGCGCTAGCCCTCGCTACGGCGTATGCTGCGCTCGCGCGCCGGTCTTACGGGGTGGATGCGGGACGTCCGCCCGCATCCTGGAGGCACGACGAGCGCGCGGGGATTCCGGAGCACGATTGCATGGCGCATCCGCGCGCGGCGCTGGCCGGGTGCAGGCGTTCGCGCGAGTCACCGGCAGTTCGGGAACTGAACGGCGGGTACCCGGCCATGGAGTGGCGTTCGAAACGCAAGGCATCCTTGGGGTCGGGTGAGCCATGTCTGAAAACGCACTTTCCGCCAGCATCCTGCTGCTCTGCTACCGGGATGCGCCCTATATCCGTGCTGCGCTGGAGTCGGCGCTGGCGCAGACGGTGCCGTGCGAGATCATCGTCTCCAACGACTGCTCCGACGACGGTACCTTCGAACTGGCGCAGGAACTGGTCGAGAACTACCGAGGCCCCCACCGCGTCAGCGTGCGCCGCAACGAGCACAACCTGGGGGTGGCCGCGCACGTCAATGCGACCGTGCCGCTCACCCATGGCGACATCGTGGTGATGATGGCCGGCGACGACATCTCCTACCCGCACCGCGTCGCGACCATCCTGGAGGCCTTCCGGCGCCGGCCGCAGGCCACGGTGCTGGGCAGCGACTTCGACGGCATCGACGAGGAGGGCCGTCCGCGCGCCGTGTCCTTCCGCCGGCGGCCGGAAGTGTTCGGGCTGGACTACTACGTCAGCATTGGCCGGCTGATCGGCCTGCTGGGCGCGGCAATGGCGTTCCGGCGCGAGGTGTTCGAGCGCTTCGGTCCGCTGCTGGGGCCGATCGAGGACAACGCGCTGAGCCTGCGTGGCGCGCTGCTCGGCGACTGCCTGAACCTGCGCCAGCCGTTGCTCAAGTACCGCCAGCACGCCCACAGCGTCAGCGCCGGCGTGTTCGCGCGGCACGAGCCGCCGATGCTGCGCATGCAGCGCCGCTACGAACGCACCATCCGCTTCTACCGCGGCACCGCCGACGACCTGGAGCGTTGCCTGGCGCAGATGCCCGAGCTGCCGCCGCGCCGGCGCGGGCTGGCGCGCGACATCGTGTCGATGTACCGGATCGAGGCGGACGCCCGCGAAGCCCTGCTGCACAAGGCCCGCCGGCACTGGCTCAAGCCGATCGCCCGCGGCCTGCTGCACCTGGGCCTGCGCCGCAAGAGCGCCGAGCGCGCGCTCAAGCTGTTCGTGCCGCGGCGCTGGTTCGGCCTGTACGGCCGCTAGTCCCCGGTCGTTCCCCTGCAGGGCGCACCCTGGCGCAACCGCGGCCCGCAACCGGGCCGCGTGAGCCCGTCGTGCCCCGGCCGGTCGCACACAGGGTGCGTCCGTGCGGCCGACGCCGGCCCTCATCTGGCAGCAGTGCACCCCGAAAGCTAGAATCGGGGGCTCCCCACACGTCGAATACTAGAGGCGCCCAGCGCGCCGCGGAGAAGCTTCATGGACCAGCTCGATGACATCCTGAACCAGGATCTCGACCCCACCGAAACCCGCGAGTGGGTCGAATCGCTCAACGCGGTCATCCAGCACGACGGCACCGAGCGCGCGCACTACCTGCTCGAGCGCATGGTCGATTCCACCCGCCGTGCGGGCGGTTACCTGCCGTTCGATCCGACCACCGAATACGTCAACACCATCGCGCCGGGCAACGAGGCCAAGAGTCCGGGCGACGCGGCGATGGAGTGGCGCATCCGCTCGCTGATCCGCTGGAACGCGATGGCGATGGTGGTGCGCGCCAACCGCAAGCCGGGCGAACTGGGCGGCCACATCGCCAGCTTCGCCTCCTCGGCCACGCTCTACGACGTGGGCTTCAACCACTTCTGGCGCGCGCCCAGCGCCGAGCATCCGGGCGACCTGGTGTTCCACCAGGGCCATTCCAGCCCGGGCATCTACGCGCGCTCGTTCCTGGAGGGCCGCCTCGCCGAGGACCAGCTCGACCTGTTCCGCATGGAGGTGGTCGGCAAGGGCCGCGCGCTGTCGTCCTACCCGCACCCGTGGCTGATGCCCGATTACTGGCAGGTACCGACCGTGTCGATGGGCCTGGGTCCGATCCAGGCGATCTACCAGGCGCAGTTCTGGAAGTACCTGGAGCATCGCGGCCTGATGCCCAAGACCGACCGCAAGATCTGGTGCTTCATGGGCGATGGCGAGTGCGACGAGCCCGAGTCGCTCGGCGCCATCTCGCTGGCCGGCCGCGAGGGCCTGGACAACCTGGTGTTCGTGATCAACTGCAACCTGCAGCGCCTGGACGGTCCGGTGCGCGGCAACGGCAAGATCATCCAGGAGCTCGAGGGCGTCTTCCGCGGCGCCGGCTGGAACGCGATCAAGGTGATCTGGGGCTCCTACTGGGATCCGCTCCTGGCGCGCGACAACGACGGCGTGCTGCGCAAGCTGATGATGGAAACGCTCGACGGCGAGTACCAGGCCTGCAAGGCCTTCGGCGGCGCCTACACGCGCGAGCATTTCTTCGGCAAGTACCCGCAGACCCGCGAGATGGTCGCCAACCTGTCCGACGACGACATCTGGCGCCTCAACCGCGGCGGCCACGATCCGCACAAGGTCTACGCCGCCTACCATGCGGCGGTGAACACCAGTGGCATGCCCACGGTGATCCTGGCCAAGACGGTCAAGGGCTACGGCATGGGCCTGGGTTCGGGTGAATCGCAGAATCCGACCCACCAGCAGAAGAAGCTGGACACCGACTCGGTCCGCGCCTTCCGCGACCGCTTCAACATCCCGGTGCCGGACGACAAGCTGGACGAGGTGCCCTACTACCATCCGGGCAAGGACTCGCCGGAAGTCGAATACATGCTCGAACGCCGCCGCGCGCTGGGCGGCTTCCTGCCGCAGCGCCGGCGCAAGACCGACGTCAAGCTGCAGGCGCCGGAGCTGTCCGCCTTCGCGCAGATCACCGCCGGCACCGGCGAGCGCGAGATCTCCACCACCATGGCGCTGGTGCGCGGCATGAACCTGCTGCTGCGCGACAAGGCGATCGGCCCGCGCGTGGTGCCGATCGTCGCCGACGAGGCGCGCACCTTCGGCATGGAGGGCATGTTCCGCCAGATCGGCATCTACGCGCCGTTCGGCCAGAAGTACCGCCCGCAGGATGCCGACCAGCTGCTCTACTACCGCGAAGACCAGAAGGGCCAGGTGCTGCAGCAGGGCATCAGCGAGGCAGGCGGCATGGCGTCCTGGATGGCCGCGGCGAGCAGCTACTCGGTCAGCAACCAGCCGATGCTGCCGTTCTTCATCTACTACTCGATGTTCGGCTTCCAGCGCATCGGCGACCTGGCCTGGGCCGCTGGCGACATGCGCGCGCGCGGCTTCCTGGTCGGCGGCACCTCCGGTCGCACCACGCTCAACGGCGAAGGCCTGCAGCACGAGGACGGCCAGTCGCACCTGATGGCCGGCGTGATCCCCAACGTCAAGGCGTACGACCCGACCTTCTCCTACGAGGTCGCGGTGATCCTGCAGGACGGCACCCGCCGCATGCTGCAGGAGCAGGAGGACGTGTACTACTACATCACCGTGATGAACGAGAACTACGAGCACCCGGATCTGCCCAAGGGTTGCGAGGAGGGCGTCATCAAGGGGATGTACCTGTTCCGGGATTCGGGAGTCGGGAATCGGGATTCGGGTAAAGGCAAGGGCAAGGGCAAGGCGCCGTGCGTGCAGCTGCTCGGCTCGGGCACCATCCTGCGCGAGGTGATCGCGGCGGCCGAGCTGCTGCAGAAGGATTTCGGCGTGGCTGCGGACATCTGGTCGTGCCCGAGCTTCACCGAGCTGCGCCGCGACGGTTTCGACGCCGAGCGCTGGAACCGCCTGCATCCGGAGGCCGAGCAGCGCCTGCCCTACGTCACCCGGCTGCTGCAGGGCCGCTCCGGACCGGCGATCGCGGCGACCGACTACGTGCGCGAGTACGCCGACCAGATCCGTGCCTTCATGCCCGACGGGATGCGCTACACCGTGCTGGGTACCGACGGCTACGGCCGCTCGGATACCCGCGCGCACCTGCGCGAGTTCTTCGAGGTCGACCGCTACTGGATCGCCCACGCCGCGCTCGCCGCGCTGGCGAAGGATGGCCTGGTCAATGCCAAGGACGTGGCGCGCGCGATCAAGGAATACAAGCTCGACCCCGAGAAGCCGAACCCGCTGACGGTCTGAGCGCTTCGAGCCCCTCTCCCGCCGGGAGAGGGGCCTGCGTGTGCCCAGGGCCAGAGTTCAGCGACCCCGTAGGAGCCCACTTGTGGGCGATGCCCTTTCGCCACGCAAACCGGGAGCATCGCCCACAAGTGGGCTCCTACGAGGCGTGCGCGCAGCGAAACCCAAGGCGCGCAGCGAAACCCAAGGCGCGCAGCGAAGCCCAAGGCGCGCAGCGACGTCGGGGGTCCTGCGCGCCTACTCGGACAGCACCTGCTGGATCGCCTCCAGCCCATGCCCGCGCGTCTCGATCCCGCGCCTGACCAGCAGCCATGCCGCCAGTCCCATCGGCAACGCGATCAGCAGCGCCGACATCATGAAATGCTCGAACAGCCCGAGTACGCCCAGCAGCGCGCCGAGAATGCCGCCCAGCTTCGAGCCGCCGGCGATCAGGCCCGAGCCGGTGCTGCGCAGGTGTACCGGGTAGATCTCCGCCGCATACGGGATCAGCGTCGCGATCACGCCGCTGATGCTCAGCAACAGCGCCACCGTCGCCGTCGTCGTCAGCATGTTCGAGCGCAACCCCATCGCACCGATCGCGAAGAACAACAGCAGCGACACCGCCGTCAGCCCGATGAACAGCACCAGCGTACGGATGCTGCTCCAGCGCTGGTAGCAGCCGACCACGATGGCGATGCCCGGCAAGGCCAGCACCGCCGAGCGTGCCAGCAAGGCGGCGCTGGCCTGCGCATCGATACCGAGCTTCACCAGGTTCGCCGGCAGCCACAGCAGGAAGCCGAAGTTGGCCAGCCCCCAGGCCACCGCGCATACCATCAGGCCCCAGGTGATCGCCGCATGCCGCCCGCGCAGCAACTGGCGCATGCCGACCCGCTCGACCCCGTGCGCGTGGGTCTCCGCCGGCAGCGGCGCGACGTCGTGCATCGGCGGCCGGTTGCCGGAGAACTTCAACAGCACCGCGCGTGCCTGGTCTTCCAGTCCGGCCAGCGCCAGGAATCGGGGCGATTCGGGGATATAGCGGTTGAGCAGCACGATCAGCGCGCCCGTGGGCAGGTTGAGCAGCCACAGGGCGCGCCAGCTGTAGGCCGGCTCGAACAGCGTCGCCGCGCCCGAAGCCAGCAGGTACCCGGCCGAGGTGCCCACGCCGCCCAGCGCCACCAGCAGCCAGCCGCGGTGCGCGGTCGGGATGGTCTCGGCCATCAGTGTGAAGGTGATCGGCAGCATGCCGCCGGCGGCCGCGCCCATCATGAAGCACATCACCATGTTCCAGCCGAACGAAGGCATCGCGCCGCAGATCGAGGTGCCCATGAACATCAGCGCCGAAAGCAGGATCGTCGCGCGCCGTCCGAAGAGGTCGCCCAGGCGCCCCCAGACGACCGAGCCGACCGTGGTGCCAATCAGCGCCGACAGGGCCAGCAGGCCGGCGGTGGCGCCGGTGATGCCGTACTCCGCCGACATGCCCGGCATCACGAAACCGATCGTGGCCGGCTTCATCACGTCCACCGCCAGCGCCAGGGTCAACACGCCCACCAGCTTCCAGTGCTCGCGGTTGAGCGGCACGTGGTCGGCGACGTGGAACGGCAGCGGGCTGAGGTCGGCATGCAGCGTGCGCCGCATCTGCGCCAGCCGCGGCATCAACCCGTAGCCGGACAGCAGCACGCCCAGTGGCACCAGCGCCATGCCGGTGAGCATCAGGTTGTCCATCGGCATGCCGGCCAGCCGGTAGTGCATCGGCGCGGCCATCGCCAGCATCGGCAGGTGCGCCAGCACGCCGGCGATCACGCACAGGCAGCCGGCCCAGAAGGCGATCGGATGGTGGAAGGTGATGCTCTTGTGGGACATGCGGGCACGCCGGGCGAGAGAAGGGCAAGCTTACCCGCAGCGCATGGGGTTGGGTCGGCGCGGCCTCGGCCGGCCGCGAGGCGTTCGTACGGGAAACTCTCGCGGTGGTGGGCCACGCACCAGCGCGCCATGATCGAGCCGCCTCGGCCGACGCTGCCGGTACGCGGCGGGCGGTCAGCGCCACGTGGGCCAGGCGCACGCCGGCGTGGCAGGTGAAGTAGTCCGCGGCCCTGCCGCGCCTGCTCGATCAGGGTCTCGCGGAAAACCCTCCAGTTGAGATCGAGCGGATCGCCGTCGATCTTCTCCAGCGCCTGGTAGATCGGCACCGTACCCATCGGCACCGGTGTGCATTGCGCAGGGTCCTGGCACGGCTCGCGTGGATGTGGCAGCCGGTGGAACGGTCCATCGCCGTGTCGGCGCCCCATGCCGTGAAAGAGCAACCTGGGCAATCAACGCGCGCGGGACCGGCCTTTCGCATGGCACGCACGCAGGGTTGCCGATACTCGGCGCCATCCCACCACGCGCAGGCTTTCCATGACCCGGTCCAAGCCCCACGCCGCGGACGCGGCGATTGCCAACTCCTCCCAGGCGGGTGTCTCGATGGGCGGCCCGCCCGGTCCGCCCGAGCATCCGCAGCAGGACCCGCCGCCGGAGCGGCCGCGCGATCCGGTCAATCCGGGACCGCAGCAACCCGAGTTGCCGCCGGTCGACCCGCACTCGCCCACGTTGCCGGAACCGCGCATGCGGGTCCACGCCGCCGCGTAGCGCGGCAGGCCGCTCTCCCCGTCAAGCCGGGCTCCCCATCAAGGGAGCCCGGGCAGGGCCGGGGCAGCTTCGGCGTACTGTCTTCCAGCGCGCATCGCCGGAGGTCCCCGCGCTGCCGTCACACGACGGTGAACGCACGCGGGTGACGTCCATTCGAAGGCTGGCCTTCGTCAAAGCGCTTGCCCGCCGGTCACTCCTCGTCGCTGCGCAGCAGCTTGCGCAGCAGGAAGAACGCGCCGACGGTGCCCGCGACCACGGCGACGGTCGCCACCGGGTGGCGCGTGGCGTGGCGGCGCGCGCGGCGATACTGGTAGCTCGCCTCGTCGGCCAGATCCTCGGCCATGTGCGAGATCTGCTTGCCGTAGCCGGAGCTACGGCGCCCCAGGCGCGTGGTCAGGCGACGGCCGCGTTCGATCAGGTTGTTGGCCGTGTCGGTGGTGCCGTCGGCGTACTGGCGCACGCGGTCGCGCACGCGTTCGCTGGCGTTGTCGAAGCGCTGTTCGAGATCGCGGGTTCGGTTCATGGGAGCCTCCTGTGTCGGAGCCCCAGCCTGACCACCGTGGCGTGAGAGGGGCGTCGAAAGCACGCGCTCCGGTTCAGGCTGGCCTTGGCCCGGCCGCTACACGCCACCGTGCTCGGGCGCGCGCCGGCAGGCGTTGCCGCGAGGGGTGGACGGTGAGCGTGCGCTCAGTAGCGCCAGCTCGTGCGATCGGCGCCGGCCGGCGCATGGCTGTCGATGTACCGCGTGACCGTCTCGATTAGTTCCTTCCCGTGCGGCCCCCAGCAGTGCGGCGCCATCGGCTGGTAGGTCACGCTGCCGCGGAAGGACGGGTTGCGCGCGCTCTTGAGGAACGCATCCATCGCGCGCACGCCCATGTTGAGGTTGTAGGTGTCCGCATCGCCCACGTAGATGTGGATCTTGTCGGTCACCTTCGGACCCAGCGTGGTCCACTGCGACTGGAGCAGGTGGCGCAGGTCGAAGTGCTGCTTCCAGTACCGGGCGACGTCGTGGTCGATCACGCCGGTGCGCTTGTCCCAGAGCCGCCTGGGATAGCCGTTCGCGCCGACCGGGCCGAAGGCCGCTTCCCAGATGTCCCACTGTCCGCCGGAGCGGTTGTGGTCGCCCACGGCCAGCTCGTACCGGTTCTCGTCCTTCATCATGGCGTCGACGTTGCCGTCGGGCTGGCGCGTGTCCACGCGCTCGACCTTCACCCAGCCCTTGTCGAGCCAGTAGGCGTTGGCGTCGTCGTAGATGTTCACCACCTGGTGGTGGCGGAAATCCAGTGCGTCCGGGCAGGAGGCGAAGGCGGCGCCGTAGTAGTCCGGATGGAAGAGCAGCTGTGCCATGGCGATCCAGCCGCCGGTCGAGCCGCCTTCCAGGATTCGCGCCCAGGGCGCGTCGATGGTGCGGAAGCGTTTCCGGATCTCGGGCAGCAGTTCCTGCTGGATGGCGTCGTCGTACGGGCCCTCGTTGGCCGAGTTCACCGCGTAGGAGTCGTCGTAGTAGGGCGAGGGATGCTGCAGGCTCACCATGAGGTAGCGCGGCGTGCCGTCGGCCAGCCAGTAGTCGCGAAAGCCGCTCTTGGGACGATCGAAGCCGCCGGGCGCGCGGGTGGAGAAGTGCCCCTGCTCGTAGATCACCGGGTAGCGCACGTCCGTATGCCGGTCGTAGTCCTTCGGCAGCAGCACCGTGGCGCCGAGATAGATCGGCTGGCCCCACCAGTCGCTCAACAGCTTGCTCCTGATGCGGAAGCGCTTGACGTGGGGCGTGTCCGCGGGAAACGGGATCGGCGGGATCACCTGGTCGGCCACCAGCGTCACCGGCGTCGACGCGACCGGGTCGTAGTGCACCTCCACCGGCTTGCCGTAGAGGTTGCCGGGCGAATGCTTGAAGTCCTGGCCTTCCCACTGGTCCATGTGCAGCCAAACGGTATGGCCATCGGCACGCCTGAACTCGGTGTAGACGTTGACGAACGGCTGCATCCAGTAGTCGCCGGCCGGCAGCTGGTCGAGACTGGTCAAGGGCGCGCCGAAGTCGTCGGCGTCGATGGTCGCCACCTGGCCCGGCGCGAGCGCGGTGACGTCATGGCCGAACAGCGGGACGCCGGTAACGTCGGCCTGCTCGATCGGCGGCGTCCGGTTGCTGCGGCTGACCGCCACGTACACGCGCCCGGTGACCGGCTGCGCACGCGCCCTGGCACTGAAGCTGACCTGGATCCGCGGGCCCTCGGCCGCCTGTGCGACGGGCAGGGTGGCGAGGACGAGGAGGGCGGCGCCGGCCAGGCGCAGGAGAGGCGGGGACGTGGTCATGCCGGCGATCGTAGCGGTTGGCCGGGGCACTTCACACTGCCGGCCACCGAGGCCTGCCGGGCCTTGTAGGAGCCAGCCCGCTTGCGGGCGATGCTCCCGCATGACCCGGGAACATGAGAGACCAGGGCATCGCCCGCAAGCGGGCTCCTACGAGGGCGCACTGCGCCCTCAGAAGATCTCCGCCACGCAGCAGCGCAAGCTGCCGCCAGCCTTCTCGATCTCGTCCAGCTCCACCGCGCCGATGCGGAAGCCCCAGCCGGCCAATGCCCGGCACTGCGCGTCGGTGAGCGCCTGCGCGGCGGTCGCGCTCATCCACACGCGCTGGTCCGACAGCGTGATCGCATTGCCGGCGAAGGCCTGCTTCTGTGCCGGCGTGAGCCAGAGCGCGCGGTCGCCGTAGGCGCGGGCGATCGCCGCGGGCACGTCCGGGTCGGCGAAGCCGTCCGGCGCCACGATCGCGGCGCGGCCGGCCAGCAGCGCCAGCACCACGTTGGTGTGGTACTCGCCGGCGGCGAGCGGGAAGCAGAACGTGAGGCGCAGGCCGAACGCCTCGTGCATGGCCCGCGCGCCAGCGTCGTCGCAGCGCTCGGACAGGCCGCAGTAGCCCACGCCGCGGGCGCGGTCGATGACCAGCGAACCGGTCAGCTCGGCCACGCAGTCGCTGCGGCCGGACAGGTCGATCTCCCGGTAGCCGAGCAGCCGGGCGAAGAAGTCGCGCACGTCGCGCCGTGACGCCTCGCGCTGGCGCACGGCATGGCGCATGCGCCCGACGATCAGCCGCCCCGGCGCGGTGGCGAACACGTTGTTGGGGAACACCGCGTCCGGCGTGCCGGCGTCGCCGGGAAAGGTGACCACCGGGCAGTCCGCGCGCAGCGCCTGTGCCAGCGCCGCGTGCTGGGCCAGTGCGCGCAGCGGGTCGACCGCCATGCCCATGGCCATGTAACGGTTGTCGCTGGCCGATTCGGCGGCCAGCGCGAACCCGGCCGGAGCGAGCAGGAAAGCCGCCCGCGCGGTGGCGCTGGCGCCGGGCAGCGGAGGCAACGCCGCGAAGGCGTCGAGGAAGGCGTCGGGCGAGCTGACGATCATGGCGGACTCCTGGGGACACGCCATGGTAAGCGCCGGCCGTCAGGGCGTTCCGGTGCCGGCCTGCTCGACCGACCCGATCGCCTCCGCTTCCAGGTGCAGCCGCTGGCGTCGGCGCAGGGTCGGGAACATCGCCATCCACAGTCCCACCACCACCAGCGTGCCGACGCCGCCGAGCACGGCCGAGCCCACCGCGCCCAGCCATGCCGCGACCAGGCCCGACTCGAACTCGCCGAGCTGGTTGGAGGTGTTGATGAAAATCGAGTTGACCGCGTTGACCCGTCCGCGCATCGCGTCCGGCGTGTCCAGTTGCACCATCGACCCGCGGATCACCATGCTCACCATGTCGAACGCGCCACCGGCGAACAGCGCAATCAGCGACAACCACATCCACGAGGAGAGCGCGAACACGAGCGTGGCCACGCCGAAGCCGGCCACCGAGCCGAACATGATCATGCCCACGCGCCGCGTCAGGTCGTGGCGCGCCAGCCAGAAGGACATCAGCAGCGCACCCACCGCCGGCGCCGCGCGCAGCAGGCCCAGGCCCCACGGGCCGGTATGCAGGATGTCCCTGGCGAAGATCGGCAACAGCGCGGTGGCGCCGCCGAACAGCACGGCGAACAGGTCCAGCGAGATCACGCCCAGCACGTCCTTGCGCTCGCGGATGAAATGCACGCCGGCGAACAGGGATTTCAGCGTCGCCGGTTCGCGCTTCGGCGGCGTCTGCTCGTAGCGCAACAGCCCCATCAGTGTGGCGGCGACGAGGTACAGGCCCGCGGCTGTCGCATAGACCACGCCCGGCCCGGCCACGTAGAGCAGGCCGCCCACGGCCGGCCCGAGCACCATCGCCATCTGGAAGGCCGAACCGCTGACCGCCACCGCGCGCGGCAGCATCGCCGGCGGCACCAGCGCCGGCAGCAGCGAGGACATCGACGGCGACTCGAACGCCTTGGCCGTGCTGATCACGAACACCAGCGCCAGGATGCCCACCTCGTGGATGCGCCCGGTGAAACTCAGCGCCGCCAGCGCGGCGATCGCGCACCACTCGACGATCTGCCCGATCAGCACCACGCGCCGGCGCTCGAACTGGTCGGCGACGTGGCCGGCCGGCAGCGCCAGCAGCACCGAGGGGAAGAACTGCACCAGGCCGATCAGGCCCAGGTCCAGCGCGCGACCGGTGATCGCGTAGATCTGCCAGGCCACCGCCACCGACAGCATCTGGAAACCGAAGCCCGAGGCGATGCGGGCGAACCAGAACTGCACGAAGGCGCGGTGCGCGAGCAACGAATCGGTGGGCATGCGCAGTCCAGGCGGGCGAAGGGCGGGATTATCGCCGCAGGTGGCCCCGCGCGAGTGCTCCCATGGCCTCGGGCGCCTGCACCGGCCGGCGAGGGAAGGCAGGGGGCCTGCCGTGGAACTTCACGACCACTTGTCCACCGCCGCCCTAGCCTCGCCCCCATCGCCGCCGCAGGAGAACGGCCATGGGCCGCCAGGCCGAACACGTCTACACCGACCAACCCACCATCGCCCGCTTCAACGACATGGTCGAGCACCTGCAGAACGGGGCGCGCGTGCGCTTGCACCTGGCCGACGGCAGCACCTGCGACGGCGTGGTCGCCGCCCGCCCGACCGTGCAGGAGTTCTTCGACGGCGCCGGCAACGAGGGGACCAACGGGGTGGTGCACCTGGAACAGCCGGGCACTTCCGAGTGGAGGCGCTACATCTGGTTCGACCAGATCGAGCGCATCGAGCACCTGGATTCGGACGCCCAACTGCGCGCCTGAGCGTCCGGGCGGCACAGGCTCAGGCCACGTCGTCGCAAGGCCGCGGCACGGCCGGGCGCGACGGTTGCCGGGCAGGCGCGGTCTCCAGGCCGAACAGCGGGCGCAGCCAGCGGCTGGGGCGGATCACGGCGTGGTGCAGCAGGGCGCAGCCCAGGATCGTGGCAAGCAGGATCGCTAGCGGTTCCACGACCGGTCCCAGGCCCAGCGGCATCAGCTGCCAGGCGGCGAACAGCAGCAGGCTCTGGTGCAGCACGTACCACGGATAAACGGCTTCGCGTGCGTACGGCAGCCAGCGAAAAGGGCGGTTGAGGCAGGCGTGGCCCCAGCCAAGCACGGCTGCGATCGCCGCCCACAGGTAAGCATAGCGGGCCGCATGCACCATCCACCACAGCGGTGCCGGCGCGGCGTCCGGGAGCATCGAGATGCCGGCCAGGTAGACCGCAAAGCAGGCGAGCGCGAACGGCAGCGAGGTGCGGCGCAGGCGCGCGAGCTCGTTCCAGAGTCCGGTATCGGTCCCCAGAAGATAGCCGTAAAGGAAAACCGTCGCGTAGATGGCATGGGCATACCAGTCGTCCACCAGCGCGCCAGTCACCGGGTATCGTGAGGCAAGCAGGCGATCCCAGGCGAACAGCGGCACCGCCGGCACCAGCAGCAGCGCCGTGCCGCGCAGTTTCACGCAGGCGGCGCGCAGACGCTGCCCGGCGGTCGACTCCAGCGCCGGTAGCAGGGCGAGCAGGAGCAGGGTGTAGACCCACAGGTAGGGCAGGTACCAGAGATGGTTCCAGGTCACGCCGAACTGCCAGCCGGTGAACGCGCCCGGCGGCCACGGGCCGCCGCTCCAGTAACGCAGCAGGAAACGGCCGAAGCCGGGCTGGACCAGGTGATTGGCAAGACCCTGCACGTACGGCTGGATCGGCACCACCACCGCCATGCCGAAGACCAGTGGCAGCAGCAGGCGCAGGCTGCGCTTGCCCGCCATGCCGGGCAGGCTGCCGCGGCGGCGCATGAAGTTCACGGCCAGGCCGGAGATCAGGAACAGCAGCTCCATCCGCCACCGGTTGAGGAACAGCATCGGGTACTGCAGCCACTCGGCCGTGTGACTGCTCTTGAGGTGGAAGTCCCAGTCGGCCACGTACAGCATGCCGGCGTGGTAGAGGATCAGCAGGCCGAAGGCCAGGACGCGCAGCGCGTCGATGTCGTAGCGTCGGTTCATGGGGCGCTCCCGGACGGAAAGTGGCGCCAGTCTTGGCCCCGGGCGGGGTCCGGTCACGCCGGGAGTGACCACCCGGGGGGCTGCGGGGACGAACCGCGGGCCCGCGGGGGCGAACCGGGGGCGGCCTGCGTAGAATCCGGCCCCATGACCTCCGCCGCCCCCGGTTCCGATCCTCCCCAACGTTGGCGCCGTACGCTCGGGGCCGCGGCATGGGTCTTCTTCTTCCTGCTCAACGCCCTGTTCAACAGCTTTAACTCCGGCGTGGACCATCCCGACGCGGCCGCCTGGGAGCCCTGGGTGTGGGAGTGGACCAGCGCGCTGGTGCTGCTGGCCCTGCTGCCCGGAGTGATCGCGCTGGAGCGGCGCTGGCCTGTCCGCTTCGATACCTGGCGGCGCAACCTTCCGCTGCATGCACTGGCAAGCGTGCCGTTCAGCCTGGTGCATGTGGCCGGCATGTGGCTTCTGCGCAAGCTGGTGTACGCCGCCATGGGGTGGAGCTACGACCCGGGCGGGTGGTGGTTCAACGTCGGCTACGAGTACCTGAAGGACGTCCGGACCTATTTCCTGATCGTCGGCGCGCTGGTGCTCTATCGCCTGTGGCGGTTGCGCCAGCACGGCGAGGCGCGCCTGCTGGCGGCGCCCGATGACGGCCCGCCGGTCGAGCCGGTGGAGCGGCCTGAGCGTTTCCTGGTGCGCAAGCTCGGCAAGGAGTTCCTGGTCAACGCGCGCGAAGTCGAGTGGCTGCAGGCGGCCGGCAACTACGTGAACCTGCACGTGCGCGGGCGCGACTATCCGCTGCGCACCACCATGGCGGCGATCGAGGAACGGCTGGATCCGGCGCGCTTCGTGCGGGTGCACCGCAGCTATTTCGTCAACCTGGACTACCTGGCCGAGATCGAGCCGCTGGACACCGGCGACGCGCGACTGAAGCTGCGCGACGGCGCCACCGTCCCGTGCAGCCGGCGCTACCGCACGCAGCTGCGCGAGCGCTTCGGCGAGCCGGCGCCGGTCGAGCGGCTTCCCCTGTAGGCGCACGGGTGCGCGCCTACGGAGGTTGCACCGCTCGCCCGCCCGTCCCACGCTAGGGCCTTTCCTTGCCTGGAGAGCACCCGATGAAGTTGCCCTTCCATCCCTCCGCGGCCCTGCTGTGCGGCGTGCTGACCCTGGCCGGCTGCAACTCGCAGGACCAGCAGCAGGCGGCGAACGCGCCGGCGGCCCCGGCGCGGGACGACGATGCCGCGCGCAAGCTCGACACCTACCGCCAGCTGCTGCGCATCCACAACGACGAGATGGCCGTGACCATGGGCCACGACATCCTCGACCACCACCCGGACAGCGCCGCGGCGAAGGAAGTGCAGCAGACCCTGCCCGATATCGAAAAGCGCTGGAAGGAAGAAAGCGAGAAACGCCGCCTCGACGCCCTGTGGCTGTACCAGGTCTCGCCCATGCAGGGTGGTACGCAGTCGACCGCCACCATCTATTCCAGCCAGCCTTCCGGCAACGACCGCGTACGGCTGGTGCTGCGCAGGCATACCGACTGGGGCCAGAACGTGTTCCTGTACGGCGGCGGGCATGGTTTCGTCTGCCGCGGCAACTGCACCATCCACGCCACCTTCGATGGCAAGGAGCACGGCATCAAGGCGTTCGCGCCATCCACCGGCGAGCCGGCGCTGATGATCCGCAACGATGACGACTTCATCGCGCGGCTGAAGAAGGCGAAGAAGATCACCATGGACGTGACCCTGGTCGACGGCGAGAAGAAGGAAACCCTGGTCTATGAGGTCGGCGGGTTCGACCCGGCCAGGTGGAAGGCGCTGCCCGGGAAGAAATGACGCTGGTGCACCGATCGGCCACCGGTGCGTTAAAGGTCCGGGAAGTCCTCGAGGAGAAACGCCATGTCTTTGATACGTGTCCTGCTGGCCGGCGTCGCCACGATCGTCTTCGCCGGCTGTTCGAGCGTCCCCTATGCGCAGCGTCTGGCCGAGCGCCAGGCAGCCTACGCGGCGGCGGCCGGGGCGCCGGTCAACCACTTCAGCTTCTTCGTGCCGATGTGGTCGTGGGAGCCGCTGGGCAGCGACCAGGTGGCGATCTACACCAAGCCGAAGGAGGCATGGCTGCTGGATGTGCCCGGCTGCATCGAGTTGCCGTACGCCAACACGATCGGCGTGACCTCGAACCTCAACCAGGTCTCGATCAACTTCGACAAGGTGGTCACCGGGCGCAGCCAGCTTGCCTGCACGATCCGGCAGATCCGCCCGGTCGACGTGGGCAGGCTCAAGGCGCTGCAGCAGGAGCAGAGACGGGTCACGGCGGAGCCACGCCAGCGTTGATCGCACGCGGCTCCTGTGTGGGAGCGCACGGGGTGCGCCCCTGCAACGGTTCGAGCCAGCCGGTCAGTTGAGGAACAGCCGCTCGGCCAGCTTCGCCAGCGGTTTTTCCAGCGCGCCCTGCAGCCGCGGCGGAAAGTCCAGCGGTTTGAGCAGCATCTTGACCGTCATCTCGGCGGGGATGTGCCGGCGCAGCAGGTCCTGCGCCTTGCCGGCGACCTTGCGGAAGGCCTCGCGATCGCCCTTGTGCTGCGGGTAGCACTGGTCGAACACGTGGCGCAGCGCGATGTCGCTGTCTTCGCTGCGGATCTCGTTGACCCGCTTCAACACGGCGCGGAACACCTTGTAGCGCCCCAGCCCCTCGTTCTCGCGGTAGCGGCGGAAGTGCTGGTAGAAGTACTTGAAGTGGCGCACCTCGTCGCTCTTGATGTGCCCGGTCAGCTGCTTGAGCACCGGCTCGTCGGTGATCTCGTGCAGCGCGCGGTACAGGCTGGCGGTGCCGGTCTCGACCACGCAGCGCGCGGCCAGCTCCAGCCCCCGGCTTTCCTCCAGTTCCTCGGCGGTGCACACCGCGCCGTATTCGGTCCAGAACGCGGCGAAACCCTTGTTCCAGTCGAATTCCGGCCATACCGCGCGCACGTAGGCGGCCAGCGCGCGGCCGTGCTGCAGTTCCTCGTGCTCCCAGTGCTGGCTGAGCCAGGTCTGCAGTTCCTCGTCGCCATTGAAGTGGGCGACCAGGTTCCGCGTGTAGAGATCCGAACCGCTCTCGACGAAGGAGGAACTGCACAGCAGGAAAAACAGGTCCTCGTCATGACGGATGCGCGCACGGTCGATGCACGACAGGTCGAGGCTTTCCAGCGTCCAGGGCAGGGCAGGGGCGTAGTTCACGCGGGTGTCCTGTGAAGGCGCGGCGCTAGGCGCGCGCGACGGGCGAATGACGGACAGCATACGGCCTGGTGACGCGCGGGGATTAACCCAGCCCGACCCCGGGAACCGCCGATGCCTACGGCACCACCGTCACCGGCACGTGCGCGCGGGCCAGCACGTCGCTGGAAACCGAGCCGAGCAGCCAGCGCGCCAGCGTGCCGCGTTCGGTATGGCCGATCACGATGTGGTCGACGCCGCGTTGCTCGACCTGCCCGAGCAACACGTCGCCGGGGCTGCCGTGGGTGACTTCCACGTCGATCATGTCGCGCGCGTCCGGCTCCATCGCGACCAGCTCGTCGAGCAGCTCCTGCGCGCGCTGCGCGCTGGAGTCGGCCATCATCAGCGCGCAGGCATCGGCGCCGCCCTCGGTCACCTGCAGCACCGACACCACGCGCACCCGGCCCTGGCCGCAGCGCGCCAGCGCGACGGCGGTCTGGAACGCGCGTTGCGAGGAGGGCGAACCGTCGTAGCCGACCAGCGAGTACCTGAACATGGCGCGTCTCCGTGCGTGTGGTTCCGATTATGCCGTGCTCGTCAGTCGTCGCAGGAGGCGACCACCTCCGCGTGCGCGTTGGGCCGGATCGGCACGCCGCGCACCTCGGCCACGTTCTGCGTGAGTTCGGCGCCGAGCAGCAGGATCACCGCCGAGTAATACACCCACACCAGCAGCACCACGACGCTGCCGGCCGGGCCGTAGGCGCCACCGACGTCGCTGTGGGACAGGTACAGGCTGATGCCGAACTTGCCGATGGCGAACAGCACCGCCGTGAACGCGCCGCCCAGCAGGGTGTCGCGCCAGTCGATCTGGGCATCGGGCAGGACCTTGTAGATGGACGCGAAGACCAGGCCGAACAGCAGCAGCGCCACGGTCGCTTCCAGCGCATCCCATAGCACTGTGTCGCTGCGCGCGAATACCGCGATGACGGTACTCGCCACCAGCGAGACGATCAGCAGGAACGCCAGCGTCAACAGCAGGCCCAGCGCGTGCATGCGCGTGAGCAGCCAGCTGAACAGGGCGTTGCGGGGCGCGGCGCGCAGGTTCCACACCCGGTTGATCGCCAGTTGCAGCTGGGCGAACACGGTGGAGGCGCCGACCAGCGTGACCAGCAGGCCGGTGACGCCGGCCCAGTGCCCCAGCTGCGGGCGATCCTCCGCGTTGTTGATCACCAGTTTCACCGCGTCCGACGCGCGCGCACCGACCAACCGGTTGATCGAATCCACCAGTTCCTGCTGCCAGTCCGGCTGCAGCGAGGCAATCAGCCACAGCAGCAGCACCAGCATCGGCGCGAAGGACAGGGCCGAATAGAAGGCCACCGCCGCGGCGTGGGTCATCAGGTCGTCCTGCGCCGCGCCCTTGGCCGTCCGCTTGACGACCGCCACGGTCGATTGCCACAACGACTGCATGGATGCCTCCGGTACCAGTGAGCAGGCCAAGCATGGCGAGGCGGCTGCGCGGCGCCCGTGAATGCCGTTCGTCGCGTCCGGTGGCGCTTCCTTCACCCGACCGGCGGCAGACTCGACCGGAGCCTCAGACGCCCCGGACGGGGAAGGAGACCTGCGATGAACATGCGTACGACCGCATTGGCGAGTGTGTTCCTGGCCGGCACGATGGCGATGGCCGCCTGGCCGGCCAGCCCGGCGCGCGCCGCCGAGCCGATGGTCAAGTGCGAACTCAGCTACAACCTGCAGGGCTGGTCGATCATCTACAAGCACGCCGAGGGCAGCGGCACGGTCACCTGCAGCAACGGCCAGAGCGCACCGGTGAAGATCAGCGTGGTCGGCGGCGGGCTCACCGCGGGCAAGTTCCGCGTCGAGAACGGCAAGGGCGAGATCACCCGCGTGCACGACATCTCCGAGGTGTTCGGCGACTACGTGCAGGCTGGCGCCGAGGCGGGCGTGGTCAAGAGTGCGCAGGCGCAGGTGCTGACCAAGGGCACCACCTCGCTGGCGCTGTCGGGTACCGGCCAGGGCATCAATCTGGGCGTGTCGGTGGGCAAGTTCACCATCGCGCGCCCGTAACGCCCTGCGCCACGCACTGGGCAGGCCGGAACTGCGGGGCCCACGCGACGCCGGCAGCGCTTAAACTTCGGCGGTCCTTCCACGGAGCAAGCCATGCGTCGCCTGCCGATCACGTCCGTCCGCCACGCCATGGCCCTCCACTGATGGCCGCACTCGCTGCCGCGCGCGCGGCCCGCTTCGGCCTGTGGCGGGTCGCCACGTGGATCGTGCTGCTGCTGGCAGCCTTCGGCGGCGTGCTGTACCTGCGCCATGGCGACTGGGCCTATCTGGTCGCCACCTTCGCGGTGATCGTGGCATGCGCCGGCGCCATCCTGCGCCAGTCCTGGGCACGGCAGGCGCTGCGCGTGCTGGCCCTGCTGCTGGTGCTGTGGGCGGTGGCCACCGGTGGCCTGATGCTGGCCCAGTGGGACCAGTTCGACGCCGCCCGCGCGCACGCCATGGGCCAGCCGCAGGCGCAACTGCTGTTGCTGGTGATCGAGCAGGCACGCCGCAGCTTCCTGCTGGGGCTGGTGTTCAAGGCGCTGCTGGTGCCGCTGCTGCTGTGGCTGGCCTGGCAACTGGGCCGGCCCATGGTGCGCGCGCAGTTCGCTGCGCGTCGTTGAGGTCCGGCAGGCGGTCCGCGGCAGAACTGCCGCCGGGTCGCGTGCACCTGCCACGTCAGCCGGACCGGCCTGGTTCAGCCGCGGTTGACGCGCGGGCAGGTATCGCTGAGGCCCCTTCCCGGGACGACCATCCGATGCGCCTGCGGTTCCTGTTCGCCAGCCTGATCCTGTCCGCCGCCCTGCCGGTCCTGCACGCGCAGGACCTGGCGGGTACCTGTCACGCCAGCAGCAGCTACGACCTGACGGTGAAGCCGGGCAGCCTGCTGTTCGACCGGTCGCAGCCGTCGCCCTTCCACGTGCAGGTCGCCGACGGTGCCTTGCGCAACGACGGCCAACCGGTCCACCTGAATGCCGAGGCGCAGGACCGGCTGGTGCTGTTCGAGCGCGAGCTGCGCGCACTGGTTCCGCGCGTGCGCGCCGTGGCGGATGCCGGCGTGGACCTGGCTGTGCGGGCCGTTCACGCGGAAGCCGCCGACATGCAGCTGGCACCCGCCACCCTGGCCGAACTCGACCGGCGGCTGGCCTCCCACGCGTCGCAGCTCAAGCAGCGCATCGCGCAGAGCAACAGCACGCATGACTGGCAGGGTGATGCCGCCCGGCAGCTGGCCGACCGCATCGTCGGCGACCTGGCGCCGCTGGTTGCCGGCGATCTGGGCCAGCAGGCGCTCGCCGCCGCGATGAACGGCGATCTGGCCGAGGCCGCGCGCCTGCGCGACGAAGCGGCGGACCTGGCCACCCAGCTCAAGCCGCGGCTGGAGCGACGGATGCAGGCGCTGCGCCCGCAGGTGCAGGCGCTGTGCCCGGCGATCCGGCGGCTGGCCGAGCTGCAGCAGGGCGTGCGCGGAGCCGATGGACAGCCGCTGGACCTGGTGCAGCTCGGGCAATGACGCCCGCTGCGTCGGGGCAGTCCACCGGCCCCGCAGCGCCGTGCCCGGGATGAACCTCCACGTTCACTTTCCGCGCGGGCTGCGGGGCCGGGCTCAACGGTCGGTTTCCGGTCGCCGCATGGCAACCCGAATGCCGCCTGACGGACCGTGCGCAAAAGAGCTCCCGGCCCGCACGAGTTAATCCGCGGCTAAGTGCGCAGGGCCGACCATGGCCGTCCCCGAGTCGCAGGAGCCATCGCCGTGGCGCCACGCCCGCAAACGCTGTTCAACGCGCTGATCCGCAAGGGCATCGACCTGCGCGCCATGTACCGCGATGCGTCGGCACAGGCCAGCGAGCCGGGCCTGCGCGTGGTGCTGTGCGAAAACGCGAGCGCGCTGGACCAGGTGATCGCCGACCTGCAGGGCCAGGTCAGCCACATGGGCGGCACGCCGGCCCGTCGGGGCCGCCTGGGCGGCTCGGCCCGCCGCCAGTTGATCGAATGGCTGCTGCCGGATACACCGCATCGCGACACGGCCTGGATCGCGCGGCTGGCCCACGGCGAAGCGGCGCTGGTGCATGCCTTCGAGCAGGAGTTGCAGCGCGCCACGCCCGAGGCGGAACGGGTCTTGCGCCGCCAGCTGCCGCGGCTGCAGGGCATCCACCTGGACATGCATAGCCTGGCCCGCGCCCGGCGCTGTTAAGCTCCGCCCTCGCGGGGGTGGTCCAGGGGGGACACGGCATGACCGCTAGCGCGAAGGATGTACTGGATTTCTGGTTCGCGGACGAGAACACGGTGCGCTGGTTCGTCCGCGATCCCCAGTTCGACGAGGTCGTCCGGACGCGCTTCGGCGACACCCTGGAGGCGGCCGCCGCCGGCGTGCTGGACATGTGGGCGATCACCCCGCACGGCTGGCTCGCGCTGCTGATCGTGCTCGACCAGTTCAGCCGCAACATCTACCGCGGCGATGCGCGCGCCTTCGCCCAGGACGACCGGGCGCAGGCACTGGTGCTGGAAGGGCTGGAACGGCGCGACGACGAGGCGCTGGCGCCGCTCGAGCGCGTGTTCGCCTACCTGCCGCTCGAACACGCCGAGGACCTCGCGCTGCAGTGGCGTTCGGTGACGCTGTTCCGCGCGCTCGCCCTACAGGCCTCGCCCAATGCGCGCGGGCAATATGAGAATTTCCTCGACTACGCGCGCCGGCACTGCGAAGTGATCACGCGCTACGGCCGCTTCCCGCATCGCAACGCGGCGCTGGAGCGGCCCAGCACGCCGGACGAACTGGCCTACCTCGCCGAGGGCGGCGGTTTCTAGCGCGACGCGTCGATTTTCCATGGAGGGAACGACATGCGCACCATCCTGATCGCAAGCCTGTGGCTGCTCGCCTCTGCCGCGAGCGCCTCGGACACGCTGCGCGTGGGCAGCCGCCTGCTGGTCGCCGGCGACAGCGCGGCGCAGGTGCGCGAACTGCTCGGCCGTCCCGCGCGGGTGACGCATCACCGCGCGCGACGCCACGGCCGCGGCGTCGTGGTGGTGACGCCCGCCAGCGAGAGCTGGGTCTATCGCGACGGCCAGCGCGAGATCACCGTGACGCTTGTCGATGGCGAGGTCGCGGACATCGCGCAGCGCCCCTGAAACGCGCCAGGCGTGACCGATGGCACGGCATGACGCCTGGCCCATGCCGGTAACGCCGGGCGGCGGGAAGCTTTCGCCATCGTCATCGCGGAGCCGTCCCATGCGCACGCTGATCCTTTCCCTGGCACTCGCCAGCGGCCTGGCGCTGGTCGCGCCGGCGCAGGCCGGTGGCCTGCACGTGAACCACGACCAGTGCAGCTTCGAAACCGACTATGACGTGCTGGTCAAGCCCGCCGGCATCACCTTCGAGCGCCAGCACGGCACGCCCGGCAGCGTGTTCATGCACGACGGCGCGCTGCGCATCGACGGCCGCGACGTGGCCGTGTCGGCCGCCGATGCGAGCCGCCTGCGCGAATACGAAGGCCAGGTGCGCAGCCTGTTGCCCGAGGTCGCGTCGATCGCCCGCGAAGGTGTGGATATCGGTTTCGACGCGCTTGCCACGGTGGTCGCCAGCTTCGCCGACGATGCGACCGAGCGCAGCCGTCTGGTCGCCCGGATCAACGACCAGCACAAGCAGGCGCTGGCGAGGATCGACAACGGCCTGGGCAACGGCGAGTGGCGGCAGCACGGCATCGAGGACCTGATGGAAGACCAGATCGGCGGCGCGGTCCAGTCGCTGGTCAGCACGGTCACCGCGAGGGCGGTCAAGGCCGCGCTGAGCGGCGACCAGAGCCAGGTGGCGGCACTGGAAGCCCGTGCCGACGCGCTCGACAAGACCATCGACAAACAGGTCAACGCACGCGCGGACGCGCTCTCCGATCGCGCCGAGGCACTGTGCCCGCGCATGACCCGGCTCGATGAACTGCAGCAGCAGTTCGAGTTCCGCCTGAAGGACGGCTCGCGCCTGGCGCTGGTCGACCACAAGCCGGAGCATGACAACGAGGCCTCCGCCAGGACGGAGCCCCAGACCCGCTAGCCGTCCCCACGGCCCGCGGGCCGGCCGCTCCCCCACAACGATCCTTCATGCGGCCATGCGCCGCGCCGGTTATCCCCCAGGCCGGCGCGGCGTTCTTTTTCCGTGGCCCAGCGTGCCGCCCGCCTTGCAGGAGCCCACCCGTCGGGGGGGCGGTTCGCGACACGCCCGCCTGCTAGGCTTTGCGGCTGGTTCGTACGCGGAGTGATGCCATGCCCGACCTGCTTGCCCGGATCCACCTCTCCGAGAGCGCCACGCTGCTGGGGATCAACATCCTGATGGCGCTGCTGATCCTGCTGATCGGCATCTGGCTGGCGGCGCGGGTTGCCAACCTCGTCCAGCGCGCGATGCATCGGGCGAGCATCGACCCCACCCTGATCGGCTTCCTGCGCAACCTCCTCTACGGCGTGCTGGTCGCGGTGCTGGTGGTCAGCGCCCTGATCACCGCGGGGGTGCCCTCCGCGCCGCTGGTCGCCGCGCTGGGCGCCAGCGGACTGGCGATCGGGCTGGCGCTGCAGGGCTCGCTCAGCAACCTGGCCTGGGGCGTGCTGCTGATTGTGTTCCGGCCGTTCCGCGCGGGCGATTTCATCCACGCCGGCGGCCTGGATGGCACGGTCGAGGCGGTCAACCTGATGTACACGTTCCTTTCGCTGCCCGACGGCCGCGAGGCGGTGGTGCCCAACGCCAAGGTCGGCGGCGACGCGATCATCAATGCCAACCGCCGAGGCACGCGTCGGTTCGAACTGAAGGTCGGCATCGGCTACAAGGATGACATCGGCCAGGCGATCGGCGAGATCGAAAAGCTGTTCGCCGCCGACGCGCGCATCCTCACCGAGCCGGCACCCAGCGTGGTGACCGGTACGCTGGCCGAAAGCTCGGTCGAGCTGATCATCCGGGCCTGGACGCGCAGTGCGGACCTGTGGGACGCGCAAACCGGACTGCTGCGCGGGATCAAGGAACGCTTCGCCGACGTGGGCATCAGCATCCCGTTCCCGCAGCGCGAGCTGACCGTAGTGCGGGGCGCGCTGCCGGAGGGAGGGGCAAGGGCCGGCTGACGCCACGCCCATGTGCGAAAGGCGGCGCGATGCCGACGGCTATTGCACCATCACCGGACGCCGGTTGTCGCCCGACACCCGATCGATCAACTCGTTGAACGGATCGATCCCGGCCTCGGCCGGCTTGCCTTCGACCGTCACGGTGATCGTGCTGTCGCCGGCCGGCAGCAGACGCTTTTCCAGGTAGAGCGGCTTGCCGTCGCGTCCCTTGCCGGGGGCGGCGGCGAACACGCCGATGTCCACCGGCACGTCCGGCGCGGCTGGCGTTTCCCCACCGGTGCCGTCGACGTGGACCTTGCCCGCATGCACCTTGAGCGTCACTTCGTAGCGGCCGTCGGGCATCCTCGCTGCCGTCGCCGCGGTGATGCGGTTGTCGAACAGGGTGATCTTCCAGAACAGGTCGTCCAGCAGCCCCTTCCACTTCGGCGCCAGCGCGCCGGCGAGCGTATCCATGAAGTCCCGCGAGCTGGGGTAGGGCGGGCCGCGGAACTGCCACTGGAGCAGGAACTGCCTGAGCGCGTGGTCGAACGCATCCTCGCCGACATAGTCCTGCAACGCGTAGAACACCAGCGAGCCCTTGTTGTAGTGGATGTACTGCTGGTTCTCCACCTTCGCCAGCGGCTCCTCGGCGACCTTCTCGGTGGCGCGGCTCATCAGGTACCTGTCCAGCTCGTACTTGAGGAACTTGCGCATCTGGTCGGCACCGTACCGGTGCTTCATCACCATCAGCGCCGAGTACTGCGCCAGCGACTCGCTGAGCATCGTCGAGCCCTGCATGTGCGCGCCGATCACCTGGTGCGCCCACCACTGGTGCGCAACTTCGTGCGCGGTGACGTAATAGACGTAGTCCACCCTGGACGGGTCGCGCAGGTCGGCGATGAAGCCCACGCTTTCCGAATAAGGGATCGTGTTGGCGAAGGACTGCGCGAAGTGCGCGTAGTTCGGGAACTCCAGGATGCGCACCTGGCGGTACTGGTAGGGCGTGAAGTGCGCCTGGTAGTAGGCCAGCGCGTCCTTGGTCGCCTGGACCATGCGGTCCACGTTCCAGGCGTGGGCGCTGTCGTAATACACCTCGATGGCGATGCCCTCGTAACTGTCCTTCTTCACCGTGTAGCGGGCGGACAGCCAGGCGAAGAAGTCGAGCATCGGTCGCTCGGCGGTGTAGGTGAAGTAACGTCGGCCGTTGGCGGTCCAGCTCCTGGCGAGGCGACCGGGCGCGAGCGCGATCTGGTCGGCGGCGGTGGAGACGGTGGTGCTGAAGTCGATCCAGTCCGCGTCGCTGCTGACGTAGTTGTCGGCCAGCGCCCGGGTGTCGCCCAGCTTGGGCATGCGCGGCACGTCGGGCGGCAGGCCGTGCTTGCGACGGTCGCCGCGGTCGGTCAGCTGAACCTCGCCCTGGTAGCCGAAGCGCGGCAGCACCTGGCTGTTGAAGAAGCTGCCGTTGGCGACCAGGAACTTGCCCGAGGGCTCGTTGGTGAAGCCGCGCGGCGCGTACTCGATATCGAAATCGAAGTCCATCGAGGCGCCGGGCGCCAGCGGCGTCTTCAGGCGGTAGATGGCGTAGCCCAGCCGCCTGTCGTCGCTCACCGTTTCGTGCGGCGCAAACTCGAGCGACCTGAGCGTGAAGTCGGTATCGGTGTTGACGTGCAGCGTGTCGATCGGTCCGCCGCTGCGGTTGACCAGCGTGTAATGGCCGCGGATCTCCAGCCGCCGCCGGTAGGGATGGATGTCCACGTCGGTCTTCACCGCGGTGATGCGCGGCTGCGGCAGGCCTTCGTACTTTGAATATTTCTTCTCGTAGTCGGCACGCTGGCGCGTATCGTCGTCGCTGCTCGCGTAATGGTTGAGCACGTTGGTGTTGTAGAAGATCCATGCGCCGGTCGCGATGAAGCCCGCCAGCGCCACGGCCAGCGCGACCGCTGCCGGACGGCGCAGCCGGCTGCGTGCCTCGTGCAGGCGCTCGCGCCAGGTCGTGCCGGTGCCGCGCACGTTGAACAGGGCGGCGATCACCAGCATCGCCGCGGCGGCGAAGCCCCAGTAGAGGTCGAACCACAGCGCCGCGGGCAGGAAATGGCCGAAGCCGTTCATGTCCGAATACGGCACCGAGGAGGCGTGGCCGAAGATGTAGAGGTTGTGCTCCCAGTGCAGCAGCGGGAAGCCGATCAGCGAGGCCACCAGCCACACGATGCCCAGCAGGTAACCCATGAACTTGCTGCCGGCCAGCGTCTGGAACAGCAGCATCAGCACCGCCAGCAGCACGAACGGCATCGCGTCCAGTCCCAGCATGGCCAGGTACACGCCGATCTCCAGCCGCGTGTAGCCGTGGCCGAGTTGCCAGCCGATACCAACCAGGTCGCCGACCGCCAGGTACACCAGCACCACCGCGACCAGCGCCAGCAGGCGCGCGGTGAGCGGCAGAGCGTCCGGCAGCGGGAAGGCATCGACCACCTCGGCGGTGTGCCGGTCGCGCTCGCGCCAGACCAGCTCGCCCGCGTAGAACGTCACGATGATCGCCAGCAGCCAGTGGAAGCTGCCCTGGACCGTCTCCAGTACCGTGTGGGTGACCGGATACACCGGCGTGCCGTAGAAGTCGCTGGCGAAGGCCAGCGCGAACAGCAGGTTGACCAGCCCGAACACCAGCATGACCAGGAACGGCACGCCGCGCAGCACCTGCCCGACGTCGAAGGCCAGCAGCGCGCGAAGCCGGGTCAGGTGCGCGCGCAGGTCGTGGCCCAGCCGCACGGTCGCAAGGCCGGTGCGCAGCGAGCCGGCCATCGGGCGCAGCAGCGGCGGTTCGGCGCGCGGCTTGCGCCCGGGCAGGCGCAAGCCCTCGCGGCTGGCGCGGAAAAGCATGAACGCCGCGCCGGCCAGCAGCAGCGAAATGCCCAGCCAGAGCAGCCGGTTCCACAACAGCAACCCTTCCAGCGGCGGCAGGCGGTGGTTGAGCTCGTCGGCGGACCAGTAGCGCGTGACGATGCCCAGCGTGCGATGCGCGAATGGATCGAGCATGGCCGCGAGGACATGGTGGTTGACGTCGCGCGTGAGCAGGCCCGACAGCGACAGCAGCACGATGAAGGCGATAATGCCGATGTAGGTGGCCAGCAGCGAACGGGTCACGGTAGCCAGCAGGAACAGCAGCGTGGCGACGAACAGCATGTCCGGCAACACGATCACGCCGAGCGCCCAGGCGTAACCGTGCCAGTCGGCGGGGCCCAGGCGTGCCGGGTCGATCCACGGCATGGCCCCGCCCAGCGCCACGCCCAGCGGCACCACCAGCATGATCGCCACGGTCGCCGCGTAGCCGGCGGCCAGCCGTCCGCCCAGGTAGGCGCCGCGGGCGACCGGCGTGGTGAACATCAGCTCGGCGGTGTTGTGGTCGAAGTCGCGCAGTGCCGCGCCGGCGACGAACACGCCGCCGGCCAGCAGGCCCACGATGGTGAACTGGTTGATCAGCCGCACGATGACCATCGGTGCGTTGCGCAGCACGTTGCCGCTGGCGCCGCCGATCACCACCCCATCGGTGCTCGCCACGGCGAACGCCAGCGCGCCGAGGGCCAGCGCCAGGATCCAGAACAGCGGCGCACGCCATTGCTGGCGCCACTCGAAACGGAAGATCTCCCCCAGCATCGGGTCAGGCCGCCCGGGCCGTGGCCTGCGCGCGCAGGCGTCCGAAATAGACGTCCTCCAGATCCGGCGTCACCGGCTCGAAGCCCGGCTCCGGCGGCGCGTCGGCCAGCACGTGCAGCAGCGTGCGTCCACCGGCCAGGCGGGTGGAGAGGATGGTCATGCGCGCGCGGTAGCTGTCCAGCTCCGCCTTGTCGATCGTGCGCCGCCATACGCGCCCGTCCAGGCCGCGGATCGCCTCCCGCGGCTGGCCGGTCAGCAGCACCTGGCCCTGGCCGATGATCGCCATGCGCGGGCACAGGTCGGTCACGTCGGCCACGATGTGGGTGGAAAGGATCACCACCACCTTCTCGCCGATCTCCGCCAGCAGGTTGAGGAAGCGGTTGCGCTCCTCCGGATCCAGGCCGGCGGTCGGCTCGTCCACGATCACCAGCTTCGGGCTGCCGATCAGTGCCTGGGCGATGCCGAAGCGCTGGCGCATGCCGCCGGAAAAGGTGCCGAGCTTGCGCTTGCGCACGTCCCACAGGTTGACCTGGCGCAGCAGCGCCTCGGTGAGGTCGCGCCGCTCGCCGCGGGCGGTGACACCCTTGAGTACCGCGAAGTGATCCAGCATCGCCTCGGCCGACACCTTCGGGTAGACGCCGAACTCCTGCGGCAGGTAGCCGAGCAGGCGGCGGGTGGCCTGCTTGTCGGCCGACAGGTCCATGCCGTCGAGCTCGATGCTGCCCTGGTCCGGGTCCTGCAGGGTCGCGATGGTGCGCATCAGCGAGGACTTGCCCGCCCCGTTGGGCCCGAGCAGGCCGAACATGCCCTGCGGGATGTCCAGGTCGATCCCACGCAGCGCGTGCACGCCGTTGGCATAGGTCTTGGACAGGTGGCGGATGGTCAGCATGCAGTCTCCTCCGCGCCGCTCCTTGCGGCACCGACGGGGCCAGCATAGGGAGCGCGGGTGGCGGGCACATCGGCACAAGGTCATGCCTGCTTCCCCGTTCGCCGCGGGCGCAGCCGGGGCGCGAGATCGAGGGGGCAGCCCGCGACTCCCCCGGGGCCACGCCCGGGGTGGACGGCCGGTCGCGGCCCTGTCCGGGCGAGTGCTACGCGGTGCGGGCGGCCGTTCGCTATCATGGGAGGCCTTGCGCGGCCGCCATCCCCGGGCGCTGCGCCCTTGTCATCGCAGGAGACCCCATGGCCGACCCCAAAGAAGCACGCGTCCCCGACATCGGCGGCCACGACAACGTGCCGGTGATCGAAGTGCTGGTGAAGGCCGGCGACCGCGTCGAGAAGGAGCAGAGCCTGATCACGCTCGAGTCCGACAAGGCGACCATGGAGGTCCCCTCGCCCTTTGCGGGCGTGGTGAAGGAGGTCAAGCTCAAGGTCGGCGACGAAGTGTCCGAGGGCGCGTTGATCGCGGTGATCGAGGCCGAGGGCGCGGCACCGGCCCCGGCGAAGGCGCAAGCGGCCGCCGCGCCGCTCGCCTCCGCCCAGCAGGCCAGGGCCGCCGAGCCGCGTTCGGGCAAGGGTGCCATCGAGGAGGCGTCGCCGCAGCCGCCCCCCGCCGGACCGGCCGCGGGCGGCGGCGTGCGCGAGGCTCGCGTGCCCGACATCGGCGGCCACGACAACGTGCCGGTGATCGAGGTGCTGGTGAAGGTCGGCGACACCGTCGCCAAGGACCAGAGCTTGATCACGCTGGAGTCGGACAAGGCCACCATGGAAGTGCCCGCGCCGTTCGAGGGCGTGGTCAAGGAACTCAAGCTCAAGGTGGGCGACGAGGTATCGGAGGGCGCGGTGATCGCGCTGATCCAGACCGGCGCCGCGGCGCCGGCCGTCCCCGCACCGTCGCCCCAGGCCTCGCCGGACGCGCAGTCCGCCACCGGCCTGCCGGTCAGCGGCGGTGGTCCCAGGGAGTCCGGACAACCCGCGCCGGTCGGCGGCCGCAGCGTGCAGCCGGGCAACGTGCCCGAGGGCGACGTCGCGCCGCGCGCACGCCCGCCGGTGGACGCCAAGGTGATCATGCCGGGCGACGCGCCCTACGCCAGTCCGGCGATCCGCGCCTTCGCGCGCGAGCTGGGCGTGGACATCGCCCAGGTCAAGGGTTCCGGCCGCGGCGGGCGCATCCAGCGCGAGGACGTCAATGCCTACGTCAAGCACGCGCTGGCCTCCGGGGCGCGTCCGGTGCAGGGCGCGCCGGTGACCGCCGGTGGCGGGCTCAACCTGCTGCCGTGGCCCAGGGTGGATTTCTCCAAGTTCGGCCCGGTCGAGGAGAAGCCGCTCACCCGCATCCAGAAGATTTCCGGCGCCAACCTCGCGCGCAACTGGGCGATGATCCCGCACGTCACCCAGCACGAGGACGCGGACATCACCGAGCTGGAGGCGTTCCGCAAGCAGCTCGGCGCCGAGAACAAGGACTTGAAGGTCACCCCGCTGGTGTTCCAGATCAAGGCGGTGGTCGCGGCGCTGAAGCAGTTCCCGCAGTTCAACGCCTCGCTGGACGAGACCGGCGAGAAGCTGGTCCTCAAGAAGTACTTCCACATCGGCATCGCGGTGGACACGCCCGACGGCCTGGTCGTGCCGGTGATCCGCGACTGCGACCAGAAGGGCCTGCTGGACCTCGCCCGCGAACTCGGCGAGATCTCGAAGAAGGCACGCGAGAAGAAGCTCGGTCCGAACGAGATGTCCGGTGGCTGTTTCTCGATCTCCTCGCTGGGCGGCATCGGCGGCACGGCGTTCACGCCGATCGTCAACGCGCCGGAGGTGGCGATCCTGGGCGTGTCCAAGGCGTCCATCAGGCCGGTCTGGAACGGCAAGGAATTCGCGCCGCGACTGATGTTGCCGCTGTCGCTCTCCTACGATCACCGCGTGATCGACGGCGCGCTCGCCGCGCGCTTCGCCGCGTTCCTCGCCAACCAGCTCGGCGACATCCGCCGCCTGCTGCTCTGACTTTCAGCTCCCTCTCCTCCGGCAAGGCCGGGGGAGAGGGCTGGGGAGAGGGGACGCTCCAATGCCGCGTGCTTGCGCCGCCCCACCCGAATGCAAAGGATTTCCGCTATGTCCAACCCGATCGAAGTGAAAGTCCCCGACATCGGCGGCCACGACAACGTGCCGGTGATCGAGGTACTGGTGAAGGCCGGTGACCACGTGGAGAAGGAGCAGAGCCTGATCACGCTGGAATCGGACAAGGCCACGATGGAGGTGCCTTCCAGCGCCGCCGGCGTGGTCAGGGACGTGAAGGTGAAGGTGGGCGACGAGGTGTCCGAGGGGGCCGTGATCCTGACGCTCGAAGCGAGCGGCTCGCTCCCTTCTCCCTCCGGGAGAGGGGTCGGGGGTGAGGGTTCGGGTGAAGCGAAAGCTCCCGCTCCGGCCGCACCCTCTCCCGCCCCTGCGGGGCACCCTCGCCCGGCGGGAGAGGGCAAGGCGCCGCAAGCTGCCAGCAGTTCCGGCCGCCAGCCGGACCTCGAATGCAAGCTCGTCGTCCTCGGCTCCGGCCCCGGCGGCTACACCGCCGCCTTCCGCGCCGCGGACCTCGGCGTCGACACCGTGCTGGTCGAGCGCTACGCCACCCTGGGCGGCGTCTGCCTCAACGTCGGCTGCATCCCCTCCAAGGCGCTGCTGCATGCCGCGGCGGTGATCGACGAGGCCGCGGCCATGGCCGCGCACGGCGTCAGCTTCGGCAAGCCCAGGATCGAGCTGGACAAGCTGCGCCACTTCAAGGACCACGTGGTCGGCAAGCTCACCGGCGGCCTGGCCGGCATGGCCAGGCAGCGCAAGGTGCGCACCGTGCAGGGCACCGGCAGCTTCGTCTCGCCGCACGAGCTGGAAGTGAAGACGGCCGAAGGTACCAAGCTCATCCGCTTCGAACACGCCATCATCGCGGCCGGCTCGCAGGCCGTGCGCCTGCCGATGTTCCCGTGGGACGACGAGCGCGTGATGGATTCCACGGGCGCGCTGGAACTGGCCGACATCCCGAAAAAGCTGCTGGTCGTCGGCGGCGGCATCATCGGGCTGGAGATGGCCACGGTGTATGCAGCCCTGGGCAGCGAAGTGACCGTGGTCGAGTTCATGGACCAACTCATCCCGGGCGCCGATGCCGACCTGGTCAAGCCGCTGGCCAGGCACCTGTCGGCCAGGCTCAAGGGCGTGCACCTCAAGACCAAGGTGGTCGAGGCCAAGGCGACGAAGAAGGGCATCGAGGTCCGCTACGAAGGCGACAGCATGCCCGACACCACCGTGTTCGACCGCGTCCTGGTCGCCGTGGGCCGTTCGCCCAACGGCGGCAGGATCGGCGCCGACAAGGCCGGCGTGGCGGTGACCGAGCGCGGCTTCATCAACGTCGACACGCAGATGCGCACGAACGTTGCGCACATCTTCGCCATCGGCGACCTGGTCGGCCAGCCGATGCTGGCGCACAAGGCCACCCACGAGGCGCGCGTCGCGGCCGAAGCGGTGGCCGGCATGAAGAGCCACTTCGACGCGCGCGTGATCCCGTCGGTCGCCTACACCGATCCGGAGATCGCCTGGGTCGGCGTGACCGAGCGCGAGGCGAAGGAAAAGGGCCTGAAGGTCGGCGTGGGCAAGTTCCCCTGGGCCGCCTCCGGCCGCGCGATCGGCATCGACCGCACCGAGGGATTCACCAAGCTGCTGTTCGACGAGGAGACCCACCGCGTGGTCGGCGCCGGCATCATCGGTCCGCACGCGGGCGACCTGATCTCCGAGCTGGCGCTGGCGATCGAGATGGGCGCCGAGGCGGCCGACATCGCACTGACCATCCACCCGCACCCGACCCTGAGCGAATCGGTCGCGATGGCGGCGGAGGTCTACGAAGGCACGATTACCGACCTGTATCTTCCGAAGAAGAAGTAGGCGGGCGCCACCGGACGCGGCCGCACGTCGCTGCGGCCCGTCCGGACACCGCACCCGGGCCGACCGCGCCTGCGCAAGCGTTCAATGCCCGGCGGGCCCCGCGAGCGCATCTTCCAGGCGCGCCTGCAGCGTGCGCAGGTTGTTCTGGGCCTGGTCCAGCATCAAGGTCATCTGGCCGATCACGTGCAGGAACTCGCGCGGCTGGACCTGGCCAGTGCGCAGATCCGTCATGGCGTCGACCATGCGCGGCCCGTTCATCACCAGCGCCAGGTTGGCACCCAGGGTCGTGGTCACGTCGCGCTGCCCGGCGTAGGCCGCCGAATAGCGGCGCATGCGTGCATCCTCGATCCAGCTGGCGGACTGGTTGGCCACGGCGACGTCCCAGGCCTGCTGCCGCAGCGCAGGCCAGCGCATGTTGAGGTTGAAGCCATCCAGCTTGACCAGCGATTGCACGTGCCGGGCGATCACGTCGTCCGGCGCGTAGGCCTTGTAGTCCTGCACCAGCGCGTCGCGGATCTGCGCCAGCGCCTTGCTTTGCCGCGCATCCTGGGCCATGGAGGCCTGCACCTCGGCCAGGTTGGCCCGGATCTCGGCTTCGATCTGGGCCTGCGCCATCTCGGCGGCGTGGGCGTGATGGGCGTGCTCGATCCATGCCTCCAGGCCCAGCGCCGTCAGGATGCTCAGCACGATCATCAGGTAGTGCTTGAGGAAGTCCTTGATCGACTGCAGGCGTACGTTGGGCAATTCCAGATGCATGGCGGATCCTTGGGGCCAGTCAATGGCGCGGCGCGCAAGTTTCGAACAGATCGCGCTGCGCGGCAAAGCCGTCGCGGTCGACGAAGCCGGCCAGCCCCACGCCGACCAGCCGGTAGCGCGTGTCCGCCGGCCGGTCCACCCGCGCGCGCAGGGCGCAGGCGAGTTCGGCCAGCGCGTGTGCCGAGTCGGGCAGGGTGGGGGGCGAGAAACTCCGGGTGAGCGTGCGGAAGTCGGCGGTCTTGAGCTTGAGCACGACCGTGCGCGCGATCCGGCCCGTCTCGCGCTGGTGGCCTGCCCAGGTCTTCTCGGCCAGGCGGCGGATGTGCGGCTCCAGCTCGTCCAGCGTGAGGTCGTGTTCGAAGGTGTCCTCGGCGGACACCTGCAGGGTGGGCCGGTCCGGCTGCACCGGGTGCTCGTCGATGCCCCAGGCAAGTTCGTGCAGGCGCCGGCCCCAGCGGCCGAAGCGCTGCTCCAGCCCGGCCTCGCCCAACCGGCGCAGGTCGGCCGCGGTGGTCACGCCCATGGCTGCGAGCTTGCCTTCCATCACCTTGCCCACGCCGGGCAGGCGGCCGACCGCGAGCGGCGCCAGGAAGGCTTCGACCTCGTGCGGGCGGATCACGAACAGGCCGTCGGGCTTGCGCCAGTCCGAGGCGATCTTGGCCAGGAACTTGTTCGGCGCCACCCCGGCCGACGCGGTGAGGCGGGTCTCCTCGCGGATCGCCGCGCGGATCGCCTGCGCCGTCGCGGTGGCCGACGCCAGCCCGCTCTTGCCGGATGTCACGTCCAGGTAAGCCTCGTCCAGCGACAGCGGCTCGATCAGGTCCGTGTGCCGCGCGAAGATCGCCCGCACCTGCCGCGATACCGCCTTGTAGCGGGCGAAGTCCGGCGGCACGAAGATAGCCTTCGGGCACAACCGCTCGGCGCGCACCGCCGGCATCGCCGAGCGCACGCCGAACACGCGCGCCTCGTAGCTGGCCGCACACACCACCGAGCGCGCTCCACGCCAGGCCACCACCACCGGCTTGCCCCGCAACGACGGGTCGTCGCGCTGTTCCACCGACGCATAGAACGCGTCCATGTCGACGTGCAGGATCTTGCGCAGGGTGGGAGACACGGAGGAATGCCGGGGATGCCTGCGGGGGATTCTAGGCGACCGGTGGAGGTGTGCGGAAACCGCGTGAACCCGCGTCTGCCCGGTTTGACACGCGATTGATGGCACCCGGGCTAGCGTCGCCGCTCCGGAGGCCCGTCATGATCGACTTCGCCCGGCAACGCCAACGCATGGTCGAGCGCCAGCTGGCCGCGCGCGGGATCACTGACGCGCGCGTGCTGGAAGCGATGGGGCGGATTCCGCGCGAGGCGTTCGTCGCCGGCGCCATGCACGAGTTCGCCTACGAGGACTCGCCGCTGCCGATCGAGGCCGGCCAGACGATCTCGCAACCGTTCATCGTCGCGCGCATGTTGCAGGCGGCCGAGCTGCACGAGGGCGACAGCGTGCTGGAGATCGGCGCGGGCTCCGGCTACGCCGCGGCGGTGATGGCCGCCATCGCCGCGAGCGTGCATGCGATCGAGCGCCACGCCGAGCTCGCCGAACTGGCGCAACAGCGCTTCGACGCGCTCGGCTATCGCAACATCCGGTTGCACGTGGGCGACGGCAGCGGCGGCTGGCCGGAGGCGGCGCCGTTCGACGCGATCATCGCGGCCGCGGGCGGCCCCGCGGTGCCGGACGTGCTGCGCCGGCAACTGGCCATTGGCGGGCGGCTGGTGATGCCGGTCGGCGAGACGCTGAACCGCCAGCGGCTGGTGAAGGTGACCCGCGTGGCGCAAGACCGCTTCGAAGAGGAGCCGCTGGAGGAGGTGCGCTTCGTGCCGCTGGTCGGCAGCTACGGCTGGAGCGAACAGGAGGCCTCGCCACGGCCGCGGATCGAGCCGGTCGCAGCGCGCGCACCGGCCGACGGGAGTGGCCTGCCGGGCCTTATCCAGGCCGCGGCCGAACCGCTTCCCGATCCGGACGATCCCGCGTTCGGACGGCTGTTCGACCGTTACGGCGACGCGCGGGTGGTGCTCCTGGGCGAGGCCAGCCACGGCACCAGCGAGTTCTACCGCGCCCGGGCAGCGATCACGCAGCGACTGATCGAGGCACACGGCTTCACCATCGTGGCGGTGGAGGGCGACTGGCCGGATGCGGCGGTGCTTGACCGCTACGTGCGCGGCCGGCCCGCCCGGCAGGAGGAACCGATTTTCCAGCGGTTCCCCACCTGGATGTGGCGCAACCGCGACGTCGCCCGCTTCATCGACTGGCTGCGCGACTACAACCGCGACAAGCCCGCGGCGAGGCAGGCCGGCTTCCACGGCCTGGACCTGTACAGCCTGGACGCCTCGATCCGCGCAGTGATCGACTACCTGGACAGGGTCGATCCGGAGACCGCGAAGGTCGCCCGCCGCCGCTACGGTTGCCTGATGCCCTGGAGCAAGGAACCGGCGCAGTACGGCCGCATGGCCCTCAACGCCGGCTACCCGCTGTGCGAGAAGGCGGTGGTGCAGATGCTGCGCGAACTGCTCGCGCGCCGCATGGACTACGTCCGGGCCGACGGCGAACTCTTCCTGGACGCGGCGCAGAACGCGCGACTGGTGAGCAACGCCGAGGCGTACTACCGCGCGATGTACTACGGCTCGGCCGAGTCATGGAACCTGCGCGACAGCCACATGTTCGAGACGCTGGAGCATCTGCTGGAGGCCGCCGGTCCGGGCTCGCGGGCGGTGGTGTGGGCGCACAACTCGCACATCGGCGACGCGCGCCACACCGAGATGGGCCAGGTGCGCGAGGAACTCAACCTCGGGCAGCTTTGCCGCCAGCGCTTCGGCTCCGACGCGGTGCTGCTCGGCTTCGGCACGCACACCGGCACGGTGGCCGCGGCGGACGACTGGGACGAGCCGATGAAGGTGATGGACGTGCTGCCCTCGCGCAAGGACAGCTACGAGCGCCTGTTCCACGATGCCGGCCACCCGCGCTGCCTGCTCGACCTGCGCGGGGGCGCCCATCGCGAGCTGTGCGGACGTCTCGCGCCGGCCCGGCCGGAGCGCTTCATCGGCGTGATCTACCGTCCCGACACCGAGCGCTGGAGTCACTACGTGGAATGCTCCATGCCGCGCCAGTTCGACGGCTACGTCTGGTTCGACGAAACCCACGCGGTCGTGCCGCTGGGCGAGGAGCCGCGTAGCGGGCCGGCCGAAACCTGGCCGTTCGGCCTGTAACCGGCACCCGGCCGCGGCCACTGGCGGGCCGCGGTCGCGCACAGGCGCGCTCCTACACCAGATCGGCCGGCTGTTGCGCAGGCGCCCGGCGCTGGCGCGCTTCGAAGACGCCCAGCGCCAGCGAAGCCACGCCGAACGGCAGCAGGTTGTAGACCAGCCGGTAGCACAGCAGCCCGGCCAGCACGTCCGCGCGCGCCTGGGGCGGAAACGCGCCGAGGATGATCGCCTCGAACACGCCCAGGCCACCCGGCGCGTGGCTGGCGATGCCGGCCAGCAGCGCGGTCAGGTAGACCGGCACGAAGTCGGCGAACGGCGGCGCGATCTGTGGCGGCAGCAGCAGGTACATCGCTCCGATCGCCGCGCTCATCTCCACGCCGCCGACCAGCATCTGCAACAGCGCCGCGCCCGATCCCGGCAGCACGACCGCCCAGCGGCCGATGCGCAGGCTGCGCGGCCGCGCCAGCCACCACAACAGGCCGGCCAGCAGCAGCGCAATGGCGGCGGCGCCGATGCGCCCCCAGCCGTTGGCGACCGCGGGCTCCATCGCCAGTCCCGCCGCGCCCAGCACGGCGTAGCCCAGCCCGACGCCCAGGCTGGCCAATCCGACCACCCGCGCGATGTCGCCCGCACCCAGGCCGGCCGCGGCGTACACCCGGTAGCGCACGGCCCCGCCGGTCACCGCGTGGAAGCCCAGGGTGTTGGAGAGCGCATGGGCCGCGAAGCCGGCGAACGCGGCCAGCCCCGGCGAGGCACGGGACGGCGCCACGCTGCGCGCGGCCAGCACGTCGAACGTGGCCAGCATCGCGAAGCTGATCGCCGTCGCCGCCACCGCGCCGATCACGTGCGCACGGGGCAGGTCCTGCAGCGCGGTGGCCACGTCATGCCAGCGCATCGCGCCCAGATAGCGGTGCAGCAACCAGGCCGCGAGCGCGAGCAGCAGCATGGAGACCAGCCAGGACAGCCCGCGCAGCCAGCGGCGCGCGCGATGGGAAAGGGCGGAGGGGAGTGCGGGTATCGGCGCAACCTTACGCATGCGCAAGGGGCCGCGAGTGCGGGATGGTCATGTCGCCAAGCGTAACGGCTACCACCCCCTTCCTTGTAGCAGCGCATCCTGTGCGCGCTCCCGCACAAAGGCATGCATCGTGCGCCAGTGGCTGAACCCGGCCGCCAACTCACGCTATCGTTGCCGCTTCCGTCGCCGCCGATGCCCGCCTCACGCATGAGCACCGAATCGAACTCCTACCTGCGCCGCCTGGGCACCTGGGACGCGGCGATGATCGTCATCGGCGGCGTGATCGGCGCGGGCATCTTCCGCACGCCCGCCACGCTGGCCCAGCGCACTTCCTCGGGCTGGGAGCTGCTCATCCTGTGGGCCATCGGCGGCCTGCTCACGCTGGCCGGCGTGCTGTGCTACGCGGAACTGGGCGCGCGGCGGCCGCAGGCCGGCGGCAGCTACATCTATTTGCGCGAGGCGTTCGGCCAGCTGCCGGCGTTCCTGTTCGGCTGGACCATGGCGCTGATCAACTACCCCGGCAGCGTGGCCGCGGTGGCAACGGCCTTCGCCGACTACTTCTGCGCGGCACTGGGCCTGTCCACGCTGTTCATCAAGCCGGTGGCCGCCGGCGCGATCGCCTTCATCGTCGGCGTGAACCTGTTCGGCATCCGCGCCGGCGCCTGGGTGCAGAACATCTTCACCGTGCTCAAGCTTGCCGCGATCGTGCTGCTGGTAGGGGTCGGCGTGGTACTGGCCGACGGCCACCTGGGGGTGACGCTGGCCGCCGAGCCCAACCGCAACGTGCCGCCCGGTGCCCTGTTTGGGGCGCTGCTGCCGGTGCTGTTCACCTATGGCGGCTTCCACTACCTCAACGACCTTGCCGGCGAAGTGCGCAATCCGCAACGCACGCTGCCGCGCGCGCTGGGGCTGGGCATGGCCGGCGTGATGATCGCCTACATCCTGGCCAACTTCGCCTACCTGGCCGGTCTGGGCCATGCCGGCCTGGCCGCGAGCCACGCGCCGGCGGCCGACCTCATGCGCCGCCTGCTCGGCGACCGTGGCGCCACGTTGATGGCGCTGGGGATCGCCTGCTCGACCTTCGGCTACTGCAACATCGCCATCGCCGGCGGCGCGCGCGTGCTGCAGACGATGGGCGCCGACGGCATGTTCTTCTCCGCGGTGGGTCGCATCGAGCCACAGAGCCGCGCGCCGCAGGTGGCGCTGGCCACGCTCGGCGCGTGGGCGATCGTGCTGGCCATCTCGGGCAGCTTCAACCAGTTGCTGGACTACACCACGGTCGGTGAGTGGCTGGCGCACGCCTGCAGCATCGCCACGCTGTTCTGGTACCGCCGCCACCTGAGCGAACCCTCGCCCTACCGCGTGCCGTTCTATCCGTGGCTGCCGATGCTGTTCGTGGTGACCGTGCTGTGCGTGATCGGCGCCACCGCCATCCACAACCCGGGCGATGCCGGCATGAGCCTGGTCATCATCGCGTTCGGCATCCCGGCCTACTACGGCTGGCGCTGGCTGGAGCGCAGCGCCGCCTAGGGCTCGCCGGGTCCAGGGTAGGAGCGCACCCGTGCGCGAGCGGGCGTGCTCGCTGCGGGAGGTCGCGCACGGGTGCGCTCCTACAACGGTTTGAACTGCCATGAAAACGTGCGTTCTGTTGGTCTGCATGGGCTTGTCATGCGTCTCCTGGGCGACCTCGCCGGAACCGAGCGCGGTCGTCCAGGTCGAGCTGTCCCACGTCCGCGCTGGCGGATCGGAGCAGGTAGCCGGGGAAACCCTGCAGCGGTACACCTTCGAGCCGGCGGCGCAGCCCTATGTCCGGCTGACCCCGCACCAGCCCTGGCGCGCGGCGGGCGAATGGCGGGTGCGCGTGCAGAACGCGATGCCCTGGGCGGTGACCCTGTCGATCGACATCGAAGGCACGGCGGGCGCGCACCTGACGGCGACGGTGGGCCTGCCGGCCGGGCCCGCACAGACCCTGGTGGTTCCGCTGCACGCGACCTCGCCGCGCGCCTTCGGCATGCAGGCCGGGCCACCGATGCCCGTGCAGCTCGATGGCCAGCGGGTCGTGCTGCCGACCACCGTGGAAGGCGCGTCCACGCTCCGGGCCATCCGTGCAGTGCGCCTGTCCATGCCCGCGCCGCAGGCCGAGCAGGTGTTGCTCATCGGCGACCCCGGCGTCGCTGCGGGCGACACGCTGCATCAGGCCTACGCCGGCATCGTCGACCGCTATGGCCAGTACACGGGTGGCCGGTGGCCGGAAAAGATCGACAGCGACGCCGCGCTGCGCGCCGCACATGCGCACGAACGGGCGCGGTTGGCGGGCTTGCCGGCGGAGACGCGCGATGGGCGTCCCGGCGTCCCCGATCCGGCCACCGGCTGGTTCCATACGCGGAAGCGCGACGGCCGCTGGCGGCTCGTGACCCCGGATGGCCAGCCATTCTTCTCGCTGGGCGTGAACGCCATCGCGGCCGATGGCGGGCGCAGCTACCTGCAGGGGCGCGAGTGGATGTTCCGCGACCTGCCGCCCGCGAAGGGCCCCTGGCGCGCGTTCCACGGCGAGGGCGACAGCCGTCGCGACACCGGCGCGGCCAGCGGACTGGCCTACAACCACGGCCGCTGGTTCGATTTCTACGCAGCCAACCTCTACCGCGTGGACGGGGCGGACTGGCGCGAGGCCTGGCGCGAACGCGCGCGGCAACGCCTGGCCGCCTGGCGGTTCAACACGCTGGGCAACTGGAGCGACGAGGCGATCGCGCGCGGGCACGGCCTGGCCTACACCCGCTCGATCAACATCGTCGGCGACTACGCCAACGTCGCCACCGGCTACGACTGGTGGGGCCGCATGCCCGATCCGTTCGACCCGCGTTTCGAGGTCGCGACCGAACGCGCGGTCGTCGTGGCCACGCAAGGCGTGCGCGACGATCGCTGGCTGCTCGGCTACTTCGCCGACAACGAACTGGCGTGGGCCGCCCCCGGGCCACAGGGCCGCTGGGCGCTGGCCATCGGCACACTGCGCGGCGACCCGCGCAGCCCCGCCAAGCAGGCCTTCCTCGCCATGCTCAAGCGCAAGTACGGCGATGCGTTGCGCCTGGGCGTGGGCTGGGGCATCGGCGTGACGCGCTGGGAGGCGCTGGCGCCGGCCGGCTTCCAGGCGCCGGTGCCGGAAGAGGCGCATCCGGCCATCGCCGAGGACTACGGCGCCTGGCTGCGTGCCTACGCCGATCGCTATTTCCGCACCGTGGCGCAGGCGCTGCGTCGGCACGACCCGCACCACCTGTTCCTGGGTGGCCGCTTCGCCGTACGCACGCCCGAGGCGGTGGCCGCCTGTGCGCGGTGGTGCGACGTGCTGAGCATCAACGTCTACGCGGACCTGCCCGGGCACGGCATGGACCTGGCGGCACTGCACAGGCTCGACAAGCCGGTACTGATCACTGAATTCTCGTTCGGCTCGACCGACCGCGGCCCGTTCGGCGCAGGGCCCGTGCCGGTCTGGAACGAAGCCCAGCGCGGCGAGGCCTACGCGCGCTTTCTCGCCGCGGCGGCCGCGGACCCGGTGATCGTGGGCGCGCACTGGTTCCAGTATGCCGACCAGCCGGTCACGGGCCGCCTGCTCGATGGCGAGAACGCGCACTTCGGACTGGTCGGCATCACCGACCTGCCCTTCGCCGGCTTCGTGGAGGCGGTGCAGGCGGCCAACACGGCCGCGCGACGGCGGCCGTAGGCATCTGCGGCCAAGGTGACGGCCGCGCGACGCGAACTTGTCGGCCGCTTCACCGCGCCCGCCGATACTCAAGCAGGCCGAAGCGGGCTCGACGGATGTCGGGCGGCCGCGCGGCCGGGGCCAGCGGCTCCGTTATTGGCCACCGGTCTGCAAGGGAGGAACCCGGCATGAATGCGGTCTCAGCAATCAGTCCCAGCAACGAACCCAAGTGGGGCCGGCTGTCGGCCCCGGTGGATCCAGGAGACACCTGGCTCTGCATGCGCGCGCAGTCGATCCTGTCCGGTGGCGACATGGGGCAATGCCCGCCGCTGGACCTCAGGCAGGCCCGCGACGTGCTGGCCTGGTACAAACCGCCGCACTGAGTCGCCGCCGGGCATCCGGGCGACCGCCGCAGGGCGGCCTCCCATCGGTCCTTTCGTGCGATCGGTGGGAGCCCGCCCTGCGCGGCTATGCCAGGCTGGTGGCGATCCCGAACGCCACCGCGGTCACCGCCGCCATTGCCATGCACGCGCTGGTGGGGCGGATGCGGCGGGCGTCCACGCGCGGGGTGAGGCGCCACAGCAGCAGGGCGCCGACGAACATGTCGGCAACCAACGCCAGGCGCAACGGCAGCGAGGCGAGCAACGGCCCGTAAGGCGGCCGGACATGCCCCTCGTGCGCGGCGACCAGTCCGACCAGCAGCAGCCCCAGCATGCCCCACAGCAGGCAGGCGAAATACACGCGGTTGAAGACCACGTTGGTGCGTTCGCTCCAGCGCAGCACCGGCCAGGCGACGAGGCTGGCGAACAGGGCGACGATCGAGCCATACAGCACCCACCAGAGCAGGGTGCTGAGCAGGGTAAGCAGGGTCTGCATCTAGTCGTGGGCCTTCAAGCCGATCCGGCGCAGGAATTTCTCCATCAGCCAGGCCGGGCCGACCAGCAGGTAGGAGACATCGGTGAGGAAACTGGGCCGGTGGCCCTCGAACTTGTGGCCGACGAACTGGCCGATCCACGCCAGCACGAACACCGCGAGCGCCACCCAGCGCAGGCGCACCGGCCCGAGCAGCTCGAACAGCCATGCGGTGAACAGCGCCAGCACGATGAAGGCGACCAGCAGCGCGCCACCGAGCCGGTGCGAGTGCTTCCAGTACCAGGCGAACGCCGCCACCATCGCGAACACCGCCCAGGCGCCGGGCTTGAGCCACGCGGCGGGCACCGGCACGGTCCAAAGCAGCGCGACCACGGTCCACACGATCGGCGGCACGCAGATCCAGTGGATCACCTGGTTGACCGGGTTGCGGTGGTCGGCGCTGTAGCCGTCGAGCCAGCTTTGCATGCTGCGCATGGCGTCACCCTCGCCGATCAGTCGAGCCGGATGCCGGCCAGCCGTTCCAGCGCCTCGGCGTACTTGGCGCGGGTGCGCTCGATGACCTCGGCCGGTACGTGCGGACCGGGCGCCTTCTTGTTCCAGTCGAGCGTCTCCAGGTAGTCGCGCACGAACTGCTTGTCGTAGCTGGGCGGACTGATCCCGGTGCGGTACTCGTCGGCCGGCCAGAAGCGCGAGGAGTCCGGCGTGAGCATCTCGTCCATCACGTACAGCTTGCCGTCGGCGTCGGTGCCGAACTCGAACTTGGTGTCGGCGATGATGATGCCGCGCTCGGCTGCGTAGTCGGCGGCCCAGCGGTAGATCGCGAGCGTGGCGTCGCGCACTTTCCCGGCCAGCTCGCGGCCGATGGCGTTCACCACGGCATCGAAGCTCACGTTCTCGTCGTGGTCGCCCACCGCGGCCTTGGTCGAGGGGGTGAAGATCGGTTCGGGCAGCTGCTGCGCCTGCTTCAGCCCCGGCGGCAGCGCGATGCCGCAGATCTTGCCGGTGGCCTGGTAGTCCTTCCAGCCTGAGCCGATGATGTAGCCGCGCGCGATCGCCTCGACCGGTACCGGCTTCAGGCGCCGCGTCACCACGGCGCGACCGGCGTAGAGCGAAAGGTCCGTGCCCTCGGGCAGCACCTCGGCCAGCGGCACCTGCAGCAGGTGGTTGGGGATGATGTGCGCGGTCTTGTCGAACCAGAAGTTGGAGATCTGCGTGAGCATCTCGCCCTTGCCGGGGATGGGATCGGGCAGCACCACGTCGAAGGCGGACAGGCGGTCGGTGGCGACGATCAGCAGGCGGTCGCCGGACAGCGCATAGACGTCGCGCACCTTGCCGCGGTGGATCAGGTCCAGGCCGGGCAGGTTGGATTGCAGCAGGGTGGTGGGCACGGGGCGATCCGCCGTCTCAAGGTGGGAGCGGCCTATTCTAGCGAGTCGCCGTATCGCGGGCTTCCGGCTGCGCGGGCCTGGCAGCGCAGCGCTGCTAGAATCGCGCTTTCCGGGAATCCATCTCGCCCCACGTCTTGCCGATGCGACTCGTCCTGCTCGCGGCGCTCCTGGCCGCCGCCCTGCCAGCCTTTGCCGCCGGTTCCAACCGTCCGGCCCGCCTGGGCCTGTGCGCGGCCTGCCACGGCGAGACCGGCATCGCGCAGATGCCCGGCGCGCCCAACCTGGCCGGGCAGCGGCTGGACTACCTGCGCAACGCGCTGGCGCAGTACCGCGACGGCCGCCGCGACGTGGCGGTCATGCGCGCCGCGATCGGCCCGGTCAGCGCCGCCGAACTGGATGCGCTGGCGCGCTGGTACAGCGCACAGGCGCCGGCTGTGCAGGCGCAGCCATGAACCTCTCCACCACCCTGATCCTGGCGTTCGTCGGCCTGATCCTCGGCCACGGCCTGCCCGGCGCCATCGTCGGCGCCATCATCGGCTTCGTGATCGACAGCCTGCGCCAGAGCCAGCGTTACCGGGCGGCGCCGCAGATGGACGGCCTGTATGGCCCGCTGTTCGCGCTGCTCGGCGCGGTCGCCAAGTCGGACGGGCGCGTGTCCGAGGCCGAGATCGCGGTGGCCGAGCGGATGATGACCCGCATGGGCCTGATCGACGAGCAGCGTCGCCAGGCCATCGCCAGCTTCAACCGCGGCAAGCAGCCGGAGTTCGACGTGACTCCCGCGATCGACGGCCTGCGCCAGTGGGTGGGCATGCGTCGCGACCACGCTTTCCCGGTGCTGGACGTGGTGATCGAGACAGTGCTGGCCGAAGGCAATCCGCCGCCGGAAAAGATGGCGATCCTGCGCCAGCTCGCGTTCGCCCTGCGCATCAGCGACATGGAGCTGATGGCGCTCATGGCGATGAAGGGATATGCCTGGAACGCCGCCGCGGGCGATCGCCGCCGCGGCTCCGGCGGGGGTTACGTACCACCGCATCGCAACACCAACGGCCCGGATCCGTACACCGTGCTCGGCATCGCGCGCGGGGCCGACGAACGCGCCATCAAGCGCGCCTACCGCAAGCTGATCTCCGAGCATCACCCCGACCGCCTGGGCGATCTGCCCGAGGACATGCGCAAGCGCGCCGAGGCACGGGCGAGCGAGATCAACGCGGCGTACGAGCGGATCAAGGCCGAGAAAGGTTTCAAGTAGCGGGATTCGGGATTGGGGATCCGGGATTCGGTTGGCGCCTGCCCCGCGCCTCGATACCGCTACTCTTGCCCGAATCCCGAATCCCGAATCCCGAATCCCGAATCCCGAATCCCGAATCCCGAATCCCGAATCCCGCCCCATGAGCAAACAGACCCCCGTCATCGCCCCCTCCATCCTCTCCGCCGACTTCGCCCGCCTGGGCGAGGACACCGCCAGGGTGCTGGCCGCCGGCGGCGACTGGGTGCACTTCGACGTGATGGACAACCACTACGTGCCCAACCTCACCATGGGCCCGATGGTGCTGAAGGCCCTGCGCGACTACGGCATCAGCGCGCCCGTCGACGTGCACCTGATGGTCAAGCCGGTCGACCGCATCGCGCCGGACTTCGCCAAGGCGGGCGCCAGCCTGATCAGCTTCCATCCGGAAGCCAGCGAGCATGTCGACCGCACGATCGGCCTGATCCACGATGCCGGTTGCCAGGCCGGCCTGGTGTTCAATCCCGCCACGCCGCTCAACTGGCTCGACCATGTCCTGGACAAGCTCGACCTGGTGCTGATCATGTCGGTCAATCCGGGCTTCGGCGGGCAGAAGTTCATCCCCGGGGCGCTCGCCAAGTTGCGCGAGGTGCGCCGGCGCATCGACGAGAGCGGCCGCGCGATCCGGCTGGAGATCGATGGTGGCGTCAGCGCGGCCAACATCGGCGAAATCGCCGCGGCGGGCGCCGATACCTTCGTGGCGGGCTCGGCCATTTTCGGCGCGCCGGACTACGCCCAGGTCATCGGAGCGATGCGCCAGGCGATCGGCTGAACCCAAAGAAAAATCCCGGTGCAGACCCTGCACCGGGATAAGAGCGTCGTCGGAATGGGACGCGTTGAGGAGTCCACCAGAGCGGGCGCCCGGACGCCACCGCCGGAAGGCGGCGGCGTATCCACGGCAATGGACGACGCCCGCCGACAGATGGGACAGGGGTTCGGGGGTTTGGTTCCCTGCCTCGAAAGGCCGAGTTCGCTTGGCGTCTGGAGCAGGGCGCACTCGCCCCCCTTGGAAAGGCAGGGGGCAAAAAAATCCCCTCGCAAGGAGGGGAAAGGAACGGTCTGGCTAACGGAGGGGTGTTGCAGGGTCCCGCGATGCGTCAGAGCGGTCGCCAGTCCGGATCCGGCTCCTGGCCCGCACCCGCCGCGCTTCCCTGCACGGCGGGTGCCTCGACGCCTTCCACGGCAAACGGGTCGACATAATCGGCATTCATGGCGCTATCTCCTCAGTGGATGCCCATCACCAGCCCCAGCAGCAGGGCGCCCAGTGCCAGCACCACGCGCAGGGGTTCGAAGTGGCGCAGTTCGGCGTTCGGGTCGGGCTTGCCGGCGGTGTGGCTCATGGCATCTCTCCTGTGACCGGTCCATGGAACCGCCCGGCAAGGCGCACGCGGCGGCGCGGCCCGGGCGAAGCGCGGGCCGGATCGGGCAAAACGCGGGCGGGCGCGCCGCGCGCCTTGCGTCACGGCGATGCGCATAGCACGCTGCGCGCCACCACAGGGAGACTGATCGCCATGGGCCGCAGCATCGCCATCGTCGAGGACGAACCGCTCATCCGCGCCAACTACGTCGAGGCGCTCACCCGTTTCGGCTACGACACGCGCGGCTACGGCTCCCGGCAGGAGGCGTCCATCGCTTTCGCGATGAAGCTGCCGGAGCTGGTGATCATCGACATCGGGCTGGGCGACGAGCCTGAAGGCGGCTTCGACCTGTGCCGCGAGTTGCGCGCGAAATCGGCCACCCTGCCGATCATCTTCCTCACCGCGCGCGACTCGGATTTCGACGTGATCTCCGGCCTGCGCCTGGGCGCCGACGACTACCTGTCCAAGGACACCAGCCTGCATCAGCTCGCCGCGCGCATCGCGGCGCTGTTCCGGCGCATCGAGTCGCTGAAGGTGCCCGCTTCCAGCGAAACGGTGATCGCGCACGGACCGCTCAAGCTCGAGTCCGAGCGCATGCGCATCACCTGGAACGATGTCGAGATCCCGCTCACCGTCACCGAGTTCTGGATGGTGCACACGCTGGTGCGCTTCCCCGGCCACGTGAAGAACCGCGACCAGCTGATGCGCGAGGCCGAGCTGGTGGTGGACGACGCCACCATCACTTCCCACATCAAACGCATCCGCAAGAAGTTCGTCGCGGTGGCGCCGGACTTCGACGCGATCGAGACCGTGCACGGCGTGGGTTACCGGTGGAAGCCGTGAGGCGCCTGCTCGGCATCCTGCTGCTGGCGTTTGCCGGCACCGCCGTGGCCGGCGGCCCGCCGGGCGAGGCGATCGCGACAGGCAAGCCCGACGGCGGGATTCCCGGCTGGACCCTCCGCGCACCCACGCCCGCGGGCTGGACCGCCGATTGCTGCACCTACGCCCGCGCGATCGGTGTCAACGCGGTGATCTACCAGGGCGAATGGACCGGCGAGCCCTACCGCGTGATGGTGCTCAACGTGTGGCCGCGCAAGCTCGCCAGCCTGGATGCCGAGCTCGATGCCGACCGCAAGCGCTATCTGCGGCGCGACCCGGCCGCCCGGGTCGGGCGCTTTCCCGTGCGCCACCACGGCATGCCGTGCGAGGCGCTGGTGTTCCAGGGCAGCGACCAGGTCGACGATGCGGTGGTGTTCTGCGACCCGGGCAAGCGCTCCGGCATCCGCCTGAGCTGGTCGATGAGCTTCAAGGACGCCGATCCGCAGCGCGCCGCGCTGCTCGATGCCTTCATGCGCGTGGTGGTCGGCACCCGCTACCGGGCCGGGATGTCGCGCTAGCCCGCGGCATCGGTCTAGGCTCATCGCGATGAACCTGCGCCGCAAACTGCTGCTGGTCGCCCTGTGCACGCTGGCCCTGCCGGTAGCCGGCTGGCTGTACGTCAGGCAGATGGAAACCCTTCTGCGCGAGGGCCAGGCACAGGCGCTCACCGCTTCGGCGCGCGCGGTGGCGCGCAGCCTGGTGGCCACCGGCGCCGCGCTGCCGCAGCAGGCACAAGGCTGGTATGTCGAGCAGGCCAGCACGCCCATCACGATCGATGGCTATGGCGATGACTGGGCACCGCTCACGCCCTGGAGCCAGTCGCTCGGGGCGCGCGGCAGCGTGCTGCTCGCGGAGGACGCGGACGGGCTGTATCTCTACGTGCAGCAGCGCGGCACCCGGCGGGTCCGCGCCGACGCGGACGATCCCGGCGCGCTGCGCGCCGATCACCTGGTCCTCGAGCTGGCGCGCGGCGACACGCGCCTGCGCTACCTGCTGGCCAGTGCCGCGCCGGGCACCTTCATGGCACTGTTGCTCGATCCGCCGGTCGCCGACTGGCCCGACCGCCTGGTCGGCCAGTGGCAGGAGGACGGCGGCGGCTGGCGCCTCGAGCTGCGCCTTCCGCGCCCGCTGATCGTGGACCGGCTTGGCCTGGGCCTGTACGACGCCTCGGCGGGCGGCGACCCGCTGGCGGTCGAGTCGCGCCCGCTGTGGCACTACTCGCCGACACTGGCGCAGGAACTGGCCCGGCTGGCACCGGAGGACACCCGTGCCCGCGTGCTGGCGCCGACCGGCTGGCTGCTGGCGCAGAGCGGGCGCCTGCAGGCAGGAGGTCCGCAGCCGGGCTGGTTCGCCGCACTGGTCTACCGCGCGCTGCTGGCCAATCCGGTCGAAGAGGCCGCGCCCTGGGCGCAGGACGCCCCGCGCCTGGAGCTGCCGGAGATCGCCCGCGCCCGCGCGGGTGAACCGGCCGCCGTCTGGCGCGATGGCGAAACCCGCGCCAGCGTCGTGCTGGCCACGGCGGTACCGATCGGTGCCCCCGGCCAGGTGCGCGGCGTGCTGCTGCTCGAGCAGGCCAGCACCACCGTGCCGCTGCTGGCCAACCGCGCACTGCTCACGCTGCTGCTGACCAGTTTCGGCGTGCTGCTGGTGGCCGGCGGGATCCTGCTTCTGTTCGCCACCCGCCTGAGCCTGCGCCTGGGCCGCCTGCGCGATGCGGCCGAGCGCGCGCAACTGGCCGATGGACGTCTGGACGGCCTTTTTGCCCAGGGGCGATTTCCGCTCACCGCCGCCCCGGACGAGATCGGCGACCTGGCCCGCAGCTTCGAGCGCCTGTTCGAGGCGGTCGGCGGCTACACCGACTACCTGCGCACGCTGGCCTCCAAGCTCTCGCACGAACTCAATACGCCGCTGGCCATCGTCAAGAGTTCGCTGGACAACCTGGAACATGCGCTGGAAGCCCATGCGCCGTTGCCGCCCGATGCACGGCCCTATCTGGAGCGCGCCCGCGACGGCGTGGCCCGCCTGGGCACGCTGGTGCGCGCGATGAGCGAGGCCAGCCGGATGGAGCGCGCGATCGCTGCCGCCGAAGCCGAGGACGTGGACCTGCGCGAAGTCGTGCGCGGCTGCGCCGAGGCCTATCGCCCGCTGATCGGTGCGCGCACGCTGGCCTGTGAACTGCCGCAAGCCCCGCTGCCGATGCACTGCGCCCCGGAACTGATTGCCCAGGCGCTGGACAAGCTGCTCGACAACGCGCTCTCGTTCACCCCGGCCGACGGCTGGCTGCGCCTGGCGCTCCGCGCCTGCGATGACGGCGCCGAGATCACCCTCGCCAACCAGGGCCCGCCGCTGCCGGCCGCCATGCAGGCGCGCCTGTTCGATTCGCTGGTCAGCCTGCGCGACAAGGCCACGCCGGGCGACGCGCCTCACCTCGGGCTCGGGCTTTACGTGGTGCGCCTGGTCGCCGAACGCCACGGCGGCCACGCCAGCGCACGCAACCTGGAGGACGGCAGCGGGGTGGCCTTCACCCTGCGCCTGCGCAACATGCCGCGCCAGCGCCTGGGTGGCGGCTGACGGGCAGGCTCGCCGTCAGCGGCAATCGGCCGGCAGGTAGCGCGGCTCGATGTCCGGGCTCTCGCAGGTCCAGCTGATCACGCCGTCGCGGCCTTCGGCGATCAGTGCCAGTTGCCTGCCGCGCAGGGGAGCCGGTGCGTTACCGCCAAAGGTGGCCACCAGCGCCGCGCCTTCCTCGATGGCCTGGACCTCGACGCCCGCCAGGTTGGCGCTGGCGTAAGCGCCGGCCTCCTTGAGTCCTGCCTCGGCATTGTCCTGCGGCCAGGCGCGGTTGCGGCCGATCGCATCGAGCACCTGCTGCCTGAGCGGTTCGGTCTGCGCCAGCGCGCTCGTCACCTGCGCACGCATCACGCAGGACTGGTAGGCCGGCAGCGCCAGGGCGGCGACGATGAAGGCGAAAGGCACGGCCATGACGAGCCAGAAAATGGCCTTGGGCGGATTCGGTCGGGTCTGGCCGGTCTGCTGCCAACGGGCCAGCCGGGTCAGCTGCCCCTGCAGATACAACGTATTGAAGAAGAGCAGCGTGATGCCGCCGATCCGCATGGGAACCCGGTAACCGGCCATCACCCGGCGGACCGATCAGGCCATCGCGAAGTAGGCGCCCAGGTAAAACAACGCGTAGGCCGCTTTCAGCAGCCAGCCGAGCCGCTCCAGGGTGGTTGCCGGTGCGGCCTCGTCGGCCGGCGCGCCGGCCGCGGCCAGCAGGTAGCCGACGAAGTAGCAGGCGAGCGCCGCGCCCATCATGGCGATGGCGCGGCTGTCCGGATCGATCCTGCGCACCCAGTTGGCCTGGATGAACGACCAGACGATGCCGAAGATGCCCAGGGTGACGACGCTGAGCAGGAATACCCGGCCCCAGTGCAGCGAGGGCGGCGTCTGCAGGGTGGCGCGATCGGCCGCCTCCCTGTGCCAGCGGCCTGCATCCCGGTCCATGAGGCCGGGCATCGTATCGGCACGTTCCATCGTGTTCCCCTTGTCCCTTGGCGCAGATCAAGCGCGCGCCTCGCGCCGCCGCAAGCGATGATGCCCGGCGGCGTATGGACTGCTATCGTGATGGGCCGCCATCAACGATTCCCGAACCCGTGATCTCCCGAGACCAATTCGACGCGCTGGCCGCCCAGGGCCACACGCGCATTCCGCTGGTGCGCGAGGTGTTCTCCGACCTCGACACGCCGCTGTCGGTGTACCTGAAACTCGCCGATGGCCCGTACACCTTCCTGTTCGAATCGGTCGAGGGCGGCGCCACCTGGGGGCGCTATTCGATCATCGGCCTGCCGGCGAAGCGGGTGTACCGCCTGCGCGGTCACGAGCTGGAAGTGGAGGAAGCCGGCGAAGTCGTCGAGCGCCGCCACCTGGACGATCCGCTGGGCGAGATCGAGACGCTGCGCGCGCAGTACTCGGTGCCGCGCCTGCCCGAGCTGCCCGCGTTCACCGGCGGCCTGGTCGGCTACTTCGGTTTCGAGACGATCGGTTACATCGAGCCGCGCCTGGCGCAGTGGGACCGCCCCGACGAGCTGGGCACGCCCGACGTGCTGCTGATGCTGGCCGAAGAGGTGGCCGTCTTCGACAACCTCAAGGGACGCCTTTACCTGATCGTGCACGCCGACCCGGCGCAGCCGCAGGCCTACGCCCAGGCGCAACGCCGCCTCGACGCGCTGGTCTACCGCCTCCGCCAGGGCGGCGCGGCTTATCCGCAGCTGACCCAGTCCACCGCGGTGGACGAGGGCGACTTCAAGTCCTCCTTCACCCGGGCCGGATTCGAGGCGATGGTCGAAAAGGCCAAGGAATACATCCGTGCCGGCGACATCTTCCAGGTGGTGCCCTCGCAGCGCCTCAGCGTGGGCTTCAATGCGCGACCGGTGGACGTGTACCGGGCGCTGCGCGCGCTCAACCCCTCGCCCTACATGTATTTCGTCGATCTCGGAAAGACGCAGATCGTCGGCTCCTCGCCGGAGATCCTGGCGCGCCTGAAGGACGGCAAGGTCCTGGTGCGGCCGCTGGCCGGCACGCGCAAGCGCGGCGCCACGGAAGAGGAAGACCGCGCGCTGGAAGCCGAACTGCTGGCCGACCCGAAGGAGCGCGCCGAGCACGTGATGCTGATCGACCTCGGGCGCAACGACATCGGCCGCATCAGCGAGACCGGCACGGTCCAGGTCAGCGAGTCGTTCGTGATCGAACGCTATTCGCACGTCATGCACATCGTCTCGCAGGTGCAGGGCAACGCCAGGCCGGGACTGTCCTACATGGACGTGCTCAAGGCGACTTTCCCGGCCGGTACGCTCTCGGGCGCCCCGAAGATCCGTGCGCTGGAGATCATCCAGGAGCTCGAACCGTACAAGCGCAACATCTACGCCGGCGCGATCGGCTGGATCGGCTGGTGGGGCGACGCGGACACGGCGATCGCCATCCGCACCGCGGTGATCCAGGATGGTCGCCTGCACGTGCAGGCCGGCGCCGGCATCGTGTACGACTCCGACCCGGCGGCCGAGTGGGACGAGACGATGAACAAGGGGCGTGCCCTGTTCCGCGCGGTGGCCCAGGCAGCGAAGGGGCTGTGAGGCGCCTCGCGCTCGCACTGGCCGCCTGCGGCGCCACCGCGGTGGCCGCCGCGCCGTCCTGGCCGGATACCCCGCTTGCCCGCGTCGAAGCGCTGGCGTTGTTGCAGACGCTCAACGCCGACCTGCTCAGCCAGCCCAGCGCCACGCTGACCCTGGAACGCTGGTGCGGCGCGCACCGCCTGGCCGCTTCACCCAGGGTGCTTGCGCTGCGCGATCGCGACGCGCACAAGCCGCTCCCGGACGATCTGCGCCGGGCACTGGGCATCGGCCCGCAGACGCCGGTGCGTTACCGCCGCGTGCGGCTTGCCTGTGGTGGGCGCGTGTTGTCCGAGGCCGACAACTGGTATCTGCCCGGGCGCCTCACCGCGGCGATGAATCGCCAGCTCGATGGCAGCGACACGCCGTTCGGCAAGGTCGTGCGCCCACTGCGCTTCAGCCGCCACACGCTCTCCGCGCGGCTGTTGTGGTCGCCGCTTCCCGACGGTTGGGAAATGCGCGGCGTGCCGGCCGCCGGTCCGCAGCCGCTCGCCCTGCCGCACCAGCTCCTGCAACACCGGGCCGTGCTGGCAGATGCCCGGGGCCGGCCGTTCAGTGCGCTGGTGGAGACCTACACCGCACAGGTACTGGCGTTCCCGCCACCGGGGGCCCGCCCGTAGCCGCGGCGTCGCGGGAACTGCGACGGCGCCCCGCTATCATCGCGGGCATGGCTGCCTTCTCCTCCGACGACCTGACCCGCGGACTGTCCGTGATCCGCGCCAGCCGGCTGGAGGCACTGCTGGACCCGCTGGTGGCGCTGCTCGACGCGGCGCCGCCGGCCAGCGTGCTGGCGCCGCAGACGGTGATCGCCGCCCACCCGGGCATGCGCCACTGGCTGGCCGGGGCGCTGGCGGGCAAGCGCGGCAGCGGCGGCATCGTCGCCAACCTGCGCATCACCTTGCCGAGCACCTGGCTGGACGAACTGGCGCTCGGCGTGCTGGGCAGTACCGCGGTGGCGCTTGCGCCCTATCGCCGCGACCGGCTGCGCTGGCGCATCCATGAACTGCTGCCGGGGATCGACGATGCCCAGGTGCGCGCCTATCTCGGTAGCGGCGATGCGGCCCGGCGCCGCTACCAGCTGGCCGACCGGCTGGCGCGCCTCTTCACCCAGTACCTGACCTACCGGCCCGACTGGCTGCAGGCGTGGGAGCGCGGCCGCGACGACGTGCCCGAAGCCACCTTCATGGCGTCGTTGTGGCGCAAGCTGCATGCGGCCATCGGCACGCCACACCGCGGCGAACGGGTCGAGGCGCTGGTGCGCGAACTGGCGCGCCATCCCGAGAACCACGCCACGGTCGAACCGCTGCACATCTTCGGCATAAGCCACCTCGCGCCCGCGGAACTGGCCCTGCTGCGCGCGGTGGCTCGCGTGCGCCCGGTCGTGCTCTACGTGCCCGACCCCTGCCGCGAATACTGGGCCGGTCTGCGCGGCGAGCGCGCGCAGTTGCGCGAGCTGGCGCGCCGCATCGGTTTCAGCGAGGACTCCGAGCAGTTCTTCCAGCAGCTGGGCCACCCGCTGCTGGCCGGCTGGGGACGCATGGGCCAGCACTTCATGCTGAACCTGCAGGAGGTCGACGAGGCCATCCGCATGGACGTGCGCCACTGGCGGGACGAACGGCCGGGGCACGCCGGAAGCCTGCTGCAGCGACTGCAGGAAAGCCTGCGCCAGCTCGATCCCGCGCGCGTCGAGCCGCTTGCGAACGGCTACGCCGCGGCCATGGCGGATCGCTCCCTGCGCGTGCACCTGTGCCACACGCGCCTGCGCGAGCTGGAAGTGCTGCGCGACGTGTTGCTGCACGAGCTCGCCGAACGGCCGGAACTCAAGCCTTCCGACATCGTCGTGATGGCGCCGGACATCCAGGCCTACGTGCCGCTGCTGCCGGTGGTGTTCGGCGAGCCCGGCCGCGTGCACGGCCCGCTGCCCTACCACCTGGCCGACGTGGCGGTGGCGCGCACGCATCCGCTGCTTGCGGCGTTCAGCCGTCTGCTCGATATCCCCGATGCCCGCCTGGGCGCGCCCGAGCTGCTCGACCTGCTCGAAGTGCCCGAGATCGCCCGCGCGCTGGGCCTGGCCGAGGACGACCGCGAAACGCTGACCCGCTGGCTGCGCCAGAGCCGTGTCGCCTGGGCGCTGGATGGCGAGCACCGCGCGCGCTTCGGCGTGCCCGCGATCGAAGAGACCACCTTCGCCTGGGGCGTGGACCGGCTGCTCGCCGGCTACGCGATGGGCAGCGACGCGGCGGGGCAGGGCGAAGCCTGGAATCTGCCCGACGGCGAGCTGTGGCCGGTCGAGGGCGTGCATGGTCCGCAGGCGCAGGTGCTCGGCGCGCTCGATCGCCTGCTGCTGGAACTGGCCGCGCTGCAGCGCGATGCGCTGCAGCCGCGCAGCGCATCGGCCTGGGCGGCGCGGCTGGAACAGTCGCTCGACGCGCTGTTCCGCATCGACGCGCGCGACAGTCAGGCGGTCGAGGCGCTGTCGCTGTTGCGCCGCTTCATCCATGCCACCGCGGCGGAAACCGCCGACTGCGGTCTCGATCCGATGCTCGATTTCGCGGTGGTCCGCGACGTGCTGCGCGAGCGGCTGGCCGCCGCGCCCGAGCGCCAGCGTTTCCTGCTCGGCGGCGTCACCTTCTGCGGCATGGTTCCGCAGCGCGCGATCCCGTTCGAGGTGGTCGCCGTGCTGGGGCTCAATGACGGCGAATTCCCGCGCAACCCGAACGACGCGGGCCTCGACCTGATGGCACGCCACCGCCGCCTGGGCGACCGCGACGTGCGCAGCGACGACCGCTACCTGTTCCTGGAAACGGTGATGGCCGCACGCGAGGTACTGCACTTTTCCTACCTCGCCGAAGGCGTGCGCGACGGCAAGCCGCGCAACCCGGCCGCCCCGCTGGCCGAGCTGATGCAGTTCCTCGACGAGCAGGCCGGCCTGCGCACGCTCGAGGCCGACATCGACGAGCAACCGCTGCCGCCGGGCGCGGAGCGCGAGTTCCGCCGGCCGTGGCGCGTGCGCCATCCGCTGCAGCCGTTCGACGCACGCTACTTCGACGGCAGCGATCCACGGCTGTGCTGCCACGACGAGGGCTTCGCCGCGATGCGCGCGAACGGCGAGGCGCCGCGGCCGTTCCTGGACGGCGCGCCGGCGCAGGAGGCCGAGCCCGATGCCGCAGCCATCCCGCTGCGCGAAGTGCAGGCCTGGTTCCGCGATCCCTCGCGCCAGGTGCTGGCCGGCCAGTTGCACGTGCGGCTGGATGCGCTGGAGGACGATCGCCTGCAGGGACGCGAGGCGCTGCAGGCGAGCGTATCGGCGCTGGAACGTGTGCCGCAGCGGCTGTTCTTCGAGGCGGTCGCCAGCGGCCGCTTCGAACTGCCCGAACAGGCGCCGGCCTGGCTTCGCCTGGGCGGCCTGCTGCCGCCCGGGCGCGTCGGCCTGGATGCCTGGTCGACCGAACGCGCCAAGGTGCAGACCCTGCTCGCGCACGCAGCCGACCATCCGCTGTTCGCCGGTGCGCTGCCGCACCGCAAGCCGGTGCCATTGCTGGCGCCGGTGGCGGGCCTGGCGCTCGAAGGGACGCTCGAACGCGTGTGGAGTACCGGCGACGCGCGCTGGCAGCTGGAGGTCTATCCGGGCAAGACCGAGGACAAGCTCGGCTTCCGCGAGCGGGTACCGTTCTTCCTCGAGTGGGCGCTGCTGCGTCTGGCCACCGAGGCACCCACGCCCGTGCGGGCCTGCCTGCTCACCGAGGGTGCGGAACGCGCCTGGGAGGCCATGTTCAACGATTGGGACGACAGCTACCTGGCCGCGGACGCCGGCGGGGCACAGGCCATGCGCGAGGATCTGGCCGCGCGCGTGGCGGCGCTGCTCGACCTGTGGCGCCAGGCGCAACGCTATCCGATGCCGTACTTCCCACGGACCAGCTGGGCCGCCCTGGACGAGCGGCCGGAGAAGGCGCAGCAGACCTGGGCCGGCAGCTTCGGCCATCCGGGCGAGCGCGACTACGCGCCCGGCTACGCCTGGCTGCTCGCGGGCGAAACGGACTTCTCGCCGGACCAGCCGGCATTCGCCGATCTGCAGGCGTTCGCCGCCCGGCTGCTGCGCCTGATCAACCTGAACGTGGCGGTGGCCGCATGAGCGCCACCGTCGCCTGCGACTGGACCGCGCTGGATCTGGCCAGTCCCGGCCGCACCCTGATCGAGGCCAGCGCCGGCACAGGCAAGACCTGGACGATCTCGGTGCTGTACCTGCGCCTGCTGCTGGAACAGGGGCTTTCGCCCGCGCAGGTCGTGGTCACCACCTTCACTGATGCCGCCGCGCAGGAGCTGCGCGAGCGCCTGCGCAGCCGGCTGGTCTGGGCCGAGGACCAGGCGCTCGCCTGGCCGGACGGAATGCCGGCCGACCCATCCGCCGACCTGGCCTGGCTGCACGCGCGCTGGCATGCCGAGCCGACACAGGTGGGGCGGGATCGCCTGCGCCTGCGCCTGGCATTGGCCGAGCTCGACCGTGCGCCGGTCACCACGCTGCACGGCCTGTGCAGGCGCATCCTCGACGACTTCCCTTTCGAGAGCGGGGCGAACCTGCAGGCGGGCGAGCTGGTGTCGTCCGAAGCGCTGCTGGATGAATGGTCCGAGGACCTCTGGCGCCAGTTGCAGCAGGGCGCCGCACCGCCACCACCGAGCGCTCCGGCCTCGCTCACCGAACTTCGCCGGCTGCTCCGGGCCTACCTGACGCCGGGCGTGGCACTGTGGGCGCCGGACGAGGACGAGCTCGCGCGGCTGTTGCCCGTCGAACATGCCGCTGCGCTGGACGCGTTCGCCGACCGCAGCGATGTCTTCCAGCCGCGCAAGTCGGCCCTGCGCAACGCGCTGCGCGCCCTCGCCGGCTGGCTGCGCGACCGCAGCCAGGAGCTGAAGGAGTCCACGCTCAAGAACCTCGCCGCGGCCCCATGGGACGACCAGCTGCAGCCGCACGTGCGCGACAACCCCGACCACGTCCGTCTGCTGCGCTTCGTCAGCGACGCCTGCCGCGCGCTCGGCTACGCCCTGCACGCCGGCCACGTTCGCGCGTGGCAGGGCTGGCTGGCCCAGGTCGATAGCTGGCGCGCCGAACGCCTGGCAGCCCGCGGCCAGCTCACTTTCGACGAGCTGATCGCGCGGGTCGGCGGCGCACTGGCGCGGCCTGGCCGGCGGCTGGCCGAGCGCCTGTTTGCGCAATGGCCGGTCGCGCTGGTGGACGAGTTCCAGGACACCGACGCGCTGCAATACGCCATCCTCGATGCGATCTACCGCGATCACGACGGCGCCGCGCGCGGCCGGCTGGTGATGATCGGCGATCCCAAACAGGCCATCTACCGCTTCCGCGGCGGCGACATCCAGGCCTACCTTGCCGCGGCAGCCACGGCCGACCAGGTGCTGCGGCTGGACGTGAACCAGCGTTCCGCCAGCGGCCTGGTCGAGGCGACCAACCAGTTCTACGCGCTGGTCGGAAAGGAGCTGGGGCGCGCACCCGCGACTCGGATCCGCTATGAGCCGGTACGTGCCGCCGGCCGGCGCGACCGCGCTCCGCTGACCGTCGAAGGCAAACCGATCGCGCGGCCGTTGCAACTGCACTTCAACCCCGACGCGCCCGGGAGCGCGCCGGGGCGCCGCCACGCCGCGCTGGAAGCCTGCGCCGCGCAGATCGCCGCCATGCTGGGCGACGGCCGCCACTTCATCGGTGATGCGCCGCTGGCACCGGGCGACATCGCCGTGCTGCTGCCTGGCAACGCCGACATCACCGCGCTGCGCACGCTGCTGCAGCGCTACCGCGTGCCCTGTGTCGGTGCCGGCCGCAGCAGTGTGTTCGGGCTGCCGGTGGCGCGCGAACTGCACGTGCTGCTGCATGCCGTCGAACACGCCAGCGACGAGGGCGCGGTGCGCGCCGCACTGGCCACGCGGCTGTATGGCCTGGACTACGCCACGCTCAAGGCGTTGCGCGACGAGCCCGATGCGTGGCTCGTGTACGAACAGCAGTTCGCCGCCTGGCGCACGCGCTGGCAGCGCGAGGGCGTGCTCGCCGTGGTGCGCGCGCTGATCGAGCGCGCCGCGCCGCGGTTGCTCGCCGGCGACGATGGCGAGCGTGCGCTCACCGACCTGCGGCACCTGGGCGAGCTCCTTCAGGCGCAGGCCGATGCCACGCCCGGGCCCGCGCAACTGCTCGACTGGCTGGGCCGCCAGCGCGATGGCGAGGACGCCGGCGGCGACGCGGCCGAGGAGCGCCAGCTGCGCATCGAGTCGGATGCGCGCCGGGTGCGCCTGATGACCCTGCACGCCAGCAAGGGGCTGGAGTTCCCGGTGGTGTTCCTGCCCCTGATGTGGAACCACTGCCGCAACGACAGGGACACCGACGTGGTCATCCACGAGCCGCTGTGCGGCCGGCGCGTGGTCGGCTTCGGCAGGGCGGCCCGCGCGCAGTACGACGTCGAGGGCCAGGACGAGCGCTTCCGCGTGCTGTACGTCGCGCTGACCCGTGCGATCCACGCCTGCCATGTCTACGCACTGCCGCCCGACCGACTGGCCAGGGCCAACGCGAAGGAGTCGCAGAGGGATCCCGAGCGTTCGCCGCTGGATGCCTCGGTCGAGCGCCTGCTGCAGCGGCGGGCGGCCGGCGAGGACCTTGCCGCGGTCGCACCGCGGCTCGCCTGGGCGACCGCCGGCTGGCCATGGCAGGCCACGCCACTGCCCCAGGCGCAGGGCGATGTACCCACGCGCCGGGCCCGCCCGCTGCCACCGGCCCGACCGATGGCCCAGGTCTACAGCTTCTCCAACCTGACCCGCGGCGCGCATGCCGGCGCACTGGAAGACCAGGCTGCCAGCGACGAGTCCGTAGCCGTGCCCGCGGACGACGCGCTTGCGACGCCTGCGCCGCGTTCGGCGCCGCACCCGGAACTGCTCGCGCTGGCCGGCGTGCGTGGCGCGGACATCGGCAATGCCATGCACGCGATGTTCGAGTTGCGCGCCATCGGTACGCCGTTGGAATCGCAGAAGGACCTCATCGACCGCTGCCTGCGCGAGTTCGGCGTACGGCTGGAGGATGCCGGGCGCGAGGCCTTCATTGCGCGGCTGGCGCGCCGGCTGCAGGCCAATCTCGACACGCCGCTGCTGCCGGGCCTGCGCCTGGGCACGCTGCCGGCGCACCGCCAGCTGGCCGAAATGGAATTCCACTACGTACTGGACGATGCCTCGATGGCCGCCTTGCGCGACGCCTGCACGGCGCTGGGCGAACCGGCGCTGGTGCCTTTCGCCGGCAGCGGCCATCTGCGCGGGCGCATGACCGGCAAGATCGACCTGATCCTCGAGCACGACGGCCGCTACCGGGTGCTCGATTACAAGAGCAACTTCCTGGGCGAGCACGTGGAGGACTACCTGCCCGGCGCACTGGCGGTGGCCATGGACGCGCACCACTACCGTTTCCAGGCGCTGCTCTACACCGTGGCGCTCGACCGCATGCTGCGCCAGCGCCTGCCCGGCTACTCGCGCGAGCGGCACCTGGGCGAGGCGATCTACCTGTTCGTGCGCGCGGTGGGCCTGGCTCCCGACGCGGGCGTGTGGCGGCACCGCTTCGACGATGCGCTGATCGAGGCGGTCGACAACGCGCTGGCCGGTCGCGAGCTGGAGATCGTCGCATGAGCGCCTACCGCTTCCAGCGCAACCCCGCGGAACTGGCCGACACGCCATGGCGCCCGCTCGATCGCGCGCTGCTGCGCTGGACCCTGGCGCACGGTGGCTCGCCGCTGGTCGCGCGCCTGGCCGCCTGGACCAGCTTCGCCGACGGCGAGGGCGACACGGCGCTGCCGCTGGCTGGCGAGCAGGCCGGGCGCCACGGTGCGCCGGTGCTCTCGCCCGACGAACTGGCGGCCGTGCGCAGTGACCCGCTGGTGAGCGACGGCAGCGCGCCCGCGCCGTTCGTGCTCGACGCGCACGACCGCTTCTATCTGTGGCGCAACCACGCCGACGAGGTCGCGGTAGCGCAGCAACTGCGCGCGCGCCGCGAGGCGGGCAGCAGCGCCATGGCCGCGGACGAGGGCACGGTGGACGAGCTGTTCGGTGGCGTGCGCAGCAAGTCGGTTGCGCGCCAGCGCCAGGCGGTGGCGCAGGTCGGCGGACGGCGGCTGTTCGTGCTCACCGGCGGGCCGGGCACCGGCAAGACCACCACCGTGCTGCGCATGCTGCTGATGCTGCAACACCTGGGTCCGGACCGGGTGCCGACCATCCAGGTCGGCGCACCCACCGGCAAGGCGGCGCAGCGGCTGGTGCAATCGCTGCGGCAAGGCAAGCAGGCGCTGCAGGCGTCGCTGCCCGACGCGTGGCGGCCGCGGCTGGAGCGCATCCCCGACAGCGAGGCGCTCACCCTGCACCGCATGCTCGCCTACGATCCGCGTCGCAACCGGTTCGGCCGCAATGCCGCGCACCCGCTGGCGGCCGACATCGTGGTGGTCGACGAGGCCTCGATGATCGACCTGGCGCTGCTGCGCGCGCTGCTCGAAGCGGTGCGTCCGGAGGCGACGCTGGTACTGGTGGGCGATGCCGACCAGCTCACCTCGGTGGCGGCCGGCTCGGTACTGATGGACGTGGTGGCGGTGATGGAAGCGGAGGGCGCGTCCGACATCGTCCGACTGGAACACAGCTTCCGCGCGCAGCAGCAGCTGGTGGCGGTCAATCGCGCCGTGCGCGCCGGTGATGCGGCCGCGCTGCGCGAGGCCGTGGCGCACGCGGGGGAGCATGCGCGGTGGATGCAGGTCGACGACGCGACCCAACTGCGCCACGAGCTGCTCGGCTGGATCGGGGAGCTGGGGCGCCTGCCGATCCGCCCCGTCCTTCCTCCCCACCTCGCCGGGCTGGAGGAAGTCGGCGCCGAGCGCGGCACCCTCGCGCTGCAGGCGCTGCACGCCCTGGCGCGGCGCCAGCTGCTGTGCGCACTGCGCGAGGAAGGCTTCGGCGCGCTGGCGCTCAACGACTGGATCGAGCAGCGCCTCAAGCAGGCCTGGGGGGTGCCGGAGGATCGCGCGTGGTATCCGGGCCGCGCCGTGTTGATCACGCGCAACGACTACGCCACGCGGCTGTACAACGGCGACGTCGGCCTCTGCCTGGCCGATGCCGGCGGTGCACTGCGGGTGTGGTTCGAGACCACCACCGCCGATGGCCAGCCGAGCGCGCGCAGCTTCGCCCCCGGCACGCTGCCGGCGCACGAGGGGGCCTTCGCGATCACCATCCACAAGAGCCAGGGCTCCGAGTACGAGGAGGTGGCCGTGCTGCTGCCGCCGGATCCGCAGAGCCGGATCCTGTCGCGGCAGTTGCTCTACACCGGGCTGTCGCGGGCGCGGAAGACCGTGTTGTTGTGGTCGTCCGGGGCCGCGCTGGATACGTCGCTGACGCGCCCGGTCCGACGCGCTGGCGGGTTGGCCGATCGGCTCGCGTCCCCCGGGGAACCGCAACAGCTCACGCTTCTGTAGGAGCCTGCCCACTGGGGATGGTTCTTCTCCGATGCCGTTGCAACGGCATCGCCCACAAGTGGGCTCCTACGACGTGCGGGCGCAAGCGGCCTTGCGACCGTCAGTGCCGTCCGGTCGGGCCCTGGCGCGTTCCACGCTTTCGTAGGAGCCCACTTGTGGGCGATGGTCTTGTTCGTTGCAATGGCATTGCCCACAAGTGAGACAACCAGGGCGCCGGGCCTCGTCGGGTAGCGCCGGTGTCATGGCTGCAGGAACGGCCGCGCGATCTTGAGAGCCGTCTGGTAAGGCTCCGGCTCGTTGCGGTTGCTGAGCAGGATCACGGTCAGGTGCTGCTTCGGCCAGCGCACGATCACGTTGCGGAAGCCGATGCTCTCGCCCGAGTGCCACAGCGTGTCGCCGGTGATCCGCCAGCCGTAGCCGTACTGCGCCTCGTACGGTTCGCCGACCACCGTCACGTGTGGACTGAAGGCGGCCTTGCGCGAAGCGTCACCGAGCAGGCGATCGTCATAGAGCGCGGTGTCCCATTTGGCGAGGTCGTCGATGTTCGAGTAGATGCCGCCGTCGCCACGGGTGGCGGAGGTGAGGCTCTGGTCGGTGCGCAGCCAGCGGCCCTTGCTCCGGCTGTAGCCGTAGGCGCGCTCCGGCACGCTCTTGCCGTCGTGCACGTAGAGCAGGGTGTGGTCCATGTGCAGCGGCTTGAAGATGCGCTCGGCGAGGAAGTCCTGCAGCGGCCGGCCGGAGGCCTTCTCCACCACCAGCCCGAGCAGCACGTAGCCGGAATTGCTGTAGCGGTAGGCGCTTCCCGGGGCGAAGTAGCTGCGCGGCGCGGCCGAGAGCAGGCGCAGCACGTCCTGGTCGTTGAGCTGGGCGGTCTGCTCCGGCGGGATCAGGTCCTCGTAGTCGACCAGCCCGCCGGTGTGGTCGAGCAGCTGGCGCAGGGTCACCCTGGCGTTGGCGGCGGGCAGCGAGGGCAGCCAGTGGCGCACCGGATCGTCGGGCGTGAGCTTGCCGTCCTCGGCCAGCAGCAGGATCGCCGCGGCAATGAACTGCTTGCTGACCGAGGCGAGGCGGAAGTCGGTGCCTGGCGTGACCCTGGTGTGTTGCTCGAGATTGGCCAGGCCGTAGCCCCTGCGCAGCAGCGGCTTGCCGTCCCTGAGCACCAGCAGGGCGGCGCCGGGAACGTCGCCCTGGTACTTCCGCATCAGGCGATCGGCGTTCTGCACGGCGTCGGTGGCGTGCACCGGGCCGGCGAGGAAGATCGAGGCGAAAAGCAGGGCAAGCCGCATGGTCTTTCTCCCGTGCGTTGAACTCGAGCCCCCTCCCGGCGGGAGAGGAGCGGGGTGAGGGTCCGGCCAGCGCGTCGTGCATGCTCCGCCCGAATCCTCACCCGCCTGTCCGGCACCCTCTCCCGGAGGCAGAGGGATCCAGCCGTGCGGCAGGGACTACTTCACCGGCACGTCGTAGATCGTGTGCGGCGTGGGCTCGTTGGCCCAGGTGTAGTGCCACCACTCCAGCGGGTAGTTCCTGAAGCCTTCGCGCTCCATCGCCGCGCGCAGGCGCAACCGGTTGGCGTGCTGCGCGGGCGTGACGTCCGGCGCGTCGGTGTGCGCGCGCACGTCGAAGAAGTCGAAGTGCGTGCCCATGTCCAGCTCCTTGCAGTGGTTGCCGTGCTCGTCGCACTGCTCCATCGTGAGGTCGGCCGTGCCGCCGCGACTGTGCCCCGAGACCGGCGCGATGTAGTCGCCCAGCAGCACGCTCTTGTCCAGGCGCGGATAGTGCTCGGCCTTGGTGCGCTGGTCGGACAGGTCGTGCGCCCAGCGCACGAAGTGCGCCACCGCGCGCGCCGGCCGGTAGCAGTCCCACAGCTTCAGGCGCGCGTGCCGCGCGCGCAGCTCGTGCTCGACGCGCGCCAGCGCTTCGGCGACCGGACGCTTGAGCAGGCACCGGGGAGCGAGGTAGCCATCGACCGGCGCGCCGACGAAGTTGTCGTGACCGGCGTAGCGGATGTCCTCGGCGATGTCGGGCACCAGCGTGCGGATATCGACCAGATCGGCCTCCGCGGCCGTCCTGGCGGGCGATAGCGTGACCGTTTCACCGGCAAGCGCGGGCATGGCGGTCGCCAGTGCGAGCACGCAGGCCAGGGCGAGCCCTGCTACGGGTTTGCATGGCTTCATGGACAGCCTCCGATGCGTTCGAAGTGCAAGTCCTCGTAGTCCGAGCTGAAGTCGCCCTCGGGATCGAGCTTGGCCATGGTCAACGTGGGCGGCGAGCCGGCGTGCGGATCGAGCCAGGCATCGAGGTCCACCGCCGGGTCGTCCCAATGGACGAGATAGCGCTTGCCCAGCTGCCTGACCGTCCCGTGCATGTGCGGCGACTTGCGCGAGGCCCATTCGACGCGGTCCCCACGCGGACACAGCGTGATCTCGCCAAACCATGGGTCGCGGTAGCGGCCGCTCCAGGCGAAGGCGGCCGGCGCGACTGCGGTGGCCGCCGCGGTGTCCGGAGGCCGTGCGGCGGCCGGACGCTGCGCCGCCTCGCGGTCGAGCGCATCGGCGTACCAGGCGACGTCGTGGTCATCGTCCGGTGCGGTGAAGTGCTTGGTCAGCACCTCGCCCAGCACGGTGCGTGCATCCTCGGCCTCGCCGTTGATCATGAAAACGAAACCGCTTTTGCGGTCCGGCAGCAGCGCCAGCATCGAGTACATGCCGCCCAGCGTGCCGGTGTGCCAGACCACCCATTCCCCGTCCACGTCGGCCATGCGCCAGCCGTAGCCATAGGCCATCACGTGGGTGTGGTCCCAGGCGCGGCGCTGCCTGGAGACGGGAATGAGCATGTGCGGCGACTGCAGCACCTGGCGCTGGGCGGGGGAGAGCCACTGCAACTGCGCCTGTGTGGGCATCAGCCAGTTCTTCGCCCAGCTCAGCATGTCGGTGAGGTCGCAGCGGATGCCGCCGGCGGGATCGGAAGTGATCGCCGGAATGGTCGGGCCATCCTGGCGCATGGGCAGGTTATGGCCGTCCTTCTGATAGTGCGGCTGCGCCACGTTGCCCACCGCGTCGCGGCTCCAGCGGCCGACCTGGCAACGCGAGAGGCCCAATGGCTCGAACACCTCGCGATGCATCAGCGTCTCGTACGGCGCGCCGCCGGCGGCCGCCGCGACTTCGCCGGCGACCACGTAGAGCAGGTTGTCGTACTGGTACTGCGAGCGGAAGCTGTAGCCGGACTTGATGTAGCGAAGCCCGTGGATGATGTCCTGGCGGGTGAACGCGTTGGGCTCGGGCCACAGCATCAGGTCGCCGCCGCCTTCGGGCAGGCCGCTGGAGTGGGTGAGCAGGTCGGCCACGCGCATGTGCCTGGTGACCCACGGGTCGGCCATGCGGAAGTCGGGCAGGTAGCGGGTGACCGGGTCGTCCCAGGCGAGCTTGCCCTGATCGACCAGTCGGCCGAGCAGGGCGGTGGTCATCGCCTTGCTGTTGGAGGCGATCTTGAACAGCGTTTCGGGGGTGACCGGCTGGCCGGAGCCGGCCACGGTCTCGCCGCGCGTGGCGGCGTAGACGACCTGGCCGTTCTCGATCACCCCGACCGCGATGCCCGGCAGGTGGTAGCGGGCGACGACGGCGTCGACGATGGGGTCGTAGGAAGCCGAAGGAGTGGCGGGGGAGGCGGAGGCGCTGCTCGTCAGGAAGGTGGTGGCGAGCAGGGCGAGTGTGAGGCAGAGGCCTCCCCCTCTCCCCAGGCAGGGCCGGGGGAGAGGGAGCCAGGAGCGTGTGGCTCCCGCCGATGTTGTCGCCGACGCCTTTGGCCCGGCGAAAGCCTCACACGGCCCGCGACGGCGTCCAGCTCCCTCTCCCCGGGCCCGGCCGGGGGAGCGGGTTGGGTAGAGATTGAATGCCTCACACGGCCCGCGACGGTGTTCAGCTCCCTCTCCCCCGGCCCGGCCGGGGGAGAGGGCTGGGGAGAGGGGGAGGCCTTTTGCTGTCACCCCATCAATGCCGTGCATCGCGTTCCACCTCGCGCCACACGCGCAGCAGGTTGCCGCCCCAGATCCTGGCGATGTCGGCATCGCTGAAGCCGGCACGGCGCAGCGCGGCGGTGACGTTGCGGGTCTCGCTGGCGTCCTTCCAGCCGGTGATGCCGCCGCCGCCGTCGAAGTCCGAGGCGATGCCGACGTGGTCGATGCCGGCGACGTCGGCGATGTGGCGGATCTGCTTCACGTAGTCGTCGACCGTGGGCAGCGGGAACTTCTGCTGGATCTTCGCCATGCCCGCGGCCATCGCGGGCAGGTAGTCGTGCTTGTCGCTGTCGTATTCCTTGTCGCCAGCCTGATGCGCGACTTCGGCCTGCAACTTCTTCTCGGCCGCCTCGCGGCCCGGGTCGTACTTGAGGAATTCCTTGTAGGCCACCGCCTGGACCACGCCGCCCTTGGCGGCGATGGCGCGCAGCAGGTCGTCGGGCAGGTTGCGCGGGTGGTCGAGCAAGGCACGGGCGCCGGAGTGCGAGGCGATGACCGGCGCCGTCGACACCGCCAGTACATCACGCACGCAGGCGTCGGAGGCGTGCGAGACATCCACCATCATGCCCAGCGCGTTCGCGCGCGCGACCACCTGGCGGCCGAAGTCGGTCATGCCGTGGTCGCCGGCACCGTTCATCGCGGGCTCGCCGTGGTCGGTGTCGGGCATCGAACTGGTGCACAGGTCGTTGTTGCCCACGTGCACCAGGCCCACATAGCGCGCGCCGCGATCGTAGGCGGCATCCAGCCGGTGCAGGTCATGGCCGAGCGAATAGGCGTTCTCGATGCCGATCATCGCCGAGAGCAGGCCTGCCTTGCGGTTGGCCAGCGCCTGTTCCGGCGAGGTGGCCGCGCGAATGCGGTCCGGGTACAGCATCAGCATGCGGCCGATCGCCTCGTACTTCCGCTCGGCCTGCTCGACCGCCCTGGCGTAGCCGGCGGCATCGAGCTTGTGCTGCGGCACCCAGACCACGAAGAAGGCGGCATCCAGGCCGCCGCGCCGCATCTTGCCGAGGTCCACCAGCAGCGGCGTGTCCTTGCCGACGTCGAAGCGCGGCTCGCGCATGTAGGTGAACGGGATATCGACGTGGGTGTCGATGGTGATCGGCGGGTCCTGCCGTGCCTGTGCGGGCAGCGCGGCGGCGAGCGGCAGGGCGAGCAGGGCAAGGCGGGCGAATTTACGCATCGGCGGCGGATGTCCTCATGGGGTGGCCCAATCCTGCGCCGACTGCTCGCCGGCGACCATCTCCTCCAGCGTCTGGCGGCGACGGATGACGGCATAGCGGCCATCGTCGAGCAGCACTTCGGCGGCGAGCGGGCGCGAGTTGTAGGTGGAGGCCATCGATGCGCCGTAGGCACCGGTGCCCTGGATGGCCAGCAGGTCGCCGGCCGCGCACTCGGGCAGCACGCGGGCGCGGGCGAAGGTGTCGCCGGTCTCGCAGACCGGGCCGACCACGTCGTAGGTGGCCAGCGGCCGCGGCTGCGGCGCGACCGGCACGATGTCGTGCCAGGCGTCGTACAGGCTGGGCCGCTGCAGGTCGTTCATGGCCGCGTCCAGCACCAGGAAACGCCGCTCGTTGCCCTCCTTGATGCGCAGCACCCGGGTCAGCAGCACGCCCGCCTCGGCCACCAGGTAGCGGCCGGGTTCCAGCAGTAACCGGCCGTCGAAGCCGGCCAGTGCCTCGCGGATCACGTCGGCATAGTCGGCAGCGGCGACCGGCCGGTCGTGGCCTGCCCGGTAGCGCACGCCCAGGCCGCCACCCACGTCGATGCTGGCGACCGGGTGGCCGGCCTGGACCAGTTCACGCCAGAACGCGGCGACGCGCTGCAGCGCCAGCCGGACGGGCGTCAGGTCGAGGATCTGCGAGCCGATGTGCACGTGCAGGCCATCGAGGCGAACGTGCGAGAGCTGCCGCCGCTGGTCGAACCAGCGGCGCGCCTCGGTGATGCTCACGCCGAACTTGTTCTCGGCGCGGCCGGTGGAAATCTTGGCGTGGGTCAGCGCATCGACGTCGGGGTTGATCCGCACCGCGGCGCTCGCCACCACGCGGCGCGCCATGGCCACGCGCTCGATGGCGTGCAGCTCGTCCAGCGACTCGACGTTGAAGCGGGCGATGCCCGCGGCGAGCGCGGCATCGATCTCCCCATCGGTCTTGCCCACGCCGGAGAAAACCATGCGGCCGGCCGGGATGCCGGCTGCCAGCGCGCGCTGCAGTTCGCCGGCCGAGACGATGTCCGCGCCCAGTCCGGCGGCGGACATCAGTTCGAGGATGGCGCGGTTGGAGTTGGCCTTGACCGCGTAGCAGATGGTGGCGTCCAGGCCATGCAGGGCGGCCTGGAGTTCGCCGATCCGGCGGCGGATCGCGTTGGCCGAGTAGGCGTAAAGCGGCGTGCCCAGCCGCGCGGCAAGCGCGTGCAGGTCCACGCCATCGAAGGTCGGTTGCGGACCGGGCACGGTAGCGGTCTCGTCGTGCCGGGATGGAGCGGTCGTCGGGGTCATGCGGAGCCCAAAAAAGACGGCCCGCGATTGACCGCGGGCCGCCAGGCGGGGAGGTGCCTTAGAAGTTCACGCTCACGGTCAGCTGCGTGAAGCGCGGCGACTGGAAGCCGATCGGCAACTTGAAGGTGGAGTCGGTTTCGTTGGAGATCGCGCTCTGCAGGTCCTGATTCACCTGCACCGTGCGCTGCTGGTTGAGCAGGTTGTACACGGCCAGCTTCACCCGCAGGTCGCCGCCGCCCTGGAAGGGCAGGATGTAGCTCAGGCTGGCGTCGAGGGTGTAGGTCCACGGCAGGCGGCCGTAGGCGCCGCGTGCCGAATGCTGGTACACGCGTTCGGCCGAGTTGTCCGACTCGCAGTTCTCCACGCAGATGTAGTAGCTGTGGTAGTTGCTCGCGTCGTACGGATTGCCCACGCCGAAACCGGTGATCGGACCGCCGGAGTGGACGTCCGCGTTGGCGCCGACCTGCCAGTGCGGGGTGATCGCGTAGGTGCCGCGCAGCTTCAGCTGGTGGCGGCGGTCGTTGGGCAGGTAGCCGTTGCCGCCGAAGTTCACCCACGGATCGTCGAAGTTCTCGGTGCGGCCGGTGTCGTCGAAGTTGGTGTCGGAGTTGACCGGGCCCTCGGCGTTGCCGCGGTTCCATGCCAGCACGTAGGAGGCGTTGAACGCCCACTTCTCGTCCCAGGCGCGGTCGAGCTGGAACTCCAGCGCGGTGTAGGTGCGCTTGGGCTTCACCCAGCCGCGCTGGCCGATGTAGGTCATGATGGGATCGCCGTCGGCATCCACGCCGTCCTGGCGGTACATCGCCCAGCCTTCCTTGGAGGTGTCGACGGTCAGGTAGCCGTCGGCGTCGCCGTCGCAATTGGTATCGCCCCAGACGGTGACCTTCTTGCCCGGGTTGGCCATCACCCAGCCGACGTAGCCGTCCTCGCCGCACTGTGCGGTGGCGCTGATCTCCATGTCGTCGATCGCGTTGTGCAGCTTGCGGTAAGTGGCGCTGACGCCCCACGACCAGCTGTTGTCGATCATCTGCTGGAAGCCCAGGATCGCCTCGTCCTGGTAGACCGGATCCATGTCATGGTCGACCTCCGAACGCAGGTCGCCCACCGTGCCGTCACCCTGCGAGGTGTCGGTGTGGCTGCCCGGCAGCGGGTCGCCCACGATCGGCATGGCGTACTGGAAGCCGTTGATCTCCTGCGTCTGCCAGCCGAGGAAGCGGTGCGAGGACCGTTCGTCGAGCAGGCCGCCGGCCTGCTTGATGTTGATCACGTTGGCTACCGGCAGGTAGTAGCGGCCCAGGTTGCCGAACAGCTTGGTGGTGCCATCGCCCTTCATGTCCCAGGAGAAACCCAGGCGCGGGGCGATCTGCCGGTCCATCTTGATGTAGCTGCGGCCCTCGGCATCCTGGTTGTCGAAGCTGTCGTTGCGCAGGCCGCCGTTGAGCACCAGGTTCGGCGTGATCTGCCAGTTGTCCTCGATGTACCAGGCGGCGTTCTTGGTTTCGAAGGTGCCGCCGATCTCGTAGCGGCGCACGCGCACCCAGGCGGTATCGCCCGTCGGGACGCGGCCGCCGCCGTTGGAGTTGGGCACCTGGCCGCCGTCGGGAACGGCGTAGACGTTGTAGTAGTAGCCGCCCGGACCGGGGTAGTGGCGGTCGTAGTCGGACGTGTCGACCTCGTGGTCGTAGCCGAAGCGCAGCAGGTGGTCGCCGAGCGTCCACTCGAAGTCGGCGCGCGCCTGCTTGCGGGTGTCCTCGCGGGAGATCACCGAAGAGCTGGTCGTGCAGCCCAGCGGCAGGTCGCTTGCCGGCAGCGGCACGCCGGCGCTCACGGCCACGCGGTTGCACTCGTTGTCCAGCTGCGAGCTGACGTCCGCCTGGCGCTGGTTGCGGCCGTACATCAGCTTCATCGACAGGTCGTTGGTCAGGTAGCTGGTCCAGGTCAGCGCCCAGTTGCGGCCACCGGTGTTGGTGTAAACCTCGTTGGTCTTGGCGATGCGCGTGTCGGTGTCGTAGTCGTAGCTGTAGACGTCGCCGGTATCCTTGTTCTTGTCGGAGAACGCCATCAGCGACAGCGTGTTGTTGTCGGTGATGTTCCAGTCGATGGTGCCGCCCCAGAAGCCCTGGTTGGCGCTGTGGTCGGTCATCGTGGTGCCGACATTGTCGGTGTTGTGCGGGCTGGCGCCGCGCGCCTCGTACATGGCGAAGAAGAACAGCTTGTCCTTCACGATCGGGCCGGACGCCCACACGTTGGTCTTGATCAGCGAGTCCTGGTCACGGCTGGAGGTGTAGTAGCGCTCGCCGTCGAAGTAGTAGTCGTGGCCGCGCGAATGCCAGTTGCCCGGCTCCATGGTGATCTCGGCGCCGCCCTTGAACTCGTTAGTGCCCGAGCGCGCCACCGCGTTGACCACGCCGCCGGTGGTGCGGCCGAACTCCACCGAGTAGCCGCCGGTCTTGACCTGGAACTGGTCGTAGAAGGCGAACGGCGCCTCGGAGAAACCGTTGCGGTTGTAGAAGTCGGTGACGTTGAGGCCGTTGACGTAGAACGCGTTCTCGGCGATCGACGAGCCGCCGAAGGAGATGCCGCCGAAGCCGGCGTTGCCCTTGACCACGCCCGGCGCGAGCAGCGCCACCGAGCTGACGTTCTGGTCGACCGGCAGGCGCACCAGGTCGGCGCGCGAGACGATCGTCGCCGACTCGGTCGAGCTGACGTCGATCACCGGCAGCACCGAGCTGGTGACGTTGATCGTGGACAGGTTGGTCGCGTCGACCGCGCCCAGGTCCACCGTGGTGGTCGTGCCCAGGGCGACGGTGACATTGCGGGTCGGGCCGACGGGCTCGCCGCCGCTGGTCGCGGTGATGGTGTACTGGCCGACCGGCAGGAACGGGAAGCGGTAACTGCCGTCGCTGTCGGCGACGATGGTGCGGGTGAAGCCGGTGTCCGGGTTGGTCACGGTCACCGTGGCGCCGGCCTGCGTACGGCCGGCCACCGAACCGTCGGTATTGGCCGCGTGTGCCTGCGGCGCGCCGAAGGCGGCGAGCGCCAGTCCGAGTGCCGTGCCAAGCACGGTCCTGCGCATGTTCCAAACCTTGCTGCTCATGTCCCCTTACTCCCCTCGACGCCGGGTCGATGTCAGATGAACTTGTTGGTTACTTGTCGTTGCGTCCGTGCAGGAACTGCCAGTCGAAGTGGTAATCCCACTTGTCGAAATAGAGGTTGCCACCGCGCCACTCGACCTCGCCGCGCTGCGAGTCGACCGTCTCGGAGCGCGGGAATTGCTTGGCCGGAATGAACGGGCGGCTGTAGTCGTCGTTGAACGCGATGCGGTAGGCGTCCAGGCCGCCCACGTAGAACCAGCGCAGGCGCGGGTCGTCCCCGGCCTTCGGCTCGAGCTGGCCGAAGGTCACGTCCACCGGCACCCAGCCGTAGGGGGCGAGGTAGAGCTGGCCCCAGTCGTGGATGTTGTCGTAGTCGCCGTCGGAGAACATCCAGCCGGATTGCCAGCGCGCCGGGATGCCGTTGAGGCGCAGCAGCGTGAGCAGCAGCATCGTCTGCTCGCCGCAGTCGCCGTGGCCGGCGTGCAGCGTGTAGTCGCTGATGTTGCTGATGGTGGAGTACTCGCGTGCGCCGGCCCACGGGACCTGGTCCACGGCGGCGAACAGCTTCTGCGCGATGCGGTAGGGGTTTTTCTCGTCGCCCACCACCTTGCGCGAGAACGCGCGCAGGTCGTCGGTGAAGACGATGTGCGGCGCGCGCTCCTCGACGAAGGGCTTCAGTGCCGGCGTGATCGCCGTGCGCACCACCCTGGCCGGGTCGATCGCATGGGATTGCGCGCGCAGGGTGAGCTCGTAGGTGAGCTTGAACACGGTCGGCTGGCCGGCCTGCGCCGGCGCCTCCAGGTATGCGGTGCGCTGCAGCGTGTCCACCGGCGCGATACGCGCCCCGGCCGGCTGGCTGGCGACGAGGCGGATGTCGTCCTGCTGGCCGGGGATCGCGCGCGGGTAGGGGATCCATGCCTTGACCGTTTCGCCGGCCGGTACCGCATTGGCGTCCACCGTTACGGTCTGGGTCACGCGCACGCGCATCGGCAGCACGCCGGCGGTCCCGGTGGCGAGCGCTTCGCGGAAGACGGCGCGGTGGTGGTCGTTGAGCGTTTCGTTCGGGCCGTCGGCGATCGGCGTCTGTACCGCGCGGCGCGCGCGGGCCTCGGCGCTCAGGCGATAGAGATTGGACGGCGCGCGGTTGAAGTAGAGGGTGCGTCCGTCGATCACCATGTGTTCGAGCAGGCCGGCCTTGTCCCAGCGCGCGAATTCGGCGTCGGTGAGGTCGGGGATCTGCTTGCGGATGCGTGCCTTCGCGTCGTCCGCGGTGAGCGTGAAGTCGAGCAGGATGCGATGCATGCGCTCGCGCTGGAACTCGAGCGCCTCGCGCGCCCCGGTGGTGAGGCCTGGCTTCGCCAGCGCCGCATCGATCGCCTGGCGCGCGGCGGCAAAATGGCCCTGGTCGATCTGCGCCACGATGGCGGGCGGCCCGGGCGGCGGCAGGCTGGCGAGCGCCGGCGCGGCGCAGAAGAACATTCCGGCCAGGGCGGCGTACGCCAGCGCGCGCCGGCGCGTCGGCTCGTGTTTGCCTTGCTTCGCTGGCACCCTCGTCATTGCACAACGCCCCCGCCAGTTGGCATCAAGGCCTTGTGTAACACGCTTGCAAAAGGCGGTCAATAATTTATGCTTCGGCATAACGTATGAGGAATGGCATATTCCTGTCGCGACGCACGAGGGGTAGCGCGTGATCCACACGGTATGGCCGTACCTGGCCGTGATGCTGCTGGCCGCCGGCCTTTTCCCGGCGCTCGAGCGGCGTACCGGCTGGCGCGTGTTCAACGTGCTGCCGCCGATCGTGCTGGTCTACCTGCTGGTGACGGCGCTGGCGGTCTCGGGGCTGTGGCAGGTCAATGGCGAGATCCAGGCCGCGCAGTCGACGCTGGTGTCGCACATGGTGCCGGCGCTGCTGTTCCTGCTGATGATCAACTGCGACCTGCGCGCGATATTCGCGCTGGGCCCGCGCGTGCTGGGCGTGTTCGCCTGCACCACGGTCAGCCTTTTCATCGCCTTCCTCGCCACCTTCCTGATCTACCACCGCTGGCTGCCGGGCGACGACTGGCATCCGCTGGCCGCGCTGTCGGGAAGCTGGGTCGGCGGAACGGCGAACATGATCGCGGTCAAGCAGGGCATCGGCATGTCCGACCAGCACCTGGCGATGAGCCTGCTCACCGACGCGATCTGCTACTCGATGTGGGTAGTGGTGCTGTTCGCCGTGGCGCGGCTGGCGCCGGCGTTCAACCGCTGGACGCGGGCCAGGTCCAGCGGCGACCTGGTCGTGGCGGAAGCGAAGCCGTCTGGTCCGACCACCCCCGACACGGTCCTGCTGTGGCTGGGCATGGCACTGCTGGCGGCGGCGCTGGCGCGCTGGGTGGCCGGCTACCTGCCGACCTCGACCATGGTCAGCGCGACCACCTGGACGATCCTGCTGTCCACCGGCGCGGGACTGGTGGTGGCACACACGCCGCTGGCCCGTTTTCCGGGCGCGGGGACGATATCCGGTGCGCTGCTGATCAGCGTGGTGGCGGTGCTGGCCTCGCAGAGCAACTTCCACGGCATCGCCGCGGCACCGCTGTACCTGCTCTGCGGCGTCACGGTCATCACGCTGCACGCGATCCTGCTGGTCGGTTTCGCCAAGCTGTTCCGCTTCGACCTGTTTCTCTGCGGTATCGCGTCGCTGGCGCACATCGGCGGCGTGGCGGCGACGCCGATCCTGGCGGCGAGCTATTCGCGCGCGCTGGTGCCGGTGGGCATCCTGCTCGCGCTGCTGGGCTACATACTGGGCACCGGTTTCGGCCTGCTGGTGGCATCGATCATGTCGACGCTGGCGGGACCGTGACAGCCATGAGGAGCACGACCATGCGAACCCTTCTCCCTACGGCGCTGCTGGCTTTGCTGCTGGCGGTGCAGCCGCTGCATGCGCGTGACCGGGTATCGACGCTGCCCGTTCCGCCCTCGGGTGTGCTCGGCGTGGGCGAGGCGCAACTGACGCCCCGGTTCTGGATCGGCCTGCAGCCGCAGCCGGACAAGGTGATCCTGAGTCGCCAGCAGATCGCGGCGCAGAACGCGGCGCTGTTCGCGCAGGACAAGTCCATGCACGATTTGCGCAAGCTGCCCGCGACCCTGAGCGGTGCGCAGGTGCGCGAATGGATCGAGGACCTGGCGGAGGCGCCGACCAGGCCGCTCTACGACGTGGACGGCAAACCGGTAGCCGCCGCCACGCTGAAGGCCATCGTCGATGCCCGCGCGCTCGACACTGTTCCGTCGAGCCAGAAGACGCGCTACGGCATGGTCGTGCGCCGCGCTGCGCTGCGCACGTTCCCCACCACGTTGCGCGTGTTCAGCCGTGCCGACGACACCGACATCGACCGTTTCCAGGAGACCGCCGAGTTCCCCGGCACGCCGGTAGTGATCGCTCATGCCACCCGCGACGGTCGCTGGCTGTTCGTGGTGAGCCCGCGCTACGCCGCCTGGACCGAGGCGAGCAACATCGCCCAGGGCAGCAGGGACGCCGTGTTCGGCTACGTCGACAAGACGCCGTACCGCGTCGTCACCGGCGCCAAGGTGTACACCGTCTACACCCGCGAGGCACCGGCCGTCTCGCAGGTGGAACTGGACATGGGCACGCGCGTGCCGGTAATCACCGACCTTCCGCCGGATCAACCGGTCAACGGCCAGACGCCCTACGCCGCGCACGTGGTCGAGCTGCCGGTGCGCAAGGCCGACGGCTCGCTCGCCTTCAGCCCGGCGCTGATCCAGAAGAACGCCGACACCGCGGCCGACTACCTGCCGCTGACCCCGCGCAACCTGATCACCCAGGCGTTCAAGTTCCTGGGCGAGCGTTATGGCTGGGGCCACGCCTACGACGGACGCGATTGCTCCGGCTTCGTCTCGGACGTGTACCGCTCGATGGGCGTGCAGATGCCGCGCAACACTTCCAGCCAGGGCGTGAGCCCGGCCTTCGCCAAGCAGGGCTTCGGCAAGGACAGCACGCACGAGGAACGCCTGCGTGCCGCGGAGAATCTCGAGCTCGGCGACCTGGTCTACATCCCGGGCCACGTGATGATGTCGCTGGGCCAGTGGCAGGGCCAGCCGTGGATGATCCACGACGTGCTGGGGATGAGCTACCGCAAGGCCGACGGCTCGGTCGCGCACGTGAAACTCAATGCGGTTTCGGTGACGCCGCTGCTGCCGATGCTCTACGGCAAGGACTCCACCTTCATCGACCACATCACCAGCATCGTGCGCATGCGGCCCTGAGCTTCCGCGGTGGGCTCGGCCCACCAGGCGTTCCCGCTCCAGGGGCCGGTGGGTTCAAGCCCACCCTACGGACACCAACGACAAAGACATCATGAAGATCACAGACATCCAGTTCGGCATGCTGCGGGTGCCCCTGAAGACGCCCTTCAAGACCGCCCTGCGCACGGTCAACCAGGTCGAGGACATCGTGGTCATGGTGCACACCGACACCGGCCAGGTCGGCTACGGCGAGGCGCCGGCCACCGCGGTGATCACCGGCGACACGCACGGGTCCATCGTCGACGCCATCCGCCACTACATCTCGCCGCGGCTGATCGGCCAGGACATTGCCAACATCAACCGCCTCACCCACCTGGTGCAGGGTTCGATGGAGAAGAACTCCAGCGCCAAGGCGGCCGTGGAAATCGCCATCTACGACCTCTGGGGCCAGCTCTACGGTGCGCCGCTGTACAAGCTGCTGGGCGGCGGCGACCCGGTGATCACCACCGACATCACCATCAGCGTGGACTACATCGACAAGATGGTGGCCGACTCGGTGGCCGCGGTGGAGCGCGGCTTCGAGTCGCTCAAGATCAAGGTCGGCAAGGACATCGGGGTCGACATCGAGCGGGTCAAGGCGATCTACGCGGCGGTCGAGGGCCGCGCACTGCTGCGCCTGGACGCCAACCAGGGCTGGACCGCCAAGCAGGCGGTCTACGCGCTGCAGACGCTGGAAGAGGCCGGCATCAAGCTGGAACTGGTCGAGCAGCCGGTCAAGGCGCGCGACCTCGAAGGCATGCGCTACGTCACCGAGCGCGTGCACACCCCGGTGATGGCTGACGAGAGCGTGTTCGGGCCGATGGAGGTGATCGAGCTGATCCGCATGCGCGCGGCCGACATCATCAACATCAAGCTGATGAAGACCGGCGGCATCTCCAACGCGATCAAGATCGCCGACATCGCCCAGCTGCACGGCATCGACTGCATGATCGGCTGCATGCTGGAGTCCTCGATCAGCGTGGCCGCGGCGGTGCACGTGGCGGTGGCACGCGCCGACGCGATCAGCAAGGTCGACCTGGACGGGCCCTCGCTGGCGCAGTTCAACCCGGTCGACGGTGGGGTAATCTTCAACGAATCGGAAATCTCCGTGACCGACGCCCCGGGCCTCGGCATCCGCGAGATCAGGGGCCTGGAGAGGATCGACGACTGATGTCGCCGCTGGTCAAAATCCGTTCGGAACGCGACCAGATGTCGGCGGTGGAGCGGCGCATCGCCGACTTCATCCTCGAGAACGCGCACCTGCTGCGCGACTACTCCTCCCAGCAACTGGCCAATGCGCTGGGCATCAGCCAGTCCAGCGTGGTCAAGTTCACCCAGAAGCTGGGATTCAAGGGCTATCCGGACCTGAAGTACTCGGTCGGCGAGGCGATCGCGCGCGCCGACAACGGCGACGCCCCTGCGCTGGAACGATCGGGCGGCGGCGAGGAGGAAAGCCCCGGTGCGTTGTGGCGGCGCAAGTCCGAGGCGGAGGAGGCGACCCGGCTGATCAATCCGCCGCAGGTGATCCACGCCATCGCCGCGGCGATCGAGCAGGCCGGGCGCGACGGCAAGGTGTTCATCATCGGGCTGGGCGAGGACGACATCTACGCGCGCAACTTCGCGCTGCGGCTGTCGCTGCTGGGCATCCTCACCGTGCACAACTTCGATACCGCGCGGATGACCGCCAATGTCTCCGCCGCGGGCGCCGGCGACGTGCTGCTGGTGTTCTCCGAGCACGGCAACCATCCGGCGCTGTGCAAGATCGCACGCTACTTCCGCGAGCGGCGCGGGCAGGTGATCACGGTCACGCGCCACACCGCCAATCCGCTGCGCACGCTGGCCGACATCCAGCTGCTGGTAAGCGCGCACGACGAGCGGCCGTACATCCAGCCGCTGCTTTACCAGTCGGCGCTGCAGCACCTGCTCGACTGCGTATTCGTCCTGCTGTGCGAAAGCCACGACGACCGCCATGCACAGCTGCTGGCCAACCTGGAGCGCATCCAGTTGATGCTGGAGCCGTAAGGTGGCCGCGCAGACGTCCCCGGGGCTGCAGCCCATGAGCCCCGCTCCCCCCGGGAGAGGGGTTGGGGAGAGGGTCCGCGCAGCGCGCGCACCCCGCTCCGCCCGGACCCTCACCCGCCTGTCGGCACCCTCTCCCGACGGGAAAGGGATTCGCCTTTGCGGGTTACGGCAGGCGCTTCGACTTCGGCCTGCGGCCTGCGCTCAGCGCGAACGGCCAGGAAAAGCCGCCCAGCGTAGCGGGCATCGGCAACGTCATCGCAAACCGTTCGCCCTGAGCGTAGCGAAGCGAAGTCGAAGGGCATCCACCCCTTACCTCAGGAGTACCCGGTCATGCGCAACGTCGTGCTGCTGACTCTCGCGCTCGCCTTCGTCGGCAACGCTCTCGCCGCCAAAAACGGATCCACCGCCTGGTCCGACGCGCGCCAGATGGTCGTGGTCACCACGCCCGGCTGGGACGTCAACCACGGCACCCTGCGCACCTACGCGCGCACCGCCGATGGCTGGAAGGAGATCGGCCAGCCCGCCCCGGTCACCATCGGCAAGGCCGGCGCCGCCTGGGGACTGGGCCTGAACACCCCGCGCCACGACGGCCCGGTCAAGCGCGAGGGCGACCTGCGCAGTCCGGCCGGCGTGTTCGACATCGGCGAAGCGTTCGGCTACGCGGCCAAGGCCGGCACGGCCTTGCCCTACCGCGCGCTCCGCGCCAGCGATTACTGCGTCGACGTCAGCGGCTCGCCGCATTACAACCGCATCGTCGACGCGAAGGTGGTGGGCGAGAAGGCGGTCGAGGGCTCCACCGAGCCGATGCGCCGCGACATCCACGTCAACGGCGACCAGCGTTACGCCCAGGGCTTCGTGATCGAGCACAACCCGCAGCAGCGCGCGCAGGGCGGCAGCTGCATCTTCGCCCACCTGTGGAAGTCGCCGATGGACGCCACCACCGGCTGCACCGCCATGGCACCCTCGCTGATGCACCGGCTGCTGGCGTGGTTGCGTCCGGACGCGCACCCGGTGTTCGTGCTGCTGCCCACGCCGGCTTACCAGAAGCTGCAGGGCGAATGGCACCTGCCCGTGCTGCAGGAAGCGTCCCGATGAGCCCCACCGCGCGCGTGCTCGGCGGCCTGGCCATCGGCGCCATCCTCGGCCTGGTCCTGGCCGCGTGGAATCCGCTCGTCGCCACGCAGGTGGCCGACGTGGTGCAGCCGATCGGCAAGCTGTGGCTCAACGCGCTGCAGATGACCGTGGTGCCGCTGGTGCTGGCGCTGGTGGTGGTCGGCGTCAACACGGCCACCGACGCGGCGGCGTCCGGCCGCATCGCGCGGAGCGCGATCGTGGTCTTCATCCTGTTGCTGCTGCTGGGTGCGCTGTTCACCGCCGCGGCGGCGCCGGCGCTGTTCTCGCTGTTCCCGCACAATCCGGCCCTGCGCGATGCGCTGGATCACGCCGTGGTGGGCAGCGCGGCACAGACCGGGCCGGCGAGCTGGTCGGCGGCGCTGATTGCGATGATTCCCAGCAACGCGATCATGGCGGCCGCGCAGAGCGCCATGCTGCCGCTGGTGGTGTTCGCGCTGTTCCTCGGTTTCGCGCTGACCCGGATCGCGCCGGCGCGGCGCACGATGCTGGTGGAGTTCTTCCAGGCGATCGCCGATGCCATGATCGTGATCGTGCGCTGGGTGCTGTGGGTGGCGCCGCTGGGCGTGTTCGCGCTGATCCTGGGCGTGTGCGCGCGCTCGGGCCTGGGCATGCTGAGCGCGCTTGGCGTGTACGTGCTGGCCGAGATCCTGCTGTACCTGGCGGTGACCGCGATGATGTACGCGGTGGCGGTGGTCTGGGGCGGCGAGAAGCTGCGCCGCTTCGCCAGCGCGCTGTTGCCGCCGCAGGCGGTGGCGATCAGCACGCAGTCCTCGCTCGCCTCGTTGCCGGCCATGCTGGAAAGCGCCGGGCAGCGGCTGGGTTATCCGAAGCAGGTCAACGCGCTGGTGCTGCCGATGGCGGTCACGCTGTGCCGCCTGACCAGTCCGGTGCAGTACCTCACCTCGGCCGCATTCATCGCGTGGGCCTACGGCGTCGACCTGTCCGCCAGTCAGCTCGTCGCCGGCGCGGTGCTGGCGGTGGTGATCAGCCTCGGCTCGGTCGGCCTGCCCGGCGCGGTGACCTTCATCGCCACCAACCTGCCGGTGGTGCAGTCGATGGGCCTGCCGGTCGGGCCGCTCGGCCTGATGCTGGCGGTCGACACACTGCCGGACGCGTTCGCCACCCTGGGCAACGTCACCGCCGACGTCACCGCCACCAGCGTGGTGGCGCGGCAGTCGCGCGGCGATAGCTCCTCCCCCTGCGCGCAGGGGGAGACTGGGAGGGGGTAGCTCCCCCTTCGCCGCGAGCCCCGGACAACCCCTCCCCAGCCCTCCCCTGCGCGCAGGGGAGGGAGCACCAAGATGAGCATGAACATGCAATCGATCGAAACCGATGTGATCGTGATCGGCGCCGGCATGGCCGGTGCTTCGGTGGCCTACTTCCTCGCCCCGCACGCGCGCGTGCTGGTGCTCGAGCGCGAGAGCTATGCGGGTATGCATTCCACCGGCCGCTCGGCCGCGCTGTTCAGCGAAACCTACGGCTCGCCGCAGGTGCGCGCGCTGACCCGCGCGACGCGGCCGTTCCTGGACCACCCACCGGAGGGATTTGCCAGCGCCCCCATCCTGACCCCGCGCGGCGCGACCGTGATCGGCACCGCCGCGGATGCCGACCGCGTGCGCGCCGAGTACGAGGCGATCCTGCCGTACACGCGCAACCTGGAGTTGCACGACGCCGCCCGCCTGCGCGCGAGCGTACCGGTGCTCCGGCCGGAAGCCGCGCAGATCGGCATGCACGAACCGGGCGCCGCGGACATCGACGTCAACGAACTGCACCAGGGTTTCCTGCGCGGCCTGCGCGCGCGCGGCGGACAGCTGCGCCTGGACGTGGCCATTCGCACCATCGAGCGCACCGCCGCCGGCTGGGAGGTGGATGCGGGCGAGGCGATCTACCGCGCGCCGCTGCTGCTCGACGCGGCCGGCGCCTGGGCCGACCAGGTCGCGCGGATGGCCGGCGTCGGCCCGCTGGGCCTGCAGCCCAAGCGCCGCTCGGCGTTCGTGTTCGAGCCGCCGGCCGGCGTCGACGTGCACCGCTGGCCGTTCATCTGCGACATCGCCGAGACCTTCTATTTCAAGCCTGACGCCGGCCTGCTGCTCGGTTCGGCCGCCAATGCCGACCCGGTCGACCCGCACGACGTGCAGCCGGAGGAATACGACATCGCGCTGGGCATCCACAACATCGAGCAGGCGACCACCCTGGAAATCCGCCGCCCGACCCGCACCTGGGCCGGCCTGCGCTCCTTCGTCGCCGACGGCGACCTGGTCGGCGGCTTCGCCCCCGATGCCCCCGGCTTCTTCTGGGTCGCCGCGCAGGGCGGCTACGGCATCCAGACCAGCGCCGCGATGGGCGAGTCGTGCGCGAACCTGGCGCTCGGACGGCCCTTGCCCGGCCACCTGGCGGACGCGGGCATCTCGGCGCAGATGCTCGGTCCCGCCCGCCTGCATCGCTGAGCCGTCGGCGGCCGGCCGGACCGGTGGCGACGCGGCCGGCGTTTGGCCGTCCATAGTGCGGGGACGGCGCAGCGGCTATGATGCACAGCATCATGACCGGGCGCGGCTTTCCATGCTTCTGATGATCGACAACTACGACAGCTTTACCTTCAACCTCGTCCAGTACCTGGGCGAGCTGGGACAGGAGGTGAAGGTGGTGCGCAACGATGCGCTGGACGTGGCCGGCATCCGCGCGCTGCAACCCTCGCACATCATGATCTCGCCGGGGCCGGGCACGCCGGACGATGCGGGCGTGTCGCTGGCGGTGCTGCGCGAGCTGTCCGGCGGGATCCCGGTGTTCGGTGTGTGCCTTGGGCACCAGGCGATCGGCCAGGCGTTCGGCGGCAGGGTGATCCGCGCCAAGCAGATCATGCACGGCAAGACCTCGCCGGTGCGCCACCGCGGGCAGGGCGTGTTCGCCGGTCTGCCGGATCCGTTCGAGGCCACGCGCTATCACTCGCTGGTGGTCGAGCAGGACTCGTTGCCCGATTGCCTGGAGGTCACCGCCTGGACCGAGCACCCGGACGGCTCGCTCGACGAGATCATGGGCCTTCGGCACCGGACCTTGCCGGTGGAGGGCGTGCAGTTCCATCCGGAGTCGATCCTTACCCAGCACGGCCACGACATGCTGGCCAACTTCCTCGGCCTGCCGCGGCGGAAACTGGCCGCATGAGCCCGCGCGAGACCGGGATCACGCCCCAGGAAGCGCTCCAGCGCACCATCGAGCACCGCGAGATCTTCCACGACGAGATGATCGCGCTGATGCGCCAGATCATGCGCGGCGAGGTGAGCCCGCTGATGACCGCGGCGATCATCACCGGCCTGCGCGTGAAGAAGGAGACCGTCGGCGAGATCACCGGAGCGGCGCGCGTGATGCGTGAGCTCTCGGCCAAGGTCGAGGCGCCCGCGCACCCGCATTTCGTGGATATCGTCGGCACCGGCGGCGACGGTGCCTCGAGTTTCAACATTTCGACCGCCTCGATGTTCGTCGCGGCGGCCGCGGGCGCGCGCGTGGCCAAGCACGGCGGGCGCAGCGTGTCCTCCAAGTCCGGCAGTGCGGACGTGCTGGAAGCGCTGGGCGCGGTGATCGACCTGAACCCCGCGCAGGTCGCCCAATGCATGGAAGAGGCCGGCATTGGTTTCATGTTCGCGCCGAACCACCATCCGGCCATGAAGGTGGTCGCGCCGGTGCGCAAGGAGATGGGCGTGCGCACGCTGTTCAACATCCTGGGGCCGCTGACCAATCCGGCCGGTGCGCCGAACATCCTGATGGGCGTGTTCCATCCCGACCTCGTCGGTATCCAGGTGCGCGTGCTGCAGGCGCTTGGCGCGCGCCATGCGATGGTGGTGTGGGGGCGTGACGGCATGGACGAGATTTCGCTCGGCGCGGCCACGCTGGTCGGCGAGTTGCGCGACGGCGAGGTGCGCGAGTACGAGATCGAGCCGGAAGATTTCGGCCTGGCGATGGCCTCCAGCCGCAACCTGCGGGTGGAGAGCGTCGACGAATCACGTGCCATGCTGCTGGATGCGCTGGGCGCACGCCACGGCGTGGCACACGACATCGTCTGCCTCAACGCCGGCGCGGCGCTCTACACCGCGGGCGTGGCAGGCGACATCGACGAGGGCATCGCGCTCGCGCGCCGGACCATCGCCAGCGGTGCCGCGCATGCGAAGATGATGGAGTTCATCGCCGTGACGCGCAGGCTTGCCGCGTAGGAGCGCACCTGGCGCGCCCCGGTTGTCCGGCACGCCGCTCCGTTGGCTTTTCCGCGCACAGATGCGCACCCACAGTTCAATGCCATGACCGACATCCTGCAACGCATCCTGGCCCGCAAGGCCGAGGAAATCGCCGAGCGCAGCGCCGCGCTGCCGCTGGCCGAGCTCGCCTCGCGCATCGGGGACCTGCCGCCCACCCGAGGCTTCGCCGCCGCCATCGAGGACAAGCTTGCCGCCGGCCTGCCGGCGGTGATCGCCGAGGTGAAGAAGGCCAGCCCCAGCAAGGGCGTGATCCGCACCGACTTCGATCCGGCCTCGATTGCCCGCAGCTACGCCGCCGGTGGCGCCGCCTGCCTCTCGGTGCTGACCGACCGCGACTTCTTCCAGGGCAGCGAGGCGTACCTCGAGCAGGCGCGCGAGGCCTGCGCGTTGCCGCTGCTGCGCAAGGACTTCATCGTCGACCCCTACCAGGTATACGAAGCGCGTGCGATCGGCGCCGACTGCATCCTGCTGATCGTCGCCGCGCTGGACGACGCGGCGCTGCTGGAGCTGTCGTTGCTCGCCGCCGAGCTCGACCTGGATGTGCTGTGCGAGGTGCACGACGCGGAGGAGCTGGAGCGCGCGCTGGCGCTGCCGGTCCCGCTGGTCGGCGTGAACAACCGCAACCTGCGCACGTTCGAGACCACGCTCGATACCTCGCTCGCGCTCAAGCCGCGCATGGCCGGCGAAGATCGCGTGCTGGTCGCCGAGTCGGGCATCCACACGCGAGAGGACGTGGCCCGCCTGCGTGCGGCGGGCATCCATGCCTTCCTGGTCGGCGAGGCGTTCATGCGCGCCGACGATCCGGGACGGGCGCTCGAGCAGTTGTTCGCCGCCTGACGCCATGGAAGGGCAGGGCACCCCAGCCGCCGGCGAGCCGCCGGTCGTGCTGTTCGATTTCGATGGCGTGCTGACCCACGCCGACACTTACGAGTTGTTCATCCGCGAGCACTATGCGCGCTCGGCCTGGCGGCAGTTGCTTGCGCTGCTGTCATTGCCCGGGCTGATGCTGCTGTGGCCGCTGACGCGCCGGCTGCGGCGCCCGCTGGTGCACATCGCGCTGCTGGGGCTGGACGAGAAGCGCTATCGCGTGGCGGTCGACGCGTTCGCCGCGGAACTGGTGCGCCGTCCCGGGCATTTCTGTCGCGACGGCGTGCGGGCGCTGCGCCGCCACCAGGCGGCGGGCGAGCGGGTGATCGTGGTGACCGGCTGCGAGCACACGCTGGTCGAGAGCCTGCTTGCCCAACTGAGACTCCCCGGGGTCGAGCTGGTGGCGTCACGGCTCAGGCCTGGTGTGCTCGGCCTGCGCCTGGCCCACCACAACGTCGGCACTGGCAAGCTCAAGGCGCTGGCCGCGCACGGCGTGCCGGCCTGGCAGCGCGCCTACGGCGACTCGCTGCATGACCTGCACATGCTCAAGGCGGCGGCCGAACCGGTACTGGTCAACGGCACCCCGAAGCTGTGCAAGCGGATCGAGCGGGCGCTCGGCCGCACGCTCGAGCGGGTGGCCTGGCACTGACCATCCGCGATGCCATCCCCGTATCGAGCTTGCAGGGGTGGCTCGTTCCGCAATACGTTAGCGCTTACGTATTTAGCTTCGCGGGCATCGCATGTATCTGGCCTCCCTCGGCAAACTCGCCCTCGGCAGCCGCCTCAAGGCGCTCAGCGACCATTTCTACGCGGCGGCGGACGAGGTCTACCGGGCGCTGGACGCGCCGATCGAGTCGCGTTGGCTGCCGGTGCTGCGCCATCTGTGGGATGAGGGCCCGAAAACGGTGACCGAGGTGGCCCAGGCGATCGGCCAGACCCATTCGGCCGTGAGCCAGCTTACCGACAGACTGGCGCGTGCCGGAATGGTCCGGCGCCAGCGCGATCCGGCCGACGGCCGGCGTACCGTGCTGGCACTCACCGGCAAGGCGCATGCCGCCCTCGCCGGGCTGGGGCCGATCTGGTGCGCGGTGCAGCGGGGCGTGAGCACGTCGCTGGAGGCGCACGCCGATCACCTGCTGGAGGCCATCGCGGCATGCGAGCGCGCGCTGCAGGCGCGTCCGGTCGTTGCCGCGATCCTGGCCGAGCACGAAGCGATCAAGGCGACGCCGCTGGAGATCGTGCCGTATGCACCGGCGCTGCGCGGGCACTTCTACCGCTTGAACGCGCAATGGCTCGAGCGCCATTTCCGCATCGAGGCGATCGATCGCGCGGTACTGGGCGATCCGGAGCGCCACATCCTGCAGCCCGGCGGGGCGATTTTCTTCGCGCGCCTGGGCACGGAGGTCATCGGCACCTGTGCCCTGCTGCAGGAATCGCCGGGCGTATTCGAACTGACCAAGATGGGCGTGGACGAGACCTTCCGCGGGCTCGGTGCGGGAAAGCGGCTGCTGGAGGCCTGTATCGCCGAGTTCCACCACCGCGGCGGGCAGACGCTGTTCCTGGAATCGAACAGCCGCCTGCAGACCGCCCTGCGGATGTACGAGAAGGCCGGCTTCGCCATGCAGCCGTCGGTGCGCCCGGGCTCGCACTACGAGCGGGCGGATGTCTACATGGTCTATCGGCCGGAGGCGCCCCCGCGACAGCCCTGAGGGCGTCGCGGGCGGGTCGCTGCCGGAGAGCGGCGAGGGCCCGGCGTCAGCGCGTGCCCTTGACCACGATGGTCTTGCCGGCGACGTCGATCATGCCCTGTTCCTCAAGCTGCTTGAGCACGCGGCCGACCATCTCGCGCGAGCAGCCCACGATGCGGCTGACCTCCTGGCGGGAGATGCGGATCTGCGTGCCGTCAGGATGGGTCATGGCGTCGGGCTCCTGGCACAGGTCCAGCAGCGTGCGCGAGATGCGGTTGGTGACATCCATGAAGGCCATGCGGCTGACCTGGCGCGAGGTGCGCAACAGGCGGTTGGTCAGTTGCGAACCGATCGCGAAGAGGATCTTCGGACATTCCTCGCGCAGCGGGCCTTCCATCAGCTGGAACAGGCGCTCGTAGCTTATCTCGGCCATCTCGCACGGGGTGCGGCTGCGCACGATCGACTCGCGCTGCGCCTGTTCCACGAACAGGCCCATCTCGCCGATGAACTGGCCGCGGTTCAGATAGGCCAGGATCAGCTCGCGGCCCTGCTCGTCCTCGGTGCAGACGGCGAGCGAGCCTTCGATGATGTAGTAGAGCGTGTTGGCCGGATCGCCCGGACGGATGATCGCCGTCTTGCCCGGATAGCGCCGACGGTGGCACAGCGCCAGGAAGCGCTCCATCGATGCCGGGTCTGGCGCGAAGCTGAGCGGCGCCTGGGATCGTTCGAAAGCCTGCTGGAGTTGGTATTTGAGTTGCGCCACGAGAGTATCCGCTGGTGAGCCAAGGCGCTGCCGCCAAGGCGTTACCATGCATCACGCGTCTTGCCTGATCAAGAGATGACGCGGGCTGCGGCCCGCGAGTTCTGTTTTCCGGGCTTTTGCCGCATACTTCGCAGTCTTTCGGCCAAGCTGCTCCCGGGCCGGAATCCTCGGGTCGCGCAGGATGAGGGTCCTGGCGCGTCTTCTTCTTTTCGCGGGGACCCTTGCTGCTAACCCGCCTCATCTGCTGGCCGCGCCCCGGCCATGGAGAGTCGCCGTGGTGAAACCGCTCCCGCGCCTGCGCCTGCAGGGCTTCAACAACCTGACCAAGGCCCTGAGCTTCAACATCTACGACATCTGCTACGCGGTGTCAGAAGATCAGCGCCAGCGCTACATCGAGTACATCGACGAGCAGTACGACGCCGATCGCCTCACCCAGATCCTCACCGACGTGGCCGAGATCATCGGCGCGAACATCCTCAACATCGCGCGCCAGGACTACGATCCCCAGGGCGCATCGGTGACGATCCTCATCTCCGAGGAGCCGGTGGTCGAGAAGCTCGGCCGCGACACCATTTCCGGTGCCGTGGTGGCGCACATGGACAAGAGCCACATCACCGTCCATACGTATCCGGAAACGCATCCGCACAACGGCATCGCGACCTTCCGCGCGGACATCGACGTGGCCACCTGCGGCGTGATCTCGCCGCTGAAGGCCCTCAACTACCTGATCGACAGCTTCGAGTCGGACATCGTGGTGTGCGACTACCGCGTGCGCGGCTTCACCCGCGACGTGAAGGGCAAGAAGCACTTCATCGACCACAAGATCAACTCGGTGCAGGACTACCTGGCGCGGCACATCCGGCAGAAGTACGAGATGTTCGACGTCAACGTGTACCAGGAGAACATCTTCCACACGAAGATGCACATCAAGGACTTCGACCTCGACACCTACCTGTTCGAGGCGCACGCGGACGATCTGTCCTTCAAGGAGCGCCAGCGGATCGAGTCGCTGCTCAAGCGCGAGATCGAGGAACTGTTCCACGGCCGCAACCTGATGTGATCGACGACCCCGCCGCGAGGCGGGGTCTTTCGTTGCGCGCACGCCCTCTCGGCCAGGTTGGCCCCATGCGCGCCTTCCTGCCGTCCCTGCTGCTGCTCGCCTTGCTTGCGCTGGCGTGGTCGCGTGACCGGCGTCCGCCTGATCGCTGCGCCCCGTGGGCGCCGCTGGATCTGCGCGCGATGCCGGACATGTCCGTCCGCTACAGGCTCGAGCGGCTGGGGCAGGAGCCGCGCGCCTGCAAGGCAGCCCTGGCGCGCGCCGGCGCGCGTTTCGATCCGGTGACTGATCGCAACGGCCCGGACCCGTGCGGCTGGGTCGATGCGGCGATCGTGACCTGTCCGCTGGCGGCGACGCTGGTGCTGCTCGACCGGCAGGTCCTGCAGCCGGCCGCTCGGCAGCTCTACCGGCGCGCCGTCACGCGGATCGACCATGTCGGCAGCTACGCCTGCCGCAACCTCTACGGTCGCAGCAGCGCACCGCCCAGCCGCCATGCGCGGGCGGCGGCGATCGACCTGACGGGATTCGTGCTGGCTGACGGGCGAGAGCTGCGCATTGCGGGCGGCTGGCAAGCGCCGGGCAAGGCAGGCGACCGCGCCTGCGAGGTGGCAGGCATGGTGCTGGGGCCGGACTACAACCGCGAGCAATGCAGCCACTTCCATCTGGAGCGGGCGGTTGGGGCCATTGCCGGTAAGCACCGGCATGGTCGCGCGCGTCAGATACGGTAGGCGACGCTCTTCATGACCAGCGAGCTGAGATGCATCAGCCCGGGGATCGGGAAGGGGAGATCGATCCCGCCGCGCGCCCTGGCGTTGTCGGCGTGACGCACCTCGTCGGCCTGCATCTGCGCGAGCACCGCGCGCGAGCGTTCGTCCTGCGCTGGCAGGCGTTGCAGGTGGTCTGCGAGGTGGGCCTCCACCTGGCGCTCGGTTTCCACCACGAAGCCCAGGCTGACCCTGTCGCCGACCAGCGCGGCGGCCGCGCCGATGGCATAGCTGCCGGCGTACCACAACGGGTTGAGCAGGCTCGGCCGGCTGTCCAGCTCGCGCAGGCGTTGCGCGCACCAGGCCAGGTGGTCGGTCTCCTCGTCGGCGGCGTGTTGCAGGTGGCGGCGGGTGTCCTCGTCGCGCGCGAGCGCGGCCTGGCCGTCGTACAGCGCCTGCGCGCAGACCTCGCCGGTGTGGTTGACGCGCATCAGGCCGGCGGCGTGGCGGCGCTCGGCGTCGTCGAGCGGCGCATTCTCCAGCGCCGTGGCGGGCGAGGGGCGCGCGGCTTCCGGTGCACCGGCGACGGTTTCCAGGGCGCGTTCGACACCTGCCAGCAGGCGGTCGAGCGAAGAGAGCGTGCGAACGTTCATGGCGGATTTCCGGGAATCAGTTGCTGCGCCAGCAGCACCAGCGGATGCAGGGTCGGCACGGCAATGCCCTGTCCGGCCAGGCCTGCCGCCAGGTGCAGCCGGCAACCGATATTGGACGACAGCAACGCCTGTGGCGCCAGCGTGGCGATGGCATCGAGCGTGGGAGCGCGCAAGGCCGCGGCGCGCTCGGGGAATTCCAGCAGGTGGCTGCCGGCCGCGCCGCAACAGCGCGGAGGAAGCGGCACGACCTCAAGCGCCGGCACGCGCCCGAGCAGCACCCGCAAGGCCTCATCGCTACGCGCCACGTTCAGTTGCGTGCAGGGCAGGTGGAGCGCGACGCGCATGGGAAGCGGGCGGAACTGCAGGCGATCGGCCTGCGCCGCGAGCAGCGCGCAGGGATCTTCCACCCTCACGCCGGGCAGGGCATGGCGCAGTTGCCCAAGGCAGCCGGGCGTCACCGTCACCAGCACGGAAGCGCCGCTGCCCCGCCAGCTTTCCTGCACGCGCCGCGCCCCCTGCTCCGCCGCCCGTGCGTCGCCGCCGTGGGCATCCAGTGCACCACAGCAGAAGGCTGGCAGCCGCGTCGCCGGATGGCCGGCAGCCTCCAGCAGGGCGACCGCCGCCTCTTGCGCGGCCGCGTCGTCCACGCTGCCCACGCACCCCGGAAAGAGCGCAACGTGAGCCAGCGCCGGTGCGCGTGGGGCCGTCTCCCGGTGCGCTGGTCGGAGGCTCGAAGACGTCGGTGACGCCGCCAGAACCAGTGCGGCGCGGAAGCGGGAGCGCCGTGGCAGCCAGCGTGCGAGTTGCGCGTACCAGCGGCGCAATCCGGAAAGCCGGGTCCATCGCAGCAAGGCGGGCCGCTTTGCCAGCGCGAGCAGCATCCGTGGCCGCCCCGGTGCAGGCCCGAGCAGGGTGCGCGTTTCGACCAGAAGCTCACCGAAGCGCACCTGGGCGGGACATACCCGCTCGCAGTTCAGGCAGCCCAGGCAGTGGTCCAGGGGGGTGCGCAGCTCGTCGGTGACCGGCGCCAGCCCCTTGGCCAGGGCCGCGGCGATCGCGATGCGCCCGCGCGGCGATTCGGCCTCGTTGCCATCCAGTGCATAGGTCGGGCACGCCGGCAGGCACAGGCCGCATTGCACGCACTGGTCGGCCAGCGCGGCGATGCGCTCGGACTTGTTCTCGGGCATGGGCGTCATGCTATCATTTGCAGCTCACAGTCGGCCGACCGGCAGGCTTGCGCGATGGATGACGGCTCCGCTATCATCTCGCGCCTTTGTTCCACCGATTCCGCTAACCGCCCCCGTGGCGGCAGACAGGTATTCTTGAAATGAAAACGTTCAGCGCCAAGCCGGAAAGCGTCAAGCGCGACTGGTACGTGGTCGATGCGACGGGCAAGACGCTCGGCCGTCTGTCCACCGAGATCGCCCGCCGCCTGCGCGGCAAGCACAAGCCGGAGTTCACCCCGCACGTCGACACCGGCGATTACATCGTCGTGGTCAACGCCGAGAAGGTCGCGGTCACCGGCGCGAAGCTGGACGACAAGATGTACCACCGCTTCACCGGCTACGTCGGCAATCTCAAGACCATGAGTCTGAAGGACATGCTGGCCACGCACCCGGAGCGTGTGATCGAGATCGCCGTCAAGGGCATGCTGCCGAAGAACCCGCTGGGCCGTGCGATGTACCGCAAGCTCAAGGTGTACGGCGGCGCCGAGCATCCGCATACCGCCCAGCAGCCGCAGGCGCTGGAGATCTAAGGAAACCCATGGCTATCCAGCAGAATTACGGCACCGGTCGCCGCAAGACCTCCGCCGCCCGCGTGTTCCTGCGCAAGGGCAACGGCGCGATCGAAGTCAACGGCAAGCCGCTCGACCAGTTCTTCGGTCGCGAGACCTCGCGCATGATCGTGCGCCAGCCGCTCGAACTGACGCAGAGCGCCGACAAGTTCGACATCAAGGTCACCGTCGCCGGCGGCGGCATCACCGGCCAGGCCGGTGCGATCCGTCTCGGTATCGCCCGCGCGCTGATCGAGTACGACGAGACCCTGAAGTCGCCGCTGCGCAAGGCCGGCTTCGTGACCCGCGACGCCCGCGAGGTCGAGCGCAAGAAGGTCGGTCTGCACAAGGCCCGCCGCGCCACCCAGTTCTCGAAGCGCTAACATCCGCTTCGAGGGACGATGCAACCGGTCAGAGCGCATCGTGCCCAAGGGTTTTGGGAGATCGTCTAACGGTAGGACAACGGACTCTGACTCCGTTTATCTAGGTTCGAATCCTAGTCTCCCAGCCAAACGAAAGAGGCCCGCCATTGGCGGGCCTCTTTTTTGCATGTTCGACGGAGGTGGCGGAAAGCCGGCTTGTCGTTCCGCTCGTTGCGCCCCGATGCGGAATCCTGCGACGCAGGGCACAACGATGGCAGGATGGTTGCCCGCCGTGCCGAGCCGGCTTGCGCTACGATGAGCACCACCGAAAGGCGATGGTAGGTTATTGGTTTCACTCGTTTTTCACGAAGCAAGTCGTTGTATAGATGGAATAACATGTCGACGTGGACCGGTCGCTGGATTGGGGTAATTCAGGCCATCCATGCCCAAGGGGGTTAGGACGATGCTGACAAGGATCTGGGACAACATCTGGCTCAGGCACGTGACCGTTGCGGCCGGTTATGCCCTGAGTTACCTCCTGCTTCGCGAGATTTCTTTCTCCCACTGGGTGCTGTTCGCAGGCTTGCGTCTGTGCGCCCTGATGTTGTTGCCGTATCGCTACTGGCCGGCGCTGCTGGTGGGCGAGCTGATTCCGCTCGGCTACCTCAGCCTGAGCTGCCTGGAACAGTACGGCTGGATGTGGTCGGCGATCATGCTGGTGCCGCCCGTTGGCCTGGCGATGCCCATCGTCCGCTTCTGCCGCGAGCAACGTCGCCTGTTTCCATCGCGCACGATCACCAGCATCAATGTGCTGCTGCTCTGTTCCCTGCTGGTGTCGGTCGTGTGGACCATCGCCGATACGTCGGCCCTGTTCGTGGCCACGGTCGAGCCGCGGCATGATTTCCGCACGGCGGCCGGGTGGTATTTCCTTGGCTCGTACATCGGCATCCTGACCGTCGTGCCGCTGGCGCTGGCAGTAAGGGAAGAGCTGGCCAGCCGGTCGCTCCGGCAGATTCTCGCGGGCGTCTCGGAGAGTCGCCTGGTGCTCGAGACGGTGTCGCTGCTGTTGCCGGCCCTGGCCTTGCTCGTCTGGCTGGCGTCGGGCGTGGCCGGTGATGCCAGTCAGGCTGCGCGGATGGCGATGTTCCTGCCGGTCGCCTGGCTGTCGCTGCGCCATGGCTGGCGCGGCGCCGCCGTCGGCGGCACGGCGGCAAGCGTCGCGGTCATCCTCACCATGCCGGTCGTTCGGGACCACGAAACCGTCCAGGCCCAGGTCTTCATCGCTTTCACCATCACCACGATGCTGATGCTCGGCGCGCGCATCGCGGTGCTGCATCAGCGCGAGAAGCAGGAACGGATGGATTCTCGTCTGGCGTTGGCGATGGCGCAGAGGAATGTCTATCTGGGTGAACTGCAACTGCGGCAGACATCCTATGCGCTGGAGCAGATGAGCGGGGCAATCCAGGCGTCCTACACCCAGTTGCTGGGCCGGCTGCGCTGCCTGCTGCCAGGAACCGACGAGCGCACCTACTACCGTCAGGCTGCCGTGGCGCAGCATCAGATGTACCGGCTGGCCGACTCGCTGTACCCGCTTTCTTGGCGCGACCGCGGGCTGACGGCCGCGCTGCGCGAAGGGTCGATCCCCCGTGCGCTTGACGAAGGCGGCATCGTCTACTGGTGCGACATCCAGGGAGATGTCGAACAGTTGTCCACCAGCGTCCAGATGGCGCTGTACCGGCTTGCCTCGGAAGCGATCGCGCTGGCATGCGCCAAGCGCAACGTCAGCAAGGTGCGCATGCGGTTGCGTAGCGGCCACTCCGGCGGGCGGCGCTGGGCAGTACTTTGCGTGGACAGCGACGTGGATTACGAGCGTCTGGCCCGCGTGCGCTGGGACGATATCCAGTCGGCCCTCGGTGGCAGTGGCATGGGCCTGGGCGCACTCAAGGATCGCGCCGGCATTTTCGAAGGCAAGGTCCATGCACGTGCACGAGGCACGGGCCATCGGATCAGCCTGATGCTGTTCGACCCGGAACTCGCCTGAGCGGAGGAAACCCGCGCCGTCGCCCCCGCTTCGGACAGGCAAAAAGAAAACCGCCCCGGAGGGCGGTTTTCTTTTTTCGTATCCCCCGGCGCTTACGGCGAGTGGCTGCTGCACTCCACCGGGTCGTCGCACGGTGCGGCGGCCGCGTAGGTCGTGGTATCGGGATTCACCGTGAAGGCAGTCGTACCGTCGCTCATCGGTGTCGCCCGCAGCTGGATGTTGTTGCCGCGATAGACCGTCTCGGCATAGGAGGTCAACGGCACGGCCGTCGTGCTGGTGGACGCGGTCTGCTGCGGGGTAGAGAGACGCTGCGCATCGCGACCCATGGGCAGCACCAGGAACTGCCCGCTCACGTTGCCAAAAGCCACGCGAACATTGCCGTACATGTCGTTCACCTGGACGTACTGCACGCCGTTGTTGGTGAACGTGTACACATGCCAATGCGTGCTCGCGCTCACGTCCTGTGCATTCGGCCAGGCTTGACCCAGGCCCGTGCCCGTTGCCGCCACGGCAGACGCCGAAAAGCCCATGACGACCAGGCCGGCGAGAAGCGCGCGGCGAGGCAGGAATTTGATCATAGCCATGTCCCCTTCTGGAATTTGCTCGTTGGTCGAGCAATCGCACTCTACCTTGCAAAAGTGATTTTTTCGCGAAAAGCCACGCTTAAACTGAGTGCCGCGTTAAGCTTTTGCTGTCGCGCGCGGCGAAGGGTCATCGTCGCGGCCGAGGTGCCGTCTGGCCGCCGCATCCGCTGTGGCGGCCCCATCTCCCGCGGAAGCGCCACGGCCCCGGGACAGCATCCGCGACCCATGGGTAGGGCGGCAGGCATCGGAGCTGAAGGGAGCCCTTCGGTTCCCTGGCCGGGAGGCGTAAAATCCCCGCTTTGCGCGTGATTTCGATGACCTCCCCCTCCGACAAGCCGGCTCCGCCGCTGGGCGTGCGCCTGGAAGGCAGCACGGACGCCCTGCCACTTTCTCCCGCGTTGGGAGTCAGCCTCGACGCCACCCGCATGCCACGCCGCTCCACCCTGGTGGACCGGCGGGTGCTGCGGATCACCGCGGTGTCGGTGGTGCTGGGCGTGGCTGCGGCCTTCATTGCCCAAGTGTTGACCTCCCTGATCGGGCTGGTCACCAATCTGGCGTTCTACGGTCGACTGTCGACCGACTTTTCCTCGCCGGCCGGCCATCACCTGGGACCCTGGGTCATCGTGGTCCCCGTGATCGGTGGCCTGATCGTCGGCGCGATGGCGCGCTGGGGTTCGCGCGCCATCCGCGGCCACGGCATTCCCGAGGCGATGGAGCAGGTGCTGCTCAACGAGTCGAAGATCCCGCCGCGGATCACTTTCCTCAAGCCGGTGTCCTCGGCGATCGCCATCGGCACCGGCGGGCCATTCGGCGCCGAGGGGCCGATCATCGCCACCGGCGGCGCACTGGGCTCGTTCATCGGGCAGCTCCTGCGGGTCACCGGCGGCGAGCGCAAGGTGCTGCTGGCGGCTGGCGCCGCCGCGGGCATGGCGGCGGTGTTCGCCTCGCCGGTGGCGGCGGTCGTGCTGGCGGTGGAACTGTTGTTGTTCGAGCTGCGTCCGCGTTCGCTGATTCCCGTCGCGCTGGCGACCGTGGCCGCCACCTCCGTGCGCTACGCGTTCCAGGGCACTGCGCCGGTGTTCGCGATGCCGGCGCTGGCCGAGCCCGGCGCTGTCGCGCTGGCGTGCTACGTGGGCGTGGGCGCGTTGCTCGGCCTGGTCAGCGTCGGTGTCACGCGGATCGTCTACGGCATCGAGGACGCGTTCGAGCGGCTGCCGATCCACTGGATGTGGTGGCCGGCGCTGGGCGGCGTGGCGGTGGGCGTGGTCGGTTATTTCGCGCCGCTGACGCTCGGCGTGGGCTACACCAACATCGAAGGCATCGTCAGCGGCGAATTCACGCTGCACACGCTGTTTTTCCTGTGCGTGATGAAGTTCATTTCCTGGTCGATCTCGCTGGGCAGCGGCACCTCGGGCGGTACGCTGGCGCCGCTGTTCACCATCGGCGGCGCGCTGGGTGCACTGATCGGACTGGGGCTCGCCGCATTGCTGCCGCAGTTCGGCATCGACTCGCGCATCGCTGCCCTGGTCGGCATGGCGGCGATCTTCGCGGGCGCCTCCCGCGCTCTGCTGACCGCAGTGGTGTTCGCGTTCGAGACCACCGGCCAGCCAGCCGGCCTGCTGCCGCTGCTGGGCGGCTGCACCGCGGCCTACCTGATCTCCGCACTGATGATGCGCAACACCATCATGACCGAGAAGATCGCCCGCCGCGGCGTGCGTGTGCCTTCCGAATACGCGGCCGACTACCTGGACCAGGTGGCGGTGGGCGATGCCTGTTCGCGCAACGTGGTGACCCTGCGCACCACCCAGACGCTGGGCGAGGTGCGCCACTGGTTGAACGAAGGTTCGGCCGAGGCGCAGCACCAGGGTTTCCCGGTGGTGGACGAGCACGAGCAGGTGGTGGGCGTGCTGACGCGGCGCAGCCTGCTCGATCCGCAGTGGTCCTATTCGCTGCCGCTGGCCGACCTGGTCATCCGTCCGCCGATGATGGTCAAGGAGGATCATTCGCTGCGCGAGGCCGCCGACCACATGGTGGCCGAGCAGGTCGGCCGGCTGATCGTGGTCAGCAAGGATGCGCCGCACCGGATGGTCGGCATCATCACGCGAGGTGACCTCTTGAGCGCGCACAAGCGCCGGTTGCAGGAAGCGCGCCAGGCCAGTCGTCACCTGCGCTTCGGCCGCAACGGCGTGCGTGCGGCCTGAAGCGTGGCCACCGGGGCAGTGGGCTGACCCACTTCCCCGATGCGGGAGTGGCCGGAGCTCTCCCGCTCCCCGGACTACATTTCCTTGTCGCCCACCAGCACGATATCGGCCGGGCGCCGCGCGAACAGGCCGACGGTGACCACGCCCGGAATCTGGTTCAGCTCGGACTCCAGCGCCACCGGATCGGTGATCTGCCAGCCGTGCACGTCGATCACCCAGTTTCCATTGTCGGTCACCACGCCGTCGCGCCACACCGGCTGCCCGCCGCGCTTGACGATCTCGCGACCGACCAGGCTGCGCGCCATCGGGATCACCTCGATCGGCAGCGGAAAGCGGCCGAGCAGGTCCACGCGCTTGCTCGAATCGATGATGCAGACGAACTGCGCGCTCGCCTCGGCGACGATCTTCTCGCGGGTGAGCGCGGCGCCGCCACCCTTGATCAGCCGCTTGTGCGGATCGCACTCGTCGGCGCCATCGACGTACAGCGAAAGCGGCCCGGTGGCATTGAGGTCGAGCACCGGTATGCCGTGTCGCTTCAGTTGCGCGGTCGACTGCTCGGAACTGGATACCGCGCCGTGGATGCGGTGCTTGATGCCGGCCAGCGCGTCGATGAAGAAGGCCACGGTCGAGCCGGTGCCGACACCCACGATGGCGCCGTCCTCGACGTAGCGGATGGCGGCTTCGCCGGCGAGGCGCTTTTCGTTGCTCATGGAGGTTTCCTTGGGGAGGTCTGCGCGCCTGCCGTCGGCGGGCGTCGGATCGGTGGTTACTCGAGCGCCAGGATGAATTCCCAGTCCTGCGCGCCCACCGGCATCACCGACAGGCGGTTGCCCTTGCGCACCAGCGCCATGTCCGCGAGCGCGGGCTGGTTCTTGAGCTCGTCCAGCGTGATCACGCGCTTGAGCTTGCGCACGTACTTCACGTCCACCAGCATCCAGCGCGGGTTGTCGCGCGAGCTGGCAGGGTCGAAATACTTGCTCTTCGGATCGAACTGGCTCGGGTCCGGGTAGGCCTCGCTGGCCACCTCGGCGATGCCGGCGATGCCCGGTTCGGCGCAGTTGGAATGGTAGAAGAAAACCTTGTCGCCCTTGCGCATGCCGTCGCGCATGAAGTTGCGCGCCTGGTAGTTGCGCACGCCGTCCCAGGGCTCGCGCTTGCGCTGCCTGAGGTCGTCGATGGAGAAGGTGTCCGGCTCGGACTTCATCAGCCAGTGGGAGTAGGGCCGCTCGCTCATCGGGAGGCTTCCGGGTGGCAGTCGATCAGTTCGCGATCGGTGGCGATGTAGTCCAGCGGTACATCCCAGGGTTCGGGCGCGATCGCGGGCAACTCCTGGAAGTCGTAGGCGACGCCGACCAGAAGTGGCTCGGTGGGGCGTGCCTGGTCGTTCAGGAACGCAAAGCTGCGGTCATACCAGCCGCCGCCGTAGCCGAGCCGGTGACCACGGCGGTCGAAGCCCAGCAACGGGACGAGCACCAGGTCGAGCTGGAACGGAGCGAACCATTCCCGCGGCGCCACCGGTTCGGGGATGCCATAGCGGTTGGGCTCGACATCCTCGCCGGCCGACCAGGGGGCGAAGCGCAGTCCCCGGTCCTCGCCCAGTACCGGAAGCAGGAAGCGCTGGCCGCGCGCAGCCAGTGGCGGGATCGCCAGGTTCAGCGGCAGCTCGCCATCGCAGGCCCAGTAGCCGGCCACGCGAGCGTCGGTGTGGTACTCGGGGAGCTGTTCGAGGCTGTGCCTGAGGCCCTGCGCGGCGGCGATGCGCTGCGCCGGCGTCAGTGCGCGGCGGCGGGCGGCGAGATGCTGGCGCAGTTCGCGGCGTTGGGCGGTGGCGTCCACGTTCGCGCATCTCCTGGCAAGAGGGCGCGACGGCGCCGCTCACGCACCCGGCCGACGTTGCGTCAACGTCGGCCGGGGCGGAAAAGAGGTGGCGTCAACCGCGATGCCGCTGCCCACCGAACGACCTTGATCCTTTTGGATCAGGTGGGAGGACTACATGGCCTTCAAGGCTTTCCGCACGCGGCGGACATGCACAACAACCATGTGAAGCCGACCCGGGGTCGTATGTAGGAACAAGGCAAATGTAAGAGTGTGCTGGCGCACACCGCAGAAAACGCCGGGGACTATCTTACTTGCGCGTCGAGCGCCGCTTCAAGCTTGCGACGCAATGCGGCGAGACCGTCAGTCACGCTGCGATCAGCCCCGTCGTGTTGTCTGCGCAGGCCCAGGTACTCGTGGGTCACGCTGATCGCCGCGAGCACCGCCAGCCGGTCGAAACCGGGCGTGCGGGCATTGGCGCGCAGCTCGCGCATCTTCTGGTCGAGGAAGGTGGCCGCGGCGAGCAGGCCCTCGCGCTCCTCGGGGGCGCAGGCGATCAGGAATTCGCGATCCAGCAGGCGCAGCGCGACCGGCTCGGAAGCGGGGGAGGGCGTGCTGCTCATCAGCCGTTGTTCTCGAGGGCTTTCAACCGTTGGATCATGGCCTCGACGCGCGTGCGCGCCTGGTCGTTGCGCGCCATCAGGCCCGCCCGCTCGTTGGCCAGCTGTTCCTGGCTGTGCCGCAGGCTGCGGTTTTCCTCCTGCAGCCGGCGCACGAGGTCCAGCAGGCGGTCCAGCTGCTGGTTCAGGGTGGCCAATTCCTGCTGGACGGGATCGGGCGTGCTCATGGTGTGAAATATAGCAAGCCTGCCGCGGGAAAAGGTGCGGCATTTCCCCATGGCGGCGCGCAGGGGCGCGACCGCCTGTCCGGCCGCGCCCAGGCGCTCTCCTACAAGAGCCCGGGGCGATTAGACTTGGTGGCCGATCCCCGTGGAGATCCGCCATGACCGCCCCCGATTTACTCGGCTACGACGAGCTGGATGCCGCGCTCGTGCGCATGCGCATCGGCGCGGACGCGAGCGAGCTGCATGGCTCGCTCTGCGGCTACCTGGCCGGCGGGGGCTCGCTGGAAAGGCAACCGTTGCTGGCGGCGCTGGCGTTCGAAGGCGGCGAGGCGGTCGTGCCGGCACCGCATGACCAGGCGCTGCTGGAGCGGCTGGCGACCCAGTCCCGCGGCGAGCTGGCGGACCCCGAACTCGGCTTCGAGCCCTTGCTGCCGGCGGACGATCGTCCGCTGGCCGAACGTGCCGAGGCGCTGGTGGAGTGGTGCCGGGGCTTCCTTGGCGGCTTCGGCCTGGCCGGCGCCGGCACCCACGCGCAATTGTCCGAAGAGGCGCAGGAAATCCTGCGCGACCTCACCACGATCGCCAGTTCGGCCTTCGATTTCGGCGACGAGAGCGAGGACGAGGATGCGCTGATCGAGGTGCACGAGTTCGTGCGCATGGGCGCCATGCTGTTGTTCGCCGAGATCCACTCCGCGCAGCGCCCGGCGAACGACACCCTGCATTGAGCATCGCGATCGCCGAATTCGCGCGCCGTCGGCGCCAGCTGATGCGCATGGCCGGCGCCGACGCGGCGCTGCTGGTCGCCGCCGCGCCCGAGCGCATGCGCAACGCCGATGCCGCCTGGCCGTATCGGCAGGACTCGGACTTCCACTATCTCACGGGCTTTCCGGAAGCCGACGCCGTGCTGGCCCTGCTGCCCGGTCGCGCGCACGGCGAGGCGGTACTGTTCTGCCGCGAGCGCGACCCCGCGCATGAGCGCTGGCACGGCGAGGTGGCCGGCACCGAGGGCGCGGTCGGCAGCTTCGGGCTGGACGATGCGTTCCCGATCGAGGACATCGACGACATCCTGCCGGGCATGATCGAGGGGCGCGCGCGGGTGTACTGCCATTTCGGGCGAGAGCCTGATTTCGATGCGCACCTGCTCGGCTGGATGCGCCGCCTGCGCCAGTTGCGCGGCGGGGGCGTGGTGCCGAAGGAATTCGTGGCGCTGGGGCATCTGCTGCACGACCTCAGGCTCTACAAGTCGCGGGGCGAGCTGAAGCTCATGCGTCAGGCGGCGGCGATCGCCGCCGAGGCACACGTGGCGGCGATGGCGGCCGCGCTGCCTGGACGGCTGGAATACGAAGTCGAGGCCGAACTGCTGCGGGTGATGCGCGGCCGTGGCGCGGTGCCGGCCTTCCCGCCGATCGTCGCCGGCGGGGTCAACGCATGCACCATGCACTACCTGGCCAACCGCGCGCCGCTGAAGGACGGCGATCTGCTGCTGATCGACGCCGGCGCCGAGGTGGACTGCTACGCCTCCGACATCACGCGCACCTTTCCCGTCAACGGGCGCTGGTCGCGCGAGCAGCGCGCCCTGTACGAGGTGGTGCTGGCCGCGCAGCAGGCGGCGATCGACGAGGTGGGACCCGGTCGCCCGTTCGATGCCGCGCACCACGCGGCGGTGCGGGTGATCGCCGAGGGCCTGTGTGCGCTGGGACTGCTCAAGGGCTCGGCCGATGCGGCGATCGACAGTGGCGCGTACAAGGCCTTCTTCCCCTCCAAGACCGGGCACTGGCTGGGGCTGGACGTGCACGACGTGGGCGATTACCGCGTCGATGGCGATGCGCGCCTGCTGGAGCCGGGCATGGTGGTGACGGTGGAACCGGGCATCTACGTACCGCCCGACCTGCGCGGCGTGGCCGAGCGCTGGCGCGGCATCGGCATCCGCATCGAGGACGACGTGGCGGTGAGTGCGGACGGGAACGTGGTGCTCACGGAGGCCGTGCCGAAGGAGCCGGAGGAGCTGGCGCGGGTGTTGGGCAGGCGTTGAACCCTCGCGTGCGCGGCGTCGCTTCCGTGCGATCAATGCTGCACGGATGATGGCTCTTCGGGTGCCGCGCCGCGCCCGGCGCTATCCCGTCTCCCGCGAGAGGGCTCGCGCGATGCGCAAGCCCGTGCGCGCCGGGCGCCTGCAGGGCGGAGTCGAGGGGCCGGGTTGAAACGCGCCCCTCCCGGAGGGCGCCGACGCGCGGGTGAGGATCCGGGCAGGGCGCCCCATCCATTCATGGCGAAGGCTCCTGCGGCGCCACGCCGCGCGGCAGCCTGTCGCGATGCCGCGGCCGTCACGCCGCGCGTGTCTATAGTCGCCGATGCCCTTCCCCCCGGGAGTGAAGCATGCCGACTGCCGAGTTCCTCTCGCGCCTGCAGTTCGCGTGGGTGATGTCCTTCCACATCCTGTTCCCCGCCTTCACCATCGGGACGGCGGCGTGGCTGGCGTTCATCGAGGGCGTGTGGCTGGTCAAGCGCACCGACCTGTGGCGTGACCTGTATTTCTTCTGGCTGAAGATCTTCGCCGTTGCCTTCGGCATGGGCGTGGTGTCGGGCATCGTGATGAGCTTCCAGTTCGGCACCAACTGGGCCGGCTTCTCGATCGCCGCCGGCAACGTCGTCGGTCCCCTGCTCAACTACGAGGTGCTGACCGCGTTCTTCCTCGAAGCGACCTTCCTGGGCGTGATGCTGTTCGGTTGGAAGAAGGTCAGCGACAGGATGCATTTCCTCGCTACCTGCATGGTTTGTCTCGGCACCCTGCTGTCCTCGTTCTGGATCATGTCCGCCAACAGCTGGATGCAGACCCCGGCCGGCTACGAGATCCGCGAGGGCGTGTTCTACCCCGCCGACTGGTGGCAGGTGATCTTCAATCCCTCGTTCCTGGTGCGCCTGCCGCACATGGTGCTGGCCGCGTTCATTTCGACCGCCATGGTGGTCGGGGGCGTGTCGGCCTTCTATCTGCTCAAGGGGCGCTTCGTCGACCGCGCCGGGGCGATGCTCAAGCTGGCACTGGCGTTCCTGGCGATCGTGATTCCGATCCAGATCGTCATCGGCGACATGGCGGGCCTGAAGGTGCGCGAGTACCAGCCGGCGAAGCTGGCCGCCATCGAGGCGCGCTGGGAGACCGCCAGCAGCGTGCCGCTGGCGCTGTTCGCCTGGCCCGACGAGCAGGCCGAGGCCAACCGCTACGCGGTGGAGGTGCCGCACCTGGGCAGCCTGATCCTCACGCATTCGTGGGACGGCGAGGTCAAGGGCCTGAAGGATTTCCCGCGCGACGAGCGTCCGCCGGTCAAGATCCCGTTCTTCTCCTTCCGTGTCATGGTCGGTCTGGGCCTGCTGATGCTGGCGCTGGCGCTGGTCGGGTTGTGGCGCTGGAAGCACGGCACGCTCTTCTCCGGTCGCGGGTACCTGAAGGCGTGGGTGGTGATGATCCCCTCGGGCTTCGTCGCGTTGCTGACCGGCTGGTGGGTCGCCGAAGTAGGTCGCCAGCCCTGGGTCGTGCAGGGCCTGATGCGAACCTCGGAAGCAGCCACGGAACTGCCGGCGGGTAGCGTGCTGGCCTCGCTGGTCACCTTCGTGGTGGTCTACCTGGGCATCTTCGGCGCCGGCATCTGGTACCTGCTCAAGCTGTTCCGGGACGGGCCGCTGCCGGCGCCGCAACGCGGGCAACCGGCCACGCCGGTGCACGGCAGCCGTGCCCGCACACCGGCGCGTCCGCTGTCGGCACCCGACGATCCGATGGGAGACTGACGATGGACTGGGCGACCGTTCTCCCCGTGGTGTGGTTTTTCATCATCGGCTTCGCGGTGATCATGTACGTGCTGCTGGACGGCTTCGTGCTGGGGCTGGGCATCCTGCTGCCGTTCGCCGACGACGAAGACCAGCGCGACCACATGATGAACACCGCCGCGCCGATCTGGGACGGCAACGAAACCTGGCTGGTGCTCGGTGGCGCGGGTTTGATGGCGACTTTCCCCAGGGCCTACGCGGTCGTGCTGTCGGCGCTGTACCTGCCGATCCTGGCGATGCTGATCGCGCTGATCTTCCGTGGCGTGGCGTTCGAGTTCCGTTTCAAGGCGCACACCTCGCGCTGGCTGTGGGGCGTGGCCTTCAGCGTGGGCTCGGTGGTCACCGCCTTCGCGCAGGGCCTGATCCTGGGCGCGCTGGTCGAGGGCATGCCGTTGACCGGCGGCAAGTACGTACAGGGCGCGTTCGGCTGGTTCAGCCCGTTCGCGGTGATGACCGGCGTGGCGGTGGTGTTCGGTTATGCGCTGCTGGGGGCGACCTGGCTGATCCTCAAGACCGAGGGCCGGCTGCAGCGTATCGCCTTCGATCTCACCCGGCCGCTGATGCTGGCGGTGATCGGCTTCATGCTGATGGTCAGCGCGTGGTTGCCCTTCCTGGATTCGCAGCTGATGGAACGCTGGTTCACCGGGGCGCACATGCTGTGGCTGTCGCCGGTGCCGGCCCTCACGGTGCTCGACGCAGTGCTGTTGTGGCGGGCGGTGCTGAAGAACCGCGAGGTGCAGCCGTTCGTGCTGGCGCTGTGTTTCTTCGCACTCGGCTTCATCGGGCTGGTGGCGGGCATGTGGCCGAACATCGTGCCGCCGAGCATGAGCATCTGGGACGCCGCCTCGCCGCCGTCCTCGCAGGGCTTCGTGCTGGTCGGGGCGGCGTTCCTGATCCCCGCGGTGTTGGCCTATACGGTGTATTCGTACCGGGTGTTCCGCGGCAAGGTGCTGGCCGGCGAGGGGTACCACTGACGCACCGCTCTTCGTAGGAGCCCGCTTGCGGGCGATGCCTTGCTCTTCGGGGATTCGGGATTGGGGATTCGTCAAAGCGGAGCCGTGCTTCGCTTTCCCGACTCCCGACTCCCGACTCCCGACTCCCGACTCCCGGTTGCGTGCGAAGCGCATCGCCCACAAGTGGGCTCCTACGGTTTGCGGCTAGAGGAGGGCGAAGGCGTCGCGGGTGAGGTTTTCCGGCGCGCCTTCCGTGCACACCACGTCGTCCTCGATGCGGATGCCGCCGTAGGGCCTGAACGCATCGACACGGGCCCAGTCGACGTCCTTCGCGGCCGGGTTGGCGCGCAGTTCGTCCAGCAGCATGTCGATGAAGTACAGGCCCGGCTCGATCGTCACCACCATCCCGGCCTCGAGCACGCGGGTCATGCGCAGGTAGGGATGGCCTTGCGGACGCGGGATGCTGCCGCCGCGCTCGTTCTGCTGGAAGCCGGCCACGTCGTGCACCGCCAGGCCGATCGGGTGACCCAGGCCGTGCGGGAAGAACGCCGAGGTCACCCCGCTGGCGACCGCCGACTCGGCATCCATGCGGATGATCCCGTGCTCGCGCAGCACGCCGGCCACCAGATGGTGGGCGTGGATGTGCAGTTCGGGGTAGCTCTGGCCAGGGCGCACCTTCGAGGCGAGCTCGCGCTGGGCGAGGTCCATGCTGTCGATCAGCGCCTGGAACTCGCCCGCGCCGGCGGCGGCGTAGGTGCGGGTGATGTCGCTGGCGTAACCCGCGCAGCTGGCGCCGGCATCGATCAGGAACGAGCGGTGCACCGACGGCGGCTGGCGGTCGAAGTGGCTGTAGTGCAGCACCGCGCCATGCTCGTTCAGGCCGACGATGCTGGCGTACGGAAGCTCGGCGTCGATCTGCCGCGCGGCGGCGAGGTAGGCCATGTGGATGCCGAACTCGCTCTCGCCGTTGCGGAAGGCGCCTTCGGCCGCGCGGTGCGCACGGGTACCGATGCGGCTGGCTTCGCGCATCAGCGCGAGTTCGTAGGGTGTCTTGTAGCTGCGATGCCAGTGCAGGTAGTTCATCACCGGCTCGGGATTGTTAGCCTCGACGCCTTCGATCGACGGGCAGGCCGACCCGATGACGGCGTTGCGGCCCTGCCTGGGGAGCACGGCGGTCGCATCGGCATCGCTGCGCGCGACGTGGATGTCGAACTGATCGACCCAGTAGCCGCTTGGGGCTGCCGGTACCACGTGCCAGTAGTCGCGCGGCTGCACGAACACCAGCTTCGGCTTCTTGCCGGGCTCGTACACGATCCAGCTGCCCGGCGCGTCGGTGAGCGGCAGCCAGTGGCGGAAGTGCGGGTTGGAGACGAACGGGAAATCCTGGTCGTCCAGGAACTTGTTCAGCGGCTTGCCCGCGGCGATCAGCAACCGGTCGAAGCCGCCCAGTGCGAGCGCCCGGTCCGCGCGTTCGCGCAGGGTGGCCAGGTGCTGGGCGTAAAGCGGGGCGAGGTTCTCGGTCATGCGGCGTCCTTCGTCGGGCGGCGGGCGCGAGGCGGCCCCGCCGGTGGGGAGACTGCCCATGATCGCGCGGTGGGCCGCCGAGGGCCACCCATGAGGAAACTCAGCCAGGCATTTCGAGCCAGCGCTGGAGCTGCGCCGATTCCTGGTCGCCGATGGCGATGATGCGGTAGCCGGCCCAGAACTGGCCGGGAGTGGCCGCCTCCTCGTGCCACTGTTCCTGTACGCCGACCTCGATGACCGGCGTGCCCTGGGACAGTCCCGGCAGCGGCAGGCGCAGTTGGTAGATCGCCTCGCTTCGCGGCGCCTCGCTGCCGATCAGCAACATGCCACTGGCCGAAAGGTTGCCGAGCTGGCCCATGCGCCTGCCACTGATCGCGTCGACCACTTCGGCGGCGATGTTGACCGGCTTGCGATGGGCACGGCGGCTCTCCTGCGGGTCGGGTGTCACGAACGGGCTCCAGGCATCGGGGTCGCCTGGCGCAGGCTGTCGGTCAGCGCACGCCAGGCACGGTCCAGGTCACTCTCGTTAACGGCCGGCAGCGCGCGGACTTTACCCGCGGCGATCGCTTGGGCGAGGTCGGCCACGCTCATCTCCCCGGCGCGCTGCCCCTGGCGCGTCACGAACAGGCCACGCGCGGCGCGCGCGGAGTACCAGGCGAGCTTGCGCCGGACCCGGCCACCGTCCGCCTGGACGAACTCGAACCAGTCGCCGGAGTGCCGGCTGAGGCGCTGGTGCAGACGCAAGGCCTCGGCCGAGGGCACTGGCGCCTGGGCCTGGGCCGGCCGTGCCGCCTCGCCCGGCCCGTGCCGTTGTTTCAGGCGCATCGCCAGTCCGGTCAGCCCGGCGGTGTCGCCTTCCTGCATGACGGCGCCCGCACCGATCAACCGTTGCGCAAGCTCGTTGGCCTCTTCTCCTTGCATGCCGATCTGCTGGAGTCCGGCAACCACCTCGGCCTGCAGGGCATCCAGGTTGCCCGGGGGCAGGCGGCCGAGCAGCTGGTCAGTGATCACCAGCCGGCGGGCGAAGCTCTCGCTCTGCTCGCCATGGCGCAGCAGGGTCAACGCAAGCACGTCCGACCAGGCATGTTCGAGCAACGCCCGCAGCGCGGGTCGCGGCGGTGCCTTGGCGAGCAGTCCGGTGAGCAGTTCGGCGGCCCGCTGGCGGGCCTGTTCCAGGCGCTCGCGGCCCTGCATCGCCTCGATGTGCCGACGCTCGGTGGCCTGCGCCCGGCGCTGCTGCTGGGCCACCTGCCGTTCCAGTTCGGCCGCCAACCCGGCATGCAGCGTGGGAGTCGGCGACTCGCGATCGAGGCGATCGAGCAATTGTTCCAGCGGGGCGACGAGGCTGCCGTCGGCGCCATCCAGCCACTCGCGGGCGGCCTCGATCAATTGCTCCAGCAGTTGGCGGGCGGGCTGTTCGCGCCGCTCGAAAAAGCCCTCGTCCGCCAGGGCGGCGCGCAGCATGGGCAATTGCACGCGGTCGAGCAGGGCGTGCGCGGATCCCGCGGGCGGCAGCTGCCGGCGCAGTGTGTCGAACAGCCGTGCGATCAGTTCCAGGGTGTCGTCGGCATCCGGGCTGGGCAGGAGGGGCACGGCGTCCAGCGGCTGTCCGGCGTTGAGCTGGTCGACCAGCGCTTCGCGCAGGCGCTGCGGGCGACGCGGCAGGTCCCGGGCCGCGGCACCTTGTGGCAGGGCGGCGAGGGCGGCATCGAGTTCGCCCGTGGTGGCGAAGCGTGCGTGGTCAGGCACCGGGCGCGGGCCGCGTTGGTGGGTGAGCAGTTCGCGCAGGCCGGACGGCCGCGCCGGCGCGTCGGCCGATTCGCCGGCCGGTGCGGGTGCGGCCGGCAACGGGCGCGTCCGGCGGGGCCGGCGCGGCGAGCGCGGCAGCGGGAAGGGGCGCAGCCGCGGCAGGATGCCGGCGGCGGCCAGGTGGTTGTTGACCACCTCGTGCAGCGGGGCCAGGCCGTCGATCAGCTTGCCTTCGACCGCCTGCAGCAACAGCAGGTGGTGCTCGGCCGGCAGGCCGAGCGCCGCGCTGGAATCGCGGAACGCCCTGGCCATCGCCTGCGGCCCGAGCGGCATGGCCTCACTTTCCAGTGGCGGCATGCCGATCAGCACCGCCAGGCGGTAGCCGAGCTCCACCAGCAAGGGTCCGCCACGGGCCGCGCTGCGGGCGACCAGCTGGTCCAGCGCGGCGGTCATCTCGTGTTCGATCGGGTCGAGCAGGCTCAGGGTCTGGCGCGCGGGAGATTGCGGCGCGGCGGGCTGCGAGCCCAGTTCCAGCAGGGCCTGGTGGATACAGCCGACGAAGCGCTGCTCGAACGCCTCGCGCTCCTGCACCAGGCGCTGGCGGGTGGCCTGGTAGCGCTGCTGGTCGAGGTGGCTGCGGGCGTTGGCCGCACGCTCGTGCAGGGCGCGGTCGAAGTCCGCCAGACAGGACCTCAGCGGCCCGGACAACCACTCGCTGCAGAGCTGGCAGACCTCCTCGACCAGCCGGCGCGTTCTCGCCGGCCAATGCGCCGACGGGGCGCCTGTGCTCGAGCGGTCCGGTTGTTCGACAGCCATGGGAAGCCTTGCTCTACCACGATGTCTGCGAGTCTATGCCGATGACGCAGGCGCGTCACGGTGGCCGGTTCAGGCGCGCTGCAGCCACTGCACCAGGGTGAGCGCGTCATCCGGTGCGATCGCGATGATGCGGTAACCGACCCACACCTGGCCGGCATTGGCCGCCTGCTGCCATTGCTCCTGCAGGCCGAGTTCGATCGCGCTGGCGCCGTGGCGTCCATCGGCCAGCGGCAGGCGCACCTGGAACACCGCCTCGCTGCGCGGCCGATCGGGGGCGATGAGCAGCACGCCGCTGGCCGACAGGTTGCACAGGTGACCCAGCGGCCGCGCGCTGATGGTGTCGGTCACCAGCGGCGAGGCCGCCGCGCGCTTGCGTGGCGCGCGGCGCTGCTCGAACGAAATGACCTGGGCGGTCATGCGCGGGCGGTCGGGCGCTGCAGGCTGCCGGTGAGGGCGCGCCAGGCGCGGTCGAACAGGCCGTCGCGCGCCGCCACCTGTTCACGCACGCGGCCGCTGGCGATGGCCGCGGCCAGCTCGCGCAGGTTCATCTCGGCCACCCGCTGGCCACGTCGGTTGACGAACAGCGTGTTGCCCGACAACGGCGAGAACCAGGCCAGCTTGCGACGTTCGACGACGCCGGTGTGCGTGTCGACGAACTCGAACCAGCTGCCGAAGGGCAACTGTCGCAAGCGGTTGTGGATGCGTGCTTCCTGCGGCCCAAGGGGTGGCTCGGGGTCCTGCGGGGTGGTCGGGCGCGATTCCTGCCCGCGGTGTTCGCCCAGGCGCTGGCGCTGTTTCAGGCGCAGGGCCAGGTCGGTCGCGCTGGGCGGCTCGGCCGCCTGCGCATGGGCGGTCGGCGCTGCCGCCTCCGCCACCGCGGGGGCCGTTGCAGGCGCCGCCTCGCCGGTGCGTTCCACCGACCTCGCGGGAGTGGCTTCACCGCCGATCAGGCGCTGGGCCACCTGCTCGGCCTCCTCGGCCTGCATGCCGATCTGCTGCAGGTGATCCTCCACCGCAAGGCGCAGGCGCAGCGGATCTTCCACCGGCAGGCGGCCGAGCAGCTGGTCGGTCAGCCGCAGGCGCTCGGTGAAGGCCTCGCTGTCCTCGCCGTGGCGCAGCAGGGCCAGCGCCAGCACGTCCGACCAGGCGCGGTCGAGCAGCGCGCGCAGCAGGCCGCGCGGCGTGGTCTCGGCAAAGCGCGCGTTCAGCACCTCCGACGCGCGCTCGCGCGCCTGGTGCAGGCGCTCGCGGCCCTGCATGGCCTCGACCTGGCGCCGCTCGGTCACCTGCGCCTTGCGGCTGAGCTGGGCCAGGTGGTGGCGGATGTCCGCCAGCAGGCTGGTGTACAGGCCGGCGCTGGGCGCCTCGCGCTGCGCGCGGGCGACCAGCCGGCTGAGCTGGGTGGCGAGGTCCGGGTCGATGTCCTTGCCGTCGCCCCAGTCGTTGGTCGCCTCGGCCAGTGTGCCGAGCAGGTGGCGGGCCGGATGCTCGGCCTGCTCGAAGAAGCCGCGATCGCTCATCGCCATGCGCAGGATCGGCACCTGAAGATCGCCCAGCAGGGCGGTCGCCCCGGGGCCAGGATGCAGCTGCTGGCCAAGCTGTTCGAACAATCGCGCGACCAGTTCCACCGTGTCGTCCTGCTCCTCGCTCAGGCCGGTGCGCACGGCGCCGGCCGGCTTGCCCGCATTGAGGTGGGTCAGCAGTTCCTCGCGCAGGCGCTGGGCGCTGCGCAGTTCACGGCTGGCGCGGTCGGTGACCTGGACCAGGTGCTGCTGCAGCGCGCCGAGGGCCATCTCCAGTTCGGCGGCGCTGGCGGCCTGCCCGGTGACGACGCGCGCCACGCCGGCGCGTTGACGCGCCAGCAGATCGCGCAGGTTCTCCAGCACGGCGATCGGCTCGTGGCTGGCGGCCGTTGCCGGCCTGGCGGGTTCGTTCGCGGGCGTCGGCGCCTTCATCGAGGGCGGGGCCGGCGGCGCGTTGGCCGGTCGTGCGCCGGCGAAGGCGCGCAGGTGGGGCAGGATGCCGCCGGCCAGCAGGTGGGCGTTCGCCGCTTCGTAGAGCGCCGGGAGGATGGGCGCCAGCTTGCGCTCCAGTGCCTGTACCAGCAGCACCTGGTGGTCCGCCGGCAGGTCCAGCGCCGGGATGGCCTGGCGCACGGCGGCCGACAGGCTCTGCGGCGAGGCGGGCAGTGCCTCGCCTTCCAGCGGCGGCGCGCCGACCAGCACGGCCATCCGGTAGGAAAGCTCGGCCAGCACCGGGCCGGTGTGGGCCTCGCCACGCGAGATGAGCTGTTCCAGCGCCGCGTTGAGTTCGTGTTCCTCGCGCCCGAGCAGGCTCAACGACGGCGCCGGCGCGAGGACGTTGCCGGCCTCGTGCACTTCGCCCAGGCGGGCGAAGCTGCGGGCAACGTGGTCGGCGATCAGGCGCAGGAAGGCGGCGCGGTGGCAGCGCACCATCGCCCGGCTGTCGAAGCAGCGCTGCTGTTCCAGATGGCCGCGCGAGCGTTCCGCGTGCTGGTACAGCGCATCGTCGAGGGCATCGAGGGCATCGACCAGCGCGGGCTGCAGCCGGGCGTTGCATAGTCCGCGCAACTCCGCCACCAGGCGCTGGATGCGCACGGGCAGGAGCTGCAGGGTGGCCTGATCGTCCAATCCGGGCAGGGCCGCGGGGTGCTGCCTTTGCTCGACATCCATGACGCAGTTCTCGGATTTTTGACCTCTGCCAGTGTAAGCGCGTCGATTCCGGACCGCCATAGGCCGGAATCACCCGCTGTCAGGCCAGGAACAATCCGATCAGGTCGTTGAGGAAACGCTGGCCGAGCTGGGACGGTTGCAGGCGCCCCGGCGCGTCCGTCAGCCAGCCGCGGGCGTGGGCCTGGGCCAGGGCGGGAGCAATGCGCTCGGCGGGCAGGCCGGTCCGCTGCGAAAAGGCCTCCAGCGGCACGCCCTGGTAGAGCCGCAGGGCATTGAGCATGTATTCGAACGGCAGCTCGGCCGGCTCGACCGGGCCGCCGCCGCCGATGCGCGCGGGGCCGCCGGCGGCCTCCAGGTAGGTGCGCGGATGGCGGCTCTTCCAGCGCCGGTGCACGGTGCCGGTTCCCGCGTCAGTGAGCTTGCCGTGCGCGCCGGCACCGATCCCCAGGTAATCGCCGAATTCCCAGTAATTGAGGTTGTGCCGGGAGCGCCGGTCGGGCCTGGCGTAAGCGGAGACTTCGTATTGGCCATAGCCGGCCTCGGCCAGGCGCGCCTCGCAGGCCTCCTGCATGGTCCAGGCCGCGTCGTCGTCAGGCAGCGGCGGCGGGCTGGCGGCGAAGGCGGTGTTGGGCTCCAGCGTGAGCTGGTAGTGCGAGACGTGCGTCGGCGACAGCGCGATCGCGCGCTCCACGTCGGCCAGCGCACCGTCCAGCGACTGCCGCGGCAGCGCGTACATCAGGTCGAGGTTGAGGTTCGCGTAGCCGGCATCCTGCGCGGATTTGACGGCAGCCTCGGCCTCGCTGGCGGAGTGGATGCGACCCAGGCGCCTGAGCTTGTCGTCGTCGAAGCTCTGGATGCCGAAGGAAAGCCGGTTCACGCCGGCCGCCAGATAGCCGTCGAAGCGGCCGTGTTCGACCGTGCCGGGGTTGGTCTCCAGCGTGATCTCGCAATCGTCCGCGAACGGCAATCGCGCGCGGGCGCCGTCCAGGAAGCGGGCGACGTGCCCGGGCGCGAACAGGCTGGGCGTGCCCCCGCCGAAGAACACGCTGACGATCGGGCGGCCTTCGGCGGCCGCGCCGAAGTCGGCCAGGTCCGCGTCGAGATCGGCCAGCAGCGTGTCGATGTAGGCCGCGTAGGGCGGTGGCTCGCCGCGCAGCCCGTGCGAGTTGAAGTCGCAGTACGGGCACTTCTTCACGCACCAGGGCATGTGCACGTAGAGCGCCAGCGGCGGCGCGGTCAGCGGCATGGCTAGTGCTGCGCGGCCAGCTGGGCGTGCAGGCTGGCCAGTGCCTGGCCGCGGTGGCTCAGGCGGTTCTTGAGCGAGGGGTCGAGCTCGGCCGCCGACAGCGTCTGGCCTTCCGGCTGGAACAGCGGGTCGTAGCCGAAACCGAGGTCGCCGCGCTCGGCCTCCAGCACGTGGCCGTACCAGCGGCCTTCGGCGATCAGCGGGGCCGGGTCGTCGGCGTGGCGCAGCAGCACCAGCACGCAGATGAAGAACGCGCCGCGCCGCTCGGCCGGCACGCCCTCGAGCGCATGCAGCAGTTTGGCGCGGTTGGCCGGCGCGTCGCCGTGGCTGCCGGCGTAGCGGGCCGAGTACAGGCCGGGCGCGCCGTCGAGGTGTTCCACGCACAGGCCCGAGTCGTCGGCAAGCGCCGGCAGCCGGGTGATGCGTGCGGCATGACGCGCCTTCAGCAGGGCGTTCTCGACGAAGGTGGTGCCGGTCTCCTCGATGTCGAGCACGCCCAGGCTGCCCTGGGTCACCACTTCGAAGCCGGTGTCGGCGAGCAGGTGCTCGAACTCGGCGAGCTTGCCGCGATTGCCGCTGGCCAGTACCAGTCGACGCATCGATCAGCCCTCCGCCAGCGCGGCGCGCTGCGCCGCGACCAGTTCGGCGATGCCCTTCTCGGCCAGCACCAGCATCGCGTCCATCTCGTCGCGACGGAACGCATGGCCCTCGGCGGTGCCCTGCACTTCGATGAAACCGCCGCCGTCGTTCATCACCACGTTCATGTCGGTATCGCAGCCGGAGTCTTCGGCGTAGTCCAGGTCGAGCACCGGCACGCCCTGGTAGATGCCCACCGACACCGCCGCCACCGCGCCGACGATCGGGTTGCGCTTGAGATTCTCGCGCCGCATCAGGAAATTGACCGCGTCGACCAGCGCCACGTAGGCGCCGGTGATGGCCGCGGTGCGGGTGCCGCCGTCGGCCTGGATCACGTCGCAGTCCAGCGTGATCACGCGCTCGCCCAGTGCCTGGCGATTGACGCAGGCGCGCAGCGAGCGGCCGATCAGTCGCTGGATCTCCAGCGTGCGCCCGCCCTGGACGCCGCGCGCGGCCTCGCGCTGGGTGCGCGTGCCGGTGGCGCGCGGCAGCATGCCGTACTCGGCGGTGATCCAGCCCTCGCCCTTGCCGCGCAGCCACGGTGGCACGCGGTCCTCGATGCTCGCGGTGCACAGCACGCGCGTGTCGCCGAAGCTCACCAGCACCGAGCCCTCGGCATGGCGGGTGTAGTTGCGCTGCAGGGTCACCGGACGCAGCTGGTCGCTGGCGCGGCCGCTCGGGCGGGTCATGGTCATGCGGGGGCCTGGATTGGGCAAGGCGGGAGACGAGAGTTTACCATTGCCGCTTCCCCAACGACCCCAAGGCTCGACGCATGATCCGCAGCATGACGGCCTACGCCAGTGCCGAAACCCAGGGCCCTGCCGGCACGCTCAGCTGCGAGCTGCGCACCGTCAACCATCGCTACCTGGAGCTCAGCCCGCGGTTGCCCGAGGAGCTGCGCAGCTTCGAGTCGGCACTGCGCGAGCGCGTGGCCGCGCGGCTGTCGCGCGGCAAGGTGGACCTCACCGTGCGTCTGCGCGGCAACGACGCGCGCGGCGAGTCGCTGGAAGTGGACGAAGTGACGCTCGGTCGCCTGGCCACGCTGAACCGCGAACTGGCCGGTCGCTTCCCCGGCATGCAGGTGCAGCTGACCGAGCTCCTGCGCTTCCCGGGCGTGCTGCGCCAGTCCGAGACCGATCCGGAGGCCCTGCAGGCGGCGCTGTTCGAGGTGCTCGAACGTGCCCTGGATGCGCTCAGCGCGACCCGCGAGCGCGAGGGAGCCCAGCTCGCATCGATCCTGCGCGACAAGCTCGGCGCCATCGAACGCATCGTCGGACAGGTCCGCGAGTGGATGCCGGAGATCCGCACCGCCCTGCGCGCGCGCCTGGAAGCGCGCCTGGCCGACCTCAGGCAGCCCGCCGACCCCGGCCGGCTGGAACAGGAGCTGGTGCTGCAGGTGACCCGCAGCGACGTCGACGAGGAGCTCGACCGGCTGGCCACCCACGTGGCCGAGACCCGGCGCGTGCTGGGCCTGAAGGAGCCGGTCGGCCGCCGCCTCGACTTCCTGATGCAGGAGTTCAACCGCGAAGCCAACACGCTTGGTTCCAAGTCGGTCGATGCACGCACGACCAATGCCGCCGTGGAACTCAAGGTGCTGATCGAGCAGATGCGCGAGCAGGTGCAGAACATCGAGTGACGCCCGCGTCGGCCGCCAGCACGGGTCGGGCGGGCAGCCGGATGCTCGGGGCCGGCGCCCCGGTGCTCGCCGGGTCGGCCCCTGCGGCGTACCCGCAGGCTGCAAATCCGCCAGGCTGGTCCCGGCGACGCGGAAAGCCGCCGCCGCGATCAGCCCCCGCGCGCCCGCCGCGAGCGTGCGTACAGCGCGGCCAGCACGATGACCACCGCCAGGCCCAGCGCGGTCGACGCCGCGACCCCGGCTCCGTCCAGCGCCGACCGGTGTTGCCTGGCGTAGACGCCGATCAGGCCCCACACGGCGGCCAGGGCGTACCAGGGATTGCCGCGCAGGTACAGGACCGAGCCCAGCAGCAGGGCCGCGACGAGGACGAACAGGACCAGCGACCAGGGCAGCATGTGCGCCACCGGCAGCAGCCGGTAGGCAACGATCACCTGGGCGACGTTGAGGAACACCGCCAGCGACACCCAGCCCGCGTGAAGCGAGAGTGGCACCCATTGCCACCACCGGCCGTGCCCGTGGGCGGCGGTATCCGATACGCGTGCGGCGGAAAAAAGCAGGCTGGCCAGGCTTACCCAGATGATCGCCAAGGCCAGCCAGAACCACTGCAGCGAAAACACGACCATCCACAGCGAAGTCATCGCGAAACCCAGCGTCGTCCACGGCCGGATGCTTGCCAGCCTGCGGTCGCGCGCGCGATCGAAGGCCTGCCAGGTGCCGAACAGCACGTCCAGCGCGAAGATCGGCCCCCAGATGGCGAAGGCATAGCCGGCCGCCACGATCAGGGTCGGATAGCGGTCTGAGATCTCGCCGTTGGTGGGGCCGAACACCCCTGCGTTGGACAGCCACGCGACCACGGGCATCGCCCACGCGGACAGGAAAACCAGGTATTTCATCGGCAGGCTCCGGCAAAGGTCTGGCTGCCAGCCCCCGTTTCGGGCCAGCGTTGCGGCGCCTTCACGATGCGGGCGACGTCGTATCCCATCGCGGCGGCTCGACCCAGCATCGCCTGGTACTCCGCATCGGCAACCTGCGGCGTGCGCGCCATGTACCAGAGGTAGTCGCGCGCATCGCGCACCACCATCACCTGACTGTAGTCCGGCTTGAGCCAGCCGATCAGGTACTGGGCGCTGAAGAACGCGAACAGCTGTACACGCCACTGGCCATTGCCACTGTCCGGCACCACCCTGGCGCTGGAGTGGAGCAGTTTCACCGGCGCATCGAAGCTGCCCGGTCGCAGGCGGAACCAGGTGCAGATGGTGCCGTCGGGGGTCAGCGTGTAGGTTTCCACCGGATTATGGCCGCCGCGCTCGTAGCGGGTCGGAATGGACGCGATCACGTACCAGCGGCCCATGAAGCGCGGCAGGTCGACCCCGGTGGCCGGCCTGATCGGCGGCCGGGCGCCGGCACAGCCGGCGGCGAACGCCATGGCAAGGCAGATCGGAACCAGGCGGCCCATGATCATGTGCCTCCTCAGGCGCCGCGCGCGAAGCGGTAATGGGCGACCAGCCACTCGCGGCCGCCGGCATAGCCGAACAGTTCCGCGCAGGCCATCCAGAACATGCGCCAGCGGTGGAACCAGAGCCTCGCCTGCGGTCCGTAGGCGAGCGCCAGCTCGGCCAGCACCGCCTCGCGCGCGGCGTCCTGGCGTGCCAGCCAATGGTTGGCGGTGCGCTGGTAGTGGCGGCCATCGACCAGCCAGCGCTGTTCGATCGCCAGGTCGCGCTGGAACCACAGCAGGGTGTCGGCCGCCGGCATCAGCCCGCCGGTGAAGAAGTGCCGGCCGAGCCAGTTGTCCTCGCCATGGGTTTCGAATGGATACATCAGCGTGCGGTGCGCGAACACGTGCACGAACAGCTTGCCGCCGGGACGCAGCCACCGGGCGATGCGCTCGAGCAGGGTGTCGTAGTTGCGCATGTGCTCGAACATCTCGACCGACACGCAGCGGTCGAAGCAGGACGGTTCGAGCGCGAGCGTGTTCGCGTCGGCGGTCAGCACGCGCACGTTGGCGAGGCCGCGCGCCCGGCATTGCGCCTCGATGTGTCGACGCTGGCCGTGCGAGTTGGACACGGCCAGAATCCTGGCGCGCGGGTAACGCTCGGCCATCCAGAGCGTGAGCGAGCCCCAGCCGCAGCCGAGCTCCAGGATGTCCTGGCCGTCGGCCAGTTCGGCGCGTTCGCCGTAGAGCGCAAGCATCGCTTCCTCGGCCTCGGCCAGCGACTCGTCGCCGCGCGGGTAATAACAGCAGGAGTACTTCAGCCGCGGACCCAGGCAATGCTCGAAGAACGCCGCCGGCAGCTCGTAATGCTGGGCGTTGGCGGCGTCGGTGTGGATCGCCACCGGGCTCTGGCGCAATGCGTCGATGTGGCGGGCGTAGCGTTCGGCCACCCGCTCCGGGCCGCCCGCGCGCTCTTCGGCCAGCCGCTGCGCGCAGAGCCGGCGGATGCCAAGGCGAAGCAGCGCGTCGGGCAGCAACCCACGCTCGGCCAGGCCGAGCAGCCCGGAAGCGGGCCGGTCGGGCGACAACTCGGTGGAATCCAGCGTGGCGATCGTCATGAACCACTCTCCTTGGGGCGCGTGCGCCTGGGGAACCAGGGGAAGAACATCGGCGTGCTTTGCTGATAGGCGCGGTAGTCCCCGCCGCGCGTGCGCAGCGCCTGTGCCTCGGTCCACGGGATGCCGCTCAGCCAGCGCAGGAAGACGAACATCAGCACCGGGCCGAGCCAGGCCAGCCACGCATGCGGCGAGCCCTGGGCCAGCGCCACGTAGGCGAACCAGTGCAGCCATTCGAAGAAGTAGTTGGGATGGCGCGAGTAGCCCCACAGGCCGATGCGGCAGGTGCGGCCGCGGTTCGCCGGGTCGGCGCGGAAGCGGGCCAGTTGCGCGTCGGCCAGCGCCTCGCCGCCGACACCCAGCAGCCACACGAGCACGCCGGCCAGCAGCCAGCCCGGACGCGTGTGCGGGTTGTCCGCCACGGCCAGGAATGGCAGCGCGAACAAGGCGACCAGCACCGCCCGGGCCTGGAAGAACAGCCCCCAGCGCAGCGGGCGGTCACCCCATCGCCCACGCAACTGCCGGTAGCGGCCGTCTTCGCCTTCGCGCCGTACGCGGCGCCACAGGTGCCATGCCAGGCGCGCGCCCCACGCCCCGCCGAGCACGGCCAGGCAAAGCCGCGGCGCCGGTGCGCCGCGACCGAGCGCGGCGAGCAGCAGGGCGCTCGAGGCTAGCCCCGCGGCCCACAGCACGTCGACGATGCCGGCATTGCGCCGGCGCTGCTGCCACCACCAGCCGGCGGCCATCAGTGCCGCCGCAAGCAGCCATGCGAGCGTCAGGGCCAGCCATGGACTCATGCGCGGACCTGCTTCGGCGGATGGAGCAGCCAGTACCGCGCCAGCGAGGTCAGCACCGGCGTGGCCACCGCCCAGCCGAGTGCGAGCGCCAGCAGCGGGTGCCACGCCGGCGCCGCGATCGCCAGCGCACGCCAGCCGCGCGCCGCGCCGAGGTAGGCGAGTGGCCCGCCGATCGCGCCCAGCATGGCGGCCAGCCACGGCCGCGCATGCAGGTAGCCGAACAGCGGCACGATGGTCAGCGCGAAGGCCACCCACAGCGCCAGCAGCCAGGCCGGTGCCGTCGCCACCGGCCAGGGCGCCGCGTAACGCAGCAGTCCGGCCCCGGTCCAGGTGGCTTCCAGCGCAAGGCCGAGCGCTAGCGCCACGGCGGCCAGGCGCAGGTCCACCAGGCGGGTACGGGATGTGGCCAGGCGCCAGGCGGCAAACAGCGCGACCGCCAGCAAGCCGGGCCAGGCATGGCCGCGACCGGCGCCGGCAACCGCCGCCAGCCACGCCAGCTCGTATGCGGCCAGGGTGACCCAGGCGTTCATGCCGCCGCCGTGCCACGCCAGCCGGGCTTGGCCAGCAGCAGGTGTGCCACGCCGATCGAGCGCTCGCGGAAGCCGCCTTCGCAATAGGCCAGGTAGAACGTCCACATCCGGATGAACCGTTCGTCGAATCCCTGCGCGCGTACGGCCGGCAACCGGGCGAGGAAGCGCTCGCGCCAGGCCTCCAGCGTGCGCGCGTAGGACTCGCCGAAATCGCGCAGCGCGACCAGGCCCAGGTCGCTGACGCGGGTCTTGGCCGAGAGCAGCGCCTGGATCGACGGGATGAAGCTGCCGGGAAAGACGTGGCGCTTGATGAAGTCCACCGAGCCCAGCGCCTGCGCGTAGCGGTGGTCCTCGATGGTGATCGCCTGCACCAGCGCGAGCCCTTCGGGCTTGAGCAGCCGGCCGAGCTGCGCGAAGTAGGTGTCCAGGTAGGCCGCGCCGACCGCTTCGACCATCTCGATCGAGACCAGCTTGTCGTACTGGCCGCACAACTCGCGGTAGTCCTTCAGCTGCACTTCCACGCGGTCGCCCAGGCCGGCCGCCGCGACGCGCGCCCTGGCCAGCAAGAGCTGCTCGCGCGAGATGGTCGCGGTGGTGACGTGGCAGCCGTAGTGGCGTGCCGCGTGCAACGCGAAGCCACCCCAGCCGGTGCCGATCTCGATCACGCGGTCGCCGGGCTTCAGCGCGAGCTGCCGGCAGATCGCCTCGAGCTTGCGTGTGGAGGCCGCCTCGAGCGTGTCCGCCGGGCCGTCCCACAGCGCCGAGGAGTACATCAGGTCCGCGGACAGGAAGAGCTTGAAGAAGTCGTTGCCCAGGTCGTAGTGCGCGGCGATGTTGCGGCGGCTGCCGCTACGGGTGTTGCGCCGAAGCGCGTGCCAGGCGCGCATCGCGGCGCCGCCGAGGCGCGCCGGGCCGGTTTCCATGCCGTCGAGCAGGTCGCGGTTGCGCACCAGCAGGCGCACCAGCTTCACCAGCGCGTCCGCCTCGCTCAGGCCGGTGGCATGGCATCGCCACAGCCCGTCCATGAACGCCTCGCCCGCGCCGACGCTGCCGCGGCGCGCCAGCGCGCGATAGAAGGCCGGGTCGAGCACCTCGATGTCGACGGTCGGCAGCAGGCCTTCATCCGGGCCCAGCTCGGTCGTGCCCAGCGCATCGTGCACGCGCAGCCGGCCGTGGCGCAGGCCGGCCAGCCGGGCGAGCAGGCGGCCGCGCAGCAGGCGGTCGATGGTGCCCGGGGAGGGCGCCGTTGTGGTGCGGGCAACGGTGTTCATGGCGTACCTCGGGAAGCGGCGGGATGGTCGTGAACCGGGTTGCGCTTCAGCCACAGGCGCAGTGCCTGCCAGTGGATCGCGCCGATCACCTGGGCGGTCATCAACGGGTAGCGCCACAGCACCCGCGCGAGCGAGGCGCCGGTGAGCGGCCTCCGTTGCAAGGCCAGCGACGCATCGAATTCGCGCCGGCCCTCGCGCAGCACGTCCATGTGTACGTGCAGGTCCTCGCCCGGCGCGGTGAAGCGCCAGTCGTAGTCGCGCGCCATCGGCATGAACGGCGAGACGTGGAAGCTCTTGGGGAACGACCACGCCAGCACGCGGCCACGTCGGCGTGCATCGGCCACCGGCAGCACGTACGCGTGGCGCTCCTTCCAGGGCGTGTTGGTGATCTCGGCCAGGATGCACTCGAGCGTGCTGCCGTCTGCCGCATGGCAGTAGTAGAAGCTCACCGGGTTGAACACATAGCCCGCGTAGCGCAGGTGGGTGAGCAGGCGGATCGGACCGGCCGGCCTGTGCCCGGTCGCCTCGGCCACGCGCACGCGCACCGCCTCGGCCAGCGGCAACGTGTCTGGGGCGAGGTAATCGCCGCGGCGGAACTGGGCGAGGTTGCGCCGGTCGACCGACCACAGCCAGCGCCCGGCGAACACGCGATCGAGCTCGTCCAGGTCGAGGTAGAGCTGGGCCATGCGGTACTGGAAGGCGTGGGCATGCGGCTCCCGCCGGCGGTGGCGCACGATGCCTTCGTACACGGCGCTCGAAAGCGGCGCATTCATGCGGCGTCGCCCGTGATCAGGCGCAGTGGCGGGCGCGTCGTCTCGCGCAGCCAGTCGATCCCGAAGCACGCGGCCACCTCGACGGCGCTGCGCAGGCCATCCTCGTGGAAACCCCAGCCCCAGTAGGCGCCGGCGAACCAGGTGCGGTTGCGGCCCTGGATCTCGGCCTTGCGTTGCTGCGCCGCGACCGCCTCGCGGGTGTACACCGGGTGGTGGTACTGCAACCTGCGCAACACGCGATCCGGGTCGATCGCCGCGCTGCGGTTGAGCGTGACCACGAACGGCTCGGGCGGATCGATGCCCTGCAGCAGGTCCATGCAGTAGCTGACCGTGCAGGGCGCCTCCGGCTCGCGCGGCACGAACGCGTTCCAGGCCGCCCATGCCTTGCGGTGGCGCGGCAGCAGCCGGCGATCGGTATGCAAGACCACCTCGTTGGCCTGGTAGGGCATCGCGCCGAGGATGGCGCGCTCACGCGCGCTGACGTCGGCGAGCAGCGCCAGCGCCTGGTCGCTGTGGCAGGCCAGCACCACGTGGTGGAAGCGCTCGTTGCCCGCCGGACTGCGCACGTTGACGCCCGCCCCGTCGCGGTCGATGGAAAAAACCGGGCAGGCCGGCCGCTCGCTCACGTGCCAGCGCTCGCGCAGCGCCTGCACGTAGCTGGCCGAACCGCCGCGGACCACGCGCCACTGCGGCCGCCCGGCGACCTGCAACATCTGGTGGTTGGCCATGAACCGCACCAGGTAGCGCGCCGGAAAGGCGAGGATCTGCTGCGGCGGCGATGACCACAGTGCCGAGGCCATCGGCACCAGGTGCTCGTCGCGGAAAGCCTCGCCGTAGCCGTGCGCCTGCAGGTACTCGCCCAGCGTGGGATCGTCCCCGCCGGCTTCGAGCAATGCGGGCGCCTCCCGGTAGAAGCGCATGATGTCGCGCACCATCCCGAGGAAGCGGGGCGAGCACAGGTTTCGCCGCTGGCAGAAGAGCGTGTCGAGCGAGGTGGCGTTGTATTCGCGTCCGCTCGCCTCGTGCTGCACCGAGAAGCTCATGCTGGTCGGCTGCGATGCCACCCCGAGTTCCCCGAACATGCGGGTCAGCAGCGGATAGTGCCGGGGGTTGTACACGATGAAGCCGGTGTCGATCGCGTAGCGCCGCCCGTGCTGTTCCACGTCGTGCGTGTGGGTGTGCCCGCCCAGGTAGGCATTGGCCTCGAACAGCACCACCTCGTGGCAGCGCGCGAGCAGCCACGCCGAGGCGAGGCCCGCGATGCCCGACCCGATCACGGCAATGCGCATGTCAGCGCGCCGCCCGCGCCAGCACCCGCGCGGGCACCGGCTTGAGGTCGTGGACCAGCCCCAGCAGCGCCATCAGCTTGAGGCCGTACCAGGTCAGGTCGATCTCCCACCAGCGGAAGCCCTGGCGTGCGCTGCCGGGGAAGAAGTGGTGGTTGTTGTGCCAGCCCTCGCCGAAGGTCAGCAGCGCCAGCCACAGGTTGTTGCGGCTCTCGTCGCGCGTGGCGAAACGGCGCGTGCCGAACCGGTGGGCGAGCGAGTTGATCGTCACCGTGGCGTGGAACAGCACCACGGTGGACACGAAGAACCCCCACGCCACCATCTGCATGCCGCTGGTGTGCAGGCCCGGTGCGGAGTGCTCGAGCCACGCGCCCAGGCCGTAGAGCGACAAGGCCAGCAACGCCGGCACCAGCGTGTCGAAGCGGTCGAGCAGCCGCAGTTCGGGATAGCGCGCCAGGTCCGGCACGCGCTTGAGGTCGGTGGCGAAGGCGCGCGGGGTGAGGAACCACCCGAGGTGGCTCCACAGGAAGCCGCGCACGCTCGGGGAGTGCGGGTCGCGTGGCGTGTCGGCATGGCGGTGATGATGCCGGTGGTGTGCGGACCACCAGAGCGGACCGCGTTGCACGCAGGCGGCGCCGATCAGGGCGAAGGTGAACTGCACGGCGCGCGAGGTGCGGAAGGTGCGGTGCGAGAAGTAGCGATGGTAGAACCCGGTGAGCGCGAACATGCGCACGGCATAAAGCGCCGCGGCAACCAGCAGCGCGGCGGTTGACACACCGGTCCAGATCGTCGCCAGGCAGCCGAGGTGGATCAGCGCGAACGGCACCGCGCGCAGCCAGTCGATCCGGTCCGCCTTCGACTCGTCCGCCAATGCGGGTGTGCCGGCATCGAACCACATGCGCAGGCTGGCGCCGAGGCGACTCGGCGGGCGGAGGGCGGGGGCGGAGCGGCTCGGCATGGCGCTGACCTGTGGTGGTTCTGCGGTCATTACGTGGCGGACCGGCAAACGGATGCATCGAAGGCGTCGCTTCGCCGCATGCATCCGGCCGCCGGGTTCGCGCGTACGTGACTTGAGACCGCAACCGCGGCAGGAATTGCCCTACGATGAAACTCCAACCCACCGGCGGAACACCTTCGCCTTTCGAGGCGATACGCATCGTGTCGACTTCCAAGCTGCCAGCGAACGACGGACACGACTGGTCGGCCGAGATGGTCGCCGTCGCGCAGCGGCGGGACCGCGCGAGCTTCATGCGCATCTACGACCACTTCATGCCGCGCGTGTGCCTCTACCTGAAGGGCATGGGCTCGACCGCGGCGATCGCCGAAGAACTGGCGCAGGAAGCCCTGCTCAGGCTGTGGCAGCGGGCCGCGTCCTACGATCCGGCGCTCAGCCGCGTATCCACCTGGCTGTTCCGCATCGCCCGCAACCTGCACATCGACCGGGTGCGCAAGGAGACCGGCTGGATGCTGGTGCAGCATGCGCTCGAAGCCGAAGAGGCCGACCACGACGGACGCACCGGTTCGTCCGCCGAGGCGTATGCCGAGCACACCAGGCTGAAGGCCTGCATCGACCGGCTTCCCGCCACCCAGGCCCGACTCGTCCGCATGTCCTACTTCGAAGCCAAGTCCCACCACGAGATCGCCGAGGAGCTCGGCATGCCGCTGGGTACCGTCAAGTCCAGCCTGCGCCGGGCCTTCCTGAAGCTGCAGGCCGATGTGCGAGGTGCCGCATGAAGCCTGCGCATCACCTGGATCCCGCCACCGTCGTGGCCTTTGCCGCCGGCGCGCTGTCGGAGGCGATGGCGGTGGTGGCCGCGACCCACCTGGCCGGCTGCAGCCACTGCCATGAGCAGGTGCGCGACGCCGAGCGGATCGGTGGCGTGCTGGTGGAACAACAGCAGCCGGACGGGGCCGGCGCGGCGCGCCGCGAGAAGCTGCGCGCGGCGATGCTCGAGCGGCTGGACGAGACGCCGGTGGAGGCTCCCGGGCTCGCGCCGGCGCTGCCCGCCGCGCCGGACCCGGACCGCCTGCCGGCACCGCTGCATCCGTACTTCGGGACTTCCTTCGGCGCGCTCAAGTGGCGCTGGATGGCGCCGGGCGTGCACTGCATCCGCAGCGCGGGCACCGGCGGCGGCCAGCTCTTCATGCTCAGGATCACGCCGGGCAGGAGCATGCCGCTGCACAGCCATGGCCGCGGCGAGCTGACCCAGGTCCTGCGTGGCGCCTATGACGATGTGCTGGGGCATTTCGGTCCGGGCGACGTGGCCGACCTGGACAGCGAGGTGATGCACCAGCCGGTGACCGCCGCCGGCGTGCCATGCATCTGCGTCGCGGCCCTGGATGCGCCGCTGCGGTTCCCCGGCTGGCTCGCGCGCAGGCTGCAGCCGCTGGTCGGGTTGTGAGCGGGGGTCGGTTGCGGCGTGGCGTCGTGCCGCAATCTCAGTGCCGGGCGATCCTCTGCCAGGCGGCAAGTGCCTGTTCCCTGGAAGCCGCCAGGTCGACCATCGGCGGCGGATAGCCGCGGGCCGCCAGCGCGGCCGGGTCACGCCATGGCTCGTGCAGCAGGTGGGCGGGCAGGTCGGCCAGTTCCGGCAGCCAGTGTTTGAGATAGGTCGCCTGCGGGTCGAACCTGGCCGCCTGCGTGCAGGGATTGAACACGCGGAAGAACGGAGCCGCGTCGGCGCCGCAACCGGCGGTCCACTGCCAGCCGAGCGTGTTGTTGGCCAGGTCCGCGTCCACCAGCGTGTCCCAGAACCAGCGCGCGCCATGCTGCCAGTGCTGGCGCAGGTTCTTGGTGAGGAAGCTGGCCACGACCATGCGCACCCGGTTGTGCATCCAGCCCGTGTGCCACAGTTCGCGCATGCCGGCATCGACCAGCGGCACGCCGGTGCGGCCTTGCTGCCAGCGCGCGAGGGCAGCCGGGTCCTCGGCCCAGTCGAAGCGGTCGAAGCGCGAGTCGAACGGGGCCTCGGGCGTATGCGGGAAGTGGTAGAGCAGGTGGTGAGCGAATTCGCGCCAGCCGAGCTCGCGCAGGTACGGTTCCAGGTCCGGCGTGCGTTGGCCCGCGGCGGCCCCGGTGGCGCGCCGGAGCAGGATGTCGTGGATCTGCCGCGGCGTGATCTCGCCCAAGTGCAGGTGTGGCGAAAGCCGCGAGGTGCCGTGGCGGGCGGGCAGGTCGCGGCCGTGCGCGTAGTCGCAGAGCGCGTCGTCCGCGAACAGCTCCAGTTGCTCCAGCGCACCGGCGGCGCCAGGGCGCCACGCTTCCGCCAGCCCGGCGGCCCAGGGGCGGGTCGGCAGCAGGCCCAATGCCTCCAGCGGCAGGCTGCCGGGAAGTGAGGCCCACGCCCGCGGGCGGGCCGTGGCCAGCGGCGATACCGGCGCCAGTTGCGCGCGCAGCTTGCGCCAGAACGGAGTGAACACCCGGTAGGGCAGGTCCTGGGCCGTGGCCAGTTGCCAGGGCTCGTACCAAAGGTTGCCCGCGTGGCTTTCCACCGCCAGGCCTTCGGCGCGCAATGCGGCCTTCACCCGGCTGTCCTGCACGATCGCCGCCGGTTCGTAGCGCCGGCTCCAGTAGACCGTGTCCGCACCACACGCGGCCGCCAGCCGGCGCAGCGCGTCGAAGCTGTCGCCCCGCGCCAGATGCAGCTGCCCGCCCTGTGCCGCAATCTCGCCCTGCAAGGCTGCGAGACTGTGGTGCAGCCACCAGCGGCTGGCCGCGCCGGGACGCCATCGCTTGTCCTCCGCCGGGGCGTGCACGTAGACCGGCAGCACGCTCGCGTGTGCCGCGCAGGCGGCGGCCAGCGCCGGGTGGTCGGCCAGGCGCAGGTCCCGCCGAAACACGACCAGGGCAGTACTCATGCAGGCAATTCCGAAACCGTAGTCCGTGTTCTACGCCCATGGGAGGCGTTCGGATTCCCGCGCGACCCGATAAGCGGCCCATGCGGGGATGGTCCGCCGGTCCGGCGCGGGGGCTCGCGCCTCGCATTGGCTATACTCCCTCGATGAGCGTCGCGCCGTTGCTTGTGCCCCATCCCGGACCCGCACGGTCCCCCGCGGACCGGAAACCCGCCGCCGTTGCCGAAGCCGGGCGGCATCGACCTGCCTGTGTCCGGAGCCGGGGCGCATGAGCATGCAGCAGGGGACCCTGTTCGTCGTTGCGGCACCCTCCGGGGCCGGCAAGTCCACGCTGGTTAACGCGCTGCTCGAGCGTGAGCCGTCGATCTCATTGTCGATCTCGCACACCACGCGTCCGCCGCGGGTAGGCGAGGAGTACGGACGGCACTACTTCTTCGTCGAGCGGGAGGAGTTCGAGCAGCAGATCGCCGCCGGCACCTTCCTCGAGCACGCCGAGGTGCACGGCAACTTCTACGGCACCTCGCTGGCGACGGTGCAGGGATTGCTCGACCAGGGCCGCGACGTGCTGCTGGAGATCGACTGGCAGGGCGCGGCGCAGATCCGCCGCACCAAGCCCGACTGCGTGAGCGTGTTCATCCTGCCGCCCTCGCGCGCCGAGCTGGAGCGGCGGCTGCGCGGGCGTGGCTCGGACGCGCCGGAGGTGATCGAGCGGCGGCTGCACAATTCGCGGGAGGAGATCGCTCACGCGCACGAATTCGACTACATCGTGGTCAATGACGGCTTCGATGACGCGCTGGGCGACCTGCAGGCGATCGTGCGGGCGGTGCGGCACCGCGGACCGCTGCAGTGGAAGCGGCACGAGGCGCTGATCGCCGAGCTGCTTGCCTGATCGGCTCCTTTCCCCGGGCGGGGCGCTTGGCCTGCCTTCACCGCTCGGCTACCTTTATCCGCTTATGACCGCCCCCGCCGCTCCCTCCGAACCGCTGGTGCGCATCCGTGGACTGACCACGGTGCTCAACGGCAAGACCATCTTCGACGCGCTGGATCTGGATATCCCGCGCGGCAAGGTGACGGCCATCATGGGCCCCAGCGGCACCGGCAAGACCACCCTGCTCAAGCACATTACCGGGCAGATGCGCGGCGACGCGGGAGAGGTGCGGGTCGATGGCCGGAACGTGCCGGAGCTTTCGCGCGAGAAGCTCTTCGAGCTGCGCGAGAAGATCGGCTACCTGTTCCAGAACTCGGCGCTGCTGACCGACTACGACGTCTTCGAGAACATCGCCTTCCCGCTGCGCCAGCACACCAGGCTGCCGGAAGTGCTGATCCGCAACATCGTGCTGACCAAGCTCCAGGCGGTGGGCCTGCGCGGTGCGGCCGCGCTGATGCCGGCCGAGCTCTCCGGCGGCATGGCGCGGCGCGTGGCGCTGGCGCGGGCGATCGTGTTCGATCCCATGCTGATCCTCTACGACGAGCCGTTCGTAGGGCTGGATCCGATCGCGCTCAGCCAGGTGCTCAAGCTGATCCGCACGCTCAACGAGACGCTCGGCATCACCAGCGTGGTGGTGGCGCACGAGCTCGACGCGATCAAGCACGTGGCCGAGCGGGTCTGCCTGATCGCCAACGGCAAGGTGGTGGCGCAGGGCGATCCGAAAACCATCGCCGACGACGGCTCGCCATGGACGCGCCAGTTCTTCGGTGGAGAAATCGACGGCCCGGTACCGTTCCAGTACCCCGCCACCGACTACGCACAGGCGCTCGGCCTGGCCGGAGAGCGGGCATGAGCGCCCAGCCACGCCGCAACGTGATCACCAACGCGCTGGCGCAGATCGGCGAAGCCGGCCTGTTCCTGCTGACCCTGCTGGCGGCAGTGCCGCGCAGCATGCGCTACGGTCGCGAGACGGTGCGCCAGCTCTGGTTCGTCGGCGCGATGAGCCTGACCATCATCACCGTCTGCGGCCTGTTCGTAGGCATGGTGCTGGGGCTGCAGCTGTATTACGTGCTGTCGATCTTCGGCGGCACCGCGGCCAGCGGCACGGTGGTCGCGATCGCGATCTACCGCGAGCTCGGTCCGGTCGTGACCGCGCTCCTGTTCGCCGGCCGGGCCGGCACGTCGATCACCGCCGAGATCGGCCTGATGCGCGCCACCGACCAGCTCGCCGCCATGGAAATGATGGCGGTCGACCCGATCGCCTACGTGGCGGTGCCCCGTTTTCTCGGCGGCCTGATCGCCATGCCGCTGCTGTGTGCGGTGTTCTGCGCGCTGGGCATCTACGGCGGCCACCTGGTCGGGGTGACCTGGCTGGGCATCGACAACGGCACGTTCTGGTCGAACATGACCGCCACCGTCGACCTCCAGAAGGACGTCATCAACGGCATCCTGATCAAGAGCCTGGTGTTCGGCGCAGTGGTGTCGCTGATCGCCGTCTTCCAGGGCTATACCACGCCGCCGACCAGCGAGGGGGTGGCCTATGCCACCACCCGCACCGTGGTCGCCTCGTCCATCGCGATCCTCGCGCTGGACTTCGTGCTGACCGCATTCCTGATGTGACTGCCTGATGTTTTTCCTTGAGGACTGAGCCGTGAGCCAGAGAAACTCCTATGCCGTGGGTACCGGCCTGTTCATCGTGCTCGGTTTCGCCGCCCTGGCTTATCTCGCGACGCAGACCACCTCGGTGGCCAACACGCACCAGGGCCCGAGCTACAGCGTGCAGGCCCGCTTCGCCAACATCGGCCAGCTCAAGGAGCGCGCGCCGGTGAAGATCGCCGGCGTGCGCGTGGGCCAGGTCAGCTCGATCGTGCTCGATCCCAAGCAGGAGGTGGCCGACGTGACGCTGTCGATCGACCGGGACTACAACCACATTCCGGACGATTCGGTCGCGACGATCTTCACCAGCGGCCTGCTGGGCGACCAGTACGTGGGCATCCAGTACGGCAGCTCGAAGAAGGACCTTGCCGAAGGCGGCACGCTGGCGCGCACCAAGCCGGCGCAGCAACTGGAGGAGATGCTGGGCAAGTTCTTCGGCGCCGGCGGCGTGGCCGACAACCTGGGCGGCAGCTATACGGTGAAGGCACGCTTCGGCAACGTCGGCGCGCTCTCGGTCGGCGCCCCGGTGAAAATGGCCGGCGTGGCCATCGGCAGCGTGTCCGCCGTGCACGCCGACCCGGTCAAGCTGGACGCCGAGGTGGAGCTGTCGATCGACAGGAAATTCGACCAGATTCCGGACGATTCTGCCGCTGCGGTGTTCACCAGCGGTTTGATCGGTACCCAGTACGTTGCGATCCAGCCCGGCGGCTCGCCGGAATTCCTCAAGAACGGCGACGAGATGGTGCTGACGCAGTCGGCCATGCAACTGGAAGACCTGATCGGCAAGTTCCTGGTCAACGGCTCGCCCGCCGAGAAGAAAGACGCCCCCGCCGGCAAGCAATGAGCCGGTTCCCCACAAGGAGTTTTCCCATGTTGCGCACTCTGGCTTTCGCCATGGCCATCGCGTTCGGAACCGTGGCCGCCTCCCCGGTGCTGGCCCAGGACGCGGCCACCCCGGCGCCGGCATCCCGGCAGGCCCCGGAGCAGGTGGTCCAGGAGATCGCCCACCAGCTGGACAGCACCATCGCCGGCCACCGCGATGAACTGAAGAACGACAAGGAAAAGTTGATCTCGGTGATCGACGACGTTTTCCTGCCGCACTTCGACATCGACTACGCCTCGATCCTGGTGCTCGGCCGCCACGCCCGCGAGGCCACGCCCGAGCAGCGCCAGCGCTTCGCCAAGGCGTTCTACAACTCCATCACCCACCGCTATGCCGAAGGCCTGCTCAACTACACCAAGGGCGCGGTGCAGGTACTGCCCTTCAATGGCGACCTCAACGACAAGCGCACCGTGGTGCGCACCCAGGTGGTGCTGGACGACGGCAAGAAGCTTTCGGTCGACTACGCCTTCCGCAAGAGCAAGGACGGCGACTGGAAGGCCTACGACGTGATCATCGAGGGCATCTCCTACGTCACCAACTACCGCAACCAGGTCGATGCGGAGATCCGCAAGGTCGGCATCGAGAAACTGATCGCCAACCTGGAGAACCAGGGCGAGAAGGCGCTCGAATCCATGGACAAGGACAGCAAGGCCCCGTGAGTACGGCCACCTTCGAACTCGACCGCGGAACGCCGGGCACGCTCGGCGTCCGCGGCGTGCTGAGCTTCGACACGGCCGCCGCCGCGCTGGAGGCGATCGGCGCGGCGCTGGCGGGCGGGTCGGTAGCCCGGCTGGACCTTGCCGGCGTCCAGCGCAGCGACAGCGCCGGTCTGGCCTGCGTGCTGGCGGTGCAGGCCGAGGCGCGGCGCCTCGGCCACCCGCTGGTGGTCGAGAACATGCCCGCAGGCATGCACGCGCTGGCGCAGGTATGCGAGGTGGACGCGCTGGTCGGCTGATGCCGGGCGATGTACCGGCAAGAAAAAAGGGCCGCGAGGCCCCTTTTTCGTGGGCAGGGGCTTCAGGCCACCTTGCCGGCGGCGACCGAAGCAGTCCCTGCTACTGCTTCTGGTCGTCGTTCGGGTGCCTGTTTTCCCACCGGTGCTGCTCGTCCAGCAACTGCTCCGGATCGAAGTCGTCGTCGTTCAGGCCCTGCATCTGCTGGATGATCTCGGCCGGCGGGTTGCCGTCGTAGATCTGGTACAGGCGCCGCTGCCGGTAGGCGTCGCGCATGAACACGTACGGGTCGTAAGCCGACTCCAGGAAGCTCTCCGCATCGATGCCGCGGGAGCGCAGCGTCACCAGGTACATCATCTGCGGCAGATACTGCTGGCCGTACTTGTAGTCGTGGGTACGCGCGTAGATCGACAGCGGGTCGAAGAAGTAGCTGTCCACCGGCATGCGCCAGACGTCGCGCACGGTGGTCGGACCGATCAGCGGCAGCACCAGGTAATCGCCATCGGGCACGCCCCAGCGCGCCAGGGTCACGCCGAAGTCGTTGTCTTCCAGCGGGATCCCCAGCTGGCTGGCCGGGTCGAAGAAACCGCCCAGGCCCAGCGTGAGGTTGACCAGGAAACGCCCGGTACTCTGCAACGCCTGCTTCGGGCGCGCCTGCAAGAGATCGTTGGCGACCGTGATCGGCATCCGGATGTTGGTGAAGAAGTCGCTGACCGAGCGACGTACCGGCGGATTGGTGACCTTGCGGTAGCCCACCGCCACCGGCCGGATCACCGCCTTGTCCACCGCGTCGTTGAACGCATAGACCTTGCGGTTGAACTTCTCCAGCGGGTCGTCCGTGCGCGGCTTGGCAATGGTGCAGCCGGCCAGCAAGGCCAAGGCCACCAGCGGCAGCAGACGGCTGGGTGAAAGACGGGGCAGGGAGAGCATCGGTCGAAGAGATCCGCTACGGGTACTGCAAAAGTGTACCGCCTGGTTCTATATTTTTGCAGTCAGGCGGATCGGCGCCGGCTGGCCGGCGATCGAACCGCGCATGATACGCGCATGGCGCATTGCCAGCCAAGCCGGCGCTCCATTACACTCGCACGTCTCTAAGTTGCCTTTGTGCTTGAGGATTTCGCATGGCCCGCATTACCGTGGAAGATTGCCTCGAGGTGGTGGACAACCGCTTCGAGCTGGTGCTGATGGCGACCAAGCGCGCCCGCCAGCTGGAGAAGGGCGCCGAGCCGGCCGTCCATCCGGACAACGACAAGCCGACCGTGCTGGCCCTGCGCGAGATTGCCGACCGCCGCATCGACCAGGCCACCATCGACGAGATCGACCGTGCCGAGCGCGAGCGCGCCGAGCGCGAGGCGCTGGAATGGGCGGCCGCCGAGGTCGACGACGACCTGTCCAAGGGCGGCGACGACTGATGCGCGCCGGCGGCTGCCGAATGCGCAGTCGCCTTGCCGGCATGGCCGGCCTGCTTGCCGTGCCTGGCCGACATCCGCACGGAAGCATTATCTGAACGGGGAGCGCGAACCGATGACGGCGACCACGCCCTCCGTTCCCGTGGACCCGTCCGTGTTGCCCCCCTACGTGCTGGCGCTCAAGGAGCGCGCGGCCTACCTGCCGGAAGCCCAGGTGGCGCGCGTGCTGCGCGCCTACGAGGTCGGCGCGCACGCGCACCGCGGCCAGGCGCGCAAGAGCGGCGAGCCGTACATCACCCATCCGGTCGCCGTCGCCGGCATCCTGGCCGAACTGGGGCTGGACGCCGAGACCATCATTTCGGCGATCCTGCACGACACGCTGGAGGACACCGAGCTCAGCCGCGAGGACATCACCACCGAGTTCGGCGACGCCGTGGCGGACCTGGTCGATGGCGTCACCAAGCTGGACAAGATGCGCTTCTCCAACCGGCAGGAGGCCGACGCGGAGAGCTTCCGCAAGATGTTGCTGGCGATGGCGCGCGACATCCGCGTGATCCTGATCAAGCTTGCCGACCGCCTGCACAACATGCGCACGCTCGGGGCCAAGGACGCCGCCTCGCGCCGGCGCATCGCGCGCGAGACGCTGGAGATCTACGCACCGATCGCCCAGCGCCTGGGCATGAACAAGTTCAAGGCCGAGCTGCAGGACCTGGGTTTCCGCGCGCTCTACCCGGACCGCTACCGCGTCATCAGCGAGCGCATCCGCGCGGCTCTGGGCAACCGTCGCGAGGTGATCAGCAAGATCGAGCACGCACTGGCCACCCGGCTGGCCGCCGAGCACTTGCCGGCCAAGGTGGTCGGGCGGATCAAGTCGCCGTGGAGCATCTATTCGAAGATGCGCAACGAGCACAAGAGCTTTGCCCAGCTGATGGACGTGTACGGCTTTCGCGTGGTGGTCGACACCGCGATGAGCTGCTACATGGCGCTGGGGGCGGTCCACTCGCTCTACAGCCCGGTCGACCGGCGCTTCAAGGATTTCATCGCGATTCCCAAGGCCAACGGCTACCAGTCGCTGCACACCGTGCTGCTGGGGCCGTTCGGCGCACCGATCGAGGTGCAGATCCGCACCGCCGAAATGGACTCGGTCGCCGAACGCGGCGTCGCCGCGCACTGGGCCTACAAGACCGACTCCGGTCCGGCCAACAGCGCGCAGGCACGTGCGCGCGAGTGGTTGTCCGCACTGGCCGACAGCCAGGCGCACACGCCCTCCTCGGCCGAGTTCATCGAGAACGTCAAGATCGACCTGTTCCCGGACGAGGTCTACCTGTTCACGCCGCGCGGCGACATCCTGGCGCTGCCGCGCAATTCCACCGCGCTCGACTTCGCCTATGCCGTGCACACGGACGTCGGCGACCACGCGGTGGCCGCGCGGGTGGACAAGAAGCTGCTGCCGCTGCGCACGCGGCTGGAATCGGGCCAGCTGGTCGAGATCATCACCGCGCCCTCGGCGGTGCCCAATCCGGCCTGGCTCGAGTTCGTCGTGACCGGCAAGGCACGCACCGCGATCCGCCAGTACCTCAAGCACCTGCAGCACGAGGACGCGGTCGACTTCGGCCACCGCATGCTCGATCGCGCGCTCGACGCGCTGGGCACCAACATCGACGCGATCCCGGTCAAGGTGCTCGAGCGCTTCCTGGAGGAGGCCAAGCTGCGCCGGCTGGAAGAACTGCTGGCCGACATCGCGCTGGGCAACCGCATGCCCGACCATGTGGCCCACCACCTGGTCGCGCTGCGTGGTGGCGGCCGTCCACACGAGGCGCCGCACACGCACGAGAACATCCGCATCACCGGCGCGGAGCGCGGCGTGCTGAGCTTCGGCAATTGCTGCCACCCGCTGCCCGGCGACGAGATCATCGGCTATCTCTCTTCAGGCAAGGGCATCGTGGTGCACCGCGTGGAATGCCCCAACGTGGCCGAGTTCCGCAAGTCGCCCGAGCGCTGCGTCGGCATCGAGTGGGATCGCGACGTGCAGGGCGACTACCGTGCCGAACTCCGCATCGAAGTCATCAATCGCCCGGGTGTGCTGGCCACCGTGGCCGCTGCCATCGCGGCGGCGGATTCGAACATCGAGAACGTCGAGTACGTCGAGCGCGATGCCGCCGCGGCCACGCTGCTGTTCGCGATGGAAGTGAAGAACCGCAAGCATCTTGCCGACGTCATCCGCCGCGTGCGCCGCACCGGCGTGGTAAGCGGCGCCTACCGCTACCCGCTCTGACATGGCTGGCAGCGCTTTGAGCGTCATCGACCTGCAGGCCGGTGTGCTCGAGGGTTGCCACGACGCCGATGCCGTGGTCGCGCGCTGCCGCGTGCTGGCGGAACACGCACGCGCCGAGGCACCGGTCCTGTGGGTGCAGCATGAAGAGGAAGACATGCCGCGCGGCAGCCCGTCGTGGCAGCGGGTCGGCGGACTCGGATCAACGCCCGGCGAGCCGTGCGTGCCCAAGACCTTCCGCGACGCCTTTGCCGATATGCCGCTGCGCTCCCTGCTTCAGCAGGCGCGTGTGCAGCGGCTGCTGATCGCCGATGCGCAGGGCGGCTACTGCATCCGCACCACCGCGCAGCGGTCGAGGGGCTACGCGGTGACGCTGGTCAGCGATGCGCACATCACCACGGCCAGTGTGTTTGGCGGCGTGGCATCCAGCGGCGAGCAGATCGTGGCGCACGCCGACCGCTACTTCCCCGGCCTGCGCTACCCCGGCGAGGACGATCTTGCCGCGCACGATGCCGTGACGTTCTGAAGGGGGCGCCGCCGGCCCGGTTTACACTGGCGGGCCTTACCCCGCCAAGAGGCTCGCCATGACCCGCAGCATCATCCACTCCGAACAGGCGCCGGCCGCGATCGGCCCTTACTCGCAGGCCGTGCGCCACGGCAACACCGTCTACTTCTCCGGGCAGACCCCGCTGGACCCGGCCACCGGCACGCTGGTCGAGGGCGACATCAGCACACAGACGCGCCGCGTGTTCGACAACCTGGCGGCGGTGGCCAAGGCGGCCGGTGGCTCGTTCGCGCAGTTCGTCCGCGTGGGCATCTACGTCACCGACCTGGCCAACTTCGCGGCCGTCAACGCCGTGATGGCCGAGTACTTCCAGCAGCCGTACCCGGCTCGTTCCACCATCGAGGTGTCGGCGCTGCCCAAGGGCGCGCAGGTGGAAATCGACGCGATCATGGTGCTGGACTGAAGCCACCCGTGCCGCCGCGCCGTGGCCTGACCGCCCGGCGCGGCAAGTGCCCACATCCGCCTGCTGCATCCGGCCGGGGCGCTGGGCTAGGCTAGCGATTCATGCCTCTCCGCAGCGCCAGCGTCGCCACTTCGACGGTTGCCGATCCGGGCCTCGCGCCGGTCGGCACACTGCCGGGCGTCGGCCCGGCGCTGGCTGCCACGCTCGGCAGGCTCGGGTTGGAGCGTGTGCAGGACCTGTGGTTCCACCTGCCGCTGCGCTACGAAGACAAGACCCGTGTCACCGCCATCGGCGACCTGAAGGCCGGCGAGCGCGCGCAGGTGCTCGGCGTGGTGGAGGCGATCGAGCGCGGCTTTCGTTACCGCCCCCAGCTGAAGGTCGCCATCGGCGACGACTCCCGGCAGACGCTGCTGCTGCGCTTCTTTCATTTCCATCGCGCGCAGGCGGACCTGCTCAAGCCGGGCGTCAGGCTGCTGTGTTATGGCGAGGTCCGCCAGGGCGCGCAGGGCCTGGAGATGGTGCACCCCCAGTACCAGCGGGTGGGCGACGAGCAGGTCGTGGCGGTCGACGAGCGGCTGAGCCCGGTCTATCCGACCACCGAGGGCCTGGGCCAGAAGCGGTTGGCCGGCGTGATCGGCAAGGCGCTCGCGCTGCTGCCGCCCGATGCGGCGCTGGAGCTCATCCCGCCGCCGCTGTGCGTGGCCCATGGACTGACTTCCCTGCGCGAGGCGCTCCTCTACGTGCACCGCCCGCCACCGGATGCTCCGCTGGCCGACCTGATCAGCGGCCGCCATCCCGCGCAGCAGCGGCTCGCCTTCGAAGAGTTGCTGACCCAGCACCTGAGCCTCAAGCGCATGCGTGCGGCCGTGCGCCGCCGGCGCGCGCCCGTGCTGGGCGGGAGCGGTGAGCTGCGCGGCCGCTTCGTCGCCGGCCTGCCGTTCCAGCTCACCGGCGCGCAGCAGCGGGTCACGCGCGACGTGCTCGCCGACGTCGCGCACGCCAAGCCGATGCTGCGCCTGGTGCAGGGCGACGTCGGCAGCGGCAAGACCGCGGTCGCCGCACTGGCGGCGTTGGCCGCCGTGGAAGCCGGTTGGCAGGTCGCGCTGATGGCGCCCACCGAACTGCTGGCCGAGCAGCACCTGCGCAACTTCCGCCACTGGCTGGAACCGCTGGGCATACGTGTCGAATGGCTGGCCGGCAAGCAGCAGGGCAAGGCCCGTGCGCAGGCGCTGGCGCGCGTCGCCGAAGGCGCCCCCGTGGTGATCGGCACGCACGCCCTGATGCAGGAAGGCGTGGCCTTCGCGCGGCTGGGACTGGTCATCGTCGACGAGCAGCACCGCTTCGGCGTGCAACAGCGGCTGGCGCTGCGCGACAAGGGCCTGGAAGGCGATCTGGTGCCGCACCAGCTGGTCCTTACCGCCACCCCGATCCCGCGCACGCTGGCGATGAGCGCGTATGCGGACCTCGACGTCTCCTCCATCGACGAACTGCCGCCCGGGCGCACGCCCGTGCAGACGGTGGCCGTATCCAACGCGCGCCGCGTCGAGGTGATCGATCGCATCCACGCCGCCTGCGCCGAAGGCCGCCAGGCTTACTGGGTATGCACGCTGATCGAGGAGTCCGAGCAGCTGCGCGCACAGGCGGCCGAGGTGGCGCATGCGGAGCTTTCCGCCGCGCTGGAGGGTTGCCCGGTCGGGCTGATCCACGGGCGCATGAAGCCCAGGGAGAAGCAGGCGGTGATGGATGCCTTCAAGGCGGGCGTGTTGTCCGTGCTGGTGGCCACGACCGTGATCGAGGTGGGCGTGGACGTGCCCAACGCCAGCCTGATGGTGATCGAGAACAGCGAACGATTGGGATTGGCCCAGTTGCACCAGTTGCGCGGGCGCGTGGGACGCGGCGCGGTCGCCTCCAACTGCGTGCTGCTGTACCAGCCGCCGCTGGGCCAGCTCGCACGCGAGCGCCTCAATGTGATGCGCGAGACCTGCGACGGCTTCCGCATTGCCGAAAAGGACCTCGAGTTGCGCGGGCCCGGCGAGGTACTGGGCACGCGCCAGACCGGCCAGCTCGCCTTCCGCATCGCGGACCTGGCGCGTGACGCCCACCTGCTGCCGGCGGTGCAGCAGGTGGGCGAGGCGATGCTGGGTCGGCATTCGCGCGACGCCGAGCGGTTGATCGAACGCTGGATCGGTGCTGCCGCGCGCTATGCGCACGCCTGAGTGGCCCGCGTCGTGCATCGCGTTGCTGTTTCCTCGACCGCTGGCGGTCGTAAGCTAGCCGCTTTTTACCGGTGCCCGACGCAATGACCCGACCCCAGCTCCTGATCGATACCGACCCCGGCGTGGATGACGCGCTCGCCATCCTGATGGCGCACGCCCACGCCGACGTCGCCGGCCTGTCCATCGCGGCGGGCAACGTCGGTCTGGAGCATACGGTCCACAATGCGGGCGTGCTGGTGGACCTGCTCGGCGCGACGACGCCGGTGTTCCCCGGTTGCGCCACGCCGCTGGTCCGCCTTCCCGAAGAGGACGCAGCCTTCGTGCACGGCCGCGACGGTTTCGGCGATGTCGGCTTTCCGCCGCCCCGCCATCCGGCGGCAGACGAGGCGGCCGCACTGGCGCTCCTGCGGCTGACCCGCGAGCGGCCCGGCGAGCTGACCCTCGTGGCGCTGGCGCCGCTGACCAACGTGGCGCTGGCGCTGCGGCTGGACCCGACCCTTCCGCAACGGGTCAGGCGGCTGGTGGTGATGGGCGGTGCGGTGACCGGACAGGGCAACACCGGTCGCGTGCCGGCCGAGTTCAACATCGGCTTCGATCCCGAGGCCGCGCACGTGGTGTTCGAGGCGTTCGGGGATTTCGACCTCGTCGATTGGGAGCTGACCCTGCGCCACGCCTTCGACGAGGACGCCTTCGACGGCTGGATCGCCGCTGGCGACAGGCGGGCGGACTTCTACGGCAGCATCTGCCAGGTGGCGCGCAAGACCAACCGCGAGCGTGGTCGTCGCGGAATCATCGCCGCCGATGCGTTGGCCATGGCGGTGGCCATCGATCCGTCGGTGGTCGTGCGCAGTGAACGGCGCGCGGTGGCGGTCGAACTCGATGGCCGCCTGACCCGCGGTGCCACCGTGGTGGACTGGGCCGGTCGGTCGGGCCGGCCGGCGAACGCCAACGTGGTGCTCGAGCTGGACCAGGACCGCTTCGCGGCGATGGTGCGCGGGGCACTGGGCGCCTGACCGGGATCGGCGAACATGCCAGGGCGAGCGGCCTCCCCGGCTCCGAGTCCCCTCACCGGCGAGGCCGGCGGGGGCGGGCCGGGCGGCGACCACCCGCCGGTTGACCCTGACATCACCCCGTCGCTACAATGCCGCTCTTTTCACCCGCCGCTTTGAGTCCGTCATGAAGCCCGATATCCATCCCAACTACCGCCCGGTGGTGTTCCAGGACCTGTCGTCCGACTTCGCGTTCCTGACGCGTTCGACGATCACCACCAAGGAAACCGTCAAGTGGGAAGACGGCAACGAGTACCCGCTGGTCAAGGTGGATATCTCCAGCCACTCGCACCCGTTCTACACCGGCAAGCAGAAGACCCTCGACGTGGGCGGCCGCGTGGACAAGTTCCGCCGTCGCTACGGCCAGAAGTAAGCGACAGTTGCTGCATGCCCGTCGCCGCGGCAGTGGCGGGCGTGACACACCAGGACACGGGGCGGGCCAGCGGCTCGCCCCGTGTCCTTTTGCGCGCCCGGACAACCATCCGCAGGCGGATGTCGCGCCGGCCGATGTGCGATAATACGGCGGTTGCATCGATCGCTTTCCCCCGCGCGATGCCATTCCCTTGCCGGGCGGTGTCCCTCGCGGATGTCCCCGCACGTCTTTCGAGAAGGAGGTTCCCGTGTCCGATTCCAAGGTCGTCAAGCTCGTCGATGAATCGAGCAACCGCAGCGCCGAGCTGCCCCTGCTGAGTGGCACGCTGGGGCCCTCGTGCATCGACCTGGGTACGCTGTACAAGGACACCGGCCACTTCACCTACGATCCCGGCTTCGGCTCCACCGCCAGCACCAAGAGCGCGATCACCTACATCGATGGCGACAAGGGCGTGCTGCTTTACCGCGGCTACCCGATCGAGCAGCTGGCCGAGAAGTCGACCTTCCTGGAAGTGGCCTACCTGCTGCTCAACGGCGAGTTGCCGAAGAAGGACGAGTTCGTCGCCTTCGAGCACCAGATCACGCATCACACGATGATGCACGAGTCGCTGAAGAACTTCTTCCAGGGCTTCCACCACGACGCGCACCCGATGGCCATGCTGGCCGCCTCGGTGGCGTCGCTGTCGGCGTTCTACCACGACGACCTCAACGTCGACGATCCGGCCGACCGCAAGCTCGCCGCGATCCGGCTGATCGCCAAGATGCCGACCATCGCCGCCGCCTGCTACCGCTACTCGATCGGCTGGCCGTTCCGTTATCCGCGCAACAACCTCGAGTACGTCGAGCGCTTCCTGCACATGATGTTCGAGGTGCCGAGCGAGCCGCTGCAGCTCAATCCGGTGGCGGCCAAGGCACTGGACCTGCTGTTCATCCTGCATGCCGACCACGAGCAGAACGCCTCTACCTCCACCGTACGCCTGGTCGGTTCCACCGGCGCCAACCCGTACGCTTCGATCGCCGCAGGCATCACCGCGCTGTGGGGTCCGGCGCACGGCGGCGCCAACGAGGCGGTGCTCCAGATGCTGCAGGAGATCGGTACGCCGGATCGCGTGGACACCGCGGTCAAGCGCGCCAAGGACAAGAACGACAACTTCCGCCTGATGGGTTTCGGCCATCGCGTCTACAAGAACTTCGACCCGCGCGCCAAGATCATCCGCGAGATGTGCCACAAGGTGCTCGCCGAGCTGGGCGTCAACGACCCGCTGCTCGACGTGGCGATGAAGCTGGAAGAGGCGGCGCTGAAGGACGAGTACTTCGTCGAGCGCAAGCTTTACCCGAACGTCGACTTCTACTCCGGCATCATCTACAAGGCGCTGGGCATCCCGACCGAGATGTTCACCGTGATGTTCGCCATCGCGCGCACCGCCGGCTGGATCGCGCACTGGATCGAACAGCACGAGACCCCCGGTTCGCGCATCGGCCGTCCCCGCCAGATCTACACCGGCGCCGACGTTCGCGATTACACGGCCCTCGACAAGCGCTGAGCGCGTCGTCCGCCTGATCCGGAACGCCCCGGCCGTGCCGGGGCGTTCTCGTTTGCGGAAACCTGGCAGGCGCGTAACCTGTGTGCTCCATCGGGCGAGAGATGCGTTGACGCGTACCGCGATTTGCAGGAGCGCCCTCGGGCGCTCCTGCGCGATGGCGCCGGTTCAACGGCGGACCGCGGCCAGCATCCGCTCGAACGCGTCTTCGGCCGAGGGCTCGCTCAGCAGCTCTTCGACGGTGCCCAGCGAGGCGCGCCGCATCGGCTTCTCGTCGATGCGGTCGAGCGGTGCCTGGCGCAACGCATCGCGCGGCATGACGGTGAGATCGAACGGCAGCCCGTCGGCGGCAAACAGCAGCACGGGATAATCGGCCTGCTCATCGCGGCTCAGGCGCAGGCGACGGGTCTGCACCTCGGCCGGCACGCCATGTTCGCGCAGGAACAGCATGACCGCGTCCGGGTCATCGCTGAAGACGTGCAGGCAGACGGCCGAATGTGCATCGGCCGTGCCTTCGAGCACCGGCCCGACCAGCCGCGGGTCGAACCTGTCGAGGAAACGCATCGCTTCGGCCGCCGCTTCGCGGCGCGCCTTCAACTGCTGAGGCTGGCTGTCGGCGTCGAACAGGCGCTGGCGCTCGCGCAGCGCGTCCTCGATCTCCTGGTTGCGCGGCAACGCCTGCGCGTCGTGGATGCCGAGGCGCTCGGCGGCCTTGAGCTTGGCGTGGTGGAAATCGCGGATGCCATGCTCGCTCATCAGTCGGGCGGCTTCCTGGGCCACCCGCAGCCGGTTGCGCTGCTGGCGGTCCTGGGCATGAATGCGATGGTGATCGCCGCGTGCCATGGTCGCTCCTCCGGAAGGGCCGGACCGGCAGCAAGGCCGATCCGGCGTGAGTGATGCGGTCGCCAAGCCTGCCCTCAGAAGATGTCGTAAGGGTGCTGCTCGTCCTGGTTCTGCTGCTGCTGCGCGGCCTGGGCGCGCAGGCGATCGACATCTTCCACCTTGAGGATCTCGCTCATGGCGTTGGGATCGTCGGGTGAGGTGGGTAGTCCGCTCTGTCGGTTGATCTGCACCGTGGCAATGCCCGGTGGCATCGGCAGGGCGCTGGACGGAGCGTCCTTGAGCGCCGCGCCCATGTACTCCATCCAGATCGGCAGTGCCGCCTGGGCGCCGAACTCGCCGATGCCGTTGGCGCGACCGAGCGAGCTGAAGTCATCGAAGCCCACCCACACCGAGGTCGAGAGGGCGCCGTTGAAGCCGACGAACCAGGCATCACGGTGATCGTTGGTCGAACCGGTCTTGCCGGCCAGGTCGTCGCGGCCCAGCGCCTTGGCCGCATAGCCGGTGCCGCGCAGGATCACATCCTTCATCAGCGAGGTGATGAGGTAGTCGTTGCGCACGTCGAGTACCTGCGGTGCGAGCAACGGAGGGTGTGCGCCTTCGCCATGCGCGTCGGCTGGCAGCACGGCGTCGCCCACGCCGGCCACGGTACTGGCGCCGGCTGGCACCTGGGCGATCGCGTTGGCCGGGTGGCCACCCATGTCCGCCGGCGGCGGGCCGGGCGGGCGGGTGTCGAGCAGGCGCTCCTGGCAGGTGCGGCAGGCGCGGATCGGGTTGGCCACGTAGATGGGCGTGCCGCCGCGGTCGTCGATCTCCTTGATGAAGTATGGCGAGACGAGGTAGCCACCATTGGCGAACACCGCGTAGCCGCGCGCCATGCCCATCGGCGAGACCGAGGCGGTACCCAGCGCCAGCGACAGGTTCTTCGGTAGCGCATCGAGCGGGAAACCGAAGCGCGTGATGTAGTCGCGAGCAAAGCGCACGCCGATCGCGTCCAGCAGGCGCACCGACACCAGGTTCTTCGACTGGACAAGCGCCTCGCGCAGGCGCATCGGGCCATCGAACTTGCCGTCGTCGTTCTCCGGCGTCCACAGCCCGTTGGGCCTGGACGGGTCGGGCAGGGCCAGCGGTGCGTCGTTGACGATCGAGGCCGGAGTGAAGCCACGTTCGAAGGCGGCCGAGTACAGGTAGGGCTTGAAGCTGGAGCCGGGCTGGCGCGCGGCCATCACCGCGCGGTTGAACTTGCTGCGCAGGAAACTGAAGCCGCCGACCAGTGCCTGGACCGAGCCGTCTTCCGGGTTTACCGAGACGAGTGCGCCCTGGACCTTGGGCAGTTGCGCCAGTTCCCAGTCGCCCTTCTCGTTGCGCGCCACGCGCACGATGTCGCCACGCCTGAGCACGTCGTCGACGCTCTTGGGCGAGGGACCGGTATGGTTCTCGTTGCGGTAGGGACGCGCCCAGGCGACCGCGTCCAGGCCCAGCTCCACGGTCTGTCGGCTGGCCAGGTACAGCGTGGCCTTGCCGTCACCGACCATGGTGACGATCGCCGGCTGCATGCCGGAGATATCGGTGTAGCCGGAAAGCAGGCGATCCAGGTCGTCGTTGCCTGCGTCCGGCGCCAGCGTCTGGTGCGCCTCGGGCCCGCGCCAGCCGTGGCGGCGGTCGTAGGCGACCAGGCCGTCGCGCATGGCCTCCACCGCGGCCTGCTGGCGAGCACTGGTGACCGTGGTACGCACCACGTAACCCTCGGTCAGCGCATCGTTGCCCAGGCGGTCGAGGGCCTGCAGACGCACCATCTCGGCGAGATACGGAGCGTCGACCTCGATCGGCTGTTCATGCGGGAAGGCGTTGTTCGGCTCGTTCACCGCCTGCTCGTACTCGGCCTTGCTGATGTAGCGATGCTCCAGCATCTGGCCGATCACCCAGTTGCGCCGTGCCAGCATGCGCTTGGGGTTGTTGATCGGGTTGACCAGCGAGGGCAGCTGGAAGGTCGAGGCGATCGTCGCGCATTGGGCGATGGTCAGCTGGTCGAGCGTCTTGCCGTAGTAGTACTCGGCGGCCGCCGCCACGCCATAGGAACGGTGGCCCAGGAACATCTTGTTGAGGTAGAGCTCCAGGATCTGGTCCTTGGTCAGCTCGTTCTCCATGCGCAACGCGATGAAGATCTCTATCAGCTTGCGCGAGTAGAGCTTCTCCGGGCTCAGGAAGAAGTTGCGCGCGACCTGCTGGGTGATCGTCGAGCCGCCCGAACCCTTGTCGCCACCGGAGATGATCACGTGCCAGCCGGCGCGCGCGATGCCGTGCCAGTCCACGCCCGGATGGCTGTAGAAGCCTGCGTCCTCGGCCGCGAGTACCGCGTGCTTGAGGCGGTCCGGCACGTTGGCGATGTCGACCGGTATGCGCCGGGTTTCGCCGAAGGTGGCGATCAGCTTGCCGTCGGCGCTGAGCACCCGAAGCGGCACCTGCATGTGGTAGTCCTTGAGCATCGCCACCGATGGCAGGCGAGGGGAGACCAGCCAGTAGGCGACGCCGACGGCGGCGATGGCGAGGAACAAGCCGGCAAAGGCCAGGATCAGGGCCCAGCGCAGCAGACGCTTAAAAATTTGCATGGTTTGGAAGAGCGAGACTCAAGTCAAAACACTGTCGAGTATAGATGTTGCACTATCGATCGCCCGCCCGAACCGGGGCTGGATCGCGAAAACGGCCCATCGGGCGCGGTGTGAACCAAATGTGCAGGCCATCACGCCATTCTGTTGAGAAAGTTGCCGTAGGCCGTTGCCATAGCGTTAATTTTTCGATCTAATGCCTTCGCGCATCCGCCGGTTTCCGGCCCGGGCGCCAGGGGCCAAGGGGGAAAATCGTGGGTCTGTTTACACCCAAGAAGCCGCCGCTGATCGGCGTCGACATCAGTTCGACCGCGGTCAAGCTGCTACAGCTGAGCCAGGCCGGCGGCCGCTATCGCGTGGAGCACTACGCGGTCGAGCCGTTGCCCCCCAACGCCGTGGTCGAGAAGAACATCGTCGAGGTCGAGGCGGTGGGCGAGGCGATCCGGCGCGCGTTGGCGCGTTCCGGTTCCAAGCTCAAACATGCTGCCGCCGCCGTTGCCGGCTCGGCCGTCATCACGCGCATCGTGCCCATGTCCGCCGATCTGTCCGAGGAAGACCTCGAGGGCCAGATCCAGGTCGAGGCCAACCAGTACATCCCGTACCCGATCGACGAGGTCAGCCTCGATTTCGAGGTGATGGGGCCGGTGCGCGACAACCCGGACATGAACAACGTACTGCTGGCCGCCTCCCGCACGGAGAACGTCGACATGCGCGTGGCCGCGCTGGACCTGGGCGGGCTTGCCGCCAGGGTCATCGACGTGGAAGCCTTCGCGATGGAGAACGCTTTCACGATGCTGGTCGACCAGCTCAACGTCAGCCGCGACGCACTGGTTGCCGTAGTCGACATCGGCGCCACCATGACCACGCTCTCGGTGTTGCGCCACCAGCGCACCATCTATTCGCGCGAGCAGGTCTTCGGCGGCAAGCAGTTGACCGACGAGATCATGCGCCGCTACGGCCTCTCCTATGAGGAAGCAGGCCGGGCCAAGCGCAAGGGCGGTCTGCCCGAATCCTACGAGACCGAGGCGCTGGAACCGTTCAAGGAGGCGCTGATCCAGCAGATCAGCCGCCTGCTGCAGTTCTTCTTTGCCGGCAGCGAGTACAGCAAGGTTGACCAGGTCGTGCTGGCCGGCGGCTGCGCCTCGATCGAGGGCCTGTGCCCGATGCTGGAGGAGCAGTTGGGCGTGCCGTGCATGGTGGCCAACCCGCTGGCGCGCATGTCGCTGGCGCCCAAGGTGCAGGCGCAGTCGCTGGCGCAGGACGCCCCGGCGCTGATGATCGCCGTCGGCCTGGCGCTCAGGAGTTTCGACTGATGGCACACATCAACCTACTTCCCTGGCGTGCCGAACGGCGCAAGCAGCGCGAGCGGGAATTCTTCATGCAGTTGGGCGCGGCCTTCGTGGCGGCGCTGCTGGTCGTGCTGCTGTGGGCGTTCTGGATGGGCATGCGCATCGACAACCAGAACGAGCGCAATGCCTACCTGCAGGGCGAGATCAAGCAACTGGACGAGCGCATCGCCAAGATCAAGGACCTGGAGAAGGTCCGCCAGCGCCTGCTCGCCCGCAAGCAGATCATCGAGCAACTGCAGGCCAACCGCTCGCAGATGGTCCACCTGTTCGACGAGCTGGTGAAGACGATCCCCGCCAGCGTCCGCCTGAGCAGCATGAAGCAGAACGCCGATTCGATGGTCCTGTTCGGCGTGGCGCAGTCCAACGCCAGCGTGGCCGAGTACATGCGCAACCTCGACGCCTCGCCCTGGATGGGCAACGCCGACCTGGACAAGACCGAGATCAAGTACCGTGCCGGGCGCATGCCCTACACCTTCGGCTTGCGCGTCAAGCTTAGCCAGCCCGCCGTGGAAGAGCCGGGCAAGACGTCCGTGCTGCTGCAGGATGACGGCGCACCCTCGGCGTCGGCGGCCAAAAAGGGGGCTGGCAAATGAAGTTCTTCGACGAATTGCGCAGCCTGGACCGCAACAACATCGGCGGTTGGTCCAAGTCGGTCAAGATCTTCTTCACCGTGCTGGTGTTCCTGATCGTGATGTTCCTGGGCTGGTACCTGCACGTCAGCGACCAGCAGGACTCCCTGGCGAACCTGGCCTCCAAGGAGGTATCGCTCAAGCAGGAATTCACCCAGAAGCAGGCCAAGGCCGTCAATCTCGAAGCGCTGCAGCAGCAGCTCGACGAGATGCAGGACATGCTGCGCCAGTTGCTGCGCCAGCTGCCCAGCAAGACCGAGATGCCCGAACTGCTGGTGGACATCTCGCAGACCGCGCTGGCATCCGGTCTGGAGATCCAGGTGTTCGACCCGGGCACCGAGCAGCCGAAGGACTTCTACGCCGAAGAGCCGATCAACCTCAAGCTCGTCGGCACCTACCACCAGTTCGGCAATTTCATCAGCGGCGTGGCCTCGTTGCCACGCGTGGTGATCCTCACCATGCATGACGTGTCGCTGTCCACGCAGCTCCCGATCGGTGCCAACGGCGAGCCGCCGGCAGGCGGGCAACTGGTGCTGGAAGGCACGGTCAAGACCTACCGCTACCTTGAAGACGAGGAGAGCGGCGAGGCCAAGCCCGCCAAGGGCAAGAGCAAGGCGAGGGGGCGCAAATGAGCAGGTTGAATGCCATCAGGCCCGCCCACGTGGCGCGGCTGCTGCTGATGCTCGGCGCCATTGTGTTGTTGGCCGGCTGTACCCGCGGCATGTCCGATCTGCGCGACTGGGTTGCCCAGGAAAAGAGCAAGAAGGGTGCACCGATCCCGCCGCTGCCGGTCATCAAGACGTTCGAGACTTTCCAGTACTCCGACGAAGGCAAGCGCGATCCGTTCAGTGCGAGCACGGCCGAGCTGCAGCCGAGCGGTCCGTCCAATGGACCGCGCCCCGACGAGGGCCGGCCCAAGGAGCCGCTGGAGATGTTCGCGCTGGACAGCCTCAAGATGGTTGGCACGGTCGGCACCGGTGCAGGCATCGAGGCACTGGTCAAGGACCCCGGCGGCGTGATCCATCGCGTCCACGTCAATGAGTACATGGGGCAGAACTACGGTCGGGTCACCGACATCGCGGAAGACCACATCGACCTGGTCGAGCTGGTCTCCAATGGCAATGGCGGCTGGATGGAACGTTCGGCCAGCATCGGGCTCGGCGACAAATGAACACAGGGGCTGACGCAATGAGCAACCACATTCAACCTGTCCGGGGCCGAGTCATGCGCCAAGCACGCCGCTGCCTGTTGACTGGCCTGCTGATGGCCGCCGCCGTATGGGCCGGCGATGCCGTGGCAGCCACCAACACGCTCAAGGGCATCAGTTACGACACGTTGCCGGGAGGGCGTGTCGAACTGCACATGAGTTTCGCCGGCGGTCCGCCGCAGCCGCGTATCTTCACCACGGGCAACCCGCCGCGCATCGCGGTCGATTTCGCCGACACCACCAACGCGGCGCCGCGCCACCTCGACATCGGCAAGGGCTCGACCTCGGGCGTCTCGGCGGTATCCGCCGGCGGCCGTACGCGAGTCGTGGTCGAACTGATGCGCGATGCCTCGTACGAGACGCGCGTGGACGGCAACGACCTGGTGATGACGGTCAACAACGGCACTGCCGCGCAGACCACCACCACCGCCTCGGCCGTCGACCCGACCAAGGCGCTGCCTTCGGCCATGAATGGCCCGTCGGTATCCGGCATCGATTTCCGGCGCGGCCCCAATGGCGAAGGCCGGGTGCTGGTCGGCTTCAGCGGCGCCGGTGCGGACGTGGACATGCATCGCGAGGGCGGCAAGCTCATCGTCACCATGAACCACGTGAAGCTGCCGGCCGAGCAGGCCCAGCGCCTGGACGTGCTGGACTTCGCCACCCCGGTGCAGTCGATCACCACCCGCGCCGGCATGGGCGGCGGCGCGCGCATGGAGATCGACGTCAAGGGCAACGTGGAGACCTCTTCCTACCAGACCGCCGACCAGTACGTGGTCGAGGTCGCACCCAAGAAGGACGCCACGAGCGACGGCCAGGCTGCCAAGGGCCAGCCGCCGGTCTACAGCGGCACCCGCGTGACCTTCAACTTCCAGGACATTCCGGTGCGTGCTGCGCTGCAGTTCATCGCGGAGATGTCCAAGAAGAATCTCGTCGTGGCCGACAGCGTGGGCGGCAGCGTCACCCTGCGGCTGGTTAATGTGCCATGGGACCAGGCCCTGGACGTGATCCTGCGCGCCAAGGGCCTGGACAAGCGCAGTGACGGCAACGTCATCTGGATTGCTCCGCAGCAGGAGCTGGCCAACTACGAACAGAACCTGGCCGAGGCGCGCCTGAAGGCCGAGGACACCGCCGAGCTCGTCACCGACTACGTGCCGATCAGCTACGGCAAGGCGGCCGACATCGCCAAGCTCCTTACCAGCGGCAGCAAGAGCGGTGCCGGTGGCGGCGGTGGCGGTAACCGCGGTTTCCTGTCTCCCCGCGGCAGCGTCTCGTATGACGAGCGCACCAACACCCTGCTTCTCAACGAGACGCCGGACAAGATCCGCGAGCTGCGCGAACTGATCGCCGTGCTCGACCGTCCGGTGCAGCAGGTGCTGATCGAGTCGCGCATCGTGGTTGCCACCGATGACTTCACCCGGGAACTGGGCGTGAAGTGGGGCGTGCAGGCGCTGCACACCACCAGCGGCGGCAACGTGATCACCACCGCTCCGCAGGGCGGCGCCAACGGCGCGGCCAGTCTGGCCATCGAGCGTGGCAACAACAACTCCGGCGCCGGCAATGCCTCGGGCGTGACCACGTACCAGACGGGCGCGGGTGGCTTCAACGTGAACCTGCCGGCGGCCAACCCGATGGGCAGCTTCGGCCTGGCGATCCTGGGCGCGAACTACCTCGTCGACCTGGAACTCTCCGCTGCGCAGACCGAGGGTCGTGGCGAGGTGATCTCCAGCCCGCGCGTGATCACCGCCAACCAGCAGGAGGCGGTCATCCGCCAGGGCCAGCAGATCGGCTACGTGACCTACCAGAACAGCGCCACCGGTTCGGCCGGCAGTGGCACCGCCACGGTGCAGTTCAAGGACGCCGTGCTGGAGCTGCGCGTGACCCCGACGATCACCGCCGACAGCCGCGTGTATCTGAAGATCAACGTCAAGAAGGACGCGCTGGCCAAGTTCATCGACGCCCCGGGCAGCGGCCAGGTGCCGCAGATCGACACCCGCGAGATCAACACCTCGGTGCTGGTGGACAACGGCCAGACGGTGGTGCTCGGTGGCATCTACGAGATCACCAAGGCCAACACCATCAGCAAGGTGCCGGGCCTGGGCGACATTCCCGGCCTGGGGGCGCTGTTCCGCAAGACGGTCAAGAACAACAACAAGGCCGAACTGCTGATCTTCGTGACGCCGCGCATCCTCAGCGAAACACTGCAGTAAGCGAACGATGCACGTAACAAAGGGCGGCCCTGGGCCGCCCTTTTTCTTTGGGCCTGCGGACGCGACCATGCGGACCGGCACACGCGGCGCCTGCACCGGCATGCCTAAACTTCCGGGCGTTGGCGCGGTCAGTACCGCGTTGCCTTCCCGGAATCGCTGATGGACACACCGCAAACCGCCGTTCCCAATCGCCTGCAGCAGGCATTCGTGCACCTGCGCGAGGACCTGCAGCGCGAGGTCATCGGCCAGCCGCACCTGATCGATTGCCTGCTGATCGCGCTGCTGGCCGACGGCCACCTGCTGGTCGAGGGTGCGCCGGGCCTGGCCAAGACCACCGCGGTCAAGGCACTGGCCGCGCGCATCGAGGCCGATTTCCACCGGGTGCAGTTCACCCCCGACCTGCTGCCGGCCGACCTCACCGGCACCGACGTGTTCCGCCCGCAGGCGGGCAGCTTCGAGTTCGAGCGCGGGCCGCTGTTCCACAACATCGTGCTGGCCGACGAGATCAACCGCGCGCCGGCCAAGGTGCAGTCGGCGCTGCTGGAGGCCATGGCCGAGCGCCAGATCACCGTCGGTCGCAGCACCTGGCGCCTGCCGGACCTGTTCCTGGTCATGGCCACGCAGAACCCGATCGAGCAGGAAGGCACTTTCGCGCTGCCCGAGGCCCAGCTGGACCGCTTCGTGATGCACGTGACCATCGGCTATCCGGATGCGGCCTCGGAGCTGGCAATCCTGAAACTGGCCCGCGAGCAGGCGCGCCGCGCGCTGCATCCGGCGGCGCCGCCGCGTGCGCTGCTCAGCCAGGCCGACGTGTTTGCCGCGCGTGACGCCGCGCTCGAAGTGCACGTGGCGCCGGCGCTGGAGGAATACCTGGCGCAGCTGGTTCTGGCCACGCGCGACGCCGGGCGCTACGGACCCGAGCTGAAGCGCTGGATCGCGTGGGGTGCCAGCCCACGCGCGACCATCGCGCTGGACCGCTGCGCCCGCGCCCATGCCTGGCTGGCCGGGCGCGACTACGCGTTGCCCGAGGACGTGCACGGGGTGGTACACGAAGTGCTGCGCCACCGCGTGCTGCTCAGCTACGAGGCAGAAGCAGAAGGCGTGCGCAGCGACCAGATCATCGACCGCCTGCTGGATCTCGTGCCGCTGCCGTGATGTCCGCCGTGCCCGCGCGCGCCGACGGCGACGGCCGCGCCACCGTATCGCTGGCCGAACTGCTCGCCTTGCGCACGCGGGTCGGTCGCGTGCGCCCGCTGCCGCTCGACAGCCGCGCCGCGCACGCCGGCCAGCAATCCAGCCGCCTTTACGGCCGCGGCATGGACTACGCCGAATCGCGTGTCTACCAGCCCGGCGACGACGTGCGTCGGCTCGACTGGCGACTCACCGCGCGCAGCGGTGAACTGCACACCAAGTTGTTCCAGGAGGAGCGCGAGGGCAGGTTGCTGATCCTGCTCGACACCCACGCGAGCATGCGCTTCGGCACCCGCGTGCGCTTCAAGTCGGTGCAGGCCGCACGCGCAGCTGCGCTGGCCGCCTGGTATGCGGTGCGCGCCGGCGAGCGCGTCGGGGCAATGGCCTTCGGCAACGGCCAGCACCTGCTCAAGCCGCGCGGCGGTGCGCGCGGTGCGGTGGCCCTGTGTGGCGCGCTGGCCGACTGGGATGTCGATGCCACGGCCGGCGGGGACGGCGAACCCCTGTCCGACGCCCTCGCTCGCGCGGGCCGCCTGCACGGCGCCAGCCGCGTCCTGCTGATCAGCGATGGCCTGAGCTGCGACGAGGCGGCACGCGGCCGCCTGCGCGAAGTGACGCGCCACGCCCGAGTCGCGGTGCTGGTGGTGGCCGATGCGCTCGAGCGCGACCTGCCGCCGCCCGGGCGCTACCCGTTCGAGCATGCCGGCGAGCGTCGCGAGGTCAGCCTCGAAGGCATGCGCCAGCGCAGCGAGTTCCAGCATGCGCTCGGTGCCGGCCAGGCGCGCCTGGTCGCGCTGGCCCAGTCGCTGGGGTTGCGCTGGCGCAGTATCGACACCGTGGCCGATCCGCTGGAAGCGATCTCGGCGTTGCTGGGTGCGAGGTCCGCCCGATGATCCGCTATCTGCCTGCTCCCCAGGGTCCGCAGTTGCGCGACATCCACCTCCCGCCGGCGCCGCCATGGTGGCCGCCCGCGCCCGGGTGGTGGCTGCTCGCGGCGCTCGTGCTGGGGCTGCTCGGCGTGGCCGCATGGCTGTCGCTGCGCGCACGGAAGCGGCGGCAGCGTCGGGCCCGCATCCTGGCCGAGGTCGATGCCCTGGCGAACCGCCACGCGGCCGACGCGCAGGCGTTGGCCGCCGGGCTTCATCAACTGCTGCGTCGCGTGGTGCGGACGCGGGACCCGGCCGCCGCACGGCTGAGCGGGGAGGCCTGGCGCGATGCGCTGGCACGCGTGCCGGTCGATGCGCCGACGCTGGAGCGCCTGCTCGCGCTGGAGCACGCCATGTACCGGCCGCAACCCTATGACACCCACGCCATGCAGGAGGCCGTGCGGCGCTGGCTGCTGGCGGCGCTCGCCGGGCAAGATCGGAGGACGCGCCGTGCCTGAGTTCGCCTGGCCCGACTTTGCCTGGCCCTGGGTGGCATTGCTGCTGCCGTTGCCGTGGCTGCTGCGCCGCTGGTTGCGTCCGTTGCCGCCAGGACAGGCCCTGCACCTGCCGCATCCGGGCGTCGCGCTGGCCGCCATCGAGCGGCAACCGGGCCGCGGCAAGGCCAACTGGTGGCTGGCGCTGGCCTGGCTGTGCCTGGTCGCCGCGGCGGCGCGCCCGCAGTGGGTCGGGCCGCCGCAGGCGCAGCAGCGCAGCGGGCGCGCGATGCTGCTGGCGATCGATCTGTCCGGCAGCATGCGCACCGAGGACATGCACGTGGCCGGACAGGGCGTCAGCCGCTTCGAGGCGGTCGAGACCATCGCCAGTGACTTCATCGCCCGCCGTGCCGGCGACGAGCTGGGCCTGGTGCTGTTCGGCAGCCGCGCCTTCCTGGTCACGCCACTGACCTACGACCTGGACGCCGTGCGCGCGCAGCTGAAGGGCTCGGCCGTCGGCCTGGCCGGCACCGAGACGGCAATCGGCGACGCGATCGCGGTGGCGGTCAAGCGCCTGGCGGGCCTGCCGCAGCAGGCCCGCGTGCTGGTACTGCTCACCGATGGCGTCAACAACGCCGGCAACATCGCGCCCGAACAGGCTGCCGCCGCGGCCAAGGCAGCCGGCGTGCGCATCTACACCATCGGCGTGGGCGCCACGCGGATGCGCGTGCCCGACTTCTTCGGCATGCGCCTGGTCAACCCGTCCGCCGATCTGGACGAGGCGATGCTGACCAAGATCGCCGAGGAGACCGGCGGGCGCTTCTTCCGCGCCACCGACACGCACGAACTGGCGGCCGCCTACCGCGCGATCGACGCGCTCGAGCCGATGCCCCGGCACGGTCCGGTGTTGCGCCCCCGCCACGAGCTGTTCCGCGTACCGCTCGGCGCGTCGATGTTGCTGCTGGCGCTGGCCCTCGCCTCTCGCGCGGGTGGACGGCGGGAGCGCCTGGCATGAGCGAGGCACTGCACCAGTTCCATTTCCTGCGGCCGCTCTGGCTGTGGCTGCTGCTGGCCCTGCCGCTGCTGGCATGGCTGGCCACGCGTGGGCAGGGCGCGCGGGCGCAACTGGAACAACTGGTCGATCCGGAGTTGCTGCCGCACCTGCTGTACGGCCGCGCACAGCGCCGCAGGGTACCGCCTGCCCTGCTGGGGCTGGGCTGGTTGCTCGCGGTGCTGGCGTTCGCCGGGCCGAGCTGGAGCCGCGTACCGCAACCGCTGTTTGCCGACCGTGCGGCGCAGGTGGTGGCGCTCTCGTTGTCCGAGCACATGCTGGCGCGGGATCTCACCCCGAGCCGGCTCGATCGCGCGCGCTACAAGGTGCGGGATCTCTTCGCCGCCAACCGTGGCGGGCTCAACGGCCTGATCGCCTACGCGGGCGAGGCGTTCGTGGTCGCGCCACTGACCAGCGACGCCAACAGCCTCGACGACCTCCTGGATGCGCTCTCGCCCGATACCATGCCGGTCGAGGGCGACAACGCCGCCGCGGCCATCGCGCGGGGCGTGGCGCTGATCCGCGACGCCAAGGTCGGTGGCGGCTCGCTGGTGCTGGTCACCGACGCCGCCGGACCCGATGCCCTGCAGGCCGCAAGCCAGGCCCGTGCCGATGGCGTGCGCGTGTCAGTGCTGGGGGTGGGCACGACCGCCGGCGGGCCGGTACCGCTCGCCGAAGGTGGTTTCCTGCGCGACGCAAGCGGCGAGGTCGCCATGGCCGGGCGTGACGATGCCGCGCTGGCGGCAGTCGCTGCGGCTGGCGGTGGCAGCTACGTCCCGATGCGTGCGGACCATGCCGACATCGACGCGTTGCAGGGCCAGTTGCGCACGGTGGGTACCGATCCGGCCACCGGCCAGACCAGCGCTCAGTGGGAAGACCGCGGCCCCTGGCTGCTGCTGCCGCTGCTGCCCCTGCTCGCGTTGGCCTTTCGTCGCGGCTGGCTGTTGCTGCTGCCGCTGGCGCTGGTGCCCCTGCTGGTTCCCACCCGCGCCGAAGCCGGCACCTGGCAGGACCTGTGGCAACGCCGCGACCAGCAGGCGGTGCAGGCGCTGCGCGAAGGCCAGCCGAAGCAGGCGCTCTCGCTCGCCCGCGATCCGGCGTTGCGTGGTGCCGCCGCCTACCGCGCCGGCGACTACGAGAAGGCGATCGACGCCCTGCAACCGATCGACACCTCCGACGCGCAGTACAACCTCGGCAACGCGCTGGCCAAGGCCGGCCAATACCAGGACGCGCTGGCCGCCTACGATCGTGCAATCGCACTCGATCCAGCCAATGCCGATGCCCTGGCCAACCGCAAGGCGGTCCAGGATTGGTTGCGCCGCCAGCCCCCGCCGCACGACCCTGGCGCCGACGCGCAGAACCAGAACGGCGGCAAGTCCTCGCAATCGAAGCAGGGCCAGGGCGACGAGCAGTCCAGCAAGGACAGCCAGGGTAACCGCCGCGGCGAGCAGCAGGACGGCAAGCAGGACAACCAGGGCCAGCAGGGGCAGGGCCAGCAGCAGCCGAACGCGCAGGGCAGCCAGGACGGTGCACGCGATGGCGAAAAGCGCGAGCAGCAGAGTGCCGCCCACCCGCAGACCGCGCAGGAGCGCGCCGAACAACAGGCACGCCTGGCGCGCGCGGGCCAGGCGCTCAAACAGCAGATGGATCGCGCGCTGCGCGACAAGGCCGGCGCCAAAGGCGGCGAGCACCAGCTCGGCGCGTTGGACAAGGACGACCCGCAGGCACGCCTGCCGGCCGAGCTGCGCCAGGCGCTGCAGCGCGTGCCGGACGATCCGGGCGCCTTGCTGCGGCGCAAGTTCGAACTGGAATACCGCCAGCGCCACGGGGTGGCGAATCCGGAGGACCTGCCGTGAGGCGATGGATCGCGCTACTCCTGCTCACCCTGCTGCCGATGCTGGCGCAGGCCGCGCAGGTACAGGCCTCGCTCGACCGCAACCAGGTGCAGTTGGGCGAAACGGTCACGCTCAACCTGCGCGTCGAGGGCGGTGGCCTGGCACAGGCGCCGGACCTGTCCGCGCTGGCGCCCGATTTCGAAGTGCTCGGCCGTTCCAGCAATACCAGCGTGAGCATCGTCAATGGCCAGCGCAGCGCGCGGTTCACCATCGGCATCGCGCTGCGCCCGACGCGCGCCGGCCAGCTGACGATTCCGTCGCTGGATGTTGCCGGCGGGCACACCCAGCCGCTCACGCTGACCGTCACGCCGCCCGATCCCCGCGCCGCGGCCAGCAGCGGCAAGGCCGTATTCCTCGAAGCCAGCGCGCAGCCGACCACGGTCCGCGTGGGCCAGCAGCTGCTCTTCACCGTGCGGCTGTATTTCGCCGGCAGCCTGAGCAGCGGCTCGCTGGAGGATCCGCGACTGCCCGGCGTCGACGCGCGCCGGCTGGGCGACGACCTGGACTACGACGTGGTGCGCGGCGGCCGCGCCTACCACGTGATCGAGCGCCGCTACGCGCTGATCCCGCAGCACGCGGGTACGATCGACATTCCGCCGTTGCAGTTCCAGGGCGAACTGATCGATCCGGCCGATCCGGACAGTTTCTTCGCGATGGGCACGCCCGCGACAGCGGCCTCGCCCGCGGTATCGATCGACGTGCAACCGGTGCCGTCCTCGTGGGGCAGCAGCGCCTGGTTGCCGGCGCGCGCGTTGAGCCTGACCCTGGAAGGCATCCCCGCCGACGGCAAGGCGCGCGTCGGGCAGCCGCTGGACCTGGTGATGACGCTGCAGGCGACCGGGCTGCCCTACGAGGCGCTGCCGGCGCTGAGCCTGCCGGACCTCAAGGGCGCCACGATCTATCCGGACAAGCCGGTGACCGGCACCCGCAACGACGGCCAGTGGCTGATCGGGCGTCGCCAGCAGAGCTTCGCCGTCGTCCCCAACCAAGCCGGAGCGCTCACGATCCCCGCGATCACGCTCAAGTGGTGGAACGTGCAGAGCGGCCGGGTCGAGGAGGCACGGGTCGCGGCGCATACGCTGACGGTGCTGCCTGCGGTGGGCGGATCGTCGGCGCCGGCGGCGGACGCCCCCCCGCCGGCGAGCTCCGCGCCCGCGTCGGCCACGGTACCGGCGCCCGCCAAGGGCGGGCCCGGCCGCACGCCAGCGTGGCGCGTGCTCGCGCTGATCGCCGTGGCGGTGCTGCTGCTCGCCGGTGCGCTGGCCGCATGGTGGGTCTGGCGCCGGCGCACGCGCCCGGGCGCCGTAGCGCCGGCGGCGGACGCCGTCCGGTCCAACCGAGCGCTGCGCCTGGCCTTCCTTGCCGCCGCGCGCGGCAACGACGTGGCCGCGCAATCGCATGCGCTGCTCGCCTGGGCGCGCGCGGAGCGGCCCGGGCTGGCCGGCCTGGGCGCGCTCGGCGAGGCGCTGGCGTCGCCCACCCAGCGCGAGGCGATCGAGTCGCTGCAACGGCGCCGCTTCGCCGCGGATGCGAGCGGTCCGGGCCCCGACCTGGCAGGCGCGTTCCGGCAGGGCTTCCGGTGGCGCGAGCCGCCCTCGGGCGAGGAGCCGCCGCTGCCGCCGCTCTACCCGTTCAAGCTGCGTTGAACACGCGCTGCCACAGTTGCGTCATGGCCTCGCTGAGGAAGCACAGGCGCACGTCCATGGCGGGTGCGGGCAGCCGGGCAAGCGTCCGGCGCAGGCTGGCGCAGGCGACCTCGGCCGCCAGCTCCGGCGGGTAGCCGTAGGCGCCGCAGCTGATCGCGGGAAAGGCGACCGAGCGCAGGCCGTGCTCGCGCGCCAGCTCCAGCGCGTTGCGGTAGCAGGCGGCGAGCAGCTCCGGTTCGCCGTGGTCACCGCCGCGCCAGACCGGGCCCACGGTGTGGATCACGCAGGTGGCCGGCAGGTCGAAGCCCGGGGTGATGCGCGCCTCGCCGGTCGGGCAGCGCACCTCGGCCGAGTCCTCCGGCAGCGCCCGGCAGGCTTCCAGCAGGCGGGGGCCGGCTGCGCGGTGGATCGCGCCGTCGACGCCGCCGCCACCCAGCAGCGGCCGGTTGGCGGCGTTGACGATGGCATCGACGGCAAGTCGGGTCAGGTCGGCAGTAAGCAGGGTAATGGACATGGACAATGGTCTTTCGTGCGGGCCGCGCTTTATGCTCTGACTTGGGACAGGAGATGCATCACAACATGAAACCGGAAGACATCCCGTTCGGTTACCTGCTCAGCGACGTCACCTTGCTGTTCCGCAAGCACTTCGACCGGCGAGCCGTGCGCTTCGGGCTGACCCGCGCACAGTGGAGGGCGATCAAGATGCTGCACCACCGCGGGGAGAACCTTCGCCAGACCGAGCTTGCCGAGCTGCTCGAAATGGAGCCGATCGCGGTAGGCCGCGTGATCGACCGCCTGCAGACGGCCGGCTTCGTCGAACGACACCCCGACCCGAAGGACCGTCGCGCCTGGCGATTGCACCTGACCGCGCGTGCGCGCGCAGTGATCGACGACATGCAGGACATCGGCCGCGGCCTGCGCAAGGATGCCACCGCCGGCATCAGCGTCGAGGAGCTGAGCCAGGCATTGGCGGTGATCGGCCGGATCAAGGACAACCTGCAGTCGCTGGAGCAGGGCGAAACCGGCAGCGACTAGGTGCTCCGGCGGGGCACGGCCGCCGGGTTCGCCGGATTGGCCGCGACAGGCACTTGCCGCCGGCTACTGCGCTGCGGCCCGGGCGGGCGCGGGATCGCCAGCACGATGGCATATTCGATCGCATCATCAGGAACGCGCAGCCGGGCTTCGAAGCCGGCCGATGAGTGCAGCCAGCAGCCCGATTTGCTGCGCGTAGACGGTGCTTGCGCTAGGGTGGCGGGCGCTCGTTCCGGAGACCTGCCATGTCCCGCATTGCCCTCGCCGCCGCGGCGATCCTCCTGACCCTGGCCGGCGCCGGCTGCGCAACACGCGCGAGCGAACCGGGCATGCTCGACGATGCGACGCTGGCGGCCTATGCCGCCAAGTCATTCGACAAGCGGGCCATGATGGGCCAGACGGTGGAGCTCGGCCGGCACCAGGGTATCCCGGTGGTTGCCGAGTTCCGGTGTGGGGACGTCTGCCCGCAATACACCGTCCGGATCATCCACTACCGGTTGCCCGAGGGCGTCGACTGCGCGCATGCGGGCGGCGTGGAGAAGACCGTCGCCGTACCGGTGGCGATCGCCGTGCTGCCGAAGACGTTCTGTGTGCCGAAGACGCTGGCGGCAAGCGGCAGCTACTACACCCGCTAGAACCAACAGCATGGTGGCGCAGGGCGGGCCTTCGACCCACCGCCTTTCTCCGTGTCGGAAAGCCGGTGGGCTGAAGTCCGCCCCGCGACCCGGCCCGTGCTATTCGCCGGCGCCGTCGTCGGCGAAGGCGCCCGGCGCGGAGCCGAAGTCGCCTTCGGCCTGCGCGGCCATGTACGAGAACGCCGCGTACACCGCCACGTTCTGCGCCAGGTCCTTCGGGTCGATCTTGTCGAAGGTGTCGTTGGCGGTGTGGTGCCAGTCGAAGTAGTGGGTACCGTCCTGGGTCAGCGACAGCGCCGCCATGCCCTTGGCGTGCATCTGCGAGAGGTCCGAGCCGCCGCCGCCCGGGCGCCTGGCGTCATAGGCCACGCCGATCGGCGCCAGCACCCTGGCGATCTGCTCGATCGCGCCACGCGCCTGCGGCTTGACGCTGGCGCTCATGCGCCAGATGCGGCCGGAGCCGAAGTCCGACTCCGTGCCCAGCTGGAACTTGCCCACCTCGCCCGCGTGCTTCTCGGCATAGGCGCGGCCGCCCCACAGGCCCATCTCCTCATTCGCGAAGGCGATCACGCGGATGGTGCGGTCCGGGCGGCGGGGCAGGTCGTGGATCAGCTTGGCGGCGCCCATGGCGATCGCCACGCCGGCAGCGTCGTCGATCGCGCCGGTACCTAGGTCCCAGGAATCCAGGTGGCCGCCGATCGCGACCACCTGGTCGGGATACTTCGCGCCGGTGATCTCGCCGATCACGTTGGCGCCGGTGTACTCGCCCTCGATGCCGCAATCGAGGTCCAGCTTCACCGTTACCGGCTTGCCGTAGGCGAGCGCGCGCTCGAGCTGGTCGGCGTCGGGGTTGGACAACGCGGCCGCGGGAATGGTCTTGGCCGGGTCGCGGAAGCCGGTGACGCCGGCGTGCGGCGTGCGGCTCTCGGGATCGGTGCCGGCCGAGCGAAGGAGGAAGCCGGCAGCGCCCTTGGCCTGGGCGATGACCGGGCCCTGCGTGCGGATCGCCGAGCCGGTGCCGTAGTCGTGGCCGTCCTTGTGCCGCTGCATGCGGAAGCCGATGTAGACGATCTTCCCCTTCACGCTCGCCGGGTCGGCGTTCTTGAGGGCATCCAGGCTGGCGAAGCGCACCACCTGCGCGGTTAGCCCGCCCTCGGGCGTGCCCGGCGAGTAACCCAGCGCGGCGAGTACCAGCGACTGCGGGAACGGCGAGACGATCGCGCCGCTCTCGCTGCGACGCACCCATTTGGGGTAGGTGACCGGTTCGGTGTAGACCTTGTCGAAGCCCAGTTCCTTGAACTTGGCGATCGCCCAGTCCACGCCGCGCTTGTCCGCCGGGCTGCCGGCCAGGCGCTGGCCCACCTCGGTGGTGAGCGACTCGGCGATGCGGTAACCGGTGTCATCATGCATCGCCCTGTCACGCAACTGTTCGGCCGTCTTCACGGCTGCGGCGGGGATCGTGGTGTTGGCGGCGAAGGCGGCGCCGCTGGCCAGCAGCAGGCTGGCAGCGAGCACGGTGAGGGAAGGACGGCGCATCGGGGGACTCCGCTTGGGATGAACACCCGATTATTGGGGCCGCGGCAGCCGGCGGCGTAGGCCAGAAGTCACGAGCCCGGGCACGGGGAACGGGGAACGGGCACGATGTCGCCTGCCTTGCGTTCCCCGTCCCCGGCGCCGCTACGGTTTCGCCCTCAAAAGGTCGCGGATCTCGGTCAGCAGCACGACGTCCGGCGGCGTGACGGCCGGTGCGGGCTCCGGCTTGCGGCTGAGCCGGTTGATCACCCTGACCATCATGAAGATCGCCAGCGCGATGATCAGGAAAGTGATCACCGTATTGATGAAGGCGCCGTACTGGATCGCCACTTCGGCAACCTTGTTGGCCGGATCGGCCGGCTTGAGCACCCACTTGAGGTTGCTGAAATCCACGCCACCCGTGGCAAGCCCGATCGGCGGCATGATGATCTGGTCGACCAGTGAGGTCACCACCTTGCCGAACGCGGCACCGATGACCACGCCCACGGCGAGGTCGATCACGTTGCCGCGCATGGCGAATTCCCTGAATTCCTTCAGCATGCCCATGCTAACTCTCCCATTGCCGGGAACTCCCCCGCGCAGACTCTAGCGCGCCCGCGCTGCGTGCAACAGCGGTTCAGGCGATGCGCCCGTCCAGCGTGGCGATGCCTTCGAGTTCGGCGTGGAAGCGGTCGCCCCGGTGCAGCGCCGCGACGCCGGCCGGCGTGCCGGTGAACAGCAGGTCGCCGGGCTTGAGCTCGAACAGCTTCGACAGCGCCGCGATGATGGCCGGCACGTCGTGCACCATGTCCCTCAGCGTGGCCTGCTGGCGCAGCACGTCGTTCACCTCCAGGCTGAGCCGCGTCTGCGGACCGGGCCGGCCCATCTCGACCGGACGCAGCGCGGACACGGGCGCGGAGTGGTCGAACGCCTTGGCCACGTCCCAGGGATGGCCCTTGGCCTTGGCCTGCGCCTGCAGGTCGCGGCGGGTCAGATCCAGCCCGACGCCGTAACCGAACACCAGCGAGTGGGCGAGGTCGGCGGGCAGATCGCGCCCGCCGCCGGCCAGTGCCACGACCATCTCCACCTCGTGGTGCAGCTCGGCGGTGGCGGTCGGGTAGGGCACGTCGGCGCCGTCGGTGACCACCGCGTCGGCCGGCTTGCAGAAGAACATGGGTTGTTCGCGGTCGACCGTCGCGCCCATCTCGCGCGCGTGGTCGGCGAAGTTGCGGCCGATGCAGAAGATGCGGCGGACCGGGAAGCGGTCGTCGCTGCCGAGCACCGGCAGGCTGGGGATCGCGGGCAGGGGGATGGCGTAGCGCATGGTCACGAGCCTACCCATCCCGTGCCCCCGATGCCATCCCTCCCGGTCGCCGGGCCATGCGATCCGCCGGCCAGCGCCGCCCTGCGGCTCTTCGCGGCGGTGGCGCCGGGCGAGTCGCGTTACGGTCGTGCTGATGGCTTGCGAGCCACTGGAGCGAGGCTGCCTGCCGGATGCCCCACGGTCGTGCTTCGGGCAACGGCTGGTCTTCCGTTGCAGTCGCCCGCTGACGATGTGCGCCCCGGTCGGACGTGATCGATTTCGCCGCCTCTCGTGCGGTCGGACGCGCGCAGCCTCAAGCACTGGCGCCCGCGCGCGGCGAGGCTGGCAGGCCGTCGCAGCACATCGGGCGATACTCGAGGGCCGCCTCGTCGCTGCCGCGGTGGCCCGCTACCTTCGCAGGAGCGCGGCATGCGGGTCGACCCGCGCGAGGTCGTGATCGTCGGCGTCATCCGGCCGGCGCGCGCGACCTCATCGCGCGCCAGCTGCCCGAGGAAGACGCCGTCGAGGGGGGGCACGCGGAATGCGCGTCGCTGCCAGAGCCAGCGTCGGTGGAGTGACACCTGTCACTGCCGATGGCTGATGGCTCGACCTGCCGCCGGGCGGAGGTTTGCCGCATCTTCTGCACTCGCAAAATGGACGACGGGACCGGGACGTGGACAACGGCGAACTGCTCAGGCAGCTGAAGATCGATCGCGACCACCGCGAGGCGGTGAACGCCGCGCCCGTGCGCTGGCCGTGGATTGCCGGAGCCGCGGTGCTGGTGCTGCTGGCACTGGGTGCCGGCGGCTGGTGGATGTTCGCCCATCGGCCGGTGGTCGTGCAGACCGCCACGGCCGCGGCGCCCGCCGGCGGTGATGCCGGCGCCGTGCTGCAGGCGACCGGCTACGTCACCGCGCGGCGCCAGGCGACGGTGTCGGCGCAGATCACCGGCACGCTCACCGACGTGCTGATCGAGGAAGGCGACCACGTCACCAGGGGCCAGGTGCTGGCGCGGCTGGAGGACAGCGCCTACCGCGCCAACCTCGACGCTGCCCAGGCCAGCGCCCGCGCGGTGCTGGCACAGGTCACCCAGCTCCAGGCACAGCTTGGGCAGGCCCGGCACGATGCGGCCCGGCAGGACGCACTGGTCGGTCGCGGGCTGGTCGCCAGGCAGGCGGCTGAGCAGGCGCACACCCAGGTCGACGCGCTTGCCGCCCAGCTCAACGCGCAGCGCCGCCAGGCCGAGGCCGCCCAGGCGCAGGCCAAGGTGGCCAAGGTCAACTTCGACTACACCGTGGTGCGCGCGCCGTTCGACGGCGTGGTCACCGACAAGGCCGCGCAGGTCGGCGAGATCATCTCGCCGCTGTCCGCCGGCGGCGGCTTCACCCGTACCGGCGTGGGCACGATCGTCGACATGGATTCGCTCGAAGTGGACGTGGACGTGAACGAGGCCTACATCGGCCGCGTCAAGCCGCACATGCCTGCCGAAGCGGTGCTGGACGCCTATCCAGACTGGCGCATCCCGGCCCACGTCATCGCCATCGTGCCGGCTGCCGACCGTGGCAAGGCGACGGTGAAGGTGCGTGTGGCGCTGGAGAACAAGGACCAGCGCATCGTGCCGGACATGGGCGTGCGCGTGTCATTCCTGGAGACCCGTCCCAAGGCCACCGCGCAGGCGCCGCGCGGCGTGCTGGTACCGGCCACGGCGATCGCGCGGCGTGACGGGCACGAAGTGGTGTTCGTGGTGCAGGGCGAGCGCGTGCAGCAGCGGTCCGTGGAGGCGCAAGTGCGCGGCGACCAGCGCCTGCTGACCGGCGGCGTGCAGCCTGGCGACACGGTAGTGGTATCGCCGCCGGCCGACTTGCGCGATGGCGCGGCCGTGCGTGTCGAGAACACGTCGTCCTGATCGTCGAATGCAGTGGCGAACGCCCGTTCCGGGCGCGCGCGAAGACTCAAGCAACCATTACGGCTGACCGGAGAAAGCCCATGGGCAACCTGATCGAAACCCGCGACCTGGCCAAGGTCTACACGCGCGGCAAGCAGAAAGTCGAGGTTCTGCACCACATCGACCTGGACATCGCCGAGGGCGACTTCCTTGCCCTGATGGGCCCCTCGGGATCGGGCAAGACCACGCTGCTGAACCTGATCGGCGGGCTGGACACGCCGTCCGCCGGTGTCATCAGCGTGGGCGACCAGCGCATCGACCAGCTCGGCGCCGGCGCGCTGGCCAAGTGGCGCGCGGCCAACGTCGGCTTCGTGTTCCAGTTCTACAACCTGATGCCGATGCTCTCGGCGCAGCGCAACGTCGAGCTGCCGCTGCTGCTGACCAGGCTGTCCTCGGCCGAGCGGCGCCAGCGGGCGTCGATCGCGCTGCAGCTGGTGGGCCTGGGCGAGCGCGCGTCGCACAAGCCCAACGAGCTGTCCGGCGGCCAGCAGCAGCGCGTGGCGATCGCCCGCGCGATCGTGTCCGATCCCACGCTGCTGGTCTGCGACGAGCCGACCGGCGACCTCGATCGCCAGTCCGCCGAGGAGGTGCTCGGCCTGCTGCGCACGCTCAACCGCGAGCACGGCAAGACCGTCGTGATGGTCACCCACGATCCTAAGGCCGCCGAGTACGCCAACCACACCCTGCACCTGGACAAGGGCACGCTGGTCGAGCAGGCGTTGGCCTGAGGAGGCTCGCATGAAATACCTGCACCTGATCTGGGCCGCGCTATGGCGGCGCAAGACGCGCACGCTCCTCACGCTGGTGTCGATCCTGGCGGCGTTCCTGCTGTTCGGCATGCTCGACGGCGTGCGCACCAGCTTCGCCAACGCGGGCAAGAGCGCCGCCGGCGCCGAGCGCCTGCAGACCGGCTCGAAGCTTTCCTTCATCGAAACCCTGCCGCAATCGCTGCAAGCCCGCATGGAGCAACTGCCGGGCGTGAAGATGGTGGCCTATGCCAACTGGTTCGGTGGCGCCTACCAGGACCCGCACAACCAGATCTTCACCTTCGCGGTGAGCGACAACTACGTGGACATGTACCCGGAGGTCACGGTTTCGCCGGCCGAGCGCAAGGCCTTCGAGCAGACCCGCACCGGCGTGCTGGTCGGCGACCTGCTGGCGAAGAAGTACCACTGGAAAGTCGGCGACAAGCTGCCGCTGCAGTCGAACATCTTCCCCAATCGCGACGGCAGCAAGAACTGGAGCTTCGACATCGTCGGCGTCATTCACTCGAGCAAGCCCGACGACAGGCAGATGCTCCAGGGCGGCATCCTGATGCACTGGAAGTATTTCGACGAGTCCAATCCGTACAACCGCGGGCGGGTTGGCTGGTACGTCACCCGCGTGGCGGACGCCAGCCAGTCCGACCGCGTGGCCAACGCGATCGACGCGCTGTCGGCCAATTCGGATCACGAGACCCGGACGATGACCGAACAGGCCGCCATGGCGCAGTGGATCAAGCAGATGGCCGACGTCGGTTTCATCGTCGTATCGATCATGGGCGCGGTGTTCTTCACCCTGCTGCTGTTGACCGGCAACACGATGGCCCAGGCGGTGCGCGAGCGTACCTCGGAGCTGGCCGTGCTCAAGACCATCGGCTTCTCCAGCGCCAGCGTGCTGGGGCTGGTGCTGGCCGAGTCGGTGGTGCTGGTGCTGCTGGGCGGCGTGCTGGGCCTGGGGCTGGCCGCGGTGCTGGGGCCGGTGCTCAGCGCGGGAAGTGGCGGGATGGTCAGCATGCCGTCGGTACCGGCGAGCAGCTGGGCGATCGGCCTGGCGTTGATGCTGGCGATCGGCCTGCTGGTCGGCCTGCTGCCCGCGATGCGCGCGATGCGCCTGAACATCGTCGATGCACTGGCCGGGCGCTGAGGAGAAAGCCATGAAATCATTTCTGCGTGGACTCGTGCTCGCCCTCGTGGTGGTGGCAAGCATCATCGCCTGGGCTGCATTGCCCTGGCCCGTACTGCTGGCGCTGGCGGTGCTGTTCGTTCTGTGGATGCAGCTGACCCGCGCCGGCCGGCAGGCCGGCTCGGCCACCAGCGTGGGCGTGAGCACGCTGCCCCAGCGTGTCGGCTCGTCCTCGGTGGTGGTGGTCGGCATTGCCGGCGTGGTGGCGGTGCTGGTGTCGCTGCTGGCGATGGGCGTGGGCTACAGCGAAGCGCTCAGCAGCAGCGGCAGCGCCGATACCGCCATCGTGATGCGCGACGGTTCGGCTTCGGAAGTCTCCTCGGTACTCGAGCACGACGCCATCGTCGCCATCGCCGAGGCACCCGGTATCGCACGCGACAAGAGCGGCAAGCCGATCGCCTCGCCGGAACTGGTGGTCGCGGCCAACCTGCCACTCAGCGATGGCAGCGGCGACGAGGGCAGCGTGCAGCTGCGCGGCGTCGGCGAGCAGGCCTGGGCGGTGCGCCCCGACGTGAAGATCGTCGCCGGGCGCAAGTTCCAGCCGGGCCTGCGCGAGCTGGTGGCCGGCAAGGGTGCGCAACGCCAGTTCGCCGGGCTGGAGCCGGGGAGCCAGATCAAGCTGGGCAGCCAGATGTGGACGGTGACCGGCATCTTCGCCGCCGGCAATGCGACGGATTCGGAGCTCTGGGGCGATGCGGACGTGGTGGCCTCGGCCTACCGGCGTGGCAGCAGCCGCACCTCGGTGTTCGCCCGCCTGACCGGCGCCAGCGCCTTCGCCGGATTCAAGGCTGCGCTCAAGGGCGATCCGCGCCTGCAGGTGGACGTGCAGACCACGCTCGACTACTTCAGCAAGCAGTCCGAGCAGACCACCCAGGCGATCAGGATCATCGGCATCGTGGTGGGCGTGATCATGGCGATCGGCGCGGTATTCGGCGCGCTCAACACCATGTTCGCCGCGGTTGCAGGCCGCGCCCGCGAGATCGCCACGCTGCGCGCTATCGGTTTCCGCGGCACGCCGGTGGTGGTGGCGGTGATGCTGGAAACCATGCTGCTCGCGCTGCTCGGCGGCGTGTTGGGAGGCGTGCTGGCATGGCTGGCATTCAATGGCTTCTCTGCCTCGACGCTTGCCGCGGGCACCACCGCCCAGATGAGCTTCCAGCTGCACGTGACTCCAGCCCTGCTGTGGACCGGGATCAAGTGGGCGCTGGCGATCGGCTTCATCGGCGGCCTGTTCCCGGCCGTGCGCGCCGCGCGGCTGCCGGTGACCACGGCGCTGCGCGAGTCCTGAGCAACGCAACGCGGGGTGGGCTGAAGGCCCACCCCGCGTGTTCCCGCATTCAACCGGGCACCACCGGCGGCACGTAGTCCAGCGTCAACCCAAGCAACCACAGCAAACCCAATACCAGCGGCACGTGCACCAGCAGCTGGATGAAAGTGAAGCCGACCACGTCGCGCGCCTTCAGTCCCAGCACGCCCAGGAGCGGGAGCATCCAGAACGGGTTGATCAGGTTGGGCAGCGCCTCGGCGGCGTTGTAGACCTGCACCGCCCAGCCCAGGTGGACGTGCAGGTCGTTGGCCGCCTGCATCACGTAGGGCGCTTCGACCAGCCATTTGCCGCCGCCCGAGGGCACGAAGAAACCGAGCACCGCCGAGTAGCCGCCCATCACCAGCGGAAAGCTGTCGGTGGTCGCCACCCGCACGAACATGCCAGCCAGCCGGTGCGCCAGCGTGGCACCGTCGGCACCGGGTGCGTGGGTGAGCAGGGCGGCGATGCCGCCGTACAGCGGAAACTGGATCAGTACGCCGGCGGTGCCGGGCACCGCACGCGCCACCGCGTCCAGGAAGCTGCGCGGGCGCCAGTGCAGCAACAGGCCGGCGGTCAGGAACAGGAGGTTGTAGGTATCGAGGTCGGCGATCGCCACCGCCGCCGGCAGGCTGGCGAAGCGCCGCAGCAGCCAGCCCAGGCCCAGCACGCCGACCAGCAGCGAAAGCAGCGGACTGTACTCGAGCCATTCGCCCGGCCGCGTGCGCGGTGGCAGCGCGGGCACCGCATCGGCGTCGGCCACGCCGCAATCGCGCGCGGTGCGCGCTCCCGCGCCGGTCGGCGTGGTGAGCCAGCACACCAGCAGCGACACGGCGATCAGGACCGCGGTCAGCAGCAGCGACTGCCACAGGAAGATCGTCTGCGCGAACGGCAGCACGCCGGTGATCGCCAGCAGTCCCGGCGGCATGCTGGCGGGGTTGGCCTGCAGCTGCGCGGCCGAGGAGGACAGGCCCATCGCCCATACCGCGCCCAGCCCGAGGTAGGCCGCGGCGCCGGCGGCACGGTAGTCCATCGCCAGCTCCCCGCGCCGCGCCAGCGCGCGCACCAGCAGGCCACCGAACACCAGCGAGAAGCCCCACGACAGCAGCGAGGCGAGCATGCTCACCAGTGCCACGTAGCACACCGCGCCGCGACCGCTCTTGGGTACGCGCGCCAGGGCGTCGATCAGGCGCGCCACGACCGGCGCGCTGGCTACCACGTAGCCGCCGATCACCACGAACGCCATCTGCATGGTGAAGGGAATCAGGCTCCAGAAGCCGTCGCCGAAGGCCTGCACGGTGGTCGACGGCGTGGCACCGAAGCCCAGCGCGAGCAGCGCCACCAGCGCCACGCCGAGCGCGGCGAACACCCAGGCGTCGGGAAACCAGCGTTCCGACCAGGCCGCACAGCGCAATGCCGCGCGTGCGAGGAGGCCTTGCTGCGACGAATCCATGCCGCTCACCGTTGCCATCGCCAGCTGGCATGGTGGCACGGGGACAACCCCTGTAGGAGCGCACTTGTGCGCGACCGCGATATAGCGCCGTTGCGTGCCGGCACGCTCAAGCAGGCATGTTTCAACCGGCATGCTGCCGATGGCCGGGAGCTTCCCGGCGACCCAGTGCCCCGCGGTCGCGCACAGGGTGCGCTCCTACATGGGCTTTCGCCTAGTGCGCGGGCTTCCTGGCCAGCGTGATCACGCCGACACCTATCAGGATGATCGCCATGCCGCCCAGGTCGAACGGCCCCACGTGCTCGCCGGCCAGCACGACGCCGAACAGTACCGCCACCGGCGGGTTGACGTAGGCGTAGCTGGTCGCCAGCGCCGGGCGCGCGTGCTTGAGCACGTAGAGGTACGCGCTGAAGGCGACGATCGAACCGAACAGCGCCAGGTACACCACCGCCGCGGTGGCGCGAACGGTGGGATGAGCCGGCAGGTGTTCGCCCGTGCCGAAACCGACCAGCAGCAGCGCGGCGCTGGCGCAAAGCATCTGCGCGGCGGTGTTCATCGGACCGGCCGGCATGTCCTGGCGCTTGCTCCAGGCCGAGCCGAAGGCCCAGCTCATGGCCGCCACAATCAGCGCCAGCGCGCCCAGTCGCGAGCCGGACAGTCCGCTGCCCAGGTTCAGCACCACCACGCCGGCGAAGCCGATCAACAGGCCCACTGTCTCGCGCCGGCTCGGCCACTGGCCGTACATGCCCGAGAAGACCGCCGCGAACAGCGGCATGCTCGCCACCGCCACCGCGGCGATGCCCGAGCTCACGCTCTGTTCGGCGTAGCACACCAGGCCGTTGCCGCCGAGCAGCAGCAATACGCCGGTCACCGCGGCGTTGCGCCACTGCCGCCGGGTCGGTGGCCGCACGCCGCGCAGGCGCAGGTAGGCGTACATCGCCAGGCCCGCGCCCAGGAAGCGCACGCCGGCGAGCAGGAACGGCGGGTAGCTCTCCAGCGCGTAGCGGATGCCGAGGTAGGTCGAGCCCCAGATCACGTACAGCGCGAGCAGGCTGAGCGGGATCAGCAGGCGTGGCTCGTCCGGCGTACGGACGGCAACGGCGGGGGTCTCATCGATGGCGGACATGGGCGGGGCCGTGCGTGGGGAAGGAATCAGCCGGACAGGTGGGTGCCGATCCACCACAGGTGACCTTGGGGATCGCGCAGTCCGGCCGAGCGGTCGCCATAAGGCTGGGCGGTGGGCGGGGACACGCTGGATGCGCCGGCGGCCAGGCCTGCGGCGTAGCAGGCGTCGACGTCCGGCACGTAGACGTGGGTGGAGCAGCACACCGGATCGCGCCCGTCCGGCCGCTCGCCGAGCATCACCACCGAGTCGTCGATGCGTACTTCGGCGTGCATGATCGAGCCGTCCCCGCGTGCATTGCGGCAGAGCTCCAGCGCGCCGAAGGTCGCCTGCAGGAAAGCCAGCATGGCGCGCGCGTCAGCGACAATCAGATAGGGTGAAACGGCGTTGCGGCCGGCGGGCTTGTGCGTGGGCATCGGCAGGTTCCACTGGGCGGCGGGCAGGCGCGGACGGGTCGGCGGAGCCCGGCTCGATGGGGGGAGTGCTGCCCGAAGCGCGCACGATAGCCGGAGCGGAGCGGCCGCGGAAGCGCGCAGTTCTCAATCCAACCTTGAGCGGTGGTCAAGACGCGCGGCGACGTTCCGGTGCGGCGACGTGACTGCGCTCGCGCGCCAGCAGCTCGCGCTTGCGCTCCACGCCCCAGCGCCAGCCGCCCAGCGAACCATCCTCGCGTACCACGCGGTGGCAGGGCACGATCAGCGCCAGGCGATTGCTGCCGCAGGCGTTGCCGATCGCGCGGGCGGCCTTGGGGTCGCCCAGCTCGGCGGCCAGCGCGCGGTAGCTGCGCGTCTGCCCGGCGGGGATGCGGGTGAGCGCCTCCCACACGCGCCACTGGAACGCGGTGGCCGCGATGTCCAGCGGTGGCATGGCCGGCGCCGCAACGCGGCTCCAGCCCAGTTCGCTGGCGATGCGCGCGATCACCGCGTCGAGCCATTCCTCGCGCCCGGCGTCGACACGCTCCCGCGCGGCATGCGGGAATTCACCGGCCAGGCCTCGTTCGAGTGATGCATCGTCGTCGCCCAGGGTGACCGCGCAGATGCCACGCGTGGTGGTGGCCACCAGCAACCGGCCCAGCGGCGTGCCGGTGGTGGTGTAGCGGATGCTCGCCCCGGCGCCACCGGCGCGGTAGCTGGCCGGGGTCATGCCGAGCAGGCGGTTGCTGTGCTCGTACACGCGGCTGCCGGAGCCGAAACCGGCTTCGTACACCGCGTCGGTAACCGCCGCGCCGTCGCGCAGCGCGGCCTTGAACTGGCCGAAGCGGCGCGAGCGGTGGTATTCGGCCGGGCTCATGCCAAAGCGCCGGCGGAAGGCGCGCTGCAGGTGGGTCGGGCTCAGGGCGACCGCTCTGGCCAGGGCGTCCAGGCTGGGTGCGGTATCGGCCTCGTCGAGCAGCCGACGGGCCTGTTCAAGCGGTTCGATGGCGGACATGGCGGCGTTCCGGTTTCCAGATGACGCCAGTCTGCTGCGGTGGCCGCGGCCGGGCCATCCGCTTCTTGCGCGTCAACGCGCGGCGGGGCGACCCTCGTGCAGCACCACGAAGTCGCCCTCGAGCACCTGCTGTCGCGTAGCGGCGGCAGGTGCCGAACGGCCGACGGCACGCGCGCGGTTCCACTGGCGCAGCGCCAGCCACAGTCCGCCGCCGACCAGCAGGACACCGGCGACGACCAGACCAAACACCAGCATCACGCCCACCACGGCAACCCCCACGACCAGCGACAGGGCGCGAGCGAGCGGATGGCGGGAACGGGGCGAAGGCAGCTGGAACAGGCGCATGTTAAAAATCCGTGTGGTAAAATCAACGACTTACGTGCGCGAAAGATGGGGCTTTCACGCCCCCGAGGCAAGTGCCGATGGACCTACCCCCCGGGGCGCTGTGTCGCCTTGATCACATTCCCGACGGTACGGCAGTGGCCGTCGATGCCGTGCTCCCGGAGGGGTCGGAGAACCTGATCGTGCTGCGCGACGGCGAGGATGCACGCGCCTGGATCAACGTCTGCCCGCATGCCGGGCGACGGCTGGACTGGGCGCCGGGGCAGTTCCTGATCAGCCGCGGCACGCTGGTCTGCGCGGTGCACGGAGCGAGCTTCCGGACCGGGGACGGTTGCTGCGTGGGCGGGCCCTGCCGCGGGCAGTCGCTGCGCGCGGTGCCGGTGCGCGTGGAGCGCGGGGTCGTCTGGCTGGCGAACGATTAGCCTGCCTCGGCAACGCCCCGTTCTTCACGTCGCGGAACGCCCGCCGGCCGTTTGGGGTTTCCGGCGTGTCGGGTTCTGCGGGAGGCTTGAAAGCACAAAAAAAGCCCGGCATGCGCCGGGCTTTTTCTCGTCCATGCCGGCGGGCCTTCCCTGGCCCGCCAGCCAAACTTCGCATCAGGGGTTGCTGACCCGATCGGCGGTGCCGGCCGCCTGGTAGATCAGGCCGGACAGCGGCAACAGCTGGCTCAGGAAGCGGTTCCACTTGGTGATGCCGGCCGCACCGACCCACACCACGTCGCCCGGCTTGACGCGGAAGTTGTCCGCAAGGGCATAGGACGCCGGCGAGCGCGCATTGAGATGGAACACCTGCGCGGGCGTCTGGGTGAGGTTCTCCGAACCGCGGATCACATACACGGCGTTGCCCGAGGACGTGACCGGGCTCAGGCCACCGGCACGACCCAGCGCCTGGGTGAGCGTCAGCGCGGTGGTCTTGAAGGTGATGGCCTGCGGGCGGATCACCTCGCCCACGACATAGACTTCCTTGTTGTCGTTGAACGGCAGGAACAGCTTGTCGCCGGGCTTCAGGTAGATCGTCTGCCCGCCGGTGTCCTGGCTGAGCCGGGTCAGGTCAAGCGGATAGGTCTTGCCATCGCGGGTCAGCGTGAAGCCGGACAGGTCCGCTTCCTGCGTGTCGATGCCGGCCACGCCGATGGCCTGCGCCAGCGTCACCGGCACCGAGTTGAGCACCTGCGCATCGGTGTGCTGGAACGCGCCCTCCAGCGTGATGCGGTGGCTGCCGTAGCCCACCACGTTGACGTCTACCTGCGGGTCGCGCACGAAGCTGCTCAGCTTCTTGGTCAGCGCCTGGCGCAGTTCCTCGACGGTGAGCCCCGCGGCCTTGACCGTGCCCGCATACGGATAGAACAGCGTGCCGTCCGGACGCACCAGGCGGCCGTTGGCCACGGTCTGCTGCTGCGAGCCTGCGGGGGAGGTCAGTTCCGGGTGATCCCACACAGTGATGTACAGCGTGTCGCCGGGACCGATGCGGTAATCCTCCGGCTGATACGACAGCAGTTCCTGCGGAATCGTGACGGCCTGCTCCTCGCTGCTCTGCACAAGCTCGGGCGTGATCTGCAACAGCTGCATGTGGCTGTCCTCGCGCTGCAGCGCACCCTCGTCCATGCGCTGGCCGGGAACGATCGCGCAGCCGTTCAGCACGAGCGCGAAGAGAAGGAGGGCTACTGCGGGTAGCGTTTTCATAATGCGTCCTTTCTGCTGGGCCATTTCGGGATTGATCGCGAAGTATTAATGAAGCGTGACGTCACGCGAGTTCCTGAATTGGCGGTTTTGGCTAATGGCGACGGTTAATGCGAGTGGGTGTATCTATAGCTATTGCCGAAGGCTTGCGCGACCGCCGATGCATGTATCGCAGGCGTCGCCCGGGCGTTCCACCAGCCTGCGTCGTCGGGTAGCGCGGCGCAGGCAGTGAAGGTCGATGCCGGCGTCGCCACGTCCGGTGACGGACACGCCACCATGGCGCGCAGACCCTTGCGTACCAACGTCTTGGTGGCCATCAGTCGACCGCCAGGCGGAAGCACGGAAGTCCGACGTGTGCATGGATTGGTCCCCCCGGGAGTGGAACGGTTGCCAAGCGGGCTCGACGAATCTAACGCGATCATTCGTGAATGCCGTGAGAAAGCAGGGTCTTCAAGTTGGCGATATGCCAGGGCCACCCCGCGTGAAGGAAAGATGTATCGATGAAGGCATTTTCTTCACGTAAATGAAGGGAGTGTCCAACATGATTTTTTCACGGAACAGGAGTTTAGACTGCCGACTCTCTCCCGGCCGGTTCGGCGTCCATCGCACGTCCGGCCGGCGGGTCATCGACAGGGGCCACATGGCCGTGGGTTTTCGGGAGTGTGTGGATCGTGTTCAACAGCATCCTCGTGGTCTGCGTCGGCAATGTTTGCCGCAGCCCGGTGGCGGAATTCCTCTTCCGCCGCGAACTTGGCGAGCGCGACATCCAGGTCCGCAGCGCCGGCCTGGGCGCGCTGGTGGGGCGGCCGATCGACCGGAACGCAGCAGCGTTGCTCGAGGACGAGGGCATCGATGCCAGCGAGCACCGCGCACGCCAGCTCGAGCCCTCGATGCTGCGCGAGGCGGACCTGGTCCTTGCGATGGAGCGCCGGCACCTGAACTCCGTGGTGAAGCTCGCCCCGGAGGCCAGCGGCAAGGTTTTTCTTTTCGACAAATGGCACGCGGGCAGCGACGTGCCGGATCCGTATCGACGTTCGCGCAGTGTGTTCGAGCAAGTACACGCCTCAATCGAACGTGGCGTCGGCAGTTGGCTGCGCTACCTGTGAATCCCTCAGCCTAGGAATCGGGCTATGACCACCAAGCAAACCTTTCCGTCCTCACCGCGTCGCGATGACGACATTGACCTGCATGCGCTGCTAGGCACGCTGCTCGACCACAAGTGGTTGATCATCGGCGTGACCGCAGTGTTCTTCGTGCTCAGCGTGCTGTACGCCACGCTGAGCACCCCCATCTACGAAGCCACCGCCACGGTGCAGGTCGAACAGAAGGTCCCAAGCCTGCCGGGCCTGGACGATCTCACCCAGACGCTGGGCACCTCCTCCTCGCAGGCCACCACCGAAATCGCCCTGATCACCTCCCGTACCGTGATCGGGCAGGCGGTGACCAACCTGAAGCTGGACATCACGGCCGAGCCGGAGCGGTTCCCGCTGATAGGCAACTACATGGCGCGCAGCTACAAGCCGCAGATGCCGGGTGACGTGGCGCCGCCTTTCATGGGCATGGACAGCTACGACTGGGGCGGTTCCGAGCTGGATATCTTCCAGCTGGACGTGCCTTCGACATTGCTGGACAAGCCCTTGCACCTGATCGCCGGCGAAAGCGGTGCGTACCAGCTCACCGACGACGAGGACAACGTCCTGCTGCAGGGCCGCGTCGGCGAACCGGCCACCGGCAGCGGCATCACCATGCAAGTGCAGGCGTTGCACGCCAATCCGGGCACCGTGTTCGACGTGGCGCGCCACTCGCACCTGGGCACGATCACCGCGTTGCAGGGTGCGATCCAGGCGGTCGAGCAGGGCAAGGATTCGGGAATCATCGTCCTTACTTACGACAACCCCGATCCGGTGCTGGCCACCCAGCTCCTGGACCAGATCAGCGCGCTGTACGTGCAGCAGAACGTGGAGCGCAACTCCGCCGAAGCGGCCAACAGCCTGAAGTTCGTCAAGGAGCAACTGCCCAAGGTCAAGATGGACCTGGAGAAGGCGACCGCGGCATTGAACGCGTTCCAGATGCGCGCGCACTCGGTGGACATCAGCCTGCAGACCAAGGGCTTGCTCGACCAGACCGTCGCGCTGGATACGCAGATCGAAAACCTGCGCATGCAGATGGCCGACGTCGAGCGCAAGTTCACCTCCAACCACCCGACCTACCAGGCTCTGGCCGCGCAGATCGGCCAGCTGCAGGGCAAGAAGGCGGCACTGGAGAAGCAGGTCGGCCACCTGCCTGATACGCAGCAGGAACTGCTGCGCCTGACCCGCGACGTGCAGGTCAGCAACGAGACCTACACCAACCTGCTCAACCAGGCCCAGCAGCTCGACATCGCGCGTGCCGGTACCGTCGGCAACGTGCGCGTGGTCGATCGCGCCGCCACCAACACCAATCGCCCGGTGTGGCCGCCGAAGATGATCCTGGTGCTCGCCGGCACCGCCCTGGGTGGGCTGCTCGCGCTTGCCTTCATCTTCATCCGCCAGCTGCTCAACCGCGGCGTGGAAGACCTGGCCGCGATCGAACATGTCGGCCTTCCGGTCTATGCCTGCGTGCCGCTGTCGGCCGCCGAGCGCGAGATCAACGAGCGCAACGGCCGCGTGCGACGGGGCGCCTACGCGCAGCACCTGCTGGCACAAAGCGCACCGGATGACCTTGCGGTGGAGGCTCTGCGCAGCCTGCGCACCAGCCTGCACTTCGCGCGCCTGGAGGCCAAGAACAACCTGCTGATGATTTCCAGCCCGGGGCCGGGCGCCGGCAAGACCTTCGTCGGCGCCAACCTGGCGGCGGTGATCGCGCAGGCCGGCCAGCGCGTGCTGCTGATTGACGCGGACATGCGCAAGGGTGCATTGCACACCGTGGTCGGCGGTCGCCCGGAGCAAGGCCTGTCGGAACTGATCTCCGGCCAGATCGGACTGTCCGAGGCGGTGCGTACGGTAGAGGGGGCGAACAACCTCTACTTCATCTCGCGCGGCAAGGTGCCGCCGAACCCGTCCGAACTCCTGATGCATTCGCACTTCACCGCGTTGCTGGAAAAGCTCAAGCCGCGCTTCGACCTGATCATCATCGACACGCCGCCGATCCTGGCGGTGACCGATGCGGCGGTGATCGGCCACCACGTGGGCACCAGCCTGATGGTCGTGCGCTTCGGCGTGAACCAGGCGCGCGAGATCGCGCTGGCCAAGCAGCGCTTCGAACAGAACGGCGTACCAGTCAAGGGCGCCATCTTCAACGCGGTCGAGAAGCGCAGCGCGGGCTACTACGCCTACGCGTACTACGAGTACGCCGGCGCCAAGGCCTGATCCCGCTTCCCTCCTCGAAATCAGTAAGGACATCGCATGACACTGAAAGTCACCCTGTTCGGCACCGGCTACGTGGGCCTGGTCACCGGCACCTGCCTGGCGGAGATGGGCAACCGCGTGCTTTGCGTCGACGTGGACGCGGCCAAGGTCTCGCGCCTGAAGCATGGCGAGGTGCCGATCTACGAGCCGGGCCTCTCGCCGATGGTCAAGCGCAACCACGAAAGTGGCCGGCTGGACTTCACCACCGAGGCCGAACCGGCGGTACAGCACGGCGAGGTGATCTTCATCGCCGTCGGCACGCCGCCGGACGAGGACGGCAGCGCCGACCTGCGCTACGTGCTGGAAGTGGCGCGCACCATCGGCAAGTACCTCAACCGCTACGCGGTGGTGGTCAACAAGTCGACCGTGCCGGTGGGTACCGCGGACAAGGTGCGCGCGACCATCGCCCAGGCGCTGGCCGAGCGCGGCGCGGTGATCCCGTTCGACGTGGTCTCCAACCCCGAGTTCCTGAAGGAAGGCGACGCGGTGGAAGACTGCCTGCGGCCCGACCGCATCGTGATCGGCAGTTCCAGCGAGCGCGCCACCCAAGTGCTGCGCAAGCTCTACGCGCCGTTCAACCGCAACCACGACCGCACGGTGGTGATGGACGAGCGCTCGGCCGAGCTGACCAAGTACGCGGCCAACGCGATGCTGGCGACCAAGATCAGCTTCATGAACGAGATCGCCAACATCGCCGAGCGGGTGGGCGCGGACATCGAGCAGGTGCGCCGCGGCATCGGCTCGGACCCGCGCATCGGCTACCACTTCATCTACCCGGGTGCCGGCTACGGCGGCTCGTGCTTCCCCAAGGACGTGCAGGCGCTGGAGCGCACCGCGCGCGGGGTGGGCTACGAGGCGAAATTGCTGGGCGCGGTGGAGGCGGTCAACCACGCGCAGAAGGGCAAGCTGTTCGAGCTGATCGAGCGCCACTGCGGCGGCGCGCTCAAGGGCAAGACGGTGGCGCTGTGGGGCCTGGCGTTCAAGCCCAACACCGACGACATGCGCGAGGCCTCGAGCCGGCGGCTGATGGAGCAGCTGTGGGCGGCCGGCGCGAAGGTGCGCGCGTTCGACCCGGAGGCGCGCGAGGAAACCACGCGCATCTACGGCGAGCGGGCCGACCTCGCGCTATGCGAGGACGCGTACGAGGCGCTGGAGGGCGCGGACGTGCTGGCGATCGTGACCGAGTGGAAGGCGTTCCGCGCGCCGGACTTCGCACGCATCCGCGACGCACTGAAGGACCCGGCAATCTTCGACGGGCGCAACCTGTACGACCCGGCGCAAGTGGAGGAGGCGGGGCTGGCCTATTACGGCATCGGGCGCGGGCGGGCGCTGGGGGAGAGGTTCGCGCCTTTCCTGGCAGCGCCACGTGCGGCCACCGCCTGAGTGGATCCGCACCGAAGGAAACCAGGGATGGCCTGGCGCGCAGAAGACATAGTCCATGCCATCTGCCGCCTGGATAGCTACCTCCCTTCACCCGAGCCGATGCCAGGACGCACTTGTGAAACGCTTCTACCTCTCCGGACAACGCACCTTCCGCAACCGTGGTTGCGAGGCCATCGTGCGCAGCACGGTGGCGCTGCTGCGGGACCAGTTCGGCGAGGTGGAGGTGCTGGTCCCCTCGACCAACATCGCACGCGACAGTGCGCAATGGCCCGATGCATCCGGGCAGGGCGTACGCTTCGTTCGAGCCTACCTGCCGCCTCCCGCTCGCTACTGGGTGCAACTGCAGAGTCTGCCACTGCCGCTGATCAAGCGTGCCGGCTGGCCGTTCCCGATGCCGCGCTGGCTGCGTCAGCAGCTCGACTCGGTCGATGCCGTGCTGGCGGTGGGCGGCGACAACTATTCGCTGGACTACCGGATCCCTTCGCCGATCATGAGCGTGGACGGCTGGGCCATGGACATGGGCAAGCCCGTGATGCTCTGGGGGGCGTCGGTCGGTCCGTTCGAACGCGAGCCGGAATTCGTCGATCCGGTGACGCGCCACCTCGCGCGCATGCACTTTGTGGCGGCCGGCGAATCGATGAGCCATGACTACCTGGTCCACAAGCTGGGTCTGCGCAACGTGATCCGGATGGCCGAGCCGTCCTTCATGCTCGGCAAGGAACCGGTCGACCTCAAGCCGTTCTGGCCCAGGGGTGACGGCCACGTGTTGGGTCTGAACGTGAGCCGGCTGGTCGAGCGCCACCAGCGCAGCAACAAGAACGTGCACGCCGAGCTGGAGGGATTCATCCGTCACGCGGTGAAGGAACACCGGCTCGGCGTGCTTCTGATCCCGCACGCCGATCCGTTGCGCCAGGCGCACGGTGGGGATGCCGAGTACATGGGGCCGCTGCTGACGCGGTTGGCCGACCTCGGCAGTGCCGTGACGATGATGCCCAACACGTTCAACGCGGCACAGACCAAGTACGTCATCAGCTACCTGCGCTTCTTCATCGGTGCACGCGCGCACCCGGTAATCGCCGCGCTTTCCAGCGGTGTGCCGACCGTCTCCATCGCATACAGCGTCAAGGCCTGCGGCATCAATCGCGACCTGTTCGGCAACCAGGAGACGGTGCTGCAGGCGCGCAACCTGTCCTCGCGCCGGTTGCAGGACATGCTGGAGCGATTGGTGCAGCAGGAAGACACGCTGCGCAGCCTGCTCGAATGCCGCCTCGCCGAATGGCAGTCGGCCACCAGGGCTGCGACGGCGCGGATCTCGGACTGCCTTTGTTGAGACATCCTGGGGACTACATGGACAACAGAATCGCATCTGACAACAGGCGGACCGCGGATTCCCCGTGCGTCGGCACCGCACCGCCAAAAACCCGCGAGGCGCGCGTCGCGCCGGTCAGCGTGGTGGTGCCCTGCTACCGCTGTGCAGACACGATCGGGCAGGCAGTCGCTTCGGTTGCCTCGCAACTGTTGCGACCGGCGGAAGTGATCCTGGTGGACGATTGCAGCAGCGACGGAACGCTGGACCGACTGCACGAAGTGGCGCGAGGGTACCCGCCTGGCTGGGTCAAGGTGTTCGCGCTACCTCGCAACGGTGGCCCGTCGGGAGCGCGCAACCTGGGCTGGGCGAATGCGCGCCAGCCCTACGTCGCCTTCCTCGATGCGGACGATTCCTGGCATCCGCACAAGCTGAAGATCCAGATGGACGTGCTCGAGTCCGATCCCGGCATCGCCCTGCTGGCTCACCGCATGAACGTCCAATCACGCAGCGCACCCGCGCCCGCGCTGCAACGTCGCCAGACGGTGACGGTCGTGCCGCCGAACCTGCTGATGCTGCGCAGCCCCTTTCCCACCGCTTCGATCATCGTGCGCCGTGACCTGCCGTTCCGGTTCGACGAGCAGCGGCGTCGCTCGGAGGATTACCTGCTGTGGGCGCAGATCCTGTTGTCGGGCTACCGCTGCGCGCGGGTCGAACAGGTGCTTGCGTCCTGGCACAAGCCGCCTTTCGGCGCGGGCGGCCTGAGCGGCGACCTGGCGGCGATGTACGCGGCCGGCGTGGATGCGCGGCGCGCGTTGCATGCCCAGGGTTTGCTGAGCGGGCCACAGATGTATCTCGTCCACGCGATCGGCCTGCTGCGCTATGCACGCCGACGCGTGATCACTTATGCGCGCCGATTTTCCAGCGCCTCCCGAAGCGGTGGCACGAGCTGATCATGGAACAGACCCTCACCCTGGTGGATACGCCATCCAATTCGAACGCTCGGGCCATGCTCGGGCTCATGGTGCTGGCCGTCGTCTGCCTGGCCATGGACCTGGTGGTCGGCTCGCGCAGCATCGACACCGGAACCGACACCTACGTCTATGCCGGCTTCTTCGACGCGCTGCGGCACGGTACGGTCAACAGCCGCTTCGAGCCGGTGTTCTATTACCTGAGCGTATTGCTCGCCGGCACCGGCATGAGCCGGGTCGCGTACCAGAGCTGCCTGTTCCTGATCATGATCGGAACCGTGGTGGTGGCCACGCGCAAGTACTACGACTACCTGGAAAGCGAGGGCAGTTACCTGGTCTTCCTTACCGCATCACTGATGTTCCTGCTGTTTTCGCCAGTGATGAGCAACGCTTCCATCAACGTCGTGCGCCAGGGACTGGCCTCCCTGCTGGTATTCGCGGCCCTGATCGCGTTCTACCGCCATCAGTGGCGCAGCTTCTTCTTCTGGGGCCTGCTTGCGACCGGCTTCCATTATTCTTCGGTGCTCTACCTGCTGTTCGCGCCGGTGCTGCTGCTTCGCCAGCGCACCCAGCGACTGATCGCGATCGGTGCGTTCCTGGCCTACTGCAGCGGGTTGACCATGTTGCTGGTCCAGGCGCTCGTGCCATCGGTGTACGCGATCGTCATGAAATACGACGCAGGCGCGACCTACCGTACCGGCGTGCGCCTGGACTTCGCGGTGTTCTCGCTGTTCTGGTATCTGCTGCCCTACGTCCTGGCGCCGTTGGTGCACGAACCTGCGCGGCAGCGGATCAAGGACGGTACGTCGATCTACGCGGTCATGCTGCTGCCCTTCTTTGCGGTTGGCTGGGGCAACTTCTCCAACCGCTACCTGCTTTCGTCGTGGCTGTCGGTATCGCTGGTGCTGGCCGCGATCTGCTGCAACAGCCGCCTGGCCCCCCTGCGCAACCCCCTGCTGATACGGATCGGGCTGATCTTGGCGGCCGCGGTTTTCTACATGTATGTCAGCCATGGTTTCGTGATTTGAACCCGATGCGCCATCCACCCGAGCGGCCCGGGCTGCCCGCTGGCGCCCACCGGCCCTATCCGGCGCCGCGGCGGTGGAAGCGCGATCGCAAAGGAGAGTTTCTATGAACGGCGGCGACCTGATCCGGGATACGCAGAGAGTCGACAGGTTGGCACGGCGTTCCCGCTGCCCTGCCTGCAGGGTTGCCCGGCCCGCAAGCCAACATCCATGGAGGTGAGCCATGACATCCATGCCTGCACAGCAGCACAAGGCTGCCCAGCCCACCGAGCGCCGCATCCAGCTCAACCTCTCGCCGTACGCCGGCGAGGCTGATCTGTCGAGCCTGGATCGCGAGGGCGACTGCTTCGACGCCATCGACGAAATCTCGTTGGCGGACCTGCTGCGCAACTCGTTCGTCTATCCGCCGCATTCGATCTTCCGTGGCGTGAAAGTGGCCACGACCGGCTTCGATCCCCAACAGGATCTGCACGATCGTCCGCGCTTCCATTTCCTGGGACAGGCGGCGGCGGTGACCAACCGGCCCCGGGCCGACGAAGTGGACGAGGCCGACCTGGTGGAAACCTACCACCGGCTGCTGTGCGAAGCGATCGGACGCAGCACCAGCGGCATCCGCACACCCTGGCTGTTGCAGAGCGGCGGCAAGGATTCCACCTCCATGGCCATCGCGCTGGCCGAAGCGCGACCGGACGCCACCTGCGTGACCTACCTGGGCGGCACCGAGGAGAACGAGGTCGAGTCGGCACGCGATGTGGCGGCTCGGCTTGGTCTGCGGCATGAATCGCTGGCGTGCGATCCGTCCCGCGCCTACGACCGCTACCTGGCGATGGTGCCGGCGATGCCGCTGCTGACGGCCGACTTCGCCGTGCTTTCCTACGCCGACCTGACTACCGAGATCGGGGCGAGTGGCGGCGACGGCATCATCGACGCGCTCGGCTCGGATCCCTACTTCGGCGTGCCGCCACACTGGCAGCAGCGCATGCTCGGATTGCTGGCGCGCGGCCTGCGCCTGTCCCCGCGGGTGTTCGAAACCGACGTGCTGGGGCGCAACTTCAAGCTGTGCTATGCGCTTGGCACGCTGCAGATGAACGAGTTCGAGCGCTACTACGCCGGCTCGCGGTTCACCGACTCGGAGGTGGATGCGCTGTTCGGGCATCCGATTTCGCGGCAATCCCGCGCGCGGCTGGAAGTGTTCAGGGATGCGATCGCGGCGGCGCGGACTCCCGAGGCGCGCCGCCGCGTTTCGGCGGCCATCGTCGAAGCGGCGATTTTCGGCAAGGGCATGTTCGCCGCCCCGGCGCGCAAGCTGCGCCTGGTCTACCCCTATTGCGACGAACGGCTGCACGAGTGGGTCTTCCGCCAGGTGCCGGACAGCTACCTGATGGGGCGCGACGGCACCAACAAGGTCCTCGTGCGTCGCCACATCGCCCGCCATTTCCGCCAATTACCATATGTCCATGCCAAGGGTTCGTTCCGCTTCGACCTCTGCGGGCTGGCTCGGCAGCGCTTCGACCAGGTGCACGCTTTCGCGGTGCAGGCCAAGGCACTGCTTCCCGGAGCACCGCGCTGGCTGGAAATCCACCGCGGCCGTCTGGACAACAAGTACTACGCATCGAAGTTCTACCTGCTTGCGATCACGCTGCCCTGGGTGCTCAGCCGGTTGCGACCGGACCAGGCCCTTGGCGTGGCCGCATTGCGAGGACCCAACAACCAGGAGTCGACATGCGCCGCATCCTAGGACGCCCGCCCTCCGATGGCGCCCGGGCATCTCGCGAGACCGACCTGGCGCTCGTCGCGCCGTCCACGCGACGGACATTCCTGCGGCGGGCACTGCTGCTGGCCCTGACGCCGCTGCTCGCGTCACGCACCCTGCCGGCGGATGCCGCCGCGGGCAAGAGCACGATCGACGTACGCGAGAAGGGCGCCAAAGGCGACGGCAAGACCGACGACACGTGGGCCATCCAGGACGCGATCGACGCCTTGCCGGAGCAGGGCGGCACCGTCCTGGTGCCGGCCGGCCATTACATGGTGGACGCCACCCGGGCTTTGCGGTTGCGTTCCAACATGACGCTCGAGCTCGACCCGGAAGCGACCATCGAGGCGATTCCCAACGCGCGCAGGCGCTCGCACGTGATCAAGGTCTGGCGCGCCGACAACGTCGTGATCCACGGCGGGCGGGTGGTGGGCGAGCGCCTGGGCCACACCGGCAGCGGCGGCGAGTGGGGGTATGGGATCAACATCCAGGCGTCGCACAACGTCAAGGTCTCCGGCACCCACATTTCCAACTGCTGGGGCGACGGCATCTGGATCGGCGCGCTCGGAAAGGGCGTCTTCCAGGTGGTCTCCACGGACGTGACCATCGAAAACGTCGTATCCACCAACAACCGCCGCCAGGGCATGTCGATCGGGCCCTGCACGCGGGTACGGGTCATCGGCTGCACCTTCAGCGACACCCATGGCACCAAGCCGGAGTCGGGCATCGACCTCGAACCGATGGCCCAGGGGCCGACACGCGACATACTCATCCAGCGCTGTACGTTCACGCGCAACAAGGGTTGCGGCGTGGAGATCCACCACAACGTCTCGGGCGTCGTCGTGCGTGACTGCACGATCCAGGAAAATGCCGGCTACGGCGTGTACGGCAAGAACGTCGGCGACCTGTGGATCGACGGCAACCAGATCATCGACAACGGGCTGGTCGGGATCGCGCTGGTCAAGGGCACGCACGACGTCAGGATCACCGGCAACACCATACGGCGCAACAGCGCCCGCTACGTCCACCACGTGCTGAAGTCGATCAAGTCGATCGCCACCGGGGAGCGCGCCAAGGGCGACGGCCGGCCGGCCACGGAGATGCGCATCGACGAGACCACCTCCGGCATCACGCTCTCGGACAATACGTTCTAGCACCGCCACCCGCCTGTCGCGCGGTCTATCGACAAGGGAACTGTTTGATGAAGTTCGTTTTCTACGCCAATACCGATTGGTATCTCTACAACTTCCGCCTGTCCACCGCGCGCCGGCTGCAAGCCGACGGCCACGAAGTGGTGATGCTTTCGCCTCCGGGCGAGTTCGGTGGACGTTTCGCCTGTCTCGGGTTCCGCTGGGTCACGCTGCCGATGGACCGGGCCAGCCTCAACCCCTTGCGCGAGACCGTGACGCTCCAGCACCTGGTGCGTGTACTGCGCCGCGAAAAGCCCGATCTGCTGCACAACTTCACCGTGAAGTGCGCAGTGTACGGAGGCCTTGCGGCGCGGCTGGCCGGCGTGCCGGCGACCGTCAACGCGGTGGCCGGCATGGGCTATGTGTTCACCAGCAACGACCTCAAGGCCCGCTGCCTGCGTCCGCTGGTCCGCGCACTGATGCGCGGCACGCTCGATCACCGGCGTTCGCTGCTGATCCTGCAGAACCCGGACGATGAGGAGATCTTCAGGCGCTCGCGCCTGGTCGCGCCTGGCCGGATCGAGGTCATCCGCAGTTCCGGCGTGGACACGGGCCGTTTCAGGCCGACTTCGATGTCCGGAAGCGACGGACGGTTGCGCGTGCTGCTCGCCGCTCGATTGCTCTGGGAAAAGGGTATCGGGGAGTACGTTGAAGCTGCGCGGCTGCTGAAGGAGCAGGGCAGGGACATCGAGTTCGTGCTGGCGGGCGCGCCCGACCCCGGCAATCCGCGATCGGTCGCGCACGAGCAGGTACAGCGCTGGGCCGAGGAGGGCCTGGTGACGTGGCTGGGCCACGTGGAGGACATGCCCGCGCTGTTCGCCACCATCGACGTGATGGCGCTACCGAGCTACTACCGTGAAGGCGTACCCAAGAGCCTGATCGAAGGCGCCGCGGCGGGACTGGCGTTGATCACCACCGATCAGCCCGGTTGCCGCGAGGTGGTGACCCGGCACGGCAAGGATGGCTTGGTGGTGCCACCGCGCGACGCCCCTGCGCTTGCTGCGCTGATCGCCCGGCTGGACGACGATCGCGCCCTGCTGCACCGGCTTGGCACCGCTGCACGCGAGAAGGCGGTGGCCGAGTTCGACGAGCGCATGGTGATCCAGCGAACCATGGACGTCTATGGACGCCTGCTTGGTGGCGATGCACCCAGCGGACCGCTGGCGGGCTCGGCCCTGCCCGAGCTTCGAACAAACCGGAGCGGCTGAGGCGCGCGCCATCGGACGTCGGCGGCGTCCCGCACCCGCGGAACCGGAACATTGCGGTGGCCTTGCCGATGCCCTCGTGGGGACGGCTGCCCGTTGCCCGGCCGAAGCTGGGGCCAGCGGCTCGGCGGCCGTGTTGCGGGCGCCGGGGCCCCGTGCCCGATCCGGCCCGATCCGCGTAGCGCGGGTTGCGGTGGCTGCCGCCACCCGGCACGGGTCCGCAGAGCCGCCGACGCCCCGTTCCCTGTCTGGAAAGCTCTGGCCCGCGGACACAGGTGCGCCGGGGCAGTTGCCTGCCCCGGCGCAATGGTTTCCAGGGGCCCTGGCCGCCGGGCGACCAGGCCCATGGCTTACCGCTTCGGCGAAAGCGTGTTGTTCGCCTCGGTGATCGCGTAAGTGCTGCGCGTGATCTTGATGTCGCGGGCCCTGCCGCCGCCTGTCTTGCTCGGCGACATGTAATTGGTGCTGTTGTACTGCAGCGTGTTGTTGCGCACCGACGCATTGTGCGATTTGCCGGTCAGGCCGACGCCGGCCAGGCCATTGCGGGTGGCGTGGTTGCGCTTGATGTCGAGGTACGAGCCACTCACCGACAGCACGCCGAAACCGCGGTTGTCCGTCAGGCGGTTCCTGGTGATCGTGATCCCGGAAATGTGGTTGTGCAGCTCGATGCCGTTGCCCTTGTTGCCGGTCATCGTGTTGTTCTCGAGCCGGATGTTGGTCGCCTTGCCTTCATTCTGCGGTTCGATGTCCACGCCTGCCTGCGGCAGCGTGCCACGGGTATCCTTGAAGGTGCTGTTGACCACATAGACGTGCGAGGCCGGCGTGATCGACAGCCCCTGCCGGCGGTTGTGCGAAGAGACGACGTTGTTGATGGTCACGTAGTCCGAGCGCTTGCCATGCTTGGCGCCGACATAGAGACCGTCCCCCCAGAAATCGGACACGTGAACGTTTGTCACGACCACGTTCTTGCTGCCCAGGATGCTGATGCCCATGCCCCATTCGCCGCTGCTGCCGCGGTGGCGGGAGCGCTCGCCGGTGATCTTGCCGCCGACGATCGTGACGTTGTTCACGTTCCAGACGCGGATCGCGTAGTGCCAGGCCGCGCCATTGGGAATCACGCGCAGCTCGGCGCCATCCTTCAGCTTCAGGCGGGTATGGGAGCGCATGCGGATCGACTTCCTGGCATCGATCATGTATCGGCCGGCCGGCACGACCACGGTGCCGCCACTGTCGGGAAGGGCGTTGATCGCGGCCTGGAAGGCGGCCGTGTCGTTATGCGAGCCGTTACCCCTGGCCCCCTTGTCGCGTACGTTGATGGTGGCCGAACCGATCGACACGTGGGGTGTAGCCGACCACCATTGACCGGCAGTCGCCGGTAGCGCCACGGCAGACAGCGACAGCGACGCAAAGCCCACCATCAAGGGTTTCAACAGGGAATTCCACTTGCGGGGGGCCGGCTTCGCCGGTAGCTGGGCGTCGTGCAATTTCATCATCAGGTATTGATCCTCTCGTCACGTGATAGTGACGGCGACCTTGCGGCACCTTCACGGAGCCAAACAAGCTCGTCCATTGGGTGATGTTCATGAAGCCGGCGGGTCCACGTCAGGCAAGGCGTCGCCGCCGGCGGTCGGCCGATCCACCGCATCACGCATCGTTGAGGGAATCGCGGACGGTCGCCGTTGCAAGCCCGCCCACCTTGCATGCCCGACTTCGGCGGCGAAAAAAAAATCGCGGCGCGCCCGAGAGCCGTTACGAATTCATGTGAATGGTGTAAATTTACCGTCAAGGACCCTTGCCGGCCCGCACGGACCAATCGCAATGAACGGCCGGCGCGGGTGCTCAAGTTCCGGTGCGCCTGGCCGATAACCGGGACATCCCTTCCGCCCCTGCAGGCGGTTGCCGTGCGCCTTGACGAACAGGCGCCTACCCCGGGGGGGCGCCGCCCTCCCGGGAGGCCTCCAGTTGCTGGAGGCAAAGGTCCCGATTTGTGGAAGTTGTGTGAACGCGATCAAGGAATCGTGAACGGGCGGTCATTGTCGAGCTTGCTTGGCTATGTGAAGGCTGCGCATGGTTTACGTGAGCTTCGTGTGACGAAGACGCCTCCGTAAATTCCGGGACACTGCCGTGCCAATCCAAAATATGTTCGCCAATCAATCCCTTACTTCTTCCGTGCGTTGCGCTTCCGCCAAAGGCCGCCTGGCCAAAGGCGTGAAGAAGCCGTTGATGCTCGCGCTTGCCGCGCTTGCGGTCGCAGTCCCCGCCGTGCCTGCTTTCGCGGCCACCCAGTGGTGGAGTGCCACTCCGCAGGTCCAGATCGGCAAGGACGCCAAGGTCAATGTCCGCAACAAGGGCGCAAAGGGTGATGGCGTGCATAACGACACGGCCGCTTTCCAGGCCGCGATCGATTCGCTGCCTGCCTCCGGGGGCACCGTGGTGGTTCCGGCCGGCCGTTACATGATCGATGCGGAGAAGTCGATCCGCATGCGCTCGCATACCCGCCTGCTGCTCGATCCGAGCGCCGAACTGGTCGTGATTCCCAACAGCGTCGGCCGCTCGCGCCTGATCCGCGTGTGGAACGTGACCGACGTGCGCATCGTCGGTGGCTCGATGACGGGCGACCGCGCCAAGCACATGGGTACCAGTGGCGAATGGGGCATGGGCATCGACATCATCGCCTCGAAGAACGTGGTGGTGAAGGGTGTGCACCTGTCCGAGTTCTGGGGCGACGGCCTCTACATCGGCGCCAAGGGCAGCGGCCGCTACCTGAAGGTCTCCGAGAACGTCACCATCCTCAACGTGGTGTCCGACCATAACCGTCGCCAGGGTCTGTCCATCACCCCGGCCAAGAACGTCTACGTGGTCAACAGCACCTTCAGCAACACCCGCGGCACGCTGCCCGAGGCGGGCATCGACATCGAGCCACAGGTGCAGGGTCCGACCAGCTCGATCCGGCTCGAGAACAACACCTTCATCGGCAACCATGGCAACGGCATCGAACTGCACACCAACATTTCCGACATCGCCATCGTCAACAACAAGATGACCTCCAACCGCGGCTTCGGCGTGTTGTCGGTCGGTGCCTCGAACCTGAAGATCGAGCGCAACCAAGCCACCCAGAACATGCTCGCGGCCGTCGGCATAACGCACAGCGCGCACGACGTGGAGATCCGCGACAACGTCCTGCAGTACAACAGCACCCGCTACATGTCGGCGGCCAAGTCGGGCGGCGGGCTGGACCGCGATCTGCAGATCGGCAGCCAGGCCTACCGGGTCTCGAGGGCGGGCAACACCTACTCCAACCCGAAGTACAACGACTGAGCGCCTGCTTGGGTGCTATCCAAAGGGGCGGCCATGGGCCGCCCCTTTTTTTTGGCCTGGCGAAAGCGGGCCTCGGCGCCTGCCGTGGTCCCGTCCTGGTGACGGGTCTTGGCGAGCGGCCCGGGCGATTACGGGCCCGGACACGGCTCCCCGCAGAACAGGAGCTTGCGCCGGATGGGCGGACGCAAGGGTTTCTTGCCAGCAGGCCCCGAGATCGCGCAACTTGCGCAACCGCGGGAACCCTTCGGGTGCTTCGCTTGCGGGGCCACCGATCGGGCCCCGGTGACCGCATCCCCTGAAGCAGGTCCGGACGTGCCGATCCGCGGGCGCCCCGAAGAGCCGGGAGCCGGCCCGCGCCGCATCCACTCCGTCCGCGGGCCGGCGGGCGCCTGCCGGATCAGCGCTTCCGGTGACCTGCAGCACCACACGCGCCTGGCAGGGAGCGAGCAGCGCTTCGCCACACCGCACGCAGCGATGCTCGTTGGCAGGCGACGCGGCCCGGGGGCTCAGCCGACAAGGTTTCGATCGCTATGGAGGCCAGGCGGCCTCGGGGGCGTGCGCGCACAAAAAAAGAACCGGGGCAGACTTGCTCTGCCCCGGTTCGTAACGCCGGTGATGGAGACCCGGCGATCCGCTGCCTCGACCGTTACCGGGTCGGCGAAAGCGTGTTGTTGCTGTTGGTGATCGAATAGGTGCTCTTGCCGATCTGGATGTCGCGGGCCTTGCCGCCGCCGGCCTTGGTCGGCGACATGTAGTTGGTGCTGTTGTACTGGAGCGTGTTGTTGAGCACGCCCGAATGGTGGGTCGTTCCGGTCAGGCCCACGCCGGCCAGCCCGTTGCGGGTGGCATGGTTGGCATTGATGGTCAGGTACGGCGCGCTGACCGCCAGTACGCCGAAGCCGCGGTTATCGGTGAGCTGGTTCCTGGTGATGGTGATGCCGGAAATGTTGGCGTGCAGTTCGATGCCGTTGCCCTTGTTGCCGGTCATCGTGTTGTTCTCGAGCCGGATCGATTCGGTCTTGCCCTCGTTCTGCGGCTCGATGTCCACGCCGGCCTGGGGCAGCGTGCCGTGGGTGTCGCTGAAGGTGCTGTTGACCACGTAGACGTGCGCGGCGGGGGTGATCGACAGGCCCTGGCGGCGATTGCCGGTGGACACCACGTGGTTGATCGTCACGTAATCGGAGCGGGTACCGCGCTGGGCGCCGACGTAGAGGCCGTCACCCCAGAACTGGGAGACGTTCACGTCCTTCACGAGCACGTTCTTGCTGCCCAGGATGCTCACACCCATGCCCCACTCGCCGGTGGTGCCCTTGTGCTGGGCGCGCTCGCCGACGATCTTGCCGCCGTTGATGACCACGTTGTTCACGCCCCAGGCGCGAATCGCGTAGTGCCAGGCCTCCTTGTTGGGGATGACGCGCAGTTCGGCCCCATCCTGCAGCAGCAGGCGGGTGTGCGAGCGCATGCGGATCGACTTGACCGCATTGATCATGTAGCGCCCCGCAGGAACCGTCACGGTGCCGCCGCTCTGGGGCAGGGCGTCGATGGCGGCCTGGAACGCGGCCGTATCGTCGTGCGTGCCGTTGCCCAGCGCGCCCTTGTTGCGCACGTTGATGGTGGTGGAGCCGATCGAGATGCTGGGGTTGGCCGACCACCAGCTTGCGGCAGCGGCCGGAAGCGCCACGGCAGACAGGGACAGCGACGCGGCGGCGATCATGAGGGACTTCGCGAGAAGGCTCCGCTTAGAGGCCGGCTTCGCCGGGGACTGGGTGGCGTTCAGGTTCGTCATCAGAGTTGGACTCTCTCGTCACAGGAAAGTGACGCGGACGATGCAGGACCTTCACGGAGCCAACAAGCTCATCCATTGGCCATGGTTCATGTAGATCGCGAGGGCACGGCGCGGGCACCACGCGCACGCGCTGCCCGGGCGGTTGAGAGGGGCGGCAGGTGGGATGAGGGCGCTCGGCGTTGGCGCCCCGGGCTTCATCCACCAGAAACAGGCGCCTGGCCAGTGCGCCCCGCCGACTTTCCGTGACGGGCATCGCGCTTGGGTTTCAGCTCGTTCCTGCCACCCGGGGCTGTTTTGCCAACGTGGTCATAAATCCACCACTTTGCAGGCTCTGTCGAGCTTGCTTGGGTATGTGACGATGGCGCATTTTTCTCGTGAGCTTCGCGTGACGACGCTCTACCCGACAAATCCCGAGAGTCCTGCTCCGCCATGAATACTTCCTTTAAGAATCAAAAGCTTGACGCCGCTCCGCGTGCTTCGCGCACCCTTGCCGCCGTCAAGAAGCCGTTGATGCTGGCGCTGGCCACGCTTGCGCTTTCCGCCGTCGCCGTGCCCGCCTTCGCGGCTACCCAGTGGTGGAGCTCCACGCCGATCGTCACGATCGGCAAGGACGCGACCGTCGACGTGCGCACCAAGGGTGCCCTGGGCGACGGCGTGCACAACGATACGGCCGCCTTCCAGGCCGCTATCGATTCGCTGCCGGCCACCGGCGGTACCGTCAAGGTGCCGGCCGGGCGCTACATGATCGACGCCGAGAAATCGATCCGCATGCGCTCGCACACGCGCCTGCTGCTCGACCCGAATGCTGCGCTCGTGGTGATCCCCAACAGCGTCGGCCGTTCGCGCCTGATCCGCGTGTGGAAAGTGACCGACGTGCGTATCGTCGGCGGGTCGATGGAAGGTGACCGCGCACAGCACATGGGCACCAGCGGCGAGTGGGGCATGGGCATCGACATCATCGCCGCCAAGAACGTCGTGGTGAAGGGCGTGCGCCTGGCGAACTTCTGGGGCGACGGCATCTACATCGGCGCCACCGGCAGCGGCAGCACGCTCAATCGTTCCGAGTACGTGACCATCGCGGGCGTGGTGTCCGACAACAACCGCCGCCAGGGCCTGTCGATCACCCCCGCGTCGCACGTGTACGTGGTCGACAGCACGTTCAGCAACACCAACGGCACGCTGCCGGAAGCGGGCATCGACATCGAGCCGATGACCCAGGGGCCGACCGACAACATCCGTCTGGAGAACAACACGCTCACCGGCAACCACGGCAACGGCATCGAGATGCACGTAAACATCTCGGACATCGCCATCGTGGGCAACAGCATGAGCGGCAACCGCGGCTTCGGTGCGCTGGGCGTGGGCTCCTCGTACATCACCTACACCGGCAACAACATGACCCAGAACGGCCTGGCCGCCATCGGCATGACCGGTACCGCGCACGACAACCTGATCACGGGCAATACGTTGCAGTACAACAGCACCCGCTACATGTTGCCGACCAGGGCCGGTGGCGGGCTGGACCGCGACCTGCAGATCGGTAGCCAGGCCTACAACGTGTCCGTGTCCGGCAACCTGTTCTCCAATCCCAAGTACAACGACTACACCCGTTAAGCTTCGACGGGTGATTTCTCCCCGGGGCAGCCTCTGGCTGCCCCATTTTTTTAAGGCTCCGCGGTATGCGGTGCCCGGCTACCGCGCGACACCCCATCGCTGAGAGATGGTCTTGTAGAAGGACGCCGGCCGCAGGAAGCGGTCTTTCAGCTTGGACGACAACCGTATTCCCAGGAAGGCGGCAAGCAGCGACGTGGCGTAGCTGTAGCCCCGTGCGTTGAATCCGTAAGCCCTGGCCCTCGCCCTCCACTTCATGCCGACCTCGTTGCGGTCGTGCGCGAAGGCGTTCCACGCGGTCACGCAACAGTACCTTCCAAGTGCGCTCCGGTTGCTTTGCCGGATGTCCTTGCGGACGCCCGGGCCGGCCCATGGTTCAAGCTGCCTGAACACCACTTCGGTGGCGTGCAGCAGGTCGTCGATCTTGGCGATGCTCACCCGGTAGGGCGAGGGATGCTGCCAATAGACGCCGTTGCCGGTACTCGATACCGAGACAGCCAGGCCTTTCAAAAACGCCCGGATCATGATTTCGCCGTCGTCGTTGGTTCGCAGCTGCTCGTCCCAGGCGCCAATGCGGCGGACGCTGCTTGTTCTCCATGCCACGCTGCATGGCGGGAAGAACACCGGCCTGACCCAATGGCAGATCCACTCATCGTTGCTCAACTTGCCGGGGATGCGTGCCACGCCCCTCGGGCGTCCCTCGCCGTCGTAGCGCCACGGTCCGATCGCTACATCTCCGTTCTCCTGTTCGAGCACGCGCACGAGTCCGCTCAGGAGGCCGTTCTCCACATAGTCGTCCGCGTCGAGGAACATGACGTACTCGGTCGCCACCTTGTCCAGGCCGACGTTCCGGGCGGCAGGCGCGCCCCTGTTTTTCTCCAGCGTCACGAGCTGAACGCCTTCGCAGGCGCGCACCACCCTGGCAGTGTCGTCGAACACGCCATCCTCGACCACGATGATGTTCCCGGGCGGGACACCCTCGGCAATGGCCGAGTCAATCGTCCGCTTGATGGTTCGTTCGGATCGATACGAAGGAATGACGATACTCAGTTCCATGAATCACCTCGGCCCGTGCAGAGCAAGTGTGGTTGGTGTGGTGGTGGTTCGACCCGGACGGGCACCGAGCACGGCATCGAGGCGTTCGGTGCCTCGGCGTCGGCGTGGCCGAGGCAAGGGAGCCGGTCGGACAGGGCACGCTGGCCAGGTCGTGAGGGCGTGTTGCGTCGGCGCATGTGACTTGGATCGTCCCGCGACAATCGGTGTCGCTTCGCTGGCAAGGTCGTCATCGCTTGTATCGCAACTTGTAGAAAAGGCCGGACTGCTCGAAGCGGGCGCGCGCCTTGGACGAAAGGCTGATGCCAAGGAAGGCGGCAAGAAACGAGGTCTTGTTGTTGTAGCCCTTGTTGCGGAAGCCATACGCCCTGGCCTTGGCCAACCACTGCATGCCGCTCTCCTTGCGGTCATGCGCAAAGGCGTGCCAGGCGGTCACACAGCAATACCTTCCCAGCGCGTTGCGGTTGCTCTCAGGGAAATCCTTTTCCGCGTGGGAGCCGACCCAGGCCTCCAGCTGCCGGAAAATGACCTCGGTGGCGTGCAGCAGGTCGTCGATCTTCGCGTTGGTGACCCGATGGGGAGAGGCATGCTGCCAGTAGACGCCCTGGCCCGAACCCGATACCGAGACCCTCAGTCCCTTGACGAACGCCCGGATCATGAGCTCGCCGTCCTGGTTTTTTTTCAGCCGCGCGTCCCAGGCACCGATGCGGCGAATGCTGCGGGCGTTCCACGCCACGCAGCATGGGGGAAAGAAATGCAGCCGCGTCCAGGAAAAGATCCATTCGGCGTTGCTCAGTTTGTGCGGCGCGCGCAGCATGCCTGGCTGCCGGCCTTCGCCGGCGTAGCGCCATGGCCCGATCGCCACGTCCGAAGCTTCCTGATCCAGCGCCTGAACCAGGCCCCGGAGCAGGCCGCCTTCCACGTAGTCGTCGGCGTCCAGGAACATGACGTACTTGGTCGCGACGTTCTCCAGGCCTACGTTCCTTGCGTTGGGTGCCCCGCGGTTCTCGCGCAGGGTGATCAGCCGGACGCCAGGGAGACTGGCCACGACGCTGGCGGTTTCGTCGAATACACCGTCTTCGACGACCACGACGTTTTCCGGCGCAACTCCCTCCGCGAGGGCCGATTCGACCGCCCGCTTGACCAGGTGGCCGGATCTGTAGGAAGGAATGACGACACTTAAATCCATACGGTCCCTATTGTCTCTGGCCGGTTGCCGGTTGCGCCGACCGCGGGGCCGGACCGCGACGCCGCTGGAGCGCGCAGCCAGGCCTGGCTGCGCCCACTCTTCGTGATCGCGCCGTGTGATCGTGCTTCAGAGAGCGACAAATCCAGGTAAAGAAAGCGGCCTCGTCGGCAGGCATGCATGCGCGGTGGTAGATGCCCTTTCATGCCCTACCGCAAGCAGGATGGTTTGCTGCCGATGCCCAGATGGAGCGCGAGCGGGCTCATCCGCCGCAGCGATCTGTGGCGGCGCAGGCCTTCGCGTGGGTTGCCACGCTTTCGTGCACTGGCACGAGTGCCACGACTCGCCTGGCTGGGGTGCGTCGAATGGCCCGGCGCTCGCGGGGAGGGGCGCGGGCGGGGCGCGCCGCGTGGGCGCTCCCGGCGCGGCGGCTCCCCGGTGGGCGGTTGCCTGCACCCGGCCGGCTATGCCTCGATCATCGTGATCGTCTCCACGGGCTTGCTCAGCACCACGTACGACGCGCTGGTAAGTGCCGCCACCGGATGTTCGACCAGCCACGAGGACAGCCATTGGTGCATCCTGCGCACGCCGGGGATGCGCCGGTAGTAGGCGTGGTGGCCAAAGAATCCGATGTACTCGTCGACGACGTAGCCCAGGCTTTGCAAGCGGGCCAACTGCCTCTGCGTCGGGCCACGGCACCAGCTGTAGTAGGCGGGAAACTTGCCCTTCTTGCCCTCCTTCTCGCGACCGGGCTCCAGCCACTGCAGCAGACGGTCGGCAAGCGGCTCGGGCATGAGCAGGTTGGCCACGAAGGGAGGCGCATACAGGGTCGGAAAATAGTGGATCGCCTTGCCGCCCGGGGCCAGCAGGCGAAAGACGTTGCGGTGCATCTGCTCGCCGTTTTTCACGTGCTCTGCCAGCATCTTGCTGAACACCAGGTCGTGGCGGCCCTCGATGCCTTCGAACGACAACTGCGTCGAACCGATGTCGCCACAGACCTTGTGATAGCCCGCCGGCGCCTTGGCCAGTTCGGTTTCGGAAATGTCCAGCACGGTGTATTCCACGGCGTGCTGCTGCAGGAAATCCAGTGGTATCGCGGGATTGGCGCCGCCTCCCAGCTCCAGCACGTGACGCGCGCCGCAGCGGATGATGAGGTCCTGCACGTATGCGGTGTAGCCGACCCAGGCGTTCCTGGACGAGCTGTAGTGGACGTGTCCCAGTGTTGCTGCCGATCGGTTCATGGCCAACTCTCCGTTGTGGTTGACGGGTTGAACGGCAAGGCAATCTTTATGGGTTACATAACCACCGGTGAAGCGAAGGTAAACCTTCGCTGACGAGGACGTGCGCGCGCAGTCGGATGCGTGTGCGCCGCTTGGGACGGGGCCGAGCGCCTCGGGATGACTGGTTTTGGGGGCGCTATACGAGCGTTTCACGGACCTCCAGCCAACGTTTACGGTCTCGACAATATCGCTCGAGCCTGCTTCGGTGCGTTCCCTTTCCCACATGACAACCACGCGCGTACGCGGTGCCCACCGCATGTTCGACATGCAGCACGTCCACCGCGACCTCCGGCGCCACAGCGTGCGCGGTGCGGCCGCGACGATGGTCAGCCAGGCAGGCATGTTCTGTGTCCAGCTCGCCGGCTTGGCGCTTCTGGCGCGCCTGCTGATGCCGGCCGACTTCGGCGTGTTCGGCAAGACGGTGGCACTCACCGGCTTCATCACCGTGCTGCGCTCGGGGGGGCTTTCGCTTGCCACCGTGCAGCGGGCGGAGGTCACCCACGCGCAGGTCAGTACCCTGTTCTGGCTCAACCTCGCGGTGGGGCTGGCGGCGGCCACGCTGCTGGCCGCGCTCGGCCCGCTGATGGCCTGGTTCTATCGCGATCCGCGCGTGCTCTGGCTTGTCGTGGCGCTGGCTGGATCGATCTTCGTCGACAGCCTGAGCATCCAGCACACCGCGTTGATGCAGCGGCAAATGCGGTTCGGCACGATCGGATCGATCAACGTCGCCGCACGCATCGTGGGATTCGTCATGGCCATTGGCAGCGCGTGGCAGGGCGCCGGCTACTGGGCGCTGGTGGTGCAGCAGTACGGCACCAGCCTGGCGATGCTCGTGCTGGTGGTATCGAGTTGCCATTGGCTGCCGGATCTGCCGCGCCGGGGCAGCGGCGTGCGGCCGATGGTGAAGATGGGTGCGCATCAGAGCCTGTCCAACGTGCTCAACTTCGCCAACCGCAACATGGACAACATCCTGATCGGCCGCTTCGTGTCGGATGTTGCGCTGGGCTTCTACAGCCAGGCCTACCGACTGCTGCTGCTGCCGGTGCAGCAGATCAATTCGCCGATTTCGTCCGTGGTGGTGCCCGCCCTCAGCCGGCTGCAGGACCAGCCCGAACGCTTCGCGCGCTTCTATTACCGCGCGATGGGGACGATGACTTTCCTGGGCATGCCGGTCATCTGCTTCCTGCTGGTGGACGCACACTCGGTGATCCGGGTGGTCCTGGGCGAGAAATGGCTGCCGGTGGTGCCGCTGTTCCAGACCCTGGGCGTGGCCGCCTTCATGGGCACCTTCAACGTCGCCGGTGGCTGGGTCTACAGCGCGTTGGGCCAGACGGCGCGTCGGCTGCGCCAGCAGGCGTTTTCGTGCCCGGTAACCATCGGGGCGTTCTTCTCCGGCCTGCCCTGGGGCGCGCTGGGTGTAGCCGCCGCCTTCAGCATCACGCGCGTCGTGCTGGTTTGGCCGGCGCTGGCCTATTGCTATCGCGGCTCGCCGATCACTACCCGCGGCACTTTCACCACCCTGATCCGCCCCGCCACGGCGGCGATCGGGGCCGGACTCGCGCTGTGGGGCATCCGCGCCGTGGCGCCCTGGCGCGACCAGCCGTTGTGGGTCGTGCTCGACGGGTTGATCTATGCCGCCATCTACATGGCGATCTGGCTGGTCGTGCCTGGCGGGCGCGCTCGCCTGCGCGAGATGAAGAGCCTCCTCCACGACCTGAAACCAAAGACGAACCAGGGGTGCGCGCAATGAACCAGCGCCTGAATGACTGGATACCGGAGCCGCTGCGCCGCGGTGGACGTAGCGTCCGCCAGTTCTACCGCCACCGGAGTGCCAAACCCTGCCCCCGGCCGGTGCTCATCGGCGGTAACCAGAAATCCGGCACGACGGCGATCGCCGCGTTGCTGGCCAAGGCAACCGGCCTGCGCTTCAGCAACGATCCGTTCTGGTCCATCGCCTGCCTCGACGCGAACGCGTCGGTGGTGGCCGACCTGTTGGCCAGGCGCCAGCACATCGGCCACATCGTGCGTCGCTACCCGGCCTATTTCAGTGCCGAGATCATCAAGGATCCGAACTTCTCCTACGTCTACCCGCAGTTGAGCGAATGCTTCCCGCGCTCGCCGCAGGTATTCATCGTGCGGGATCCACGGCAGAACATCCGCAGCATCCTCGACCGGCTGGGTATCGATGGCCAGCTCGATACGCTGGGGACCGACCAGCGCCGCGCGCTGGCCGCAGGCTGGCGCGCGTTCCTGGACGGCGAGGGTCTCGACATCGACCAAGGAAACCACGTCGAGCGGCTCGCCCAGCGGTGGAACATCGTGGTCGATCGCTTCCTCGAGCGCAGCGACGCCATCCGGCTGGTCCGCTACGAGGACTTCCTTGCGGACAAGGCCGGCTGCATCGGCGAACTGGCCGGGCACCTGGGGCTGGCCGTCCGCCACGACATCCGCGCCGAGCAGGACCGCCAGTTCCAGCCACGCGGCAACCGCGCCATCACGCCGGAAGCATTCTTCAGCGGGCGCAACCTGGCGGCGATCGAATCCATCTGTGCCGGAGGGATGGCGCGATTCGGCTATGCGCCCCGGATGTAGCAGACGTCCCGTCGACGCCCTCTCTGGAAAAATGTTCAAAGTCCGCCGTCGTGCGCCGGCTGAGCCTGCCGCCGACGCTCCGGCCCTACCGTCGGGTCAGTTAGGAAGACTGCCATGATCGTTTCGCACAAGCACAAGTTCATTTTCCTGAAGACCAACAAGACTGCCGGCACGTCGATCGAGATCGCGTTGTCCAAGTTCTGTGGTCCGGACGACATCATTACGCCGATCTCGCCCGTGGACGAAGAGACCCGGCAAAGGCTCGGATACCGGGGCCCACAGAATTTCCATGCGCCATGGAGCGATTACGGCCTGCGGGATATAGCCGCATTGCTGCTCAAGGGGCGGCGCAAATCGCGTTTTTTCAATCACATTACCGGCCGGATGGTGCGTCAATATATCGGCGAGGACGTGTGGAACAGTTATTACAAGTTCTGTTTCGAGCGCAATCCGTACGACCGGGTCATTTCGCATTATTACTGGTGCAATCGCACCGAGCCGCGGCCGCCGCTTTCGAGCTTCATCCACTCGCCACAGGCGCTTGGCCTCAAGCATCGCGGATACGAGGTCTACACCCTCGACGGCCAGGTCGCGGTCGATCGCGTCTGCCGCTATGAATCGATCGCGGAAGAACTGGAAGAGGTCAGGAAGGCCATCGGGCTGCCCGAGCCGTTGGTACTCCCTCGCGCCAAGTCCAGCCACCGCGCCGACACCCGCAGCTACCGCGAGGTGCTGGGCGAGGAGGAGCGCGACTGGGTGACCAGCATGTTCGGCGACGAGCTTCGCCTGCTCGGCTACCACTTCTGATGCGGTGTCCGGCGACCTCCCGGGTCGCCGGCCGGCCGAAGAAGTCATCCCGGGCGCGTGTCGCCGGCCGTCGTCGCGCCGGTCCGTCGACGCGCCGGGCCGTCGACGCGCCGGCATGATGCCGGTGGCGCCGCGGGCGGCCCCCCGCGGTAGTGGGAGGCGCACAATTCCCCTCCGCGGGGTTACTGCCCGGGAGCGCCGCTCAGGATGCCACTGGCTGCGCGGGACCGTCGCTGGGAGCCGCCCCCGCAGCGACCTCAGCGACCTGCCTGAGTATCCGCGCGGGGACTCCTCCGGCGATCACGCCGGCGGGCACGTCGCGGGTCACCACCGCGCCGGCGGCGATGACCGAGCCACGGCCGACAGTGACCCCCTGGGTGATGATCACCCCGGCGCCGATCCATACCTCGTCTTCGACCACGATGGGCATGGCCCAGTCTCCACGTCCCTTGCCCGGCTCGTAGACCAGACCGTGGCTGACGGTCTCGAACATTACCCGCGGCCCGACCTGCACGTTTCTGCCGAGGCTGATCGCCCCGGCGGCGGCGAAACGCACTTCGGTGTTGATGAATGTGCCGCTCCCGATGCGGATGTTGCCTGCACTGCCCAGCGGACGCAGCGTGATCGGTCCCCAAAGCCTGCACCTGCCTTCGATCCGCATGCCGGCCAGGCGATAAAGCACATAGCGGAAACGGTCGCAGACGCGCATGCGCGGCAGGTGATTGGCCAGTGCAAGGAATACCGCTTCCCTCATGCGGGTTCTCCACTTCAATGTTCGGGTGGGAGGCCGGTTGACGCGCATGCGCGAATACACGCGGGCAAACCGTTCGATGGGCCGTCATCCTAACGCGTCGGCGCCAGCACGGGCGTGAATTCATTAACGCCCGGAGTGTGCATCGACATCAGCCAGAACGGCATGAATGTTATACAGACGTTTCACGCGCGATTGCCGACCATCGGCTGCTCTCCGGTATTCCGAGGCGGTAATGCATCGATTCCCATCCCTGACCGGTTGCGAACTCCCCTGCGCCGGCATCGCATTGATCCTGGCGGCCACGTGCTGCACCTGGCCGGTGTGCGACCCGCGCGGCACGGCTCCGGCCGCCGGGCATGGCGCGGAGACGTTGCGATGAGCGCGGTCGATGCCGCGGCGACCAGGTCGCCGGCTCCCGGCCCGGTGCCGGGCGTTGCGAAGGTGGAACGCGGTGCGGTCAGAAGCGTGCTGGTCGTCGGCTGCCCGCGATCGGGCACCACCCTGATGCAGTCGATCATCGCCGCGCATCCGGAGGTCTTCTCCTCGCCGGAAACACATTTCTTCGCCGACTCGGTGGGGCAACGGTCCGAACGCATGTTCCGCATGCCCGCGCTGTCCTGGCGCGAGCGCCGCTCGCGCGTGGCACATCGTTGCCGGGTCGCGATGGACCTGACCCAGTGGCGTGCCTGCCGGCGACGGCTGATCGAGTTTCTGGCGGATTCCGATCGGCCGGACCTCATGGCCCAAGTACCGGCCCGCCCATTCATGCTCGACCCCGCCGCGCGTCTGTACGTTTCGCTGGGGGAGCGTGTCGCCCGGGACAGCGGCAGGACCGTCTGGCTGGAGAAGACCCCCGACCACCTGCATTACCTGGACACGGTCGATCGCTTCATGCCCGAGGCAAAGGTGGTCTGCGTGATCCGTTCCGGTCCGGACAACATCGCTTCGCTCTACGACGTGGCCCGGAAGTACCCGGATCGCTGGCATCCCCGCTACGGCACGCTCGACGGCTGCATCAACCGTTGGCTGTGCTCCGCGCGCGATGCCATGCGTCAGGCGGGCCGCCCGGGCCGGCTGTTCGTGTCCTACGAGAGCCTTGCCTCCGACCCGGCGAAGGTCGCCGAAGCGGTCTGCCGGTTCATCGGCCTGGACTACCGGCCCGGCATGGTGGAAGCGCGCGGCGATGTGTTCGACCAGATCGTGCGCCACCGGGAACCACACAAGAAGAACATCCAGGAAAAGATCGCTCCGCGCAACGGCACGAAGTTCCAGCAGCTGTTCACGCCCGAGCAGCGCGCGCACATACACGCGCGGCTGGGCGACTGGCCGCAGCGGCTGCAGGAACTGTGCGACCACTGAGCGCAGCGCGACCCCTATGCGCCGAGCGGTAACGGAAACCTAGCGATTCCTTTCACAAGCCAATACCTACAGTGTGGCGATCGCCGCACTGTTGGCGTAACCATCACGCAAGCAAAGGACAGAACCATGGCCCTGGTTGCACTCCCGGACAATGAAAACCAGCCGCGCCAAGGCGGCCCGGCGGGCGACATCGACCTCCACACCCTTGCCACCTCCTCGCACCTCAAGCGCCTGGAGGCCGAGGCCATCCACGTCATGCGCGAGGTGGCGGCCGAGTTCGCCAACCCGGTCATGCTCTACTCGGTCGGCAAGGACTCCTCGGTGCTGCTGCACCTGCTGCAGAAGGCGTTCTACCCGGCGCCGCCGCCGATCCCGATGATGCACGTGGACACCACCTGGAAGTTCCGCGAGATGATCGCCTTCCGCGACCGCCGCGCGAAGGAAACCGGCTGCCGGCTGATCGTGCACACCAACCAGGAAGGCGTGGCGCAGGGGGTGAACCCCTTCAGCCACGGCGCCAGCGTGCACACCGACATCATGAAGACCCAGGCGCTGAAGCAGGCGCTGGACAAGTACAAGTTCGACGCGGCCATCGGTGGCGCGCGCCGCGACGAGGAGAAATCCCGCGCCAAGGAGCGCGTGTTCTCCTTCCGCAACGCGCAGCACCGGTGGGACCCGAAGAACCAGCGGCCGGAGCTGTGGAGCCTCTACAACACGCGCATCCACAAGGGCGAGAGCGTGCGCGTGTTCCCGCTGTCCAACTGGACCGAGCTGGACATCTGGCTCTACATCTACCGCGAGAACATCGAGGTCCCCTCGCTGTACCTGGCGAAGGAGCGTCCGGTGGTGGAGCGTGACGGCCAGCTGATCATGGTCGACGACGACCGCATGCCGCTGGAGCCGGGCGAGGTGCCGCAGATGCGCAAGGTGCGCTTCCGCACGCTGGGGTGCTATCCGCTCACCGCCGCGATCGAGTCCGAGGCCGACACGCTGCCGGCGGTGATCCAGGAAATGCTCATCGCGCGCACCTCCGAACGCCAGGGCCGCATCATCGATCACGACGCCTCGGCCTCGATGGAAAAGAAGAAGCAGGAGGGCTATTTCTGATGGATCTGCAAATCACCGACAGCCAGCAGTCCAGCGCCGTCACCGCGATCGACGACTATCTGCAGCGACACGAGACCAAGAGCCTGCTGCGCTTCATAACCTGCGGCAGCGTCGACGACGGCAAGAGCACCCTGCTGGGCCGTCTGCTGTACGACACCAAGCTGCTGTTCGACGACCAGCTGGCCGCGCTCGAGGGCGACAGCCTGCGCCACGGCACGCAGAACGGCGAACTGGATTTCGCGCTGCTGGTCGATGGCCTGTCCGCCGAGCGCGAGCAGGGCATCACCATCGACGTGGCCTACCGCTTTTTCAGCACGGACAAGCGCAAGTTCATCGTCGCCGACTGCCCGGGGCACGAGCAGTACACACGCAACATGGCCACCGGCGCCTCCACCGCCGACCTCGCAGTCGTGCTGGTCGATGCGCGCAAGGGTCTGCTGACGCAGACCCGCCGCCACACCTACATCTGCAGCCTGCTCGGCATCCGCCACGTGCTGCTGGCGGTCAACAAGATGGACCTGGTGGACTACGCGCAGAGCACCTTCAAGCGCATCGAGAGCGACTACCGCCTGGTCGCCGCCCAGATGGGTATCGAGAACGTCACCGCGATCCCGCTCTCGGCGCTGCAGGGCGAGAACGTCTCCAGTCGTTCGCAGGCAATGGGGTGGTACAACGGCCCCAGTCTGCTCGAGCATCTGGAGACCGTGCAGGTCGAGCACGCCACCAGCAAGCTCGGCTTCCGCATGCCGGTGCAATGGGTTTGCCGCCCCAACCAGAACTTCCGGGGCTACGCCGGGCAGGTCGTCGCCGGCTCTATCGCTCCGGGTGACGAGATCGTCGCACTGCCAAGCGGTGTGCGCTCGCGCGTGGCGCGCCTGGTCACCGCCGACGGCGACCTGCCGCGGGCGGTGGCAGGCGACGCAGTGGCGATCCAGCTCGAGGACGAACGCGACATCAGCCGCGGCGACGTGATCGCCGCGACTTCCTCGCCGCCGCAGGTGGCCGACCAGTTCGCGGCGCACCTGCTGTGGATGGACACGGCCGCGCTGCTGCCGGGACGCCCGTACTGGATGAAGATCGGTGCGCGCCTGGTCACGGCGCAGGTCACCGAGATCAAGCACCGCGTCGACGTCAACACGCAGGAGAAGCGTCCTGCCAAGCGCCTGGAGCTCAACGAGGTGGGCTATTGCAACCTCGGTCTCGATCACGCGATCGCGTTCGAGTCCTACGCGGACTGCCGCGAGCTCGGCGCGTTCATCCTGATCGACCGCCAGACCAATGCCACGGTGGCCGCCGGTACGCTCAACTTCGCATTGCGCCGCGCGGAGAACATCCACTGGCAGCACACCGATGTCGATCGTGTCGCGCGTGCCCGCATCAAGGGGCAGATGCCGGCGTGCCTGTGGTTCACCGGACTGTCCGGTTCGGGCAAGTCGACCATTGCCAACGTGGTGGAGAAGCGCCTGCACGCGATGGGCTATCACACGTACATGCTCGATGGCGACAACGTGCGCCATGGCCTCAACCGCGATCTCGGTTTCACCGACGAGGACCGCGTGGAGAACATCCGCCGCGTCGCGGAAGTGTCGAAGCTGATGGTCGACGCTGGCCTGATCGTGATGGTGTCCTTCATCAGTCCGTTCCGCAGCGAGCGTGGTATGGCGCGAAGCCTGTTCGGGAACGGCGAGTTCCGCGAGGTGTTCGTCGACACGCCGCTTGAAGTTTGCGCCCAGCGCGATCCCAAGGGCCTTTATGCGAAGGCGCGTGCCGGGCAGATCAAGAACTTCACCGGCATCGACTCACCTTACGAGCGTCCGGAGCACCCCGAGATGCATCTGGACACCATGGGTGCGTCCGTGGACGAGCTTGCACAGCGGGTGATCGACCATCTGCTTGGCCATTGATGCACGTGTGGTCCCTTTTCCTGCGGGAAGGGGACCACGGCCGGTGCCGCTGTTCCGAAAGGGGCACCGGTGCCTCCAGAGCGGGTCGTCCACCGCAATCCGCGCCTGCGACATGACACTGCGAGGCCTGCGCCCGGGCATTCGGCGCTGAGATCGCCAACTTGCAGCCCGCCCGCGCGGAAGGCGTAGGCGCGGGGCCGCGGGTCCGTCCGGGAGCCGCCCGGGCGAAAGCACGGTCCATGCCTGCGTCCACACTCAATCTGAACGTCATGTTGACGACGAGTGTGCTCTAAGTGTTAAGGCGATGTGCTCCCGTGTCTCTTCCGGCATGCCTTCGCGGGACGCTGGTTTCCATTTTTTTTTGAGGGATAAACCATGATTTCCCGCCGACGCTTCGTGCAGTCGTCCATGACGGCGGCACTGATCCCCTTGCTTCCCAAGACTGCGTTCACGGCCACGATCGATAGCGGGGATACCCCGGCGATCCGCCAGAGCTGGGCGGAGTTCGCCCAGGGCCCGTACCTGCAGACCTTCATCGACACGATCGGCAAGATGCGTGACAACAAGGACCAGACCGATCCCGGCAGCTGGTACTACTGGATCAAGGTCCACGAGGATTTCTGTCCGCACCACAGCCCTTACTTCCTGGCCTGGCACCGCGGCCTGCTCAAGCGGTTCGAAGGGCAGCTGCGCGCGGTATCCGGCGTCAGCGACTTGCGCCTGCCGTACTGGAATTACTACGCCGACCCGTACCTCCCGGCGGAGTTCCAGGTCCAGTACTCGCCCTTGTGGCGCGGCGACCGCGTTTCCAACGACGTCAGCGGCGCGCTAAGCCTGGCGGCCTTTGCCGATGACGTCGTCAACTTCCAGCGCGGCAGCGGTCACGCCTTCGAAGCGAAGCTCGAAACCGCGCCCCACAATCCGGTGCACGACCTCATCGGCGGCGCCATGTCCAACATCACCTTCTCTCCAGCCGATCCCATTTTCTACGTGCACCACGCCAATATTGACCGGCTCTGGGCAGCCTGGGTGGCGGCCGGCAGCGGGCGCGCGATGCCACCCGAGGACGATCCGTACTGGCAGGGGGATGACCTGCAGTACGGCGCCGCCATTCGCCCGGTACCCAAGGTGTGGACCTACTCGACCACGAGCACCTATCTGGGCTACCAGTACGACGACCTGACCATGCCGACGACCCCGTCCGGCTCCACTTCGGTGGCGCGCCCGGCCAGCCAGCCCGTGCAGCTTCTGGCGCCGGCCCAGATGGGCGCCACGACCAGGCAGCTTGGCGGTACGGGCCAATTCGCGCTGGACGAGCGCTCGGTCACTTTCGATATTCCCATGCCGGCCCGGGATGCCAGCCACATTCGCAGCGTGATGATCGGCCCGGCCACCACCAGGCAAACCGGCGATTCGATCGAACTGGTACTGGAGAACGTGCGACTGACCGGCCTGGGCGAGCAGGGCGGATTCTTCTACAAGGTCTTCCTAAACCTCCCCGAGGCGGGTTCATCCGCCCGGCAGGAGCGCGATTACCTGTTGGGCACGATCGGTCCGTTCGGGCTCAGCGTCGCGGCGATGAACGCACGCATGGCCGCAGGCAAACCGATGCACGGCGCCAAGGGCGACCACGCCAAGGGGCCGACCCAGGCGACCCTTCGCTTCCCCGTTACCGAAGCGTTGCGCAGGATCTGGCCGGCAAGCCTGGACAAGTTGAGCGTGTCGCTCGTGCGCGTCGGGCGCCAAGGCCCTGCCGGCCGGGTGGTCGTGGTCGACCGGATGCGCCTGGAGACGAATGGCAGATAACCGCGCGGACGGGTCGCGGGCGACCGAATTGCATGCCTCGGGAGCGCCGGCCTGCGGCCTGCCCCCTTCCGGGAACAGGCCATCTGCGCATCGCCGGCTAATGTCCCTCGCGCGCCGACCGCAGTGCCTGCGCGGCCATGGGCAGGTGGCTGAAGGCGTGGTGGTCATAGAAGGCCTCCAGTCGCGCCATGCAGTCCCGGATGTCCATGTTCTCGACCATGTGGCGCCGCCCGGCGGCACCAAAGCTGGCCGCCAGTTCGTCACTGACCAGCAGGGCCCGCAACCCTTCGCGCAGGGCAGCTACATCTTTCTCGGCGTGGGCAAAACCGGTGCGGCCGTGGACTATGCCTTCCTGGGCACCGCCGCGCGCAGAGGTGATCACCGGCACGCCGGCGGCCTGGGCCTCCAGCAACACGATGCCCATGCCCTCGGCGTCACCGTTCTCGGCGGTGATGCTGGGAAGGCAGAACATCCGTGATCGATCCAGGCATTCGCGAACCTGCTCGACCGGCAGCGCGCCGCGGAAGATCGCACGCACGCCACGTTCCTTCGCATACGCCTTCAGCTCGGGCCCCAAAGGCCCATCGCCCACGATCACCAGGCTGGATTCGGGGAAGTCATCCTGGATCTGCTCGAAGGCCTGCAGCAGGTAGCGGCACCCCTTCTTCTCCACCAGTCGGCCCACGTAGAGGACGTCGCGCCGCGCGGCAATCGGGATGGGGCCCGGCGTGAAGCGCCTGGTGTCCACGCCGATGGGGCGTACGGTGATCTTGTCCTCCGGCAGGCCGAACTCGATGGCCGATTCCCGGATCGCCTTGGACACCGCGATGAAATGGACACGGCGGTCCTGCGCCAGCCTCAGCAGTCCGGCGGGGAACTTGCGCATGTGCCTCCCGCCGTTGCCCGCTTCCCACCAGCTGCGGTAGGTGGTGATGTCGTAGCCGTGCAAGGTGATCAACGTCGGCAGGTCGAGCTGGCGAGCGAGTGGCCAGATCCGGTAGGCGTCGGTGGCGAAATGGATATGCAGCAGGTCCGCGCGCTCGGCCTTCAGTGCCCTGAGGCGCGCCCATGACCAGATCAGGTAGGGCGAGCCGAGGCTGGCCAGGTGCCGGGCGAAACGGTGCCGGTAGCCGAGCATGCGCACGTCCAGGCCATCCAGCGCCAGGCCCTTCCTGACCATGCCATCGCCGGCAAGGATCCCGCGCCAGCCGGACAACATGCGCACCTGCTCGCGGATGAACGTCTCCGAATAGGGCAACAGCCGGGATTTGTAAACGATCACGGTCGGGCGATGAGCGGTCTTCCTGACGGGCGGATCGGTCATGGACGCGTGTTCGCTCCGGTTGATCGCAGCTTCGCGGGCGTATGCGGGGAATCCGTCTTCCACGTCGTGCACAGCCGCCGTTGCCGGGCGACGGTTCTGCAGGACCATCTGACTTTCCTCTGTCATGGCGTTTGCGTCCTTCTGGTTATCGCGGTTCATGGCGCCGCGACACGCGGCGTTGCCGCCGCGGCGCCGCCGCCGAATGGGAGGACCCGGGAGGGCAGCGGCTCGGGCCATCCGAACTTTGCTCCGAGCTTGTCGTCCCAGTCCGGCGGGTCGAACAAGTACCGGCCCGCGCCGGGGGTGAGCGTGAGCTCGCCCACGTAGATGTGTCCCTGATGCAGGTACAGGTCCACCCGCATGTAGCCCAGCGGTTCGGCCAGCTTCCGCGCGATCCGCAGCATCTCGTCAAGCTGCGCCGGCCGCGGTGCCAGCCGGCCGCTGGTCTTCTGGTTGAGCAGGTGGAACGGTGCAGGACGCCATTCCTCGTCGTAAAGGTCCTGGGTCAGGTGTTCGAAGCGCCCCTGCATGTGCTGGATGAAGATGTACGGCTTCTGGCCCGGGCCCGGGTTGAATACGTTGAACTTGAAGTCGGCCGGCGGCCGGCCGCCCGTCAGCAGTGCCTGTTCGAAGATGACACGGGGGCGAATGAAGCCGTAATGCTTCTCGCGCATCCGTGCCGAGAACTGCGAGGTCAGCCAGCCATTGGCCAGGCGTGAGAGCTCCAACGGATCCTCCTCGCGCTTGTCCGGCACGATGCGCAACTGGCCGAAGCTGTGGTTGGCCTTCATCACGAAGCTGTCGGGCAGGGCGTCGAAGGTTTCCGGCGTCACCATCTCGGCGACCAGATGGGCTGGCACCAGGTACTGCGTGCCAACGGTGTCGGCGATATAGCGGCGCACCTCGACCTTGTCGGCCAGCATCGAGAACAGCGGCGAGGGGTAGCGCATGCGATGGAAGATTTTCTCGGAGAACCGCCGGGGGTGCTCGAAGCGGCACAGCCGTCCGTGGATGCGCTTGTACTTGTAGTGGTAATAGGCGCAGTCGGGGAGCGCTCTTATCAGCGGCGAATCCTCTTCCCTCGGGGTCTTGGGCTTGTGTTTCATTTTGCTGCCTGTTGCATGGTGGAGCCTCCCCCCGTGCCTGTCGTCGTACTGATTTTTCGGCAGGCGACGATCGTGGCGCCGACGAGGAAAGCGTTGAGGATGGCCCCCACGACGCAGAATGCGGCGACCGCAAGCATGTCGCTGTGGAACCAGTGGAAGGCGCCCCAGATCACCGCGACACGCAGGGCTACGCCGACCACTTCGAAGCCGAGGAAGAAACGCTGCATGCCGAGGGTGGCGATCGCCGCCACACTGGGCCGGTTGAGAAAGCCGAAGTAAAGCCATATGGCCAGCCAGCGTGCGTACTCACCGGCGGCCAGCCAATCCCGGCCGAATACCAGGGCGAACAGCCAGGGGCCGAGCGCCACGACGAGCGCGAACGGGACCAACCCGGCCACGGCGAGGAATCCGGTGGCCTTGAGGATCAGCGAATCAAGCGGCTGCCTCTCGTGGGCCGCCTCGGTGAAACGCGGGTAGAACACGTCGCCGACGGATTTGCCGATCAACCGGATCGGAATCGACAGCACCGTGCGCCCCAGCGCGTAGAAGCCGGCTGCCGCAGGCCCGAAGAAGCTGGCCAGCATCAGCACCGGCAGGCTCTGCGAGGCGGCATTGATGCATACCTGCGGGGCACGGTAGAGCGGGAAGTCGCGGTGATCCCGCGCCAGCTGCGACAGGCTGCGGCGTGGCGCCTCGTCGCTGGCGGTGGCCAGCGTGGAGCGCATGCCGATCCCGAGCATCAGGGCATAAACCCCGTTGGCCACGGTCGCCAGCACGATCAGCACCGAGGCGACCGGATAGAAGCCGCCGATGCCCACCTTGCTTGCATTGAGGAGCAACGATTGCAGCACCGCCACGCGTGCGGTGGTCTTGAACTGCTTCTTTCGAATGCGCCACTGTTCGGCCACCTGCATCCAGGCCGACAGGAACACCGCCAGCGGCAGCAGCATCAGGTAGTCGCGGATGGTATCGAGTCCGAACAGGTCCGAAAGCGCGTTTCCCGCGATGCCCAGAGCCAGCGCCAGAGCGCCCGCAACCACCAGCGAAATCAGGATCGAAAGTTTCGCGATGCCTCTGGCGTCGCTGTCCGACTTGGGCAACACCATGGCGATCGGGTAGGTCAGCGAGGCAACCGGCGCGAGCACGCCGAGCACCGCCATGAAGACGCCCAGGATGCCGAATGCCGCCGGCCCGTACTGGCGTGCCACCACCGGCGCGAACACCATCGTGACCAGCTGCGCGGCGGCAGTGCCGCCGGTTACCGCCACCACGTTGCGCAGGAACGGTCGCCGTGCCAGCTGCGCCAGCCAGGAGGAGATGTTGGCCTGCTTGGGGTAGGCGATCGAGCTCACGCTTTGGCAGTCTCCACGGAAGCGGCGGGGAAGGATTGTTGGCCGTGCGTGGTGGATGGCCCGTGCAGCCGCCGCGGCCTCCCGCATGGTCGCCAGGGCCGCTCGCGCGGGAGGGCCACCCGGACCTGGCAGGGCAAGTCGGAGGGGAGGTGCCCCGCCACCTGCGTCCGGGCCGGGAGGGAGGCGGTGGAAGCGGAACGGCGAATCGCGTCGCCGTTCCGCGGATCGCTAATTGGCCGCCGAGCCGCGCTCGGAGCTCTTCGGACGCTTGCTGTAGGAGGACAGCATGGTCACCGGAGACTGCAGCCGCACCACGTTGCTCGGCAGGGCCGCTGCCTCGAACGTGGGCCGGGGCTGCAGCGAGGGTGCCGACTGCTGTTTCTGCCAGAGCCGCCCCATGGCCGTCACGTAGATCACCGTCAGCGCGCCGAAGGCGATCAGGTTGCTGCCGGGCGCCAGCGAATGGGTAAGCATGCCGGTCAGCGCCAGAAGGATGGCCAGCATCACCAGCGCCGCCAGCGTGGTGCGCGGGCCCAGGCCGGCGCGCAGCATCATGTGGTGGATGTGGCCGCGGTCCGGCTTGAACGGGCTCTTGCCCTCGCGGACCCGGCGCACCACCACCTGCAGCGTGTCGAGCACCGGCAAGGCCACGCACCAGAGCACGTCGATGGTGGAAAGCTCGGTATTGGGGCCGCTCTGGCTCAGGTGGATCAGCGTCCAGGCCAGCACGTAGCCCACTACCATGCTGCCTGCATCGCCGAGGAAGATCTTCTTGCCGACCAGGCCCAGGTTCGCTGCCAGGTAGGGCACCAGCGCTCCGGCCAGCAGGACCAGCACGACCACGCCCGGCCACTGTGGCTGGCCCTGGTACAGGATGATGGCTGCGATGCTGATCAGCGCAAGCATGCCGGCCAGGCCGTCGATGCCGTCCATCATGTTGAAGGCATTGAGCAGGCCGATCACCGCCACGACGGTCAGCGGGATGCCGAACACCCCCAGCTCGAACTCGTGGCCGAACAGGTGGCCCAGCGTATGGATATGAACGCCGGTCACCGCGACCATCGTCAGTACGGCGCCGGTCTGTACCAGCAGCCGCGCACGCACACTCAGGTCGAAGCGGTCATCCAGCGCACCCACCACCGCGAGTACCGCCGCGGTGGCCAGCAACACGTTGGTGAAGAGGTGGGTCTGCCCATCGACCGCGGCCCCCGCAAGCACGCCCACGAAGGCGGCCAGACCGCCGATCAGCGGAATGTGGCCCACGTGATGTTTGCGTTCATTCGGGCGGTCGACCAAGCCCCAGGTTCCGGCAAGCCGATAGAGAATGGCGATCGCCAGCGCGGAGACGCAGGCGGCCGTCATACAAGCAATAAGTATCCGGGAGTACTGCATAGTGGCTAGTCCCATCTTCCTGATCGGGCCATGGCGGCAGACGTGACTTTCCCGTCGCTGACACGGCACACCCGCATGCGCAGGCAAAACCGGATATCCCCGTTCCCTGGCCCCCACGAGGAGGGCTTCCGGACAGAGTAGGCAGGCACCAGTGCAATTCTCGTCAACAGTAGGCAGGCGCGAATTGCCTGCAAGGAAGGCGCCGCCCGCCTGTCCCGTCCGCTGTCCGGGTTCAGTGAAGGATCAGTCGAAGAGCAGATTGATGACCACCAGCGTGGCCACCAGCAACGTCAGCGTCAGCGGCACGCCGACGCGCAGGAAATCCTTGCCGCGGTAGCCGCCGGGGCCGGCCACCATCATCAGCGCCGGATGGCCGGAGCTGAGCAGGAAGGTGTTGGACGAGGATACCGCCACGATCAGAGCGTAGGCTGAAGGGTTGCCGCCGGTGGCGACCGCCACGCTGATCGCGATCGGCACCATCATCACCGTCGCGCCAACGTTGGACATCACCTGCGAGAACAGCAGCGTGAGTACCGCCAGGCAGCTCTGAAGTACCCAGGGCGAGGCGCCGCCCAGCTTGTCCAGCACCACCTGCGCCAGCCAGGCGGCCGTGCCTGTGGCGTCCATCGACCAACCCAGCGGGATCAGGCAGGCGGTGACGAAGATCGTCTTCCAGTTGATCGCCTTGTACGCCTCGTCCATGTTCAGCACGCCGGTCAGCAGCATGCCGATCGCGCCGGTCATCATCGCCACCGACAGGTCCAGATGGGTGAACAGCGCCAGGCCCTTGGCCAGCAGGAAGAAGCCCACTGCCTGCCAGATCTTGCCGGGGCGCTGCTCCTCCTTGGGGATGTCGGTGACGACGACCAGGTCCTTGTCTTCGGCGGCCAGCGCCAGGTCGCGCCAGCTCGAGTGCAGCACCAGCGTGTCGCCGGCGCGCAGGCTCACGCCACGCACGTCGTCGCGGAACACCTGGTCGCCGCGGTTGACCGCCAGCACCGAGATGCCATGGCGCTTGCGCAGGTGCAGGTCGCCGATCGTCTGCTTGAGGAAGCGCGAGGACGGCGGCAGCACCGCCTCGGAAATGCCCGCGCGGGTCGGGTTGAACAGTTCGCCCAGCTGGCGCATGCGCGGAGAGACCTTGCACAGCTGGTTGTTGGCGAAATGGTTGATCTCCTCGCGCGGCGCCAGCACGCCGAGCACCGACCCGACCCAGATCACATAGTCGACCGGTGGCGCCATGCGCGCGTCGTTGCCGCTCTTGATCGCCAGGATCAGCGGCGCGCCGTGCAACTGCTCGACCTCGCCGATGCTCATGCCCACCAGCGGGCTTTCCGCGGTCACCGTCAGCTCGGCCGTCTCGCCGCCGATGCCGTAGGTCTCGGCGAAGTAGCTCTCGGTACGGCCGGGGGTCACCTTCAGGCGTTCGTCCTCGCGCTCGGGCAGCAGCTTGCGGGTGAACAGCCAGAAGTAGCCGATGCCCAGCAGCGCCAGCACCAGACCGACCGGGGTCACGCTGAACAGCCCGAACTTGGGGATGGTGTGCGCGCCGGGCGGCAGGTTGGCGTTGGCGCTGGCGATCAGGTCGTTCAGCACGATCAGCGGCGAGTTGGCGATCAGCGTGGTGTTGGTCGCCGCCAGGATGCAGAAGCCCATCGGCAGCAGCAGTCGCGAGATCGGCACGCCGGTGCGCGCGGACAAACGGCTGGTGACCGGGATCATCAGCGCAGCGAGCGCCTGGCTCGGGATCACCGCGCTGAACAGGCTCGTGACCGAGTTGATCACCACGCCCAGGCGCGACTCCTTGCCGCGCGCCATGCGCATCACGAAGTTGGCCGTCAGCGAGAGCACGCCGGCGCGGTCCAGCCCCGCGCCCATGATCATGATCGCGATGATCGCGATCACCGCGTTGCCGGCAAAGCCGTTGAACACGCGCTCGGAGGGAATCAGCCCGGTCAGGCCGATCACCACCACCACCAGCAGCGCCACCATGTCGGCGCGGATCCACTCCAGCACCAGCATCAGCATGGTGAAGCCCACCAGCCCGAGCACCAGGATCATTTCGGGGGTGAGCGCGAGGGCCACTAGCGAGCGTCCAGGTGAGGCTGGTGATGGAAGCGGATGGGATTGTGCAGAGGTTGCCTCACGCGGCCGGGTCCGTCCCTGTTTGTGGCCGAGTATAAGCGGGGCATGGCGTTGGCTGGTGAACCGCAGGACTGGCGTGCGGTCGCGACGTCGCCCTTCGCCTGCGGCGAGAGGGCAGGGTGAGGGGCCGGGCTCGCGGGGGCGGTTCTGGAGAAGCCCGTTCCCGCAAACGGTGGGAACAGTCGCGTGGGTGGGCGCCGGCTTCCGCGGGTGGCGGAGGGCTCTCGGGGGAGCGCACCCGGTGCGCGACCGGGATGCATGGCGGTCGCGCATGCGTGCCAGGGCGCGCGGGTTCAGGCCCTGCGGTAGAGCAGATCCCACACCCCGTGCCCGAGCTTGAGCCCGCGCCGCTCGAAGTGCGTCTCGATGCGCCAGGCCGGCTTCTCCGCGTACTGGCCCGGCGCGATGGCGTTGCGCCAGGCCGGCGCGGCTTCCATCACCTCCAGCATGTGCTCGGCGTAGGGCTGCCAGTCGGTGGCCAGGTGCAGCAGGCCGCCGGGCGCCATGCGCGAGGCAAGCAGGCCGACGAATTCCGGCTGCACGATGCGCCGCTTGTTGTGGCGCTTCTTGTGCCAGGGGTCGGGAAACCAGATGCGCGCCTCGGCCAGCGTGCCCGGCGCGATCTCGTGCTCGACCACTTCCACCGCGTCGTGCCTGTAGAGATGGACGTTGCCGGCCGCGCGCGCGGCCAGCGCGTTCATCAGCCGGCCGACACCGGGGCCATGTACTTCCACGCCGATGTAGTCGCGCATCGGGTCGTGCTCACTGGCCCAGGCCAGCGCCTCGCCATTGCCGAAGCCGATTTCCAGCACGCGCGGAGCGACCCGCCCGAAACGCGCATCGAAGTCCTGCGCCGCGCCGGTGTAGTCGATGCCGAAGCGTGCCCAGTGGGCGTCGAAGGCGCGCTGTTGCGCCGGCGTCATGCGGCCTTCGCGCAATACGAAACTGCGGATGCGGCGCAGGTACGGGGAGCTGGCGGGATGTTCGGGCTGTTCGTTCACGGCTTGCGTCTGGGGCTGCGGCGGCATGGGGGGGCGCCATGCCTTCGGGCGGCGCATTGTAGCGGCGCCGCCGCGAGGGCGCCGCCTGGGATCAATGCTCGGGATCGAACCGTCGCGGCGATCCGTGCCGCGGTGGCGGAGCCGGCGCCTGCGATCGCGCGGCCTCCGGTCGGGTGGCCTGCGAGCGTGCAGTCGGCGCCCGCCGTGGCGCAGGGGCGGATTCGCGCTGCACCGCAGCCGCCTGCGGCATCGGCCTCGTCTGGCGGAAGTCCGGCGGCCGCTGGAACCGCTGCGGTGGCGGGGTCGCGCGGTTGCGCGGCCCGGCGTCGAAGTCGGGGCGGCGCATGTTCGCCGGCCGGACCACGCGGTCGTCGCCGCGGTAGGCCGGGGCCCGCTGCGTGGTCTGGCGAGGCGCGATCCGCGCATCGTCGGGCGCACGCTGGAGATGCGGTCCGACCATGGCATCGGGCCGGTGCATCGGTGCGCGTGGCCGGTCAGTGCGCTCGATGCGTGGCACCTGCGGCAGCGTGGGCGCGGCGCGGGCGGCCCGCTCGCGGTCGCTCCCGGCGGTGGAGATGAAGCTCACGCCGGGACGGGGTTCGGCCGACGGGCGGGCGGCGTGGCTGCGCACGAAGCGGGCCGAGCGCAGTTCACCCGGACGCAGCGCCTCCTCGCGCGGCACCACGCGTCCGCCGGCATTCGAACCGCGGACTTCGCGTGCATCGTCGCGGCTCGCCGCCCGCGCGTCGATGCGGGGGCCGGCTGCCTCCGTCCGGACGGGTGCGCGTCGCATCTCCGCCGTCGCGTCCGCGCGTCGTGCCGGCGAGATATGCGCGATCGCCGGCAGCGTGTCGGCATGCGGGCGAAGCACGCGCACGTGCGAGGGCGCGGACGGGCGGGGCCGGGCGCCGCCGATGCGGTCGGCCACGTGCTCCACGCGCGGCGCATGGCGCGCCACCACCTCGCGCCGGAATCCCTGCGCCGGCAGCGGCCGGGCCTTGGGCCCGCGTGGCGGCGCAAAACTGTGCGGCGTCGGCCGGGGCGTGGCATTGCGCGTCAGCAGGCGGGCGCCGGCGAGCTTGCGCGGATCGACGTCCAGGCGATGGCGCTGCACACGGTCGGCGCCGGCGAACACGCGTCCCGGCACCGCCGTGAAGCCACGCCGGCCGCCCTCGTGCAGCGCGCGCACCGGCGATGCGATGCCGCGGTGCCAGTCGCGGTAGCGGCGGTCGACGCGTTTGACGATGACCGTGTTGTGCACGTGGATGTTGGTCACGTTGACCTGGGTGTAGTAGCGGCGGCTGCCCCGGTACCACGGGTCGTAGACGTCGCCCGGGCCGAGCGGGTACCAGCCGACCGGCGCGCTGCCCACCGAGACGCCCCAGTGGCTGCCGCCGACGAAGGCGACCAGCGCGGGTGCGTAGACCGGGCGCCAGCCGATCGGGCCGGGCACCCAGCACCAGCCGCGGCTGCGCCAGGCCCAGCGACCGTAGTGGTAGGGCGCGAAGCCCCAGGGTGCGTCGTCCACCCAGGTCCAGCCCCACGGCCCGACCCAGGCCCAGTGGCCATCGCGGTAGGGCGCCCAGCCGGCGTCGACCCGCGCCGGATACCAGACCTGCCCGTATTCGGGGTCGCTGTGCCACTCGCCGTAGCGGTCCAGGTCCTGGTAGCCGATCACGTCCTCGGAAACGTAGCGGCGCGACTCGGAGTCGGCATAGCGGCGGCTGCGTTCGTCGCACCAGGCGTCGAAGTCGTCACCGCCGCCGATGTCCTCCACCTCCATGTCGGCCAGCGCCGAATCGGCAAACCGGTAGCTGCGCCCGGCGATCACCAGCCGCCGGGCGTCGTTCTCGCCGTAGACGGTAGCGCTGCCATCGAAGGTGGTGACGCGCGTGGACCGGCCATCGGAGTCGACGTCCACGCGATAGCTGCCCGGGTGGTCGACCACCAGCGCCACGTTGGGCGTGTCGATCTCGTAGCTCTGGCCGTCGTCGAGCTGGCGGACGGTGAGGTTGAGCGTGCCCTGGGTGAGCTCCAGTTGGACCAGCTGGTCGTCCAGCTGCAGGAAGCCCAGGTCCGTGCCACCGTCCAGGCGCACCGCGGCGCCGTCCAGCTCCAGCTCGGCGCGTGCACTGTTGCTGCTGGACAGTCGGTCGCCGGTGGTCAGCGGGCGGTTGATCCCGGCATCGCCCCAGTCCTGTGCGCCCGAGGGCAACAGACCGACGTCGCCTTCCAGGTAGGACAGGCGGGCGACCCGGTCGGGCGGGTCACCGACGGCGTCGTCGGTCGCCTGCGCGTGCAGGGCACCGGCGCCGCACAGCAGCAGGGTGGCTGCGCAGGAGCGCCAGAACAGCTGCAGTTTCGAAAGTGCACGCATGGGTCTTTCCCTCCGCCGTGTACGGGTCATGGAAACGGCCGACGTCACGAGGCGATGACCGATTATGGGCTGGCGCGACACCGCGCGGCGCGTCGGGTCGCCCGTGGTTCAGCCTGCCGCCATGGGCGGTTCATGCTTCATGCGGGTAGTGGCGCCCGGCGCCGGGGTAGCCGGCCCCGTTCCCCAACTCCCGCCTCCCGGGTTACCATCAGCGGCGAACGCGGGTGTAGCTCAATGGTAGAGCTGTAGCTTCCCAAGCTACTGACGAGGGTTCGATTCCCTTCACCCGCTCCAGTCTGCACACCGCCCGGGCACGATCGGGTGGACTTCACCTCCCCTTGAGGGTCCGGCCCGCCACGCTTTCCGGCCTTGCCGACACCACCCGTGCAGCGATGACAGACCTGATCACCCTCGGTTGGCGGGAACGACTGGCTCTTCCCCACTTGGGCATCGACATGCTCAAGGCCAAGCTCGATACCGGTGCCCGTTCCAGCTCGCTGCACGTGGACGCGCTCGAAGCCTTCGAGCGCAACGGGGCGACCTGGTTGCGCTTCTCGATGACCGTCGGCCGCCGCCTGCATCCGCGGAGCGTGCGGTGCGAGGCCCGGGCGCTGGATCGGCGCGTGGTCACCGACACCGGCGGCCGCGGCACGGAGCGCTGGTTCGTGCGCACGGACGTGCGGCTGGCCGGCCTGTGCTACCCGATCGAGATCAGCCTGACCGACCGCCGGCACATGCTGTTCCCCATGCTGCTCGGCCGCAGCGCGCTGCTCGGGCGCTTCGCGGTCGATCCATCGCTTTCCTACACCCAGCCGCGCCCGCACCCGGCCTACGCCGAGCCGGTGGCGCGGGTCGCCAACGAACATCATTACGGCCCGCTTCCATGAAGATCGCGATCCTCTCGCGCAACACGCGGCTCTACTCGACGCGCCGGCTGGTCGAGGCCGCGCGCGAGCGCAACCACGTGGTGCGCGTGCTCGACCCGTTGCGCTGCTACGTGCGTATCGCGCCCGGCCAGGCATCGATACGCTACAAGGGCAAGGCGCTGCGCGACATCGATGCGGTGATCCCGCGCATCGGTACCGCCACCACCTTCTACGGCACCGCGGTATTGCGCCAGCTCGAAATGATGGGCGTGTACACGCCCAACTCCTCCGACGCAGTGCTGCGCGCGCGCGACAAGCTGCGCTGCCTGCAGATCCTGGCCTCGCACGGGCTGGACATGCCGGTGACGGTGTTCGGTGACAATCCCGACGACACCAACGACGTGCTCGCGATGCTCGGCGAGCCGCCGCACGTCATCAAGCTCAACGAAGGCAGCCAGGGCACCGGGGTAGTGCTGGCCGAGAAGCGCAGCGCCTCGCAGAGCGTGATCGAGGCCTTCCGCGGGCTGTACGCCAACTTCCTGGTGCAGGAGTTCATCGCCGAGGCCAAGGGCAGCGACTTGCGCTGCTTCGTGGTCGGCAAGAAGGTGATCGCCGCGATGCAGCGCGAGGCGAGCCCGGGCGATTTCCGCGCCAACCTGCACCGCGGCGGCAGCGCGGTGAAGGTCACCCTGAGCGCAGAGGAGAAGCGCATCGCCATCCGGGCCGCCGGCGCGCTGGGTCTGGGCATCGCCGGCGTGGACCTGCTGCGTTCGGACCGCGGCCCGCTGCTGCTGGAGGTCAACGCCTCGCCCGGGCTGGAGGGAATCGAGACGGCCACCGGGGTGGACGTCTCCGGCCACATCATCCGGCACCTGGAAGAACAGGCGCGCGCCTGAGCTTTTCTTCACGCGCGCCGCACTAGAACGTGCGCGCCGGGCACGTCCGTTAACGGCCATGTGAGGCCGGGTTAACCGCACCGTAACCGCCCGGGCCCTATAAAGGCACCACTGCATGTGCTGGCGGCGACCGCTTCGGGTCGACACCGGCAGATTCGGTATCGGGGCAGTAAGCTTGGGCCCAGGTGCGGCGACGACGAGTCGGGCATCTGGGCCTTTTTATTGGCCATGGTCCGGGACAGCCGGCCATCCGTATGGCGAGCTTGTTAAGCTTGCTGCCTTGATCGACCAGTGGCCTTTGGAGTGGCGCATGCGTGTCCTTGTGATCGAAGACAACAGCGATATCGCGACCAACATTGGCGACTACCTGGAAGACCGTGGCCACGTGGTCGACTTTGCCGGGGATGGCGTGACCGGCCTGCACCTGGCCGTGGTGCACGACTTCGACGTGATCGTGCTGGACCTCACCTTGCCGGGCATGGACGGTCTGGACGTGGCGCGCAAGCTGCGCCACGAGGCCCACAAGCAGACCCCGGTGCTGATGCTGACCGCACGCGACGCGCTGGAGCAGAAGCTCACCGGCTTCGAGTCCGGCGCCGACGATTACATGACCAAGCCCTTCGCGCTGCAGGAACTGGCTGCGCGGCTGGAAGTGCTGGCGCGCCGCGGCAAGGGTCCGCAGAGCCGGGTGCTCAAGGTCGCCGACCTCACCTACAACCTGGACACGCTCACCGTCAGCCGCGACGGCAAGTCGATCCAGTTGAACCCGATCGGGCTCAAGCTCCTGCAGGCATTGATGGAAGCCAGCCCCTCGGTGGTCACCCGCCAGGACCTGGAACAGCGCGTGTGGGGCGAGGAGCTGCCCGACAGCGACTCGCTGCGCGTGCACATCCACGGCCTGCGTGCGGCGATCGACAAGCCGTTCGACAAGCCGCTGATCCACACGCGCCACGGCATCGGTTACCGCATGGTCGAGCCGGATGCTGTCCAGGCGTAAGCTGCGTTTCCGCCTGATCGTCTCCTTCGCGCTGTTCGGCTTCGGCCTCAGCGCGTTGTTTGCGTTTTCGGCCTTGAACATCCGTGCGCGGGTCGAAGACCAGCTCGTTACCGCCACGCTGCTCGACGAGGTGGACAACCTCAACCGGCAGGTACACGAGCATCCGGATCGCCAGCCCAGATTCGGCATCGTCGAGGCGTGGACCTGGAGCGACCGCACGATCTACAAGGCGCCGCTGGAATGGCAGCATCTGCCGAACGGTGTGCACGACGTCAGCGACACCGGGGACGACGGCAAGATCCACCACTACAAGCTTGCGGTCGAGCACAAGAACGGCATCTACAGCTTCCTGCGCTACGACATTTCCCGGGATGAACTGGGCAAGCGGCAGCTGTTGTTCAGCGTGATCGGTGCGGTGTTCCTGTTTGGCCTGCTCTCGCTCGCGATCGGCCTGTGGCTCTCGCGCAAGGTATTGAAGCCGGTCAGCGAGCTGGCCGCGCGCCTGCGCGACTTCCGCAAGGCGGGCAAGGCCGATCCGCTGGCGCCGCATTTCGCCGACGACGAGGTGGGCGAGCTCGCCCTGGCGCTGGACGAGTACGCCGCCCGCCTCACCGCGATGGTCGAGCGCGACCGCGAGTTCAATTCGGACGTCAGCCACGAACTGCGCACGCCGCTGGCGGTGATCGCCAGCACCACCGAACTGCTGCAGGGTTCGCCCGACCTCACCGACAAGCTGCGCGAGCGGTTGAAGCGCATCGAGCGCGCCTCGCGCCAGGCTACCGAACTGATCGAGGCGCTGTTGCTGCTTTCGCGTGCCGAACGTCGCGGTCCCACCCGCGGCGAAACGACCGAGGTGGCCAGGGTCGCCGCCGACGTGATCGAGAGCCAGCGCCCGCAGATGCGCGACAAGCCGCTGGAGATCGAACTGGCCATCCGCGATCCTGTGAGCGTGAACGCTCCCGCGTCGGTGTTGTCGGTGGCGCTGACCAACCTGATCGGCAACGCGATCAAGTACACGCTCGAAGGCATGGTGAAGGTCGAGGTGGGCAACGGCCGCATCGAGGTCATCGATACTGGCCCCGGCATCAAGCCGGAAGATGCCGAACGCCTGTTCCAGCGCGGCGTGCGCGGCGAGGGCGCCGGCGGCAGCGGCGCCGGCCTTGGCCTGGCCATCGTGCGCCGGCTGTGCGACCTCTACGGCTGGCAGGTCTCGATGCGTCCGCGCAGCGACGCCAACGGCGCCATCGCCAGCCTCGTCTTCGAACCGGCCTGAAGCCTGCTCCCTCTCCCCTCCGGGAAGAGGGTTGGGGTGAGGGGGCGGGGCTCGCCGGAAGCTTGTGACCCAAAGACGAAAGGCCGCCCTGTGGCGGCCTTTCGTCCGGTGGTCCTCGTGCTCCGTTCCGGTCAGACCGGCTCCAGCCAGCCCCACTGGTCGTTGGTGCGGCCGTCGAACAGGCCGAAGTACAGCTCCTGCAACCGCCGCGTCACGCGCCCGGCGGTACCGTTGCCGACCTGCTTGCCATCGATCGAGCGGATCGGCGTGACCTCGGCGGCGGTGCCGCACATCAGCACCTCGTCGGCCAGGTACAGGTACTCGCGCGGCAGGTCGCGCTCGACGACCTCGATGCCGTCCTCGTGCGCCAGCGTCTTGAGCGTGTCGCGGGTAATGCCGGTGAGGATCGAGGCGCTGGCCGGCGTCGTATGCAGCACGCCGTCGAACACCAGGAACAGGTTCTCGCCGGCGCCCTCGCTGAGCAGGCCGGTGTTGGCCAGCGCGATGCCTTCGCCGAAACCAAGGCGACGCGCCTCGCGCGCGATCAGCTGGCCGGAGAGGTAGTTGCCGCCGGCCTTGGCGCCAGCGGGGATGGTGTTCGGTGCGAAGCGCTGCCAGCTCGACACGCAGGCGGTGATGCCCTGTTCCAGCGCCTCCGGTCCGAGGTACGGGCCCATCGGCCAGGCCGCCACCGCGACGTCGATCGGCGTTTCGGCGGAAAGGCCGAAGCCGCCCAGGCCACGGTAGGCGACCGGGCGCAAATAGGCGGCGGTCAGGCCGTTCTTCCTGATCACGTCGCGGCAGGCCGCGGCCAGCTCGTCCTGCGAGTAGGGCAGCACCATGTCGTAGATGCGCGCCGACTGGTACAGGCGCTTCAAGTGGTCGGTCAGGCGGAAGATCGCCGCGCCGTCGGGCGTGGCATAGCTGCGGATGCCCTCGAACACCGAAGAACCGTAATGCAGCGCATGCGACATCACGTGGGTGGTGGCCTCGCGCCACGGCTTGATCGTGCCGTTCTGCCAGATCCATTCGGGGTATTGCTGCGCCATGGCGTTTTTTCCTTGCAGGGGACCGCCCATGATAACCGGTGGGTGCCGTTGCCCGCGCGTGCCTACTCCTGGCGCAGCCACAGGCAACCGGCGCGCGGCTCGATGGCGAAGCGCGTCTGGCCGCTCTCCTCGCCGCCGTCGTCGGGCACGGTGCTCACCACCAGTTCCGATCCGCTTCCGTCGGGCGGCAGGTCGATGCCCACCAGGGGGCGCCGCATCAGCGCGGCCAGCTCCCGGATGTCGGTCACCGCGGCATGCTCGCCGTAGCCGCCCCACAGCATCAGTCCGGCCAGGCGGTTGGCATCGGCGTTGGCGAAGGCATCGATCACTGCGCCGCGCAACTGGTCCACGTCGGCGGCGCAGGTGACCGCGGGAGGGCGCAGCGAGGGCGGCGGGTCGGTTGCCGACGAAGCAGGGGCCGGCGTGGCCTGCAGACTGGCGCAGGGCCGGTCGGTGAAGACCGGGTGCCCGTCGGCGGCGATGCAGTGGTAGATCGGGCTCTGTGCGCGCGCGGGCAGGGCGGCCAGGGCCAGCAACAGCAGCAGGACAGGGCGCAGCGTGGGCATCGGCCGAGCATAGTCGCCCGCCGGGGAAGCTTCAGTGCAGTTGCGCAAGAACCGCTTGCGTGGCCCGGGCCCGGTTCAGCGTGTAGAAGTGCAACCCCGGCGCGCCGCCCTCGAGCAGGCGCCGGCATAGTTGCGCGACCACTTCGGCGCCCAGTGCGCGAATCGCGTCGGCGTCGTCGCCGTGGGCCAGCATGCGCTTGGCGATCCAGCGCGGGATCTCCGCCCCGCAGGCATCGGAGAAGCGCTTGAGCTGGCTGAAGTTGGTGATCGGCATGATGCCCGGCACGATCGGCACGGTGACGCCCAGCCGCCGCACGTCGTCGACGAAGCGGAAGTACGCATCCGGATTGAAGAAGTACTGGGTGATCGCCCCGTTGGCGCCGGCATCGATCTTGGCCTTGAAGTGGGCGAGGTCGCGCAGCGCGTCCTCGGCCTGCGGGTGGGTCTCCGGGTACGCGGCCACGTCGATGCGGAAGTGCTCGCCCGAGTGCTCACGGACGAACGCGACCAGCTCGGCCGCGTAACGGAAGTCGCCCGGCGAAGCCATGCCCGAGGGCAGGTCGCCGCGCAGCGCCACCAGGCGCCGGTAGCCGGCGGCGCGGTAGCCGTCGAGCAGCGCGGCGATCTCGGCGCGCGTACCGCCCATGCACGAGAGGTGCGGGGCCACGGGCAGACCGTGGTCCCGATGCAGCCGGGCCACCGTGTCGGCGGTATAGCTCAGCGTCGAGCCGCCAGCACCGAAAGTCACCGAGACGTAATCCGGTGCGTACGACTTCAGCATCCGCGCGGCGCGGTCGAGTTGCGCGCGCTGTTCGTCGGTCTTGGGCGGGAAGAATTCGAAGCTGATCGCGGACATGGTCGGCAGGTCCTTCCAGGGCAGGCGGGCATTCTATCCATTCATCGCGATAAAAGGATAGATCACCGCGAGCGGCGCTCGGTCACTCGCCGCCGGGCGGGCAAAGCCGTTCGCCACCGCTGCCGACCGCTCGTCATGTTTTCCGCCCGCGAGGGTTCGCGGGCGCGCAGGCTTTTCCCATCCCAACCCGACAGGAGACCTGCCATGCACCGTCTTGCCCTGATCCGCCGCGGCCTCCGCCTGGCCGCCCTTGCCCTGGCTGTGGGCACCGCCGGTTTGGCCGCGCGCGATGCCCGTGCCGCCGCGCCCGAGCACGGCATCACCGTCACGGTGGTGGGCGAGGGCCGGCCCGTGCTGATGATCCCGGGCCTCAACAGCGGCGCCGATACCTGGAAGGAAACCTGCGCCGCGCTGCAGGCCGACCACGTGCAGTGCCTGATTGCCCAGTTGCCGGGTTTCGCCGGACAGCCGGCGATCGCCAGCGAGCACTACCTGGACGACATCAGCCAGGGCCTGCTTGATTACCTCGACCGGCACCGGCTCACGCATCCGGTGGTGGTCGGCCATAGCCTCGGCGGCGTGGTCGCGCTGAAGATGGCGATCGCGCGCCCCCGGGCGATCGCCAAGCTGGTGATCGTCGACGCGCTGCCATTCCTGCCTGGCGCGCAGAACCCGGCCGCCACGGCGCAGGCCATGCAGCCGGTGGTCGCCGGCCTGAAGGCGCAGATGCTCAAGGCGGACGACGCTGCCTACCGCGCGCAGGCCGAAGCGACGGCGCGCGGCATGGTGCATGACCCGGCGCGCGTGGCACAGATCGTCGGCTGGGGCATGGCCAGCGACCGCGCCACCACGGCCCAGGCCATGGGCGAGATGATGACCACCGACCTGCGCCCGGCGCTCGGCGCGATCGAGGCGCCCACGCTGGTGCTCGGCTCGTGGGCCGCCTATGCGCCCTATGGCGCGACCCGGGATTCGACCGCCCAGCTCTTTCGCAACCAGTACGCCAGGCTCGACGGCGTGCGGGTGGAGATGAGCCAGGCCGGCTACCATTTCCTGATGTGGGACGATCCGAAGTGGCTGCAGGCGCAGCTGCGCGGCTTCATCGACGGCAAGGCCACGGCCGCGCGCTGAGCGGCCCTTGAGCGGGGAACGACGGTGCGCGACGGACGGCGGTGGTTCTGGTGGATCAACCTGGTGCCATGGTCGGTCTACCTGGCGATCAGCCTGGCGTTTGGTGCGGGCTACGGAATGTGGCGCTCCGGCGCGCTGCTGCTGTTCGCGACCGTCGCGCTGGCGCTCTACCTGGTCTCCGGCGGCCTGCGCGCGCTCGCCCTGCGGCGCGGCTGGCTGCAACGGGATGGCTGGGCGTTGAGTGGCCGCCTGCTCGCCGGCGTGCTGATCGGCGCGCTGCTGGTACAGGCGGGGGTGGCGCTGGTCATGGTGCCCGCGGTGGCGCTGCATTGGGTCGCGATGCCGGGTGACCGGCTGGATTACCGCCCCGCCGCAGTGCTGGTGTACTGGCTCAACGCCGCCATCGTGCTGGGCCTTTGGACCGCCGGCTGGGCCAGCGCACGCGTGCTGGAACGCGCCCGCCACAGCGAGATCGCACGCCTGCGGGCCGAGGCCGAGCGCAATGCGCTGGAGCGCGACGCCCTGCGTGCCCGGCTCAACCCGCACTTCGTATTCAACGCGCTCAACAACCTGCGCGCGCTGATCAACGAGGACACCGAGCGTGCCCGCGAGATGGTCACGCGGTTGTCGAGCACCCTGCGCCATGCCCTGGAGCAGAACGACCGCGAACGCGTGCGGCTGGGCGAGGAACTGGCGGTGGTCGACGACTACCTGGCGATCGAGGCGGTGCACTACGAACACCGCCTGCGCGTGAGCCGCCAGATCGCGCCCGCCGCGCTGGATGCGAAGCTGCCGCCGATGGCGCTGCAGTTGCTGGTGGAAAATGCGATCCGCCACGGCATCGCGGTGACGCCCGGCGGCGGCGAACTGGAGCTGCGCGCACACTGCACGGACCGCGTGCTGCGGCTGGAAGTGGCCAATCCCGGCCGCCTCGGCACGGGCAACGGCGGACACGGCGTGGGCCTGGCCTACCTGCGCACCCACCTGGGGCGCGACGGCCGCTTCGAACTGGGCGAGCATGAAGGCCGCGTCCTCGCCCGGCTGGAGATCGCCCAATGAGCCTGCGCATCCTGATCGTCGACGACGCGCGCCTCGCCCGGCAGGAATTGCGGACCATGCTGGCCGGCATTCCCGGCGCCGAGTGCGTGGGCGAGGCCGACGACGTGCCGTCCGCGCGCGAGGCGATCGCTGCGCTCGGGCCGGACCTGCTGCTGCTGGACATCCAGCTGCCCTCGGGCAGCGGCTTCGACGTGATCGAGGGCGTGCAGCCGGTGCCCGCCGTGGTGTTCACCACCGCCTACGACCAGTACGCCGTGCGCGCCTTCGAGGCGAACGCGCTGGATTACCTGGTCAAACCGGTCGCGCCCGAGCGCCTGCGCGCGGCGCTGGCGCGCGCGGGCGAACAGGCGCCGGCACCGTCCGCGCGCGCGTTGCTCGGCGCCGAGGACAAGGTCTTCCTGCGTGAAGGCGAACGCTGCTGGTTCGTCACGCTGGGCGAGATCCAGCGCATCGTGGTCGACGGCAACTACGCCCGCGTGTGGTTCCGCGACCAGTGCGTACTGCTGGCGCGCAGCCTCAACGCGCTGGAGGCGCGGCTCGACCCGTCGCTGTTCTTCCGCGCCAACCGCAACACCCTGGTGAACCTGCGGATGGTGCGCTCGGTCGAGCCGTCCGTGGGGGAAGGCTACGTGCTGACGCTGAAGGACGGCAGCGAAGTGGAGCTGTCGCGCCGGCAGGCGCGACAGTTCCGCGAGCAGATGGCCTTCTAGCGTGCCCTTGTGCGGCCGTGTGGCGGCCCCATCAGGGGAGCTCGCACAAGGACACAGCCACCACTGTCGCAAGCGTGGCCCCTCATCCCAACCCTCTCCCTGCGGGGAGAGGGTTGGGGTGAGGGGCCGGGGCTCGCGGGAAACAAAAAAAGGGCCGCATCGCTGCGGCCCTTTTCGCGGCTGAGCCGGGGGCTCAGTACCGGTAATGCTCCGCCTTGTACGGGCCTTCCACCGGCACGCCCAGGTACGCGGCCTGCTCGGCGGTCAGCGTGGTCAGCTTCACCCCGATCTTCTCCAGGTGCAGCCGCGCCACTTCCTCGTCGAGTTTCTTGGGCAGGATGTAGACCTTCGGTTCGTAGCTGTCCCTGTTTGCCCACAGGTCGATCTGCGCCAGGGTCTGGTTGGAGAACGAGTTGGACATCACGAAGCTCGGATGGCCGGTGGCGCAACCGAGGTTCACCAGGCGGCCTTCGGCCAGCAGGAACATGGAACGGCCATCCTTGAAGGTGTACTTGTCCACCTGCGGCTTGATGTTGGTGCGCTCGGCACCCGAGGCGTTCAGTGCATCGACCTGGATCTCGTTGTCGAAGTGGCCGATGTTGCAGACGATCGCCTGGTCCTTCATCGCCTGCATGTGCTCCAGGCGGATCACGTCCTTGTTGCCGGTGGTGGTGACGTAGATGTCGCCGCGGCCCAGCGTGCTCTCGACGGTGTTCACCTCGAAGCCTTCCATCGCCGCCTGCAGCGCGTTGATCGGGTCGATCTCGGTGACCACCACGCGCGCGCCGTAGGCACGCAAGCTGTGCGCGCAGCCCTTGCCGACGTCGCCGTAGCCGCACACCACCGCGACCTTGCCGGCGAGCATGACGTCCATCGCGCGCTTGAGGCCATCGGCCAGCGACTCGCGGCAGCCGTACAGGTTGTCGAACTTGCTCTTGGTGACCGAGTCGTTGACGTTGATCGCCGGCACCAGCAGCTTGCCTTCCTGCGCCAGCTGGTAGAGGCGGTGCACGCCGGTGGTGGTCTCTTCCGAGACGCCCTTGAAGTCCTTGACCACGGTGTGCCAGTAACCCGGGCGCTCCTTGTGCACGCGCTTGAGCAGGTTCTTGATCACCTGCTCTTCGTGGCTGCCCGAGGGGCTGTTGACCCAGTCGCTGCCGATCTCCAGCTCGTACCCCTTGTGGATCAGCAGGGTCACGTCACCGCCGTCGTCCACCACCAGCTGGGGACCGAGGAAGCCGCCCTTGCCGTCGGGGAAGGAGAGCGCGTCGAGCGTACAGTCCCAGTACTCCTCCAGCGTCTCGCCCTTCCAGGCGAACACCGGCGTGCCGGTGGCGGCGATCGCCGCGGCGGCGTGGTCCTGGGTCGAGAAGATGTTGCACGAGGCCCAGCGCACGTCGGCGCCGATGTCCTTGAGCGTCTCGATCAGCACCGCGGTCTGGATCGTCATGTGCAGCGAGCCGGTCACGCGCACGCCCTTGAGCGGAGCCTGCGGGGCGTACTTGCGGCGGATCGACATCAGGCCGGGCATTTCGTGCTCGGCGATGTCCAGCTCCTTGCGGCCGAAATCGGCCAGCGAGATGTCGCGGATCTTGTAGTCGTGGCCCGGCGGGGCCTGGATGGCGGCGTTCATGCTTGTCTCCGGTTCTTTGGGGAACCTTGGCCTGTGCGGGCGAAGGTCCGCATGGGTGAGCGCCGTTGCTGCATATGTCCGCCGAGCCTGGCCGTCGCGCGACGGTCGCAGCGCCCCTCGGTGGGCACGAAAGGCGCCCATTATACCGTCCGCGGAAAGCTTCTGTAGGAGCGCACCCGTGCGCGACCGCCATGCCCCCGGTCGCGCATGGCTGCGCTCCTACAAGGGCTTGCCAGCCGATTCGCTAGTCTTGGGAGGCCCCCACCAGGAACCGCCCATGGAAGCCAGCCGCGACAGCGATTACCTGCCCCACGACGGCCCACTGCGCGAGGACGTCGGCCGGCTTGGCCAGCTGGTCGGCCAGATGCTTGCCGAGCAGGGAGGCGAGCGCTTCTTCGAGCGGGTGGAGGCGGTGCGCCAGGCGGCCATCCACCGTCGCCGCGAGGGCGACCCGGTGGCCACGCTGGCGCACGCGCTCGACGGGCTGGACACCGACCAGGCCGAGGCCCTGGCGCGCGCCTTCGCCACCTATTTCCAGGCGGTGAACATCGCCGAGCGCGTGCACCGCATCCGCCGCCGCCGCGACTACCAGTGCGAGGGCGGACCGCCGCAACCGGAGTCGCTGCTGGACGTGCTGGGCGGGCTCAAGCGCGAGGGCGTCAGCGCGGACGAGTTGCTCGGCTGGCTCGCGCGGCTGTGGATCGAGCCGGTGTTCACCGCGCACCCCACCGAGGCGATGCGCCGCTCGCTGCTGGAAAAGGAACAGGCGATCGTGCGCGCGCTGGTCGACGGCTTCGACCCGGGCCGCACACCGCAGGAGCGCGCCGAGGACCAGGACCGCATCTACATGGCGCTGTCGACCGGCTGGCAGACCGCCGAGGCCTCGCCGGTGCGCCCCACGGTGCAGGACGAGCACGATCACGTCGGTTTCTATCTGTCCAACCCGATCTACCGCATCGTGCCGGCGCTGTACGAGTCGCTGGCCGGCGCCCTGCAGGCGGTCTATGGCGTGGCCCCGCCGCTGCCGCGGCTGCTCGGTTTCGCCAGCTGGGTCGGCGGTGACATGGATGGCAATCCCAACGTCGGCGCCGACACCATCGCGGCCGCGCTGGCGACCCAGCGCGCACACGTGCTGGAGCGCTACATCGACGACGTCGCCGCGCTCGCACGACTGCTCAGCCAGACCGCCGGGCGGGTCACGGTCGACCCGGCGCTGACCGAACGTCTGGCCGACTACCGCACGCGCTTCCCGAAGGCTGCGGCGCGCATCCGCCCGCGTCATGCCGACATGCCCTACCGCTGCCTGCTCACGTTGATCGGCGCGCGTCTGGAAGCGACCGGCGACAATGGCGCGGAGGGCTACGCCTCGGCGACCGAACTGCTGGACGACCTGCAGCGGATCGACCACAGCCTGCTCGGCCACCGCGGCCTGCACGCGGGCGCCTATCCCGTGCGACGGCTGATCTGGCGCGTGCGCACCTTCGGCTTCCATCTCGCGCGGCTGGACGTGCGGCAGGACTCGCGCGTGCACGACGATGCGCTGGCCGCGCTGCTGGACGACGCGGACTGGGCCAGCCGGCCCGCCACGGACCGGGCGGACCGGCTGCGCGGCTACGCGGCGGGGGGCGAGCGCTTCGCCATCAGCCATGCCGATGCCGTGACCGCGCTGTACGACGTCTTCGCCACGCTGGGGGATGCCCGCCGGCGCTACGGCAGCGAGGCGATCGGGCTGTACATCATCAGCATGGCGCGCTCGGCGGCCGACGTGCTGGCGGTACTGGCGCTGGCGCGCTACGGGGGGCTTGTGCACCCGGCTCCCGTCCGGGGAGAGGGCTGGAATGAGGGCCAGCCGTTGCGAGAAGCCAGCAACGAAGCGCCAGGCTCTGCTCCCTCTCCCCTCCGGGGAGAGGGCCGGGGTGAGGGGGCGCTCTTGCGGGGAAGTGGCGGCGAAGCGCAGGCTTCAACAAAGTCCCCCGCGAGTCCCGGCCCCTCACCTCAATCCTCTCCCCGGAGGGGAGAGGAAGCTGGGTGCGCGGTGCCTTTGGACATCGCCCCGCTCTTCGAGACCATCGACGACCTCAAGCACGCTCCGGCCACCCTGCGAGCCCTGCTCGACGACCCCGTCTACCGAGCCCATCTGCGTTCCCGCGGCGATCGTCAATGGGTCATGCTCGGCTACTCCGACAGCGGCAAGGACGGTGGCACGCTTGCCTCGCGCTGGGCCCTGCAACGGGCACAGGTGGAACTGCTCGAAGTGGCGAGGGAGGCCGGCATCCACCTGGCCTTCTTCCACGGCCGCGGCGGTTCGGCCAGCCGCGGCGGCTCGCGCATCGCGCCGGCGCTGATGTCCTCGCCGCGCGGCTCGGTCGCCGGCGTGCTGCGGGTCACCGAGCAGGGCGAGGTCATCCACCGCAAGTACGGCATCCGAGCGCTCGCCCTGCGCAACCTTGAGCAGACCGTCGGCGCCGTGCTGCGCGCCTCGCTGCGCCCGCGCGCGCAGGAGTCGCGCGAAGCACGCTGGCGCGAGCAGATGGAAGCGCTCGCCGCGCACAGCCGCCGCCACTACCGCGCACTGGTCGAGCGCGACGGCTTCGTCGACTACTTCCGCACCGCCACCCCGATCGACGTGGTCGAGCGCATGACCCTGGGCTCACGCCCCGCCAGCCGCCGCAGCATGCGCGGCGTCGAGGACCTGCGCGCGATCCCCTGGGTGTTTGCCTGGACCCAGTGCCGATCGATCATCACCGGCTGGTACGGCCTCGGTTCCGCGCTGGAGCAGGGCGCCGCCACCTTCGGCGAACAGGCGCTGGCCGCCATGGCGCGCGACTGGCCATTCTTTGCCAACGCGCTGGACGACGTGGCGATGGTGCTGGCCAAGTGCGACCTGGACATCGCCGAGGCCTTCTCGCGCCTCGCCGGCGACCTGCACGCGCCCTTCTTCGCGATGATCCGGGAAGAATTCGAACGCACCCGACGCTGGCTGCTGAAGCTCAAGGGCGGCGACGCGCTGCTCGCCGACAACCCGCGGCTGGCCGTCTCGATCCGCCTGCGCAACCCCTACGTCGATCCCATGAGCCTGCTCACCGTCGACCTGCTCGCGCGCTGGCGCGATGGCGGCAGCGAGGACGACGCCCTGCTGCGCGCGCTGGTCGCCTGCGTCAACGGCGTGTCGCAGGGCCTGCAGAACACCGGCTGATCGTCAGCCATAGCCGTCCGCCTGCGGATGGCGATCATCCGAAAGCGGACGCCTTGGCTGCGCGTTGCCTCGCGCAGGCGCGGTGTGGCGCGGCGCCGGCGGTTGGCACGCCTGTTGCCAACACTCCCCCATGGATATCGCCAACAGCTCCCTCAAGCTGCGCAAGCGCCGGCAACTGCGTTGGGGCGTCGCCATCGGCGCGCTCGCGGCCGTGGCGCTGGCGGCCGTCCTCCTGCGCCTTGGTCCCGCGCTGCCTGTGGCCGAGCGGTCCAGCCTGTGGATCGATGTCGTGCAGCAGGGCGACATGCTGCAGGAGGTGCGCGCCACCGGCACGCTGGTGCCGCGTTCCAGCCGCTGGTTGGCGGCAGCCACCGCGGCGCAGGTGCAGGAGATCCTGGTCTGGCCGGGCGCCACCGTGGCGCCGGACACCGTGCTGATGCGCCTGGCCAATCCCGAGGTGGAGGACGCCCTGCGCAACGCGCAGGCCCAGGTTGAGGCGGCCGAGGCGGAGGTGGCGGCCAAGCGCGCGGAACTGCATTCGCAGTTGCTGGACGAACGCGCCGCGCTGGCCCAGGCGCAGTCCGACTACGCGCAGGCGCAGGTCAAGGCGCAGGCCGATGCCAAGGCGGTACAGAAGGACCTCATTCCCCGCGTGCAGTACCAGCAGGGTCTGATCGCGCTGAAGCAGCTCAAGGCCCGCATGCAGATCGAGCAGGAACGCGTGGACAGCTTCGCCGGCAGCATGAAGGCACAGATGGACGCGGCCCAGGCGCATGCGTTGCAACAGCGCAGCAACCTCGTGCTGCGCCAGCGCCAGGCCGACGCGCTCAACGTTACCGCCGGAATACCCGGTGTGCTGCAGGAAGTGGCGGTGCAGGAAGGCGCACGCGTGGGCGAGGGCGCTAACCTGGCTCGCGTGGCCCGGCCGGACGTGCTGATCGCGCGCCTGCAGGTGCCCGAGGTGCAGGCCAAGGACGTGGCGATGGGCATGCCGGTCAGCGTGGACACGCACAACGGGCTGGTGCCCGGCCGGGTGGAACGGATCGATCCGGCGGTGCGCAACGGCAGCGTCCAGGTCGACGTGGCGCTGTCCGGCAAACTGCCGGCCGGTGCGCGGCCGGACCTGTCCGTCGACGGTCGCATCCGCATCGCCCAACTGGCTCACGTGCTCTCGGTGGGCCGCCCGGCGCTGGCCAAGGCCGACAGCGACCTGAGCCTGTTCCGCTTCGATCCGGCCGGCGACACTGCCACGCGGGTGCCGGTGCGCGTGGGCGCCGCCTCGGTCGACCGCGTGCAGGTGCTGCGTGGCCTCAAGGCGGGCGACCGGGTGATCCTGTCCGACACCAGCCAGTGGGACGGTTATGACCGCATCCGCGTGGAGTAAAGCGCGCGCGGAGCGTGATGTGCTCCGCCCGAACCCTTATCCGGCCCTCCGGGCCACCTTCTCCCGGAAAGAGAAGGAACATCGACAGCAAAGGTGCACGAAATGAATCCGACCGACGTCATCACCCTCGAGGGCATCCGCAAGATCTTCCAGACCGACGAGGTGGAGACCCATGCGCTGTCCGACGTGCACCTGACCGTCGCCCGCGGCGAGTACGTCTCGATCTCCGGTCCCTCCGGCTGCGGCAAGACCACGCTGCTGTCGATCCTGGGCCTGCTCGACACCGCCACCGACGGGCGCTTCGTGCTCAACGGCCACGACGTGGCCGCGCTGGACGCGGCCGAGCGCGCGCGCATCCGCAACGCCGAGATCGGCTTCATCTTCCAGGCGTTCAACCTGATCGGCGACCTGTCGGTGTTCGAGAACGTCGAACTCCCGCTCACCTACCGTGGCGGCATCGGCGCCAACGAGCGCCGCGCGCGCGTGCAGGAAGCGCTGGAACGCGTGGGCATGGCCCACCGCATGCGCCACTACCCGGCGCAACTTTCCGGCGGCCAGCAGCAGCGCGTGGCGGTGGCGCGCGCGCTGGTCGGGCGGCCGGCGATCCTGCTTGCCGACGAACCGACCGGCAACCTCGACTCGCGCAACGGCGAGGCGGTGATGGCGCTGCTGGACGAGCTGCACAAGGGCGGCGCCACCATCTGCATGGTCACCCACGACGCGCGCTACGCGGAGTTGGCGCAACGCAAGATCCGCCTGTTCGATGGCCGTGTGGTCGACGAGGAGACCTTCCACCGCCTGCGCCGCGAGGACGAGCAGCGCCTGGATGCGCTGATCGGCCAGCGCATCGAGCTCGGCGCGTGAACGTCTGGCTCGCCGAGATCTGGCGTACCTGGCGCGCGAGTTTGCGGCGCCCCGGTTTCCTGCTGCTGGCCGTCGCGGTGCTGGCGCTGGGCGTGGGTGCGAGCACGTCGGTGTTCGTACTGGTCGACAACGTACTGCTGCGACCCTTGCCTTATCCCGATGCCGGCCGCCTGATGGTGCTTGGCCCGGAACAGCACGGGGAGCTCCAGGCCATCCTGTCGCCGCAGCAATACCAGCACGTGCAGTCGATTCCGGGCATCGCCGGCATCGGGCTGATCAAGGGCGACCTGCAGGCGGTCAACGTGGCCGGCGACGGCGAGCCCGAACAGGTCGACGCATTCCTGGCCGACCGGAGTGTGCTGCCCGTGCTCGGCGTGCGGATGCGGCTGGGCCGGGGGTTTTCCGCGGAGGAAGATCGTCCGGGCGGGCCCAAGGCGGTGATCCTGGCCGAAGGATTCTGGCGGCGCCGTTACGGCGGTCAGCCCGTGCTCGGCCGCACGTTGCGCGTCGAAGGCGTCGCACGCACCATCGTGGGCGTGTTGCCGGCGAGCTTCGACCAGTTCGGCGCGGGCGACATCATGCTGCCGCTGGCCTTGCCGCCGCACACCTACGACGACGGCGCCGACTTCTTCGCGATCGCCCGGCTGGCCCCCGGCAGCTCCGTCGCGGCGGTGAACGCGCGGGTAGATGCCGCCATCCGCGCCATGTACGCCGATCTTCCCGGCGCGCAACGGGATTACTTGGAAACGGTTCACGTCGGCAGCGTGCCGCTGGCGGCCGCGCTGCACCAGCAGCAGCGGCCGGCGATGCGGCTCTTCCTGGCCTGCGCCGTGTGCGTGCTGCTGATCGCGCTGGTCAATCTGGGCAACCTCATGCTGCTGCGCACGCTGTCGCGCCGTCACGATGCGATCGTGCGACACGCACTGGGCGCGCCGGGCTGGCGCCTGGCGTTGCCGGCCTGCGCCGAGGGCCTGCTGGTGGGCGCCAGCGGCGCCATCGCGGGCCTGGGCCTGGCCGCGATCGGCCTTTCCCTGTTCGGTCGATATGTTCCCGTCGAATGGACGCACGGGCGGTCGCTGCACGTTCACGGCGAAGCGGCCCTGCTGGCGCTGGCGATCGCCGTGCCGGGCGCGCTCGCCGCCGCACTGTTCGGTGCCTGGCGTGGACTCGCCGCAAGCTCGGTACGCGAGGCGCTCCATGAAGGCGGCCGCAGCCTGGGGAGCCACAGCGGGCGCGTGGGCAAGGCGCTGGTGATCGCGCAGATGGCCCTGGCGACGTGTCTGATGTGCGGCGCCGGCCTGTTCCTGCATGCGCTTTACGACGCGGCGCGCGCCCCGCTGGGGTTCGCCGGCGACCACGTCCTCACCTTCGACTTGGCGCCGGTGCGGGGCGAGCACCCCGATGCCGCCTCCACGCGGGAGTTCGTGCAGGAGTTGCTGCGCAGCCTCCGCGCCTTGCCGGGCGTCGAGGGTGTCGCCGCCACCAATGGGCTGCCCGCGGGCGGGTTCGAACAGCAGTTCAACATGGGCGGCATCCACCTTCCGGGCAGCGACTACCTCCGGCCCAGTCCACAGATTCGGGCGGTCAGCAGCGACTACTTCTCCGTGTTCCGCATTCCCGTGCACGAAGGGCGCGCCTTCGACGCCTCCGACGTGTCCGGCGGCGATCCCGTGGCCATCGTGAACCAGACGCTGGCCGAGCAGGAGTACGGCGACCATGCGGTGGGCAAGCAGATCGTCGTCAACGACTACAGCGGCTACGCGGCGGGGAAGGCAACGGCCGACCGGCCGGACATGCGCCCGGTGACCGCGCGCATCGTCGGCGTGGTCGGCGACACGCGGCAGTTTGGCCCGCTGGACGGCCGCAAGCGCGGCTTCCTCTATCTGCCCGTGGGGCAGGTGCCCGAACACATCCTGCGGGTGTTCCGCTCCTACCACCCGTTGCGTTTCGCCTTGCGCGTGCAGGGCGACCCCAACGACTACCGCCGGGCCGTCCATGCCGCCGTCGCCGCCGTCGCGCCGGACCAGCCGATCGCCAGCGTGTCGACGATGGACGACGTCGTGCGCGCCACCACCGGCGACACGCGTCGTGACCTGTTCCTGATCGGCCTGTTCGCACTGCTGGCGCTGGGGCTCGCGGCGGCGGGCATGTACGCGGTGATGACCGTCGCGGTGACCGCGCGCCAGCGCGAATTCGGCGTGCGCATGGCGCTGGGCGCTCCGCCGGCGAGGATGGCGCGCCTAGTGCTGCGTGGAGGCGCCGGGCAGATCGCGATCGGCATGCTGCTGGGCGTGGCCATCACGCTCGCCCTGTCGCGGGTGCTCGGTGCAGTGCTGGAGGACATCGGCCGCACCGTGATGGACCCGCTCGCGCTGGCCGGCGTATGCGTCGTGCTGGCCATGGCCGGGCTGCTGGCCTGCCTGCTGCCCGCGTTGCGCGCCGCGCGCGTCCCTCCGATGCACGCGTTGCGCGGGGAGTAGGGGGCGCCATGGCCTGTCTTTCGATCCACGCCGCGCTCATCCCCTGCGAAGGAAATCCCTCATGAACGTGTGGTTGGCCGAAATCGCCCGCGCCTGGCGCGCCAGCGTGCGCCGGCCCGGCTTCCTGCTGCTGGCCAGCGGCGTGCTGGCGCTGGGCATCGGCGCCAGCATGGCGGTACTGACCCTGATCCAGAACACGGTGCTGAGGCCGTTGCCGGTGCCGCACGCAGAACGGGTGGTGGTACTGGGGCCGCGGTGGGACAACGGTCACGTGGGCGGCATTTCGCCCCACGAATACCAGTACCTCGGCCCGCCCGAAGGCCTGCGTTCGCTGGGGCTGGCGCACTTCGGCGCGGCGGTCAACATCGCCGGCGCCGGTGATCCCGCGCAGGTGCCGGTAATCCGGATCGATCGCCACTTGCTGCCCACGCTGGCCCTGCGGCCGGTGCTGGGACGCAACTTCAGCGCGCAGGAGGACGGTCCGGGCGGACCGAGAGCGGTGCTGCTCGGCTACCACCTGTGGCAACGCGTGTACGGTGGGGATGCCGGTGTCGTCGGTCGTCGGCTCGACATCGAAGGACGGCCGCACACGATCATCGGCGTGCTGCCGGCGGCCTTCAACAAGCTGCTGGGTCCGGGCGACGTGATACTGCCCATCGCGTTGCCGGTCGCCAGTCGCGACTACAACCACAATGGCGCCATCGCAATCGGGCGGCTGGCCGATGACGTGGAGGTGGCAACCGTGGCCGCGCAGGCCGACGCGCACGAGCGCGCGATGTTCCGCGACATGGGCATGGGCGGGAACTGGGCGCGTCCACGCTTCGGCGCCGAACCCCTGGCCGATGCTTTCCAGCAGCAGACGCAACCGATGCTGATGGTGTTTCTGGCCAGCGCCCTGATCGTGCTGCTGATCGCGCTGGTCAACCTGGCCAACCTGATGCTGCTGCGCGCGCTCTCGCGCAATCACGACCAGGCCGTGCGCGGTGCCCTGGGCGCTCCCTTGCTGAGGTTGATGCTGCCGGCGCTGGGCGAGGGCCTGCTGGTCGGCGCATGCGGCACGCTGCTCGGCATGGCGCTGGCCGCCGCCGCCCTCGCCATACTGCAGGGTTTCATCCCCGCCTACTGGCTTTGGGGCGGAAGCATCCACATCGGCGCAGGCGCCTGGCTGCTCGCCGGCGGTATCGGATTGCTCGGCGCCCTGCTGGCGGCCTTGCTGGGTTTGTGGCGCAGCCGTGGCGCATCGACGCTCGAGGAACTGCGCCAGGGTGGGCGCAACGGCATCGGTTCGCACAGCGGTCGCCTGAGTCGTGCGCTGGTCGTCGCGCAGGTGGCGCTGGCGGCGGTCCTGCTGGGCACGGCCGGGGTTTTCATGCATGCGCTGTACGACGCCTCGCGGGTGCAACTGGGTTATGACCAGCACAACGTGCTTACCTTCGAGCTGGCCCCGGTGCGGGGCGATTACCCGGACATGGCCTCCGTGCTGGATCTTTCCCACCGGCTGGAACAGCGGCTGCGCGCGGTGCCCGGGGTGACCGGGGCGGCCGTGACCACCAATCTGCCGACCAGCGACGACAACTACGGCTCGTTCAACAACGGCATGCGCACGCCGGCGGGCGATGAATTCCAGGCCCAGCTCCACGGCATCGGGCAGGGCTTCCTGAAGCTGTTCGCCGTTCCGTTGCGTGAGGGCCGCGACTTCGCGAATGGCGACGTGCGCGGCGGCGAACCGGTGGCGATCGTCAGCCAGGACCTGGCCGAGCGGTACTACCGCGGACATGCGCTGGGGCAGGTGATCGACGTGGAGATCCCGAACGGCACGCCAGTGCGTGCGCGCATCGTCGGCGTGGTCGGTGCCACCTACCAGCGCGGGCCGCTGCAGCCGCACCAGCCGGTGGTGTACCTGCCGCTGGCGCAGATGCCGGCAGCGACGATGGCGGTCTTTCGTCAGTTCGAGTCGCTGCGGTTCGCGCTGCGCGGCCGTGGCAACCCGGCAGACTGGAGCGCGGGCGTGCGTGCCGCGGTGGCCGAAGTGGCCCCGAGGCAGCCCATCGCAAGGCTGCGCACGATGCACAGCATCGTCCTTGCGACCACCGCCGAGGCGCGGCTCAACCTGATGCTGATCGGTGTGTTCGCCTCGCTGGCACTGCTGCTGGCGGTGGCGGGCCTGTATGCGGTCATGGCGGTAGCCGTGGCCGCGCGCGAGCGCGAGCTCGGTGTGCGCCTGGCGCTGGGCGCGCCGCCCGCGCGGCTGGCGCGGCTGGTCCTGCGCGGCGGCTTGCTGCAGATCGGCCTGGGTCTGGCGATCGGTATCGCCGCGACCCTCGGCCTGTCGCACGCCTTCATGGCGCTGCCGCTCATGATGCTCAACGGAACGCGCGGCTTCGATGCGAGCGTGGTCGGCGGCGTTTGCGTCGCGTTGGCCCTGGCCGGGCTGCTCGCCTGCCTGCTGCCTGCGTTGCGTGCTGCGCGCGTGCCGCCGATGCGTGCCTTGCGAGGGGAATGAGGATGATGCTGCCGAGGGAACTGCACACCGCCTGGCGCCGGCTGGCCCGGCGACCGGGTTATGCCGCGCTGTCGATCGGCGTGCTCGGCGTCGGGTTGGGCGTGGTGATCTTCCTGTTCAGTCTGATCAACACGCTGATCCTGACGCCGCTGCCGTTGCCGCACGCCGATCGGCTGATGGCGGTCGGCGAACTCAATCGTGGCAACGGCAGCGCCGGCGACACCGGCATCGGCATCGGCGACGTCGATACCGACCAGTATCTGCGTCTGGCCGCCTCGCTGCGCGGCGTGGACGCTACCGGTGGCTACCTTGGCGTGGGCGTGTCGCTCGACACCGGTGCCGGAGCCGCCCGCATGGACGGCGTGCGACTGACCGCCTCGATGCTCGACTTGCTGGGTGCACGGCCGCTGCTCGGCCGCGGCCTGCAAGCCATGGACGATCGGCCGGGCGCGCCGCCGGTGGTGCTGCTGGGCGAGGACCTGTGGCGGCACGCCTTCGGCGCGGATCCGCACATCGTCGGCCGTGCCGTGCGGATCAATGGCGACTGGGCCACCGTCATCGGTGTGATGCCAGCGAGTGTGGGCTTCCTCGGCGGCAGTCCCCAACTGTGGATGCCGTTGCGCCTGGACCCGGCGCACGGCACGGACCTGTACATGGTCGCCCGCCTGAGGGCGGGCACCACGCTTGCGGCGGCGCGCCAGGAGCTGTCAGCGCTGGATGCGCGCCTGCGCCGCGAGCTGCCGCAGTGGCGCGAGCAGCAAGCACTGGTGATCAAGCCGTTCACCACCAGCTTCGTGCAGGAAGACACCCGCCGCTGGGTCTGGCTGATGTTCGGCGCGGGGGTCCTGGTGCTGCTGCTGGCCTGCGTGAACGTGGCCAACCTGCAACTGGTGCAGACGCTCAACCGGCGACGCGAGATGGCCGTGCGCAGCGCACTGGGCTGCGGGCGTGCGCGGTTGATGGCCGGCGCGCTGGCCGAAAGCCTGCTGCTGTGCGCCGCGGCGCTGGCCATTGCGCTGCCGATCGTTCACTACGGCAATCGCTGGCTGCTGGCCACGTTCGCCGAGAGCGACAAGGCGCCCGCTTCGTTCCTGCGGTTCGGCATCGATGGCGGCGTGTTGGCCTTCACCGTGATCGCGGCGCTGGCGAGCACCGCACTGGCCGGCCTCGTTCCCGCGTGGCGCGCGGGTCGCACCGACCTCAAGGATGCGCTGCACGACGGCGGCAAGGGTTCCGCGGGAGGTTTCGCGCGGGTGGCCCGCGGGCTGGTGGTGGCGGAGATCGCGTTGACCGTGGTGCTGCTGGTCGGCGCCGGCATGTTCGTGCGCGCGCTCGACCATCTGCTTTCCCAGCCGCTCGCCGGCGCGCGGCACGCCGACCAGGTGCTCACCGCGCACGTCGCGCTGCCACGTTCGGCCTATCCCGACGCCGCCGCCCGAATCGGCTTCCTCGAGCGGGCCGGCGAACGCCTGCGCGTCGAGGCGGGCGTGCTGGCGGCGACGGCTACCAACACCGTGCCCGGGGCGGAGCTGGGCAGCCACGAAACGATCGCCGCCGAGGGCGAGTCGCGCCCGGCCGGAGGTTGGCCCGAAGCGCAGATGGGCATCGTCGATCCGCAGTTCCTCGACGTGTTCGGAGTACGGCTGCTCGAAGGCCGATTCTTCGATGTCCGCGACGCGGCCGGCGGTCTGCCGGTGGCGGTGGTGGACCGCAAGACCGCCGAGGCGCTTTGGCCCGGGCGCGACGCGCTCGGGCGACACCTGCTGCTCTATCCCGATCGCGACTACAGCCGCATGGTCACCGTGGTCGGCGTGACCGAGCCGCTGCAACTGGACAGCGCCCTGGAACAGCCGTTGCCCGGCCTGCTTGTGCCGCTCGCGCAGTCGGCAGACATGACGCCGCTGCAGGCCGTGGGCCTGGCTGTGCGGCTGCGCGGCGCCGCGGCCAGCTTCGCGCCGCGACTGGAAGCGGTGGTGCACGGGGTGGACCCACAGGCTGCAGCCTACGCGCTGCGCAGTCAGGCCCGTGGCGCGGCCATGGACCGCGTCTACCTGGTCGTGTTGACCGAAGTGTTCGGTGCCCTGGGCCTGGTGGCGCTGCTGCTCGCCGCGGCGGGCCTGTATGGCGTGCTCGCCTTCTCCGTCGCGCAGCGCACGCGCGAGATCGGCATCCGTCGCGCGATCGGGGCCGGGCATGGCGCCGTGGTCCGCACGGTGGGTCGCCAGTTGTCCTGGCAGCTCGGGCTGGGGTTGGCGATCGGACTGATGCTGGCCTGGCCGTGGTCGAACCTGCTGGCCGATCCGGGCCTGCACACGCGAGGGCATGATCTGGCGGTCCTGCTGCCGGTCGTGGTGCTGGTGGCGGGCATCGCGTTGCTGGCGTCGTTGCTGCCGCTGCTGCGTGCGTTGCGCGTCGATCCGGCGGTGGCACTGAGGTACGAGTAGAACCTGCTCCCTCTCCCCGGAGGGGAGTTGAAGAGCGGCGCTATGCTGCATGACTGGAAACCAGGCAACCGCATGACCCGATCCGAACCCACCGTGTTGCTGGCCGACGACCAGGCCGACGTGCGCGAGGCGCTGCGCCTGCTGCTCAAATCCGACGGCCTCGCCAGCGTCACCGCCGAGGGACCGGCCGCGGCGCTGGAGGCGCTGCGCCGGCGCGAGTTCACCTGCGCACTGATCGACCTCAACTACACCCGCGATACCACCTCGGGCGAGGAGGGGCTCGAGCTGCTGGCGAGCCTGCGCGAGCAGGCGCCGGAGCTTCCGGTGGTGGTGATGACCGCCTGGGGCAACGTGCCGCTGGCGGTGGAGGCGATGCGCCGCGGTGCTGCCGATTTCATCGAAAAGCCCTGGGACAACGCGCGCCTGCTGCGCGTGCTGCGCGCGCAGATCGCGCTGGGCGAGGGCACGCGCCGGCAGCGGCGGCTGGAGGCCGAGAACGCGCTGCTGCGTGGTTCGACCGAGGCCATCGCCGAGTCCGCGCCGATGCGCCGCGTGCTGGAGATGGTCGCGCGCATCGCCCCCAGCGACGCCAACGTACTGGTGCTCGGCGAGAACGGCACCGGCAAGGGCGTGATCGCGCAGTTGCTGCACGAGCACTCCGCGCGCGCCTCGCGCTCGCTGGTGAAGGTCAACATGGGCGGCATTCCCGAGAGCGTGTTCGAGTCGGAGATGTTCGGTCACGTGCGTGGCGCCTACACCGACGCCAAGGGCGAGCGCATCGGCCGTTTCGAGCTCGCCGACGGCGGCACGCTGTTCCTGGACGAGGTCGGCAACGTGCCGGCCGCGCAACAGCCCAAGCTGCTGCGCGTGCTGGAGGACGGCGAGTTCGAGCGACTGGGCTCCTCGCGCACGCAGCGTGTCGATGTTCGGCTGGTGTCGGCGACCAATGCCGACCTGGATGCCGACGTCGCGGCGGGCCGCTTCCGCAAGGACCTGCTCTACCGGCTCAACACACTGGAAGTCCGACTGCCGCCGCTGCGCGAGCGCAGCGAGGACATCCTGCCGCTGGCACGCTCGTTCCTCGCGCGCAGCGCGCAGCGTTACGGCCGCGGCGGCCTGCGCCTGGCGCCGTCGGCCGAGCGCGCGCTGCTCGGCTGGCGTTGGCCGGGCAACGTGCGCGAGTTGCAGCACCTGATGGAGCGCGCCGCGTTGCTGGCCGAGCGCGACCAGGTCGACGCCGCGACGCTCAGTTTCGGCGCGCCGGCGCAGGCTCCGCAGGATCTCGACGGCATGACCCTGGAGCAGGCCGAAGCCTGGCTGGTCGCACGCGCGGTCGAGCGCCACGAAGGCAACCTGCAGCGCGCCGCCGACGCATTGGGCATTACGCGCCAGTCGCTGTACCGGCGGCTGGAGAAGCATGATCTGCGACCGGCGGGTACCGATGCCGGGGACTGACCCGCTCGCGCGCGCCGGGCGCATGCCGCGCTTCGAGCGGCGCGTCCTCGTCGGCAGCCTGCTGGTAGCCGCGCCGGCGCTGCTGGCGCTGTTGCTGCTCGTCCTGCGCCCGTCGGTGGGGCCGGAGTTGCGCTGGGTGCTGCTTGCGGCAGCCCTGGCATTGACCGTGGCGCTGGCGCGATGGCAGTACCGCCGCACGGTGTTCCCGCTGTACACGCTGGCCGGCCTGCTCGAAGCGCTGCGCGAGGGCGACTACAGCCTGCGCGGCGTGCAGGGGGGCGTGCTCGGCGACGTGGTCTACGACATCAACGCGCTGGCCGAACGGCTGCAGAAGGAGCGGCTGGTGTTCGAGGAGTCCACGCATCTGCTCGGCAAGACGCTGGCCGCGCTGGACAGCGCGGTGTTCGTGTTCGACGAGGCCCTCACGCTGCGCCTGATGAATCCGGCCGGGCAGCGCCTGCTCGACGCCGAACGCCAGCGGCTGTTCGGCCTGGGCGCCGCCGAACTCGGCCTGGCGGGCTTGCTCGACGGCCCACCGGACCAGCTCGCCCTGCATGCGTTTCCCGGCCGCAGCGGCCGCTTCCAGGTCCGTCACGCGTCACTGCGCAGCGGCGGTCGCGGCGGGCGGTTGCTGGTGGTCAACGATGTCGGCCGCGTGCTGCGCGAGGAGGAGCGCGCCGCCTGGCAGCGCCTGCTGCGCGTGCTCGGCCACGAGGTAAACAACTCGCTGGCGCCGATCCAGTCGATGGCCGGCACGCTGGCCACGCTGGCCGCGCGCGATCCGCTGCCGGAAGACTGGCGCGAGGATTTCCGCGGCGGCCTGGAGGTGATCGGCAACCGCGCCGCGGCGCTGGCGCGCTTCCTCACCGGCTACGGCAAGCTCGCCCGCCTGCCGGCCCCGCAACGCGTGCCGCTGGACCTGCGCGAGGTGGTGGGCAAGGTCGCGCGGTTGCCGCTGGCGCACGCGGGCGACCGACAGGTGCTGCTGGACGAAGGCGATCCGCTGCCGGTGGACGGCGATGCCGACCAGCTCGAGCAGGCGCTGATCAACCTGGTACGCAACGCTGTCGAGGCCGCCGCAAACGAAGTGCGCGTGCGCTGGCGCCGGCAGGGTGAGCGGGCGCTGGTCGAGGTTGTGGACGACGGCCCCGGACCGCCACCGAGCGAGAACCTCTTCGTGCCGTTCTTCACCACCAAGCCCGGCGGTTCCGGCATCGGCCTGGCGCTGGCGCGGCAGATCGCCGAGGCGCACGACGGTGGTGTGGCATTGACCGCACGCGAGGACGGCAAGCCGGGGGCGCTGGCGTGCCTCTGGTTGCCCGCCCGCCAGTCTTGAGCCCTCTCCCCTCCGGGGAGAGGGAGCTAGAGGCTCAGCCTTCCAGCTCGCTCCAGCGCGCGTAGGCGGCGTCGAGCTCGGCCTGCAGCTTCGCGAGGGCCTCGTTGGCCTGCACGATGGTGGCGCTGTCCTGCTGGAAGAAGGCCGGCTCGTTCATGGCCGCGGAGCGCTGCGCGACTTCGTTTTCGAGCTGCTCGATGCGCGCGGGCAGCAGCTCCAGCTCACGCTGGTCCTTGAAGCTCAGCTTGCGCCGGGCGGGAACCGGCGCGGGGGGAGCGATCGGACTGGCCGCGGGTGCCGGTGCGCTCCTCGCAGGGGCCGGGGCCGGCACCGGCGCCGGTGCCGCCGGCCGCTGCCGAAGCCAGTCGCTGTAGCCACCCACATACTCGCCGACCCGACCCTTGCCCTCGAGTACCAGCGTGCTCGACACCACGTTGTCCAGGAACGCGCGGTCGTGCGAGACCAGCAGCAGCGTGCCCTGGTATTCGGTCAGCAGTTCCTCGAGCAGTTCCAGCGTCTCGACGTCCAGGTCATTGGTCGGCTCGTCCATCACCAGCAGGTTGGACGGCTGGGCGAACAACTTGGCCAGCAGCAGACGGTTGCGCTCGCCTCCGGAAAGGCGGGTGATCGGCGCGCGTGCGCGCTCGGGCGAGAACAGGAAGTCCTGCAGGTAGCCGATGACGTGCTTGCGCTGGCCGCCGAGCTCGATGTACTCGCGGCCCTGCGCCACGTTGTCCAGCGCGTTGAGATTCTCGTCCAGCTGCACGCGGTGCTGGTCGAAATAGGCGATCTGCACGCCGGTGCCGAGCTCCACCGTGCCACGCTCGGGCGTCAGCTCGCCGAGCATGATCTTCAGCAGCGTGCTCTTGCCCGCGCCGTTGGGGCCGATGATGCCGATGCGGTCGCCGCGCATCACCGTGGTCGACAGGTCCTCGATCAGCACGCGCCCGCCGTAGCTCTGGTGCACGTGGTCGAGCTCGATGACCTTCTTGCCCGAGGCCTGCGCGTTGGCCAGCGTCATCTTCGCGTTGCCGGCCAGTTCGCGCCGCTCGGCGCGTTCGCGGCGCATCGCCTTGAGCGCGCGCACGCGGCCTTCGTTGCGGGTGCGCCGGGCCTTGATGCCCTGGCGGATCCACACTTCCTCCTGCGCCAGCTTGCGGTCGAAATGCGCGTTGGCCTGGGTCTGGGCGTGCAGGCGTTCCTCGCGGCGGCGCAGGTAGTTGTCGTAGTCGCCGGGCCAGTCGGTGAGCTGGCCGCGGTCGATCTCCACGATGCGCGTGGCCAGCGCGCGCAGGAGGCTGCGGTCGTGGGTGACGAACACGATCGAACCGTCGAAGGACTTGAGGAAACCCTCGAGCCAGTCGATCGCCTCGATGTCCAGGTGGTTGGTCGGCTCGTCCAGCAGCAATACGTCGGGCTTCTGCACCAGCGCCTGCGCCAGCAGGACGCGGCGCTTCATGCCGCCGGAGAGCGCGGCGAAGTCGGTCTCGCCCGGCAGCTCCAGGCGTGCGATCACCTCGTTTACCCGGCGGTCAAGATCCCAACCCTGGCGCGCTTCGATCTCATGCTGCACCTCACCGAGCGCAGCCAGGTCGCCGGCGGCCAGCAAATGGTGGTAGCGCGCCAGCAAGTGGCCAAGGTCGCCCAGTCCCTCGGCCACCACGTCGAACACCGAGCCGGCGGTGGACTGCGGAACTTCCTGCGCCATCCGCGCCACCATGGTGCCGTTCTGCACCCTCACTTCACCGTCGTCCGGGTGCAATTCCCCGGCGATCAACTTCATCAGTGTGGATTTCCCCTCGCCATTGCGGCCGACCACGCAGACGCGTTCGCCGCGCTCGATCGACAGGTCGACATCGGCAAGCAGGAGGGGGCCGCCGATGCTGAAATCGACGCGCTGCAATTGGATCAGGGACATCCGCCGATTGTAATTGATGTGCATCCTGCGGATGCGGCGTGCCCAAGGTTCATGAACGTGCTCATGGTCGGGAAGGGCCTTGGCGCCGAGGATCCCCATGCGCATCGCCCAGATCACTCCGCTCTGCGAATCGGTCCCGCCACGGCTCTACGGCGGCACTGAACGCATCGTGGCCTGGCTCACCGACACCCTGGTCGAGCTGGGTCACGAGGTCACCCTGTTCGCCAGCGCCGATGCGTGCACGCGTGCCGAGCTGGTGGCGGTGCGCGACCAGGCGATCCGTCTCGATCCGACGCCGGACAAGTCCGAACTGGCGGCGCACCTGTCGATGCTGCAGGAAGTGCGGCGGCGAGCGGACGAGTTCGATGTGCTGCACTTCCACGTCGACATGCTGCACTTTCCGATGTTCGAGGATTGCGCGGGCCGCACGCTGACCACGCTGCATGGGCGGCTCGACCTGAAGGACCTGGCCGAGGTGTACCGGCGCTGGCCGCACTATCCGCTGGTCTCGATCTCGCAGCACCAGCGCCAGCCGCTGCACTTCGCCAACTGGGCCGGCACCGTGCACCACGGCCTGCCCGACGACCTGCATCGCCCGCATCCGCGCCCCGGCGGCGGTTATCTGGCCTTCCTCGGCCGCATCTCGCCGGAGAAGCGCCCGGACCGCGCCATCGCGATCGCGCGCGCTTCCGGCATGCCGCTGAAGATCGCCGCCAAGGTCGACCAGGCGGACCGGGCCTACTTCCATGAGGAGATCCAGCCGCTGCTGGAGGATCCGCTGGTGGAGTTCATCGGCGAGATCGGCGATGCGGACAAGGAGGACTTCCTCGGCAACGCCGTCGCGCTGCTGTTTCCGATCGACTGGCCCGAGCCCTTCGGCCTGGTGATGATCGAGGCGATGGCCTGCAGCACGCCGGTGATCGCCTGGAACTGCGGCTCGGTGCCCGAGGTGATCGACGAGGGCGTCAACGGCTTCATCGTCGAGAGCGAGGCCGAGGCGGTAGAGGCGGTACGGCGCCTCCCGCAGATCGACCGGCGGCAGGTGCGCGCCTGCTTCGAACGGCGTTTCTCGGCCGAGATCATGGCAAGCAACTACGTGGACCTTTACGAACGACGCTGCCGCGTCGCGCCGGCGCTGCCGGCGTGGCCGGTGGCCTGGGAGGCGGCACGATGAGTGAAGCGACGCAAGACGACGAAACCCCTTCGGCTGGCACCTCGCGCGGACAGTACTCGCTCAAGTCCGGGGACACTTTCGTCGTATGCGATGCCTTCGGCGACATCCGCGGCCATTCAAGCGGCCTGTTCCATAACGACACCCGGCTGCTGTCCACCTTCACCCTGGACCTGGGTGGCAAGCCGCCCTCGCTGCTCAGCGCGGCGATCGCCCACGACAACGTGCTGTTCACCGCCAACCTGTCGAACAAGCCGCTGCCGCCGATGGGCGAGCGCGCCACCCCGCAGGGGGTGATCCACCTGCAGCGCACGCGCTTCCTGTGGGATGCGCGGATGTACGAGCGCATCGCCTGCGTCAACTACGGCGACAGCGACGTGCAGGTGACGCTCACGCTGCATTTCGCGGCCGACTTCCGCGACATCTTCGAGGTGCGCGGTACGCCGCGACGCAAGCGGGGTACGCTGCATCCGCCCAGGGTCGACGAACGGTCGGTCGCCCTGCGCTACGACGGCCTGGACGGCGTGACGCGCTGTTCGGTGATCTGCCTGTCGATCCCGCCCGACCGGCTCGACGGCGATACGGCCGAACTTGCGCTGACGCTGCCCCGGCTGAGCAACACCGAGCTCTACGTGGAGGTCGGCCCCGAATGCGTCGAGCCCGGTCGCCAGCGCTTCCGCGCCGCTGCCGCCAAGGCGCGCCGCGCGATGCGCCGTCGTCGCGGCCACGGCGCCCGCCCGCGCAGCAACGCGCGGCTGTTCAATGCGTGGCTGGAGCGCTCGCGCGCGGACATCGCGCTGCTGGTCAGCGAGTTCCCGACCGGGCCCTACCCGTGTGCGGGCATCCCGTGGTTCGCCACGCCGTTCGGGCGCGACGGCATCATCACCGCGCTGCAGCTCCTGTGGCTCGATACCGGCCTGGCCCGTGGCGTGCTGGGCTACCTGGCCGAGCACCAGGCGCACGAGACCTCGACGTTCCGCGACTCCGCGCCGGGCAAGATCATGCACGAGACGCGCAAGAGCGAGATGGCGGATCTGGGCGAGGTGCCGTTCGCGCGCTATTACGGTGGCGTCGATACAACGCCGCTGTACGTGATGCTCGCCGGCGCGTATGCCGAGCGCACCGGCGACGACGTGTTCATCGACAAACTGTGGCCCGCGCTCACCGCCGCGATGGGCTGGATCGAGCGCACCTGCGACCGCGACCCGCACGGCTTCCTGACCTACGCCCAGGGTGAGAAGGGCGGCCTGCTCAACCAGGGCTGGAAGGACAGCGAGGACTCGGTGTTCCATGCCGACGGACGCATTCCTCCCGCGCCGATCGCATTGGTGGAAGTGCAGGGCTACGTGTACGCCGCACTTGTCGCCATGGCCCGGCTGGCCGAGCGGCGCGGCGACGACGATTCGGCGGCCGGCTGGCGCCACCGGGCGCTTGCCCTGCGCAAGGCGGTCGAGGCGCTGTTCTGGGACGAGGAGATGTGCAACTACGGCATCGCCCGCGACGGCAACGACACCTTGTGCCGCGTACGCGCGTCCAATGTCGGACACCTGCTTTACGTCGGCCTGCCCAAGCTGTGGCGGGCGAAGAAGGTGATCCGCCAGCTCCGCTCGGCGCCGTTCGACAGCGGCTGGGGCGTGCGCACCCTGGCCATGCAGCAGGCGCGCTACAACCCGATGTCCTATCACGACGGCTCGGTATGGCCGCACGACGTCGCGATCTGTGCCGCCGGCATGGCGCACTACGGCGAACGCGAGGATGCGGTCCGCCTGCTCGGCGAGACGTTCGAGGCGGCGGTGCACTTCGGCATGCGCCTGCCCGAGCTGTTCTGCGGCTTCCCGCGCGCCACCGGCGAGCCGCCGATCGCCTACCCGGTCGCCTGCCTGCCGCAGGCCTGGGCCGCCGGTTCGGTGTTCATGATGCTGCAGGCGTGCCTGGGCGTGACGGTCGACGGCCGCCGCGGCGAGGTGCGCATCGAGCGCCCGCACCTGCCCCAGGGCGTCGATCGGTTGACCCTGGAAAAGCTGCAGGTCGCCGGCGAAACGATCGACCTGGGTTTCGAGCGGATCGGCTCGCGCACGGTGGCGTTCCGTGCGGGAGGTTCGGCCGACGTGCGGATCCTGGCCAAGGTCTGAGCAGCCGATGCGGTCCCCGATACGGGCAGCCAGCGGCTGAGCGCGCCGCCGGCCGCATCGCAACTGTGCCGGACGGGCCGGCGCCCCGGATGCCGTGGCATGTGATTTCCGCGTGAAATCGGAGCCATAATCCCGCCGGGACTGGGGGATCGCATGGCAGGGCAGCTGACCGATCGCTACGTGGAGGCCAAGCGCATCGCCATGGCGGCGATGGACGTGGATGTGTCCGCGCGCGCCGCCCTGATCGAAGAACACGTGGGCGGCGACGCCGAGCTCGAGCGGGAGGTGCGCTGGATGCTCGAGGCGATCGAGCGCACGCACACCGCCACCCTACCGTTCTCGCCGTCCCATGTGCTGCCCGATCTCAGCGGCCAGCAGGCGCAGGCCACCGCACCGCGCAACTACCGCATCCTGCGCCTGCTCGGCGAGGGCGGCATGGGCATGGTGTACCTGGCCGAGCGCTGCAACGAGGGCTTCTCCCAGCAGGTCGCGCTGAAGTTCCTGAGCGCGTCCGCGCAGGGTTCGCCGATCCTGCACGAGCGCTTCAGCCAGGAGCGCCGGCTGCTGGCGCGGCTGGAACATCCCGGCATCGCGCGGCTGCTCGACGGCGGTGTGATGGACGACGGCCAGCCGTTCCTGGCGATGGAGTATGTCGAAGGGCGGCGCATCGACGAGTGGTGCGAGGCGCATGCGCTCTCGCTCAACGAACGCATCGTGCTGTTCCTGAAGGTCTGTGATGCGGTGGAGTTCGCCCATCGCAACCTGGTGATCCACCGCGACATCAAGCCGGCCAATATCCTGGTCACCGCGGACGGCATGCCCAAGCTGCTGGACTTCGGCATCGCCCGCCTCATCGAGGAGGGCGGGCAGGTACTGGCCACCGCGACCGCGGCGCACGCGCTGACACTGGCCTATGCCAGCCCCGAGCAGATCGAGCAGCAGCCGCTGACCACCGGCGCGGACGTCTATTCGCTGGGCGTGGTGCTCTATCAGTTGATCGCCGGACGCCGTCCCTACCAGCACCTGATCACACCGCATCTGTTGTCCAACGCCATCGTCGGTGGCCAGGTCGAGGCGCCCAGCCGCAGCCTGCGCGCGGCGCCGGCCGGGCTGCGCCGGTCGCGGCGGTCGATTCCGGCCGACGTCGACGCGATCGTGCTGAAGGCGCTGCGTCGGCAGGTCAGCCAGCGCTACGCCAGCGTGGCGGAGTTCGCGCAGGACCTGCGCCACTACCTGGCCCAGCGTCCGGTAAAGGCGCGTCGCGGCCGCCAGTGGTACCGGTTCCGGCGCTACGTCCAGCGCAACCGCTGGCCCCTGGCCGCGGCCACCATGGTGCTGGCGGCAGTGTTCGCCGGCCTCGCCGCCTCGCTGCTGGCGCTGGCGCAGACGCGCGCCGCGCAGCGACTGGCCGAGCAGCGCCAGCACGACCTCGAGCGCATGGTCGACTTCCAGCAGTCGACGCTGCAGAGCGTGGACATCGACGCGATGGGCCATGCGCTGACCGACGACGAGCGCACGCTGGTGCTCGCACGCTTCGACGCGCTCGGTGGAAAGCCGGCCGAGCGGCGGCAACTGGAGCAGGCGTTCGCCGGCATTGCCGCCTCGGGGCCGGCACGCGATGCGCTGGACACCTACGTGGTGAGCCACGCGCTGGCGCGGCTTGACAGGGACTTCGCCGATGCGCCGCTGCTTGCCGCGGACATTCGCCAGTCGCTGGCTCGCGTGCTGCTGACCATCGGCAGCTATGCGCATGCCGCCGTGGAACTTCGCAACGTGGTCGCGGTTCGCGCGCAGCACCTGCGCAACGATGACCGCATGCTGGTGTCGGCGCGTGTGGACCTGGGTGAGGCCCTGTACCGCGGCGGTCGTCTCGACCAGGCGGCAGAAGCGTACGAAAGCGCCTTGCCGGCCGCGGCGGCGTTGCCTCCGGCCGATCCGCTGCAGGTGGCCGCGCTCTCCGGGCGGGCCCGCGTGCTTGCCGCGCAAGGCCATCTCAGCCAGGCGCTGAACCGGCAGGAGGCGCTCTACGCCGGCTTGGCGCCGCGCCTGCCGGCCACCGACGAAGGCCTGTTGCGGTTGCGCCGGGACCGCGTCGAAACCCTGACCCAGCTGGGCGAGCGCGACCGTGCGCGCGTGGAACTGGAATACCTGGTGCCGCTGTACCGCCAGGTGTTCGGCGTCGAGCATCCGGAAACCCTGGCCACCACGCTCACCCTGGCCCGGCTGCTCTATTCGCAGGACAACGAGTACGAGCGCTCGCTCGCGCTGGCGCAGAGCGTGGCGGCGATCCGCGAGCGCCGCCTGGGTGCCGACCATCCGCTGACCCTGCAGGCGCGTGCGCTGGCGGCATCGAACGAGGTACGCCTGGCGCTCGATCCGGCGACCATGGAACAGGTGCATGCGCGCCTGGAGACGATCATCCAGGGCTACCGCCGTGTGCTGGGCCCGGGCAACCCGCAGACGCTGGAGGCCATGACCGACATGGTGCGGCTGCTGTCCAAGCAGGACCGTTATCCCGAGGCCATCGCGATGGAACGCCAGATCCTCGCCGGCCGCAACCGCACGCTGGGCCCGGACCACGTCAGCACCCTGTACGCGCGCGGCAGCCTGGCCAGCCTGCTGTGCGAGAACGGGCAGTACGCCGAGGCCGGCAGGCAAGGCCAGCAAGTCCTGGACGCGCTTCGCCGCCAGCTCGGCGACGATCACCCGATGACGCTGGCGACCTACGACCTGGTCGGGCGCATCGAGGCCGGCGCCGGGGACTGGGCGCTGGCGCGCGATGCCCACGGCAGGGCGCTGGAGGGGCGCGCACGCACGCTCGGCAACACCGACGCGCACACCATCGAGAGCGCGTCGCGGCTGTACGTGGTCCTGCGCAAGCTGCACGACGTCGCGGCCGCGCAGCGCGTGGCCATGACCTACCTGCAGCCGGTCATCGCGATGAACCCCGATGACCTCAACGCCGGCATGCGCAGCGTGCGCGACGAGGCGCTGGAGGCGATCAGCAGGTAAGGCGTCACGCCGGAGCGGCTTCCGCGCCGGCGGAGCGCCGGACGGTTTCGCCTGTCGCCAGCCGGCGTGAACCCGGCCACTCCGCTTCGCGGAGGGCTCGCCGCCGGCAAGCGGACTCGACCGGACGGGCTCGACATCCCTGTTACAAAACTTCGGCACGACAGCCATTTGCGGGCCAAAGTTCTGGCTATTCGGAGGCGCCCTGCATTAAGGTTGGCTCAACGTTACATGACGTCGTCGGCGGCGGCGGGGAACAAAGGTGTGAACTCAGAATCGCTTTCGCTCAGCAGGCTCGGCGCTTTGTGGATCGTCGCCCTGTTGTGGCTGGTCGCCAGCACGGCGCATGCCGGCCAGGCAGCCATCGTGGTCGACGCCACCACCGGACGCGTGCTGGGGCAGGTCAACGCCGACGAGCAGAACTACCCCGCCTCGTTGACCAAGATGATGACCCTCTACCTCACCTTCCGTGAGCTCGATGCCGGCCGCCTGACGCTTGGGGACAACCTGCCGGTGTCGCGCTGGGCAGCCAACCGGGAGCCGAGCAAGCTGGGCCTGCGTCCGGGAAAGACCATCTCGGTGCAGGACTGCATCCTGGCGATGGTGACCAAGTCGGCCAACGACGCGGCGAGCGTGGCGGCGGAAAGCATCGGCGGCTCCGAGGCGGGCTTCGCCGACATGATGAACGCACAGGCGGCACTGCTGGGCATGGCCAACACGCACTTCGACAATGCCTCGGGCCTGCCCGACCCGGACAACGTCTCGACCGCGCGCGACCTTCTGACGCTGGCGATGGCGCTGTACCGGGATTTCCCGCAGTACGCGCACTACTTCTCGACCACGCAGTTCACCTTCGAAGGGCGCGTGGTCCACGGGCACAACCACCTGATGGACCGCTATGACGGCATGGACGGCCTGAAGACCGGCTACACCGCGGCGTCGGGCTTCAACCTGGCCTCCACCGCCGTGCGCGACGGTCACCGCCTGTTCGCCGTCGTGCTGGGCGGGCGCACCGCGACCAAGCGCGACCGGCTGATGGCGAGCCTGCTCGACGCCGGCTTCGAACAGACCGAAGCGGCCGCCGCCCTGGCCGCCGCCGGCCAACCGGGTACCGGCGTGGCCCGCCGCGTGCTGGCGGCGCTTTCGCCCATCGCCAACGCGGAGGCCGATCCGGCGCCGGCATCGTCGCCGCGGCGTGCGAAGCACCACGGCAAAGCCAAGACGGCCCACCGCTCCGGCCATCGTGCAAGCCAGCACTCGGTCAAGCTGGCCAACCGCAAGACCCGGCATGCGGCAGCCGCCAAGAGCGGCGACGACTGAGGCTGAACTTCCGGGATAGGTGGAAACCTTTTCGCCAGCGCCATAAAAAAAACCCGCGGCAGGCCGCGGGTTTTTTTGTCGCCCGAAGACGCGCTTACTTGCGCTTGCCGTTCAACCCGGCGTCGGCGCGCAGGGCCTCGGCCCGGTCGGTCTTCTCCCACGAGAACGCGGTGAAGGCGGAGCCGTCGGCGGCCTTCACCTCGTAGGGCTGGCGGCCGAAGTGGCCGTAGCTGGCGGTCTGCTGGTACATCGGGTGGATCAGGTCGAGCATCTTGATGATGCCGTACGGGCGCAGGTCGAAGTGCCTGCGGATCAGCTTCTCGATCTTCTCGTCGGCGATCTTGCCGGTACCGAAGGTGGTGATCGAGATCGAGGTCGGCTCGGCTACGCCGATCGCGTAGGAGACCTGCACCTCGCAGCGGTCGGCGAGGCCCGCCGCGACCACGTTCTTGGCCACGTAACGCGCCGCGTAGGCAGCCGAACGGTCGACCTTCGACGGATCCTTGCCCGAGAACGCGCCGCCGCCGTGGCGGGCCCAGCCGCCGTAGGTGTCGACGATGATCTTGCGCCCGGTCAGGCCGCAGTCGCCCACCGGGCCGCCGATCACGAACTTGCCGGTCGGGTTGATGTGGAACTTGGTGCCCTTGTGCAGCAGCTTGGCGGGCAGCACCGGCTTGAGGATCTCCTCGCGCACCGCCTCGACCAGGTCCTTCTGCTTGATGCCCGGGTCGTGCTGGGTCGAGAGCACGACGGCGTCGATGGCGACGGCCACGTCGTTCTCGTAGCGCAGGGTGACCTGGCTCTTGGCATCCGGGCGCAGCCACGGCAGCGGCGAGTTCTTCTTCTTGCGGATCTTCGCCTGCTGCTCGACCAGGCGGTGCGAATAGTAGATCGCCGCCGGCATGAACTCCTTCGTTTCATTGGTCGCGTAGCCGAACATCAGGCCCTGGTCGCCGGCACCCTGTTCCTCGGGCTTCTTGCGGTCCACGCCCTGGTTGATGTCCGGCGACTGCTTGCCGATCAGGTTGAGCACGCCGCAGGTGGCGCCGTCGAAGCCGACCTCGGAGGAGTCGTAACCGATGTCCAGGATTACCTTGCGGGTCAGGCCCTCCAGGTCGATCCAGGCGGAGGTGGTGATTTCGCCGGCGACGATCGCCACGCCGGTCTTCACCATCGTCTCGCACGCCACGCGCGCGCGCGGATCCTGCGCAAGGATCGCGTCGAGGACGGCGTCGGAGATCTGGTCGGCGACCTTGTCCGGATGGCCTTCGGAGACCGACTCGGAGGTGAAGAGGTAGTTGCTCATCGCGGGATATATCCTTCCTTTCGGATACAAAGATAAAGAAGTCGCGCATGATACACGCGGCTGCGGCGGATTGCAGGCCAGCGTACTACCCGGGGGAGCAGGTTTCATACCTGTTCAGGTGGCGGACGGCTGGACGGCCAAATGTCCGGTTGGCTTTTTTTTCCGGAGAGGCACCGCACCCGGCGAGACGGTGATGTGCGCGCCGCCGCGCCCTGCGCCCCCTCCCCTCCGGGGAGAGGGCCGTGGTGAGGGCGCCCTCGCGACCATGACAGCGGGTGCGAGCCTTGAAGCAGGCAAGGCCTGTATGGAAGTTCCCCGCGAGCCCCGGCCCCTCAACCCAACCCTCTCCCAGGGGGGGAGAGGGCCTGCGTCTGGCGACGGGGATGCGCGCGCCGCCGCGCCCTGCGCCCTCTCCCCTTCCGGGAGGGGGCCGGGTGAGGGGCACCCTCGCGACCATGGCAGCGGGTGCGAGCCTTGAAGCAGGCAAGGCCTGTATGGAAGTTCCCCGCGAGCCCCGGCCCCTCACCCAACCCTCTCCCCGGAGGGGAGAGGGCTCGTATCGGCAGCGTGTCAGGCCGCGGCGCGCTGGAGTTCGCCCAGCCCGGCGAAGTATTCGGTGGTCAGACGCAGCTGCTCGGCGGCCGTTTCGGCCCGGTTGACCACGTGCCGGAACGCCGCATTCTCCGGCCGGTCCCTGGCATACCAGCCCAGGTGCTTGCGCGCGATGCGCACGCCCGCGTGCTCGCCATAGAAGGCGTACAGATGTTCCAGGTGGCCGAGCAGGATCGCGCCGATCTCGGCCGGCGTGGGCTCGGGCAGCTTCGCGCCGGTGGCGAGGTAGTGCGCGATCTCGCGGAAGATCCACGGCCGCCCCTGCGCGCCGCGGCCGACCATCACCGCATCCGCCCCGGTCACCTCGAGCACGTGGCTGGCACGCTCGGGGCAGGCGATGTCGCCGTTGGCGAGCACCGGGATGCGCACGGTGGCCTTCACCGCGGCAATGGTCTCGTACTCGGCCTCGCCCTCGTACCTGTCTGCGCGTGTGCGCCCGTGCACCGAAAGCGCGGCGATGCCGCTGTCCTCGGCGATGCGCGCAATGCTGAGCGCATTGCGGTGCTCGCGATCCCAGCCGGTGCGGATCTTCAGCGTCACCGGCACCTCGACCGCGCTGGCCACCGCCTGGCAGATGCGCGCCACCAGCGGCTCGTCCTGCAGCAGCGCCGAGCCCGACCAGACGTTGCACACCTTCTTGGCCGGGCAACCCATGTTGATGTCGATGATCTGCGCGCCGTTGGCCACGTTGAAGCGCGCCGCCTCGGCCAGCATGGCCGGGTCGTAGCCGGCGATCTGCACGCTGACCGGTTCGGGCTCGCCGGCATGGTCCATGCGGTGCAGCGACTTGCGGGTGTGCCACAGCTTGGGATCGGCGGTGGTCATTTCCGACACGGCCAGCCCCGCGCCCAGCCGTTTGCACAGCAGGCGGAAGGGTTTGTCGGTGACCCCGGCCATGGGTGCGAGCACCACGCGCGGGTCGATGCGGTAAGGGCCGATCTGCATCCGGCCATTGTACCGGTGGCGTGCCAGGGACCGGTCGACTCTCGTGCGGAGGAGCGAACCACCCGCGATGTACCGCCGGGTCGTCGTCCTCAACCTCGCCTTTTCCTGCGCGCACGCCAGAACAGGTAGCCGGTGACCAGGAAGAACGGCGGCAGCAGCCCGGACACGATCACCAGCGCGTGCCAGAGTGGGCCGGTGGTGCCGGCGTGCAGCGGGTAGATCGCGTTGTTTACCCGCACGCCGGTGTCGGCGCGGGTGGCGTCCGTCACGCCCAGCACCCGGGCCTCGTACGGGTCGAGCCAGATCAGGCTGCGGCCGGTCGGATTCCATTCGCCCGGCACGCGGGCGCGCAGCGTGACCCGGCCGTCGCGCTCGCCCGGGAAGGAGAGCCGTCCCAACGCGGCGCCCGGCAGCGCGTGTCGCGCGGCGGCCAGCACGGCGGACCAGTTGATCGCTTCCTGGCGCAGCGCGATGGCCACCGGCTGGGACGGCTCGGTCCTGTCGCCGAACAGGGCCTGCAGCGCCTTGCGGGTGCCGCCGTGGTAGCACATCAACGTGCCGGTCAGGGTCACCAGCAGCAGCACGGGCAGGCTCAGCGCGCCGAAGCTGCGGTGCCAGCTCAGCCAGCGCCGCACCGGCGGCTGCGCGTGCGGTGTCAGGTGCGCCAGGAGGCGGCTGCGCCCGGGCCACCACAGCACCACGCCCGAGATCAGCATGAAGAGGCTCGACCAGCCGAACACGCCGAGCCAGGGTTCACCCGCGTGGCCGGCGAGCAGATGCGTATGCCAGTCGCGCAGGGCGAGCAAGGGGTCGTTGCCAGGCGTGCGGGTGAGCAGTAATTCGCCGTTGGCCGGATCGAGGTAACGGCGCACGCCGCCGTTGAAATAGAGCTGCCATACCGGCAATCCGGCGTCGGGCAGGTCGGCGCTGCGCAGGCCCCGTGGCGACCATTCGCGCGCGATGCGGTCAAGCACCGCGGCTTCCTGTGCCGGCGTCGGCAGCGCATGCGCTGCCAGTTCCGGATGCGACGCGCGCAGCAGCGGACCCTGCAGCGCCAGCAGGCTGCCGCTCAGGGCGACGAGCGCGTAGACCGTGCCCACACTCAGGCCCAGCCACAGGTGCAGCCTGCGCAACCAGTGGCGCCACCCGAAGGTGGCGCGGGTCGACGTGCCCCGGGTCGCGCTATCGCGCCTGACGGTATCGCGCATGCTCAGAAAATCTGTTGCCAGGCGAGCGAGAGCGTGCGGCCGCGGCCGGCGAAGTACGAATCGTCGTCGCCCACGGTCTGTGACACATAGTTGATGTGCTGCCTGTTGGCGAGGTTCTGCACGCCCAGCGTCCAGTCGCCGGCGGCGCCGGTGTGCCATTTCACGTACGCGTCGGCGGTGACGTAGCCGTCGAAATGCGCGGTGCGCCGACCCAGCGTGGCGAAGTCACGCCCTGCCAGCCGCGAGAGCTGCAGGTAACTCGACAGCGCGCCGTTCCAGCGCTGGGTCCATGAGAGATTCAAGCGGTTCGGCGCGATGTTGGCGCCGTCCAGATCCGAGTCCACCCGGCCGTCGCCGTTGCGGTCGGAGCGGCCGTGGTTGATCGCGTAGGATGCGTCGATCCGCGTGCCTTCGCGCGGCGTCCAGCCGGCGCGTGCTTCCCAGCCGCTGATCTCGGTGCGCTGACGGGCCACGTTGTAGACCTGGTTGGGTGCGTCGAACACCAGCAGGGCGCCGAGCCTGGAGGTCGAGGTCCAGTAGCTGACGCGCGCGTTGAAGGCGGCCCCGGCGTACTCGGCGCCCACTTCGCGGTTGTCCGAAACCACCGGCTTGAGGTCGAGAAAGTCGCCCACGCGCCGGCCCGGCACGCTGATCGCGCGCAGCACGCGGCCGACGTCGGGCAGGGTGTAGCCCTCGGCGTAGCTGGCGAACAGGTTGACCGCGTCGCTCAGGTACCAGACCGCGCCGATGTTCGGCAGCGTCTTGCTGAAGCTGCGCGAGCCGCCTTCGACGACCACGCCGCCGTAGGAAGCCAGCGTGCGGAAGGTCGGCACCTCCAGCCGGCCGTGTTCCTGGCGCAGGCCGGCGTTGATCGACAGCGCCTGCAGCGGCCAGTACTCGGCCTGCGCGAACGGCGCCCAGCCGGTGTAGGTGCTCTCGGGCACCCAGTCCCGCCCGGTCTGCGCCAGCGACTGGTGGGTGCGGTCGCGGTAGCCGTCCGCACCGGCCAACACGGTCAGTGTGTCGTCGAGCAGGCCGCGGCGCGACCACGACAGCCGCGCGCCATCCTTGACCGACTCGTTCTGCGACTGGTCGAACACCAGCGGGCCGTAGGCGGGATCCTGGAAGGTGCCGAAGGTGCCGCCGCCGAACAGCTCGCGGTTGCGCTGGTGGTAGAGCTGCACGCGCAGCTCGCCTTCGGCCAGTTGCGGGTCGCGGTAGTCCAGGCTGGTGGTGAGCACGCGGTTGCGCGGGGCCAGGCCCGGCTGCTTCCCGCGCACGGAGGTGGTCGGGATGCCTGCCTCCATGTCGCCGGAGACCGCGGTGTAGTCGCCGTCACCCTCCAGGTCGAAACGGTTGGCGGTGAGCTGCAGCCGGCGCTCGCCGGCGAAGGTATAGCCGAGCTTGGCGAAGACGTCCCGGCTCCTCGAATCCATCAGGTCGCCCTGGGTGCCGTCCACGCCGATCAGACGCCCGCGCGCATCCGAGTACATGCCGCGCTTGCGCCAGGAGGCGCCGGCGACCATGTCGAACGCGCCGGAGCGTGCGCCGATCAGCCATGTGCCGCCGTATCCCAGGCCGTCGGCGCCCTGGGTCGGCGCGCTGGCATCGAGCGTGACTTCCTGGCGGACGCCATCCTGCGCTGGCGCATGCCTGGTGATGATGTTGATGATGCCGCCGGCGGCCCCCAGACCCTGCAGCGAGTTGGAGCCCTCGACGATCTCGATCCGCTCGATCATTGCCGGATCGATGGTGTAGCCGTCGCGCGAGCCGTTGCGCAGCGGACTGGACTGCGGCACGCCGTCGATCATGTACAGCGGGTTGCGCCCGCGCAGGGTCTGGCCACGCACCGAAAGCTTCTGGGTGGAGGGCGCGAAGGAGGGCACCAGCGCGCCGATGGCGTCGCCCAGATCCGGCGTGATCGCCAGCTGGTTGGCAAGATCCTGGTGGTCGATCACGGTGATCGTCATCGGCAGCGCGCCCTGGCTGCGCGGCAGGCGCAGGGTGCTTTCGGAGACCTGGACCCGCTCGAGGGTGGTTGCCTGCGGCACGTCAGCCGCATGCAGCGGGGCGGCCAGGGCCAGAATCAGGGCGAGCGCGAGCGGACGTGCGGACGACGGCATGACAGCCTCCGGTGGGCAAGGCTGCGCATGCTAATGAAAATGATTCTCAACAACAAGCAGGAACTTGCGAGGGGTTGCGCTCAGATTCCTGTCTGATGCCCCAGATTTGCCCGCGCCGCGTTCTCCGGGATGTGCTTGTGGCGGAACAGGATCACGAACAGCACCGCCACCACCAGCGCGTAGCCGGCGAAGCTCAGCCAGATGCCGTGCCACTGCAGCGCGCCGTCCGGCGCGGTGAAGAAGCGCTCGATCACCAGGCCGCTGATGGAGCTGCCCAGCACCGCGCCCACGCCGTTGGTCATCAGCATGAACAGGCCCTGCGCGCTGGCGCGGATCTTCGGATCGGCCTGGCCCTCGACGAACAGCGAGCCGGAGATGTTGAAGAAGTCGAACGCCATGCCGTAGACGATGTTCGACAGGATGATCATCCACAAGAGCTCCGCCGGGTTGCCGTAGGCGAACAGGCCGAAGCGCAGCACCCACGCGATCATGCTGATCAGCATCACCTTCTTGATGCCGAAGCGCTTGAGGAAAAACGGAATGGCGAGGATGAACAGCGTTTCGGACATCTGCGAGATCGACAGCACGATGTTCGGATAACGCACCGTCAGCAGGCCCTTGTATGCGTCGACCTTGCCGAAGTCGTGCAGGAAGGTGTCGCCGTAGGCATTGGTCAGCTGCAGCGCGGCACCCAGCGCCATCGCGAACAGGAAGAACACCGCCATCTTGTAGTTCTTGAACAGCGCGAACGAGCGCAGGCCCAGCACGTCGACCATCGAGCTGTGGCGGGTGTCGCGCGGCGGACAGCGCGGCAGCGAGAACGAGTACAGACCCAGCAGCACGGCGGCGATGCCGGCAATGTGGAACTGCTCGGGCGAGGTCTCGATGTGCAGCAGGCTGATCGCCCACATCGCCACGATGAACCCGACCGTGCCCCACACGCGGATCGGCGGATACACCTTGACGATGTCCACGCCCTCGGTCTTGAGCGCGTTGTAGGCCACCGTGATGGAGAGCGCGATGGTCGGCATGTAGAAGCACATGTTGACCAGCATCACCCAGAACAGCGTGGCCGGATTGTCAATCGTGGGCACGATGAACAGCATCACCGCGCCGCCGAGGTGCAGCACGCCGTACAGGCGCTCGGCGTTGATCCACTTGTCCGCGATGATGCCGGTGATCGCCGGCATGAACAGCGAGGCGATGCCCATGGTGGAGAAGATCGCGCCGAACTCGGCGCCGCCCCAGTGGCGGGTCTGGAACCAGTAGGCGCCGATGGTGGTGAGCCACGAACCCCACACGAAGAACTGCAGGAAGTTCATCACGATCAGACGCAGCTTGATGTTCATGGTGCAAAGTTCCGCATGTGCCTTTCCCCTGCAAAAGCCGCGGACGAGCGCCCTGGCTGCAAAGTCCGGCAGGTTAGAGAAAGGGATGCGGGCGGGCAAGGCTGGGCGCGGAGCGCCGGAGGTCGTGGCGATCGCCAGGGACGCGCTGTGGCCGGTGCCTGCAGGGGCGGGGGCCGGCGGCCTACACTTCCACGCCCGCCCTGCGGATCCGGATCGTGCATCTGTTCCTCACCATCGCCGTCGTCCATCTGGTCGCGCTGCTCAGCCCCGGCCCGGATTTCTTCTTCGTGTCGCAGACGGCCGTCAGCCGCTCCCGCAAGCAGGCGCTGTTCGGCGTGCTGGGCATCACCCTCGGGATCACGCTGTGGTCGGCGCTGGCGTTGCTCGGCATGCAGCTGGTGCTGCACCGGCTGGCGTGGCTGCAGCAGGTGGTCGCCATCGCCGGTGGCCTGTACCTGACGTGGATGGGGCTGCGCATGTTGCGTGGCGTGCTCGTGCACGCACCGGCGGAGCATGGCGGGGCGACGGCCACGCCCGGTGGCGAGCTGGCCACCCTGCGCGCGGGGCTGCTGACCAACCTGGCCAATCCCAAGGTAGTGGTCTACTTCGGCAGCGTGTTCTCGGCGTTCCTCGGCGACCGCGTGGATGCAGCCACGCGTTGGGGCCTGTGGGGGCTGATCGTGGCCGAGACGTTCATCTGGTTCGCGCTGGTGGCCGCGTTCTTCGCGTTGCCGGCGATGCGTCGGGCCTACCTGCGGCTGGCGCGGTGGATCGATGGCCTCGCCGGCGCGGTGTTCATCGCCTTCGGTCTGCACCTGGTCTTCGCCCGTCGCGGTTGACCCGGCATGACCCTCTGCAGGAGCCCGCTTGCGGGCGATGTTCGTGGCCCGGACAGATGAAAGCATCGCCCGCAAGCGGGCTCCTACCGGGGGCGACCGAGGGCGAGGTCGACGTGTTCGCGCAACACCGGCAGCAGTTCTTCCGCAAACCACGCGTTGCGCCGGGTCCAGACCTGGTTGCGCGGGCTCGGGTGCGGCAGCGGCAGCACGCCGCCGGCCAGGTGTGTGCGCCAGTCGCGCACGGTGTCGGTGAGGTTCGCGCCCGCCCGCGTGCCGAGCAGGCCGACCTGCGCGTAGCGGCCGATCGCCAGGGTCAGTTCCACCTGTTCCAGCAGCGGCAACAGCCGCGGATGCCAGGTTGGCGCGCATTCGCGCCGCGGTGGCAGGTCGGCGCCGTGCGCGCTGCCTGGAAAACAGAAACCCATCGGCACGATCGCCACCCGTGCCGCGTCGTAGAACGCGGGCTTGTCCAGGCCGAGCCAGTCGCGCAGGCGGTCGCCGCTCACGTCATCGAAGGGCACGCCGCTCGCATGTACCTTGCGCCCGGGTGCCTGGCTGACGATCAGCAGGCGCGCGGTGGCCGAGGCTTGCAGGACCGGACGCACGCCGTGGGGCAGGTGTGCGGCGCAGAGCTGGCAGGCGCGGATTTCGGCAAGCAGGCGTTCTAACGGCGGGCGGGGCATGGCACAGGCTGGAATGAAACCCGCACATGGTAACGCCGGCTCGCCGCCGCCGGCCTGCATCAGGGCAACAGCTTGCCCGGATTGAGGATGCCGGCCGGATCGAAGGCGCGCTTCACCTCGCGCATCAGTTGCAAGGTGGATGGCGGCAGCGCCAGTGGCATGAACTCGCGCTTGGCCAGGCCGATGCCGTGTTCGCCCGACAAGGTGCCTTCCAGTTCGATCACCAGCGCGAAGATCTCGGCCAGGCAGGCGCGCGCGCGCTCGCGCTCGGCGGCGTCGCGCGGCAACAGGTTGACGTGAAGGTTGCCGTTGCCGGCATGGCCGAAACTGACCACGAGCACGTCGTGCTTCGCCGCGAGCCGTCCGATCCCCTGCACCAGCTCGGGCAGGCGGCTGACCGGGACCACCACGTCCTCGTTGATCTTGTCCGGCGCGATCGTGCGCTGCGCTGGCGAGAGCGCCTTGCGCGCGGCCCACAGTCGCTCGGCCTCCTCGACGGTAGCGGCCGTGTGCAGGGTCTCCATGCCGTCGCCGCGCGCGGCGGCCGAGACGGCGGCGACGGCGGCATCCAGCGTTTCCGGTTCCCCATCGACCTCGATCATCAGCAGCGCGCCGGCCAGCGGCACCTCGTTGCCGGCGTGCGCGTGGGCGAGCTTCAGTGCCGTCTCGTCGACGAACTCCAGCGCGCAGGGCGTCACCGGCTGGCCCATGATGCGTGCCACCGCCTGCGCGGCTGCGCCGACGTCGCGATAGGTCGCGCGCAACGTGCGGATGGCCGAAGGGCGGGGCGTGAGCCTGAGCGTGGCTTCGGTGACCAGCGCCAGCGTGCCTTCCGAGCCGATCAGCAGCCGGGTCAGGTCGTAGCCGGTGGCGCCCTTGCTGGTGTAGGTGCCACAGCGGAAGCCTTCGCCCGTACCGGCGACGGCGCGCAGGCCCAGCGTGTTCTCGCGCGGCGTGCCGTACTTGACCGCGCGCGGGCCGGCGGCATTGCAGGCGAGGTTGCCGCCGATGCTGCACCAGGGCGAGGAGCTCGGGTCCGGCGGCCAGAACAGGCCGTGCGGCGCCAGCGCGCGCTGCAGGTCGCCGTTGAGCACGCCCGGCTCGACCACTGCCAGCCGGTTGGCCGGGTCGATGCGCAGGATGCGGTTCATGCGCTCGAAGCTCGCCACCACGCCGCCTTCGACCGGCACCGTGGCGCCAGTGGTGTTGCTGCCGCGTCCGCGCGCGGTGAGCGGCACGCGATGCTCGCGGCAGGCGCGCACCAGCGCTTCGACCTGGGCGTGTTCCGTCGGGAACACCACGGCGTCCGGCTGCGCGTTGAGGCGCGAGTTGTCGTAGGCGTACGCCAGCCGCTCGGCCGAGCCGGTGTGGACGGCGTCGGCGAAGATCGAGCGAAGCGCGGTCAGGAAAGATGGGGGTAGGGGCATGGCTCTTGGCTCTTGGCTCCCTCTCTCCCGGCTATGCCGGGGGAGAGGGTTGGGGAGAGGGGGAGGCCTTTGGTTGAAGCAGCGAAATTAGCGCAATCCCGCGCCTTGCCTCTCTCCCCTCCAGGAAGGGGGGCGGGTTGGGAGCGGTGCAAGCAGTGAATCGGGTTGGTGTGGCCCGAATAAGCAAGGGCCTCCCCCTCTCCCCAGCCCTCTCCCCCGGCATAGCCGGGGGAGAGGGATCGGTCACTCGGCCTCGAACGCGCCCTTCAACCAGTGCATCCTCGCCTCGTTCGCCGGGCCGTCGTAGCTCACCACATCGAAGCGGCAGGGGCGGCTGGCATGCTGGGCGTGCGCCGCCAGCCACAACTGCGCGGTGCGGATCAGTTTTTCCTGCTTGGACCGCGTGACCGACGCCGCCGCATCGCCATGGCCGGCGCGCACGCGATAGCGCACTTCGACGAACACCACCGTGTCGCCGTCGCGCATCACCAGGTCCAGCTCGCCGTGGCGCGTGTTGTAGTTGCGCGCCAGTGGCTTCAGGCCGGCGCGCTCCAGCTCGCGGCAGGCGCGCTGTTCGAAGGCCTCGCCCGCCGCGCGCATCAGTGGCCGGCGGGCGGAAGGGTGGTCGAGGCGGCGGGCGGCACGCCGGTGGACGTCGCGGGGATCGGCGTGCGGGTCCCTTCGTCCACCGGCGGGGCGGACGAGGGCACGTCGTCCATCTGCAGGCTGCCGGTCAGCGGCCGGGCAAGACCATCCTGGAAGCGCGCCCATACAAGCACGCGGCGGATGCGGCCGAACTGGTCGGCGGCAAGCTGGCCGCTGGCGCCGGGCAGGTAGCTGCCGGGGTGGTCGCGCAGCCAGTCGAGGTAGGGCACCAGGTTCCATGCGTCCATGCCGAAGGCGAACAGCCGCGCCGAGGTGCCGCGCGCGGCGGGCAACCGGGAGGCGATCGCGTCATGGCTGGGCAGGCCGGGCTGGGCGTCGAACAGCCAGGGCGCGTCGGAGAACTCCACGCCGTCGAGGTCGCGGTTGGCGGCCGCGTCATCCACGCCCGCATAGATATGCGAGGTGGCGAACACCGGCAGTCCCACGTGCGCGACGTGCAATTGCGGCAGCAGCAGGCGGGCCTGCTCCGGACGCATGCTTATGAAGATGCCGGTGTCGCCGGTCGGCACCGGCGCGGGCGGGGCTTCCACGCTGCCGGCGGCGGCGGGCACCGAGGCGGCTTGCGCCGGTTCGGTCCCGGCCAGCGGCGTGGCCGTCGTGGGCATGTTCAGGCCGGCGATCGCGCTGGCGTAGTTCACCTTGCCCGGCGGCAGCATGGCCATCCCGGCGACGTGGCCGCCCCGTGCCTCGAACTCGGCCTTGAAGGCGCCCGCGGCGCGCTGGGCGAAGTCGTCGTCGGACACCATCACATAGGCGCCGTGGATGCCGCGTTCGACCATGTGGTCGGCCGCTTGCGCGCCCTCGGTCTCCGGCAGCAGGCCGAACTCGGTGGCGCCGGAGGCGGGCAGGCTCTTGTCGTCCGGGTGGTTGAGCGCGAGCAACGGCACCGGCAGCTGCGCCTGGCCGAACACCGCGGCGACCTCGGTGCGGGTCAGCGGACCGACGATCAGCTGCGCGCCATCACGGGCGGCCTGCTGGTACGCCTTGATCGCGCTGTCGGCGCTGCCTCCACTGTCGTATACGCGCACGTTGGCGCGCGGCGCGTGGGTGCGGGCGGCATCGGCGTAGCCGGCGAAGAAACCCTGGCGGACGGCGCCGCTGGCGCTGGCGAAGTTGCCACCCAGCGGCAGCAGCAGCGCCACGTTCGCGGGCATGCGGTAGCCCTCGCGCACGTTCGCATCCGCGCCCGGCAACATGGTGCCGACCGGCTGTTCGAGATCCGGCTGCGGCTGCGCCACCGGCACGCCGAGCCGGGTCAGCGCCTCGTTGACCCACGGCAGCATGCGGTCGCCGGCCTGCATGGCGGTGCCGCGGCGCTTGAGCGGTTCGACGCCCAGGCGGCCGAGCAGGTCGAGGATCTGCTTGCGGTTCTGCGTATGGTCCAGGCCTTCAAGCTGGGGGTCCATCTGCACGCGCGTGCGTGCGGCGCCCCACAGGTCGCCGCTGGCTTCCATGGCGCGCGCGCGCAGTTCGAGCAGGCGCAGTTCGAGCGTCGGCGGCACCGGCGTCGGCTGGGTGGTCAGTTGCAGCGCGGTATGCGCGTCACGCCGTGCGAGCGCCAGTTCCGCGCGGAGGAGATCGTAGCGGGCAGCATCCTCGCCCCGCAGACGGGGGCGGCGCACCTGGTCGAGCAGCGGAGCGGCCTGTTCGAGCGCGCCTTCCTCGCGGTACACCTCGGCCGCCAGGATGTTGTAGTGGTCGCTGTCGCCGGTCTGCCGGCCCAGGTCGAGATAGGCCTGGATCGCCTGGTCGAACTGTCCCTGGCTGGCGAGCTGTCCGGCGTGCTGCGCGGCGGCCAGTTCCTGCGGTGAGCGGGTCACCTTGGTCGGCACGCAGGCGGCCAGGCCTATGGCGATCAGCAGGCCGAGGCCGGCGGCGCGGAGCAGTCGCATGGAGTGTCCCTTGGTCGTGGTCGACATGGTGAGCGATCATAGCCGATCGTGTCGCGAGCCCTTTGCGCACCGCCCCGGAGTTTCCATGCCTACTGTCCAGCCCGGCAGCCTGTCGGTGGTCGCCACGCCGATCGGCCATCGCGACGACATCTCCGCGCGTGCGATTGCCACGCTGCGTGGCGCCGACGTGATCGCGGCGGAGGACACGCGCCACAGTCGTCCGCTGTTGCTCCACTACAACGTCGACGTGCCGCTGGTGGCGCTGCACGAGCACAACGAGCGCGACGTGGTGGATGGGCTGGTGCGACGGATGCTGGACGGGCAGTCGGTGGCGCTGATCTCCGACGCGGGTACGCCGCTGGTAAGCGACCCCGGTTTCCGGCTGGTGCGCGCGGCGCGCGCGGCGGGCATCCGTTGCGTGCCGATTCCCGGCGCCTGCGCGGCGATCGCGGCGCTGTCGGTGGCGGGGCTGCCGAGCGACCGCTTCGTTTTCGAGGGCTTCCTGCCACCCAAGGCGGCCGCACGGCGCAGCCGGCTGCGGGAACTGGCCGGCGAGCCGCGCACGCTCATTTTCTACGAGTCCTCCCATCGCGTGGCCGAGAGCCTGGCCGACATGCGCGAAGTGTTCGGCGGTGCGCGCGAGGCGGTGCTGGCGCGTGAGCTGACCAAGCTGTTCGAGACGGTGATCGGCGAGCCGTTGGAGGAGCTTGCTGCGCGCGTGGCGGGCGATCCGGACCAGCAGCGCGGCGAGTGCGTGATCCTGGTGGCCGGTCGCGGCGAGGAGGCGGACACGCGGCTGGCCGAAGGGCAGCGCGTGTTTGCCTTGTTGCGCGAAGAGATGGCGCCCGCCAAGGCAGCCAAGCTTGCCGCAGCGATCACCGGTGCGCCGAGAAAGGCCCTCTATCAGATGTAGGAGCGCACCTGTGCGCGACCGTCATGTCCGATGGGGGTCGCGGTCGCGCACAGGTGCGCTCCTACAGTGGGGTAGCTTTTCCAATCCCCGATCCCGTCTCCCGGGCGGTACAATGGTCGCGGAGTCGGCCGGACAGTCGCGTCGCATCGCAAGTGCGTCGAGGAAAGTCCGGGCTCCACAGGGCAGGGTGCCAGGTAACGCCTGGGCAGCGCGAGCTGACGGCCAGTGCAACAGAGAGCAGACCGCCGATGGCCCCGCGAGGGGATCAGGCAAGGGTGAAAGGGTGCGGTAAGAGCGCACCGCGTGCGGGGCCAACGCCGCACGGCACGGTAAACCCCACCCGGAGCAAGACCGAATAGGGGAACGATAACGCGGCCCGCGTTGTTCCCGGGTAGGTCGCTGGAGCCAGGCGGCGACGCCTGGCCGAGAGGAATGACTGTCGCGCCGCAAGGCGTACAGAACCCGGCTTACAGGCCGGCTCCGCCTCTTGCGGCGGCGCGCTCCGGCGCGCTGCCAGGGAAGGGCCGGGGTGGCGCGGAGGATTCGCCACCCCGGCCCTTTTTCGTGTGGCCCTGGCTTGGCGGGGCCTTGGGCGCGACCGTGGGTCGTGGTGGCGGCAGGCGCATGGATGACGATCGCGCCCGGCGACGCTCCTGCAGGGGCTGGGGCCTGAACGGCAAGTTCATGTCCGGTCTGCCTGGGCCGGAAAGCGGCCGTGACCTGCCTCACAAGCGGTTTGGAAAACTCCCCTGCTTTCAAGCACCTTGCGGACCTTCCTCCCAAATGGCTGGAAATACGTCCACACTTCCGCCTTTCTCTTTGATTCGCAAGCAAAATTCCCTTGACGTCTCAAAAGGCGAGACGTATCGTGGGACCCTGTGTGAAATCGTGGGAATCAGTGGAGTCCACGCAGGTGTTCCAGGGCGAGACCGCCATCACCGTTGACGACAAGGGCCGACTGGCCATTCCGACCTCGTATCGGGAACTGGTCGCGGGCGAGTGCGCCAATCGTCTGGTGGTCACCTACAGCCCGTTCGAAATGGGTTGCCTGTGGATCTACCCCTACGCCGAGTGGGAAACGGTGCGCGACCAGGTCAATGCGCTGCCGATGGTCAAGGCGTCCCACCGCAACCTGCAGATGAAGCTGGTGGGTGCGGCGACCGTGGTCGAGCCGGACGGCGCTTCGCGCATCCTGCTGCCGGCCAGCCAGCGCGGCGCCGCCGGCATCGAGAAGAAGGCGGTACTGCTGGGCATGGGCAACAAGTTCGAGTTGTGGAGCGAGCAGGCCCATCTGGCCAAGATCCGCCAGACCCTCGGCGAAGACGACATCACTGACGACATGGCGGACCTGCGCCTCTGAGGCGCGGGATCCGGTGCGGGAATTTCGACGGGCGGGAGGTGCGGCGTGGCCGAGTTGCGGCACATCCCGGTGATGCTGGGCGAAGCGGTGGAGGGCCTTGCCGTGCAGGCAGGCGGGCGGTATCTGGATGGCACCTTCGGGCGCGGCGGTCACGCACGCGCGGTGTTGTCGCGCCTGGGGCCCGACGGGCGGCTGCTGCTCATGGATCGCGATCCGGCCGCCATCGCCGCCGCGCGCGAGGCCTTCGCGGGCGATGCGCGCGTGTCGATCCGGCATGGCAATTTTGCCGAGCTGGCCGAATGGGACGAAACCGCCGCCGGTCTCGACGGCGTGCTGCTCGACCTTGGCGTCTCGTCACCGCAACTGGACGAGGCCGCGCGCGGCTTCAGCTTCATGGCCGATGCGCCGCTGGACATGCGCATGGACACCACGCAGGGCGAGAGCGCCGCGCAGTTCCTCGCCCGCGCCGACGAGCACGAGATCGCCGACGTGCTGTGGACCTTCGGCGAGGAGCGCTTCAGTCGGAAGATCGCCCGTGCCATCGTGGCGCGCCGCGCCGAGGCGCCGATCGCGCGCACCGGCGAGTTGGCCGCGCTGATCGAGCGCACCATCGGCCGCCGCGAGCCGGGCAAGCACCCGGCCACGCGCAGCTTCCAGGCCCTGCGCATCCGCGTGAACGGCGAGCTCGAGTCCGTGCAGCGTGGCCTCGAGGCGGCGCTCGAACGGCTCAAGGTCGGCGGGCGGCTTTCGGTGATCAGCTTCCACTCCCTGGAGGATCGGGCGGTCAAGCAGTTCATCCGCGACCATTCCGGCCGCGTCCAGGGTAGCCGTCGCGGTCCGCCGGTGGCCGCGAAGCCGGCGCGGCTGGCCGCGGTGGGCAAGCCGCGCTTCCCCTCCGACGAGGAGCTGGCGGTCAATCCGCGCGCCCGCTCGGCGGTGCTGCGCGTGGCGGAGAAACTCGCATGAAGGCGCTCGGCGGTGCGGCGCTCGTGATCCTGCTGCTGGCCGTGCTGGTCAGCGCGATCGGCGTGGTATGGACGCGCCACGAGAGCCGCGTGCTGTTCGTCGAACTGACCCGCCTGCAGAACCAGCGCGACGAACTCAACGTCGAATATGGCCGGCTCGAACTGGAACAGGCCACCTGGGCCGAGCCGCGACGCATCGACCAGGAGGCCCGCAGCAAACTGGGCATGGTCACGCCCAGGCCGCAAGACATCCAGCTGGTGCGTCGATGAGCCCGCGCCGACCCATTCCCCAGCCTGCCGCCGGCCGTCGCCGTGGCGCCGGCCCGAGCCCGCGCCGACGGATGTTGCTGGTGGTCGGCGTGCTGTCGCTCGCCTCACTGGGCCTGGTCGCGCGCGCGTTCGACCTGCAGGTGCTGCGCAAACAGTTCTACCAGGAGCAGGGCGACGCGCGCTTCCTGCGCGAGGTGAAGATCCCGGTGTCGCGCGGCACCATCTTCGACCGCAACGGCGAGCCCCTTGCGGTGTCCACGCCCGTGATGTCGGTATGGGCCAATCCGCCGCAGGTGCTGGAGAGCGCCGACCGCATCCCGGACCTGGCCGCCGCACTCGGTGTCGATGCGGGCGAGTTGAAGGAGCGCCTGGCCCAGCGCGCCGACCGCGAATTCGTCTACCTGCGCCGGCAGATGCCGCCGGAAGCCGCCCAGGCCGTGCTCGACCTGGACATCCCGGGCGTCAACGCACAGCGCGAATACCGCCGCTACTACCCGTCGGGCGAAGTGACCGCGCACGTGCTCGGCTTCACCAATATCGACGATCACGGCCAGGAAGGGCTCGAGCTTGCGTTCGACGACTGGTTGTCCGGCCAGCCCGGCGCCAAGCGGGTGATCCGCGACCGCATGGGGCGCGTGGTGGAAGACGTCGAACAGGTGCGCGAGCCCAAGCCGGGCAAGAACCTCACGCTCAGCATCGACCGGCGCATCCAGTTCCTCGCCTACAACGAACTGAAGAACGCGTTGACCGAGTTCAATGCGGCCTCCGGCTCGATGGTGATCCTGGACGTACCGACCGGCGAAGTGCTGGCGATGGTCAACCTGCCCACCTACAACCCCAATTCGCTGGCCGGCAGCAAGTTCTCCGACCGGCGCAATCGTGCCGTCACCGACCTGGTCGAGCCGGGCTCGACGATCAAGCCGATCCTGATGGCCGCAGCGCTGTCCAGCGGCAAGTACACGCCGACCAGTCCGCTGATCGACACCACCGGCGGCCACTGGTATTTCCAGGGCCACGACATCCACGACACGCACAACTACGGCCTGCTCACGCCCACCGGCGTGATCACCAAGTCCAGCAACGTCGGCGCCGCGCATATCGCCATGACGCTCGACACGGCGCTCATGTACAACACCTACCGCGCGTTCGGCTTCGGCAACAGCACCAACAGCGGTTTTCCGGGCGAGTCCTCCGGGCTGCTGCGGATCGGCCGTGACTGGCGCCCGCTGGAACAGGCGATCATGGGCTACGGCTACGGCCTCAACGTGACGCCGCTGCAGCTTGCCAATGCCTACGCCACGCTGGGCGACCACGGCGTCATGCATTCGCCGAGCTTCATCAAGGGGGCCGACAACGAGCCCAAGGCGATCGTCTCCCGGCAAGTCGCCGACGAGATCGTGCGGATGATGGAGACGGTGACCGCCCCGGGTGGTACCGCCACCACCGCGCGCATTGCCAACTACATCGTGGCGGGCAAGACCGGCACGGCGCACAAGGCCAATGCCGGCGGCTATTCGCGGACCAACTACACGGCCGCGTTCGCCGGCATGGTGCCGGCGAGCAACCCGAGGCTGGTCGGCGTGGTCATCATCGACGATCCGCAGAAGCGCAGCTACTACGGCGGCATGGTGTCCGCGCCGGTATTCGCGCGCGTCATGGAGGGCGCGCTGCGCCTGCTCGACGTGCCGCCGGACAACATCGGCCGCTGGTATGCGGGCGGGCCCCTGATGAGCCCGACCGGACTGGCCGGCAGCAAGCCGCCCACCGATCCGCCGATCGACGACGCGCCCGTCGAGGAGGAGCCGTGAACACGCGCCTCCTCGCCCCCTTGCTGGATGGCTTCGCCGACGCGGGTGCGCTCGGCGATCTTCGTATTTGCGGCCTCGGTCTGGACTCGCGCCAGGTGCGCTCCGGCGAAGCCTTCGTCGCGCTGCGCGGCACGCGCACGCACGGCATCGCCTTTGCCGCCGAAGCGGTGGCGCGCGGCGCCGCGCTGGTGCTCGCCGAGGCGCCGGCGGTGGCGGGTTTCACGCCCGGCGTGCCGGTGCTGTGGATCGACGACCTGCATGCGCGCCTGGGCGAGATCGCCGCACGCTACTACGACCATCCCTCGCGCGCGCTGCGTGTGGTCGGCGTCACCGGCACCAACGGCAAGACCTCGACCGTGCAACTGATCACCCAGGCGCTGTCGCGGCTGGGTCACGCGGCGGCGAGCATCGGCACGCTCGGCGCGGGTCTGTACGGAGCGCTGGACGAGGGCGAGCGCACCACGCCGGATGCGATCAGCGTGCAGCGCCTGCTGGCGCGCTTCCGCGACCAGGGTGCGACGCACGTGGCGATGGAAGTGTCCTCGCACGCGCTCGAGCAGGGTCGCGTGGGCGCGGTGGCTTTCGAGGTGGCAGCCTTCACCAACCTTACCCGCGACCACCTCGACTACCACGGCACGATGGAAGCCTACGGTGCGGCCAAGGCCCGGCTGTTCGCCTGGCCGGGACTGAAAGCGGCGGCAATCAATGTGGACGATCCGTTCGGCCGCAGCCTGGCCGACCGCCTGCCGGCCGGTGTGCGCGCGCTGCGCACCAGCATGGCGGGCACCGCCGACGTCAGTGCCAAGGCCATCGTGACCTCCGCCGAGGGCCTGGCCTTCGAGCTCGATACGCCGTGGGGTGCGCACGCGGTCCGCAGCGGGCTGCTCGGACGCTTCAACGTGGCCAATCTGCTCGCCGTGGTGGCCTGCCTGGGCGCGCTCGGCGAACCGTTCGCGCGCATCGTCGAGGCGGTGGAATCGCTCACGCCCGTCAACGGCCGCATGAGCCGCCTCGGCGGCGATGGCCGCCACCCGCTGGTGGTGGTCGATTACGCGCACACGCCCGACGCGCTGGAGCAGGCGCTCACCGCGCTGCGCGCGCACTGCGCCGGTCGGCTGGTCTGCGTGTTCGGCTGCGGCGGCGAGCGCGATGCGGGAAAGCGCCCGCAGATGGGCGCGATCGCCGAGCGCCTGGCCGACGTGGCGATCATCACCGACGACAACCCGCGGGGCGAAGACGGCGATGCCATCGTGGCGCAGATCCGCGCCGGAATGCAGCGCGCGGCCACGGTCGAGCGCGACCGCGCTGCCGCCATCGGCATGGCCATCGCCGGTGCCGGCGCGGACGACGTCGTGCTGATCGCCGGCAAGGGCCACGAAACCTACCAGGAAGGCGCGGCAGGCAAGCGCCCGTTCGACGACCTCGCAACGGCCCGTGCTGCTCTTGGGCAACCGGCCAGGGAGACCCACGCATGATGCGCCTCTCCGAAATCGCGGTATGGACCCATGGCCGCCTGCTGGGCCCCGACCTGCAGGTGGAAGGGGTGGCGATCGACACCCGCCGGCTGCGCCCGGGCGAACTGTTCGTGGCGATCAGGGGCGAGCGCGTCGACGGACACGACTTCGTGCGGGACGCGGCCCTGCGTGGCGCCTCGGCGGCGCTGGTCACGCGCCGCGTCGACGTCGACCTGCCGCAGGTGCTGGTCAACGACACCCAGGCCGCGCTCGGCGACCTGGCCAGCGCCGTGCGCGCGCAGCGCAACGTGCGCGTGGTCGGCATCACCGGCTCCAACGGCAAGACCACGGTCAAGACGCTGACGGCGTCGATCCTGTCGCGCCATGGCCGCACCCACGTCAACGCAGGCAACTACAACAACGAGCTGGGCCTGCCGCTGACCCTGCTGGCGATGCCGGCCGACAGCGAATACGCGGTGCTCGAGATGGGCGCGGGCAAGCCGGGCGACATTGCCTATCTCGCCGCCATCGCCCGGCCCGATATCGGCCTCGTCAACACCATCGCGCCGGCGCACCTTGAGCGGATGGGCAGCCTGGAGGGCGTGGCCGAGACCAAGGGCGCGCTGTACCAGGCGCTGCCAGCCGACGGCGTGGCGATCATCAACGCCGACGATGCCTTTGCCGGCTTCTTCGAAGGACTGGCCGGTTCGCGGGCGACGCTGCACTTCGGTCTCGGAGGCAACGTCGACGTGGGCGCGACGATCCTGGAGCAGCGCGTGGACGGCTCGCGCTTCGTGCTTCGCACGCCCGCAGGCGAGGCCGAGGTGGCGTTGCCGCTGGCCGGCCGCCACAACATCGCCAATGCGCTGGCCGCGGCCGCGATCGCGCTGGCGCTGGACGTGCCGCTGGCGACCATCGTCGCCGGCCTGTTGCACGTGCCGGGCGTGGCCGGCCGGTTGCGCAGCGAGGCGATGCCCGGCGGCTGGACGCTGATCGACGACAGCTACAACGCCAATCCCGGCTCGGTCGGCGCGGCGATCGACACGCTGGCGCTGGCTACCGGCGAGCGCTGGCTGGTGCTCGGCGACATGGCCGAGCTCGGCGCCGACGCGCGCGCGCTGCACGAAGGTATCGGCGCGCGCGCGAAAGCGGCCGGCATCGACCGGCTGTTCGCGGTCGGGCCGCTGAGCGCCGGCGCGGCCAAGGCGTTCGGCACGGGCAGCGAGCACCACCCCGACAAGGCTGCGCTGGCCGCGTCGCTGGCGAACCAGCTGCATGCGGGCGTCACCTGCCTGGTCAAGGGCTCGCGCTCGGCCGGCATGGAGCAGATCGTGTCCTCACTCAAAGAACAATTCCACGCCCCCGGAGGCCCCGTCGATGCTGCTTGAGCTGGCCGACTGGATGGCGCGGCATTTCACTGCCCTGCACCTGTTCCAGTACATCACCTTCCGCACGATCATGGCCGCGCTCACCGCGCTGGCGATGTCGCTGCTGTTCGGGCCGGGCCTGATCATGCGGCTGGCGGCGCTCAAGGCCGGGCAGGTGGTGCGCAGCGACGGTCCGCAGACGCATCTGGTCAAGGCCGGTACGCCGACGATGGGCGGGGTAATGATCCTGCTGGCGATCGCCATCGCCACGCTGCTCTGGGCCGACCTGCACAACCGCTACGTGTGGATCGTGCTGGCGGTGCTGATCGCCTTCGGCGTGATCGGCTTCTACGACGACTACAAGAAGCTGGTGCTCAAGGACAGCCGCGGCCTGGCCTCGCGCTGGAAGTATTTCTGGCAGTCGGTGTTCGGGCTGGCGGCGGCGCTGTTCCTCTACAAGACCGCGCAGCTGCCGGCCGAGACCGCGCTGTACGTGCCGCTGTTCAAGCAGGTGGCGTTGCCGCTGGGCGTGCTGTTCGTAGTGGTCGCCTATTTCATGGTGGTCGGCTTCTCCAACGCGGTGAACCTCACCGATGGGCTGGACGGACTGGCGATCATGCCCTCGGTGCTGGTTTCCGGCGCGCTGGGCGTGTTCGCCTACCTGGCCGGCAACAAGGTGTTTTCCGAATACCTGGGCATTCCCTCGATCCCCGGCGCGGGCGAGCTGTCGATTTTCTGCGGCGCACTGGCCGGCGCGGGCCTGGGCTTCCTGTGGTTCAACACTTATCCCGCGCAGGTGTTCATGGGCGACGTCGGCGCGCTCGCGATCGGCGCGGCGCTGGCCTGCGTGGCGGTGATCGTGCGCCAGGAGATCGTGCTGATCGTGATGGGCGGCGTGTTCGTGCTGGAGACGGTCTCGGTGATGCTGCAGGTGGCCAGCTTCAAGCTGACCGGCAAGCGCATCTTCCGCATGGCGCCGATCCACCACCACTTCGAACTCAAGGGCTGGCCCGAGCCGCGGGTGATCGTGCGCTTCTGGATCATCAGCGTCGTGCTGGTGCTGATCGGCCTCGCCACGTTGAAGGTGCGCTGACATGTTCGGCTTCGGTTCCAGCCAGGCGATCAAGCGGCACGGGCCGCGGGGCAGCTTCGACCTGCCCCTGCTGGTCGCGCTCGTCGGGCTGGCCAGCATGGGCGTGGTGATGGTCACCTCCAGCTCCATCGCCGTGGCCGACAGCCAGCACATCGGGGCGTTCTATTACCTGAAGAAGCACCTGTTCTACCTGGCATTGGGGCTGGGCCTGGCCGCCGTGGCCATGCGCACCGAACTGAAGCAGGTGGAGAAGTACGCCTTGCCGCTGCTGCTGGTGGGCGGGGCCCTGCTGCTGGCGGTGTTCGTTCCGCACCTGGGCATGCGCATCAACGGTGCGCGCCGCTGGCTCAACTTCATCGTGATCAGCTTCCAGCCGGTCGAGGCGGTGAAACTGATCCTGGTCGTCTACGTGGCGAGCTTCCTGGTACGCCACCGCGAGAGCGTGGAAACGAAGTTCTGGGGCCTGCTGCGACCGGTGCTGGTGGCCGGCATCATTGTGCTGCTGCTGCTGGCGCAGCCGGACTTCGGCTCGGCCACGCTGATCATCGCGGTCACCATCGGCATGGTCTGGCTCGGCGGCGCGCGGCCGCTGTACCTGATCGCCATGGGCCTGCCGCTGATGCCGCTGCTGGCGATCGCGGCGACCAGCGAGAGCTACCGCATGAAGCGGCTGACCTCGTTCATGGACCCGTGGAAGGACCCGTTCAACGACGGCTTCCAGTTGACCCAGTCGCTGATGGCGATCGGCCGCGGCGAATGGGCCGGCGTGGGCCTCGGCTCGAGCGTGCTCAAGCTTTCCTACCTGCCCGAGGCGCACACCGACTTCATCCTGGCGGTGATCGGCGAGGAGCTGGGTCTGGCGGGCATCGTGCTCGTGGTGGCGCTGTTCGCCACCGTGGTCGGACGTGGGCTGCACCTCGGCCTGAAGGGCGTGGAGGTGGGCCAGCGATTCGCCGGCTACGTGGCGTTCGGGATCTCGCTGATGCTGGGTCTGCAGGCGATGGTGTCGATCGGCGTGAACCTCGGTGCGCTGCCGACCAAGGGCCTGACGCTGCCGCTGATCAGCTCGGGTGGCTCTTCGGTGCTGATGACCTGCGCCATGGCCGGCGTCCTGCTGCGTGCCACCTTCGAGATCAACCGCGCACTGGATGCGCGCCAGATGGCCACGCGGATGCCCGCGATGGCCGTGGCGGACGCGAACGCGGCAGTAGCCGCGCCGCGCGAGCGCGAGGCGGTGGCGGCATGAAGACCGGGAATCGGGAATCGGGAATCGGGAATCGGCAGAGCGCATCGCGCTCTGCCGGATCGGCCTCTGCAGTTAACGATTGCCGATTGCCGATTTCCCATTCCCGGCCCGTGCTGATCATGGCCGGCGGTACTGGCGGCCACATCTTCCCCGGCCTGGCCGTGGCCGACGTGCTGCGCGCGCAGGGCGTGCCGGTGGCGTGGCTGGGCGCGGCCGGGGGCATGGAAACCCGCGTCGTGCCCGCACACGGCATCGAGCTGCACACCGTCGCGGTCGGTGGCCTGCGCGGCAAGGGTGTGAAGACACGCCTGCTGGCGCCGTTGATGCTGGCGCGCGCGCTTGTCGCTTCGCTGCGCGTGCTGCGCCGCGTGCGGCCGCGCAGCGTGCTGTCGATGGGCGGCTACGTGGCCGGTCCCGGCGGCGTGGCGGCGCGGTTGACCGGCACGCCGTTGCTGGTACACGAGCAGAATCGCGTGGCTGGCTACACCAACCGCAAGCTCGCGGGCTTCGCGAAGCGGGTGCTGAGCGGTTTCGCCGACGCGCTCGCGAACGGCGAATGGGTCGGCAATCCCGTGCGCGCCAGCATCGCGGCGCTGCCGCCGCCGTCCGCGCGTTTCGCCGCCCGTACCGGTCGGGGACAGTTGCTGGTCCTGGGCGGCAGCCTGGGCGCGCGCGCGCTCAATCTTGCCCTGCCGCAGGCACTGGCACTGATCCCGGCAGACCGGCGTCCGTCCGTGCGCCACCAGTGCGGCAGCCGAGGGCTCGACGAGGCGCGCGCGGCTTACGCGCAGGCCGGCGTCGAGGCCGATGTGGTGCCCTTCATCGAGGACATGGCCGCCGCCTACGGCTGGGCCGACCTCGCCGTTTGCCGGGCCGGCGCGCTGACCATCGCCGAGCTCACCGCCGCGGGCCTGGGCGCCGTGCTGGTGCCTTTCCCCCACGCAGTCGACGACCACCAGACCGGCAACGCGCAGGCGCTGGTCGAGGCGGGCGCCGCCGAACTGATCCAGGAACGCGATTTGGACGTACAGACACTGGCCCAGCGCCTGGCCGCGTTGCTCGCCGACCGCGCGCGGCTGACCGCGATGGCCGTGGCCGCACGCATGCAGGCCAAGCCGGACGCGGCCGCCGCCATCGCTGCTGCATGCCTTGAGGCAGCTTCCCCGGAGGTGGCCGCATGACGCCGCGCCGGCTGCTCGCCCACGAAGACCTGATGGCCACCTTCCGCCGCGTGCATTTCATCGGCATCGGCGGCGTGGGCATGAGCGGCATCGCCGAGGTGTTGCACAACCTGGGCTACGCGGTGTCCGGCTCGGACAAGGCCAATTCGCCGACCGCGCAGCGGCTGGCCGCGCTCGGGATCGTCGTGCAGGTCGGCCACGAGGCCGCGCACGTGGCCGATGCCGACGTGGTGGTGACTTCCAGCGCGATCCGCCAGGACAACCCGGAGCTCGTCGCCGCGCGCGCCGCGCGCATCCCGGTGATCCCGCGGGCGGAAATGCTCGGCGAGCTGATGCGCTTCCGCCGCGGCATTGCCATCGCCGGCACCCATGGCAAGACCACTACGACCAGCCTGGTCGCCAGCGTCCTGGCCGAGGCCAACTACGATCCGACCTTCGTGATCGGTGGCCAGCTCAACGCCGCCGGGGCCAATGCGCGGCTCGGCACCGGCCAGTACCTGGTCGCCGAGGCGGACGAGTCGGACGGTTCGTTCCTCCTTCTGTCGCCGGTGATCGCGGCGGTCACCAACATCGACGCGGATCACCTGGAGAACTACGGCGGCGACTTCGCGCAGGTGAAGAAGGCCTTCGCCGACTTCCTGCACCGCCTGCCGTTCTATGGTCTGGCCGTGCTGTGCGTGGACGACGAGGAAGTGGCCAAGCTGGCCAAGGACACCGCGCGCCGCGTGATGACCTACGGGATCAGCGCCGCCGACGCCGACGTGCGCGCCGCGAACGTGCGCCAGAACGGCTTCCAGATGCTGTTCGACCTGCAACTGCCCGGCCGCGCCGAACCGCTGCCGGTCACCCTCAACCTGCCGGGGCGCCACAACGTGCTCAACGCGCTGGCCGCCGCCACGATCGGCTGGCAACTCGGCGTCGAGGCCGGGGCGATCGCCCGCGCGCTGGAGAACTTCCAGGGCGTCGGCCGGCGCTTCCACCGGCGTGGCGAGCTGAAGCTGGAGCAGGGGAGCGTGCTGCTGGTCGACGACTACGGCCACCATCCGCGCGAACTGGCCGCCGTGTTCGCCGCCGCCCGCGGCGGCTGGCCGGACCGGCGCCTGGTGGTGGGTTTCCAGCCGCACCGCTACAGCCGTACGCGCGACCTGCTGGACGACTTCGCCAACGTGCTGGCCGAGGCCGACGTGCTGGTGCTGACCGAGGTCTATCCGGCCGGCGAGGCGCCGATCGCCGGCGCCGATGGCCGCGCGCTGGCCCGCGCCGTGCGTGCGCGCGGCAAGGTCGACCCGGTGCTCATCGAGCACCCGCGCGACTTCAAGGACACCCTGCCGACGCTGCTGCGCGACGGCGACCTGCTGCTGCTCCTGGGCGCCGGCGACATCGGCGCCGCGGCGGTGGAGCTCGCGCAGGCCGGCCACCTGAGGACTGCAAAGTGAACGCTCCGACCAGAATCAACGATCCCACCCAGTTCGGTCGCGTGGCCGTGGTGATGGGCGGCAGTTCCGCCGAGCGCGAGGTGTCGCTCGATTCCGGCCGCAACGTGCTGGCCGCGCTGAAGAGCCGCGGCGTCGACGCGCATGCGATCGACGGCATTCCCGCGCTGCTCGATGCGCTGCGCGCCGGGCACTTTGCGCGGGTGTTCAACATCCTGCACGGCCAGCATGGCGGCGGCGAGGACGGCGTGCTGCAGGGTGCGCTGGAGTCGCTCCATGTGCCCTATACCGGCTCCGGCGTGCTCGGCTCGGCGCTGTCGATGGACAAGGTGCGCTCCAAGCGCGTGTGGCAGTCGCTCGGGCTGCCGACGCCGGCCTTCGTCGCACTGCCGCGCGGCGCCGGTGCGGATGCCGTGCACGCGGCGGCGAAGCGGGTTGGTTTCCCGCTGATCGTCAAGCCGGCCTGCGAAGGTTCCAGCGTGGGGGTGACGCGCGTGTTCGAGGAAAACCAGCTCGACAGCGCGGTCGAACTGGCCGCCAGCTACCCGGGCGACCTGCTGATGGAGACCCTGATCGAGGGCGACGAGATGACCGTCGGCATCCTTGGTCGCCAGGTGCTGCCCTCGATCCACATCGTTCCGAAGGGGGCGTTCTACGACTACAACGCCAAGTACGTCGCCGAGGACACCCAGTACATCTGCCCGGGCCTCGAAGGGGCGGCCGAGGACGAGCTGCGCGCGCTCGCGCTCGAGGCCTTCGACGCGCTCGGTTGCCACGGCTGGGGTCGCGTGGACGTGATGCGCGACCGCGCCGGCCGCAACTTCCTGCTCGAAGTGAACACCGCCCCGGGCATGACCTCGCATTCGCTGGTGCCCAAGGCGGCCAAGGTGGCCGGCATCGATTACGAGGACGTGTGCTGGCGCGTGCTGGAAACCAGTTTCCGGGAGGGCCTGTGAGGGGAGCGATCCGCCTCGTTGCCTGGTGTCTGGCCATCGCGCTGGTCGCGTTGCCGGTCGTCGGCGTGCTGCGCGGCTGGTTCGCCGCCGACCGCTGGCCGGTGACGCAACTGACCGTGCAGGCCGAGTTCAAGCATGTCAGCGCCGAGCAGATCCGCGCCGCCGTGCGGCCACGTCTGGGCCACGGTTTCTTCGCGCTGGACCTGGACTCGGTACAGCAGGCGGTCGCGGCATTGCCCTGGGTCGAATCGGTCGAGGCGCGCAAGCGTTGGCCGGACACGCTGATCCTGCGCATCTACGAGCGCCAGCCATTCGCGCGCTGGAACGAGACCCGGCTGATCAGCCGCCAGGGCGTGCTCTTCGATGGCGGCAAGGTCGCGCCTTCCACGCCGCTGCCCGACCTGCGCGGGCCGGACGCTCAGATGCCCGAGGTGGTGGCGTTCTACGCCGATGCGCTCAAGGCGGTGGCCCGCACGCCGCTCAAGGTGTCCGGCGTGGCGCTGTCCGAACGCGGCAGCTGGAGCCTGGCTACCGACACGGGGGCCAGGATCGTGCTGGGCGACCGCGCCCAGGCCGGCAGGCGTCTGCGCCGTTTCCTCGACGTCTACCCGCAGGTGATGGCGGGCCACAGCGCCGCCTTCGCCTACGCCGACCTTCGCTACACCAACGGATTCGCCGTGCGCTGGCCCGACGCCGCCGCACCTGCCGCGGGGACACCCCGCACATGAGCCTGACCCTATGAAGACGCGCAACGACAAGCAGCTGGTGGTCGGCCTGGACATCGGCACCCACAAGGTGACCGCGATCGTGGGCGAGTACGAGCCGGGCGAACCGATCGAGGTGATCGGCATCGGCTCGCACGTCTCGCGCGGGATGAAGCGCGGATCGGTGGTCGATATCGAATCGACCGTGCACTCGATCCAGCGTGCGGTGGAAGAGGCCGAACTGATGGCCGGCTGCGACATCCGCTCCGTGTTCGCCTCGATCTCCGGCAGCCACCTGGAGACAAAGAACTCCCACGGCACCGCGGCGATCCGCGACCGTGAGGTTACCCCGGGCGACCTGGAGCAGGTGCTGGAGGCGGCCAGCGCGGTGGCGATCCCGGCCGACCGCAAGGTTCTTTACAAGGAGTCGCAGGAATACCGCATCGACGGGCAGGACGGCATCCGCTCGCCGGTCGGCATGAGTGGCGTGCGCCTGGAAGCCTCCGTGCACCTGGTGACCGGCGCGGCCGCGGCCGTACAGAACATCTCCAAGTGCATCCAGCGTTGCGGGCTCTCCGTGGACGAACTGGTGCCCTCGGCGGTGGCCAGCGCCAAGGCGGTGCTCACCGACGACGAGCGGGAGCTGGGCGTGTGTCTGGTCGACATCGGCGCGGGCACGACCGACATCGCGATCTATACGCAGGGCTCGATCCGCTACACCAAGTCGCTCCCGGTCGGCGGCGACCAGGTCACCAACGACATCGCCTACGGCGTGCATACGCCGACCGCGCATGCCGAGGAAATCAAGATCAAGTACGCCTGCGCGCTGGCGCAGCTGGCGCACGCCGAGGAAACCATCCAGGTGCCCAGCGTCGGCGACCGCCCGCCGCGCCGGCTGGCCCGCCAGTCGCTCGCCCAGAGTGTGCAGGCGCGCTACGAGGAAATCTTCGAGATGGTGCAGGACGAGCTGCGCCGCTCCGGCTACGACAGCCTGGTCGCCGCCGGCGTGGTGCTCACCGGCGGCGCCTCGCGGATGGAGGGTGCGCTGGAGCTGGCCGAGGAGATCTTTCACAAGATGGTGCGCATCGGCGTGCCGCAGCACGTCACGGGCCTGGGCGAAGTGGTCGCCAATCCGCTGCATTCGACCGGCGTGGGCCTGCTGCTGCATGGCGCCCGCGCCGGCGGCGTGCGCGTGAGCCATCCGGTCGGCGGCAGCGTAGGCGGGCTGGTCGACAAGGTGCGTGGCTGGATCACCAGAAATTTCTGACGGAGGGGGCGGCGCTCTCTCCGGGAGTGGATTTTTCGGCTGGCGCGGAGCGCCACCGCGGGCGAAAGGAGGTTTCGCCCACCACCGCAGGACGGCAGGACGCCGTTCCCGCGGCAACAACGACAACGAAGAGTCTCTACGGAGGACGGGAAATGTTTGAACTTATCGAAAAACTGGCACCCAACGCGGTCATCAAGGTCATCGGCGTGGGCGGTGGCGGCGGCAACGCCGTGGCCCACATGCTCAATGCCAACATCGAAGGCGTCGAGTTCGTCGTCGCCAACACCGACGCGCAGGCGATGAAGCACTGCGGCTCGCGCACCCACCTGCAGCTCGGCGCCAACGTCACCAAGGGCCTGGGCGCGGGCGCCAACCCCGAAGTCGGCCGCCAGGCCGCGCTGGAGGACCGCGAGCGCATCGAGGAAATGCTCGACGGCGCGGACATGGTGTTCATCACCGCCGGCATGGGTGGCGGCACCGGCACGGGCGCGGCCCCGGTCGTGGCCCAGCTGGCCAAGGAGAAGGGCATCCTCACCGTGGCGGTGGTCACCAAGCCGTTCCCGTTCGAGGGGCGCCGTCGCATGCAGGTGGCGATGAAGGGCATCGAGGACCTGTCCCAGCACGTCGACTCTCTGATCACCGTGCCGAACGAGAAGCTGCTGTCGGTGCTCGGCCGCGAGGTCACCCTGCTGAATGCCTTCAAGGCGGCCAACGACGTGTTGCAGGGCGCCGTGCAGGGCATCGCCGACCTGATCACCGCGCCGGGCCTGATCAACGTCGACTTCGCCGACGTGCGCACCGTGATGTCCGAAATGGGCATGGCGATGATGGGCTCGGGCACCGCTCGTGGCGACGATCGCGCCCAGGCCGCTGCCGAGGCGGCGATCAACAACCCGCTGCTGGAGGACGTCAACCTCAATGGCGCCTGCGGCATCCTGGTCAACGTCACTGCCGGTCCGAACCTGACCATGCGCGAATTCGACGAGATCGGCCGCGTCATCCACGACTTCGCCAGCGAAGACGCCACCGTGGTGATCGGCACCTCGCTCGACCCGGAGATGCAGGACGATGTGCGCGTGACCGTGGTCGCCACGGGCCTGAACCGTGCGGCTGCCGCCCGCCAGGCTCCACGTGCCGTGGCCAGCCAGCAGGTGGAGATGCGCCAGCGGCCCCGTCCGGTGGTGCTGCGTACGGGTACCGGCAACGAGGTGGTGGACTACGCCGCGCCGGAGACGGTGGCCTCGCACACGCGCGCGGAGCCGCCGGCCAAGGGCGCCGATCCCAGCCTGGACTATCTGGATATCCCGGCGTTCCTGCGCCGCCAGGCCGACTGAACGGCACTCCCGGAGGCCCTTGCGAAAATTGAACAAAACACCAGATCGACGGGTCAGTGCATGACGTGGCCCGGCAGGCATCTAGCGCCTGTGTGGTTTTCGTGACCGTCGCTCCGGTGATTTTGAGGTGAAGGCAGCGCGCCGAGGACCGGCGCGCGCACCGGCCGGCAGGGAGTCGCCGGCCTGTCCGCCCCCTTGCGCCGGATACCCGTCTTCCCGGCGCAGGGGGCGTGTCTCAGGTAACTGATTGAGGCGGCGGGGATTTGCCGGACTTGGTGACCGGCGTCACAGATGAAGGAATTCTAAAGAGGCGACCAGACTGTACGGTACGGTTTGCTATTGCGGCAGGTTAAGACTGTGTTAGCATCCGACCCCTGATTGGCTGCTGCCCACACTGGTACCTATAAAAATGATCAAGCAGCGTACGCTCAAGAACATCATCCGTGCGACCGGCGTCGGCCTGCACACCGGCGACAAGGTCTACATGACCTTGCGCCCCGCCGCGCCGAACACGGGCATCGTGTTCCGGCGTACGGACCTCAATCCGCCGGTCGACATCCATGCGCGCCCCGATTGCGTGGGCGACACCCGCCTGTCCACCACCCTGGTCAAGGGCGACGTGCGCGTCTCCACCGTCGAGCACCTGCTCTCGGCGATGGCCGGCCTGGGCATCGACAACGCGATCGTGGAACTGTCGGCGCCGGAAGTGCCGATCATGGACGGCAGCGCCGGTCCCTTCGTGTTCCTGCTCCAGTCGGCCGGTATCGAGGAGCAGAACCAGGCCAAGCGCTTCATCCGCATCAAGAAGCCGATAAAGGTGCAGGAAGGCGACAAGTGGGCCAGCTTCGAGCCGTTCGAGGGCTTCAAGGTCGGCTTCTCGATCGAGTTCAACCACCCGATCATCTCCAAGCGCACCTCGCGCGCCGAGATCGACTTCTCCACGACCTCCTTCGTCAAGGAAGTCAGCCGCGCCCGTACGTTCGGCTTCATGCGCGACATCGAGATGCTGCGCGAGCACAACCTGGCGCTGGGTGGCTCGATGGACAACGCCGTGGTGCTGGACGACTACCGCGTGCTGAACGAGGACGGCCTCCGCTACGAGGACGAGTTCGTCAAGCACAAGATCCTGGACGCGATCGGCGACCTGTACCTGCTCGGCCACAGCCTGATCGGCGCCTACCATGCGCACAAATCCGGCCACGAGCTCAACAACAAGCTGCTGCGTACCCTGATCGCCGACCCCGCCGCGTGGGAAGAGGTGGTCTACAAGGACGATCCGGCCGTTTCGCCGATCTCCTACGCGCATCCCGCCCAGGCGATCTGATCCGCCTGCCGCCTGCCCCGAAGGCCGCCCCCGCAAGAGGCGGCCTTCGTCGTTTCTGTGACGCAGGCCATCGGCAATACACGCCGCGATTCACGCTATGGCGACATGCCGGAGTGTACCTGCGGTCCCACCGTGCTATAAAACCTCTGCCGCCCGTGGGGTGGCAAGGGGGAAATCGGTGCCCGACGGGCACTTCGCAAAGGCACGGCGCCCCGCGCCACGTTAGTCCTTGGCGACCGGGAATTCAGCAGTTTCGGCGATGGACGCCAGCTCGAGGAACAGTCCCTTCAGTTCCGGGTCTGTGATTGATGCTGCGGCGGCCTTGAGATGGACGGCTGCGGCAGGCGAAAGCGGTTTTGACCGATCCGGTTCAGTTGCGACGGGTCGGGGGGGAGCCACTTTCACGGTGACCGAACTGGCGCTCGTGCCGATGGCACGCGCGGTGGTGAGTATCTGCGCCTGCATCAGGCGCAGGCGCGCCGCCCAGGCTGGTGAGGACGCCAGGAAGACGAGGCGGCCGTTGCGCAGGTGGGCGAATCGCACCTGCTCGCGCAAGGGTGTCGGCAGCGTCTGGCGCAGGGCACGATCCAACGCATCCAGCTCACCGGCCCTCCGGGCCAGCGAGGCGAACGAACCGCATTCGGCCAGCGGCTTGGGGCCACGGTCGGGGCGGCGGGAAGCGGAGGAATCGGCGCGCTGCATGGTGCCGTCATCTTGAAGTGAAAAAACGCAATGCAGATCATACTCGTATCCCGCTCCCGCAAAGTGCCCAAGACCTTCGACCTCGGCCAGCGCCGCCTGCGCTGGCGGCTCGCGGGCCTGGCGATGGCGGCGGTGATCGGGTGTGGCGTGCTCGGCGCCGCGTTGGCGCTGACGGTGTCCAGTCCCCGCGATCGCGCGCTGGCGGAGATCCGGCAGCTCAAGCAGCAGATCCGGTACCAGGACACGCAACTGGCGGGTGTGCGCAAGGACTCCCAGCGCGAGCTCGACGCCCTGGCGGTCAAGCTGGGACAACTGGAGGCGCAGTCGACCCGCCTCAACGCGCTGGGCGAGCGCCTGACCGAAGTCGGCAAGCTCGACCCGGACGAGTTCAATTTCGACCAGCCGCCCGCGATGGGTGGTCTGGAAGACACTGCCGGCAGTGCCTATGCCCTGCCGCCGACGCTGGACAGGAGCATCGACCAGCTGGCCGGCCAGTTCGACGTGCAGCAGGCACAGCTGTCCGCACTGCAGAGTCTGCTGCTCGACGCCAAGATCGACTCCAATCTCAAGCCGACCGGCATGCCGGCCTCTGGCTACATCTCGTCCTACTTCGGCGTGCGGCCGGATCCGTTCGATGGTCACAGCGCGCGTCATACCGGGCTGGACATCGCGGTGCCGTTCGGTTCGGCGGTCCACGCGGTTGCCGAGGGCATGGTCACCTTCACCGGCGTGCGCAGCGGTTACGGCAAGGTGGTCGAGATCGACCACGGCAACGGGTACATGACCCGCTACGCTCACAACAGCAAGCTGCTGGTGCACCCCGGCCAGCGCGTGCACGTGGGCGAGGTGGTCTCGCAGGCGGGCTCCACCGGACGGTCGACCGGCCCGCACGTGCATTTCGAGGTCTGGTACAAGGGCCGCGTGGTCAATCCGCTGGCCTACGTGAAGAGCCACCGGTAAACCCGGCCGGGAAAGCCCGCCTGCGTGCGATGCATCGCCCCGGAAGGGGTGGCATCGCACGCAGGCGGGCTTTCCTGCTTTCGCGGCGCCGGCCTCTTGAATCCTTCGCCTCACGCCGCCATCCCGGCCAGCTGGAGCAGCTGTAGTAACATGTCTCCTTTCGCCCGCGGCCGCCGCGGGCCTTGAGCCTTCACTGACGGAAGATCGATGTTCAATCGTGCCCTGACCAGCCTTTTCGGCAGCCGCAACGAGCGGGTGCTGCGCCAGCTTTCCAAGACCGTCGCGCGGATCAACGCGCTGGAACCGGAGTTCGAGAAGCTGGATGACGCGGCGCTCAAGGCCAAGACCGCCGAGTTCAAGGAACGCGTCGCCAAGGGCGAAACGCTCGACCGGCTCTTGCCCGAAGCCTTCGCCGTGGTGCGCGAGGCGGCCAAGCGCGTGCTGGGCATGCGCCACTACGACGTGCAGATGATCGGCGGCATGGTGCTGCACCAGGGCAAGATCGCCGAGATGCGCACCGGCGAGGGCAAGACCCTGGTCGGCACACTGCCGGTCTACCTCAACGCCCTGGAAGGCAAGGGCGTGCACGTGGTCACCGTCAATGACTACCTGGCGCGCCGCGACTCGGCTCAGATGGGCAAGCTCTACAACTTCCTGGGCCTGTCGGTGGGCGTGGTCTATCCCGGCATGGACCATGGCGACAAGCATGCCGCCTACGGCGCGGACATCACCTACGGCACCAACAATGAATTCGGCTTCGACTACCTGCGCGACAACATGGCGCTGTCGAAGGAACAGCGCTACCAGCGCGGCCTCAACTACGCGATCGTCGACGAGGTCGATTCGATCCTGATCGACGAGGCGCGCACGCCGCTGATCATCTCCGGCCCGGCCGAGGACTCGCCGCAGCTTTATCTGGCGGTCAACCGCATCGTGCCGCAGATGAAGCGGCAGGAGACCGAGGACGGCGCGGGCGACTACTGGGTCGATGAGAAGCAGAAGCAGGTGCACCTGTCCGAGGAGGGCATGGCGCACGCCGAGGACCTGCTGCGCAAGGCTGGCGTGATCGATCCGGAAACCGGCCTGTACGACGCGCGCAACCTGGCGGTGGTGCACCATCTCAACGCTGCCCTGCGCGCCAACGCGATCTACCAGCGCGACGTCGACTACATCGTGCGCGACGGCGAGGTCATCATCGTCGACGAGTTCACCGGGCGCACCCTCGCCGGCCGTCGCTGGTCGGATGGCCTGCACCAGGCGGTCGAGGCGAAGGAAGGCGTGCCGATCCAGCGCGAGAACCAGACGCTGGCGACCGTGACGTTCCAGAACCTGTTCCGCATGTACAAGAAGCTGGCCGGCATGACCGGCACGGCCGATACCGAGGCGTACGAGTTCCAGACCATCTACGGCCTGGAAGTGGTGGTGATCCCCACCCATAAGCCGATGATCCGCAAGGACAACCTGGACATCGTGTTTCTCAGCCAGCAGGCCAAGTACCGCGCGGTGATCGAGGACATCAAGGACTGCCACAAGCGTGGCCAGCCGGTGCTGGTGGGTACCACCTCGATCGAGGTGTCCGAGCTGTTGTCCGAGTTGCTGACCAAGGCCAAGGTCCCGCATGAAGTGCTCAATGCCAAGCAGCACGAGCGTGAGGCGCACATCGTGGCGCAGGCCGGCGCGCCGGGTTCGGTGACCATCGCCACCAACATGGCCGGTCGCGGTACCGACATCGTGCTCGGCGGCAGCTTGGAGGTCGCGCTCGCCGCGTTGCCGGAGGATGCCTCCGAGGTCGACCGCCAGCGCATCAAGAGCGAATGGAAGAAGCGCCACGAGCAGGTGCTGGCTGCCGGCGGCCTGCACATCATCGGCACCGAGCGGCATGAGTCCCGCCGCATCGACAACCAGCTGCGCGGCCGTTCCGGCCGCCAGGGCGACCCGGGCTCCTCGCGCTTCTACCTGGCGCTGGAGGACAACCTGCTGCGCATCTTCGGCGGCGAGGGCCTGGTGCGCTGGATGAAGCGCTTCGGCATGAAGGAGGACGATCCGCTCGAGGAGCGCATGATCAGCCGCCAGATCGAGAAGGCCCAGCGCAAGGTCGAGCAGCACAACTTCGACATCCGCAAGCACCTGCTCGAGTTCGACGACGTCGCCAACGACCAGCGCAAGGTGATCTACCGCCAGCGCGACGAGTTGCTGGAAGGCGAGGACGTCTCGGCCACCATCGCCGACATCCGCGAGGACGTGGTCGAGTCGATCGTCAACGCCCACGTGCCGCCGGACAGCATCGACGAGCAGTGGGACATCGCGGGCCTCGAGCGCGCGCTGGAAAGCGAGTTCGGCATCGCTACCGGCCTGAAGGCCTGGGTCGAGCAGCAGCATGAGCTGGAGGCCGCACAGATCCGCGACCACGTGCGCGAGGCGATGGACCAGGCGTTCAAGGACAAGGAAGCGCAGATCGGCGCGGAAACCATGCGCCAGCTCGAGAAGCACATCATGCTGAGCGTGGTCGACAACGCCTGGAAGGAACATCTGGCGAGCATGGACTACCTGCGCCAGGGCATCTACCTGCGCGGCTATGCGCAGCAGGATCCCAAGCAGGCGTTCAAGCGCGAGTCGTTCGAGCTGTTCTCGGAGATGCTCAACCGGATCAAGACCGAAGTGGTGCAGATGCTCGCCCGCGTACGCATCCGCAGCGAGGAAGAGGTCGCCGCAATGGAAGCCGAGCAGCAGCGCCTGGCCGCGCGCCTGCAGCAGCAGATGCTCGCCAGTGGCGGTGGCGCGCCGGTCAACGCGCTGGGCAACGATGCCCCGCCGCCGGCCTCGCCCGGCACCGTGCAGCACGAGGGCCCGAAGATCGGTCGCAACGATCCGTGTCCATGCGGTTCGGGCAGGAAGTACAAGCACTGCCACGGCCAGCTGGCCTGAGGACAGTTCCGCGCGCCCGATCCGACCTGGGCGCGCCGGCGGTGGAAGCATTCCCCGGGCGATGCGCTTCCACCGAGCGACCTGCACCGTGCCCGCCGCAGACGCACCGGGCCGCTGCGGATTCTCCCGGTAGGGAAGTCAGTCCTCGCCGCCGGATGGCCGCTTGCGATGAGGCTCCGCGTTCACCGTGACGTACTGCGGCTCCTCCTCGTCCACGCGCAGGGCGGTCAGCTGGCCGCCCCACACACAGCCGGTGTCGATCGCATACACGCCCAACCCGGCGAAGCGGCCCAGCGCCGACCAGTGCCCGCAGACCATCTTGACCTCGCGCCGCCGCATGCCGGGCACCGCGAACCACGGATACAGCCCCGGCTTCTGCGAGCCGGGCGGCCCCTTGGCCTCGAAGTCGATACGGCCATTGACGTCGCAATAGCGCATCCGGGTCATGGTGTTGATCGTGGCGCGGAAACGCTCGATCCCCTGCAGCCGGCTCGACCAGGCCGCCGGACGGTTGCCGAACAGGTTGCGCAGCAGCCGCGGGTGACGTGGGCTGGACAGTTCCCGCTCCACTTCCTGCGCCGCGCGCAGAGCCTGGCGCAGTGTCCACGACGGCGCCAGCCCGGCGTGCACCATGCCCCAGCCCAGGGCCTCGTCGTAGTGGAGCAGCTTCTGGTTGCGCAGCCACTCGAACAGCACCGGCGCGTCTTCGGCGAACAGCACTTCGCGCAGCTCCGGGTTGACCCGCGACTGGGCGTCGGGCTTGCGCTGCGCAATCGCCAGCAGGCTCAGGTCGTGGTTGCCCAGGGTGGCGATGACGTTCTCGCGCAGGCCGTGCAGCAGCCGCAGCACCCGCAGCGACTCGCCACCGCGATTGACCAGGTCGCCGCAGAACCACAACTGGTCGCGCGAAGGGTCGAAGCGCAACTTGTCGAGCAGGCGCGAGAGCTCCGGATAGCATCCTTGCACGTCGCCAATTGCATATGTCGCCATCAGAACTCGTCCGTCCGGTCCATCGCAGGCGAACCCTCGATAATGCGTGCCATCAGTGCAGGGTGCGCGGTATGGACAGCGTGAACGGCGGGATCGGCGCCTCGAAGCGGGTACCGTCGTCGGCGAGCATCTCGTAGCTGCCGCGCATCGTGCCCACGGCGGTGTCCAGCACGGCGCCGGAGCTGTACTGGTAACGGTCGCCTGGTCGCATCCACGGCTGGTCGCCGACCACGCCTTCGCCGCGTACCTCTTCCACCTTGCCGTTCGCGTCGGTGATCACCCAGTGGCGGGTGAGCAGGCGCGCGGGCACGTCGCCGGCGTTGTGCAGCGTCACGGTGTAGGCGAACACGTAGCGGTTGTCGTGCGGCTTGGACTGGTCGGGAACGAAGCGGGTTTCGACCTGCACGTCGATCGTGTAGGAAGGTTTGGGATTCATCGGCCGATTGTACGGCCTGCGCACGGGCCTGCGCGTGTAGACGACGCTCAGGCCGGGAGCCTGGCCAGTCGGACGAAGTCACCGGGGGAAAGCGTTTCTGCGCGTGCCCTGGGGTCGATCCCCGCGCTGGCGATCGCCGCACTGTCGAGCATGTTCTTCAACCCGTTGGACAGCGTCTTGCGCCGCTGCGCGAAGGCCGCCTTGACGATCGCGTGCAGGCGCAGCGGATCGGCGTCGTGGCGTTCGTGCGCGGCCAGCGGTACCAGCCGCACGACCGCCGAATCGACCTTCGGCGGCGGGCGGAACGCGCCGGGCGGCACGGTGAACAGCGGCTCGACGCGACAGGCCAGTTGCAGCATCACCGACAGCCGGCCATACACCTTGCTGCCGGGTTCCGCGGCCATGCGATCGACCACTTCCTTCTGCAACATGAAGTGCATGTCCTCGATCGCGCAGGCGTGGTCCACGCAATGGAAAAGGATCGGACTGGAGATGTAGTAGGGCAGGTTGCCGGCAAGGCGTATGCGCGGTACACCGAGGCGCTGCGCCAGCGCGGTGAAGTCCACCTCGAGTACGTCGGCATGGACGATTTCCAGCGTGCCGACGGTGCTCGCGCGCGCCTGCAGGGCGGGGATCAGGTCGGTGTCCAGCTCGATCGCGACGAGGCGGCCGGCGGCGGCCAGCAACGGCAGGGTAAGTGCGCCTTCGCCCGGGCCGATCTCCACGACGCGGTCGCCCGCCCTGGGTGAAATCGCGCTGACGATGCGCTCGATATAGCGCTTCTCGTGCAGGAAGTGCTGGCCGAAGCTTTTCTTGGGGCGGGCGTTCATCCGGATTTCTCGCAAACCTGTGGCATCAGCCGACCCAGCCGCGACAGCCGGCCAGATCCAGCGCCATCCGCGCGGCCGCGATCAGGCTGGACGGATCCGCGCGACCGGTTCCGGCAAGGTCCAGCGCCGTGCCGTGGTCGACCGAGGTGCGGATGAACGGCAGGCCGAGGGTGATGTTGACGGTGCGATCGAAGGCTTCGCTCTTGAGCACCGGCAGCGCCTGGTCGTGATACATCGCCAGCACGGCGTCGTAGCGCCCGCGCTGGGCCGGCACGAAAGCGGTGTCCGCCGGCAGCGGGCCGAGCAGGTGCATGCCCTGCGCACGCAACTTCGCCAGCGTGGGCTCGATCACCTCGATTTCCTCACGGCCGAGGTGGCCGCCTTCGCCGGCATGCGGATTGAGGCCGAGCACCGCGATACGCGGATCGCCCAGGCCGAACCTGGCCTTGAGCTCGCCGTGCACGATGCGCAACGTGCGCTCCAGCGATTCGGCGGTGATCGCCGCGGGCACCGCGTGCAGCGGCATGTGCGTGGTGGCCAGCGCCACGCGCAGTTCCGGGCTGGCCAGCATCATCACCACGTCGGTGCCCGCGCGTTGCGCGAAAAACTCGGTATGGCCGCTGAAGGGGATGCCGGCGTCGTTGATCGAGGCCTTCTGCAGGGGCGCGGTGACCACGGCCGCGTAGTTGCCCGCGAGGCAGCCGTCCGCAGCCTCCGCCAGCGTGGTCAGGATGTGGCGGGCATTGCGCGGGTCGGGCTTGCCCGGACGCTCCTCCACCACCAACGGCACATGCTGGACGCGCAGGCTGCCTGGCACGTGCGCATGCGGCTGGCCGTCGTCCTCGTGCAGCTCCAGTGGCACGCCGCAGCGGGCCGCGGCGCGGCTCAACAGGTCGCGGTCGGTGATCGCGACGAGTCCGGCCGCAAGCGGTGTCGATGCGAGCCGGACCAGCAGTTCGGGACCGACGCCGGCCGGCTCCCCGGCGGTCAGCGCCAGTCGCGGCAGGCCGGCGTTCACGGCACGACTCAGCTCTTGTCCCGCGCGTCCGGATCCTTCAGTTCCGGCACCAGGATATTGACGTAGGCATCGGCGCGAATCTGGCGCAGGAAGTCCTCGTAGGCCTGCTCGGCCTTGCGGTTACCGATCGCCTGGCGCGCCTGGTTGCGCTCGCTCTCCTCCGTCACGTCGCTCTTGCGCGTGCCTTCCAGCTGCACGATGTGCCAGCCGGCTTCGCTCTGGAACGGCCGCGAGACCTCGCCATCCTTCAGTTGCGAAAGCTGCTGGGCGATCGTGCTACCCCACTGGTCACGCTGGAACCAGCCCATGTCGCCGCCGGCGTTGGCGGTGGTCGGGTCCTTGGAGTTCTCCTTCGCCAGCTTGGCGAAGTCCTCGTGCTTGTTGACGATGCGGTTGTACAGGTCCTGCGCCTTCTGCTGCGCCTGCTCGGGCGTCACCAGCTCGCTCGGGCGGATCAGGATCTGGCGGGCGTGGTACTCGGTGACCACCTGGCGGCTGGGCTCGCGCTGGTCGACCAGCTTGAGGATGTGGAAGCCGGTCGGGCCGCGCAGCGCCGCGCTGACCTGGCCGGGCTTCATGCCGGCGATGGTGTCGGCGAAGGCCGGCGGGATCTCGTCCATCTTGCGCCAGCCGAGGTCGCCGCCCTCCAGCGCGTCCTGGGCGTCGGAGTAGCGGATCGCCGCGGCGTTGAAGTCCATGCCGCCCTTGATTGCATCGAGCGCCTCCTGCGCCTTGGCCTGTGCCGCGCGGATGTCTTCCGCGGTGCCGCCGGCCGGGATCGAGATCTGGATGTGCGCCAGGTGCACTTCGCCGGCCTTGTAGGTCGGGCTGTTGAGGAGGTTGTTGATTTCGCTGTCGGTGATCGTGACCGAGTCGCGCACCACGCTCTCGCGCAGGCGCTGGACCATGATCTGGTCGGCCAGCTGGCTGCGGAAATCTGCAAAGCTCTGACCGCTCTGTTCGACCGCCTGCTGCAGCTGTTCGGGACTCATGCGGTTCTGCTGCGCGACGGTGGCCACTGCCTGGTCGACGTCCGAGCTGGAAACCCGGATACCCTGCTCACCGGCCTTGGCGACCTGCAGCTTCATCAGGATCAGGCGATCGAGCACCTGTCGCTTGAGTACGTCCTCCGGTGGCAGCCGGTCGGGGGTGCTGGCGTACTGCTGCCTCACCGAGCGCACGGCGTCATCCAGCTCGCTCTGCAGGATCACGTTGTCGTCGACCACCGCAATGATGCGGTCGAGCGGCTGCGTGCCCGACGTCGTGGCGTCGGCCTGCGGCAGCAGCTGGGCCTGGACGGGCAGGGCGGTGGCTGCGGCGAGCGCGAGGAGGAGCAGCGCGGTGGGATGCTTCATCGGTCGGAACCTTCAATCGCCTGCGCGGCGATGGTTGGAGGGGCGGTGCCTTTGGGTCCGGTCGTGCCGGTCGACAACCGTGGATCGCAACGGCGGCGGAAAGTTCGCGGCCCGGCCGTCACTGATAGCCCAGAATACCACGCCGCAGGACGTCCTCAGTCTGGCCGTTGAAGGCGCCAAGACCCTTGAAAACCAGCTCGAACATGAGCGCATTGTTGGTTCGGCCACGCTCGGTGATGGGTCCGCTGGCGATCACGTAATGGCGTCCGACCACCCGCACCGCCACGCAGCAACTGTCGTATTCCACGCCGGCGAGCGCTTCGACCGTGCGGCGGTCGCGCACCGAGTAGACCCAGCGCCCGAGCAGGCGCCAGCGCTCGGAGATCGGGTAGATGGCCGACGCGTCGTACTGCTCCAGGAAATTCCGCCGGTAGCGGTAGGAGAAGTTGACGAGCCCCTCCGTTCCGATGCGCCGCTGTAGGCCGAGCGTGCCCAGGTCGGTCTGCCGGGAGTTCGGGCTCCATTGGTAGGCGCTGGTGAGGCGCCAGCGATCGTTCAACTGGACACCCAGTTCGGCCACGTAGTCCGAACGTGTCCAGTCGCTCGGCGCGGCGGTGGTGGTGGCGCCGTCGGGCAGCTGTACCCGCTGCGGCGAGAAGTAATGGATCTGGCCGATACTGGCCGACAGCCGTTCCACGCCCTCGTCGTCCAGCAGGCGCGTGGTGAGCGCGGCGGTGAGGTTGTTGGCGTTCATCTGGCGGTCGGCGCCGGAGAACTGGTTGGGCGAGAACAGCTGCCAGTAGTCGAACGACATGCGCCGCGTATCGAACAGCGGCAGGTCGTCCTGGTCGCGGTAGGGCACGTACAGGTAGTACAGCCGCGGCTCTAGCGTCTGCGTGTAGGAGGTGCCGAACAGCGAGGTCGGGCGCTCGAAGATCAGGCCGGTGTCCAGGCTGGCGATCGGCAAGGCGCGGCTGGGCGTGCGGTCGTCGAAAGGCGAGGCCTGCGTACCGGTCAGCGGCCCCTGGAAGCCGTAGTTGGCGTAGTTGGCATCGAGCTGGTAGGCGGTGTAGCGGTAGGCCAGTTTCGGGCGCACGAACCAGGCGGCGCCACGGAAGTCCGCAGCCAGGTAGGGATAGACGTCGAGGCGGTTGCCTTCGATCACGTCGTCCTTGCGGAACGCCACCGCCTCGGTACGGGCGCCGAAGTTGAGCCAGTGGGTGAGCGGCACGTCGAGCCCGAGCGTGGCGCGTGGCCAGCGCTTGTACTGCACCACGGTGTCGGGCAGGTAGGGGTCGACGTTCTGATAGCTGTCAGCGCCGAAGGAGGCGTTCCACCAGTTGCCGTGTCCGAGCACATAGGCATTCGAGGCGAGCGTGCCGATCGAGGAGGTATACAGGTCGTTGCCGAAGTCGCGCAGGTAGCTGCGGTCGGACGTGCGGTTGATGCTGGTGTTGAACGACCACGGTCCCCACAGGTGCGTGATATCGCCGTACTTGAGCAGCCAGCGGTCGGTGCCGTTGGTCGGTTGGGTATCGGAGCGGTTGTCGCCGTGGTCGTTGGGCAGGTATTCGAAGTTGAGCTGGCCGCGCGTTCCGGGCAGCAGATACCGGAACTCGCCCGCCAGCAGGGTGCCGCGCTGGGTATAGATGCGCGGTTCGAGCGTGGCGTCGTAGTTGGGCGCGAGGTTCAGGTAATAGGGGATCGCGAACATCGCGCCCGACCGGTTCGAACTGCCGAAGGTCGGGTACAGGAAGCCACTCTTGCGTCGGTCGTCGACCGGGAAGGTGAAGTAGGGCAGGTAGAGAAACGGCACGTCCGCGAAGCGCATGGTCGCCCCGTGCGCCTTGCCGACGCCGGTCGCCTTGTCGATTTCCAGGCGTCTGGCGCGCACTTCCCACAGGTGATGACCGACGTCGCAGGTGGAATAGCTCACCAGGTTGTAGCTGCTGCGCTGGGCATCGAGCAGTTCGCCGCGGGCGGCGGTGCCGTTGCCGCGCGATTGCAGCAACTGGTATCGCACGTTCTCGGCCACCCCGCGGTTGGCCTGGGTGTTGCCGCGCAGGCGGTCGGCGCTGAGCAGCTGGCCGGCCTCCTGGTAGCGCACGTTGCCCCGCGCGTCGTAGTCGGTGGTGGTGTTGTTGTAGTCGATCCGGTCGCCCCGCAGCAGCTGGTCGGCACGCTCGATGCGCACGTCGCCCGAAAGGCGGTAGACGGCCTGGTCGGAGCTGTCCACGTGGGCGGCGTCGACGACCGTGTCGGAGGTTTCGCGCAGCGCGGCGTCGTGCGGCAGCGTCGGGTCGTAGAACTCCAGCAGCGCGTTGGGGCGGCACAAGGCAAAGCTTTCCGGGCGCGGCGGACAGTGGAACGCACCCAGCGGGCAGCTCGATACGCCGGCGGTGCTGGTGCCGGCGGGCGCGGCCGGCGCCGCAGCCTCGGGCACCGCGGTTCGCGCTTCGACCGGGCCACCGCACAGGGCAAGGGCGGCGGCGACCGCCAACAGGCGGCGTGGAGGCAAGGCGCGCGGGATCGTGTGGCTTGGCGTCACGGTGGGCTGTCGGCGTTCTTCAGGACGCGTAAAACTAGCAGAAAGGGTACCTGGCCGGCAGGAGACGCGGCGTGGCGGCCTCCGCCCACCGTGTTGCGCGGGCAGGCGCGCCCCATCCGCCGAGCCGCTCCGTTCAGGCCATCAACGCCTCAACGTGCGCGGCGGCGCTGGCGGCCAGGGCATCGAGGTGGTAGCCGCCTTCCAGGGTCGAAACCAGGCGGCCGGCCGCATGCAGGCGGGCGATGTCCACCAGCCGCGTGGTCAACCAGGCATAGTCGTCGGCATCCAGTTGCAGCTGCGCGAGTGGATCGGCGCGGTGGGCGTCGAAGCCCGCCGAGACCAGCAGAAGCTGTGGACGGAAGGCATCCAGCCGCGGCAACAGTCGGTCCTCCCAGACGCGCCGGAACGTCATCGAGTCTGTGTCCGGCGGCAGAGGCACGTTGAGCACGTTGCCCACGCCCGTTTCGTCCGCGCCGCCACTGCCGGGGTAGAGCGGCCACTGGTGGCTGGAGACGAACAGCACCCGCGGCTCGCGCGCGAAGACGTCCTGCGTGCCGTTGCCGTGGTGCACGTCGAAGTCGGCGATCGCCACGCGCTCCAGGCCATGTTCGGCCAGCGCGTGCGCCGCGCCGACGGCGATGTTGTTGAACAGGCAGAAGCCCATCGCCTGGCCGGCCGTGGCGTGGTGTCCGGGCGGGCGTACGGCGCAGAACGCGCGGCTGGCCCGTTCGTTGAGCACCGCATCGACGGCGGCCGCCACGGCACCGGCGGCGCGCAAGGCGGCCTCCGCCGAGGTGGGGGACATCAGGGTATCTTCGTCGAGGCGAACCAGCCCGTCGGACGGTGCGCTGCCAAGGATGCGCGCCACGTGCGCGGGAGTGTGCACGCGTTCGAGCGCCGCCGTGCTGGCGCGCGGCGCCTCGATGCGATCCAGCGCGGCAAAGCGGTCGCGGTCCAGCGCCGCCAGCACGGCATGCAGGCGGGCGGAAGACTCAGGATGGCCGGGGCCGGGGTCGTGCTGCAGGCAGGCCGGATGGGTGTAGAGCCGCAGCATCGCAGGAGGTCAGCCGCGCGGACGGCGCTCGTGCTGCCAGATCACCTCGCCGTGGCCGCCGGCACGCGCAAGCACGCGGCAGATCACGAACAGCAGGTCCGACAACCGGTTGAGGTAGCGCTGCGCCTGCGGGCGCACGGTTTCCTCGCGGGCCAGCGTGATGACCTCACGCTCGGCGCGGCGGCACACCGTACGCGCCAGGTGGCAGCAGGCCGCCGCCATGCCGCCGCCGGGCAGGATGAACTCCTTCAACGGCGGCAGCGGTTCGTTGAAGCTGTCCAGTACGGATTCCAGCCGCGTGATGTCCGCGTCCTGCACCATCGCCATGCCGGGGATGCACAGCTCGCCGCCCAGGTCGAACAGCTCATGCTGGACCTGGGTCAGCGTTTCGCGCACTTCGGGCGGTACGTCGGCGCAGGCGAGCACCATGCCGATGGTGCTGTTGAGTTCGTCCACCGTGCCATAGGCGGCCACCCGGGCCGAATCCTTCGGTACCCGCGAACCGTCGCCCAGGCCGGTGCTGCCGTCGTCGCCCGTGCGCGTATAGATCTTCGACAGGCGGTTGCCCATCAGTGTGCCGTGCCTTCGTGCGCCAGCGCGCGGGTCAGCTGGGTCACCAGCACGTGCACTGCCGCACCCAGGCCGACGTACAGCGCGGTCACCTGCAGGAACGGCAGGTACCAGTCGCCCATGTTCTCGAACCAGGCGGCCATGCTGCGCGGCGCCGGCACGCTGTCGCTCAGCCAGTAGAAGCTGCCGTTGGAGACCACGAAGCAGACCGCCTCGCTGACCAGCAGCGCGGCCACGGCGAGGCCCGCGGTGGAAAGCTTCAGGCCGGCCTGGCGGCGGGCCAACCAGCTGCCGCCCATCCACAGGGCGCCGTAGGCGGCGATCAGGAACCAGTAGGCCGGCGACACGCAGTAGTGGCTCCAGAAGTCGAGGCCCTGGCCGGTGATCACCAGGTAGTCGACCAGCACCGCCTCGGCCATCAGCAGCGGGAAGGCCCAACGCCCCGCGCCGCGCAGCCAGAAACCGGCCAGGAAGAAAACGCCCCAGGACGCGTCCGGGAACGCCTCGAAATGGTAGGCGCGCACCGCGCCGCGGGTGATGCCCATCACCAGGGCGAGTGCCAGGAAAATGCCGAGGCGCTGGGTCCGCGTCGTAGTCATGAAGGTGCTCCGTATGCAGGCGGCGTGAAAGGATGAAGGCAGACGCCTAGTCTAGCCCAAGCCCGTCCGGGTCATGCGACGCCCGCGTGTTCGGCCGTATCATCCGCGCATGACTTTTCCCATCCACTCACGCGGGCCTGTGCTGATCGTCGGCGGCGGCCTGGTCGGTGCCAGCCTGGCGATCGCGCTGGATGCCGCCGGCGTCGACGCGCTGTTGGTCGAGGCCGCCGCCCCGCGCGCGGATGCGCAACCGAGCTACGACGAACGCAACCTGGCGCTTGCCCGCGCAACCGTAAACGGACTCGAAGCGATCGGCGTGTGGGCGCACGCGCGCGAGGGCGCCACGGCGATCAGACATATCCACGTCAGCCGCGCCGGCGATTTCGGCAGCGTGCGGCTCCAGGCCCGCGACGCGGGCGTCGACGCGCTGGGCTGGACGCTGCCGGCGCGCGAACTGGGCGCGGCGCTGCTGCGTCGCCTGGAGGACTGCACGCGCCTGCAACGGCTCGCTCCGGCCACACTGGAGGGGATCGAGCCGCTGCCCGGAGGCTGGCGCGCACAGGTACGGACGGCCGAAGGCCTGCGCCAGATCGATGCGCCGCTGCTGGTCGGCGCCGACGGCACGACTTCTTTCGTGCGCGAGCGGTTGGGGATCACCGCCGAAACGCACGATTACCGGCAGACGCTGTTCGTCTGCACGGTCACTCCCGAGCGCGAGCACGGCCATCGCGCCTACGAGCGATTCAGCGACGACGGGCCGGTCGCCCTGTTGCCGTTGGCCGGTCGCCGCTGCGGCCTGGTGCTCACCGTGCCGGAGGCGCAGGCCGCGGCGGTGGCCGCGATGGATGACACGGCATATCTGGCGCTGGCCCAGCAACGCGTCGGTTGGCGGCTGGGTCGTCTGAGCCGTCCGGGCCGGCGCTTTCCCTACGCGATCCAGCGCGTGGCCGCCAGCCGCCTCACCGCGCCGCGCGCGGTGCTGGTCGGCAATGCCACGCAGACCATTCATCCGATCGGCGCGCAGGGGTTCAACCTGGGCCTGCGGGATGCACTGACGCTGGCCGAACTCGTCGCGGCCACCAACGATCCGGGCGACGAACGCCTGCTTGCCGCCTACGCTGCCCGTCGCGCGCCCGACCGCGAGGGCACCATGGCGATGAGCCATGGCCTGGTGCAGCTGGCCTGCCTGCCGCAGGCCTGGCTCGGTCCGCTGCGCTCGCTGGCGCTGCTTGCCTGCGATCGCGCATCGCCGCTGCGGAACGAGGTGCTCCGGCGCGGCATGGGCTTCCGCGGCGAGCCGCCGCGGGCCGTGCTGGAGCGCACGCCGTGAACGCGCGGCTTCCCGAATCGCGCCGCCGTGCGCCGCTGCTCGACGTGGCGGTGGTCGGCGGCGGCATGGTCGGTGCCGCCGCGGCGCTGGCACTGGCCCGTGCCGGTTTCGCCACCGCGCTGCTGGAAGCCCGTCCGCCGATGCCCTGGCGCACGGAGGACGAGATCGACCTGCGCGTGGTCGGGCTGGCGGCCTCGTCGGTTGCGCTGCTTGACGACCTCGGCGTCTGGACGTCCATCCGCGATCGCCGCGCCGCGTCCTATTCGCGGATGCACGTGTGGGATGCGCACACCGGCGCCGCGGTCGACTTCGATGCCACGGCCGACGGCCGCGCCTGGCTGGGCTGGATCGTGGAGAACAACCTGGTGCAGTGGACGCTGTGGCAGACGCTGGAGGGGGCCGGCGTGCAGCGGCTGTGCCCGGCGCAGGTCACCGGTTACGAAGCGGGCGCGGATCGCGTGACGCTGCAACTGGACGCCGGCGAGACAGGCAGCCTGCCGGCCCGCCTGCTGGTCGCCGCGGACGGCGCCGGCTCGCCGCTGCGCCAGTTGGCGGGGCTGGATACGCACGGCCGTGACTACGGCCAGCGCGGCGTGGTCGCGCATGTCGCCACCGAGCGCCCGCACCAGCACACCGCGTGGCAGCGCTTCCTGCCCGGTGGGCCGCTGGCGCTGCTGCCACTGGCCGACGGGCGCAGCTCGATCGTCTGGTCGCTGCCTGAGGCCGAGGCGCAACGCGTGCTGGCGCTGGACGACACCGCCTTCTGCGCCGAACTCGGCGTGGCGAGCGACTTCCGCCTCGGGCCGGTGCTCGGGACCACCCGTCGCGCCGCCTTCCCGCTCAAGCTGCAACTGGCCGACCGTTACCAGGCCGAGCGTCTGGTGCTGCTGGGCGATGCGGCACACGCGGTGCATCCCCTCGCCGGACAGGGTGTGAATCTGGGCCTGCGCGACGTGGCCGAGCTGCGCGACACCCTGGTGGCCGCGCGTGAAGCCGGCCGGGACATCGCCGCACCGCACGTGCTTCGCCGTTACGCACGTCGCCGGCGCAGCGCCGACACGCTTGACGCGTGGAGCTTCGATGCATTGGGCCGCATCTACGCCTGGCAGGCGCCACCGCTGGTCGCGGCGCGGGAGCTGGGCGTGCGCCTGGTCGACCGGCTGGCGCCGCTCAAGCGCCGCCTCGCCGCGCATGCGGCGGGCCGTTCCGTCTAGGCATCCTCCGCGGCGTTGCCTACTGCATTTCCGGCGCCTGCGGTGAATACAATGCGGCCCACTTCCGGAGGAAACGCCATGCGCCTGCTTCGCTGCTGTTGCGTATTGTTGTTCTCGTTCACCACCCTGGCCACCCAGGCGAAGATGGTGCATCGCCCGGTGGAATGGACCGACGGCGGCATCCGCTTCCACAGCGTGCTGGTATACGACGAGGCCGTCACCGCCAAGCGCCCCGGCCTGGTGATGGTGCCCAACTGGTACGGCATCAACGACCAGGCGATCAGGAAGGCCGAGATGATCGCCGGCAAGCAGTACGTGGTCCTGCTGACCGACATGTACGGCCGGGACGTGCGCCCGACCGACGACGACGCGGCCAAGGCCGCGGTCCAGCCGCTCTACGCCGATCGCGCGCTGATGCGCCATCGCATCAATACCGCCCTGGCGCAGCTGAAGGCGCAGGCCGGCACGGCGCCGCTGGACGTCGGCAAGCTTGCCGCGATCGGTTTCTGCTTCGGTGGTTCGGCGGTGCTGGACCTGGCCCGTAGCGGCGCCGACGTGGCCGCGGTGGTGTCGTTCCACGGCGCCCTGGAGGCCGGCAAGCCCGCGCTTCCGGATCATTTCAAGGCGCGCGTGCTGGTCATGAACGGCGCCGACGACAGGGGCACCATGCCCGACGCCGATGCGTTCATGGACGAGATGCGCGCCAGCGATGCCGACTGGCAGTTCGTGGTGCTCGGCAACGCGGTGCACTGCTTCACCGAGACCGGCGAGAACTCGACCGGCTGCAAGTACGACGCCCGCGCGGCCGCGCGCAGCTACCGCATGATGCAGGACTGGCTGGACGCGGCCTTCGCCCATCGGCCGTAGTCGCCAGGGCTGACGTCCCACGCCGGAAGGGCTCCAGCCCGCCGGCCCGTCCGCGAGGGCGGCGGGCCGGCGCCTCTCCTGCGACGTTCCGCCGAGCCTGCGGCAAGGCCGTGAGGCGATGTCCTCAGGCCCTGCGCTCGACCGCGTAGGCGGCCAGCGCGTCCAGCGCCTGGAGATAGGGCGAGGCGGGCAGGACGGCCAGCGCCGCACGGGCGGCCTCGGCATGGGCCACGGCACGCTCGTGCGTGCGCTCCAGCGCGCCGCTGCGACGGATCGTGGCGAGCACGCGGTCCAGTGCCGAAAGATCGCCATGTTCGATCGCCTGGCGCATCGCCACCGTCTCGTCGGCCGTGGCCTGCTGCAGGGCGTAGATCAACGGCAAGGTCGGCTTGCCCTCGGCCAGGTCGTCGCCGATGTTCTTGCCCAGCGTGTCCGCGTCACCGGTGTAGTCGAGCAGGTCGTCGGCGATCTGGAAGGCGTAGCCCAGCTCCATGCCGTAACGGCGCAAGGCCGCCACCTGTTCGGCCGGCAGCCCGCCGAGCAGGCCACCCAGCTCGGTAGCGGCAGCGAACAGCACCGCGGTCTTGCGCTCGATCACCGCCAGGTAGGCGGCCTCGTCCACGTCGGCGTTGCCGATGTTGAGCAACTGCAGCACCTCGCCCTCGGCGATGGTGTTGGTGGTGTCGGCCAGGATACGCATCACGCGCATGTCGTCCAGCTCGACCATCAGCTGGAACGAACGCGAGTAGAGGAAGTCGCCAACCAGGACGCTCGCGGCGTTGCCCCACAGCGCGTTGGCGGTCTTGCGGCCACGGCGCAGGTCGGACTCGTCGACCACGTCATCGTGCAGCAGGGTGGAGGTGTGGATGAACTCGATCACCGCGGCCAGCTTGATGTGCTGCGCGCCCGCGTAGCCGGCGGCGCCGGCGGCCAGCACGTGCAGCATCGGGCGCAGGCGCTTGCCGCCGCCGGCGATGATGTGGTCGGCGATCTGGTTGATCAGCACCACGTCGGAGGCCAGCCGCGCACGGATCAACGTGTCCACGCGCTGCATGTCGGTGGCGGCCAGGGTGCGCACGGCGGCAAAGTCGGCGGTTCGGCTGGCGTCGGCAGGCATCGGTTGCATGGCGTCCGGGTGGGCAAGACGGGCGATTATAGGGCCAGCGCCGACGCGTGCGGCGGCGCGACATGGCGCCGCAATCGGTGGTGAGGCGCGGTCCCTATAATGGACGGATGACTTCCCGCCCGTGCCCCTCCCGGTGAGCAAGCTCTCGCCCCTCGAGCGCCGCAGTGCGCTGACCCTGGCCTGCGTCATCAGCCTGCGCCTGTTCGGGCTGTTCCTGATCATGCCGGTGTTCTCGCTCTACGCGAAGCAGATGCCCGACGCGAGCGGCCTGCTGATCGGCCTGGCCCTGGGCGTGTACGGGCTGGGCCAGGTATTGCTGCAGATTCCGCTGGGCCTGCTGTCCGACCGGATCGGGCGCAAGCCGGCGATCACCATCGGGCTGCTTATCTTTGCCGTGGGCGGTCTGGTGGCGGCGATGTCGCATACCTTGATGGGCATCGTGGCCGGCCGCGCGCTGCAGGGCATGGGCGCGGTGGCCGGCGCCGGCACCGCGCTGGCCGCGGACCTGACCCGCGAGGATCAGCGCGGCAAGGTCATGGGCATCATCGGCGTGTCGATCGGCGTGGCCTTCCTGTTGGCCCTGGTCCTCGGGCCGCCGCTGGAGGCCGTGGCCGGCCTGGCCGGCCTGTTCGGCGCAACCTCGGTGCTGGCGATGGCTTCGCTGGTGCTGCTGTGGCTGATCGTGCCCACGCCCGAACGCGCGAAGGCACCCGCGGCGGCGAGCCTGGCCGGCGTGCTGGGGATGCTGCGCGACGGCCGCCTGCTGGTGCTCAATGGCTCGGTGTTCTTCCTGCATCTGCTGCTGACGGCGAGTTTCGTCGGCCTGCCGCTGCTGCTGGCCGAACGGCTGCACCTGCCGGTGGAGCGGCACTGGGAGCTGTACCTGCCGGTGATGGCGATCGCCGCCCTGGTGATGGGCGCGGCGCTGCACCGCATGAAGGAGATCGGCCAGAGCCTGCGCATCGTGCTCGTCTGCGTGGCGGCGATCGGGCTTTCGCTACTGGGCTTTGCCCAGGCGGGCGGGCACCTGGCGTTGCTGGGCGTATCGGCGGCGGCGTTCTTCTCGGCCTTCAACCTGCTGGAAGCGGCGTTGCCGAGCCTGGTCTCACGGCTCGCCCCGGCGCACCTGCGCGGCGCGGCGATGGGTGCGTATTCGACCAGCCAGTTCATCGGCGCCTTCGTCGGCGGCGCCATCGGTGGCATCGCACTGGGGCGGCTGGGGGTGAGCGGGGTGTTCTTCTGTGCGGCGGCCACCACACTGCTGTGGCTGCCGCTGGTGGCGTTCGGCGCCCGTCGCATTGCCGCGCGCAGCGCGGCCGGGCAGGCGGCCTGACGCCCGGGCGGCATCCCCCGGCCGGGGTCAGGGATTGTGCTGTCCGGGTGCTGCCCCCATTTGCGGCGACACCACTGCACGCGAGCCTGTCCGTGGCCCACCAGATCGTCGCGCTGATCGCCCAATACGGCCTGCTGCTGGTCTTCCTCAACGTGCTTGTCGCGCAGGCCGGGCTGCCGCTGCCGGCCGTGCCCACGCTGGTGGTGGCCGGCACGCTGGCCGCCGTCGGCAAGCTGCCGTTGTGGGGCGTGCTGATGGCGGCCCTGGCCGCATGCCTGATCAGCGATTTCGCCTGGTATGCCGCCGGGCGGCGCTACGGCGCCGGCGTGATGCGCACGTTGTGCCGCGTCTCGCTGTCACCCGATTCCTGCGTCAGGCAATCGGAACTGCGCTTCCAGCGCTGGCGCGCTCCGGTGTTGCTGGTGGCCAAGTTCGTGCCGGGGCTGTCGACGGTGGCGCCGCCGCTGGTCGGTGCCATGGGGCTCAAGCCACGATTGTTCCTGCTGTTCGATGCATTCGGCTCGCTGCTCTGGGCGGGTACGGCGGCTGCGCTGGGCTTCGTCTTCGCCGACGAACTGGAACGCGTCCTGGGCATGTTCGAGGGCACCGGCACGCTGGCGGCCGGGCTGCTGGTCGTACTGCTGGCTGCCTACATCCTCTTGAAATGGTCGCAGCGGCGCCGGCTGCTGGTGGCGCTGGGCATGGCCCGGATCGAGGTGGACGAGCTGGCGCAGGCGTTGCGTTCGGAGCGGCCGCCACTGGTACTCGACGTGCGCGCCGCCGGTTCGCGCGGACTCGACGACCGCTCGATTCCCGGCGCGATCGTCTTCGATCCATCCGCCCTGGACACGGTGCTGGCCGGGGTGCCGCATGAGCGCGAACTGGTGCTGTACTGCAACTGCCCCAACGAAGTCTCCGCCGCCCGCGCCGCCCAGTGGCTCAAGATGCAGGGCTACCGCCAGGTGCGCCCGCTGCGCGGCGGGCTGGAAGCGTGGGTAGCGGGCGGGTACGCGATCGAGCGGGCGCAGGTGGAGGTGCCGGCGACTTCGGCAACGTCGCCAGCGACGTGATCGGCCCCCTTTCCGGTCGACGCTGCCCGGGGGCGTCGCGGTTGCCGGCCTGTCGGGCGGGGTACCTGCCCACGCACGGATGAGGGTGCTTCCGCCAGAACGGGGCGGCGAGCACGTACGCCGCCCCGGCGCGCGGGAAAGGGATGCTCGGTATGATAGGGGTCGCCCCGTCGGCCCGCCGGCGGGAATCTCTTGACGAGGCGGGCGCGCGCGCCGGCCGCCAGCACAGCGAGGACATCCCATGGCACGCGGCATCAACAAGGTCATCATCGTCGGCAATCTGGGCGCCGATCCGGAGGTGCGCTACACCGGCGGCGGCACCGCCGTGTGCAGCCTCAGCGTGGCCACCTCCGAGCAGTGGACCGACAAGCAGTCCGGCGAGCGCCAGGAGCGCACCGAGTGGCACCGCGTGAAGCTGTTCGGCAAGCTGGCGGAGATCGCCGGCGAGTACCTGAAGAAGGGCCGGCAGGTCTACATCGAGGGCTCGTTGCGCACCGACAAGTACACCGACAAGAGCGGCGTGGAGAAGTACTCCACCGACATCATCGCCAACGACATGCAGATGCTCGGCGGTATGGGCGGTGAAGGTGGCGGCGGTGGCGGTGGCGGTGGCGGGTTTCGCGAGCGCCCGCAGGGCGGCGGCCAGCGCCAGGGCGGCGGCTACGGCGGCGGCCAGTCCCGTGGCGGCAACGACCACGGCAACGCCCCGCGCCAGAATGCCCCTGCGCCGGCCGAGAGCAGCGGCGGCTTCGACGATGACGACATTCCGTTCTGAAAAACGTCGTCGCGCGTCTGCAAGAGGCCCGCTGCGAGGCGGGCCTTTTCGTTCAGCCGGCCAGTTGTGACAGCAACGCCTCGACCTCTTCGTGCGTGTGGGCACGGAGCAGGCGCGGTGCCTCGCGTCGCAGCGCGGCGTGGTCGAGGGTCGCCAGGCGGTCGCGCACGTGCAGGATCTGGCTGGGGTGCATGCTGTATTCGCACAGGCCCAGCGCGAGCAGCAGGGCGGTGAAGCTGACGTCGCCGCCGATTTCGCCGCACAGGCTCACCGGCTTGTTGGCACGCCGACCGGCGGCGATGACGTAGGCGATCAGGCGCAGCAGTGCCGGCTGCAGCGGGTTGTAGATGTTTTCCAGGCCGTCGTTGCCGCGGTCGGCGGCGAGCACGTATTGCGCCAGGTCGTTGGTGCCGATGGCGAGAAAGTCGGCGTGTTCCAGCAACGCGCGCACGTTGAGCGCGGCGGCGGGCACTTCGATCATGGCGCCGAGCGGCAGTTTCTCCGGCAGGTCGATGTTCTCGCGTTTGAGGTCCTGGCGCGCGAGCTTGAACAGCGTGCGCACGGCGATCAATTCGTCCGGCTGGGTGACCATCGGCACCAGCACGCGCACCGGGCCGTAGCAGGCGGCGCGCAGGATCGCGCGGATCTGCGTGGTGAACACGGCCGGGTAGCGCAGCGACAGGCGCACGCCACGCACCCCCAGCGCCGGGTTGTCCTCGCCGCGCAGCGCCAGGCCCGCGGCGTCGGCCTTGTCGGCACCGAGGTCCAGCGTGCGGATGGTCACCGGCAGGCCGCCCATGCCCAGCACCAGGTCGCGGTAGGCGTTGAACTGTTCGTCCTCGGAGGGCAGGCCCTTGTGCTTCAGGAACAGGAACTCCGTGCGATACAGGCCCACGCCGTCGGCGCCGCGGGCGCGGGCCATGGCGATGTCGGCGGCGGTTTCGGCGTTGGCGAACAGCTTCACCGGCATGCCGTCGCGGGTGCGCGTGGGCGCATTGGCGAGCTTGGCCAGGCGCCGCCCCTCGGCCGCGAGCTCGCGCTGCCAGGCGCGGTAGCGGGCCAGGTCCTGGGCGGTCGGGTGGACGATGGTCTCGCCGCGTTCCGCGTCGAGCAGGATCAGGTCCTCGTCGTGGATGGTCGCGAGCGCGTCGCGCGTGCCCACCAGCATCGGCAGGTCCAGGCTGCGCGCCAGGATCGCGCTGTGCGAGTAGGCGCTGCCGGAACTTGCCACCACGCCGAGCAGCCCGTTGCCGACCAGGTGCGCCATGTCCGCCGGCGCGATCGTGTCGGCGACCAGGATCTCGCCCACGCGCGCGGCGAGCTTGCGCTCCTCGCGGCTGGTCTGGCGCTGCAGCGCGGAGATCACCCGGTTGATGACCTGGTCGACGTCCTCGCGGCGGCTGCGCAGGTAGGGATCGTCCATGGCCTCGAACACCTGGGCCAGGCGGTCGCGCTGCTTCTTCAGCGCCACGCCGGCGCGGTAGTGGCCGATGCGGACCAGGTCGTCCAGGCCGCGCAGCAGTTCCCTGTCGTCCAGCAGCAGGCTGTGCGCGTCGATGAACTCGTTGACCTCGCGCGCCAGCGCACCATGCAGGCGGCCGCGCAGCTCGTGCAATTCCTGGCGCGCGGTGTCGAGTGCGCGGTGCAGGTTTTCCAGTTCACCCTCGACTTCGTCCTCGGCCAGCGGGCGGGTGTCGACCAGGTAGCGGCTTGGCTGCACCAGGCGCGCACGGCCCAGGGCCATGCCCTTGGAGGCGGCGGTGCCGGGCAGCAGTTGTCTCATCGGGCGGCGTCCTTGGAGCCGGGATCGGGATTCGAAAAAGCGCGGGGACGCCAGCTCGCGCAGGGCGCTCTTGCGAATCCCGAATCCCCAATCCCCAATCCCGGCATCTCACGCCCCCTCGTCGAACTTGCGCTCGAACAGTGCCACGACGCTGGCGAGCGCTTGCGCTTCGTCGGGACCCTCGGCGCGCACGGTGAGCGGGGTGCCCAGGCCGGCCGAGAGCATCATCACGCCCATGATGCTTTGCGCGTTGACCTCGCGCCCTTTGCTGACCAGCCACACGGTGGACTTGAAGCCCTGCACCAGTTGCACCAGCTTGGCCGAGGCGCGTGCGTGCAGGCCCAGCTTGTTGGAAACGACGAGATCCTGTTCAAGCATGGTCGATGAAGATTCCCCCGCGGCCACCATGGGCGGCCACCTGTGCCAGTTCGTCCAGCGGTTTCTCGGCGTAGTTGAGCACGCGCAGCAGCATCGGCAAGTTGAGCCCGGACACACAACGCAAACGTACTCCCAGCGCCGTGAGCGAAAGGCCGATGTTGCAAGGCGTGGCGCCGTACAGGTCCGCGAGCACCAGTACGCCATCGCCCTGGTCCAGTTCGCGGGCATGGTGGGCGGTGAGCGTGCGCATGACGTCAGGGTCGGCGTGCGCCGGCACCTCGACCGCGTCGACCTTGAGCGGAAGCTTGGGCATGACGTGGTGCGCGGCGGAGATCAGCGCCTTGCCGACCGCCTCGTGCGTCATCAGGAGGACACCGACGCTCATGGGCGCGCTCCGCACGCGGCATCGCCGGCCTGCCGCAGGAGCGCCCTTGCGCGCGGCCGGGTCGCCATGGCGTGCCGGAATGCCTGCGCGGGCGCGGCATGACGGTCGCGCCCAGCGGCGCTCCTGCGGGTGCGTGGTGCGGGCGTATTCATTCGAGTTCGCGATGGAAGGTCAGGACACCTTCGCGCCTGGCCCGATAGTGTGCGGCCAGGCGCTCGACCAGGTACACCGAGCGGTGCCGCCCGCCCGTGCAGCCGACCGAGATGGTGACGTAGCTGCGGTCATCCTGCTCGAAGCGCGGCAGCCAGGCATCCAGCCAGCGCACGGTGTCGGTGAAGTATTCGCCCACCATCGGCTCGGTCTCCAAGAACTCGCGGACCGGCGCGTCCTTGCCCGAGAGCGGACGCAGCTTCGGTTGCCAGTGGGGATTGGGCAGGCAACGCGCATCGAATACGAAATCCGAGTCCAGCGGCAGGCCACGACGGAAGGCGAAGGACTGGAACATCAGCGTGAGGCCCTCGGTCGCCGCCGCGTAGCCGGTAGCGATCAGCCGGCGCAGCTGATGCACGTTGAGGTCGCTCGAATCGATCACCTTCTCGGCGATGCCGATCAGCGGGCGCAGCAGGCGGCGTTCCTCGGCGATCGCATCGGCCAGCGAAACGCCGCGCAGCGCCAGCGGGTGCCGCCGGCGGGTTTCCGAGTAGCGCTTGATCAGCACTTCATCGCGGCAATCGAGGAACACCAGATGCACGTGCACGCCAGCCGCCGCCAGCTCGGAGAGCACCAGCGGCATGTGTTCGAAGTCCTCGCCGCGGTTGCGCACGTCCACGCCGACAGCGATGCGCCGCCGCCGGCCGCCGCCGTCCTGTCTCACCGACTGCACCAGTTGCGGCAGCAGACCGCTGGGCAGGTTGTCCACGCAGTAGAACTCCAGGTCCTCCAGCGCGCGCAGCGCGACCGTCTTGCCGCCGCCGGACATGCCGGTCAGCACCACCAGGTGCACGGCGTTGGCATCGTTGAGGCCGGCGGAGGGCGCGTGATCGTTGCTAGTCATGGGCTCACCACGGCGGAAGCCGGCGCATCTGGTGCGCCTGGCGGTCGATGAAGGTCTGCGCGGGATCGATACCCTTGCTCTTTAGCATATGGTGGCGCACCGCCGCTTCCACCAGTACCGCCAGGTTGCGGCCGGGCGCCACCGGAATGGTGATCATCGGCACGGAGACCTCGAGAATCTCGCGGTGGCTGGTATCGCCGGTCAGGCGCGTCAGGGCGTCGATGTCCTCGCCCTCGCGCAGGGGTTTGAGGTGCACCACCAGGCGCAGGTATTTCGAATGCTTGACCGCGGTGTGGCCGAACATCTCGCGCACGTTGAGCACGCCCAGGCCGCGCACCTCGAGCAGGTCCTGCAGAAGCTCGGGGCAGGTGCCGTCGATCACGTCCGGCGCGATCAGGGTGAATTCGGTGGCGTCGTCGGCGACCAGGCGGTGCCCGCGGCTGATCAGTTCCAGCGCCAGTTCGCTCTTGCCCGAACCGGACTCGCCGGTGATCAGCACGCCGATGGAAAACACCTCCAGGAACACGCCATGCAGGGTGATCCTGGGGGCCAGCAGGCGCGCCAGGTGGTACTGCATCCAGGTCAGCAGCTCGTGGCCGCGCTTGGCGCTGATCCACAGCGGCGTGTGGGTTTCCTCGGCGACCTCGCGCAGGTCGGAGGGGACGGTCTGGTCCTTGGTCACGATCAGCGCCACCGGCTGGTGGGCGGCGATCTTGTGCATCGCCTCCCAGCGCTGGCGGGAATCCAGGCTGTCGAGCCAGTTGAGCTCCTCGGTACCGATGATCTGCACCTTGTTGGGGTAGATCACGTTCAGGTAGCCGACCAGCGACGGCCGGCGCGTGGCGGTGGCGCCCGGTTCGAGCACGCGCCCCTCGCCTCGCATGCCCGACACCCAGCGCAGGCCCATGCGCTCGTGGACGCCGTCGAAGAGTTGTCGTGCGGTCAGACGTTCCAAAGGGTTTCCCTGCCGGGTGGGCGGTGGGCGCCATTGTGCCAGCTTGGGGTGCCCGCTTGCCTCGCGGTACCCCGAGGGCGATACCGCCGCCTGCATGCGGGGGTGGGCGGCGAGTCGACAGGGCCGCGTTCGAACGTTGCGAAAAAAAACGACCCGCCGTCCGGCGGGTCGTTCCGGGCAGGACGGGACCAATCAGCCGAACTGGCGTGCGTCCCGCGCCTCCTGCGGGTGCTTGTCGGTCACCTTGTCGCGGTGGCGGCGAAGTTGCGCGGCGAGCTTGTCGAACACCAGATCGATGGAAGCGTACATGTCGGCGCCGCACGCCGCCGCATGAAGCGCGGCACCCGTGGTGGTGAGGGTGGCATCGGCGCAGTGCTGCAGCTTGTCGATCGACAGCACCATGGTCAGGCCCTGGCACCTTTCGTCGAGGCGGGTCAGGCGATCGAGCCGGGACTCGGCATGCGCACGCAGGGCGGGCGTGACTTCGATCTGCTGGCCGGTGAGTTGGAACTGCATGGGGCGCCTCCTCTGTTACGGGCCGCCGTGGGGCGGCGGGTTCGCATGCCGGCGAAAGGTGCCGGCGTGCCGGTCTCTTTCATTCGTATGGGATCGTTCTGGCCGGTTCCAAGGGGTGGGTTTCAGGGCCGGGTCAGCCGGCACGCTGGCGCTCGCTGGAGCTGGGGATGCGAAGGGCCTCGCGGTACTTGGCCACGGTACGCCGGGCGACCTGGATGCCCTTGCGGTTGAGTTCCTCGGCGAGGGCCTGGTCGGACAGCGGCTTGCGTGAGTCCTCCGCATCGATCAGCTTCCTGATCATTGCCTGGATGGCGGTGGCCGAGGCGCCGCCGCCGTCCTCGGTGGAGACACCGCTGGAGAAAAAGTACTTGAGTTCGAAGGTGCCGCGCGGGGTGTGGATGTACTTGCGCGTGGTCACGCGCGAAATGGTCGATTCGTGCATGCCGACTTCCTCGGCGACTTCACGCAGGACCAACGGATGCATCGCTTCCGGGCCGTAGTCCAGGAAGGCACTCTGCCGGCGCACGATCGCATCGGCCACCTTGAGCAGCGTCTCGGCGCGTGATTCGAGGCTCTTGATCAGCCAGCGCGCTTCCTGCAGCTGGCCGCGCATCCAGCTAGCGTCCTCGCCGCGCGCCTGCGCGATCAGGCTGCAGTAGTGCTGGTTGAGGCCCAGGCGCGGCTGGCAATCGGGATTGAGGCTCACCTTCCAGCGGCTGCCTTCCTTGTAGGCGTAGACGTCCGGCGCCACGTACTCGACCGGCGTGGCGTCCAGCGCGGCGCCGGGGCGCGGGTCCAGGCTGCGGATCAGCAGCGCTGCGGCGGCGACGTCTTCCTCGCTCGCGCGCAGCTTGCGTGCGAGCCTGGCGACGTCGTTGCGCGCGAGCAGCTCGAGTTCGCCGTCGACGATCTGCAGCGCAAGCCCGCGGTGTGGCGTCTGGGCATCGAACTGTTCCAGCTGCACGCGCAGGCAGTCACGCAGGTCCAGGCTGGCGATGCCGGTGGGATCGAAGCGCTGCAGCTGGCGACGCACCGCCTCGACTTCGTCCACGCCGGCATCGAGGTCCACCGGCAGCGCGGCGAGTACGCCTTCGATGCCTTCGGCGAGGTATCCGTCGGCGTTGAGCGCGTCGATGATGACCGTGGCGATCAGCCGCTGGCGCGTGTCGAAAGGCGACAGGTTCAACTGCCACAGCAGGTGTTCCTGCAGGGTCTCGGGCGCGGCGTTCTGCGGCTCGAAGTCCTCGTCGCCGCGGCTGCCCGAAGGAGCGCTGCTGCCGAGCGAGAAATCGATGGGCGCCTCGGCGGGCGCGTCGGCTTCGCCCCAGTCGGCGCCGTCGTCGGCATTGTGGTCGACCGTCGGCGCCTCGGCCGGGGCAGTCCCGAAGTCTTCTTCCTCGGTTTCGCCCGGCTCCGCCGATTCTTCCTCGAACTCCAGCAGCGGATTGCCTTCGGCGATCTGGCGCAGTTCCGCCTCCAGCTCCAGCTGCGACAGCTGCAACAGCCGGATCGCCTGCTGCAACTGCGGCGTCAGGGTGAGCTGTTGGTTGAGTCGGAACTGGAGTCCGGGTTTCATGCCAGCTGCTGGGGAGGGACTTGCGATCATCCTACCCCGGCGGGTGTGATGCGACCATAGCGAGGACGGGCCCTGGCGGGCCCTGCGTCACATCACCGCCTCAGAGCTTGAACTCCCGCCCCAGGTAGACCTCGCGCACCTTTTCGTCGGCGAGGATGTGCGCGGGCGTGCCGCGCGAAAGCACCTCGCCGTCGTTCAGGATGTAGGCGCGGTCGCAGATGCCCAGCGTCTCGCGCACGTTGTGGTCGGTGATCAGCACGCCGATGCCGCGTTCCTTCAGGTGCCGCACGATGCGCTGGATCTCGCCGACCGAAATCGGGTCGACGCCGGCGAACGGTTCGTCCAGCAGCATGTAACGCGGCTGCGCGGCCAGTGCGCGGGCGATTTCCACGCGGCGGCGCTCGCCACCGGAGAGGCTGATGCCTTTCTGGCCGGCGATGTGGGCGATCTTCAGCTCGTCCATCAGACCTTCGAGCTGTTCGTTGCGCTGGCGGGCGGTGAGACCCTCGCGCAGTTCCAGCACGGCCATGATGTTGTCGGCCACTGAGAGCCGGCGGAACACCGAGGCCTCCTGCGGCAGATAGCCGATGCCCAGTCGCGCGCGGGCGTGCATGGGCAGGCCGGTGATGTCCTGGCGATCCAGCCGGATGCTGCCGCCGTCGGCCTCGACCAGGCCGACGACCATGTAGAAGCAGGTGGTCTTGCCGGCGCCGTTGGGGCCGAGCAGGCCGACCACCTCGCCCTGGCGGATCGAGAAACCGAAATCGCGCACGACCTGGCGCGAGCGGTAGCGTTTCTGCAGGCCTTCGGCAGCGAGCATCGGTCAGGGCTGCCCGCTGCTGGTGGCGGGCGCCGGTGCGCTGGCGGCCGGTGCCGGGGTCGCGGCGGGCGTTGTGGCCGGTGACTGGGGCCTGGGTTTGGGCTTGAAGATCATGTGCACGCGACCGTCGCCGCCGCTGTCGCCGGTCATCTCGCTGGTCTGCGTGTTGTAGGTGAGGCGGTCACCATGTGCCTCGCCGCGCCCCTGCTGGGTGATCGAGGCCTGGCCCTGCAGCACGGCGAAGTCCCTCGCCACCTGGTAGTCGATGGTGGCCGCCTCGCCCTGCATCAGGTTGCCATTGTCGTCCAGCTGCTGGATGTGCGCGGGGCTGCCAGTGAGCACCACGCTGTCGATCTCGGCGTTGGCGTCGAAGTGCACCTTGGCCAGGCCGCCGGTGGCCTTCAGCGAGCCCTGGGTGATCACCACGTTGCCCTTGAGCGTGGTGGTGCTGTTGGGCTTGCGGAAGCCGTCGAAGTGCGAGGCCTGCACGTCCATCGGCTGGTCGCGGTCGGTGCGCTTGGCCGCCGCCGGCGCGATCGCCAGCAGGCCCAGCAGGAGCACCCCCCAGCTAGCGCGCGTGCCGGCGGGGCGGGAACGTGGCGTGGACGTCATCGAGCAGCTCCAGGTGTTTGTCGTTGAGGTCGGCACGCATGCCGACGCCGCTGATTCTAGTGTCGCCCTGCACCAGTTGCGCCGGCGCGGCGGTCTGGATGCGGTTCTGCCTGGGCCAGGCGGTGACGTCGGAAGTGTCGATCGTCGTGCGCGGCGTGTCGTCGAACGCGGCCCGCTCCAGGTGCACCGGGCCCTGCAGCTTGAGCAGGCTGCCGTCGTGGCCGACCCAGCCGTACAGCGAATGGCCGAGCCAGTCGGGCACGGCCGGCTGGTTGGAGGGCAGGCGGAACTCGGGCGTGTTGATGTACAGCGACTCGTCGCCCTCGCGCCGCTCCAGCTGCGGCGCCTGGATCAGGAAGCTGGGCAGGCCGTCGATGCCGTACTGGGTCAGCTTGAAGTCGGTCAGCGTGTAACCCGAACGCGGCGGACCCACGAATTCGTTGACCTTCGGCGGCGGTCCGATCCACCACAACAGCAACTGCGCCACGCCGGCCAGCAATGCGATCACGACGATGGCGGCCGCGAGGCGGCGGTCGCGCAGCCACTCCCTCACCGCCAGCGCTCCTTCTCGTTGCCGGCCTTGCCCTGGGCATGCAGGATCAGGTCGCAGACCTCCCGCGCACCGCCCTGGCCGCCGGCGCGGCTGGTGGTCCAGTGCGCCTGTTCGACCACCCACGGGTGGGCGTTGGCCACCGCCACGGCGAGCCCGGCCACACGCATCGCCGGCAGGTCAGGCAGGTCGTCGCCCACGAACGCGACCTGCTCGGGCGCCAGCTTCAGTGCGTCGAGCAATTCGAGCAGGCACACGCGTTTGTCGCCCTGGCCCTGGTAGACGTGGGTGATGCCCAGTTCCTCGGCGCGCAGCGCCACCGGGTGGCTGATCCGTGCGCTGATGATGGCCACCTGCACGCCGTGCACCTGCAGGCGTTTCAGGCCCAGGCCGTCCTGCACGAAGAACACCTTGGTCTCGCGGCCGTCCTCGCCGTAGTAAAGCCGTCCGTCGGTCAGCGTGCCGTCCACGTCGAACACCGCCAGGCGGATGCCGGCGGCGCGGGCGAGCAGGTCGGCGGGGAGGTTGGCGAGGTAGGAAGAAGTGGGCACGGTTGGGAACTGTCGTGGAAGAACGTCAAATGCGACCTTGCCTGATTTGTCCGATTTGTCGAGACAAATCAGACAACCCTGGCGCGCAGCAGGTCGTGAATGTTCAGCGCGCCGACCACGCGCTGCTGCTCGTCCACCACCAGCAATGCGTGGATCTGGTGCTTCTCCATCAGCTGCGCCGCTTCGATGGCGAGCTTGTCGGAGGTGATCGTCTTCGGGCCGCGGGTCATCAGCGCCTCGACGCTCGCACCGCGCAGGTTCACGTCCTCGTCGTCCAGCGCGCGGCGCAGGTCGCCGTCGGTGAACACGCCCAGCAGGCGGCGCTCGGCATCGACCACTGCGGTCATGCCCAGGTGCTTGCGGGTCATCTCCATCAGCGCCTCGGTGAGGCTGGCATCCGGGGCGACCACCGGCACGCCCTCGCCGGTGTGCATGATGTCGCTGATGTGCAGCAGCAGGCGGCGGCCGAGGCTGCCAGCCGGGTGCGAGCGGGCGAAATCCTCGGCGGTGAAGCCGCGCGCCTCCAGCAGTGCGATCGCCAGCGCGTCGCCCATCACCAGCGCCGCGGTGGTGCTGGCGGTGGGGGCCAGGCCGAGCGGGCAGGCTTCGCTGGAGATGCTGGCGTCCAGGTGCACGTCCGCCTGGTGCGCGAGCGAGGACTTCGGGTTGCCGGTGATCGCGATCAGCGGAATGCCCTGGCGCTTGATCACCGGCAGGATGAACAGCAGTTCGTCGGTCTCGCCGGAGTTGGACAGCGCCAGCACCACGTCGTCGGGCTGGATCATCCCCAGGTCGCCGTGGCTGGCCTCGCCCGGATGAACGAAGAACGAGGGCGTGCCGGTGGAGGCCAGGGTGGCGGCGATCTTGCGGCCGACGTGTCCGGACTTGCCCATGCCCGAGACCACCAGGCGCCCGCGGCAGGCCAGGATCAGCCGGCAGGCCTGGACGAAGCCCGCATCCACCCGCGGTTCGAGCGCGCGGATCGCGGCCGCCTCGGTGGCGATCACCGTGCGCCCGCTGCGGGCGATGGCGTCCGGGTCCAGATTGGCGACGGGCGGGGCAATGCGTGCGTTCATGGGGTCTCTGCGGCGGCGGCGGGCGGCCTTTGGCATTTCTGTGCCACGGGAATTCCATTACCATGGCATATCCGCATTTTAACGTCATATGGTCGCGCACTGGATTCACAAGCGCTGAATCCGCGCGCGCCGACGATGGACCCTCCGATGGACCCAACTCGTATCCAGGCACTGATCGAAACCGGCCTGCCCGGCGCGAACGCGCTGGTCAGCGGGGACGACGGCGTGCATTTCGAAGCCACCGTGGTGGCCAGCCAGTTCGCCGGCAAGCTGCCGATCGCGCGTCACCGCATGGTCTACGCCACGCTGGGCGAACTGATGGGCGGGGCGATCCATGCGCTGGCGCTCAAGACGTTGACTCCCGAAGAAGCCGGGAATCGGTAATCGGGGACCGGGAATCGCTGAAGCGAGCCCGCCCCGGTCCCGTACCGCGCCCTTTGAATCCCGAATCCTGAATCGCGAATCCCCGAACAATGGCCAAGATCCTGATCAGCGGTGGCGAGCCGCTCCATGGCGAAGTCGCCATTTCCGGCGCCAAGAACGCCGTGCTGCCGATCCTCGCCGCCTGCCTGCTGGCCGATGGTCCGGTAACGATCTCCAACGTGCCGCACCTGCATGACGTGACCACCTTCATCGAGCTGCTCGGCCGCATGGGGGTCAACCTGGTGCTGGACGACCGCATGAAGATGCACGTCGATCCGCGCACCATCGAAAGCCACGTGGCGCCGTACGACCTGGTGCGCACGATGCGCGCCTCGATCCTGGTGCTCGGCCCGCTGGTGGCGCGTTTCGGTGAGGCGGAAGTCTCGCTGCCCGGCGGTTGCGCGATCGGCTCGCGCCCGGTCGACCAGCACATCCGCGGGCTGCAGGCGCTGGGCGCCGAGGTGACGGTGGAGAACGGCTACATCCGCGCCCGCGCCAGGCGCCTCAAGGGCGCGCGCATCGCGATGGACATGGTGACCGTCACCGGCACCGAGAACATCCTGATGGCCGCCACCCTGGCCCAGGGCACCACGATCATCGAGAACGCGGCACAGGAACCCGAGGTCGTCGACCTGGCCAACTGCCTGGTCGCGATGGGCGCACGCATCGAGGGCATCGGCACGGCGACGCTGGTGATCCATGGCGTCGAGCGGCTGGAAGGCGCCGAATACGAAGTGCTGCCGGACCGCATCGAGACCGGCACCTTCCTGGTCGGCGCCGCGATGACCGGCGGCAAGGTGCGCGCCCGTGGTGCGCGCGCCGGCACGATGGACGCGGTGCTGGCCAAGCTGGAGGAAGCCGGCGCCCACCTGTCCACCGGGCCGGACTGGATCGAGCTGGACATGGGCGGCCGCCGCCCGAAGGCGGTCAACATCGTGACCGCGCCGTACCCGGCGTTTCCCACCGATATGCAGGCGCAGTTCACCGCGCTCAACTGCGTGGCCGAGGGCGTGGGCGTGATCACCGAAACGGTGTTCGAGAACCGCTTCATGCACGCGCAGGAACTCAAGCGCCTGGGTGCGGACATCCGCCTGGAAGGCAACACCGCGATCATCCAGGGCGTGGACCACATGAGCGGCGCACCGATCATGGCCACCGACCTGCGCGCCTCCGCCTGCCTGGTGCTGGCCGGGCTGGTGGCGCTGGGGGACACGACGGTCGATCGCGTGTACCACATCGATCGCGGCTACGAGAACATCGAGGAGAAGCTCGGCGTGCTCGGCGCGAGGATCCGGCGCCTGCCGAGCTGAGGTTCCGACCGCAAATGGTGCCGGTCTCCCGGGCGACGACGAGCCCGCGGAGCTCCGGCCGTGTCCCGCAGGGCGGGCTTCCGCCCACCAGGCACGCGTGCGGCGAAGGGCATCGGTTCTCCTGCGGGCCAGGGCCCGACGCGGAGAGGAAGCGGAGCGCTAGCGGAAGCTCACCAGCTCCATCGTCAGGTTGCCGCCGTCCTTCTGCGACAGCTTCACCGGCAGCGGGTAACGGTCCGGCGCATACCATGCGCTGAAGCCGCGGTCGGCATCGGTGCGATCCACCCGCACGGCGTCGAATCGGCCGGCCGGCACGGTCACCTCCTGCTTGCCCGTGAGCTTGAACCGCTGCGTCTGGACTTCCTGCTTGACCGCCACCGGCAGCGCGACCTGCTTCTGCCCGTCGCGCAGCGCCAGCCCGATCGCCAGTGCGGTGGTGTTGCGTTCGACCATGCCCGGCCGCGCCGCATAGGTGATCGCGCCCTTGCCTTCGTCCACGGTGACCTGGCCCTTGTCCCAGTCCACCGTGACGTGGCGTTGCCGGGACTTGATCGCCGCATCCAGGCGGTAGTCGTAGCTGAGCGCCTCGGGCACGTCGCCCTTCCAGCGGAAGCGCGATACTTCGTCCAGGTTGGCGCCCAGCAGGGCGGCCAACCCCGAGGTGCCGCGCAGGTGCTTGCTGTATTGCCACTGGCCGTTGCCGAGCGGCTTGAGGCTGACGGTGGCCTCGCCCATCGGCGAGCCGTCCCGCAGCACGCGGTAGGTGGCGGTGAAGGCCTTGGGGGGAGCGGCGAGGGCCAGTCCGCTGGCGCCGGCGAGCAGCAGGACACCGGCGAGCCGGAGAAGGGGACGGAAACTCATGTGAGCGAGTGTGCCGTGACCACGCTGAACCTCCGGTTCAGACGACCGCAAGTCCGGCCGCGGTGAGGCGCAGCGGCAGGGCGAGCGGCGCGCCGTCCAGCCAGGGCGAGCCGTCGCGCCAGGCCAGGCGACCTTCGGCGATCAGCGCGACCACTGCCGGCAGCAATCGATGCTCCAGGGGCAACAGGCGCTGCGCGAGGCGCTGCTCGTCCTCGCCGGGCTCGATCGGCAGCACCGCCTGCGCCACCACCGGACCGCCGTCCAGTTCGGCGGTGACGAAATGCACGCTGGCGCCGTGTTCCAGGTCGCCTGCTTCCAGCGCGCGCCGGTGCGTGTGCAGGCCGCGGTACTTGGGCAGCAGGGAAGGGTGGATGTTGAGCATGCGCCCGGCCCAGGGCGCGATCGCCTCGCCATCGAGAATGCGCATGAAACCAGCCAGCACGACCAGTTCGGCACCGCTGGCGGCGAGCCGGCCGAACAGGTCCAGGTCGAACGCGCGGCGGTCCGGGTAGGTCTTCGGATCGAGCACCAGCGTGGGAATGCCCGCCTCGTCGGCCAGTCGCAATGCTCCGGCGGTGGCCTTGTCGCTGGCCACCAGCACGAATTCGGCGATCAGTTCGCCACGCTCGCGCGCAGCCAGCAATGCGGCGAGGTTGCTGCCGCGTCCGGAAGCCAGGACGGCGATGCGGAGAGGGTGGGGCATGTCTGTCTCTGCCGTTCGCCCCGGGCGTGCCCGTGGGCCGAAGGTCGGTGATCCTTTGACTTCGGCGCCGCGCGCGTACGATCGGGGAGGGCGGTCGTCCTGTATCAGCCGATGTGGACGCGCTCGTCGCCCTGCGCCTTGACGACCTCGCCGATCACGCTGCTGGCCAGGTCATGCCCGGCCAGCAGCGCCGCGGCGCCGTCGACCGCGGCGCGCGGCAGGATCACGGTGAAGCCCACGCCGCAGTTGAACGTGCGCCACATCTCCTCGCGTGCGACCTTGCCTTCGCGCATCAGCCAGTCGAACACCGGCGGCAGCACGATCGCGTTCGCGTCGAGCGCCAGGCCCAGGCCGTCGGGCACGACGCGTATGATGTTTTCCTTGAGGCCGCCGCCGGTGATGTGCGCCATGCCGTGCACGTGCCTGCCCTGCAGGAGCTCCAGCATGGGCTTGACGTAGATGGTGGTCGGCGTCATCAGCGCGTCGGCGAGCGTCACGCCGCCAAGGTCTAGATCGAGCGGGCTGCCGGCGCGCTCGAGGATCTTGCGGATCAGCGAATAACCGTTCGAATGCGGACCGGAAGACGCCACGCCGAGGATGACATCGCCGGCCACGATCGACTCGCCCGAGAGCAGCTGCGACTTCTCCACCGCGCCGACCGTGAAGCCGGCCAGGTCGTACTCGCCCGGGGGATACATGTCCGGCATCTCCGCCGTCTCGCCGCCGATCAGCGCGCAGCCGGCCAGCTCGCAACCCTTCGCGATGCCGCCCACCACCGCCACGGTGGTGTCGACGTCGAGCTTGCCGGTGGCGAAGTAGTCGAGAAAGAACAGCGGCTCGGCGCCCTGCACCAGTACGTCGTTGACGCACATGCCGACCAGGTCGATGCCGATGGTGTCGTGGCGACCCAGCTGCTGCGCGAGCTTGAGCTTGGTCCCCACGCCGTCGGTACCGGATACCAGCACCGGCTCCCTGTAGCGGCCGGCCAGGTCGAACAGGCCGCCGAAACCGCCGAGCCCGCCCATCACCTCCGGACGGAAGGTGCGCTTGACCAGCGGCTTGATACGTTCGACCACGGCATTGCCGGCGTCGATATCGACGCCGGCGGCGCGGTAGGTGAGGGCGTCGGACATGGCGAAGAAGGCCTTGGGGAAATCCCGCAATTCTACCAGCACGCTCCCCGCGGCGCGGCGTACCCGCGCGCGGGCCGGCCGGCGCGGCGGGAAACACCGCGCCTTGCGAGGTTGCGTCGGGCCGCGCCAATGGACGCTGGGGGCGGGATTGGGCAGACTCCCCCGTTATCCGAGCTTCCACGGACGAGCTTTGCCGATGCGCCTGTCACGCCTGTTTTTCGCCTTCCTTCTGTTGGGTTTCCTTGCGCCGGCGGCGTGGGCGCAGGTGCCCGCGTCCGTGCCGGGCTCGCCTTACGCGGTGGTGGTGCCGGTCGCCGACACCAGCGAGGCGCAACGTGACGAGGCGTTCGCCACGGCGCTCGCGCAGGTGCTCGAGCGCGTCGCCGGGGGGCAGGACCTGCGCAGCAAGCCCGGTTACGACGACGCGCTGAAGGGTGCGCCGGGCCTGGTGCAGCAGTTCCAGTACCAGCGCGCCGGCAGCGGCATCGTGCTGCAGGTGAACTTCGACCCGGGTGCCGTGCGCCGGCTGATCGCACAGATCGGCGTGCCGGCTGCGGGCGTCAAGCCGCCGGTGCTGGTGCTGGTGCACGGCAGCGACGGCAGCCTGCTTGGCCAGGATGCGCTGGGCGCGCTGGCGCAGGCCGCGGCGGCGCGCGGCTACCAGTTGGCCTATCCGGATCCGTCGCATGTGCCGGAAGCGGCCGCCGTGGCGAACGCCGACCCGACCGCGCTGGCGATGATCACCCAGCGCTACCACACCGGCCTGATCCTGGTCGGCAACCTCAAGGGCGGCAGTGCGGACTGGACCCTGGTCTCGGGTGGCAAGCCACTGCCGTGGAGCGACCAGGCACTCAGCACCGATGCCCTGCTGACCGATGCCGCCAACGGCCTGGCCGACCGCCTGGGCAAGCAGCTCAACGTGATCGGCGCCGGCATCAGCAGCGGCACGCTATGGGTGAGCAAGGTCGATTCGGCGCAGGCGTACGCCAACCTGCTGGCGATGTTGCGTGCCGATCCGTCGGTGCGCGAGGTGAACACGCTCGCCGCCGACAACGACGGCTTCCTGCTGGGCATCAAGTCGAGCACACCGACGACCGCGCTCGCCGCCAGCCTGGCCGCGGGCGGGCGGGTGATCCAGGGCTCGCCGCATGCAGGGGCGGACGCCAGCCTGCAGTGGCTCCATTGAGGCAAGGCCTGGTGTAGGAGCCCGCAAGCGGGGCCCTGCCAGGAAACGCCGTGCATCGCTCGAACGAGGCCCACCCGTGACCCACGACATTTCCCGCCGCTGGCAACTGCTCGCCATCGTGCTGGTGATCGGCTTCCTGATCTGGCTGCTGGCGCCGGTGCTGATGCCCTTCGCCGTCGCCGGCATGCTGGCCTACCTGGGCGATCCGCTGGCGGACCGGCTCGAACGGCTGGGCCTGAACCGGACCTGGGCCGTCAGCATCGTGTTCTTCGTGCTGACCCTGCTGCTGGTTGGCGCACTGCTGCTGCTGGTGCCGCTGATTTCCGACCAGATCGAGAATCTGGTCCACAACCTGCCGCGCTACGTGGATTGGATCCAGAACACTGCGCTGCCCTGGCTGCAACGCACGCTCAACCTCGATCCGGACGCGTTCGATACCAGCCGGCTGATGGCCGCGATCCGCGCGCACATCGGTTCGATCGGCGCGGTGGCGACCACCGTGCTGGGCACGGTCTCGCGCTCCAGCATCGGCGCGGTGATGTGGTTGACCAACGTGGTGCTGGTGCCGGTGGTGGCGTTCTATCTTCTGCGCGACTGGGACCGGCTGATCGCCTACATCGACAGCGTGCTGCCGCGCTCGGTACAGCCGACCGTCGCCCACCTGGCGCGCGAGTCCGATGCGGTACTGGGCGCTTTCGTGCGCGGCCAGTTGCTGGTGATGCTCGCGCTGGGCATCTTCTACGGCGTGGCGCTGACCCTGGTCGGGCTGTCGGTCGGCCCGCTGATCGGCATGGTGGCCGGCCTGCTCAGCTTCGTGCCCTACCTGGGCTTCATGGTCGGCTTCGGCGCGGCGATCATCGCCGCGCTGGTGCAGTACGGCGACTGGTCGCATCCGCTGATGGTCTGCGGCGTGTTCATCGTAGGCCAGTTGCTGGAAGGTTACGCGCTGGTGCCCAAGCTGGTCGGCGACAAGATCGGTCTGCATCCGGTAGCGGTCATCTTCGCCGTGCTCGCCGGTGGCTACCTGTTCGGCTTTCTCGGCGTGTTGCTGGCGTTGCCGGCCGCCTCGGTGATCATGGTGCTGTTGCGCTACCTGCTCGAGCGCTACCGCATGAGCGAGCTCTACAAGCAGCCGGGGGCGGACGACCCGCTGGTGGCCGAGGTCAAGGTGACCGTGGATGCGCCCGACGGCGCCAGGTATGGCGATGCCATGCCGCCCGCGCCGCGTGGCCCGGGCGACGGTTCGCCATGATTCCGCAATTGCCGCTCGCGCTGCGCTGGCCGCGCCGGCAGCGATTCGAGCATTTCCACGCCGCCGCCAATGCCGCCGCCCTAGCCGCCGTGCGAACCCTGGCCGAAGTGCCCGGGGCGCCTTGGGTGTACCTGCACGGCCCGACCGGCAGCGGGCGCAGCCACCTGCTGGTGGCTGCCTGCCAAGCCGCAATCGCGGCCGGACGGCGCGTGCAATACCTGCCGCTTTCGGCCATGCACGAACACATCGGGGCGCTGCGCGGCGTGGGCAGCAGCGAATTGCTGGCCATCGACGATCTGGGCGTGCTGGCCGGCGAGCGCGCCGCCGAGCACGCCCTGTTCGACTTGTACAACCAGGTGCGCGCGGAAGGCGGGGCGATGCTGTTCGCAGCCGATGCCGCGCCGGCGCAGCTGGGCATCGGCCTGCCGGACCTGCGCTCGCGCCTGGGCGCATGCACGCAATTCGCGCTCAAGGCCCTGGATGACGGCGAACGGCGTGCCGTGCTGCGCGAGCAGGCGGCCGCGCGCGGCATCGAGCTGGACGGGGCGGTGCTGGACTGGCTGTTCAGCCACTACGCCCGCGACCTGGCCGCGCTGCTGGACCTGCTCGATCGCCTGGACCAGGCCTCGCTGGCGGCCAAGCGCCGCATCACCGTGCCGTTCCTGCGCGAGTTCCTGCGCGAGGGCAGCGGGCAGGCCTGACCGCACAGGTGGGTTGCATCCCGCCATCGCGGTGCGATCCGCCGGGACTGGAACCCGCCCCTGCGTGACGGACCGGCGCGCCCGCGACAGGCGCGCCGCCGCCGTGCCTGTCATTTCCTGGTGCCGCCTTCAGCCTGCTTGCCTTCCTCGATCAGCTCGCGCACGCGCTGGCCACCCTTGTGGCCGAGCTCCGAGTAACCCTCGGGGCCGAGCTGTTCCTTGCGGATCTCACCGCCCTTGTGGCCGCCCTTCTGGCCGGCTTCCCGGACCGTCATGTCGCCCTGTCTTGCTGGTTGTCGCTGTGCTTTGCCATGTCGATACTCCCCGGTATGCGACCTGATGCCGCCGTGGATCATTTGCGACCGTTGCCGTGGCCTTCGGCCTGCTTGCCTTCCTCGATCAGTTCGCGCGTGCGCTGCCCACCCTTGTGTCCGCCGATTTCGCCACCCTTGTGGCCGGCCTCGCGCACGGTCATGTCGCCCTGGTCGTGCTGGCCACCGCCGGCATGCCTGCCGTGGTCGCTCTGCTCTTCCCGTGTTGCCATGTGCCCCTCCTTTCGTGTTGCGCGTCTAGTTCGGACGCTGTTCGCTCTGGCGTGCCTCGACCTGGCGGCCGCGGTTGATCAATTCGCGCACGCGCAAGCCGCCCTTGCGCCCCGCCTCGCGGACGCTGAGCTTGCCGCGCGCCCCGTCGATCGTGTCGGTGGGGTGCTGGTTCTTGTTGCTGCTGGACTGACTGCCTGGGGACTGTTGCCGGCTCATGGTTATCTCCGTTGGTACATCCGATCGGTTTCCTCGCAGTGCTCGGCTGGCCGCCTTCCCGGCGTCCAGCGGAGAGAGAGGGTCGGGCAGGGAGCCACGACCCGCTTCCGCCCACCGGCACTGGCGTGCACCGGTGGCGACGGACGCTCCCTCGTCCGCAGGGCGCCGCATCGTGTCGCGGGCCCTCCGGACGGGCAGGGGCGTTGCAATGCGGATGCCACCGCGGGCTGCGCCGCGAATGCGAACCTTGCGTCCGCGCGGCTGGAAAAAACGCTCGGGCTGGAAAGATCTACAGCAGCGCCCGGCTGCTGCCCGGGCAGGCGCGCGGGTGGCTGCGGCGACTGCTGGAGCGCGCCCCCGTGTGCGACCGCCAGGCATCCGGCCGAGCACGGGATGCGCTGCCGCAGGGACGCGTCCGCACACAAAAAAGGCGCCACGCGGGCGCCCCCTTGTGCGTGTCGACGGTGCCGCTCAGGCCTTGAGCAAAGCCGGCGTGGCCTGCGCACCGATGGCGTCGGTCATCGCCTTGGCCACGTTGAGGTTGGCGGCGATCAGGTTGCCGCTGGCGGGCATGCCGTCGCGGCCGGCGAAGTCGCCATAGCGCCCGCCCGCCTCGTGCACGAGCAGCACGCCGGCGGCCATGTCCCAGGGCTTGAGGCCGATCTCGAAATAGCCGTCGTAGCGCGCGGCGGCGGTGTAGGCCAGGTCCAGCGCGGCCGAGCCGGAGCGGCGGATGTCCTCGGCCTGGCCGAGCAGCGCGCGGGTCATCGCCAGCTGGCTGTCCAGATGTTCACGCTGGCGATAGGGAAAGCCGGTCGCGATCATCGCGCCGCCCAGGTTCTCGCGGCGCGACACGCGGATACGGCGGTCGTTGAGGTAGGCGCCATCGCCCTTGCTGGCGGTGAACAGCTCGTCGCGCAGCGGATCGAACACCACGCCATAGATCGGCACGCCTTTATCGACCAGCGCGATCGACACGGAAAAGTGCGGAATGCCGCGCAGGTAGTTGTGCGTGCCGTCGAGCGGATCGATCACCCAGGTGAGCGGGTTCTTGCCGGTCGCGCCGCCTTCCTCGGCGAGGATGGCGTGGTCCGGATAGGCGCGGCGCAGTTCCTTGACGATCTCGGCCTCGGCCAGGCGGTCGACTTCCGAGGCGAAGTCCATGCGGTGCTTCTCGACCACGTGCAGGCCGTCGATGCGGTTCATGTAGCGCAGGATCACGTTGCCTGCGGCGCGCGCGGCACGGGCCGCGATGGTGACGGCGGGTCTTGGCATGGCTTCGGCTTTGGGAAAAGAGCACAAATGCGGCCGGCGATTCTAGCAGAGCCGGCGTCGGGGCGTCCCGGCCGGCTATCCTTGGCGATCCTGCCTGCTGTTCCCGCCGCCATGACCGACTACGCCGATCTCGCCCGACTGTTCCGCTTCGTGCTGGTGCGCACCTCGCATCCGGGCAATATCGGCAGCGCGGCGCGGGCGATCCGCACGATGGGCTTCACCCGGCTGGAGCTGGTGGCGCCGGCCGAATTTCCCAGCCGCGAGGCTGACGCGCTGGCCGCCAACGCTGTGCAGGTGCTGGCCGAGGCTGGCGTGCATGCATCGCTGGTCGACGGCCTGGCCGGCGCGACCTTCGCGCTGGGCCTGTCGGCGCGCCGGCGCGGCGTGAACCTGCCGGAGCTCACCCCGCGCGAGGGGGCCGCGCAGGCGCTTGCGGCCGCGGCCCGCGGCGAGCAGGTGGCCCTGGTCTTCGGCAACGAACGCACCGGCCTGGAGAACGAGGAGCTGGCGCGCTGCCACGCGATGGTGCGCATCCCCAGCGTGGAGGACTACAGCTCGCTCAACCTGGCCCAGGCGGTGCAGGTGATGGCCTACGAACAGCGCCTGGCGATGCTCGGCGACACGCCGGTGGACGTGCCGCCGGAACACGACGAGCCACCGGCCGACGCGGCGCGGATGGAGCGCTTCTTCGAGCATCTGGGGCAGACGCTGGAGGACATCGAGTTCCACAAGGGTCGCGAGCCGACCACGATCATGTTGCGCCTGCGCCGCCTGTTCCAGCGCGCACAGCCGGACGAGCGCGAGTTGCGCATCCTGCACGGCGTGCTCGCCGATGCGCAGCGCATGGCGATGCTGACCAGGCGCCTGTAGGAGCGCTCCCGTGCGCGACCGCGTGCGTCACGGGTCGCGCACGGGTGCGCTCCTGCAGGGAAGTCACGGCGCCACCGGCTCCAGCTCCTCCACATACATCAGCTCGCAGGCGCCATCGCCGGTGTCGTCGCGACGCAGCGAGGTACGCCAGTGCCAGCCATCCGCGCGGCTGGCGTCGACCAGGAAGCCTTCCAGGTGCACCAGCTCGCCGGGGCGCACCTGCTTCATCGCATGGCGCACGCCGGCGTCGGCCGGGATGAGGTGCACGTTCGTGGCGGAGGTTTCGATTTCGCGACGCGGGATCGGGAAGTCGCGCACGTGCCAGTAGAAGAAGCGGTTGGACTGGCTGATCTCGATCCCGGCCAGCACCGCGCTGTCGGACATGCGTCCCCAGCCCAGCGCCAGGTCGGTCGGCGCAAGCGAGGCGCCGGCGTCCCAGCGGTAGTCCTCGCGCGAAAGCACGCGCGCGGTCAGTGCGATGTGGGCGCGGGTGCGCAGCACGGTGTCACCACGCTGGAGCACGGCGCCGTCGCGCAGGTCCACCTGTTCGGGCGCCTGCGCAGCCAGCACGCCCGGCGGCGGGTGCAGCGGGCGTTGTTGCCACCACCCCAGTGCACCCCACCCCAACAGCACCATCAATCCCAGCCACAGCAGCCGCTGCATCGGTGTTTTCCCCTGTGGATGCGTGTCAGGCACGCTTGCGCCGCAGGGCGTGGGCCGGCCCGGCCAGGTCCGGTTCGAGCAGGTCGGCCGGCAGGCCTCGCACCACCTCCGCGAAACGTTCGAGGAACGGTCCCAGCGAGGAGCTCTTGCGCCACACTAGCGCGATGCGGCGGCTTGGCGCGTGGCCGGCAAACTCGAGCAGCTTCACGTTGTCGGTGCGCGCCACCGGCGGCTTGATCGCCAACGTCGGCAGCAGGGTGATACCGACGTTCGCCGCGACCATCTGGCGCAGCGTCTCCAGGCTGGTGGCGCGAAAGCCCACCTTCTCGCCCGCGCCGGCCAGCTGGCACAGCTCCAGTGCCTGGTCGCGCAGGCAATGACCGTCCTCGAGCAGCAGCAGGCTCTCGTCCGACAGGTCGGCCAGCTTCAGGCGCGCCTTGCGGTGGGCCAGCGGGTGGTCGTCCGGCACGGCCAGCACGAACGGTTCCTCGAACAGGAACTCCGCATGCAGGCTGTCCTCGTGGATCGGCAGGGCGAGGATGCCCACGTCCAGCGAGCCTTCCCGCAGCATGCGCATGACCTGCTCGGTCTTCTCCTCGATCAGCAGCAGCTCCAGTCGCGGAAAGCGCTGGCGCACGGCTGGCACCAGGTGTGGCAGCAGGTAGGGCCCCAGTGTCGGGAACACGCCCAGGCGCAACCTGCCGGCCTCGGGGTCGCGCGTGCGCTGGGCGATGGCGCGGATCTCGTCCACCTCGGCCAGTACGCCGCGGGCGCGCCGGGCGATCTCGCGGCCGGTCTCGGTGAGCAGCACCTTGCGCGGCGTGCGCTCGACCAGCGCCACGCCGAGCTCGTCCTCGAGCTTCTTGATCTGCGTGGAAAGCGTCGGCTGGCTGACGAAGCTGGCCTCGGCGGCCCGCCCGAAATGGCGGTGCTCGGCCAGCGACACGAGATAGGCGAGGTCGCGCAGGTTCATGGCTTGCTCCAATAGGGCATGCCTATGATTGTGGTGCTGGCGATCGATAGGGGCAATGGCGGCCACCATCGGCGACGGAATTCTTTTTCCTGGAGCGGGGGCCCTTGCGCCAAGCCGACCCTCGCTTGCGGAGGGAGCCGCCGCCCGTTGCGGGCTTCACGCCGCCGCGGCCATGCCTTTTGGCACTGTGTCACAAGTCATGCCCGGCCTAGCTTCGGGTGTTGCCTTCACTGTTCCCGGGGAAAACACATGCGTCGACTCGTCAAACCGCTCGTGCTCACCGCGCTGGCCGCCTGTTGCGGCGCCGCCTTCGCCGCCACCACCGACCAGGTGCCGCACGGCAAGCTGCCGCGCTGGGCGGTGCCACAGTCCTATGCGCTGTCCTTCAAGGTGGATCCGGCGCAGCAGGATTTCTCCGGCACCACGCGCATCAGGGTCGACCTGAAGCAGGCGTCCGACCACATCTGGCTGCACGGCCACGACCTGAAGGTCTCGAAGGTCAGCGTGACCGACGCCTCCGGCAAGACCCATGCGGCCAAGTACGTCGAGGCCGCGCCGAAGGAAGGCGTGGTGCGCGTCGACTTCGCCGACACGCTCAAGCCGCAGGAACTGACCCTCGCCTTCGACTACACCGCGCCGCTCAACATGCAGCTGCAGGGCCTGTACAAAGTCAGCCACGAGGGTGTGCCGTACGCGATGACGCAGATGGAGCCGATCAGCGCGCGCTACGCCTTCCCCGGCTTCGACGAGCCCGATTTCAAGACGCCATTCGACATCAGCCTGACCATCCCCGAGGACGAGAAGGCGGTGGCCAACACCAAGCAGGTCAAGGAAGCGGCCGCCGGTGACGGCTGGAAGACGCTGACCTTCTCCACCACCAAGCCGCTGCCCACCTATCTGGTCGCCTTCGCCGTCGGCCCCTGGGACATCGTCGCCGGCCCGGACATCTCGCCGGACGCCTACCGCGCCACGCCGCTGCAGCTGCGCGGCATCGCCGCCAAGGGCGAGGGCCACCGCATGCAGCACGTGCTGTCGGAGACGCCGAGCATCATCCACACGCTGGAGGACTACTACGCCTTCGGCTATCCGTGGGACAAGCTCGACCTGCTCGCCGCGCCGGACTTCTCCGCCGGCGCGATGGAGAACGCCGGCCTGGTGACCTTCCGCGACTGGCTGCTGCTGCTCGACCCGGATTCGCCGGCGCAGTACGTGCGCGGCTCGTTCAACGTCAACGCGCACGAACTGGCCCACCAGTGGACCGGCGACACCGTCACCACCGCCTGGTGGAACGACATCTGGCTCAACGAGGCCTTCGCCACCTGGATGCAGCAGAAGGTGACGATGAAGGTGCACCCGGAATACCGTGCGGACCTCGACCGCGTCCGCGGTGCGCAGTACGCCATGGACAACGACGCCCTGGTCACCGCGCGCAAGATCCGCCAGCCGATCACCGGCAACGGCGACATCGAGACCGCGTTCGATTCGATCACCTACCAGAAGGGCGCCAGCGTGCTCGGCATGTTCGAGGGCTACGTCGGCGAGAAGACCTTCCAGCAGGGCATGCGCCAGTACATCCAGGACCACAAGTTCTCCACCGCCACCGCGGACGACCTGGTCGACTCGATCGCCAAGGCGGCCGACAAGGGCGAGGACTTCAAGCAGGCCTTCAAGAGCTTCCTCAACCAGCCCGGCGTGCCCTACGTGCAGACCCAGCTGGCGCAGAAGGACGGCCAGACCGTGCTCAAGCTCAGCCAGAGCCGCTACCTGCCGGTCGGCAGCAAGGGCGACGCGAAGCACGTGTGGGGCGTGCCGGTGTGCGTGCGCTATGGCACCGCCGACGGCAGCAAGGTCAACTGCGAGCTGCTGGAGAAGGCCACCGGCACGATCGCGCTGCCGGGCGCCAGCGCCAACACATGGGTGATGCCCAACGCCAACGCCAGCGGCTACTACCGCTTCGGCATGGACAAGGGCGACCTGGCCCGCCTGGGCGACCGGATCAGCCACCTCACCGACGCCGAGCAGCTGGCCTATGCCGACGCCGCCGACGCCAGCTTCCACCACGGCGACATCGACGCGGGCGACCTGCTGGCGGCGCTGAAGCCGTTGACCGCCTCGCGCGTGCGCGCGGTGGCCACCGCGCCGATCGCCAGCTTCGAGTGGATCGACCGCTACCTGGCTGCGACCGATGCGCAGCGCAACGCGCTCGATGCCTGGGCGCGGACCGCCTACCTGCCGCGCATGGAGCTGCTGGGCTACCACCGCAAGCCCGGCGAGCCGGATGACGATTCGCTGTTGCGCAGCACGCTGGCCGGCTTCCTGGCGCTGGACGTGAAGTTGCCGCAGGTGCGCGCGGAACTGCTCAAGCAGGGTGAGGCCGCGCTCCAGCGCAAGGCCGATGGCCACCTCAACCTCGATGCGGCCGATCCGGACCTGCTCGACACCGCGCTGGCGGTGGCGGTGCAGGAGCACGGCAAGAGCGCGGTCGATGCGCTGATCGCCGAGCTGCCCAAGACCTCCGACCCCGCCCAGCGCAATGCCATGCTGGCCGGCCTGAGCGCGGTCGAGGATCCGGCACTGGCCGAGCGGGTGCGCAACTTCGCGCTGGACAAGCAGGTCAAGGTCGGCGAGATGGCCGCCCTGCTGCGTGGCGGCCGCGAGACCCGCGCCGGGCGCGATGCGATGTGGAAGTGGGCGGTCGCCCATTACGACCGCATCGTCGAGCGCACTGGCAGCTTCGCCGGCGGTCGCCTGCCCGGCCTGATGGGCGGTGGCGGTTGCTCGCAGGAGGAAGCCGACCGCCTGCAGGCGTTCTTCAAGACCCGCGCCAAGGACGTCACCGGCGCCGAACGTGGCCTGGCGCAGACCACCGAGAACACCCTGCTGTGTGCCGCGCTGAAGGCCAAGCAGGATCCGCAGGCGATCATGCACTGAGGGCCAGGTCCCTGGCTTGAAACAGTACGCCGGGCGGAAACGCCCGGCGTCCTGCTTTATGAGCCATCCCATCGAAGGGCGCCTTCCGCTGCCCGCGCGCGGACGTTCCCCCTAAACTGTGCCGCGCCCGTCGGGCGACAGGGAGACCAGGCATGCGTGCTCGATCAGGATGGCTGTTGCTCATGGGCCTGCTGCTGGCCGCGCCGGCGATCGCGCAGCAGGTGCCGCCGCCGTTGCGCGACTGGCAGGACTGGGTGCTGCACGAGGAGGCGGCGCATGCCTGCCCGCGGCTGGCACACGCGCCCGGCCAGGGCGAGGCGTGGCAGTGCGCCTGGCCCGGCCGGCTGGCGCTGTCGACCGATGCCGGGGGCGGGCAGTTCACCCTGGACGCCCACGCCGACGCCCCTGCGTGGATCGCGCTGCCGGGCGGTGTGCGCCACTGGCCGGAACAGGTCCGGCTGGACGGCCAACCGGCCGTGGTGCTGGAGCGCGACGGCCAGCCGGTGGTGCGCGTTTCGCCCGGCGACCATCGCGTGCAAGGCCGGTTGCCCTGGTCGGCACGCCCGGCACGGCTGCACGTGCCCGGGGCGATCGCCCTGGTCGAACTCACCGTCGACGGCAAGCCGGTCGCACGGCTGCAGCGCGATGGCGACGAACTGGCCCTGGGCGAGGCGGCCGCTGCCCGGCGCGTGGCCGATGCGCTGTCGCTGCGCGTCGACCGCCGCCTGGCCGACGGCCTGCCGGCGACCCTGGAAACCCGCTTGCGTTTCGATGTCACCGGCAGCCCCCGTGAGCTTTTGCTCGGGCCGGCGTTGCCGAACGGCTTCGTCGCCACCGCGCTGGACGGGGGGCTGCCCGTGCGCATGGAAAGCGACGGCCGCCTGCGCGTGCAGCTTAAGCCCGGCCGCTGGACGGTCACCCTCGATGCCCGCGCCAGCGCGCCGCTCGCGCGCATCGCGGCGACCCTGCCGCCGCCACCCTGGCCGCGACAGGAGATCTGGAGCTACGCCGACCACCCCGACCTGCGCGGCAGCCACGCCGAAGGCCAGGCCACCGACGCGGCGCAGGCTGGCGTGCCGGAGGACTGGCGCGAGCTGCCCGCCTTCGTGATGGACGCCGATGCCACGCTCACCGTGCAGCCGGGTGAGCGCGGGGCGGGACGGCACGATCGCCTGCGCCTGTCGCGCCGCCTGTGGCTGGACTTCGACGGCCGCGGCCTGGCGGTGGACGACCGCCTGCAGGGCGAACTGCACCGCCAGCGGCTGGAAGTCGACGCGCCGTGGCAGCTGCAGCGCGCCGAACAGGACGGCGAGCCGCTGCTGATCAGTCGCGCCGGGGATGGACGCAGCGGGGTGGAGGTGCGCAGCGATCGACTCGATCTCGGCGCCGGGCTGCGCGTGCCCGCCAGCGGCGCGCTGCCGGTGACCGGCTGGAGCGCGCCGCTCGAACGCATCGACGCCACGCTCCAGCTGCCGCCGGGCTATCGCCTGCTCGGTGCGCCCGGTGCGGACAACTCGCCCGATTCGTGGGTGGCCGGGTGGAGCCTGCTGGACGTGTTCGGCGTGGCGCTGATCGCCCTGCTGGCCGGCCGCCTGCTGGGCTGGCCATGGGCGCTGCTGCTCGCGCTGGCGCTGCTGTTGCGCGCGCTGCCGGAGGGTCGTCTGCAGCGCGCCGTGAACGTCGCCGCCCTGGCCTCGTCCGTGCTCGCGGTGCTGTGGACGCTGCCCTTCGTGGCCACCCAGCTGCAATACGCACTGCATCCGCAGCTCGAGCCGCAGACCCGGCACATCAGCCTGGAGACCGCCATGCTCGACCAGAGCTACAACGTTCCGCCAGCCGGACCTGCAGCTCCCGCCGCGGCCGAGCGACGGGCGTCAGCGCCTGACCGGGCGCTTGCCGGCGTGTCGGTGGGCGCCACGAAGCGATCCGCGACGCAGCTGCCCGTGGACGCCCGCAGCCTGGTCCAGGCGGGCCCGGGCACGCCGACCTGGCGCCTCGGCAGCAATTACCGCCTGGGCTGGTCCGGGCCGGTCACGCCCCGGCAGACCGTACGCCTGGTGATCGCCCCGGCGTGGCTGGTGAGCCTGTTGCGCGTACTGATGGTGGTGCTGCTGGCCGCGTTGCTCGCACGCGTGCTTCCCTCGCTGCTGGCACCCTGGCGCGGGCGCGGGCGCTGGCAAGGCAGGCGGGATGCGGCTTCGGCGGCGTTGCTGGCGCTGGCATTGCTGCCCTGGCACGCCCATGCGCAGGCGCTGCCGAGTCAGCCGCTGCTCGACCAGTTGCGCCAGCGCCTGGTCGAGGCGCCCGCCTGCGCGCCCGCCTGCGCGAACCTGCCGCAGGCGCGAGCGGTACCGGCCGGCGATGCGCTCGACCTCACCCTGCAGGCGCACGCCGGCGCCACGGTCGCGCTGCCCCTGCCGGCCACCACGCTGCCGCTGGTCACGGCGACGGTCGATGGGCGGCCGGCGGTGCTGGCGCGACGCGATGGCGATCTGCTCTGGCTGCGGCTCGAACCGGGCGTCCATGAGGTGGCGCTGCGTTACCGGCTCGACGGCATCGACAGCGCACGCCTGCGGTTTGCCCTGGCGCCACAGCGCGTCGTGGTGCAAACGGACGGCTGGACGGCCGACGGGCTGGACGCCGACCGCCTGCTCGGCGACAGCCTGGCCTTCGACCGCCAGCGGGTCGTCGCGGGCGGCGAGGCCAGTACGCCCGGGCAGGACCTCCCGCCCTATGTGCGCCTTACCCGCCGGCTTGTGCTGGGCAGCGAATGGACGGTGCACAACGAGGTCGAGCGCATCGCGCCGCAGGCTGGCGGCTTCAGTGTCGCGCTGCCGCTGTTGCCCGGCGAACACCCGCTGGGCGCGGATGCGCCGGTGAGCGACGGGCGCATCCAGCTCGCCTTCAACGCCGGCACCGACAGCGTCGGGTGGACCAGCCGCCTGGACCGGATGGCCCGATTGCAACTGGTTGCGCCCGCGCTGGCCGAGCGCGCCGAAGTGTGGGAGATCGATGCCGCGCCGATGTGGCACGTGGAGGCCAGCGGCGTGCCGGCCAGTGACGGTGACGTGCTGCGCTTCCAGCCGTTGCCGGGCGAGCGGCTCACGCTGGCGCTCAGCCAGCCGGTCGCCGTCGCGGGCGGCACCCTGGCGTTCGACCAGGTGCAGTCCCGCAGCACCGTTGGCGAGCGCGCCACCGAAACCGTCCTGCAACTGCAGGCGCGCAGCACCCGTGGTGGCGAGCACGCGCTGGGCCTGCCGGCCGAGGCCGAGCTGTTGCAGGCCAGCCGCGACGGCGAGCGCCTGCCGCTGGCCGTGCGCAACGGCACGCTGTCACTGCCCCTGCTGCCGGGCACGCACCGCTACGAGTTGCGCCTGCGCGGGCCCGGTGGCGCGGCTGCGCGCATCCGCTCGCCGGCCGTCGCCCTGCACGCGCCGGCGGCCAATCTCGATACGTTCCTGCACCTGCCGCGTGACCGCTGGGTGCTGTGGACCTGGGGCGAGGGCGCCGGTCCCGCCGTGCTGTACTGGGCGCAGCTGGTCGTGCTGCTGGCCGCGGCCTGGCTGCTCTCGCGTTACGCGCCCACGCCGCTGCGCTTCCGCCACTGGCTGCTGCTGGGCCTGGGCTTTTCCGCCTTCGCCTGGAGCGCATATGCCGTGGTGGTGGTCTGGCTGATCCTGCTCGGCCTGCGGGCGCGGGTCGAGGTCGGCACGTGGCGCGCCGGGTTGTTCGACCTGATGCAGGTGGGGCTGGCGCTGCTCACGGCGATCGCGCTCGGCGTGCTGGTGGCCGCGGTGCCGGGCGGCCTGCTGGGGCAGCCGGACATGCACGTCGCCGGCATGGGTTCCAGCGCGCTGCAACTGCACTGGTTCGCCGACCGTAGTGCCGGCGTGCTGCCGCAGGCGGGCGTGTTCAGCCTGCCGTTGTGGACCTACAAGCTGGCCATGCTGGCCTGGGCGCTGTGGCTGGCCAACGCGTTGATCGGCTGGCTGCGCTGGGGTTTCGAGGCCTGGTCGCAGGGTGGCTACTGGCGCCGCGACAAGCCGCGGCCGGCTGCGCCGCCGCAACTGCCCACCGCCGCCGAGGTGCCACCCGATGCCTGAGGTCCGCCAACTGCTGGCCGGGGCCGCCACCCGGCTGCGCGACCGCGCCGAAGCGGCCATCCTGCTCGCGCACGCGCTGGGCAAGTCGCGCAGCTGGCTGCTTGCGCACTCCGACGATGCGGTCGACCCGACGGATGCCGCGGCCTTCGCCGCGCTGGTGGAACGGCGCGCCGCCGGCGAGCCGGTGGCCTACCTCACCGGCCATCGCGGCTTCTGGACGCTCGAGCTGGAGGTGACGCCGGCCACGCTGATCCCCCGCGCCGAGACCGAATTGCTGGTCGAACGGGCACTGGCGATGCTGCCGCGCCAGGGCGCGCCGCGCGTGGCCGACCTTGGCACAGGCAGCGGCGCCATCGCGCTGGCGATCGCGCGCGAATGCCCGCATGCGCGCCTGCTGGCCACCGACGCCAGCGCCGCGGCGCTGGCGGTCGCACGGCGCAACGCCGCTGCCAACCGGGTCCCCAACGTGGTTTTCATCGAGAGCGACTGGTTCGCCGCGCTCGAAGGCGAGTGCTTCGATCTGGTCGTGTCCAACCCGCCCTACATCGCGGCGGACGATCCCCACCTGGCGCAGGGCGACCTGCGCTTCGAGCCGGCCAGCGCGCTGGCCTCCGGGCCAGACGGCCTGGACGACATCCGACGCATCATCGTGGGTGCACGGGCCCACCTGGTCGAGGGTGGGTGGCTGCTGTTCGAGCACGGCTGGGACCAGGGCGGCGCCGCGCGCGAACTGCTCGAAGCGGCGGGTTACGAGGAGGTGTTCACGGCGCAGGACCTGGAGCAACGCGACCGGATCAGTGGCGGTCGACGCCCGTCGAACCGTCCCTGACGGCCGTCACGCACTGCCGCGCATCCGGGCTTTCCCCCGCGCCTGCGCGGAAAGTTGCCGACAGGCGCGAAAGGGGGCGCTTCGGGATCGCCGGACAGGTCCGTCGCAAGGCGGCCGCGTCCCATCCTCGGTACCTTCCCCTGCGGTACGGGCAGGGATCAAAGCACGGCCCGGAACGTCGCGACCTTCAACCCGCGCTGGCAGCCACGCTCGCCAGCTGCGGGAACCGCGCGCGGATTGCGTTGCGGATGCCCGGCAAGTCCAGTCCCGCCATGGAAAGCACTTCCTCGCGGCTGCCGTGTTCCAGATAGGCGTCCGGAAGGCCCAGATGCAGGATCGGCTTGACGATGCCGTGCGCGGCCAGGCACTCGGCCACGCCCGAGCCCGCGCCACCGGCGATGGCGTTGTCCTCCAGCGTGACGAAGGCATCATGCGTCCTGGCCAGCTCCAGGATCATCCCCTCGTCCAGTGGCTTGACGAAGCGCATGTTGACCAGGCTTGCATCCAGCTCGGCCGCGACCACCGCGGCCGGCGCGAGCATCGCACCGAAGGAGAGGATCGCCAGGCCGTGGCCGCGCCGGCGCAACTCGGCCTTGCCGATCGGCAGCGTGACGAGTTCCTCGCGCACGGCGGCGCCGGGCCCGGTGCCACGCGGGTAGCGGATGGCCGCCGGGCCGGCGTACCCGAAGCCGGTGGTAAGCATCATCCGGCACTCGTTCTCGTCCGAGGGCGCCATGATCAGCATGTTCGGCAGGCAGCGCAGAAACGAGAGATCGAAGCTGCCCGCATGCGTGGCGCCATCGGGGCCGACCACGCCGGCGCGGTCGATCGCGAAGGTCACGTCCAGGTTCTGCAGCGCCACGTCGTGGATCGCCTGGTCGTAGGCGCGCTGCAGGAAGGTCGAGTAGATCGCCACCACCGGCTTGGCGCCTTCGCAGGCCATGCCGGCGGCCAGCGTCACCGCGTGCTGCTCGGCGATGGCCACGTCGAAGTAGCGCCTGGGATATTCCCTGGAGAAGCGCACCAGGCCCGAGCCCTCGCGCATCGCCGGCGTGATGCCCAGCAGCCGCTCGTCGGCGGCGGCCATGTCGCACAGCCAGTCGCCGAAGATGTCGGTGTAGGTCGGCTTGGCCGGCGCGGTCTTCTTCACCACGCCAGCGACCGGGTCGAACGGCCCGACCGCGTGGTATTCGATCTGCGCCTGCTCGGCCGGGGCATAGCCCTTGCCCTTGGTGGTGATCACGTGCAGCAACTGCGGGCCGGGCAGGTTACGGACGGTGCGCAACGCGCGCAGCAATGCGGGAATGTCGTGCCCGTCGATCGGCCCGGTGTAGTGGAAACCCAGCTCTTCGAACATCGTCGAAGGCAGGAACATGCCCTTGGCGTGCTCCTCCCAGTTCCTGAAGAAGCGGCCGAACAGCGACTGCCGCGGAATCGCCTTCTTCGCCTTCTCGCGCACGGCATTGAGCCGCCGGCTGGCCATCGCGCGGGCCAGCATCTTGGTCATCGCGCCGACGTTCTCGCTGATCGACATGCCGTTGTCGTTGAGCACGACGAGCATGTTCGGCTCCACGTCGCCACCGTGGTTGAGCGCTTCGAACGCCATCCCCGCCGTCATCGCGCCGTCGCCGATCACCGCCACCACCTTGCGGTCGTCGCCCTTGCGCTGCGCGGCGATCGCCATGCCCAGCGCGGCCGAGATCGAGGTGGACGAGTGGCCCACGCCGAAGGTGTCGTACTCGCTTTCCTCGCGGCGCGGGAAGGGCGCCAGACCATCCTTCTTCTTGATGGTGGTGATCCGGTCGCGCCGGCCGGTGAGGATCTTGTGCGGGTAGCACTGGTGGCCCACGTCCCATACCAGGCGGTCGCGCGGCGTGTCGAAGACGTGGTGAAGCGCCACGGTGAGCTCGACCACGCCCAGACCCGCGCCGAAGTGGCCTCCGGAGCTGGCGACCGATTCGATCAGGTATTGGCGCAGCTCGTCGGCGACGGCCGGCAGCTCGGCATCGGGTACGCGACGCAGGTCGTCCGGCGTCTCGATGCGGGCCAGGTGGGGATAGCGGGCTGGGTCGATCATCCGCGTATTGTTGGCCCAGCGGCAGGACGGGGCAAGGGCGGCGACGTGAACGGAAGCGGGCGTCGTGCACACCGGGCACACAAAACCGCTCGCAAGCTGGATGCGACCACGGCCAGAGGCGCCATCCATGTCCAAGCTATCGCAGGCCTTCCGCAACTTCGCCGAGGCCACCGCCCGCTATTCGGGCAAGCCCGTCGCATTCCTGCTTGCTGCTCTCGTCGTAGTCGTCTGGGCCGCGACGGGTCCGCTGTTCGGCTTCGGCGACACGTGGCAGCTGGTGATCAATACCGGCACCACCATCGTCACGTTCCTGATGGTTTTCCTGATCCAGAACAGCCAGAACCGCGACAGTGCGGCGCTGCAGATCAAGCTCGACGAACTGATCCGCACCAGCCGCTCGCGCAACAGCATCCTCGGGGTGGACGAGTTGGACGAGGATGCGCTGGAGCGCATCCGCGAGAACTACCGCAAGCTCGCCCACAACAAGGAAGAGGAAGCCCGCCAGAGCCATCACGCCAATCGCCGTACGCGCCGCGAGGACGAATCGGAGGAGGCTTGCGAGGAGGTCAAGGAGATCGATCGCGAACTGGCCAAGGCCAGCGCCGACCACGCCGACACGGACGCGGCCGCCAAGGACGGCAAGGGGTAGCGCTCAGCTCATCGCCCGCCGCCGGTCGCGCGGCAGGTGGTTGACCAGGAATTCCATCTGGTCGGCCAGGATGTTGCGGTTGGACAGGATCAGGTGCTCCACCCAGCTGGGCCGGTAAGGTACGGCCAGCAGCGGCATGTGGGCCTGCTGCGGGGTGCGGTTGGCCTTCCTGAGGTTGCAGGCGAGGCACGCGCTGACCACGTTCTCCCATTCGTCCTTGCCGCCGCGCGAGACCGGTTCGACGTGGTCGCGGGTGAGCTCGCCGCGGGAGTACTGGTTGCCGCAATAGAGGCACAGGTGACGGTCGCGGGCGAACAGCGCGGTGTTGGTCAGCGCCGGCGCCGGGTCGATCGCGTGGTCGCGGCAATGCCCGGTGCTGGCGATGATCGGGTGCAGGTCAAGCTTGCTGCGTTCCCCGCGGGCGCGGTTGTGGCCGCCGTGGACGGTGAGGCAGGGATCGCCCAGGGTCCAGGCCACCGCCTCGCGCACGTAGAGGCAGACGGCGTCCTGCCAGCTGATCCAGTCTAGGATCCGGCCGGCGGCGTCCAGCGAAAGCACGCGGGTCGCGTTCAGGTCGCGACGCGGCAAATCCATCAGCATGCGGTTTCCTTCGGCCAGTTCATGAGGTTCGGGCAGAGGGCGGGTGCAGTGATGCGCTCGTCGACCCAGCATAGCCCAACTTCGCCGCGCCGCGCGCGGTAAGCATTTGACGCGCTTGGCAGATCGCTGCGGCCCGCCCCCATTCGCCCGGGCGCGCGGCCGCTGATATAGTCACCGGTTCGTGACCCGGCGCCGGGTTTGGGAGGGGGAGCCATCGGTGGCGACCCCGGCACGGCGGGGCAGAGGTAAAAGACGTGGCTGAAGTACTTTTCTACGAGCGCCCGGTGCCGCTCAACCGCACCCAGCACAAGGATCTGCGCCTTAAGAGCATTCCCGGCGTGAAGTTCGCTGCCGCGGCGCACTCGGTGCCGCTGACGGCCGCGGAGTTCCCGATGGCCGCGCGCGACGTGCCGATCCTGTTCGCTGGCCAGAGCATCGAGGACGCCGGCCCGATGGCGCTGCTCGGCCTGCGCCAGAGCGAAAACCTGCTGGTGGACGAAAACGGCCACTGGGCGCAGGGCATCTACGTCCCGGCTTTCGTGCGCCGCTACCCGTTCATCCTGGCCGAGAAGCCGGAGGGCGCCGACGGCGACGACTTCACCGTGTTCCTGGACGAATCCTACGAGGGCTTCGGCAACGAGGAAGGCGAGCGCCTGTTCAAGGAAGACGGCAGCGACAGCGAGATGCTCGCCAACGCCGTCGGCTTCCTCGGCGAGTTCCAGCAGCACGTGGCGCGGACTCACGCGTTCATGGACCTGCTGCGCAAGCACGACCTGCTGGAGCCGCGCAACATCCGCCTGGAGAAGGACGGCAACGCGATCAACCTCAACGGCCTGTTCGTGGTCAACGAGGAAAAGCTGCGCCAGCTCGACGAGAAGACCGCCCACGAGTTCCTCAAGGAGGGCGCGATGGGCTGGATCTACGCGCACCTGCTGTCGCTGCCGAACATCGACCGCCTGGCACAACGCCTGGACCAGCGCGAGCGGGCGAAGGCCTGACGCCGCGCAAGCCTCGTGGCCGCCCCGTCGGGCGGCCTTAGAGAGCACTAAGCAGGTTCTGCAAGGATGGCGCCCATGCGCCATCCTTTTTTTTGCATGGCTGCCGCGATGGCAGCCCTACTGGGCGGCTGCGCCACCTACCGTCCCGCGCCGGTCGACCCGGCCGCGACGCGTGCGCAGTGGCAGGCCAGCAGGCTGGACGATCCGGCGCTGGCGGCCCGGTTGCGGCCGTGGCTGCCGCCGCGCGATCACGGCCAATGGCCGCCCGGAGACTATGGCCGGGTCGAACTGGTGCTCGCCGCGCTCGCGCTCAATCCGGACGTGGCCGAGGCGCGCGCACACCTGGCCGAGGCCAGCGCGGCGGTGCGGACGGCGAAGGCGCGCGCCAATCCGACGTTGGGCCTGGCGCTGGAGCGCTACACCCGGGCACAGGCCGACGGCGCACCGTGGCTGTGGGGCCTGAGCACCGATTTCCTGCTCGACGGCGGCCTGCGCCGGCGCCTGCGCGTACAACTGGCGGACCAGGGCGTGCGCGGCGCGCGCCTGGACTACGCCGGCAGGCTGTGGGACGTGCGCAGTGCCGTGCGCGATGCACTGGAACAGCTGCTGATCGCCCGCCGCCAGCAGAACCTGGCCGCACGGACCGCCGCTGCCGCGACGGCGCTGGAGCAGGCCGCCCGCCAGCGCGTGGCGCTGGGCGAAGACGCGCCGCAGGTCGTCCTGCAAGCCGTGCAGACGCTGGCACGGGCGCGCAGCGACCAGGCCGCGGCCGGCCAGCGCGCCACCAGCGCGCAGGCGCAACTGGCGCGTGCGATCGGCGTGTCCGTGGCTGCGCTCCAGGGCCTGGCGTTGCGCTGGGACGATTTCGACCGGCCTGCCGCACCGCCCTCCGCCCGGCTGGACACACTGGCCGACCACGCCCTGCTGGCGCGCAGCGACCTGGAGCGCGCGCTGGTCGACTACGCCCGGCGCGAGACCGAGCTGCACCAGCAGGTCCACGCGCAGTACCCGCAGCTCTCGCTCGGGCCGGGCTACACCTACGACCATGGCATCCGCAAACTGACCTTCAACGCCAGCCTCAGCCTGCCGCTGTTCGACCAGAACCAGGGGCCGATCGCCGAGGCCCGGGCGCGGCGCGAGGCGGCCGCGGCGCACGTGCGCGCGGTGCAGGCCGATATCGCCAGCGCCATCGACGCGGCGCGCGCCCGGCTGGCCGCGGCGTTGCCGGCGCTGGACGCCGCGCGCGCAGGAGAGCAGGCGGCCGTGCGGGCGCGCGACCAGACCGACCATGCGTTCGCGCTCGGCGGAACCGATCGCGGCACCTTGCTGGAGTCGCGCCTGGCCGCACTCGCCGCAGGACAGGCGACGCTCGCCGCGCTCGATGCCGCCTGGCAGGCCGAGGCCGCGCTCGAGGATGCCCTGCGCACCCCGCTGGACCCGGCCGAGGCCACGCTCCGGCTCGCCGACGGAGGCCGCCCATGAAACGTCTCGCACCGCTGGCCCTGCTGTTCGCCCTGCTGAGCGGGAGCGCCACCGCCACCGAACTGGACGCTGCATCCCAGGCCAGGCTCGGCCTGCGCCTGGCGACCCTGGCCCAAGGCTCGATGCCGCCGACCACGCGCGCGGTGGCCGATGTGCTCGACCCGGTGCCGCTGGCCAAGGCCATCGACGAACTCGAGGCGGCTCAGGCGGCGGCGCACGCCTCGCACGCGGAGCTGGCACGCACGAAGGCCTTGCTCGCCGCGGAGGGCAACGCGTCGCGCAAGGCGCTGGAGGCGGCGCAGGCGCAGGCGGCGACCGACCGGGCGCGACTGCGCGAGGCCCGCGTGGCGCTGCGCAGCGCCTGGGGCGACGATCTGGCGGACATGGCGCCCGCGCGCCGCGACCAGCTGCTCGATGCGCTGGTGCGCGGTGATCAGGTGCTGCTCAGGGCCGAGCCGCTGGGCCGCCCCGCCGCGACCTTGAAGGTGCGCGCCGCCACCCTGCGGATGCCTGGTGGCGCCGGCGTGACCGCGCGGGTGCTCGGGCGCCTGCCGCGCAGTACCTCTGGCCTGGCCGCCGGCTGGCTGTTGCAGGCCGAAGCCGGTCCGCTGGTGCCCGGCATGGTGCTGACCGCGCAGTTGGATGGCGAGGGCACGCCGGTGCGCGGCGTATTGCTGCCGCGCGCCGCGATCGTGCGCTGGAACGGGCTGGACTGGGCCTATGTCGCCACGGGCGCCACCGAATTCGAGCGCCGCGTGGTGCACCCGGGTGCGATGACCCCGACCGGCTGGCTGGTCGGTGCGCCCTTCAAGCCGGGCGAGCGCGTGGTGGTGCAGGGCGCCGAGGCACTGGTCGCGATCGATGCCGCGCCGGTGCCCGGCAGCACCGCCGGCGTCTCGGACGACTGACGCCGTGCTCGTCGCGATCGTCCGCAGCGCGTTGCGCGCCGCCGGCTGGGTGGTGCTGCTGGCCGTGCTGGTGCTGGCACTGGGCGTGCAGCGGCTGTTCGACGCGCGCTACGACGTGTTCCCCGACTTCGTGCCGGCGCAGGCCACCGTGCAGGTGGAGGCGCCCGGTCTGACCGCATTGCAGGTCGAGCAACGCGTTGCCCAGCCGATCGAGAATGCGGTCAACGGCACCACGGCCGTGGAAACGGTGCGTTCGCAGTCGATCCAGGGCCTGGCGGTGATCGACGTGGTGTTCAGGGAGGGCAGCGATCCGTTCCGCGATCGCCAGCTGCTGGCCGAGCGGGTGAGCGAGGCGGCGGCCAACCTGCCGGCCGGCGTGGATGCGCCCTCGTTGAGCCCGATGACCTCCTCGACCATGGACCTGCTCAAGATCGGCCTGATCAGCGACCGCCTGGATCCGCTGGCCCTGCGCGATCTCGCCGACTGGACCGTCAAGCCGCGCCTGCTGGCCGTGCCCGGCGTCGCCGACGCGATCGTGTTCGGCGGCGGTGTGCGCGAATGGGAGGTACGCGTGCATCCGGGTCGCCTGGCCGCCTACGGCCTCACGCTGGAGGACGTGCGCATGGCGGCTGCCGCGGCCAGCGGCGTGCGTGGCGCCGGCTACATGGACACGCCCAGCCAGCGGGTGGTGCTGGAGGCGGACGGCGGCCTGAGCGACCCGGCGCAGCTGGGCCGCACCGTGCTGACCCGCCATGCCGGACGCAACGTAACGCTGGCGGACGTGGCCAGCGTCGACGTGGACGCCGCGCCGGCGTTCGGCGATGCGCGCATCGACGGGCGCCCCGGCATCCTGGTCGCGATGACCAGCCAGTACGGCAGCAATACGCTGGAAGTCACCCGGGCGGTGGAAAAGGCGCTGGACGATCTCAAGCCCATGCTCGCGGCCCAGGGGGTGACGCTGGTCCCCGCGCTGCACCGTCCGGCTACCTTCGTGGAGGTGGCACTAGCCAACATGCGCGACGCGCTCGCCTTCGGCGCCGCGCTGGTGCTGCTGGTGCTGGTGCTGTTCCTGAAGGACTGGCGGACCGCGCTGATCTCCTTCGTCAGCATTCCCTTGTCGCTCGCGCTGGCCGTGCTCGCGCTGCGCTGGTTCGGCTGGACCATCAACACGATGACGCTGGGCGGCCTGGCGGTGGCGCTGGGCGTGGTGGTGGACGACGCGATCATCGACGTGGAGAACATCGACCGGCGCCTGCGCACGGCGGGTGGCGCGGCGCCACGCCTGGACACGATCCTGGCCGCGTCGCTGGAAGTGCGCCGGCCGGTGGTGCTGGCCACCGTGGTGGTCGGGCTGGTGTTCGTGCCGATCCTGCTGCTGCCGGGGTTGCAGGGCAGCTTCTTCGCGCCGCTGGCTGGCGCTTTCCTGCTGGCCACCTTCGCCTCCCTGCTGGTGGCGCTGACGGTGACGCCGGCGCTGTGCCTCTGGTTGCTCCGGCCGGGCCGGCGCCATCGCGAACCGCGCTGGCTCAAGCGCATGAAGCTCGCCCAGTACCGCCTGCTCGAGCGTGCGTTGCCGCACGGCCGCGCCTTGCTGGTGGCCGCGCTGGTGGTCGGTGCGCTCGCGGTGGCGGCACTGCCGTTCTTCGGCGCACAGCTGCTGCCCGAGTTCCGCGAGGGTCACTTCGTGCTGCAGATCACCGGCCCGTCGGGCGCAACGCTGGCGGAGATGGACCGCATCGGCGAGCGGATCAGCCGCGGCGCGCTCGCGATCCCCGGCGTGGCCAGCGTGTCGTTGCAGATGGGCCGGGCCGAGGCGGTGCAGGACACCTGGCCGCCGAACCGGGGCGAGCTGCACGTGGAACTCAAGCCCGGCCTGGCGGCGGACGCGCAGGTGCGTATCGAGGAGGCGTTGCGCCGGCTGTTGGACGGCTATCCCGGCCTGGGCTCGGAGGTGGTGACCTTCCTCGGCGATCGCATCAGCGAGTCGCTCTCCGGAGAAACGGCGCCCGTCACGTTGAGTCTCTACGGCTCCGACCTCGACCGGCTCGATGCGCTGGCTGCCCAGGCGCAGGCCATCGTGCAGGCGCTGCCTGGCGCCGGCAGCGTGCGGCTGGCCGCGTCCCCCGGCGTGCCGACCATCCGCATCGCGCCCGATCCGGACCGCTTGTCCGCGCGCGGGCTGCGCATGACCGAGGTACTCGACGCGATCGCCGCCGCTCACCAGGGGGTGATCGTGGGCGAGGTGTACCGGGGCGTGCAGCCGGTGGCGATCCGGCTCACGCTGGACAACGCGGCCGTGCGCGATCCGGAGGCGGTCGGCGCGCTGCTGCTGCCGGCGGCCGACGGGCAGAGTGTGCCGCTGTCCGAGGTGGCCGCGGTCGACCTGGTCAGGGGCCGCGCCAGCGTGCAGCACGAGGGCGGTCGGCGCCGACTGGTGCTGGGGGTGACGCCATCCGGTCCGGACGTGGTCGGTTTCCAGGCGATGGCGCGCGCGGCGCTGCACCGCCGACTGAAACTGCCGGCCGGTTACTACGTCGAGTTCGGCGGCGCCGCCAGGGGCGCGGTTGCCGCGCAGCATGCGCTGCTGCTGCACAGTGCACTGGCCGGGGCGGCCATCATCGTGCTGCTGCTGCTGTCTTTCCCCGACCGGCGCAGCGTGGCGCTGATCCTCGCCAACGTGCCTTTCGCGCTGGTCGGCGGCGTGATCGCCGCGGCGCTGGCCGGCGGCGTACTGTCGATCGGCGCGCTGGTCGGCTTCGTAACCCTGTTCGGCATTGCCGCGCGCAACACCATTCTGCTGATCGCCCATTACGAGCATCTGGTCACCGCCGAGGGCGCGCACTGGAACCGCTACACCGTCCTGCGCGGCGCACGCGAGCGGCTGACGCCGATCCTGATGACCGCGCTGGTCACTGCACTGGGCCTGCTGCCGCTGGCGCTCGGCAGCGGCGAGCCTGGACGCGAGGTGGAAGGACCGATGGCGATCGTGATCCTTGGCGGGCTGCTCAGCTCCACCGTGCTCAACCTGCTGGTGATGCCGGCCCTCGCTGGCCGCTACCTCAGGCCCGTTACCCCGTAGGGCGGGCTTCAGCCCACCCCTGCGGGGATGGACGTGGCGTGCTCCAATGGGGCTTGGGCCACGGACACGGGATCGACCATGCGTTACCACGGCAGCTGTCATTGCGGTCGCGTCGCGTTCGACGTCGAGGGCGAGCTGGAGCAGGCGATCGACTGCAACTGCTCGCATTGCAGCCGCAAGGGTTACCTGCTCTGGTTCGTACCGCGCGAGCGGCTGGAACTGGCCACGCAGGAAGCGGACATGGCGACCTACACCTTCAACAAGCACGCCATCCAGCACCGCTTCTGCCCGCGCTGCGGCTGCGCGCCGCTGGCGTTGGGCACCGCGCCGGACGGCCAGCCGATGGCCGCGATCAACGTGCGCTGCCTGGAAGACCTCGACCTGGCCACCGTCAAGCGCGTGCCGGTGGACGGTCGCAGCTTCTAGCGCGGCGTGGCCGGTGCCCTGGCGGGCGCCTCGCGATCCTGCGTTGCCGGGACGGGTTGCGGCGGCTTGCGGGGACGGCCGGCGTCGTGGCGTGCCTGCTCACGCGCCCGCCGGAGTTCGGTTGCGTGATGGAACGCCAGCAGCCGGGCGCGGATTTCAGGTGGCGCGTAAAGCAGCTCGCAGTCGGCGCGTGCCGTGCCGCAGGCAAGCGCGCAGGCCAGGGCAAGCAGCAGGATCGGTCGTGGCATGGGATGGCTCCGGGAGGGAGCCACCATCCTCCGGTCGTCCCCTTCGCGCCGGCCATCCGCTTCTTGCCGTCGTCAGCGGACCGGCTTGACCATCCGCAGCAGGTCGACGTCGTAACCGGCGGCCTCGTAGATCGCGCGGGCCCGCTCGTTGCCCGGAAACACTGCCAGCGTGACCAATGCGCAGCGGTGCTCGCGCGCCCATGACTCGGCATGTTCCATCAGCGCCTTGCCCACGCCACGCCCTTCGTACGCCGGCGCCACCGCCACGTTGTTGATGTGGCAGTTGGTGCGGCCGGTGAAGAAGTCCTGCGTCTTCTGCAGCTCGATGAAGCCGGCGACGGTGCCGTCGTCGTCCTCGGCGACGAACAGGAAGTCGTTGGCGGTGCCATCCTCCAGGTGCCGCAACAGGTCTTTGCGGATGCCTTCGATGCATTCGTGCCGCTTGCGCCAGGGCGGCAGGGGAAAGTCCACGAATCGCGGAACCAGCCCCAGGATGAAATCGTCGTCGTCCTCGGCCAGGCGGATCAGAAAGCTCGTGTCGTCCATGCGGGCTCGTTTCATTGGCAACGATGGGAGCGGTTCTACCACCGAGCGGGCGCGGTGGGGAAGCCCCTGCCCACGAGCCCGGTCGGGCTTTGCTACGGTTGGATGGCTCCTCCACGCGAAGGAATCCCGATGAACGCACGTCCATCCGCTCCCCGCGCACCGCGCACGCCGCGTACCCTCGTGGTCTGCGCAGGACTTGCCCTCGCCACTGCCGCGCATGCCCGGGAGGCCCCGCAGGCGATCAACCCCTCCGCGCTGCCGCCCGCACACGGCTATTCGCACGTCATCGTCGCGCCGCCGGGGCGGATGGTGTCGATCTCCGGCCAGGTCGCGATGGACCGTGGCGGCAAGCTCGTCGGCGAAGGCGATTTCCGCGCCCGGTGCGTGCAGGTGTTCGAGAACCTGCGCATCGCGCTGAACAGTGCGGGCCTGGACTTCAGGGACGTGGTGCGTACCGACATGTACGTCACCGACCTGGATCACCTGGATGTGTTGCGCGACGTGCGGGCGCATTACCTGCCTGCCGACGCACCGGCCACCAGCACGCTGGTGAAGGTCGATGCACTGTTCCGGCCTGGACTGATGATCGAAGTGGCGGCCGAGGCGGTACTGCCCCCGGGACGAACGCCGCACCGCTGATCCGCATCGTCCGCGGGGCGCATCGGGCGCTACCGCTGGAATCGGCCGACGCGAAAGAAGGAGCGGATGCGTGGCGAACCTTGCGCTGTTCGACTTCGACGGGACGATCACCACCCGCGAAACCATGGCGGCCTTCATGTACCGCGCCGCGCCAGCGCGCCGACAGGCCTGGGGAAGATTGCTGCTGGCGCCCTGGGTCGCCGGCTACAGATGCGGCGTGGTTTCGGGGGCATCGGTGCGCGCCGCCGTGGTGCGGGTGGGCTTCGCCGGCGTGGCGCTCGCGCACGTGCAGGCTTGCGGCGCGGCGTTCGCCGACGAGGCGCTGCCGCCGCTGCTGCGCCCGAAGGTGATGGCGCGCATCCGCTGGCATCAGCAGCAGGGCGATACCGTGGCGGTGGTTTCCGGTGGCCTCGACGCGTACCTCGCACCGTGGTGCCGCGCCCATGGCCTCGCCCTGGTGTGCTCCACGCTGGAACATCACGATGGCCGCCTTACCGGACGTTACCTGGGCGCGCAGTGCGTGGGTGAGGAAAAGGCGCGTCGGGTCCGCGCCCGGTACGACCTGGCGCGATACCGGCGCATCTACGCCTATGGCGACACGCACGAGGACCTCGCGCTGCTGGATCTCGCGCATCACCGCTTCTATCGCGGCCGGGAACAGCGGGTGGGGGCCTGACCGACCGTCGTACAACCCCCACCCGGATCTTTCCCCGCGTGCGGGGGATGGCGTGGTCTCAGCGGTTCACGACCGGCAGGGCGATGAAGCTCGCCTTGCCCGGCGCGTGGTACACCCGCTGGGTCGCCTTGACGTAATCGGCCGGCTTGGCGTTGAAGATGTTCGGCACGTACGTCTGCGGGTTCCGGTCGTACAGCGGGAACCAGCTCGACTGCACCTGCACCATCAGCCGATGGCCGGGCAGGAACACGTGGTTGGCAGTGGGCAGGCTGAAGCGGTAGTCCAGCGGGTGGTTGGCGGCCAGCGGCGCCGGCTTGTCGAAGCCGGTGCGGTAGCGGCCGCGGAAGATATCCATCGCCACGGCCAGCTGGTAGCCGCCCATCTCCGGCTGCTCGGCGACCTGGTCGGGATAGACGTCGATCAGCTTGACCACCCAGTCGCTGTCGGTGCCGCTGGTCGAGGCGACCAGGTGCACTTCGGGCGCGCCGGCGATGGCGAGCGGGGCGGTCAGCGGCTCGGACACGTAGGTCAGCACATCGGTGCGGCCGGAGGCCTCGCGCTGGTCGTCGACCAGCCACTGCGACCAGGTCAGGCCGTTGTCGTAGCCCATCGGCTGGCTCGGGCGGGCGCGGTAGGGCACCGGATGCGCCGGGTCGGAGACGTATTCGTCATAGGCAGCGCCCTGGACGGGCGCCTCGAAGCCGACCCTGTTGTCCGGTTCAAGGTACAGCGCGCGGCTTGCGGTCGGGCAGCCCTGCGCACAGACAAGCGGCCAGCGGTCCAGCCGCTGCCAGCGGTTGGTGCCGGTCTGGAAGGCGGTGACCGGGGCGAGGTCGGCCTTGGGCGCGCCATCCTTGAGGTATTGCGCCAGGAACGGCCGCAGGATGTGCTCGCGGAAATACTTGGCGGTGTCGCTGCCGAAGCGGATCGCGCCCAGCGAACTCCCTTCGTCGATCTCCTGGCCGTGGTGCCACGGGCCCATCACCAGCCTTACCATGTCGCCCCGGGTGTCCTTGGGCTTGATCGCGCGGTACACCGCCGGCGCGCCATAGATGTCCTCCTGGTCCCACAGGCTGTGCACCAGCATCACCGGTACCTTCAGCGGCAGTTTCGCCAGCAGCTTGTCGACCGCCTGCCCCGACCAGAAGTCATCGTAGGCCGGGTGCGCCACGATCTTGTTCCAGAAGCCCAGCTGCTGCATGCCGTAGGCCTCGCCCAGCGCGCCGGCCGAGCCGTAGTGCATGAACATGTCGTAGGTGTCGTGGTAGTTCGACCACCAGCGGATCGAGTTGTCGCGGCTGGCCTCCTGCTCGTAGATGTAGCTCATGTTCTGCTGCCGGAAGGCGCCGTTGTGGAACCAGTCGTCGCCCATCCAGCCGTCGACCATCGGATTCATCGGTACCGACACCTTCAGCGCCGGGTGCGGATCGACCAGCGCCATCAGCGGCTCGAAGCCGTCGTAGGAAATACCCAGCGTGCCGACCTTGCCGTTGGACTCGGGGATGTTCTTCACCAGCCAGTCGATGGTGTCGTACGTGTCGGTGGCGTCGTCGACCGGGGTGGGGTTGAGCGGGCCGCGCAGCGGGCGGTTCATCACATAGTCGCCCTCCGAGCCGTACTTGCCGCGCACGTCCTGCACTACGCGGATGTAACCGTCCTCGACGATCACGTCGGTGGCGTTGTCGTAGCCCTGGAGCATCGGCGCCAGGTGGCCGCTCATGGTGTGGCTGGTCAGCGCATCCGCGTCGTAGGGCGTGCGGGTGAGCAGGATGCCGGCGTGCTTCGCGCCCTTGGGCACCAGGATCACCGTGTGCAGCTTCACGCCGTCGCGCATCGGGATCATCACCTCGCGCCGCTCGTAGTCGAAGCTGGCGGTAACCGGGGTGAAGTGCGCGGGGGTCTCGCTGGGGTAGTCGGGATACTTGGCCTGCGGCGCATCGGCCGCGGGCAGGGCATGGCTGGCGGCCAGCAGCAGGGCCAGCAGGGTCGAACGAACGGCGAGGCGTGGCTTCATTGGTGGGCTCCCCTGGATCAACCGGCCTAGCGTAGTGCGATTGCCGCCGGGTGCGCACCATACGGCGCACGCGCCTGGCCGCACATCACTCCGCCCGAACCCTCTCCTTCCGCGGGGCGGAATGCCGTGGACGGGGACGGCGATTGCCGCTGGATCAACTCGTCAATGCATGCAGGAACGCAATGCGCCAGGCGGTCAGGTCATGCCGCTGCAGCACGTCCATCATCGAGCGCCACCGCGCGATGCGCTCGCGCTGCGGCATGGCCAGCGCCCGCTCCAGCGCATCGGCCACCTCGACCGTGTCGGCCGGATTGACCAGCAATGCCTCGGTCAGCTCCTGCGCCGCCCCGGCGAAGCGCGAGAGCACCAGTACCCCGGGGTTCTTCGGGTCCTGGCTGGCCACGTACTCCTTGGCCACCAGGTTCATGCCATCGCGCAACGGTGTGACCAGGCCCACCCGCGCCACGCGGTAGTAGCCGGCGAGGAGGCTGTGCGGGAAGGACTGGTTGACGTAGCGGATCGGCACCCACTCCGGCGTGGCGTACTTGCCGTTGATGTGCCCGGACATGCGCTCGAGCTCGCGGCGGATCAGCCGGTACTCGGGCACCGCTCCACGCGAGGGCGGCGCGATCTGCAGCAGGGTAACGTGGCTGTGCAGCGCGGGCGAGCGCTCCAGCACGTGGGCGAACGCCTCGAAGCGTTGCGCCAGACCCTTGGAGTAATCGAGCCGGTCGACGCCGATGATCAGGTCGCGGCCGTCCAGGCTCTGCTTGAACTCGCGCACGGCATCCTCGGTCATCGCCTTGCGCGCCGTCTCGGCCACCTCCGCGGTGTCGATGCTGATCGGGAATATGCCGGCGCGGAACAGCCGGCCGTTGGCCGCGCGCAGGCGGCCGCCGGGGCGCATCGCGCCGCCGACCTCGTGCAGGAAGTAGTCCTCCAGCGCACGCAGGTCGCGCGCGGTGTGCAGGCCCACCAGGTCGTAACTGGCCAGCGTCTCGAGCAGCTCGCGATGCTTGGGCAGCGCGATCAGCAGCGCGGCGGCCGGCAGTGGGGTATGCAGGAAGAAGCCGATGCGGTTGCGCACGCCGCGCTCGCGCAACATCGCGGCGAGCGGGATCAGGTGGTAGTCGTGCACCCAGATGATGTCGTCCGGTTCGAGCAGGGTTGCCAGCTCGTCGGCGAAGATCGCGTTGACCCGCAGGTAGCCTTCCAGATGGCTGCGCTGGTAATCGACCAGGTCGGGCCGGTAGTGGAACAGCGGCCACAGCGTCCGGTTGGCGAAGCCGGCGTAGAAGTCGTCGTGGTCGGCGCGCGAGAGATCGATGGTGACGTACTCGATCGCGCCATCACCGAGCCGGTGCAGTTCCTCCGCGCTGCGCGCGGCGAGCTTTCCGCTCCAGCCGAACCACAGTCCGCCGCGTTCCTGCAGCGCCGCACGCATGGCCGAGGCGAGGCCGCCGGTGGCCGTCTGCCTGGGCATGGCGACGCGGTTGGAGACCACCACCAGTCGCCCGGGCTTCTTGCCGGTGCGCGTCATCGCATGCCGCCGCGGCTCGCGCGGCCCGTGCGTGGCGCGGTGGTCGGGTCCGCGCCGGTCGGGTCCAGCTCACGGCTGGCGCTCGGGTGACGGTCCTCCGCCTTGGTTGGCATCAATCGAAACTCCCTGTGCAAAGTCCTGCGCATGGTCGAGTGCGTCCCGCACCCGCTCCAGCCAAGCCTGGACGGCGACCGGGCTAGGCAGCGTGAATCGCGCCCGGGTGGGCTCGCGCCAACCTACCCGCACACTGGCGCCGCCGGCCCCGTTGACCGCCTCGAAAGCGTGCTCGTCGGTAAGGTCGTCGCCCAGATAGACCGGGTTGCGGCCGGCGAACGGCGGCTGCTGCATCAGTTCCTCCACCGCGCGGCCCTTGTCCATGCCGGCGGGCTTGAACTCCATCACCAGGTTGCCCGGTTGCAGTTCGTAGCCAGGCAGGTCGGCCGCGATCGCCCGGGCCGCCGCGTGCAGCGCGGAGAGGTGTTCAGGGGCACGCCGGCAGTGCAATGCCATGGCGTGGTGCTTGTCTTCCAGTTGTACCCCATCCATGCGCGCCGCCAGGGCCTGCACTGCCGCACGCATGCGCGCCTGGTCGTCCGGGTCGACGACGATCTCGCGGTGGCGGCCGTTGCCGTGCTGCAACTGGTAGCCGTGCAGGCCGGCCATCGCCCAGCCCGGCGTGCCGAACAGGCGGTCGAGGTCGCTGACGCCGCGGCCGCTCACCAGCGCCAGCGCACCGTCGAGCCGCGTGTGAAGGGCTTGCAGCACGGCGCGCAACGTCGGCGACACGCGTACCGCGGCCGGGTCGTCGGCGAATTCCAGCAGGCAGCCGTCCACGTCGAGGAACAGGGCCCAGCGCTGATGCGCATCGGGCAGTGGCGGCGCCGGCAACGGAGCACTCACGCTGGCGGGCTTGGATGAAGACATCGGCCCAAGGTTATCAAAACGCCCGTGAAGGGCCGAATCCGCGCCCCGGGCTACTGCTCGTCGTCGGGCGCCTCGATGCGCGGGGCGGGCGTCACCAGCAGCTTGTCGATGCGCGCGCCGTCGAGGTCGACCACCTCGAAACGGATCCCGCGCCAGGCGAAAACCTCGCCCACCTGCGGGATGTGCCCCAGCGCGGTCATCACCATGCCGGCGGCGGTGCGGAACTCATGTTCCTCCTCGCCGGGCAGGCGCTCGAGATGCAGCAGCTCGCGCAAGTCCTCGGTGGAGAGCGAGCCGTCGATGAGCCAGCTGCCGTCCTCGCGCGCCACGATCGGCGGGTGCTCCTCGCTGCCGCCGTGGCCGAGCTGGCTGGCCCCGACCACGGCCGCGAGCAGGTCGTTGAGCGTGACCAGTCCCTCGATGTCGCCGTACTCGTCCACCACCAGCGCCACCGGCGTCTCGGCATCGCGGAATTCTTCCAGCAGGTCCATCGCGCGCGCGGTGGCCGGGACGTACAGCGGCTTGGCCAGCTGGCGGAACAGCTCCGGCGTGTCGCCGGTCATGCCGCTGATCAGGCTCTTTACCTCCAGCACGCCGACGACGTCGCTCTCGTCGCCCTGGTAGACCGGATAGCGCGAATACGGCGTTTCACGCATCACCGCGATGTTTTCCTCGCGCGGCGCGGACTGGTCCAGCCAGGCGATGCGCATGCGCGGGGTCATCACGCTGTCGACCGTGCGGTCGCCAAGGCGCAGCACCCGGTTGACCATGTTGTGCTCGTCCGGGTCCAGCACGCCCTGTTCGGCGCTTTCGGCGACCAGCAGGCGGATTTCCTCTTCGGTGACCCGGCCGCTGCCCTGGTCGTTGACCCGCAACAGCTTGAGCAGCAGCCCGCTGGAGCGGTTGAGCAGCCACACGAACGGGCCGGTGAGCCGGGCCAGGAACAGCATCGGCATGGCCACGAAGCCGGACAGCCGTTCCGGTGCCGACAATGCCAGCCGCTTGGGCAGCAGCTCGCCGATCACGATCTGGATGTAGGAGATCACCACGAAGCCGATCACGATGCCCAGGCCGTGGGCGTAGGGCGCGAGCCAGCTGATCCGGCCCCCCTGCAGCAGCACGGCGAAGCGGTCGCCGAGCCGGTCGCCGGCCACCGCGCCGGTCACCAGCATCACCAGCGTGATGCCCACCTGCACGGTCGAGAGGAAGTGTTCCGGCGCATCGGCATGGCGCAGCGCCACCCGGGCGCGCCGGCTGCCCTGGGCCATCTGCTTGAGGCGGCTCTTGCGCGAGGTGACCAGCGCCATTTCCGACAACGCGAAGAAGCCGTTGAACACCGACAGAAGGATGACGAGCGCGATATCGGTCAGCATCGCGGCGGGTAACTTCGAGGTCGCATGGGTGCGCAGTGTACGGGATGCCAGGCGGGCCCGCAGCGGCGCGTGCACGGCCGGTGAAGGTCCCCGCCCTGCCGTTGCCGCGGTGGCTCCTGTAACATATCGGCTGTTTTACCCATCACTCCGGCTTCCAGGCACGCGCATGTTTTCACTGCAGACGATTTTCGGTAAGGGCGACAAGTTCTACGGACTGCTGGAGCAGAGCGCGGAGGCCGCGCAGGGCAGCGCCACGGCACTGCACCAGATGCTTGCCAACCGGGACCGCGCGCCGGTGATGGCCGATTTCGCCGGTGTCCGTGCCCGCGAGAAGGCGCTGGCCGCCCAGATCAGCGAGGAACTGGTGAACACCTTCGTCACCGCGCTGGACCGCGAGGACATCGAGGCGCTCAATTCTGCGCTGTACAAGATTCCCAAGACGGTGGAAAAGTTCGCCGAGCGCTACGCGATCGTGGGAGAGCGGGTGGCCGACGTGGATTTCGCCCAGCGTGCCTGCGTGCTGGAGGAATCCACCGCGGTGGTCAGCGAAATGATCGCCGAGTTGCGCCGGGGGCTGCGCATCGACCCGGTAAGGAAGCTCCAGGATCGCTTGCAGGCGCTGGAGTCCGAGGGCGACCGCATGCTGCTGGCGCCCTACCGCTCGCTCTACATCGAAGGCAACGACGCGATGAAGGCGATGCTCGCCAAGGATCTGTTCGAGCTGATCGAGAAGGCGATCGACAAGTGCCGCGACGTCGGCAACATCGTCTACTCGATCGTGCTCAAGCACTCCTGAGGCCGCGCGCATGAGCCTGGGCCTGGTTTTCGCGGTGGTGCTGATCGCACTCGCCTTCACCTACATCAACGGCTTCCACGACACCGCCAACTCGATCGCCACGGTGGTGGCGACCAAGGTGCTCAGTCCCGGCCAGGCGGTGCTGCTGGCGGCGGTGACCAATCTCATCGGCGCGTTGTGGGGCACCGCGGTGGCCAAGACCATCGCGGCCGGACTGATCGACACACGCGTGGTCGATGCCGGGCCGCAGTTGCTGATCTGCGCGCTGCTGGCCGCCACGGTATGGAACCTGATCACCTGGTGGTGGGGTCTGCCGTCCAGTTCGAGCCATGCCCTGGTCGGCGCGCTGGTGGGGTCGGCGATCGCCGCGGCGGGTGATGATTTCGGTGCGGTGATCTGGTCGCAGGGTGGCTGGTGGGACGGCAAGGGCGTGATCCCCAAGGTGATCGTGCCCATGGTCGTTTCGCCGCTGATGGGCTTCGTCATCGGCTTCCTGCTGATGGGCGCGCTCTATGCGTTGTTCGCCTGGCTTGCCAACCGCAGGGGCTGGCTGCAGCGGCTGGGACGCACGCCGTTCGTCAACGCTTTCTTCGGCAAGGCGCAGATCGTCTCGGCCAGTGCCATGGGCCTGGCGCACGGCATGAACGATGCGCAGAAGAGCATGGGCATCATCGCCCTGGCGCTGGCCGGCGGCACCGCCGCGGGCCAGCTCGACCACCTGCCTCACTGGCTGGGTTTCCTGCGCATCGCCGGTTCCGCCGAAGGCGGTTTCAGCGTGCCCGCGTGGGTGGCGGTGGTGTGTGCGCTGACGATGGCCGCAGGCACCGCGGGCGGCGGCTGGCGGATCATCAAGACGCTCGGCCACAAGATGGTCAAGCTGCATCCGATCAACGGCTTCGCCGCCGAGGGCAGCTCGGCGGCGGTGATCCTCACCGCCTCGGCGTTCGGCATCCCGGTGTCGACCACGCACAACGTGTCCGCCTCGATCATGGGCGTGGGCGCGGCCAAGCGGTTCAACGCGATCCGCTGGTCGGTGGTCGAGCGCATGGTGTGGGCTTGGATCCTCACCCTGCCGATCACGGCGTTGCTCGCCTACGCTTTCGTGCGGCTGGTGCAGGCGTTCTGATTCCGCGACGGATGACCGCCGGTCAGAAGCTGTCGCCACCGCTGGCGATGATCTGTTCGAGCTGGTCGCCCAGCAGGCCGATTTCGCCGATCAGCCGTTCCAGCTCGCCGCTGTCGAGAAATTCATAGGGACGGTTCTCGCACAGGTGCAGGTAGGGCGAGCCATCCAGGTCGGCCACCGCGAGAAAACCGGTGCGCTGCGCCCAGTTGAAACGCAGGCAGCGACGCGGGTCGGTGCCGGCCAGCGGGCCGATCGGCGTGGACAGGCGCAGGTAGCGGCGGCCGCCTTCGTCCTCGAGTTCGGCCAGGTAGATGCCCTGGTGGCGGCCCAGCGGCAGCGCCAGATCGAAGCTGATGAGATACGGATCGTTCTGTCGCAGCGCGTGCTGGCTGCCGACGTGGGAACGCACGGCTTCGAAGTGGCGCATGGGCGGGCTCCTTGATGCATCGCCGATGGTAACCTCCCGCCGCATCGTGCCCAAGTGACGAGCCATGCAGGAAATCCACGCCCGCGTCTATGCCGCCATCGCCGCCATCCCGCGCGGCCGCGTCGCCAGCTATGGGGTGATCGCCGCCCGCGCCGGGTTGCCGGGACGCGCGCGGCTGGTCGGGAAGCTGCTGGGCGAGACACCGGATGGCATGAACCTGCCCTGGTACCGCGTGCTGCGCGCCAGCGGCCAGGTCGCGCTGCCGCCGGGTAGCCGCGGCTTCCGCGAGCAGTGCCGCCTGCTGCGTGCCGAGGGCGTCGAGGTGGTCAACGGCCGCGTGCCGCTGTCGCGCTTCGGGCTGGATGCCGACCTGGACCGCGCGCTCTGGGGCATGTCCTCGTAGTGCAGGCATGAGTTCGCCCCGCGCAGGGGTGGGCTCAAGCGCAGCTCTCGGGGTGCGCCCTACGGTCGCCTCCGGTTTTTGCCTACCGCTTGCGCCGTCCGGCGCCGACGGCTGCGGATCGCCGCTTTGGTAGCATGCACGCGATGCCCTCCCGCGCCCTCGATCTCCTCCACAGCGTTTTCGGTTACGCCAGCTTCCGCGGCCAGCAACAGGCCATCGTGCATGCGGTGGCCGAGGGCGGCGACGCGCTGGTACTGATGCCGACCGGCGGCGGCAAGTCGCTGTGCTACCAGATTCCGGCACTGCTGCGGTCCGGCACCGCGATCGTGGTTTCACCGCTGATTGCGCTGATGCAGGACCAGGTCGATGCCTTGCGCGAGGCCGGCGTGGCCGCGGCCTACCTCAATTCCAGCCTGGAGGCCGGGGACCAGCGCGAGGTGGAGCGCCGGTTGCTCGCCGGCGGGCTGAAACTGCTCTACGTGGCGCCCGAACGATTGCTCACGGCGCGCTTCCTGGGGTTGCTCGAACAGGTCGACGTGGCGTTGTTCGCGATCGACGAAGCACATTGCGTCTCCCAATGGGGCCATGACTTCCGCCCGGAGTACCGCGAGCTGGCGGTGCTGGCCGAGCGCTTCCCGCAGGTTCCCCGCATCGCGCTCACCGCCACCGCCGATCCGCGCACGCGCGAGGAAATCGTCGAGCGGCTCGGACTCGGGCGGGCGCACCAGTTCGTGTCCAGCTTCGACCGGCCGAACATCCGCTACCACGTGGCGCTCAAGCACAACCCGCGCACGCAGCTGATGCAGTTCCTCGACGGCCATCGCGGCGAGGCCGGCATCGTCTATGCGTTGAGCCGCAAGAAGGTCGACGATACCGCCGCCTGGCTGGCCGAGGCGGGGATCGAGGCCCTGCCGTACCACGCGGGCCTCGACGCGCGCACCCGCGCGGCCAACCAGCAGCGCTTCCTGCGCGAGGAGGGCGTGGTGATGGTCGCCACGGTCGCCTTCGGCATGGGCATCGACAAGCCCGACGTGCGCTTCGTCGCGCACCTGGACCTGCCCCGTTCGATGGAGGGCTATTACCAGGAGACCGGCCGCGCCGGCCGCGACGGCCTGCCGGCCGAGGCGTGGATGATCTACGGCCTGTCCGACGTGGTGACGATGAGCCAGATGATCGCCCAGTCCGACTCGGCCGACGAGCGCAAGCGGATCGAGCGGCAGAAGCTCGAGGGCCTGCTCGCCTTCGCCGAGGCCACGCGCTGCCGTCGCGAACTGCTGCTGGGTGCCTTCGGCGAGGATTTCCAGGGGCCCTGCGGCAACTGCGACAACTGCCTGGAACCGCCGAAAACCTGGGATGCCACCGTTCCCGCACAGAAGGCGCTCTCCGCCGTCTACCGCAGCGGGCAGCGTTTCGGGGCGGGCCACGTGATCGACATCCTGCGCGGGATCGAAGGCGAGCGCATGCGCCAGCTGGGTCATGAGCGCCTGACCACGTTCGGCATCGGCGCGGACATGGACGAGAAGGGCTGGCGCTCGGTGTTCCGCCAGCTGCTCGCTGCCGGCCTGCTGGAAGCCGACGCCGAGGGCTACGGCACGCTGCGCCTGACGGCCGCCAGCCGGGCGGTGTTGACCGGCGGCCAGCAGGTGCTGCTGCGCGAGGATGCCCGTCCCGTGCGCAGCGCCCGCCGACGCCGCGACAGCCAGCTGGTGACCGGCGCCAGCCTGGGCATCGAGGCCTACGAACAGCCGCTGTGGGACGCCCTGCGCGGCCTGCGGACACAGCTGGCCAGGCAACAGGGCGTGCCGCCCTACGTGGTGTTCCACGACGCCACGCTGCTTGCCATGCTGCGTGCCATGCCGGCCACTGAGGACGAACTGGCGGAAGTCAGCGGCGTGGGTGAGGCCAAGCTCAAGCGCTACGGACGCGATTTCCTGGCGGTGATCAACGCGCCCGATTAGGGTCCCGGCCGGGCAGGGCGGCACCCGGCGCTCGCCGCCGGCGGCCTCCACGCCGGATTCACGCGCTGTCGCACGGTTTCGTGAGCCTTTTCGCTGGAAGTGCGGCGGGTGCCCTGGTCTGGCGGGTGCGCCAGGGAGCCGTCTGGAGCATCCGGCGCGATTCGGTCGGCCTGTGCGGGCGACTGCGCTTCGGGCCGGCCATCAGGCTGGCCCGGCCCGGCCGGGATGGATCGGTGGCGCTGGCTCGATTGCGGGCATGGCCTCCGGACGGGCGATCGCGGGGCCGGGCGCGCGTTCGCCTGGCGGCGGCACCGGATCGGCCGTCAGGTGATCGGCGCGGGTGGCCCGCCCATGCGGTTTTCGCGGATCTTCGCGGTACCTACCACGCCTGGCAGGCCACGCCGGGCGCCGAGGCCACCGTTTCGCCGGGCCGCAGCGGCGCCAGCCAGGCGTCGTGCATGCCCTTGGTCCACCACTGCCAGCCCTCGCCCAGATAGCGCGCCCCGCTGGCCGAGATGGCGACCGTGAGCCGGTAGGGCCTGCCGTCGATCAGCAGGCGGGCATGGTCGCTGTCCCCGTAGGTGGCCTGTACCGTACGGCCGTCGGTGCACCGGTAAAGGACGGCTTCGGCCCTGGGTCGGACCGGCTGGCAGGCGGTCGGCGACAGGCAGGCCAGGGCCAGCAGAAGGCGGGAAGGGCTCATCGGTTTCTCCCTTGCTTTGACGGGCAAGGCCGGGACGAGGGCGTCCCCATGCCTTGATGACGGACGCTTGGTTATAGTGCGCGGATATCCCACCGAGGCATATCGATGGACAGCCCTGGACAGACTCCCGTTCTTTCCCGCTCCAAGCGATCGTCCGGACCGCAGGGAACCCGGCTGTTCTCCGCCGAGGAACTGCGCCAGGTCGCTCGCGAAGCCGCCCCCGTCCTGCTCGGCCGCGCCAGTGCCGCAGCCCCGGTGCTGGAGGGCGCCAACGGCGGGCTCCAGGGCCAGCGGATCTCGCTGCGCCCGGGGCGGCAGACGATCGGCCGGCGCGGCGACAACGACATCGTGCTGGACGATCTGAGCGTGTCGGCTTCGCACGCGTGGATCATGAACCAGCAGAACCACTACGTGATCATGAACACGCTGTCGACCAACGGCACGTTCGTCAACGGCAAGCGCGTCCACGAGGCCACGTTGCGCCACGGGGACCGCGTCCGTTTCGGGCAGCTGGAGTTCACCTTCCTCACCCGCGAACGCGGTACCGGGGCTGCGGTCCGGCACGGGTGGCTGGCGCTCGGCGCGGCGGCGCTGGTGGCAATGGGAGTGGCGGCATGGTGGCTGGTCTGACCCCAGCGGCGGAGGAGCGCGCGATCCCGCCGACGGTGGGACGCTACCGCATCGAAGGCGTGCTCGGCGCAGGCGCCATGGCGGTGGTCTACGCCGGCTTCGACCCGGACATCGAGCGCCAGGTCGCGATCAAGTGCCTGCGCAATGCGGTGGCGGCCGATCCGGCCTATCGGGCGCGCTTTCTCACCGAGGCGCGCGCGGTCGGCCACCTGACCCATCCACACATCGTCACCCTGTTCGACGTGGGCGAGATGGACGATGGCCGCCCCTACATCGCGATGGAACGCCTTTCCGGCGACACCCTCGCCAGCCGTGTGGCGCGCGAGGGCTTTCCGCCGCTGCCGGTGATCCTCGGGCTGGTCGAGCAGATTGCCGGCGCGCTCGATTACGCGCATGTGCAAGGGGTGATCCACCAGGACATCAAGCCGGAGAACATCATGCTCTCCGACGGCTGGCAGCACGCCAAGGTGAGCGACTTCGGCATCGCCGAGCGGCGCGACCCCAACAGTACCGGCGCGCCCCGCCGCGAGGTCGGTGGTACGCCCGCCTTCATGGCGCCCGAGCACCTGCAGGGCGAACGCACCGATGCGCGCAGCGACCTGTTCTCGCTGGGCGTGGTGCTGTTCTGGCTGCTGAGCGGCAAGCTGCCGTGGGAGGAAACCGGCGACGTCCGGCGCCTGCTGGCCGAGCGCCAGCGCCTGCAGCAGCCCACGCTGCAGCCGCGCGACCCGTTCACTCCCTCGATCCTGATCGACATCGTGCAGACCCTGCTCGCGCCCGCGCCGCAGGACCGCTACCAGCGCGGCGCCGAGCTGATCGACGACCTGCGCCTGGCCCTGCGCGAATACGAGCGCCTGCACGAGAAGCCGATCGCCACGCGGCTGATCTCGCTGCGCCTGCGTTGGGCGGGCATTCTGGCCTCGGTGCTGAGCCTGACCCTGCTGATCGGCCTGGCCGCGATCTACGCCCGCCAGAACGCGGCGGTCACCGGCCTGGCGCAGGATTTCGGGCGTTCGCTCGGCCGGATGGTCGCCAGCGAGGCGGCCGAGAACCTGCTGCTGGACGACCGCGCCGCCACGCGCGCGCTGGTGCAGGACATCGCCCGCAACAAGCAGATCTATTACCTGGCGGTGGCCAATCGCTACGGCGAAGTGATCGCCAGCACCCGCGACGACGAGCTGGGCAAGCCCCTGCCGGCGCGCACCAACGAAACGTTCCTGCCGGGCGCGGGCGACATCGCCAGCTACCGCGTGCGCCTGCCCGACGGCGACGATTCGGGCGAGATGCTGGTGTTCGACGTGCCGGTCAACTACCAGGTCGCCAAGGTCGGCCAGTTGCGCCTCGGGATCAGCGACGCCCCGCTGCGCGCCGCACAGAAGACCACGCTGAAGGCCATCGTCGCGGTGTTGCTGGTCACCCTGGCGGCGGTGACGGGCGCGGCCTACTGGTTGTTCCGTCGCCTGCTCGGCTTGCTCGACGTGCTCGGCGAGGCGATGCTGAGGGTCGGTCGCGGCGACTTCGGGCACCGCATCCGGCTGGTGCGCCACGACGAACTGGGCCGCCTGTTCACCGCCTTCAACCTGATGTGCAACGCCTTGCAGGCACGCGAACGGCGCCCGCGCCGGCCCAGCGCAAAAGCGACGTCGCCGCTGGAGTTGCCCACCCGCATCCTGCCTGCGGCGGAGCGGGTGGAGGACAGGGTGACGCGGGATTAGCGGGCATTTGACAAGTCAGGTCCGGGAATGGCCGGGCCCGATCGGGTTGAAGGCCTCAAGGCCCGACGTGTCCGAACCCCGGGTGCGCGGGTCCCCGGCGGCCTTCCTCAGTATTGTTTCAGCCGCTGCTTGAGCTCCAGCGCCCGCGCGCGATAGACCGTCGCCGGCTCGAAATCCGGTTCGATCGCCAGCACGCGGTTCCACAGCGAGATCGCCTGGTCCAGTTGCTGGTCGCGGTAGAGCACGATCGCACGCTGGTGGTAGACCGACACCAGTTGCTTGCGCAGCGACCTGGCGTCCGCGTCGGAAGGCGGCAGCTGGGGGTCGACGTCCAGCGCCTGGTCCATCCGTTCCAGCGCCTCGCTGCGCTGTCCCTTGTGCAGCAGCGCGAGGCTTTCGTCCTGCAGGCGGCGCGCCTTGGCCGCACCCGCGCCGCTGGCGGAAGGCTCCGTCGCGGCGGCGGTCTGCACCGGACCCTCCGGTTGCGTTCCGCTGGCCAGTCGCGAGGCGGGCACGCGCAGCGTCTGGCCCACACGCAGCATCGAGGGATTGGTCGAGCCGTTGTAGCGTGCCAGGATCAGGAAGCGCCCGCCGTCACCGAGGAAGCGGGCGGCCAACGTGCTGTAGGAATCGCCCGGTCGCACCACGTACGGGCGCGAGGCATGGCCCAGCGCTTGCTCCGGGTCGACCGTCAGCTGGCGCAGCACCGCCTCGGCGGCATGGTCGTCGGGGTAGACCTCCAGGTAGCGGCGCAGTTGGCGCTCGCCCTCGGCAAAGTGGCCCGACTGCAACTGGCCGTTGATGATCGACGACAGCGGACGCGGCGCCGTGTCCTCCGGGGCGCGCGTCGGCGCCGGCGTGGGCGCCGGCGTCACCGTGACCGTCGGCTTGCGATGGCCGGTCACGCGGGCCTTCAGCTGCTGCAACTGGGCGCAGCCGCCCAGGCCGACGGCGAGCAGCCCGACCAGTACCAGTGGCCCCACCCGGGAGCCTTGCGCGGCAAAGCGCGCGTCTTGCGAGTTCTGCACCGAAATCCTCATACCTGTCCGATACCCATGTCGCCCGCCATGCGGCGGTGGGCGAGTCGCTTCCACAGCCGGCGGCCATGGGCGCGCAACCAGTGGGTCCAGCCTATCCGGGCGAAGATCAAGGAGACATTGTCGCCATCCACGCCCCCCCGCTCTATCGCCCGGGACAGCGCTTCCTTGAGGGCGTGGCGCAGGTTGCCGCGACGGGCAAGCCGGCCCAGTTCCTCGGTCGAGAGCCGCTCCCACACGCCGTCGCTGCACAGCACGAAGGCCTGGCCGGGACGCAGCGTGGTAAAGCCGTGCTCGACCTGTGGCGGCTGCGGCCCGCCCAGGCCGCGCAGCAGCATGTGCTGGTCGACGTCCTCGCCCATCGCCTCGGCCGCGAGCTCCCCGCGGGCCACTTTCAGTTGCGCCACGCTGTGGTCCTCGGTGCGGCCCAGGCAACGTCCGCGCTGGAACCGGTAAAGCCGGCTGTCGCCGACGTGCGCCCAGCAGGCGCGCCGCCCACGAACCAGCAGCGCGACCACCGTCGAGTGGGGTTCGGCGCCGACCAGGCCGTCGCCGCGCTGGCGCAACTCGGCGTGGGCGGACTGGCACAGCGTCTCCAGGAACAGCGGGCCGGGCTGCTCGCGCCACAGGCCCTGCTGCCAAAGGCGGCGGGTCACCTCGATGACGCCGGCGGATGCCAGCTCGCCCGCGCCGTCGCCGCCCATGCCGTCGGCCAGGACCAGCAGTCGCGCGTCGGTGGCCGGGTCGTGCAGGCAGATGCAGGCATCCTGCTGGGTGGCACGTCCGCCGCGCGCACGGCCCGCCGCTACCGCCGGCATTGCCTGGGCTTCCTCGATCCCCTGATCCATCGTCCGGCCCCCTGCCCGAAGATGCCAAGAGCATACCTCCCCGGATCGCAGGTGTGCGGGGTTTGCGGTGTCTGCGCAGGCGGGCACCCGGTGCGACCGCCGTGCCGGTGCAGCCGGGAATCCGCGGCATTGGCGGTCGCGCACATGACGTGCTGCTACATGTCGAACTTGGCCAGTTCGAAGCCGCGTTGCTGGTACTCGCGCCAGCGTTCGCGCGAGCCGGTGCGCTCGGCCCGGTCGGCGGCGACCACTTCCAGAACGCGTTCGAACCGTCCTTCGGGACAGGTCTCGCGCAGGTTGATCAGCAGCGGGCGGTCGGCGGTGTCGATGCCGGGCGGCACGATCAGCACCGCGGTGTGCGCGTCGTCCTCGTCGCCGGCGAGTTGGTGCGGGATAAAGGCATCGCTGTCGAAGTCCCACAGCAGTTCGTCGATCGCCTCGGCCTGCTCGAAGTCGCGGGTGAGGATCAGCGTCGGCTGCTGCGCGGCATAGGCACGCCGCGCCAGCTCGCACACCAGCAGCAGCGGCTGTTCGCGGAAGCGCGGCTTGTCGATCAGGTAGAAGTCGGCGCGGGGCATGGTCGACTCGGCAGGATGGCGGGAAGTCCGGCGCCGCGCTCGCGGCGCCGGCAGGCGGCGATCAGCCGGCGCGATCGATCAGCCACTGCGCCAGCAGCGGCACCGGTCGGCCGGTGGCCAGGCCCTTGCGGCCCTCGTCCCAGGCGGTACCGGCGATGTCCAGGTGCGCCCAGCGCTGGCCTTCGGTGAAGCGCGAGAGGAAGCAGGCGGCAGTGATCGCACCGGCGCTCTTGCCGCCGATGTTGGCCACGTCGGCGAAACCGGATTCCAGCTGCACCTGATAGTCGTCCCACAGCGGCAGGCGCCAGGCGCGATCGAGTGTGTCCTCGCCGGCGCCGAGCAGTTCGGCGGCCAGGTCGTCGTGCTTGCTCATCAGGCCGGTGGCGTGCTTGCCCAGCGCCACGACGCAGGCGCCGGTGAGCGTGGCCGCGTCGACGATCGCCTTGGGCTGGTAGGTCTGCGCGGTCCAGGTCAGCGCGTCGCACAGGATCAGGCGGCCCTCGGCGTCGGTATTGAGCACCTCGATGGTCAGGCCCGACAGGCTGGTGAGCACGTCGCTGGGGCGGTAGCTGTCGCCGTCGGGCATGTTCTCGGCCGAGGGCACGACGCATACCAGGTTGAGCTTGAGCTTCATCTTCACCGCGGCGACGAACGCGCCGAGCACGCCCGCCGCGCCGCCCATGTCGAACTTCATCTCTTCCATGCCGGCACCGGGCTTGAGGCTCAGGCCGCCCGAATCGAAGGTGATGCCCTTGCCGACGAGGGCGTAGGGCTTGTCGCCCTCGGCGCCACCCTTGTATTCCAGTGCGACCAGGCGCGGCTTGTTGGTCGAGCCGCGGCCGACCGCCAGCAGCGAACCGAAGCCGAGCTTGTCCATCTCCACGTGGTCGAGCACGCGGCAGCTGACGCCCTCGCTGGCTTCGGCGAAGGCCTGTGCGCGGGCCGCGATGTAGGCGGGGTTGCAGATGTTCGGCGGCAGGTTGGCCAGCTCGCGCGCGAAACGCACGCCCTCGGCGATCGCAGACGCCCGGTCCAGGCCCGGTTTCGCCTCGTCGCCGGCGGCGAAGGCGACCGACTTCAGCTCCGGTTGCGCGCTCTTCTCGCGCGGCTTGAAGGTGGCGGTGTAGCGGTAGGCCGCATGGTCGGCGGCAAGCGCCGCGGTGCGCACGCGCCAGGCGGCGTCACGGCCAGGGACGTCCACCTCCGTCAGGAACGACACCGCCGACTCCACCGGCAGCTTGCCCAGCGCGCGCGCGGCTTCCAGGCTGACTTTCTGGAAGCGCGCCGCGTCGAAGCCCTTCTGCGCGCCCAGGCCCACCACCAGCACGCGGCGGGCCGCGACGCCGGCCGGCGCGAACAGCACGCAGACGCTGCCGGCCTTGCCGTTGACGTCGCCGCTCTCGACCTGGCGCTTGATCGCGCCCTCGGCGGCGCCGTCCACACGGGCGGCCGCGCTGGTCAGCAGGCCGTTCTCGTAGACGCCCACCACCAGGCAGGGCGTATCGACGGTTTCGGGAGAGGTACTGGCGGCGACCAGACTGAACTGAAGCGTCATCGGGAAGGGTCCTGCGAAGTAAGAAAGAGTGCGCTCGGCTAGACTTGGCGGTCAGAGCATCCCTAAGCGCCGGCCTGCGGTGCGAGACCCTCAATCCTATCGCATGCTGAGCATCCTCGACCGATACTTCCTGCGCGAGCTGGCCCAGACCGTGGCGGCGACGACCATCGTGCTGGTCGCGATCATCACCGGCACCACCTTCGCCAAGGTCCTGCAACAGGTCGCGGGCGGCGGCTTCCCGGCCAGCGTGATGTTCCCGGTGCTGGGCCTGCGCACGCTGGACGGACTGACCAACCTGCTGCCGCTGGCCGGCTTCCTCGGCGTGATGATGGCGCTGGGCCGCATGTACCGCGAAAGCGAGATGCACGTGCTGGCGTCCTCCGGCATGGGGCCGCGCGGACTGCTCAAGCCGGTGGCGATCCTGGCCGGCATCATCGTGCTGATCACCGGCCTGGTGTCGCTGTGGCTGGGGCCGTGGGCCGTACGCACCGCCGATACGCTGGTGGCCGAGGCGAACCGCTCGGTCATCGCCGCTGGCCTGGATGCCGGCCGCTTCACCGCGCTGCCGGGCAAGGGCGGCATCATCTTCGTCGACTCGCTGAGCCGCGACGGCAGCGTGCTGGGCAGGACCTTCGTCGCCACCGAAAGCGTCGACAGCGATGGCGTGCGCCAGCTCAAGGTGATCACCGCCGCGGGCGGGCAGCTCTACCAGGAGAGCAGTGGCGAAGGCCGCTTCATGGCGCTGCGCAACGGCTGGCAATACAAGATCCCGCTCGGCCGCGACGACTGGTGGCGCATGCAGTACGCGCGCAACGACGTGGCGCTGTCCGACGTGAAGGCCGACGAGGAAGAGGATCCGGCGCACTCGCAGGGCACCTGGGCGCTGGCCACCTCGCCCTCGCCCGATGCGCGAGCCGAGTTCGCCTGGCGCATCCACGCGCCGCCGATGGCGTTCGTGCTGCTGATGCTGGCGCTGCCGCTGTCGCGGCAGAGCCCGCGCGAGCCGCGTTACGGGCGCATCCTGCTGGCCCTGCTGGGCTTCTATTTCTACTACCTGCTGCTGGCGCTGGGCCGCGCGCAGATCGGCAAGGGCCACTGGGCCAATTCGTCGCCGCTGCTGCTGGTGCACCTGCTGGCGCTGGCACTGGCGGGATGGCTGTTCTGGAAGCAGCATGCCCCGCGCAAGCCGCGCGGCCCGCGCAAGGCGGTGGCGTGATGGGCCTGACGATCAAGCGGGTCGACCGGCTGGTCGGCCTCACGGTGCTGGGCTCGCTGCTGACCACCTGGCTGGTGTTGACCGGCTTCGACGTGGTGACGCAGTTGCTGCGCCAGCTCGGCTTCGTGGGGCGCAACGGTTTCACCACCCTCGACGCGATCAGCTACGTGCTGGTGACCGTGCCGCGGCGCCTGTACGAGTACTTCATCTTCGCCGCGGTGATCGGCGGCCTGATGGGGCTGGGCAGCCTGGCCGGGAACGGCGAGCTGACCGCGTTGCGCGCCGCGGGCATGTCGCGGCTTCGCATCGCCGCCTCGGCTGCCGGCGTGGTGGCCGTGCTGATCGTGGGCGTGACCGTCCTGGGCGAGACCGCCGCGCCATGGGGCGACCAGAAGGCGCAGGCCATCCAGTTGCGCATGAAGGCCAACCACCTGGGCCTGTCCGGCAGCACCGGCCTGTGGGCGCGCGACGGCAACCGCGTCGTCAATGCCAAGGCCACGCTGCTCAGGCAGGTGCAGGGGCACAACGTGGTGCAGCTGGCCGACGTGCGCGTGTTCACGCTGACGGCGGACGGCCAGATCGATCGTTTCGACTGGGCGCAATCGGCCGAGAACGACGGCCGCGAATGGATCCTCAAGGACGTTCGCACCACCACCCTCGACGCGAGCGGCACGCACACCACGCACCACGCCAGCGAGCGCTGGGATTCGCACCTCAACCCACGCGTGCTCGAACAGTCGGTGATCCAGCCGCAGTACCTGCCCATGCGCGACCTCTATCGCAACATGCGCTACCTGGAGCGCAACGGGCAGAACCCGGGCGTCTACGCCGTGACCTTCTGGGGCCGCGTGCTCTATCCGCTCAATGCGCTGGTGCTGGTGCTGTGCGCGATGCCGTTCGCCTTTGGCGCACTGCGTTCGGGCGGCCTGGGCAAGCGCATCTTCGTGGGCATCCTGCTGGCGATCGGCTGGTTCTTCCTGCAGAAGGCGCTGGTCAACTTCGCCACCATCTACGGCGTACCGCCGCTGCCGGCCAATCTGCTGCCCGCGGGGGTGCTGGCGCTGGGTGCGTGGCTGTATTTCCGCAAGCGCAGCTGACGCTTCTGGCGGGAGTGCGCTCCCTGCGCAACCGGGCGGTACGGCGGTTGCGCGCGGGGTTCGCCCTGCCGGGGCCGGCCAGTCCTTGATGCAGAGGAGACGCGCATGAGCAAGCACACCGCCGAATTGACCTGGATCCGCGAGGATCAGCCCTTCCTGGACAACCGCTACAGCCGCCGGCACATGGTGCGTTTCGATGGCGGGGAGCAAGTGCCGATGTCCTCGTCGCCCGACGTGGTCCCGATGCCGATGTCCGATCCGTCGGCAGTGGATCCGGAGGAGGCTTTCGTCGCCTCGCTGGCGAGCTGCCACATGCTGTGGTTCCTTGGCCTGGCGGCGCGCCAGGGCTTCCGCGTCGACAGCTACCGGGATGCGGCCGTCGGCACGATGGGGCGCGACGAGCAGGGACGCACCGTCATGCGCGACGTGCTGCTGCGTCCGCGCGTGGATTTTTCCGGCGATACCAGGCCCACCCGCGAACAGGTCGGGCAGCTCCACCACCAGGCGCACGAGACGTGTTTCCTGGCCAACTCGGTACGCTGCGACGTGCGTTGCGAGCCGGTGTTCGAGTGACGAGCTCGCCACCCGGCCTGGTGATCTTCGACTGCGATGGAGTGCTGGTCGACAGCGAGCCGGTCGCCAATCGCGTGTTCGCGGGAATGCTGGCCGAGCAAGGGCTGGATCTGGACGACGGGCAGATGGACGAGCTGTTCCTCGGCCGTACCATGGCGCATTGCCTGGCGCTGGTCGCCGAACGGCTTGGACGGGCCTTGCCGGAGGGTTTCGAGGCCGAGCACGACCGGCGGCTGTTCCTTGCGCTGGCGGCCGAACTCGCGCCGGTGCCGGGCGTGGCGCAGGTGCTCGACGGATTGGCGCTGCCGTCCTGCGTGGCCTCCAACGGCAGTCCGGACAAGGTGCGCTTCAGCCTGGGGCGGGTCGGCCTGCTGTCCCGTTTCGAGGGCCGCCTGTTCAGCGCGGCACAGGTGGCGCGTGGCAAGCCGGCGCCTGACCTGTTCCTGCACGCTGCCCGTTGCATGGGCGTGGCGCCCGCCGCGTGCGTGGTGGTCGAGGATTCGCCGGCCGGTGTCGCCGGCGGCGTCGCGGCGGGCATGACGGTGCTCGGCTTCGCGGCGCACACGCCGGCGGGGCGGCTGCGCGGAGCCGGCGCGCAGCGCGTGTTCAAGGCAATGGACGAACTGCCGGCCCTGCTGGACCAGTGGGTGCCCTCCGGCGCCACCCAACCCCTGTAGGAGCGCCCCCGTGCGCGACCGGGGTACACACGGTCGCGCTCGATGCCGCTGCGCTGGACGGTCGCTACTGCCGCTGCCGCCGGTGGCGCGTGAGGCGGCCGATCAGCAGCGGCACCAGTGCCAGCAGCGCGATCGCGCCCAAGGGCAGCAACACATCGCGGTGCATGAAAAGGCCGAAGCCGATGCGGTCGCTTTCACTGAGCGCATGGCCCAGCCCCGCGCCGATCGAGGTTTCGAAGACCAGCGCAACGGTACCCCCCAGCCAGGTGGCGCCGACGAACAGCCACATCGGGCAGCGCAGCCAGGCCAGGCAGACGGTGATCAGGCCGAAGGGCGCCACCGGCACGAAGCGCAGGAACAGCGTGTAGCTCACCGGGTGCCGCTCGAAGCCGTGGTGCAACCGCGCCACCAGCGCCGGCGGATGCCGGATGCCCGCGCCGAAGGCGTAGCGGCTGGCCAGGAACAGGATCAGCGAACCCAGGGTCAGCCCCATCGAGGACCAGGCGGTGCCTTCGACCACGCCGAAGGCGAAACCGCCGGCGAAGATGATGATCACGGTGCCGGGAATGCCGGTGGCCATCGTCAGCGTGAGCAGGCCGATGTACGCCAGCCGGGCCAGCCACGGGTGCGAGGCGATCTGTGCGTGCAGTTCGCCCTGGTGCGCCACCAGCTGCTCGGGATGGAGCTTGTCCAGCGCGCCGGAGGCGAACAGCACCACGCCGGCGACCACCAGCAGCAGCAAGGGCAGTGCGGCTCGCAGCCGGCTCAATAGTGCGCTCCGCCCTGGCCGTAGTCGGCAAGCACCGCGCGCGCTTCCTCGCGCAGGATGTCGCGCCGCACCGCGATGCCGCGGCGTTCGAGCTGGTCCACCCAGTCGGCCGGCAGCGGGCCTTCGTCGAAGGTGGTCAGCGACTCGACATCCTCGCCCCGCGCGCCGATCAGCAGCTCGTCGATGCCCGCCCAGACGGTGGCGCCATAACACTGGCAGCACGGCTGCGCGCTGGTGGCCAGGATGAAGCGGCCATTGCCGCCGGCGTTGAGACGGAAGCTGGCCAGGCGCTGCTGCGCCAGCATGTAGGCCATCATTTCGGCGTGCGCCACCGAACAGGCCTGGCGCACGACGCGGTTGATCCCGGCGGAGACCAGCCGGCCGTCTTCGTGGAACACCGCCGCGCCGAACGGGCCGCCTTGGCTGCGCCTGACGTTCTGGCGAGCCAGCTCGATCGCCAGTCCCACGCGTTCCTCGTCGGTGAGGTAGCGCCGGCGGGTGTCGGCGACCTCTTCCACCCAGGGCGGCAGGGTCAGGTGAAGCTGGAGCGGCAGCAGCACGTCAGGCCTGCCTGGCCCAGGTGTCGCGCAGGGTCACCGTGCGGTTGAACACCGGCGCGTCCGGACGATGGTCGACGCGGTCGGCGACGAAGTAGCCCAGCCGCTCGAACTGGAAGCGCTGCTCCGGTTCGGCCTGTGCCGCCGCCGGCTCCAGCCAGCCGCGACCGATGCGCTTGGCCTCCGGATTGATGTGCTCGATCCAGCTCTTGCCGTCGCTCTCGTCGTCCGGCGCCGGCACGTCGAAGAGGCGATCGTAGAGGCGTACCTCCGCGGCCACCGCGTGGCGCGCGCTGACCCAGTGGATGGTGCCCTTGACCTTGCGGTCGGCGCCCGGCAGGCCGGCGCGGGAGTCCGGGTCCAGCGTGCAGCGAAGCTCGACGACATCGCCGGCGGCATCCTTGACCGCTTCCTCGCACTTGACGATGCCCACGCCGCGCAGGCGCACTTCGCCACCGGGAATCAGGCGCTTGAAACCCTTCGGCGGGACCTCGGCGAAGTCCTCGCGCTCGATCCATACGGTGCTGCCGAAGGGCACCTCGCGCGTGCCGAAGCTCTCGTCCTTCGGATGGTTGGCGAAACGCAGGGTTTCCTCGTGGTTGCCCGGCAGGTTGGTGATGGTCAGCTTGATCGGGTCGAGCACGGCCATGCGGCGCGGCGCGGTGGCATCGAGGTCCTCGCGCACGCAGTTCTCGAGAATCGCGTAGTCGATGACGCTGTTCTGCTTGCTGATGCCCAGGCGCTCGATCAGCAGGCGCAGGCCGGCCGGCGTGAAGCCGCGGCGGCGCAGGCCGCGCAGGGTGTTCATGCGCGGATCGTCCCAGCCGTCCACCAGGCCTTCGCTGACCAGCTGCGCCAGCTTGCGCTTGCTGGTGATGCAGAAGGACAGGTTCAGGCGCGAGAACTCGATCTGGCGAGGCTTGGCGGGCATCGCCTCGAGCCCGGCCTGGACCACCGACTGCCACAGGTCGGGATGCGCGGCGAGGTCGACGTTGTCCACGCACCAGTCGTAGAGCGGGCGGTGATCCTCGAACTCCAGCGTGCACAGCGAGTGGGTGATGCCTTCCACCGCGTCCGACAGCGCGTGCGCGAAGTCGTACATCGGGTAGATCGGCCAGGCGTCGCCGGTGTTCTGGTGGGCGATCTTGCGGATGCGGTACAGCGCCGGGTCGCGCAGGTTGATGTTGCCCGAGGCCATGTCGATCTTCGCGCGCAGCGTCTTGCTGCCGTCGGCGAACTCGCCGGCACGCATGCGCTTGAACAGGTCCAGGTTCTCTTCGATCGATCGGTCGCGGTACGGGGAGTTGCGGCCCGGCTCGGTCAGCGTGCCGCGGTATTCGCGCACTTCGTCGGCGGAGAGGTCGTCGACGTAGGCCTTGCCGTCCTCGATCAGCTTGAGCGCGGCGCGGTAGAACACGTCGAAGTAGTCCGAGGCGTGGCGCAGCTCGTGCCATTCATAGCCCAGCCAGCGCACGTCGTCCTTGATGCCCTCGACGAACTCGGGGTCCTCCTTGCCCGGGTTGGTGTCGTCCAGGCGCAGGTTGCACCAGCCGCCGAATTCGCGCGCGATGCCGAAGTTCAGGCAGATCGCCTTGGCGTGGCCGATGTGCAGGTAGCCGTTGGGCTCGGGCGGGAAGCGGGTGCGGATGGCGCGGTGCCTGCCGGTGGCCAGGTCCTCGCGAATGATCTGGCGCACGAAGTCCCGGGGCGCGTTGTCGTTGCTGCCTGGGGTGGTTTCGGCGAGGGCGTTTTCGCTGGACATCGGTGTGGCTCGGGCGGGTGCGGGGCGGAAACCGGAGAGTTTAACCGCAACTCGCGCGGGGCTCCGCGCTTCGGGGCCTGGGAAGCGGGGGCCCGGTCGCTTGCCGCCTCGTCGCCCGCGCAGTAGCGTGGCCGCATGCGCATCGCCTACCGAGCCGAAAGCCTGATCGACGCCCATCTGGTGAAGGATGCGCTGGAGCGTGAGGAGATCCCCGCGTTCGTCTCCGGCGAGTACCTGACCGGCGCGGTCGGCCAGCTGCCGGCGCTCGATTACGTCGCGGTGATGGTGCCCGAATCCTCCGCCGCCGCCGCCGATGCGGTGGTGCGGCGGGTCGAGGCGCAGCTGGCCGAGGCGCGCGCGTCGATCGACGACTGGGACAGCGACGCGCAACTGGCGACCGACACGCCGTGACCGCACAGGCTCCCCTGACCGCGGCGCCCGGGGCGCCGCCGGCGGCGGTCGGCCGCATGGCGCTGGGCGCGATGCTGCTGTCCACCACCAGCATCTTCGTGGTGCTGGCGCAGGTGGGGCCGACCGTCTCGGCGTTCTACCGCATGCTGTTCGGCGGCGTGATGCTGCTCGGCTGGGTGGCGCTGACGCGGCGCTGGGTGCGCGTCCAATGGCACGACCTTGCGCTGGCGCTGCTGCCGGCGCTGGGTTTCTCGCTCGACCTGGTCTTCTGGCACCGCTCGATCCTCTGGGTGGGGCCCGGCGTGGCCACGCTGCTGACCAACCTCCAGGTGTTCCTGATGGCGCTGGTCGGCTGGTGGGCCTACCGCGAGCGGCTGGGGCGATGGTTCGTGCCGGGCCTGGTGGTGGCGCTGGCCGGTTTGTGGTTGCTGGTCGGCGCGCACTGGTCGCTGTTCGATGCACGGCATCGGCTGGGTGTGTGGTTCGGACTTGCCAGCGGCGTGGCCTATACGCTGTACCTGCTGAGCTTCCGGCGGGCGCTGTCCGGGCACACGGCGTTGTCGGCGGCGCAGTTCCTGGGGCTGATGAGCCTGTTGAGCGCGGGGTTGCTGCTGGCCTGGGGCGGCTTCGAGGGCGATACCTTCGCCCTGACCACGGCGCGCGGCTGGAGCGCGTTGCTGGCGCTGGGCTTCTTCGGCCAGGTGGTGGCCTGGCTGTTGATGGTGCGCGCGATGCCCTTGCTGCCGGCGTCGCTGGTGGGGTTGCTGCTGCTGCAGCCGGCGCTGGCCTTCGTGCTGGACGTGCTGCTGTTCAAGCGCCCGACCGGGACGGGCGACTGGCTGGGATTGGCGCTGGCCTTGGCCGGCATCCTGCTGGGGACGCTGCGCGGCACCCGGCGAAAATAGGCATGCTTCCCTGCAGGAGCGCACTTGTGCGGACCGCCATGCCTCCGTTCGCGCACAGGTGCGCTCCTACGGAAATCCCGACAAGGGCCATGCAATGCACGACTTCGAAGCACTCATCCGCGCCATCCCGGACTTCCCGCAGCCCGGCGTCGTGTTCCGCGACGTCACGCCGCTGTTGGCCGATGCCGGCGCATTCGCTCGCTGCATCGATGCCCTCGCCGAGCCCTGGCTGGGAGAAGGGGTGCGGGCCGTGTGCGGGATCGAGTCGCGCGGCTTCATCTTCGGCGCCGCGTTGGCGCAGAAGCTCAACGCGGGCTTCGTGCCCCTGCGCAAACCGGGCAAGCTGCCGCCGCCCGTGGTCGGCGTCGATTACGCCCTGGAGTACGGCCACGACCGGCTGGAGCTGCGCGCCGATGCGCTGACCCGCGGCGAACGCGCGCTGCTGGTCGACGACGTGCTGGCCACCGGCGGCACGCTGGCCGCCGCGCAGGCGCTGCTCGAAAGGATCGGTGTCGAGCTGGTGGGGGCGGGCGTGGTGATCGAACTGGAAGCGCTCGCGGGCAGGGCGCGCTGGCAGGGCGAGGTGCCGCTGCACGCGCTGCTGCGCTATTGAGCGGGGCCTTCGGCCAGCAACGCCACCACCGCGTCGCGAGCCTGCCGGGCCAGCGCGCTACGCTCGTGCGGCACCAGGCCCTGGCTCGGCAGCGGATCGCCGATCCGCACCACGATCCGTCCCGGTCGCACGCGGAAGCCCGCGGCCGGCAGCACCTTGCCGCTGCCTTCGATCGCCACCGGCACCACGGCCACGCCGGCCTCGATCGCCAGCTGGAAGGCGCCGCCCTTGAACGGGCCCACGCGACCGCGACCGCGCGTGCCTTCCGGAAACGCACACACGCTGGCGCCGCCGCGCACCAGATCGACCGCCGCGCGCAGGCGGCGCGCCGAACTGCGCGCGCTGGCGCGCTCGATGAACACCATGCCCATCGCCTGTGCGTACCGGCCGACGAACGGTACCTTCGCCAGCTCCTGCTTCAGCACGAAGCGCAATGGCACCGGCACGGCACGGAACAGCGCGCAGATGTCGATCATCGACCGGTGGTTGGCCACGATCACGTGTGGCCGCGACCAGTCGACCCGCTCCCGCCCGTACACCTCCAGCCGCGCACCGGCGCCGTGCAGCAGCCCGGGCGCCCAGCAGCGCGAGGCCATCCGCAGCGGCCAGTGGCGCCCGCCGGTAAGCATCCGCGCCAGCAGCGCCAGGCAGATCCAGGCGGCGGTCCAGAGCAGGGTGAACAGCAGTTGCAGCGCGTTGACAGGCGCCCAGGCCAGGCGGCTCATACACGCGATCCGGAAGGTTTCATCACACGGTGCCCCTGCACGCAAAGCCGAAAATGATACGGGTCAAGACCCTGCGTCGAACAGGTGGTAACGCCCGTCTTGAAGGGCGCTGAGACGCCCCTATGTCTTGCGCATTGCGGCGGGCCGCCGGTCATTTCCGAAGGATCCACAAACATGCGGATGGACAAACTCACCTCGCGTTTCCAGCAGGCGCTGGCCGACGCGCAGTCGCTGGCCGTGGGCCGCGACAACAACATCCTGGAGCCGGCGCACGTGATGGCCGCGCTGCTCGACCAGCAGGGCGGCTCGACCGCGCCGCTGCTGACCCAGGCGCACGTCAACGTGCCGGCGCTGCGGGAGCGGGTCGGCGAGATCCTGGGCCGCCTGCCGCAGGTCAGCGGTCAGGAAGGCAACATCAGCGTCGGCAACGACCTGACCCGCCTGCTCAACCTCACCGACAAGCTCGCCCAGCAGCGTGGGGACCAGTTCATCGCCAGCGAGCTGTTCGTGCTGGCGGCGCTTGAGGACAAGGGCGAGGTCGGCGCGGCGCTCAAGGCCGCCGGCGCCACCAAGGCCAACCTGGAGGCGGCGATCGAGAAGGTCCGCGGCGGCGAGAAAGTGCAGAGCGAGAACGCCGAGGACCAGCGCCAGGCGCTGGAGAAGTACTGCGTCGACCTGACCTCACGCGCCGAAAGCGGCAAGCTCGACCCGGTGATCGGCCGCGACGAGGAAATCCGCCGCACCATCCAGGTGCTGCAGCGGCGCACCAAGAACAATCCGGTGCTGATCGGCGAGCCGGGCGTGGGCAAGACCGCCATCGTCGAGGGCCTGGCCCAGCGCATCATCAACGGCGAAGTGCCCGAGGGCCTGCGCGACCGCCGCGTGCTGGCGCTGGACATGGGCGCGCTGATCGCCGGCGCCAAGTTCCGCGGCGAGTTCGAGGAGCGCCTGAAGGCCGTGCTCAACGACCTGGCCAAGCAGGAAGGCCGGGTGATCCTGTTCATCGACGAACTGCACACCATGGTCGGCGCCGGCAAGGCCGAAGGCGCGATGGACGCCGGCAACATGCTCAAGCCGGCGCTGGCGCGCGGCGAGCTGCACTGCATCGGCGCGACCACGCTGGACGAGTACCGCAAGTACATCGAGAAGGACGCCGCGCTGGAGCGCCGCTTCCAGAAGGTGTTCGTGGGCGAGCCGAGCGTGGAGGACACCATCGCGATCCTGCGCGGCCTGAAGGAGCGCTACGCCGTGCACCACGGCGTGGAGATCACCGACCCGGCGATCGTCGCCGCGGCCACGCTGTCCAACCGCTACATCACCGACCGCCAGCTCCCCGACAAGGCGATCGACCTGATGGACGAGGCGGCGTCCCGCATCCGCATGGAGATCGATTCCAAGCCGGAGGAACTCGACCGGCTGGAGCGCCGCCTCACGCAGCTGAAGATCCAGCGCGAGATGCTCAAGAAGGAGACCGACGAGGCCTCCAGGAAGCGCCTGGCCGACCTGGAGAGCGACATCGAGAAGCTCGAGCGCGAGTTCTCCGACTTGAACGAGGTCTGGAAGTCGGAGAAGGCCGCGCTGCAGGGCGCGACCAAGATCAAGGAGCAGATCGAGGCGGCGCGGCTGGAGCTCGAAGCGGCCCAGCGCCGGCAGGACTACGCGAAGATGAGCGAGATCCAGTACGGCCGTCTGCCGGAACTGGAGAAGCAGCTCGCCGCCGCGCAGGCCGCCGAGCAGCAGGAATTCAAGCTGGTGCAGGACCGCGTCACCGACGAGGAGATCGCGGAAGTGGTCTCGCGCTGGACCGGCATTCCCGTATCCAAGATGCTCGAGGGCGAGCGCGAGAAGCTGCTGCAGATGGAAAGCGCGCTGCACAAGCGCGTGGTCGGCCAGGACGAGGCGGTGCGCGCCGTTTCCGACGCGATCCGCCGCGCCCGCGCGGGCCTGTCCGATCCCAACCGCCCGTACGGCTCGTTCCTGTTCCTGGGCCCCACCGGCGTGGGCAAGACCGAGTTGTGCAAGGCGCTGGCCGAGTTCCTGTTCGACACCCAGGAAGCGATGGTGCGCATCGACATGAGCGAGTTCATGGAGAAGCACTCCGTCGCCCGCCTGATCGGCGCGCCCCCCGGCTACGTCGGCTACGAGGAGGGCGGCTATCTCACCGAGGCCGTGCGTCGCCGGCCGTACGCGGTGATCCTGCTCGACGAGGTCGAGAAGGCACATCCGGACGTGTTCAACATCCTGCTGCAGGTGCTCGACGACGGCCGCCTCACCGACGGCCAGGGCCGCACGGTGGACTTCCGCAACACGGTCATCGTGATGACCTCCAACCTCGGCTCGCAGATGATCCAGGACGCGGCCGAATCGGGCGGTGACCCGGAGGAGCAATACACCAAGATGAAGGCGGCGGTGATGGGCGTGGTGCAGGCGCACTTCCGCCCCGAGTTCATCAACCGCCTGGACGAACTGGTGGTGTTCCGGCCGCTGGAGAAGGACCAGATCCGGGCGATCGCGAGGATCCAGCTCGCGTACCTGGAGAAGCGGCTGGCCGAGCGCGACCTCAAGCTGGAGATCGGCGACAACGCGCTGGCGCTGCTGGGCAACGTCGGCTTCGACCCGGTCTATGGTGCCCGTCCGCTCAAGCGGGCGATCCAGCAGCAGCTGGAAAATCCGCTGGCGAGGGAGATCCTGGAAGGTCGCTTCACGCCGGGCACCACCATCCACGTGGATGCCGAGGGCGGGCACCTGAGCTTCAGGGCCGCCTGACGCCGCTTGGCTCCCTCTCCCCTCCGAGGGAGAGGGCTGGGGTGAGGGGCGGGGCTCGGGGGATGTTCTGTTGCTGCTGTGGAGCCATTCCCGCGGAAGCAGGAATGGCTTTTGTTTTTCGCCTGTCCGGTCTCTGTGGCGAGCCCCGGCCCCTCACCCCAACCCTCTCCCCGAGGGGGAGAGGGAGTCAGTTCCGGGTGCCTACCAGCTGTACCGTACCTTTCCGTACACGTACGCCCCGTTGAACCCGAACGGCGAGAACACGCTGTACGGCATCGCGCCGTTGTTGTCGCTCGCCGGGATCACCCGGTCCGGATAGGTGTCGAACACGTTGTCCGCGCCCACCGAGAACATCCACCGGTCCATCGAGTAATTGAGCGCCAGGTCGAACAACCACTTCGAGTCGAAGGTCTGGTCCAGCGCCGGATTGGTCGAGTTGTACGAGGTGAAGCTGCCATAGCGCGTGAGCGTGCTGTCCAGGCTCCAGCGTCCATTGGTGTAGAGCCAGTTGAAGATCAGCTTGCTGCGGGGCGTGGTGTCGGCCAGCAACCCGTACTGGTCGCGCCGGTCGATGCGCCTGAAGCTCACGCCCAGGGCGTCGAGCACCGCCGGGTTGGGCCGCACGTCGGTCACTTCGTTCTTGTTGTAGTTGAAGCTGACGGTGGTATGCAGCGAGGCGCCGTCGCCCACGTCGAACAGGTAGCTGGCGACCAGGTCGATGCCGCGCGTGCGCGTGTCCACCGCGTTGGTGAAGTAGGAGATGCCGCTGAAGTTGGTGTTGCCGATGCCGTTGGCAACCAGGTAGTCGCGCACCGCGGGCGAGGTGGTCGAGATCGTGCTGGACAGGGTGATGCGGTCGCGGATCCTGATCTGGTAAAGGTCCGCGCTGAGGTCCAGCCCATCGACCGGGCTCCACACGGCGCCGAAGGTAAGGTTGCGCGATTTCTCCGGCTTCAGCGCCTCGCCGCCCAGCAGCGTGGCGATGGCGCTGGTGGAGGACACCAGGCCCGTGTTGTAGATGCCGGCGGGCAGGCCCAGCGAGTTGCCCTCGCCGAAGTACAGCGACGAGGTGTACGAGTAGTACTGCTGCGCCAGCGAGGGTGCGCGGAAGCCGGTCGAGGCGCTGCCACGCAGGGCGAAGCGGTCGGTGAAGTCGAAGCGGGCGGCCAGCGCGCCGGAGGTGGTGGTGCCGAAGTCGGAGTAGTCCTCGTGGCGTACCGCCAGCGAGGTGCCCAGGCGGTCGGTCAGGTTGGTCTCCACGCTTACGTACTCGGCCACGTCGTGCCGGCTGTGCGAGCCGGCGTTGGCCGGCTGGTAGCCACCGAAGCCCTGCGCCCCGCCGGAAAAGCCGGAGGTGCCGGTGTAGTAGGAGGGCAGGTCGCCGGCGCGGATCTGGTAGCTCTGGCGCAGGTATTCCGCACCGAAGGCGAACGTCACGTCGTTAGGCAGCCAGCCGACCGAGAGGTCCTTGGCCACGTCGACGTCGAACGACTGCTGGGCGGCATCCAGGATGCCGTCGTGGAAGCGCGTCGGCGTGCTGCCGAAGTCGTTGAGATAGGCGCGGTTGAGCGTGTTGAAGGTGGCGTAGGAGACGCGATTGCCGCCGTAGTTGCCGGAAACATCCCAGCGCCAGCCACCCTCGGTCTTGCCGCGGATGCCTACGACCAGCGAGCGGTCGGTCGCGTTGGCGTTCTCCAGCGGCAGGTAGCCGCCGGGGTAGAGCGACGGTACCGCGTTGGCGTTGTCCAGGTTGCGGAAGAACGCCGGCGATACCGAGTCGCGCTTGCCGTAATGGCCGAACGCGTAGAGCTGCGCGCCGCCGAAGTCGTACTGCCCGTTGAGCATCAGGTTGCGATCGGTGACTTCCGGGTCGCCGTAGCGCTGGGTGACGCCTTCCTGCGGCCGCGTGCGGTTGGGGCCGGCGCGGTTGGTGTAGTCCTGGTGACCCGCCTGCGCGGTGAAGCGGATCCAGCCGGCATCGGAGAGCGGGATGCCCGCGTTGGCCGAGCCCTGCCACTTGCGCCCGTCGCCGGCCGAATACTGGCCGCCCGAGAGCGTTACGTCGCCGCCCCCGGCGCCCTTCTTGAGCACGATGTTGATCACCCCGGCAATGGCGTCGGAACCGTACTGTGCCGACGCGCCGTCGCGCAGCACTTCGATGTGGTCGATGGCGTCGATCGGGATGGTGTTGAGGTCCACCGCCTGCGAGCCGCGACCGAGCACGCCGTTGGTAAGGATGATCGCGCCCGGGTGCCAGCGCTTGCCGTCGACCAGCACCAGCACCTGGTCGGGCGAGAGGCCGCGCAGCTGCGCGGGCCGCTGCGAGTCGGCGGTATCGGCGGCGGAGGGGCGGGGGAAGGTGAGCGACGGGATCACCCGCGCGAGCGCGGTGGACAGCTCTGTGGTGCCGGTCTGCTTGAGCAGTTGGGCCGAGACCACGTCGACCGGGGTGAGCGAGCTGCTTTCGGTGCGGTTGTCGGCGCGCGTGCCTGTGACGATCACGGTGCCGAGGTTCTTCGCGCTCCTGGTGCCCAGGGAGGTGTCCTGCGCGTGGGCAGCGGAGCAGGCAAGCAGCATCGCCGCAGGGAGCAGCGCCAGGCGGGGAAGACGGTGGGGATGCTTCACGGGGAACTCCTGTAAGGGTGCGGGCGATGCACGGTCGATGCCGGCATCGGGATCGACGGACTTATCGGGACGTGTCGACGTCAAGGAACGCGCGCAGGCGCAGGTGTCGCGTGAGCTCGATGCGCGCCCCCGGGGCAGGCTACTCCCGGCGGCAGGTCGCGCCAAGGCGCGTGCGCCATTGAAATCGCGACCGGCGACTCGATAATGCGCACCAGCGTCTCATAGGGGCTGCCTGCCCGGAGTTCATCCATGCCCATCTACGAATTCGAGTGTGTCCAGTGCGGGCATCGTTTCGATCGCCTGCAGAAGCTGTCCGACCCTGACCCGTCCGCGTGCCCGTCCTGCGAGGCGCCGCGGGTGCAGCGCAAGGTGAGCGCGCCTTCGTTCCGCCTGGCCGGGAGCGGCTGGTACGAGACCGACTTCAAGAAGGATGGCGACAAGAAGCGCAACCTGGCCGGCGACAGCGAGACCAAGGCGGCCGCGCCGGCGCCCGCGCCTGCTCCGGCTGCGGAGAGCAAACCGGCGGCGGCTGGGGGGGACTGAGCGCACGCGACTTCGACACCGCCTGCTGGCGCCCGGCGTGAACGCTCCTCCCTGGAGCGTTGTTCCTGAGCGTAGGCCGCAGGCCGGAGTCGAGGGATCCGGCCGGTTACCGGACGGTGCAGGACATCCGTGGATGCGGCCGATGCTAAAATCGTCCGTTCGCACGCCTCAATCGGCACCATCCCCGGAGTTCCAGTTCCTATGCGCACGCACTACTGCGGCCTCATCGACGAGTCGCTGGTCGGCCAGACCGTCACCCTGTGTGGCTGGGTCAACACGATCCGCCTGCAGAGCCACGTCGCCTTCATCGACCTGCGCGACCACGAGGGGCTGGCCCAGGTGGTCATCGAGCGCGAGAACGCAGGCGCCTTCGCGGTGGCGGGCGAGGTCGGCAACGAGTACTGCCTGAAGGTCACCGGCACGATCCGCAAGCGTTTGTCGGTCAACGACAAGCTCAAGACCGGCACGGTGGAGGTGCTGGCCGACACGGTCGAGGTGCTCAACGCGGCGAAGGACCTTCCCTTCGCGCTGCACGAGAACCCCAACGAAGACCTGCGGATGACCTACCGCTACCTCGACCTGCGCCGGCCGGAGATGCAGGCGATGATGCGCCGGCGCATCGCTCTGGTGCAGGCGTTGCGCCGCTACCTCGACGCGCGCGGCTTCCAGGACATCGAGACGCCGATCCTGACCAAGGCCACGCCCGAAGGCGCGCGCGACTACCTGGTGCCCAGCCGCGTGCATCCGGGCCAGTTCTACGCGCTGCCGCAGTCGCCGCAGCTGTTCAAGCAGATCCTGATGATGGCCGGCTTCGACCGCTACTACCAGATCGCCCGCTGCTTCCGCGACGAGGACCTGCGCGCCGACCGCCAGCCGGAGTTCACCCAGCTCGACCTCGAGTTCGCCTTCGTCGAGGAGCGGGACGTGCAGGACTTCGTCGAGGGCCTGATCCGCCACGTCTTCAAGGAAGTGGTGGACGTCGAGCTGGATGCGACCTTCCCGCGCATGACCTATGCCGAGGCCATGCGCCGCTACGGTTCGGACAAGCCGGACCTGCGCATTGCGCTGGAGCTGGTCGACGTCGCCGACGCGCTCAAGGGCGTCGAGTTCAAGGTGTTCGCCGAACCGGCCAATGACCCGGCCGGCCGGGTGGCCGCGCTGCGCGTGCCGGGTGGCGCCACGCTTTCGCGCAAGGACATCGATGGCCTGACCGAGCACGTCGCCAGGTACGGCGCCAAGGGACTGGCCTGGATCAAGGTCGAGGACCGCGCCAAGGGCCGCGAGGGCATCAGCTCGCCGGTCGCCAAGTTCCTCGACGATGCGGCGCTGGAGGCGGTGCTGTCGGCCACCGGCGCGCAGACCGGCGACATCGTCTTCGTCGGCGCCGGCAAGTGGAAGACCGTGTCCGATTTCATGGGCGCGCTGCGCCTGAAGGTCGGCAGGGACCGGGGCCTGGTCGAGAACGCCTGGAAGCCGCTGTGGGTCACCGACTTCCCGATGTTCGAGTACGACGAGGAGGAACAGCGTTACGTCGCCCTGCACCACCCGTTCACCGCGCCCAAGGTCGACGACATCGCCGACCTCAAGGCCAACGCGGCGATCGCGGTCAGCCGCGGCTACGACATGGTGCTCAACGGCAACGAGATCGGCGGCGGTTCGATCCGTATCCATCGCCCGGACATGCAGAGCGCGGTATTCGAGCTGCTCGGCATCGGCGCGGATGAGGCCGAGGCCAAGTTCGGCTTCCTGCTCAAGGCGCTCAAGTTCGGCGCACCGCCGCACGGCGGCCTGGCCTTCGGCATCGACCGCATCGCCGCGCTGATGGCCGGAACCGAGTCGATCCGCGACGTGATCGCCTTCCCCAAGACCACCAGCGCACAGGACCTGATGACCGACGCGCCCTCGCCGGTGGCCGAGGCGCAACTGAAGGAACTGCACGTCAAGGTGGCCGGCTGACCGGAACCCTCAGGGTGGGCTTCGCCCACCTTGCCGCCTCGCCGCAAACCCCCATGGTGGGCTGAGGCCCATCCTACGAAGGCTGCCGGATCCCCATGCCCGACCAGATCATCCTGCTGCACGGCCTGTGGATGCGCGGCTTCGCGCTGGGCCTGCTGCACAAGCGGATGGCCGAAGCGGGCTTCGCGGTCGACCGCTTCGACTACATGAGCGTGGTCTCGCCGCAGGAGCGCATCGTCGAGCGCCTGCACCTGCTCATGCGGCGGTTCGCGCCCGGGCCGGTGCACCTGGTCGGCCACAGCCTGGGCGGGCTGCTGGCGCTTACGGCCTGCCGCGAGTCGGCCGACCTGCCGCCGGGCCGGATCGTCTGCCTCGGCTCTCCGCTGCAGGGCAGCGCCGCGGCGCGGGGTTTCGCCGGGTTTGGCCAGGGCGGCGAAGCGTTGCTGGGCCACAATCGCGACCTGCTGGAACACGGCATGGAGCGCTGGGACGGCGAGCGCGAGGTGGGCGTGATCGCCGGCCGCGTGCCGATCGGCCTGGGCGCGATGCTGGCGCACATGGAGGGTGAACACGATGGCACGGTCGCCGTCGCCGAGACGCGCCTGCCGGGCCTCACCGATCACTGCGTGGTCGAAACCAGCCACACCGGACTGCTGCTCTCGGCCGACGCCGCCCAGCAGGTGGCGCATTTCCTGCGGAACGGCCGTTTCGCCTCCCGGTAGCGGCGGGCCCCGCCGGTCGCGCCAGGGGTGCTCCCGCAGCGGTTTGCCGGCGCCGCCGCCGGTTGGAGTAAAATCGTCCGCTTGTCCATTGTTCAGGTTTTCCCGCCATGGGTAGAGGCCCGTCCATCGAAGGCCGCAAGAACGCCGAGGACGCCAAGCGCGCCAAGGTGTTCACCAAGCTGATCCGCGAAATCACCGTCGCCACCCGCGCCGGCGTTGCCGACCCTGCCGCCAATCCGCGCCTGCGCGCGGCGGTGGACAAGGCGCTGTCGGCCAACATGACCAAGGACACCATCGAGCGTGCGATCAAGCGCGGCTCGGGCGCCGAGGGCGGCGGCGAGGAGCTGCGCTACGAGGGCTACGGCCCGGGCGGCGTGGCGATGATCATCGAGTGCTTCACCGACAACCCCACCCGCACCGTCGCCGACGTGCGCCACGCGTTGACCAGGCACGGCGGCAACCTGGGCACCTCCGGTTCGGTGGCGTTCCAGTTCACCCGCTGCGGCGAACTCACCTTCGCCACCGGTGGCGACGAGGCGATCGAGGAGAAGGTGCTGGAGGCGGCGCTTGAGGCTGGCGCCGACGATGTGGTGAACGAGAACGGCGAAAGCACGGTGATCTGCGCGCCCGAGAACTTCGAAGCGGTGCAGCAGGCGCTGGCCGATGCCGGCCTGGAGTCGCTGCACGCGGGCGTGGGCATGCGCCCCAACAACCGCGTGGCCGTGCCCGAGGACGTGCTCGAACCGCTGACCGACCTGCTCGAGCGCCTCGATGCGCTGGACGACGTGAGCGAGGTCTATCACAACGCGCAGCTGCCATGAGGCCGGGATTCGCGATTCGGGATTCGGGATTTGCCGGTGCGCGCGGTTGCGCGCACGGCATGTAACCGGGCCGGATGCCGCTGTGGCCTTCACCGAATCCCGAATCCCGAATCCCGGATGCCGGATCATCGGCATCGACCCCGGCAGCCAGCGCACCGGCTTCGGGATCATCGACGTGGATGCGGCGGGCAAGCTCACGCACGTGCACCATGGCGCGCTGGTGGTGGCGGGCGAGGAGACCTTCCCGCTGCGCCTGAAACGCATCTTTGACGAGCTCACCGCCATCATCGGGGACCACCAGCCGAACGAGTGCGGCATCGAGCGGGTGTTCATGGCGCGCAATCCGGACTCGGCGCTGAAGCTCGGCCAGGCGCGCGGCGCGGCGATCTGCGCGGTGGCGGCCCGCGGCCTGGCGGTGCACGAATACGCGCCCACCGAAATCAAGCAGGCCGTGGTCGGCAGCGGCCGCGGCGACAAGACGCAGGTACAGCACATGGTTGGCATCCTGCTCGGCCTGAAGGGCCCGTTGCAGCCGGACGCGGCGGACGCGCTGGCCATCGCGGTCACCCATGCGCACACGCGCGCGAGCCTCGCGCGCGTGGGCATTCCCCGTACGGCCTGGAGGCGGCGATGATCGGACGACTACGCGGCACCCTGGTTTCCAAGCAGCCGCCGTGGCTGCTGGTGGAGGTCGGCGGCGTCGGCTACGAGCTCGAAGCGCCGATGTCGACCATCTACGACCTGCCGCAGACCGGCAAGGAAGTGACCCTGCTCACCCACTACGCGGTGAAGGAGGACAGCGTCGCGCTGTACGGCTTCCTGCGCGAGGACGAGCGCGCGTTGTTCCGCAACCTGCAGAAGGTGTCCGGCATCGGCGCGAAGATCGCGCTGGCGGTGCTCTCGGGTGTTTCCACCGCGGATTTCGCGCGACTGGTGCAGGCCGGCGACGTGGTCGCGCTGACCAAGATCCCCGGTATCGGCAAGAAGACCGCCGAGCGCATCGTGGTCGAGTTGCGCGACCGGGTCGAAGGCCTGGGCGCGGCGCTGCCCGGCCTTGCCGGCAAGGGCGCCGGCGCACCGATGGATCCGGCCGGCGAGGCTGCCGTGGCGCTGCAGCAACTGGGCTACAAACCTGCCGAAGTCACCCGTCTCGTGCAGAAAGTCGCCGCCGAGGGCGACGATGCCGAGGCAATCATCCGCAAGGCGCTGCGCGCCGCACTGGGCCACTGAGGCCCGGTGCACGAGCAAGAGACATGAACGACGTATCCCACAACGCGCCAACGCCGGCCGGACCCGAGGCCGACGAGCAACTGCATGGCACCAAGGCCGCGCTGATCCTCGGTGCCATCGGCGTGGTGTTCGGCGACATCGGCACCAGCCCGCTGTACACGCTCGCCGAGGTGTTCCGCCCCGAATACGGACTGCATCCGTCCGAGAGCACCGTGCTGGGTGTGCTTTCGCTGGTCACCTGGGCGTTGATCATCGTGGTGGCGATCAAGTACGTCACCTTGGTGATGCGCGCGGACAACCGCGGCGAGGGCGGCATCATGGCGCTGATGACGCTTGCGCAGCGCGCAGTCGGCGGCTCGCCGATGGCGCGGCGGGTGGTGATGCTGATGGCGCTGCTTGGCGCGGCGCTGTTCTTTGGCGACGGCGTGATCACGCCGTCGATTTCAGTGCTTTCGGCGGTGGAAGGCCTCGAGGTGATGGCCCCGTCGCTGGAGCATTGGGTCGTGCCGCTGGCGGTGCTGGTGCTGTTGTTCCTGTTCTGGCTGCAGAAGCACGGCACGGCAAAGGTAGGTGCGTTGTTCGGGCCGGTGATGGGCGTATGGTTCCTCGCCCTGGCGGTAATCGGCGTGTGGAACATCATCCAGGCGCCGGAGGTACTCAAGGCACTCTCGCCCTGGTACGCAGTGCGCTTCTTTGCATCCCACGGCACGATTTCCTTCGTGGCGCTCGGCGCCGTGGTGCTGTGCGTGACCGGCGCCGAGGCGCTGTACACCGACATGGGCCACTTCGGCCGGTTCCCGATCCGCGCGGCCTGGTTCTTCTTCGTGTTGCCTTCGCTGTTGCTCAACTACTACGGCCAGGGCGCGCTGCTGTTGCACGAGCCGGAGGCGGCGGTCAATCCCTTCTTCCACGCGGTGCCGGACTGGGCCGGCTATCCGATGATCGTGCTGGCCACGGCGGCGGCGGTGATCGCCTCGCAGGCGGTGATTTCCGGCGCCTTCTCGGTGACCCGCCAGGCGATCCAGCTCGGCTTCGTGCCGCGCATGCAGGTGGTGCACACCTCGCGCGAGGCGATCGGCCACATCTTCCTGCCCTGGGTGAACCGCGCGCTGATGGTGATGGTGATCCTGACCGTGGTCGGCTTCGGCTCGTCCAAGGCGCTGGGCGGCGCCTACGGCATCGCGGTGACCGGCACCATGGCGATCGACACGCTGCTGGTGATGCTGGTGGCCTGGCGCCGCTGGAACTGGAGCCTGGCCGCGGTGATCCCGTTGACCATCGGCCTGCTGTGCGTGGACCTGTCGTTCTTTGGCGCCAACACGCTGAAGATCCCCGACGGCGGCTGGTTCCCGCTGGTACTGGGGCTGTTCCTGTTCGCCGTGATGACCACCTGGCGCCGCGGACGCGAACTGGTGGTGCGCGAGATCAAGCAGGGCGGGCTGGCGCTGGCACCGTTCATCGAGAACCTGGCCGAGCACCCGCCGCTGCGGGTGCCGGGCACGGCGGTGTTCCTCACCGCCAACCAGCACGCGGTACCGCACGCGCTGCTGCACAACCTCAAGCACAACAAGGTGCTGCACGAGCGCAACGTGATGCTCACCGTGCAGATCCTCGAAACGCCGGTGGCCGAGGCCGACGAGCGCATCGAGATCACGCCGATGGATGGCGGCTTCTTCGGGCTGGAGTTGCGCTTCGGCTTCGCGGAGGACCCGAACATCCCGCACGCGCTGTCGTTGTGCGGGCGCGAGGGGCTGACCTTCGACCTGATGGACACCACCTTCTTCCTCTCGCGCGAGACCATCGTCGCCGACGCGCGCCGTCCGGGCATGGCGCTGTGGCGCGACAAGCTGTTCGCCTTCCTCGCGCGCAACGCGTTGCCGGCGACGGCGTTCTTCCAGATTCCGGGCAACCGGCTGATCGAGCTGGGCGCGCAGGTGGAGATCTGAAGCTCCCTCTCCCCTGGCGCAGCCGGGGGAGAGGGTTGGGGAGAGGGGGAGGCCTTTGCTCTTTGCCCGCAGTCGTTTGCGTCCCACGGCGCAACCACGGAGTAACAACGTCCGCAGGAACCGCCTTTCGCCAGGCCAGCGAAAAGCCCCCCTCTCCCCGCCCCTCTCCCCCGGCTGTGCCGGGGGAGAGGGAGCAAAGCGGTGCCATAATGGCCGCATGACCGAAGCGCGCATCATCACCTCCGCCGCCCAGCTCGACGACGAGGCGCTGGAGGCCTCGATCCGCCCCAAGCGCCTGGACGAATACCTGGGCCAGCAGGCGGTGCGCGAGCAGCTGGCGATCTACATCGAGGCGGCCAGGAGGCGCGGCGGGGCGCTTGACCACGTGTTGATCTTCGGGCCGCCGGGGCTGGGCAAGACCACGCTGTCGCACGTGATCGCCAACGAGCTGGGCGTCAATGTGCGTTCGACTTCCGGCCCGGTGCTGGAGCGTGCCGGCGACCTCGCGGCGCTGCTGACCAATCTCGAGAAGAACGACGTGCTGTTCGTCGACGAGATCCATCGGCTCTCGCCGGTGGTCGAGGAGGTGCTCTATCCGGCGATGGAGGATTTCCAGATCGACATCATGATCGGCGAGGGCCCGGCTGCGCGCTCGATCAAGCTCGACCTGCCGCCGTTCACGCTGATCGGCGCGACCACGCGTGCCGGCCTGCTCACGGCTCCCCTGCGCGACCGCTTCGGCATCGTGCAGCGGCTGGAGTTCTATTCGCCCGAGGAGCTGGCTGCGATCGTGCGGCGCTCGGCGCGCATTCTCGGGATCGAGTGCGAATTCGAGGGCGCCGCGGAGATCGCCCGCCGCGCGCGCGGCACGCCGCGCATCGCCAACCGGTTGCTGCGCCGGGTCCGCGACTACGCGGAGGTGCGCGCGGGCGGCAACATCACGCTGGCGGCGGCGCAGGCGGCGATGGCCATGCTGAAGGTCGACGCCGAGGGCTTCGACGACCTCGATCGGCGCATGCTCGCCACGATCATCGAGAGCTTCGACGGCGGCCCGGTCGGCGTCGAATCCCTGGCCGCCGCGCTGTCCGAAGACCGAGGCACGCTGGAGGACGTGGTCGAGCCCTACCTGATCCAGCAGGGCTTCCTGATCCGCACGGCACGCGGCCGCATGGCCTCGGCCAAGGCCTGGCGCCACCTGGGGCGCAATCCACCTCCGCGGCAGGCGATGATGGGCGACATGTTCGAGGGTACGGATAGCTGACCCCCATCCCTTGCAGGAGCCCGCTTGCGGGCGATACTCAAGGTCGACCAAGCGAAGAGCATCGCCCGCAAGCGGGCTCCTGCAAGGGTGGTAGACCCGGAAGCGAGTTTGATCCTGGCGCCGCCAGCACGCATGCTCTTGCGCTGGCTAACCCAAGAGCTCCCCGCATGTCCCCGACCGCTCCTTTCACGTGGCCCGTCCGCGTCTACTGGGAAGACACCGATGCCGGCGGCGTGGTCTACCACGCCAGCTACCTGCGCTTCCTGGAGCGCGCCCGCAGCGAGTGGCTGCGCGCGCAGGGCGTGGACCAGCGCGCCTTCAAGGAAGCCACCGGGCTGGCGTTCCTGGTTCGCGAGATGCACCTGGATTTTCTGCGGCCGGCCCTGCTGGATGATGAATTGTCGGTGACGGTCACCGTCAAAGAATCACGCGCAGCCAGTATCCTGTTCAGCCAAGCGATCCGCCGGGCGGACGACACGGAACTGGTCCGCGCCCAGGTGCGGATCGCCTGCGTGGACATCCGCCGCATGCGCCCGGCGCCGATTCCGGCCGATCTCATTCCCGGCCTCGCCCCCTGACGAATCATCCCGCTTTCCAAGCAGCACGCCCCGGAGAACCCCCAAGCCATGAATGGTGGATTGAACATTTTCAAGCTGGTCGCCGAGGCCAGCCTGCCCGTGCAGCTGGTCATGCTGCTGCTGCTGGTGTTCTCGTTCCTGTCCTGGGTGATCATCCTTCGCAAGTACTCGCAGATGAAGGCGGCGATGGAGAACGCCGAGGCGTTCGAGGAACGCTTCTGGTCCGGCGGCGACCTGGCGGGCCTGTTCCGCGAGGTGAGCGGTCGCAATGCCGACAACGGCGGCATGGAGACCATCTTCGAGTCGGGCTTTCGCGAATTCGCCCGCCAGCGCCAGCGCAAGACCTACGACGTGCGCATCGTGATGGAGGGCACCGAACGCGCCATGCGCGTGGCCGGTACCCGCGAAATCGGTCTGCTGGAACGCAACCTGGAGTTCCTCGCCAACGTCGGCTCGATCAGTCCGTACGTGGGCCTGTTCGGCACCGTGTGGGGCATCATGGGCGCGTTCCAGGGGCTGGGCGAGGTCAAGGACGTCACCATCGCGGTGGTCGCGCCGCACATCTCCGAGGCGCTGATTGCCACTGCCATGGGCCTGTTCGCCGCGATTCCCGCGGTGTGGGCGTACAACCGCTACGCCAACAAGGTCGAGCGCGTGGCCTCGCGCTACGAGGTGTTCCAGGAGGAGTTCTCCTCGGTGCTGCAGCGGCAGATCCAGACCGACGAAGCGGCCTGACGAGGGCAAGCCATGGCCATGCGAAACGCCGCGCGCCACAAGCGCATGAAACTCAAGTCCGAGATCAACGTCGTTCCCTACATCGACGTCATGCTGGTGCTGCTGATCATCTTCATGGTCACTGCGCCGATGTTGAACGCGAACGTGGACGTCAACCTGCCACAGGCCAACGCCAAGTCGCTGGCCGACAAGAAGAACCCGGTGATCGTCTCGGTCGATGCCAACGGCAGCCTGTACCTGACCCTGGAGGGCGCCAAGAAGGAGCCGGTCGACGTCGCCACCATGCAGGCCAAGGTCGGCGCCTTCGTCAAGGCCAACCCCGACATCAGCGTGCTGGTGGCCGGTGACCGCGAAGGCAAGTACGAGGGCGTCTACCAGGTACTGGCCGACCTGCAGCAGGCCGGCGTCAGCAAGGTCGGCCTGATGAGCCAGCCGCAGGGGTCGGACGCGGGCAATGCGCGAAAATAAGGGCACCTCCACGGCGGTCCTGCTTTCCGCCGTCCTGCACCTTGGCATCGTCGGCTTCCTCGCGCTGGCGATCGTGCCGTGCTCGTTCTACGAAAGCCTGTTCAGCACCCTGCACCTGCCGGCGAGCTGGAATCCGATCACCTGTTCCAAGCCGCTGGAGCTGCAAGGCCCGGTGATCGAGGCCACGTTGATCGGCCCGACCGGCGCGCCGCCGCCGAAGGCCGAGAAGAAGGCCAAGCCCGTGCCGACCATCCCGCCGCCGCCGACGGTGACGCCGCCGGACGTGAAAACGCCGCCGCCGGAGATCAAGACCCTGCCGCCGCCGCCGGAGCATCCGGACACGGTCGATCAGGAAAAGATCGTGGCCGACGCGCTGGAAAAGGCCGAGGAGGCCAGGAAGGAGCAGGAAGAGAAGCAGCGTCAGCGCCAGGCCGAACTGGACGCCCAGGCGGCGAAGAAGAAAGAACAGCAGAAGAAGCAGCTGGACGAGCTGTTCGCCAAGATGGACGCGGCCGCCGCGGCGCGCCAGAAAGCGGAAAACCGCGCCAAACAGGCCAAGCAGCAACTGGAAGACCTCAGGGACGCGAAGGAGGAGGGTCTTTCCGACGTGCCGCACGCCGCGCAGCGCCAGACCGGCAACAACGCCCAGAACAGCTCTCTGGCCGACCAGTATGCAGCGGCCATTCAGAATGCGGTCACGCCCAACTGGTTACGTCCGGATAACATGCCGGATGTTCCGTGCAAGGTGCATATCGTCCAGCTGGTAGGGGGCGACGTGATGAGTGCGAAGGTCGATCCGAGCTGCCCGTACGACGATGCAGGCAAACGCTCGATCGAGAACGCCGTGCTCAGGACCAAAACCTTGCCGTACCAGGGGTTCGAGAGCGTCTTCAGCCGCGAACTGACCCTTACCTTCAGGCCGCAGTGAGACGTTCATGTCCAATTTGAAATCGCTCTTCGCCCTTGCCGTGCTTTGTCTGGCCGCCCTCGTCGCCGGACCCGCGGGTGCGCAGGCGCTCAACGTGGACATTGTCGGCGGCGTCAAGACGGCCACGCCGATCGTGGTGGTGCCCTTCGCGCAGAACGGCGGTGCGCCGCTGCCGACCGACGTGGCGGACGTCATCCGCAACGATTTCAACCGCTCGGGCAAGTTCCGCGCGCTGGCCAGGAGCGAGATCGTCGAGTCGCCCTCGCGCGGCGCGGACATCAAGTTCGCGACCTGGCGGCTGCTCAAGCAGGACTACATCACCGTCGGCCGCATCAGCGACGCCGGCGGTGGCCTGCTGCGGGTCGAGTACGAGCTGTGGGACGTCAACAAGCAGCAGAGCCTGCTGGCCCAGGCGTTCACCGCCCCGGCGGGCGACCTGCGCGGCGTCGCCCACCAGATCGCCGACCAGATCTACGAGAAGATCACCGGCGTGCGTGGCGCCTTCTGGACGCGCATCGCCTACATCACCGCCGTGGGCCTGGGCAACAACACCACCTATTCGCTGATCGTGGCCGACTCGGACGGCTACAACCCGCAGGTGGTGGCCCGTTCGCGCGAATCGCTGCTGTCCCCCTCGTGGTCGCCGGACGGCACCAAGATCGCCTACGTTTCCTTCGAGAGCGGCAACTCGCAGGTCTACGTGCAGGACATCACCACCGGCTCGCGCCAGCTGGTCGCCGCGCACAAGAAGGGCATCAACGGCGCTCCTGCCTGGTCGCCGGACGGCAGCAAGCTGGCCGTGTCGCTGTCCTACGTGGGCAACCCCGAGCTCTTCGTGATCGACATGGCTTCGCGCCATGAGACGCGTCTGACCAACAGCCTGTCGATCGACACCGAGCCGACCTGGTCGGCCGACGGGCAGAGCCTCTATTTCACCTCCGACCGCTCCGGTCGGCCGCAGATCTACCAGATGCCGGCCAGCGGCGGCTCGCCCACCCGCATCAGCTTCGAGGGGCAGAACAACGCCAACGCCGACGTCAGCTACGACGGCAAGCTCATCGCCATGGTGCAGGGCAATGGGAACGTGTATCGTATTGCCATCATGGATCGCAGTCTGGGTGGGCAGGTGCGCTTCATCTCGCCCGGCCCGATTGACGACTCCCCGAGCTTCGCACCGAACGCCAGCATGCTGTTGTACGCCGCTACGGAAGGGCGCCGTGGCGTGCTGTATGCCGTGTCGGCCGATGGCCAGGTCCGCCAGCGCCTCGTGCTGTCCGATGGGGATGTTCGCGAACCGGCCTGGGGGCCGTACCGGAAGCGTTGAGTTTTTTTGTCCGTTGGGGCGCGCGAGCGCTCCGGCGGAATGCCCATGGAACGGGCCGAAACGGCGCCTTGGCGCCATTTCGCTTAGGGCGGGGCGCAGCCAAAGGCGTCCAGCCAACGGTTGCCAGGCGCGACGAGTGACTGGCCCGCGGTAACACCAAGCGTCACACAACAAGCCGGACCACCGGCGATCACTGTCCCAACACCGCAATCGTCATTGACTGTCGGAACTCAAACCCCGTTTTGAAGGAACGTCACCCATGAATAAGACCGCTCGCGTCGCCCTGGTCGCCCTGCTCTGCATCGGCGCAGCCGCTTGCTCGAAGAAGCAGGAAGTCAAGCCGCAGCCCCAGCCGGAGCCGCAGCCGCAGACCCAGCCGGCCCCGGAGAGCAACAAGTACACCCCGGCCGACCTCGATACCGACGCCTGCCTGCGCCAGCGCGTCGTGTACTTCGATTTCGACAAGACCGAGATCAAGCCGGAGTTCCAGCAGATCATGGCGTGCCACGCCAAGTACCTGCAGGACCGTCCGGAATCGCACGTGCGCCTGGAAGGCAACACCGACGAGCGCGGCACCCGCGAATACAACCTGGGCCTGGGCGAGCGCCGCGGCAATGCCGTGTCCGACGCGCTGCAGGCCAACGGTGGCTCGGCCAGCCAGATCGAAGTGATCTCCTACGGCAAGGAAAAGCCGGTGTGCCGTGAGCACAACGAGGACTGCTGGAGCAAGAACCGTCGCGTCGAGATCGTCTACACGGCGAAGTAATGAAGAGCGCACTGGCTAAGCGTTTTTCGGCCAGGCTCGGCATGGCGGGCGCGTTTGCGTCCGCCATGCTCGTTGCCGTTCCGGCCCTGGCACAGAATTCCCGCCTGAGCCTCGCCGACCGCGTGTCGCGGCTGGAGCAGCAGGCACAGGCTCAGAACCAGGGTGGTACCAGCCTGGTCAACCAGGTGCAGCAACTGCAGGCGCAGGTGCAGCAGTTGCAGGGCCAGGTCGAGGAACTGCAGCACGCCCTGCAGCAGCTCGAAGAGAAGAACAAGGCGCAGTACATCGACCTCGACTCGCGGCTCGGCCGCCTCGAGGGCAACGGCGCCGGCACGAATTCCACGCCCGCAGGCAGTGCCCCGGCATCCGCCGGCTCGGCCGCGGCAACCCCGGCCAATCCGGCCCAGTCCCCCGCCGGCACGGCAGCCAGCGGCAGCGGCACGCCCGCGTCAGCCCCGGACGGAAATGCACAGGCTGCCTACGATGCGGCTTTCCAGGCGTTGCGTGGCGGTGACTACGCGCAGGCCTCGCGCGGCTTCCGCAGCTTCATCCAGCAGTATCCGGACACCACGCTCACGCCAAACGCCTGGTACTGGCTCGGCGAGTCCTACTACGTGACCATGAACTACCCGGTGGCGCTGGAAGCCTTCCAGCGGCTGCTGAGCCAGTTCCCGCAGAGCGAAAAGGCCCCCGACGCGCTGCTCAAGGTCGGCTACAGCCAGCTCGAGCTCAAGCAGACCGATGCCGGCAAAGCCACGCTGCAACAGGTGACCAGCAAGTACCCCACCTCCCGCGCCGCCAGCCTGGCGCAGGAACGCCTGCGCCGACTGCAACTGCAATCGGCGATCCGCTGAGAAGTATGGGCAGTGACGCGGGCGAGGCGCCCGTCGCGCCGGTCCCGGCCGAACGCCTGCGCATCACCGAGATCTTCCATTCGATCCAGGGTGAAGCCGACGCCATCGGCTGGCGCACCGTGTTCGTGCGCCTCACCGGTTGCCCGCTGCGCTGCGTCTGGTGCGACACCGAGTATTCGTTCCATGGCGGCCAGTGGCACGCAATCGACGACATCCTCGCCGAGGTCGCCGGGCATGGGGCGCACCATGTCTGCGTTACCGGCGGCGAGCCGCTGGCACAGAAGCGTTGCCTGATCCTGCTGCGCCGCCTGTGCGATGCCGGTTACGACGTCTCGCTGGAAACCTCCGGCGCGCTGGACGTGTCGGCGGTCGATCCGCGCGTGCGCAAGGTGATGGACCTGAAGGCGCCCGACTCGGGCGAGAGCGCGCGCAACCTGTGGAGCAACCTCGACCACCTGTTGCCGCACGACCAGGTCAAGATCGTCATCGCCAGCCGTGCCGACTACGAGTGGGCGCGCAGCGTAGTGGCCGAGCATGCGCTGGATCGCCGCTGCATGGTGCTGTTCTCGCCCGTGCATGGTGCCGTGCAGCCGCGCGAGCTGGCCGAGTGGATCATCGAGGATCGCCTGCCGGTCCGCTTCCAGTTGCAGTTGCACAAGCTGCTCTGGAACGACGCGCCGGGGCATTGAATTCTCCTTTCCCTCGGCGGAAAGGAGGAACCGCGCCGTGGCCTGTGACGCCGCGAGCGCCCTCCGGCCGGTGACCGGCCGTATGCAAGGAACCGTTCCATGTCAGAAACCACTCCCCGCAAGGCCGTCGTGCTCGTCTCCGGCGGCATGGATTCCGCCGTCACCCTGGCCATCGCACGCGAACAGGGCTTCGCGGTCTACGCACTGAGCGTCGCCTACGGCCAGCGGCACGGCTCCGAGCTGGAGGCCGCGGAGCGGGTTGCACGCGCGATGGGCGCCCTGGCGCACAAGACCGTGCAGGTCGACCTGCGCAGCATCGGCGGTTCGGCGCTCACCGCGGACATCGACGTGCCCGAACAAGGCGGCGAGGGCATCCCGGTGACCTATGTACCCGCACGCAACACGATCATGCTGTCGATAGCGCTGGGCTGGGCCGAAGTGCTCGGCGCCAACGATATCCTCTGCGGGGTCAACGCGGTCGACTACTCCGGTTACCCGGATTGCCGCCCGGCCTTCATCGACGCCTTCGAGCAGCTGGCCAACGTCGCCACCCGGGCCGGCGTGGAAGGCGCGGGCCTGCGCATCCACGCGCCGCTGATGCGCATGAGCAAGGCCGACATCGCGCGCGAGGGCCAGCGCCTGGGCGTGGACTTCGCCCAGACCGTCAGCTGCTACCAGGCCGACGCCCAGGGACGCGCCTGCGGGCACTGCGACGCCTGCCACCTGCGTGCCGAAGGTTTCCGGGCTGCCGGCCTGCCGGACCCCACACGCTACGCCTGATGCCTTGCGGGAGTCCGCTTGTGGGCGATGCTACCGTCGAGCCCGCAAATGGCATCGCCCGCAGGTGAACTCCCGCACGTGCTCCGCGGGATTGTGTGCTCCGTACGCAAACCTTAAAATCGCCCGTTCGCTTGATGGGTCGTTAGCTCAGCTGGTAGAGCAGTAGACTTTTAATCTATTGGTCCCGGGTTCGAGTCCCGGACGACCCACCATCTTCACCCGCGCTCGTCGCGGGTTTTTTGTGCCCGCTTGCCTCGCGCCAGATCGCGCGCGAAGCTGCTTCCTTTGCCGGGAGCACAATGTGGACTGGGTCGACCTGCGCAGCGATACCGTAACCAGGCCAACGCCCGCGATGCGTGCGGCCATGCTGGATGCCTCGGTCGGGGACGACGTCTACGGCGAGGACCCGACCGTCAATGCCCTGCAGCAGCGCCTGGCCGACGAGCTCGGCTTCGAGGCCGCGCTGTTCGTGCCAAGCGGCACGCAGTCGAATTTGCTGGCGCTGATGTCGCACTGCGAACGTGGCGACGAGTACATCGTCGGCATGGACGCGCACACCTACAAGTTCGAGGGTGGCGGCGCGGCGGTGCTCGGCTCCATCCAGCCCCAGCCGATCGTGCAGGATGCCGACGGCGCGCTGCCGCTGGACCGCGTGGCCGCGGCAATCAAGCCGGTCGATCCGCACTTCGCGCGCACGCGCCTGCTCGCGCTGGAGAACACCTGGCATGGCCGCGTGCTGCCGATGGACTACCTGCGCGCCGCGCACGACTTCGCCCGCGAGCGCGGCCTGGCCTTCCATCTGGATGGCGCCCGCCTGTACAACGCGGCGGTGGCTTCCGGCGTGCCCGCGCGCGAGATCGCCCGGCAGTTCGACAGCGTGTCGGTGTGCCTGTCCAAGGGGCTGGGCGCGCCGGTCGGTTCGGTGCTGGTCGGTTCGGCGACGCTGATCGACAAGGCGCGGCGCTGGCGCAAGGTCGCCGGCGGCGGCTGGCGCCAGGCCGGCATGCTGGCGGCGGCCGGCCTGCACGCGCTGGACCATCACGTCGCGCGGCTGGCCGACGACCACGCCCGCGCCGCCACGTTGGCACGGCGGCTCGAGGCCGTGCCGGGCCTGCACCTGCTCGGCCAGCACACCAACATGGTCTTCGTCGAAGTGCCGGCCGAGCGGCTGCGGGAGCTGGACGCACATCTGCGCGAGGCCCGCATCCGCATCAGCATCGGCTACCTGCCGACACTGCGGCTGGTCACGCACCTGGATGTGGACGATTCCGGCATCGCCCGCACCGCCGAAACGTTCGCCGCGTTCTTCGCCCGCGGGAAGGCGACGTGAACGGTGCGGGGGGCGGCGGCCCGCGCGCACGGTGCGAGGCTGCTGAGGTCGACCCTGCTGGCCCTCGCGCTGGCCTCTCCGGTCGCCGCGGGCGGCGCGCGCCAGGGCGCCGTGGCACACGCCGGCAACCCGGTCATTCCCGGCTGGTACGCCGATCCGGAGGCGGCGATCTTCGACAAGGAATACTGGATCTATCCGACCTTATCCGCCGGCTACGACCAGCAGCTCTTCTTCGATGCGTTCTCCTCGCCGGACCTGGTCAGGTGGACGCGCCATCCCCGCGTGCTGGACGCGCCCGCGGTCCGTTGGGCCAGGCGCGCGATGTGGGCACCGGCCGTGGTCGCCAAGGGCGGGCGCTATTACCTGTTTTTCGCGGCCAACGACATCCACGACGATCGCGAGGTTGGCGGCATCGGCGTGGCGGTGGCCGATCGGCCGGACGGCCCGTTCCGCGACCTGCTCGGCAAGCCGCTGGTGGGCGCTTTCCACAACGGAGCGCAGCCCATCGACCAGTCGGTCTTCCGCGATGACGACGGGAAGTACTACCTGATCTACGGCGGCTGGAAGCACGCCAACATCGCCCGCCTGAAGGACGACTTCACCGGGTTCGTGCCCTTTGCCGACGGCACGGTGTTCAAGGAGATCACGCCGGAGCACTACGTCGAAGGCCCGATGATGTTCAAGCGCGATGGCCGCTATTATCTGATGTGGTCAGAGGGCGGCTGGACCGGGCCGGATTATTCGGTGGCCTACGCGATCGGCGATTCGCCGCTGGGTCCGTTCCGGCGCGTGGGCAAGATCCTCGAGCAGGATCCGTCGATCGCCACCGGCGCCGGCCACCACTCGCTGCTCCACACGCCCGACGGTCGCTGGTACATCGTCTACCACCGGCGGCCCAGGGGGGAGACGGTCGCCAACCACCGCGTGGTCTGCATCGACCGCCTGGAGTTCGATGCCCGGGGCCGCATCCTGCCGGTGAAGATGACGCGGCAGGGCGTCGAGGCTCATCCCTTGCGCTGAGGCGCCCGGCGCGGCGCTTGCGGGGCGTGCTGGCGGATGAAGTCGCGCACCTGCGGATAAACCGTCTCGCGCCAGCGCCGGCCACTGAAGATGCCGTAGTGCCCGGCGCCTTCGATCACGCGGTGGGCATGCCGCTTCGCCGGGATGCCGGTGCACAGCGCGTGCGCCGCTTCGGTCTGGCCCAGGCCCGAGATGTCGTCCAGTTCGCCCTCGATGGTGAGTAGCGCGCTGCGCGTGATGGCGGCAGGATCCACGCGCTCGCCAGCCACATCCCATAGACCGCGCGGCAGCAGGCTTTGCTGGAACACCGTGCTGATCGTGTCCAGGTAGTACCCGGCGGGCATGTCGAGTACGGCGTTGTACTCGTCGTAGAAGCGCCGGTGCGCCTCGGCATCGTCCAGGTCGCCGCGCAGCAGGTCGAGGTAGAAGTCCCAGTGCGAGGACAGGTGGCGGCCCGGGTTCATCGCGACGAAGCCGGCGTGCTGCAGGAAACCCGGATAGACCCTGCGCCCGCGTCCCGGATAGTTGGCCGGCACGGTATGAATCAGGTTGGCCTCGAACCAGGACAACGGCTGGGTGGTGGCCAGGTCGTTGACGCTGGTAGGGCTGCGCCGGGGGTCGATCGGGCCGCCCATCATCACCAGGCTGCGCGGTGTTTCTTGCCCGCGTGCGGCCATCAGCGAGACCGCGGCCAGTACCGGGACGGTCGGCTGGCATACCGACACCACGTGCAGCTCGCCCGCGCCGATGTGGCGGATGAAGCGCTCGACGTAGCCGACGTAGTCGTCCAGCCGGAACATGCCCGCTTCGGCCGGCACCATGCGCGCGTCGACCCAGTCGGTGACGTAGACCTTGTGATCGCGCAGCAGCGTGCGCACGGTGTCGCGCAGCAGCGTGGCGTGGTGGCCCGAAAGCGGCGCCACCACCAGCACCACCGGCTGGCGGCGCATCGCCTCGATCACCGCGGGGTCGTCGCTGTAGCGCTTGAAGCGCTTCAGCTGGCAGAACGGCAGGTCGAGCGCGGTCTGCTCCACCACCGCGACGGTGTGGCCGCCGGCGCGGACCTCGTGGATGCCGAAGGAGGGCTTCTCGTAGTCCTTGCCCAGCCGGTACATCAGTTCGCAACCGGCCGCCCATCGCGCCGCGCCCGGCCACTGCGCGAGCAGGCTGCCCGGCTCGCTGAACATCTTCGCGCCGGCTTGCGCGAAGTAGCTCATCGGGCCCATGAAGGCGCGCTGCCATTCGTGGAGTTGGTAGAGCATGGCGGACCGGGGCATGGGCAAAGCACTATTCTAGCGGCTTTACGCTTGCGATGTTGCGGTGCGGCAAAGAAGGGCGCTTCGACTCCGGCGCTGCGCGCCTACGTTCGGGGCGAACGGTTGAGGGGGCGGCCGGAGCGGTAACGAAAGAACCGTTCGCATTGAGCGTAAGGGCGAAGTCGAAACGCCTGCCTCAGCCGCCAAGCCGCCGACACACCAGCAGCACCTCATCCACGCCATCCACGCCGGACAACCCCTCGCGCCACTGCAGAGGCTTCTGGAACCTGAGCCCCAGCGGCATGAACACGTGGTTGTACCACCACATCGCACGCTCGCGCCGGTGGGTGAGGAACCACTGCCCCAGGTCCAGCAGGCGCGAGGATTTCGGCTGCATGCCGTAGATCGCGCTGCGTTCCAGCGCGAACCCGTGCGCGGCAAGCTTGGCTCCGATCGCCTCCGGCTCGTAACGCCGGCAGTGCCCGACGAACTCGTCGAACGCGGTCCACGCGTCGGCATGCAACGGCACCGACAGCAACAGCGTCGCACCCGGCGCCGCCACGCGCGCGAGTTCGCGCAAGGCGCTGTCGTCGTCGGCGACGTGTTCGAGGATGTCGAACGCACACACCAGGTCGAACTGCGCATCGGTGCAGGGCAGGGCCCCGATCATGCCGTGCATGGCGTTCGCGCCGCGCGCCCGCAACTGACGCAGCGCCGCGTGACTCAGGTCGACGAAACAGGTGCCTTCCAGCGGCAGGCGAGGACGCAGGCCGGGGGCGACTTCGAGCCGGCGCGGCGCTGCCGCGGCCAGCTCGCGCAACAGCGGCCAGGTATTGAAACGCTCGGGATCGACAAGCCGCGCCTGCGCCCACAGCGCTTCGTAGAAGCCGCGGTTGACGCGGAGCAGTTCGGCATCGCTGCGGATAGGGGCGGGAGTGGCCATGAGCCCTTGTACAGCAAGCGCGGCGGCGGTGGATGTGAACCGGCTAGGCAATCCGCCGCAACTCGGTCGCGGCAGCCACGTCGTGCAGCGCGCGGCGGCGCCGGTCGAACAGGGCCGGAGCAAACCACGCCGCCCAGCCGACGAGCACCGCCCAGACGGCGCCCCGCAGTCCCAGCCACGGCGCCAGCCCGAGCAACAGCAAAGGCAGCGCGGCGACCACCACCCGTCGCAACGCCTGTGCCGGCCGCAGCTTCCCGCCGTCGGCCGCGACCAACCGGATGCGCCACGGCCGCATGCCCAGCGTCTGCCCGCCGCGCAGCCAGGAGATCACGAAGTACGCGCCGACGACCAGACCTTGCAGCGGTTGGTACCACCAGGCGATCGCCGTGCGGGCACCGGTGGCTACCAGGTGGCCACCGGTGGCGAGCTGGGACAGCAGCCCCACCACCATCACGATGGCCACCACCGCCAGCAGGTCGTAGACCAGCGCGGCCAGGCGGCGCCACAGCGGGCAGGGGCGGTGGGTGTCGTGCGGTCGGTTCATCGATATCTGGCTTGCGCCCGCCGCGGCTCGCGGCGAGCATCTGCGCATGCAGGAAAAGAGCGCAAGTATCGCCGAAGCCGACCAGCGGAGCATCGCCGCCTTCCTGGAACGGGTCTGGTCCGAAGACGGCCTGGCCGATCGCACCCTGGAGGCCTACCGGCAGGACCTGGAAGCACTGGCACGCTGGCTCGCCTCTCGCGGGCGCGGGCTGCAGACGGCGCGGCGCGAGGACCTGTCGGCGTTCCATGGCAGCCAGCGGGCGGCAGTCCGTTCGATGGCGCGGCGCCAGTCGGCGTTCCGTCGCTACTACGGCCAGCAGGCGCGGGACATGCCCGGTTTCGAGGATCCGACCCTGTTGATCGAACGCCCGCGCATGCCGCGCAGCCTGCCCAAGGCGCTGGCCGAGCGCGAGATCGAGGCGCTGCTGGCCGCGCCGGATGCGGGTTCCACGCTCGGGCTGCGCGACCGGGCGATGCTCGAACTGATGTACGCATCCGGCCTGCGCGTCTCCGAGCTGGTGGGACTACCGCTGGCGGCGCTCAACACGCGCCAGGGCGTGCTGCGGGTCACCGGCAAGGGCGGCAAGGATCGCCTGGTGCCGGTCGGCGAAGTTGCGCTCGAGCGTATCGAGGCGTATCTCGCCGACGCACGGCCGCAGCTTGCGAAGGGCCGCCAGCCGGCGGCGCTGTTCCTCAGCCAGCGTGGCGAGGGCATGACGCGGCAGATGTTCTGGACACTGGTCAAGCGCTACGCGCTGGCGGTCGGCATCGAGGGCAAGCGCATCTCGCCGCACGTGCTGCGCCACTCGTTCGCCACCCACCTGCTCAATCACGGCGCCGACCTGCGCGCGCTGCAACTGTTGCTGGGCCACGCCTCGCTCAGCACCACGCAGATCTACACCCTGGTGGCGAAGGAAGGCCTGAAGCGCCTGCACGCGAAACACCACCCGCGCGGGTAGTGCCTCCTCCCCCCCGGCACAACAGCACCCTCGCCGGTAGTGCCCCCTCTCCCCCGGCCCCGCCGGGGGAGAGGGCTGGGGAGAGGGGGAGGCTCTTCGCTCTGATCGGGAGATGGCGAAAAAGCCAAAGGCCTCCCCCCAACTCTCTCCCCTGGGCTGCGCCCGGGGCGAGGGAGCAAGCGTGTCAGCCCCCGCTTATCCCCGCTGTGCCAGAATCGGCCTGATCGCCGCTTTCCCCCGCGCGGCCACGAGGTTTGCCGATGTTCAAGAAGCTATCCGCCGCGCTGCTCGCCAGCGTCTTCGCGCTCGCCGCCTGCGCCGCCGATCGCCAGGGTGATCCCGCCAGCGCCCCGGCCGCCGGCAGCGCCGTCGATCCGGCCGCGGAACAGGTGGTACGCGCCGCATTGAAGAAGCTTGCCCCCGGCGTGCAGATCGACCAGATCGCATCCTCGCCGCTGCCGGGCTTCTACCAGGTGATCGCCTCGGGCCAGCTGGTCTACGTGAGCACTGACGGCAAGTACATGGTCAACGGCGACGTGGTCGACCTCGGCGCGAAGGAAAACCTGAGCGAACGCGCCTGGGCCAGCTTCCGCAAGGCCGAGCTGGCCAAGGTGCCGGCGTCGCAGCGCATCGTGTTCGCGCCGCCACATCCGAAGTACACGGTGACCGTGTTCTCCGACGTCAACTGCGGCTACTGCCGCATGTTCCACTCGCACATCAAGCAGTTCAACGACGAAGGCATCGCGGTCGAGTACCTGGCCTGGCCGCGCGAGGGCGTGACCGATACCGCCGGCGCGCCCACCGATACCTACAAGGAAATGGTCTCGGTCTGGTGTGCCGCCGACCGCAAGGCCGCCTTTACCGCCGCCAAGCAGGGCAAGACGCCCACGTCGGCCGAGTGCCCCAACCCGGTCAAGGACGAGTTCGACCTCGGCGTCAAGCTGGGCGTCACCGGCACGCCGATGGTGCTGGGCCCCGACGGGATGGTGCTGGGCGGCTACGTGACGCCGGACAAACTGCTCAAGCTGCTCGAAAAAGGCGGCTGAGCGGCCGGGACCGCGCGGAGAGGGCCGCGACGCGGGAGGTTTCCCCTGCCTTCGGCCCCCTGACGCCCTGTTACGCCGCCATAGACGGGCCGCCCGGCCGCATCGGGTAGAATAGGGCGCTTCCCTTCAGCGCCGAATCCCCCGCATGATCGCTTTCGACGGGCAGAGCGCCCTTTCGCCGTTTCGCCTGGATCGCCTGAACGCCCGCCTCGATGCGGTGCACCGTGGCGCACGCGTACAGGCTTCCTGGTTCGTCTACGTGCTGGACGCCGGCCACGCGCCCGAAGGCACCGAGCGCAAGCGTCTGCTGGAAGTGCTGGAAGCCAGGGACGCCGCGCCCGAGTCCGCCACGCTGTGGACCGTGCCGCGCCTGGGCACCATCTCGCCATGGTCGAGCAAGGCCACCGACATCCTGCATGGCGCCGGCTTCGACGTGCGTCGCGTCGAGCGCGGCATCGCCTGGCAGGTGGCGGGCCTGCCGGAGGCCGGCGCGCCCGATCACGCGGCGGTGCTGGCCGTACTGCACGACCCGATGACCGAGTCGGTGCTGACCGACCTGGCGCAGGCGCAGGGCCTGTTCCTGGCCGGCACGCCGGGCGACCTGGTGCACATCGAGCTGGGTGGCGACCCGCGTGAGGCGCTCGCCTCCGCCAACGCCCGCCTGGGCCTGGCGCTGGCCGACGACGAGATCGAATACCTGGTCGCGCGCTACGCGGAACTGGGCCGCGATCCGACCGACGCCGAACTGTTCATGTTCGCGCAGGCCAATTCCGAACACTGCCGCCACAAGGTGTTCAACGCGAGCTGGACGATCGACGGCGAGGAACAGGACAAGAGCCTGTTCGCCATGATCAAGCACACCCACCAGAGCTCGCCGGCGCACACGCTCTCGGCCTACAAGGACAACGCGGCGGTGATCGAGGGCCACACGGCCCATCGCTTCTTCACCGACGGCGACGGCAACTGGCGCAAGCACGACGAGCAGGTCGACTACGCGATCAAGGTCGAGACGCACAACCACCCGACCGCGATCGCGCCCTGGCCGGGCGCGGCCACCGGCGCGGGCGGCGAAATCCGCGACGAGGGCGCCACCGGCCGCGGCGCCAAGCCCAAGGCAGGCCTGACCGGCTTCTCGGTGTCCGACCTGCGCATCCCGGGCGCGCCCGAACCGTGGGAAGTGAACCGCCCGCTGCCGCCGCGCATGGCCAGCGCGTTCGAGATCATGCGCGACGGTCCGCTCGGCGCCGCCGCGTTCAACAACGAGTTCGGCCGCCCGTGCCTGGGCGGCTACTTCCGCACCTACGAGCATGAAACCGGCGAAGCCGGCGTGCGCCGCGGCTACGACAAGCCGATCATGATCGCCGGCGGCCTGGCCAACATCCGCCGCGACCACGTGCAGAAGCGCGATATCCAGCCCGGCCACGCCGTGATCGTGCTGGGCGGTCCGGCCATGCTGATCGGCCTGGGTGGCGGCGCCGCCTCGTCGGTCGCTTCCGGCGCGTCCAGCGCGGAGCTCGACTTCGCCTCGGTGCAGCGCGACAACGCCGAGATGGAGCGGCGCTGCCAGCAGGTGATCGACAGCTGCTGGATGCGTGGCGACAAGAACCCGATCGTCAGCATCCATGACGTCGGCGCGGGTGGCCTGTCCAACGCGATTCCCGAACTGCTCAACGACGCCGGCGTGGGCGGCGAGATCGACCTGTCCAGGGTGCCCTGCGACGATCCCTCGCTCTCGCCCATGCAGGTGTGGAGCAACGAGTCGCAGGAACGCTACGTGCTCGGCATCGCGCAGGACGACCTCGCCGAGTTCGAGGCCTACTGCAAGCGCGAGCGCTGTCCCTGTGCCGTGGTCGGTACCGCCACCGCCGAGCGCAGGCTGCGGGTGACCGATCCGCGCCGCAACCTCACCGTGATCGACCTGCCGATGGACGTGCTGTTCGGCAAGGCGCCGCGCATGCACCGCGACGCGCAGCGCATCAAGCCGCGCGTGGACCTGCTGCCGGATCTTTCCGGCATCGGCATGGATGAGGCGGTGCAGCGCGTGCTGCGCCTGCCGACCGTGGGCAGCAAGAACTTCCTGGTCACCATCGGCGACCGCACCGTCGGCGGCCTCAACCATCGCGACCCGATGGTCGGTCCCTGGCAGGTACCGGTGGCCGACTGCGCCGTCACCCTCACCGACTTCGACGGCTACCGGGGCGAGGCGATGGCGATGGCCGAGCGCGCCCCGGTGGCGCTGCTCAACAGCGCCGATGCCGCCCGGCTGGCGGTGGGCGAGGCGATCACCAACCTGGCCGCCGCGCCGATCGCTTCGCTGGGCGAGATCCGCCTGTCGGCCAACTGGATGGCGGCGGTCAACCATCCGGGCGAGGATGCGGCGCTGTTCGACGCGGTCAAGGCCGTCGGCATGGAATTGTGTCCCGCGCTCGACATCGCCATCCCGGTCGGCAAGGACTCGCTCTCCATGCAGACCGTGTGGCAGGACGGTGAACAAGCGCAACGCACGGTCGCGCCGGTGTCGCTGGTCATCACCGGGTTCGCCCGCGTCGACGACGTGCGCCGCACGCTCACGCCGCAGCTCAAGCTCGACCGCGGCGACTCGGACCTCTGGCTGGTCGACCTCGGCGCCGGCCGTGATCGCCTCGGCGGCTCCGCGCTGGCCCAGGTATTCAACCGCGCCGGCGGCGTGCCGCCGGACCTGGACGATCCCAGGCGCCTGCGCGCGCTGTTCGAACTGGTGCAGGAAGCCAATCGCGCCGGCCTGGTGCTGGCCTACCACGACCGCTCCGACGGCGGCGTGCTGGCGACCCTGCTGGAGATGGCCTTCGCCGGCCACTGCGGCCTGCAGATCCACCTGGACGGCTGGGCCGAGGCGACGCTGCGCGCGCTGTTCAACGAGGAGCTTGGCGCCGTGCTGCAGGTGGCCAGCGCCAACCGCGAGGCGTTCGAGGCGCTGCTGGTCAAGCACGGTTTGGCCGGGATGAGCCATCGCATCGGCCGGCCAAAGGAAAAGCTCGGCATCAAGCTCTACCTGGGCGACGATGCGGTGTTCAAGTGGAACTGGACGCAACTGTTCGGCGCCTGGAACCAGACCAGCCACGCCATGCAGCGCCTGCGCGACAACCCCGCCAGCGCCGACGCGGAGCAGGAGTGGCGACTGGACGACGCCGACCCGGGCGTCAGCCCCAGGCTCGGCTTCAATCCGGCCGAGGACGTCGCCGCGCCGTACATCGCCCGCGGCGCGCGGCCGCGCGTGGCGATCCTGCGCGAGCAGGGCGTCAACGGTCAGGTGGAGATGGCCGCGGCATTCACCCGCGCCGGCTTCGACGCGGTGGACGTGCATATGTCCGACCTCGCCGCCGGCCGCCACAAGCTGGCCGACTTCCGGGGTTTCGCCGCCTGCGGCGGTTTCTCCTACGGCGATGTCCTGGGCGCCGGCCGCGGCTGGGCCACTTCGATCCTCTACAACGAGGCGATGCGCGCGCAGTTCGAGGCGTTCTTCAACGATCCGTCGAAGTTCGCGCTGGGCGCCTGCAACGGTTGCCAGATGCTCTCGCAGCTGAAGGACATCATCCCCGGCGCGAAGCACTGGCCGAAGTTCGTGCGCAACGCCTCCGAGCAGTACGAGGCGCGCCTGGCCACGCTGGAGGTGCTCGATTCGCCCAGCCTGTTCTTCAAGGGCATGGCCGGCTCGCGCATCCCGGTGGCGGTGGCGCACGGCGAGGGGCGGGTCAGCTTCCCCCATGCCTGCAGCCCGTCCAAGGCGCAGGCGGCGGTGCGCTTCGTCGACAACCGCGGCAAGCCGACCGAGAACTACCCGCTCAACCCGAACGGCTCGCCCGGCGGCCTGGCCGGCTTCACTGCCGCGGACGGGCGCGTGACCATCCTGATGCCGCATCCGGAGCGGGTGTTCCGCAGCGTGCAGTTGAGCTGGCATCCGGAGAGCTGGGGCGAGGATTCGCCGTGGATGCGCATGTTCCGCAACGCGCGGGTGTGGTGCGGCTGAGCGGGTATCGCGGGTGAAAGCGGGCGTCACCGCCCGCTGGGTTTGCGCGCCGGCCTGGTTGCTGGCGCTGGCCGTGCTGCCGTGGTGGCTGGGATTGCCGCTGCTGATGGCGATCGCGGCGCTGCTGCTGTTCGCCACCCTCGAGGGGCACGCGCCACTGCTGCGCCGGGCCTTGCGTTGGGGCCTGCCCGGCGTGCTGTTCGCGTTTCAGCGGGGGTTGGGCGGCGACGCCTTTGCCTGGGCGATGGCACTGCTGGGTGCGTTGGCCGGTTTCACCCTGCTGGCCGGCCTGGAGGCATGGCTCGATCGCGGACGGCGCGAGCAGGTGGCGCAGCCCGAGTTGCGTGACTGGCCGAGCCTGGCGCTGGCGCCGATCGGGCCGGGGGCGGTGGTGGTCGAGCTGGTGCCGCCGCAGTGGTCGCAAGGTAGCTGCCCGGACCCGCGTGGGGGCGAGGCTCGCTGGGAGTCGGGGCGGTTCGTGCTGACTGATGCGACGGTGGAGCGCGTGCAGGCGCGTGCGTCGTTCAGTCCGGACGGCCAATGGTTCGTGGCATGCACGTCGCGTGGCCTGGTGCTGCTCGACCGCGACCGCGGGGGAAGCTACCGCCTGCGCGGCTGGGAGCTGTGTGGCTGGCACGACGGTCCTTGGCTGGCTCGCGGGACGGGCCCGGCGATGGCCTGGCGCGAGGTCTTCGGCCGCCGTTGATCCAGCTCCCTCTCCTCTACGGGGAGAGGGTTGGTGAGGGGCCGGGGCTCGCCTTGAGGTTTGGGAGCAGGAGCTTTCAGGGCAAGAGCTTTCAGGGCAAGAGCTTTCGGACGCCTGTGGCGCCCGAGTCACTTTCTCTTGCTTGCCCAAGAGAAAGTAACCAAAGAGAAGGGCACCCCGATGGCGCGCCCTTCGGGTACGCGTGCGGGCGGCGGGGTTTTTCGACGGGGCTTCCTGCCCCGACGAAAAACTGGCCGGCGTCCTGCCGGCCACCCTGCGGGCTGATCCGCCACCCGCCCGCCGCGCCATAGGGGAGTGGGGAAGAGCAGCGCGCTTCCTGCGCGCACTTTTTAGAGGAGCCAAGGCGGGAGCGGAAAGCAGGAGCGAAGGGCCGGAGCGAAAGGCGGAGCGAAAGGCGGAGCGAAAGGCGGAGCGAGAGGCGGAGCGAAAGGCGGAGCGAAAGGCGGAGCGAAAGGCGGAGCGAAAGGCATGGATCTGCCGCGGACCGGCTCCCTCTCCCCTGCGGGGAGAGGGTTGGGGTGAGGGGTCGAGGCTCGCGGGAAACCCGCAGGCAGTTCTCCCGGGCCGGCCCCTCCCGCATACTTGCAGGGTGTCCACTCCCATTCCCCTCGCAAGGGCGCTTCCGGTCAGCGTGATCGTGGTGTGCGCCGACAGCGGCCCCTCGCTGCGCGACTGCGCGCAGCGCGCGCTGGACAGCGCGGTGCCGCTGGAACTGATCCTGATCGACAACGGCTCGACCGACGGCGTGCCGCAGTCGATCGAACACGATCACGCCAACGAGCCGCGGCTCAAGGTGATCTACAACCAGGCCAACCTCGGCTTCGGCCCGGCGGTGAACCGCGCCGCCGCAATGGCAAGGGGCGAACACCTGCTGGTGCTCAACCCCGACTGCCTGCTCGGGCCGGACACCCTCAGCCGCATGCTCGACATCCTCGACGAGTACCCGGAGGCAGGTATCGTCGGCGCGGTGGTGTGCGCCGCCGACGGCACGCCGGACCCGGCCTCGTACCGCCGCGACCCGCTGTTGCGCCACGCGCTGGCGACGCTGGTGGGCACGCGCGGCGGCATGAACATCGAGGGCGGGATACCGGCGCGCGTGGTAAGCGCCGAGGCGGTCTCCGGCGCGCTCATGTTGCTGCCGCGCAAGGTCTTCGAGCAGCTGGGCGGTTTCGACGAGGCCTACTTTCTGCATTGCGAGGATCTGGACCTGTGCCGGCGCGCACGCGATGCCGGCTACGCGGTGCTGCTCGCCGGCGACGTGCGCGTCCTGCATGGCAAGGGCGGGTCGAGCCGGCACCGACCGGTGTTCGTCAGCCGGCACAAGCACCGGGGCATGTGGCGCTGGTTCCGCAAGTTCGATCCGGCCGCCCGCAATCCACTGGTGGCGGGCCTGGTGTGGACCGGCATCTGGGCGCACTTCGCGGCGCAGGTACCCGGCCAGCTTTGGCGGCTGGCCAAGACCCCGCGCCGCCTTTCGTAGGAGCCCACCCGTGGGTGACGCCCTTTCCCGCCGCGCAGCAGAAGCATCGCCGCGGCCGGCATCCATCAAAAGGCGCTTGCCTGATATGACGACCCGCCCGCGCACCTTCGCCGCCACCGTCGGCCTGCTCGCCCTCACCGCCGTGTGGGGCTCGACGTTCGTGCTGATCAAGGACGTGGTCGGCCGCATGCGGGTGGTGGATTTCCTCGCCGTGCGCTTCGCCATCGCGGCGCTGGCGATGCTGGTGCTGTTCGCGCGTCCGGTGTGGCGGTTGCCGCGAGGGCAGGTCGGCCGCGCGTTGCTGCTGGGTGTCGTCTACGGCGTCGCCCAGCTGCTGCAGACCTGGGGCCTGAAGCTGATCGCGCCCAGTGTCAGCGGCTTCGTCACCGGCATGTATGTGGTGTTCACGCCGATCCTGGCCTGGCTGCTGCTGCGCGAGCGCATCGCCGGCGTGGTGTGGCTGGCGGTGGCGATGGCCACCGCCGGGCTGGCTCTGCTTTCGTTGCGCGGCGTGTCGGTGGACCCGGGCGTGTGGCTGACGCTGGGCTCCGCTGCGCTGTACGCGTTGCATATCGTGGGCCTGGGCCGCTGGTCGCGCGAGCAGCACGCGTTCGGCATGTCGGCGGTGCAGGTGGTGGCGATTGCGACCGTCTGTCTGCTGGCCACCGGGCCGCGGGGCCCGGCGCTGCCGCCCGATGGCTCGGCCTGGCTGGCGGTGCTGTACATGGCGCTGGTCGCCGGCGCCGGCGCGATGCTGGTGCAGACCTGGGCGCAGGCGCACCTGCCGGCCGCGCGTGCGGCGATCGTGATGACCACCGAGCCCGTGTTCGCCGCGGGCTTCGCCGTGGCGCTGGGCGTGGATGCGCTGAGCTGGCGCATGCTGGCCGGCGGCGCGCTGGTGCTGGGGGCGATGTACCTGGTGGAGCTGGCACCCCGGCGCGGCGTGGCGCTGGAAGCCGAGGCGCTCCACCACGAGGTGTAGCGATCCTGCAGGAAGGTGCGTCGCGGGGCTGCTCCTGCGACCCCCCGGCTTCAGCAGCAACGCCCGCCGGTACCCCTGTAGCGCGCCTCCTGCCGCTCGCGGAAGAACGCCGCGTAACCCGGCACCGGACGCTCCGGATGGTGCTCGCGCAGGTGGCGCACGTAGGCGTCGTAGTCGGGCACGCCGCAGCACAGCCGCGCCGTCTGCACGGCGCGCGACCAGGCCGTGCGAAGCCAGCGTTTCATGATGCGTTCCCCACGACCGCATCGAGCGCCACGTACGGCTCCTCGTTCGCGGTGGGATGATTGATCCGCCAGGCGCGCACGATCGTGCGCAGCGCGAATGCCACCATCGCCAGCACCAGCAGCATGAACAGACCGGTCAGCGCTGCATCCACGTAATTGTTGGTGACGATGCGCCGCATTTCGTCCACGTTCTTCGCCGGCGCCAGCAGCCGGTCATCGGCCGCCGCGGCCGCGTACCGGCGTGCGGCCGCGGTAAAGCTGATCGGTCCGGCCAGCTTCTCGTACCCGGCCGCCAGCGTGCACACGATCAGCCACAGCGCCGGGAGGCCCGGCACCCACACGAACCGCTCGCGCTTGAGCTTCACCACCACCACCGTCGCCAGCAGCAACGCGATCGCCGCCAGCATCTGGTTGGCGATGCCGAACAGCGGCCACAGTGTGTTGATGCCCCCGAGCGGATCGACCGCGCCCTGGTAGAGGAAGTAGCCCCACAGCCCCACGCAGATCGCCGTCGCAAGCAGGTTGCCGGTCCATGATTCGGTCTGCTGCAGCGGCTTGTGGATCAGGCCGGCGATCTCCTGGATCATGAAGCGACCCACGCGCGTGCCCGCGTCCACCGTGGTGAGGATGAACAGCGCCTCGAACAGGATCGCGTAGTGGTACCAGAACGCCATCATGCCGCCGCCGGGCAGGATCTCGTGCAGCAGCCGTGCCATGCCCACGGCGAGCGTGGGCGCGCCGCCGGCGCGCGAGAGCACGCTCGCTTCGCCGATGTCGCGCGCGGTCTGCGTAAGCTGGTCGGGCGTCACCACGAAGCCCCACTGGCTGATGGTCTGCGCGGCGTGCTCGGCGGTAGTCCCGATCAGCGCCGCTGGCGAATTCATGGCGAAGTACACGCCAGGGTGCAGCGACGCGGCCGCCACCAGCGCCATGATCGCCACGAACGCCTCCATCAGCATGCCGCCGTAACCGACCAGGCGCGCCTCGCCTTCGTTGGCCAGCAGCTTGGGCGTGGTGCCCGAGGCGATGATCGAGTGCCAGCCCGAGACCGCCCCGCACGCGATGGTGATGAACAGGAACGGGAACAGGTTGCCCTGGAACACCGGCCCGGTGCCGTCGACGAAGCGCGTGACCGCGGCCATCTGCAGCACCGGCGCGGCCAGGAAGATCGCCAGCGCCAGCAGCGCGATGGTGCCGATCTTGAGGAACGTCGACAGGTAATCGCGCGGCGCCAGCAGCAGCCACACCGGCAGCACCGAGGCGCAGAAGCCGTAGGCGATCAGCAGCCAGGCCAGCGCCTTCGCGTCGAAGTCGAAAAGCGGCGCCAGCGTGGCCGATTCGGCCACGAAGCGACCGAGCCAGATCGAGCCCAGCAGCAGCACCAGCCCGATCATCGACACCTCCAGGATGCGCCCGGGCCGCAACCAGCGCAGGTACACGCCCATCAGCACCGCGATCGGGATCGTCGCGGCCACGGTAAAGGTGCCCCACGGGCTGTGCGTCAGCGCCTTGACCACCACCAGTGCCAGCACCGCCAGCACGATCATCATCAGCACCAGTACCCCGAACATCGCGACCACGCCCGGCAGCGGCCCCAGTTCCTCGCGCAGCATGTGGCCGAGCGAGCGGCCGTCGCGGCGCAGCGACAGCGCCAGGATCATGAAGTCCTGCACCGCGCCGGCGAACACCACGCCGATGAGGATCCACAGCGTGCCCGGCAGGTAGCCCATCTGCGCCGCCAGCACCGGGCCCACCAGCGGACCGGCGCCGGCGATCGCGGCGAAGTGGTGGCCGAACACCACCCACTTGTCGGTCGGCACGTAGTCGAGCCCGTCCGGATGACGCATCGCCGGCGTGGCGCGGCCCGGGTCGAGCTTGAGGACGTGGCGCTCGACGAAGCGGCCGTAGAAGCGGTAGCCGATCACGAACATGGCGATCGCCGCGGCGACCAGCCAGATCGCGTTGATCGGCTCGCCGCGGCGCAGCGCCACCACGCCCAGGCAGAACGCGCCGACGATGGCGATGGAGGCCCACAGGATCTTCGACGCGGGGCTGGTCGGAACGGAGGCGCGGGTGTGCATGGGCTTCTCCTCGACGGTCAGGCAAGAGTCGTCCCGGGGAGGGCGGCCGGTCAATGCCGGGCGCGTGTTGCCGCCTTTCCCGGGCGTTGCCGGGAAAGCGGGAGGCCTTTGCGGGGGCCAAAACGCATGCACGAGTGTTCCCGCGAGCCCCGGCCCCTCACCCCAGCCCTCTCCCTGGCGGGGAGAGGGAGCCGGGCGGGCGGTCCTCCCCGCAGGGGATACGAGCCCGGGTGGGTCGGCGACGATCACGGCGCGCGCGCCAGTGCCCGCGTACACTCCGCGCCGGATCCCCACGGAGTCCCGCCATGCGACCGCAAACCGCCTGCCTCGGCTTCCTGTTGACCATTGCCGCGCTGCCCGCTGCCGCCGGCGGCCAGCTCGACGACCTGCTCAAGCAACTGAAGCAGGGCAGCCACGCCACCGACGCCACGCGCGCGGCCAACCTGCCCAGCAGCGATATCGCCGCGGGCCTCAAGGAGGCGCTCGCCAAGGGCACCACCCACGCGATCAACGAACTCGGCCGCACCGACGGCTTCTGGGGCAACGCCAAGGTACGCATCCCGCTGCCGGGCAAGCTCAGGCAGGTCGGCGACCTGGCCCGGCAGCTCGGGCAGGGCGACAAGGTCGATGCGTTCGAGCTCAGCATGAACCGCGCCGCGGAGAAAGCCGTGCCGCAGGTGGCCGACATCTTCGGCGATGCGATCCGCAAGATGACCCTGCAGGACGCGCGCGGCATCCTGACCGGGGGCGACCACGCCGCCACCGACTACTTCCGCCGCGTCGCCGGCGACGCGCTGACCGCCCGCATCCATCCGATCGTCGCCGAGGCGACCGACCGTGTCGGCGTCACGCAGAAATACAAGGCGCTCACCGCGGCCGGCGGCGGCAGTGGGCTTGGCAACGTCCTGGGTGCGCTGGGCAACGGCGGGGACAAGCGCAACCCGCTTGACCTGGACGACTACGTCACCGAACAGACGCTCAACGGCCTGTTCACCATGATCGGCGAGCAGGAGCAGGCGATTCGCCGGAATCCGGCCGCGCGCACCACCGACCTGCTGAAGAAGGTCTTCGGCAGCCGCTGATTCCGTGGCTGGGCTTCGGCCTCCGTGCTCCATCCGGGCGACGGTCGGGGCCCATGCCATCTTGCAATTGCCCCGCCGCGCCCGCAGACCTGTACCGGTATCCACCGCGAGGCCCCCGATGATCCGCGACATCCTCAAGATGGGCGACCCCCGCCTGATGCGCATCGCTTCCCCCGTACCCGCGGGCATGATCGGCAGCGCCGAGCTGGACCAGCTGATCCAGGACATGTTCGACACCATGGAAGCCGCCGGCGGCGTCGGCCTGGCCGCACCGCAGATCGGCGTTGACCTGCAACTGGTGGTCTTCGGCTTCGACCGCTCCGATCGCTATCCGGATGCCCCACCGGTGCCGCGCACGATCCTGCTCAATCCGCTGGTGACGCCGGCCTCGCATGACATGGAGGAAGGCTGGGAAGGCTGCCTTTCGGTTCCCGGCCTGCGCGGCGTGGTGAACCGCTTCACGCTGATCCGCTACCAGGGCATCGACCCCGCGGGCGAGCCGATCGACCGCACCGCCGAGGGCTTCCACGCGCGCGTGGTGCAGCATGAATGCGACCACCTGATCGGGCGCCTGTATCCCTCGCGCATCACCGACTTCTCCCGGTTCGGCTTCATCGACGTGCTGTTCCCCGGCATGGCCCCGGCTGCCGATTAGCCGCGCCTTGCGCCCTCTCCCCGCCGGGGTGAAGGGCCGGGGCTCGCGAACCGGTCAGCCCGTGCCGGGCCGGCTCTGCTCCTTTTGCTGCTCCCCGGGAGTGAGCAAGGAGCCCCCGCTTCCGACCCGGTATCCTCTGCCTCCACGCCAAGGGGGCTCCATGCAAGTATCCGCACCCGCCGCACCGATGCGCGGCTTCCGCTACTACGACCTGCTGGTCGGCGGCATGGTCGCCGTGCTGCTGTGTTCCAACCTGATCGGCCCGGCCAAGGTCTGCACGGTCACGCTGCCAGTGTTCGGCGCGGTGTCCTTCGGCGCCGGCAACCTGTTCTTCCCGGCCAGCTACATCTTCGGCGACGTGCTCACCGAGGTGTACGGCTATGCCCGCGCGCGCCGCGCGATCTGGGCCGGCTTCGGCGCCATGCTGTTCGCCACCGCGATGTCGCAGGCGATCATCCACATGCCGCCGAGCCCGGCCGAGCCGTTCAACGCGCAGCTGCAGCCGGCGCTGGAGATCGTCTTCGGCGGCACCTGGCGCATCGCGCTGGCCTCGATCGTCGCCTACTGGCTGGGCGACTTCGCCAACTCGTTCGTGCTGGCGCGCATGAAGCTGTGGACGCGCGGCCGCATGCTGTGGACGCGCACCATCGGCTCGACGCTGGTCGGGCAGGGCGTGGACAGCCTGACCTTCTACCCGATCGCCTTCATCGGCATCTGGGAAGGCCAGACGATCCTCGCCGTGATCGCCTTCAACTGGTCGATGAAGGTGGCGGTGGAGGTGGTGTTCACCCCGCTGACCTATGCGGTGGTCGGCTTCCTCAAGTCGCGCGAGGGCGTGGATACCTACGACGAGCACACCCACTTCACCCCGTTCAGCCTCAAGGACGAGGGCGACGTGCGGACGCCAGGGCGGGTGCGAGAGTAGAGTCGCCGCAACGTCCGGAACGGGGGAGACCATGGGTTCGTACCTGGAAGTGGACAGCGCCGTCTACAAGACGCTGCTCGAGTCCACCCGCGCGATTCCCTGGAAGATCGACTGGTCGGCGGCGCGTTTCGCCTACATTGGCCCGCAGATCGAAGGCCTGCTGGGCTGGTAGCAAGCGAGCTGGGCGACCGTGCAGGACTGGGCCGACCGCATCCATCCGGACGACCGCGACCGCGTGGTGCAGTTCTGCATCGCGCAGTCGCAGGCGGGCGTCGACCACGAGGCGGACTACCGCGCGCTGACCTGCGAGGGCGACTACGTGTGGATCCGCGACGTCGTCCACGTCGTGCGCAATGAACAAGGCGCGGTCGATTCCCTGGTCGGATTCATGTTTGACATCAGCGAGCGCAAGCGGGCGGAGGAAAGGCTGCTGCAATTGCAGGGCGAACTGACCGAGCTGTCCTTCCGCGACGGCCTCACCGGTGTGGCCAACCGCCGGCGGCTGGATGCGTTCCTCGACGCCGAATGGGCCGTCGCCTGCCGCGAACGCAAGCCGCTCTCGCTGGTGCTGGCGGACATCGATTGCTTCAAGCAATACAACGACCACTACGGACATCTCGCCGGCGACGCCTGCCTGAGGCGGGTGGCCGGGCTGCTCGAGGCGACGGCCGTCCGCGGGCTGGACCTGCTCGGCCGCTTCGGCGGCGAGGAGTTCCTGATGGTGCTCCCCGGCACCGACGCGGCCGGTGCGCTCGAGCGCGCCGAGCTCTGCCTGGCGCGACTGGCGGAGGCGGGCATCCCGCATGGCGCCTCCGGCGTAGCCGGCACGCTGACCGCCAGCTTCGGCGTCGCCACCCTCGTGCCCGGCCCGGGCGACGACCTGCTGGCGTTGCTGGAGACGGTGGACCGTTGCCTGTACCGGGCCAAGCAGCAGGGCCGCAACCGGGTCGTGGCTTCGCAAAGCCTGGTGGCATCCCATGTCTGAGCTGGCCGGGTCGTCACACGGCGGTCATCGCAACGTCGGCATAGACCTGCTGCGCGGGTTGGCGATCGTGTTCGTGCTGCTCAACCACCTGAGCCTGCCGATGCGCATCCCGCTCAAGGCCACCGCGCTGGCGGACGTGCTGCCGGCGCGGTTGCTGCAGGCGCTCAACTACAACGGCTACGAAGCGGTGTTCGTGTTCTTCGTGATCTCCGGCTTCCTGATCGCGGGCAATGCGCTCGAACGCTGGGGCAGCCTGGCACGCATCGAACCGAAGGCGTTCTACGCCCGCCGCTTCGCGCGCATCGTGCCGTGCCTGGCCGCGCTGCTGGCGGTGCTGGCCGTGCTGCACGGGCTGGGCCTGTCCGACTATGCGATCCATCGCCCGGACCAGTCGCTCGGCGGCGCATTGCTGGCTGCGCTGGGCCTGCACCTGAACTGGTACGAGGGTCATACCGGCTACCTGCCGGGCAGCTGGGACGTGCTGTGGTCGCTGTCCATCGAGGAGGCCTTCTACCTGGGCTTCCCGCTGGCCTGCCTGCTGCTCAGGCGCAGCTGGGCACTGGTGCCGCTGCTGCTGGTACTGGCGCTGTCGCTGCCATGGACCCGCGCGGCGCTGGACGGCAACGAGATCTGGCAGGAGAAGGCCTACCTGCCCGGCATGGCCGCCATCGCCACCGGCGTGCTCGGTGCGCTGTGGTTCGCGCGCGGCCCGCGGATGTCGCCGCACGCCTGTCGCCTGCTGCGGTGGCTTGGCGCGCTCGGCCTCGCCGGCGCCACGCTGGGCGGCCGCTGGCTGTGGCCGCTGCTGCACGAGGGCGTGATGCTGGTACTCACCGGCTCGACGCTGGCGCTGCTGCTCGCCTTCCGCGCCGAGCCGCTGCGCGTGCCGCGCGGCCTGCGCTGGCTGTGCAGCTGGGGGCGGCTCAGCTACGAGATCTACCTCAGCCACATGTTCGTGGTGTTCGCACTGGTGCGGTTGTACCGCTGGAGCGGCGCCGACGCGCGCAGCGGCTTCCTGTGGTACCTGCCGGCCTTCGTCGCCTGCTGGGCACTGGGCATGCTGATTGCGCGCGGGTGGTCGGCGCCATGCGAGCGCTGGTTGCGCGAGCGCTGGCTGCGGCCTGCAACCAGCCCGGTCGCGGCCTCCGCAGCGACCGGATGATGCGCTCCCCGTGCAGGCGTGCGCCGCCTCCAGGGGCCCCTAGTTGCGGTCGAACGACACCTCGAAGGACGTGTAGAACGGCGTTGTCCAACGACCTGCAAGCCCGGTGTCCGCCAGCCGGTTTCGCACGCATTTGGCGAGCGAGGTCGTGCCCCGCAGCCAGCTCGCCTGGGTCGAACCATCCCCGTTCAGGGACAGGACCACGGTAAACGGAAGAACATCCGCGTCCGGACGCGCGCACGCCGCCACGGCTTCATGCAGCGCCTTGCCTTGCGCCGCCACCAGTTGCGCACTCGTCTGCCGATCCAGGCTGGCCTCGTTCCTGTCCGCAAGCGCCTTGGCTTCATCGAAGCCCATCTGCGAGGCCGCCAGCACGGCTGCCGAGACGATGACTGCAAACATTCCTCGCTCTCCCTATCCCGGCCACCAGGACCGGTCCGGCCGTGAAGCGTCCCGGTCCGCCCAGTCAGACCGCGACCCGGTAGGCCCAGTGCACCACCAGCTCGCCATCCGGGTCAACGACCGTTCCCAGCCGCGAGAAGCCGAGGCGCGAGACGACCCGGCTCGACGCGATGTTGTCCGGGAGGATATGCGCATCGACGTACCGCACCAGGCCACTGTCCGCCGCGAGCCCGATCATCCGGACCACTGCCGCGGTGGCCACGCCGCGACGCCGGGCCGACCGGGCGACGCCGTAGCCGATTTCCACGCGGCCATCGACCGGCTCGCCCTTGAACCGGCAGCCTCCCAGGATCTCGCCGGACTCCCTCGCGACGATGAGGTATGGCACACACCAGTCGGGTGCAACCCCTGATTCCAGTTGCGCCAGGGCACGGGCCGCGACGTGCGCGGGTGGCAGCGCCCCTTCGGTGGCCTGGAAATCCGCCGCTTCGGCTGCCGCAAGCCTGCGCAGGTTGGGCAGGTCGAGCGGAGCGAGATCGATCATCGGTGGTTCGCTTGGCGACATGGCGCTACCTGGCGGCGAAGCTGTCTGCGGCCCCCGAACCGTCTACTGCGGTCCGACGCGCCGCGGGTATCCGTATTGTGCCGGCAAGGCGGTGTGCGGCGACAGGCCGGGCCCGACGCGTGGGGCCCCGCTCGACCGAACTGTCATCCGCCAAGTTGGACAGACAGCAAAGGATGCCAAGGCTCCCACGACCAGAGGACGAGTGCCGGCTCATGGAGGCATGCGCTGGAGTCAAGCGGCGCGTCGCGATACGCACGCCCGCTTGGCCGGATTGTCAGACCGCACTGTGCGCGCTGCCCGGCTTGCGAACGAAGTAGTAGCGGTTCTGCCCTTCATCCCCGGTTTCGCCAACCAGGGCGGGCCTTCCGCCTCTACCAGTGAGCGATACATCCCTGATCCAATAGAACGGGACTTCCGTCCCGTGAGGTTGTCCAGCCACTCACATGCCTGATGTGGCGCGGTGAACAGAAATCTGCCTCCCGGCCTCAATGCCAGCGCGACCTTGTGAATCAGGGCTGCCTGAACGTCCGGCGCAAGAAGGAACATCAAGCCCCCAGACAACGATGCCCTCAAACTGGCGATCGAAAAACCGCGAGTCTTCGACGGCGCCGCACTCGACCGGGGCAGCGGGGAAGCGGAGGCGCAACGCTGCGATCGGGCTCGGTGAGGCATCGATCCCATGAACGGCAAGCCCTTGGTCGATGAGCGCCTTCGAGATCGGCATGCCATGGCCGCAGCCCAGAACCGCCCGGTGGCAGGGCTTTGGCCCAGTCACGGACCGTTGTGACGCCGATGGATTTGCTCCGGCTGGACATGAAGTCCCCAGAGACGGACTCGTAGCGGTCCGATCGGCCTGTATGGCCGCCGAAGCTGCATGGTGCACCTGACGCCCGAGCTAGGCGGCACCTGCTTGGTTCGCCTTGCCGATTCTGTAATGCAACTCGGCCATGCCATCGTTAACGCGATTTACAGACACGAGCTGGAAGCCAGGGCTGAGGACCCTGCGTGGAAACACGGACTTGCCGTGACCCAGGGAAACCGAGCCAATCTGGACGATGACCTCATCCAGGAGATTCGCGTCAAAGAATTGCCCAGCAAGATCGCCCCCACCCATGACCCAAATATTCTTCGGTTTGGCGACTTCCTCCATCTGGGCATGAACAGGCGGGATATCACCTTGAACGAAGCGTATGTCCGCCCCTGCAGGGGCATCAAGGTTACGGCTCGAGAAGACCCATACGGGCTGTGAATAGGGCCAGGCGGCCTCCTCCACAGTACCGAGTTTGACCGCGTGTCTCAGCAACCATTCGTAGGTTGACGAGCCCATCGCTATGGCACCAACCTCCGAAATAAAGGCGGGATAGCTTGTGTCATTTATATCTGCCAGCGGAAACAACCAATCCAGCGAATCATCTTCGGTAGCGATGAATCCGTCGATGCTTGATGCGGTGTAGTACTGAGTCGTCATTGCTGTTCTTTCAGCTCCGTATGAGTTGGGTTGTTCCGCCTGACCCCTGAGTCATGCGGCGTAGCCGTTCGCCTTGAAGAGCGAATTGTCAGGCGGTACCCGGCTGCCCTGCCGGTGCCGCCAACCAGGCCAACGCGTCCCGCGGGCTATCGAAAGCGCGGAACTGTGGGTGGCGACGCGCCTCCAGCAAGAACTCACGGAACCTCTCCGGATAGGATCCAGCTGGGTCAAAGACGGCAGCGGAACGTAGGCGGGAATTGACAAGTCTCTGCACGAACTCCCCAGCGAACCCGGTGCGGAGTTGAAAGAACTCCGAGGGCAGCGCTCCAGCATGGATGAGCAGCAAGTCAGTGTCGGCATCACTACAGGCATAGGCAAGCTCCATTGCATCTCGAACGTCCGTGATGCCGGTGATGCACTCTATGACGTCTGGATCAAAATTCTGGACCAGATGAAACTGCATGTGTGCCGCCTAATGCTGGAGTTAAGCGGCGGCGAAGCCGTTCGCCTTGAACGAGTTGTTAGGCCTGCGGAGGCCTGAATACCTAACGAGGCTCGGGAAGCAGCGGCGGAGTGGAATCTTGGTAGGTAAGGTACGCCTGCCATATCTCATGGGTCCGCTGCTGGGTGAGCCGAAGCATGCACTCGGAACTTGCAGTGTTTCGGTACGTTCCTTGCGCCCATAGCTCGAAGACGTCTCCGCACTCAAGTTCACGGTAGCGCACCCACGCAGCTTGTGCGGTCTTGAGGTTTGGCCTTGAACCAAAGTCCTTATCTATCCGCGCCTGTGCTGCGGTTAGATATTTGGCTAGCCGGGTGTTCGCCTCATCAAGCTTCTTCCCCATGCATGCTTGGATTTCGAGCGTGTTGCCGTCGCATTGGAGTGTGGAGGCTCGAGCAAAACCCACTGAACACAGTCCAAGAACGATCAGTGCAAAACTTCGTGGGGTACGCACGTAGATCCTCACTGGCCTAACGCCTAAATTAAGCCGAGCCGCGAAGCGGCTTCGGCTTGAATGAATTGTTATGCCCCACGCAATGTACGCGCCAAATCATTGACTGCCGCTTGCACGACAAGCCAAGAGATGTTGCAAGTGTCTGCGTCAGGAGAGGCACGAGTCACAAGCTGCTCATACGGGTGAATAAGGTTCCGAAAGTCGCGCAGTGCATGGGAGAACTTTTTAACGTCGAGGCCAAGCCAACCAAGGTGGTGGGCGACGTCAATCATGCTGGAGAGCGACCACTCATGAAACGACAGAACCCTGCCTGGGTTCTACCCCGATTCTGCGGACACTTTCACTAAGGCTCATACTGGGCCAAAGGAGTGTCCATGTCGAAGCGCAAGCGTTACAGCCCCGAGTACAAGCGGGAGCTCGTCGAGCTGGTCCGGCGATCGAAGTCGAGTTGCCGCCAGATCGCCCTGGAGGTCGGGGTCAACCCCAACATGCTCACCCGTTGGGTGCGCGAGGCGGAGAGCGAGGGGGGCAAGGCGTTCCCCGGCGGCGGCACGCCTCGCGACGAGGAGCTGGCTCGCCTCAAGCGCGAGCTAGCACGAGTCACGAAGGAACGAGATTTTTTAAAAGACGCGGCAGCGTACTTCGCGAAGCAATCACCGAACGGTACGCGGTGATTGAGCGCTGCCGCAGCGACTATCCCGTCGGGATGATGTGCCGCTGCCTGGAAGTTTCAACCAGTGGTTTCTACGCCTGGGCCGGGCGCAAGCCGGGGCCACGGGCACAGGCGAATGCGCGCCTGCTGGAGCGCATTCGGGAGATCCATGAGGACAGCAAGGGCGTGATCGGCGCCCCTCGCATGCACGAGGACCTCGGCGACGAGGGCGAGCACGTCAGCCTCAACCGGGTGGCGCGGTTGATGGCCGGCGAGGGTCTGCAAGGTTGGCCACGACGCAGGAAGCGCCGGTTCGGCGGCAAGCCGGGCTCTCGCCCGGTCGGCGTCATCAACCGGCTCGAACGCGACTTCAATGCAAATGAACCGGAAACCAAGTGGGTCACCGATATCACCGAGGTCGTGACCCAGGAAGGCAAGCTTTATGTGTGCGTGGTGGTCGATCTTTACAGCAAGCTCGTGGTCGGCTGGTCGATGCACCACCGCCAGGATCGCCACATGGTCGTGCGGGCGGTCCAGATGGCCGTGTGGCAGCGGGAGGGAAGTTCGGAGCTCATCCTGCACTCCGATCGGGGTGGCCAGTTCATCAGCGGTACGTACCAGAAGTTCCTGGGCGGCAACGCTCTGGTCTGCAGCATGAGCGACGTCGGACACTGCGCCGACAACGCGGCGTGCGAAGGCTTTTTCGGTGTGCTCAAACGCGAGCGGGTGTACCGACGCAGCTACCGGACGAGGAACGAGGCGCGTGCTGACCTGTTCGATTACCTCGAGCGGTTCCACAACCCGCGCATGCGTCGTAGAGTCGCCAGGCGGGACCGGGAGTTTTCAGCCTTAATCAAACCGTCCGTGGAAACGGGGTAGAACCCTTCCATCGTTTGTACGTACCGTTCCACATGAGCCCTAACGCCCGAATTAAGCGGCGGCGAAGCCGTCCGCTTGAATGAAGAGTTAGGGGCTTGCGCTACGCCATGCTTGGGCGACTGTGCCGGCACAGCGCGAACCCCACCGAACGCAACGCTAGCAGCTTTGGATGCCTGGGGCTTGCGGCAGGGCTGCAAAGGCAGCGACCAAGTGCGGGGAGGTGCAAGCTGACGAAGACTTGGCCGAAGTGCACGTTGCGAGAGAACAACCAAGCAAGGGCCTAACGCTTGAGTTGAGCGGCGGCGGAGCCGTCCGCCTCGAACGAGTGGTTAGGCCTCATCTCCGAACTTTGGCTACCATTATTGCGCCTTTGATGCCGAGCCCGCCTATTGTGCTCTCGAATTCAAGGGGAAATTCCATGTTCCCTGCGAACGTCTGTGTAATTGGCGTATAAATACCGTTCGGAGTCGTCGGGATTACTCCGACCGAAACCTTTAGGTTGTAGTGACCAGATGAACCAAGCTCTGGCACTAACGACACCCTGTAGGGGCCAATGTCGTTATCTATGGATCTCCCTGAAACAACATTTGCGTCTGAGCCAACGGTCCAGGTGCTCTGTCCTTTTTGGATGGTGACTTCGTAGTGCGTGCGAACAAGGGGCGCGTTACCGGTAGCAGAGCACGGACTCATGGCGATTGCTAGAAACGTTCCGATAGCAAAGAGCTTCATTTGGCGCGCCTTGTGGTTGGGCCTAACGCTGGAGTTAAGCGGCGGCGCAGCCGTCCGCCTTGAACGACTGGTTAGGCAGGGGCGGGAGTGTCGGCTTCAAACGCCTTCGCATGCCGCCGTCGTAAGGTAAGTAGGAGCTCATGAGCTATTTGGCGCATGCAAGCGAGTTCTGGCCGCCCCGCGAGTGGTTCCGTGCTGGCTCCGCTTTGGAACACCCAGCCTAAGGAATTTCCACGCGAAAGATCCATGTAGGCCTCATCAAGCTCAGGGTCTACGTGAGCACCGCCATCAGTGTCCGCAACATTGCATACGAGTTCTCGCCGGTTGAAAAGGCGGCCTTTGCCATCTTTAAGTACAGGCTCGTTCCACCAGGTGGAGAACGGCACTAAACGAGGCTTTACTGGAGGCTCCCCCGCGGCGACCAGAGGCAGGTACCTCGCCCCAGTAGGGATCACTTGGAACATGACCAAGTTGCACTCCGGCAGCAGGTTCTTTGGGTTGAGCGCTCCAGCCGAATCGAAGAAATATCCGTCACGAAGGCCAAGCTGTTGTAGTAAGGCTTGCGAGTTTCGATGGTGATGAAGGAGAACTCGAAGCGATAGCGCTATGTGCCTGCCTATGGCTTCAAGGCCCGAGTCGAATGATGAACATGCGTGTTGCAAAAGAACCAGCTGGTCGCGCAGTTCGCGCTCCAGCTCTCCCTTTGGTCGCAATTTGCGAAGCTTCTTTGCCATGGACGGCCTAACGCTGGAGTTAAGCGGCGGCGCAGCCGTCCGCCTTGAACGAATTGTTAGGCCGCAGCGAGTTCCCGGCGCGCCCGAAAGAAACGGTAAAGCAGCACGCCACCGGCAGCGACCAGCCCGGTGCCGACATACCCACCCAGTGCACAGAGGCCGCCGGCTGACGCCGAGCAAAAGCCCCAAGCGCCGATGAGTGCAGCCGGAATGTAACCCCCGACCGCGAGTGCCAAAGACGCAGCCGCGAACCGGACTGCAGTCGCAGCTGAGAGCCGGGAAGCCATCTGCACGAAGCGCCAAAGTGTCACGACGACACCCGACCAGAATGCAATGAGGCCAGTGGTGTATGCGAGCGCGAATAGACTTTCCATGCGGCCTAACGCTTGAGTTAAGCGGCGGCGTAGCCGTCCGCCTTGAACGAATTGTTAGACCAAAGGCGCATGCGCCACCTCTCTGCCAGCAAACTCACTTGCAAGCAGGTACAAGAACTGCTGCGGCAGATTCAAGATCACCTCTTGAATATGGCTTCCATGCTTAGTCTCCAGAATCTTCTCAAAGAAGTTCGGCCTATAGCGAGTCACAGAGCCAAGATAGAAGAACGTCACGTAGATAGAAAGAATTTGCGGAAGCATCTCAGCCCTGTCCGAGGGAGGGCAGAGATAAAGATAGTTCTTCCGATACGGAGGAACCGAAAGAGCAGACGACCAAAGATAGGGCTTGAGCAGCGCGACAATCTTGTCAATTTTATCGCTTGGCCTGCCTGTGTACCTTACGGGTGCGACCTGTTGAAACTTTAGTAGCTTTCTGTCCCCGACAACTTCGGCGGACTGAGCCTCTTGGAATGTTGCGCTTAGCCCGGATTCGGAGAGCAATCGATCACGCGTTATGCCGAATCGAGTGAGGTCGTCGGAAAAGATGTTGATCTCAGACCATATCTCTTTGCTAGCTTCATCGTATCGGAAATCAATCCTTTGAATTTCTACAAACCGCTCTTTCGACCCTGATGCCTCACACCAAACGCGATGACCAGGTAACAGCTGTGGCATGACGTTCTTGAGCTGAAACGCCCTGTTCTTCGGATCTGTACGCCCTGTCAGAGTTTTTTTCAGGTCGTTGTAGAGTCTCGGGCTTGCTCCATGCCAATTGACTGTGACGATAGAATCGTGAAATTCCGTTCCGCCCGGTGGCGTGGATTCAACCAGTCCGTGCACCGCACGGCCGTAAGTTGTCGCCGTGCCTTTTACGAGAGCGAACGCCTTTACGATATTGAGGAACGAGTAGTAGTAAAGCAGGGGTTTTGTTGGCGAGAGATGAGACGATTCGGCAATCTGGTAGAACGAGTCAGCCTGAGACAAGAATGCATTGGCTTCCTCCCTCGCTGTTCCAGTGAGTGTGTTCTCAATCGCTTGCCTCATGATTCCCCATGGGCTACTAGCGAAGATTCTGGACTGAAGTCCGAAGCGCCGCGTAGTGCGAGTGACCGGATACACCGAAAAAGGTATCGGCCGGCCCTTCACCTTGAGCGTGCTTCCCGCTCTTCTGACAACAGGACGCGTCATTCCTCCCCCTGGTCTAACGCTGGAATTAAGCGGCGGCGGAGCCGTCCGCTTGGATGACTAGTTAGGTGTCGCGCGGCACCAGTGGGACGAGAAACGCATGAATTGTGAACATGCATGCAGCACCGGCAAGTAGTGAGCTGGTGGCAAGCCACCAGCCCTCAGACACGACTAGCCCTGCGAGAACGATGCTAAACATAAACGGGGTAACGGCAAGCATAGCTGCCGGATGTACAGAGACTGGCTTGTGGCACGACCGGCAAGAAGCCGTAAGGATGGGTCCCAAACACGACTTCCGGAGCTGGGACATAGCTGGCTTGTGACAGTAGGGACACTCGACCATGTTTGTCTTGACGCCTAACGCTGGAGTTAAGCGGCGGCGAAGCCGTCCGCCTTGAACGATTGGTTAGGCCGGGTGTTGCAACTGGAAGTACAAAACGTAGGCCCACAGGAACAGTACTGGAACAGCAAGCCAGCGAACAACCGAAACAGCTTTGAGAATTGAAGGATCATCGATGAGGCTCGGCCGGGCTTTGCAAATAAATTTGAGCAACGCCCATGATGAAGTCCAATCAGTAACTGGTTGAAGCCGGCTATGAAGGGCAGGCAGCAGGCCAGAAAAGCGTGAATCCACTTTTTGGTAGAGCGCGACTGCCAGCCATAGCCATAGTAGCCAAAAGGCTACGAGAGCAATGGACGCAAGTACGAATCTATCGTGCATGAGGCCTAACGCTGGAATTGAGCGGCGGCGAAGCCGTCCGCCTCGAATGACTGGTTAGGCCTCGGCACACTCAACCCCGCGGAGCCGAAGTGCCTTGCACAGAGAATTGAGCACAGAGTCATTGTCGCGTTCCCCGACGAAGTAGCGACCAGATTGAAGTGCACTCAGGCCGGAGTCAAACGCATACACTGGCTCATCGTGGTTTTTGACGGAGCCTTCTAGGTAGTAGCCGAACTCGTTTTCTTTGCGCTTGTTTGTATAAACGCAAGGCAGGTCTGCCAACCATTTTGAAAACGCGGAGCTAACCCTGTAGAGGGCGGGGAACTGTTGCCGCAGCGGCGTAGCCAGAAAGTGAACCTCACCAACCGTCCATAGTGAGCCGCGGCGAATCTGAGGGAGGAAGACTGTTACTACGGGAGATGATTTTGGGTCGATGCGCCCGTCCACGCCATAGTTGAGCGGACCTGACTCCCTGAAGTAGAGGGTGGCCCCGTGTTTGGCAGGAACCTCCTCAGGTGGAGATGGCAAAGACCTGAACCACCCAAGAACTTCGGACGGTTCGGAAGGAGCTGCAACGAATCGGTATGTGGTACCCATGCTTTTCTGGGCCTAACGCTGGAATTAAGCGGCGGCGGAGCCGTCCGCTTGGATGACTGGTTAGCACGCCGGCGCGCTACTTGCGATTGGATGCCTTTGCTCCGATAGCAGGCGCGACAACCAAGACGGCAACAACAAACAAAGCAAGTGCACCACAAATGATTGCTGGGAGCTCCCACGCCGGTGACCCTGCGAAGTAGCGTACAACTGCTTGGGCTACGAAACCGCCAACCAAGAAACCAACCAGGCCACATGCAGCGCCTGTAGCAACTTTGCGAAAAGTGATGCGAGTGTTGGACATGTGCAGAGCTCCATGCTCTTGAGTGCTAACGCTTAGTAGACCCCGGATCGGGGCATATGCACCGGATGGTCCGTCGGGCTTCGGCTGAGGTCAAGCGGCGGAATCCCTTTGGCGATCAACGGGATCGGTCTGACAGGCACCTTTGGGGGCGCGATTCGCACCCCGTGCATATCACGCGAATCGGGGTGCTATCGCTTATGGCTCCGGAAGTGGAGGAATAAACCGTACGGTCGGCGCGGTCGGTCTACCCCGTGCCGGCGGGCGGTTGCCTTGGCTCAGAGCAGCCGCAGCAGTTCCTTCATCATCGGGAGCCGCCGTATGCGTACCGCGCTGGCGCGGAAGATGGCGTTGGCCAGGGCGGGGGCGGCGGTGGGCATGGCCAGGAAGCTGGCACCGGTGGGGGCGCGGTCGTTGGGGACGAGGATGACTTCCACGTCGTCGGGCAGCTGGTCCATGCTGGCGAGCGGGTAGTCCTTGAAGTTCTGCTGCTGGACCTGGCCGTTCTTGAAGGTGATCGCCGGATCGAGGGCGTTGGAGAGGGCGTCGAGGGTGGCGCCGGCGACCTGGCCCTGGAGGCCCAGCGGGTTGATCACGCGGCCGACGTCCACGGCGCAGACCACGCGCACGATTTCCAGTTTCTCGCCGTGCACGGCCGCTTCGATCGCGTGGGCGACGTAGGCGCCGTCGATGTGCCAGCAGGCCACGCCCATGCCGTTGACGTTGTGCAGCCAGTTCTTCCACTCGATGCGGTCGGTGACCAGCTTGAGCACGTTGAGCAGGCGCCCGACGTCGAGCATGCCGCCGCCGGGCAGCGCAAGCTGCCGGGGTTCGCCGAGCAGGCGCAGGCGGGTGTCCAGCGGGTTCTCGCGCAGGGTGTGGGCGATCTCGTCGATGAAGCTTTCGACGGCGAAGGCGTTGGTGACGTGTGGCTCGCCGCGGAAGAGGCCGCGCGGCATCCCCGAGGCGAGGCTGTACCAATCGTTGCGGTAAGCGGGCACCAGACCGGCGGGCAGCTGGTCGGCGGCGACCTCGGAGGTCCACAGGCGGTCGGCGGCCACGCCGCGTCCGGTGAGCGCCGAGGCGCTCGCCATGCGCTGCTCCCAGCCGATGACGCGGCGCTTGCGCCCGATGATCGCCTTGATCTTGTGCACGGTGCCGGAGCGGTAGTAGTCGTGGGTCAGGCCCTGCTCGCGCGTCCACATCAGGCGCACCGGCTTGTCCACGGCCTTGGCCAGCATCACGGCCTCGGCGACGTAGTCGTGGTCGAGGCGACGACCATAGCCGCCGCCCACGCGAGGCACCTCGATGGCGATCCGGTCGGGCGCCAGGCCGGTCAGGCGCTGCACCACGGCCCAGGCCTGCTTCGGCGCCTGGGTCGGCACCACCAGCGTGGCCTGGTCCTTGTCCAGCCGCACCAGGCAGTTCATCGGCTCGGGCGTGGCGTGGGCCAGCCAGGGCTGCACGTAGGTGGCCTCGACGCGGCGCGCGGCCTTGCGGCTGGCGGCCTTCAGGTCGCCCTCGTCGCGCACGCGGGTGGTCGGCGCGCTGTCGGTGTCGAGCAGGGCGAGCGCCTGTGCCTCGAGCTTGCCGCTGTCCTCCCCGGCACTGGCGGGGCCCGGCTTCCATTCGAGCTTGAGTTCGGCCAGGCCGCGCAGCGCGGCCCAGGTGTTTTCGGCGAGCACGGCTACGGCGGGGGCGATCGCGGTCTCGCCCGGGGGCACGTCCGGTTCGGGATTGATCGGCATCACCTTGGCCACGCCCTTGACGGCCAGGGCGGAGGCCGTCTCGATGCTGGCCAGGCTGCCATCGGGCCAGGGGCACTGTGCGAGGACCGCGACGAGCGCGTCGGCGTAGTGCGCGTCCAGCGCGTAGCGGGTCTGTCCGGTGACGATGTTGCGCGCGTCGACGTCGCCGGCCGGCTGGCCGATGAGCGTGTAGCGCTGCGGGGGCTTGAGCGGCAGCGGGGCGTTGGGCGGATCGATCTTGCTGGCCGCTTCGACCAGGCTGCCATAGGGGAAGCGGCGGCCATCCGGCGTGACCACCATGCCCGCCTCGCAGCGCAGGCGATCGGCGGCGATGCCCAGGCGCCGGGCGGCGGCCTGGGTGATCAGCCAGCGTGCCAGCGCGCCGGCCTGGCGCAGGTCGGCCCATGCCGCGGGGATCGAATCGCCGGTGCCGCTGCGCTGGTGGCCGTAGGTCCACACCGGCTTGCCGTTCTTCGCTTCCACGCCCAGGCCCAGTTGCACCACGGTGACGCGGGTCCAGTCGGCGTCGAGCTCCTCGGCGATGATGCGTGGCAGCGAAGTGGCGGTGCCAGTGCCGGTATCCGGGTCGCGCGCGCCGATCAGCACGTTGCCGTCGCGATCGATGCGCACGTAGGCGCCGAGCCGGCCGAAGTCGTCGCCGAGCATCGCCGGCGGGACAGGCAGCCTGGTCTCGGCGTAACCCACGCCCACGACCAGCGCGCCGGCGGTGCCGGCGAGCACCTTGAGGAAGCGCCGGCGCGGAAGCTCGGGACCGGCGCTCATGCCTTCACCCCCGCGGCGCGCTTGATGGCGCGGCGCACGCGCGTCTGCACGCCGCAGCGGCAGCGGTTGGGCAGCTTGTCGATATCCTCGTCGGAGGGCTTGGGCTTGCGCGTGAGCAGGTCGATGCCGGCGATCAGCCAGCCGGGCGTGCAGTAGCCGCAGCCGATCGCGTCCTCGTCGATGAAGGCCTGCTGCAGCGGATGCAGGCTGCCGTCGGCGTGGGCCAGGCCCTCGACGGTGGTGACGCGGGCGCCGGCCAGCCTGGCCATCGGGCGCTTGATCGCCGAGACCGCCTTGCCGTTGACCAACACCAGGTCGTAGCCGTCCTCGCCATGCGCGTCGCCGAGCTTGGTCCCGGTCAGGCGCAGCACGTCGCGCAGGTACCAGAGGAGCGGCATCAGCGGATCGCCGGTGTGCCGGAAGCGCTCGCCGTTGACGATCAGGTCGATGCCCTCGCGCACCGGTTCCGGCGTGACGTCGCCGGTGGTGGCGGTCGGCAGGCCCTGGGCTTGCGCTTGCTGCATCGGGGCAACTCCTTGCGAGGGTCGCCTATTGTGGCATCGCGCAGGTGATCAGGCAGCCGGGGGTGGATCCGGCGTTCAGCCGCGACGCCCTGCAGGAGCCCACTCGTGGGCGATGCCTCTACTCCGGCGTAGGCGAGGAGCCTCGCCCACGAGTGGGCTCCTACAAGGGCGATCGACGTCGCCAGAGGTAGTACACCGGCACCCCTGCCAGCATGATCAGCACGCCGATGCCGGCATTGCGCGGGTTGTCGCGCATGGTCGCGACCACCACCGCGCCGATTGCGGCGACGAACAGCAGCGGCAGCAGCGGGTAGCCGGGCACGCGGAAACGCACCTCGCCGCGGTCGTGGCGGCGGTACCAGAACAGCGTCGACACGCCGACGGCGCAGGCCAGCCAGTCGCCGAAGGTGGCGTAGTCCAGCAGGGCGCCGTAGCTGCCCGAGAGCGCCAGTACGATCGCCCAGCCCGACAGTGCGGCGAGGGCGACGTTCGGCGTATGGTGGCGCGGATGCAGGCGCGCCACGGCGCCGAAGAACAGGCCGTCGGCGCCCATCACCTGCAGCACGCGCGCGCCGGCGACCAGCGTGATGTTGCAGAAGCCGAGCGTGGAAATGGCGATGCCCACCGCCATCAGCCGTGCCCCGATCGGGCCGAACATGCGGTCCATCACCTGCGCGGCCGGGGCGCTGCTGGCGGCCAGGCCCGCGTGGCCGAGCACGGCCAGGTAGGCGAGGTTGACCAGCGCGTAGGCGCCGATCACCACCAGCATGCCGACCAGCAGCGCGCGCGGCAGGTTGCGCTGCGGGGCGTCGATCTCGCCGGCCAGGTTGTTGAGGTAGGTGAAGCCCGAGTAGGCGAACAGCACCGGCAGCGCCGCGCCCATGAAGCCCACGCCGGCGCGCGCCGGATCGACCGCCAGCGCGGCCGGCGCGTGCGCGCCGGCCAGGTAGAGGCCGCATGCCACCAGCACCGCCACCGCGAGCAGCTTGAGCAGCGCGAACAGGTTCTGTACCTGCGCGCCAAGCTTCAGTCCGAACAGGTTGACCAGTGCCACGAACACCAGTGCGCCGACGGTCAACGGCAGCGCAGCGGTCGGCGGCAGCGCGAAGGCCGCGACCGTGTAGCTGGCGAAGATGGTGGCCACCGCCGCGGTCGAGCCCGAATAGATCACCAGCAGCATGGTCCAGCCGAACAGGAAGCCGGCCAGCGGGCCGAAGGCCTCGCGCAGGTAAACGTAGGTGCCGCCCGCCTGCGGCCGGCGCGCGCCCAGCTCGGCATAGCAGAGTGCGCCGATCAGCGTGAGCAGGCCCGCGCCGATCCAGGCCAGCAGCAGGGCCAGGCCCGATTCGGTGCGCTGTGCAGCGATGCCGGGGTTGAGGAAGATGCCGCCGCCGATGACGCCGCCGACCACGATGAGGGCGGCGTCCCAGCGGCCGAGGCTGCGCCGGTAGCCCTGCGGTGCGTTGCTGCCTGTGTCCATGCGATCCCCTGGCGAAGAGCCGCGAGCATGGCCGGAGCCGGGGCAGGCCGGCAAGCTCCCCGGAGTGCTCTTGGGGCGGGGAGGACGCCATCGCCCCGCCAATGGCCCTCTACGTCGAATGGTCGAGCGTGAACGTCCCGCGCACGCCGGCCACGCACTGGCCACCGATGGTGACCGTGCCCGACGCCGCGTCGATGCTCACTGCCACGCGCCCGTCGCGGCCCACTTCGCGGCCCTGGCTGGCGACGTAGCGATGCCCGTAGCGTGCGACGTCGCCGCGGTGGTGCAGCAGGGCGCCGATGGCGGCGTTGGCGCTGCCGGTGACCGGATCTTCCGGGATGCCGTCGGCCGGGCAGAACGCGCGCACGGCCATTGCCGCATCGCCGCCGTCCTCGGCCCCGAACACGCCCACTCCCACCGCGCCGTGCGCCAGGCACAGCTTCGCTATGGCCGAAAGGTCGGGCGCGAGCGTGCGCACGGAACGCGCCAGGCCGAGGTCGCACACCAGCCACAGCGGGCCGTTGTCGATCGCATGAACCGCCGCGGCGGACAGGTCGACCTTCAGGGCGTCGGCGAGCGCCGCGGCAAGCGCGGCGTTGGCGCGTTCGATGCGCGCCGGTGGCGCCTGCACGTGGATGATCCGCATGGCGCCGCTGCCCTGGACCTGCACCGGCAGCAGGCCGGCGGCGCATTCCTGCACCAGCGTCGATCGTGCCGGCACGCAGCCGGCCTCGATCGCGGCATATGCGCTGCCCACGCTGGGATGCCCGGCGAACGGCAGCTCCTGGCGCGGGGTGAAGATTCGCACCCGGTAGTCCGCGTCCGGTTGCGTGGGGCGCAGCAGAAAGGTGGTCTCCGAAAGGTTGGTCCAGCGCGCGATGCGCTGCATCGTCGGCGCATCCAGCGCGTCCGCGCCGACCACCACCGCCAGCGGGTTGCCCTCGAACAGGCGCGCGGCGAACACGTCGAGTTGAAGGAAGTCGAAGGAAGGCATCGGCGTCGTTTCCGGCTCAACGGGGGCGATGAGTGTAGGTGATGCATGGAAAGCCTGAGATCGCATGCAGGCCCGGGATGCACGCAGCCCCCCGTGCCCTGTTGACCCGTCTTGCCGCCTTGATCGCGACGCGCCCGGTGCTGCCCGGCCCGGGTGCGTCATGTAGGCTATCGCCTACAGCGCAAGTTCCTGCGGGGTCCTAGAATGCGCGCCGCCCGGCATGCCCCCCGCCGGGCTCCAAATACAGACAAAAAAACAGGGATCCCCAAGCATGAACAAGATTCTGACCGTCGCCCTTGGCGCGGCGCTGGTTGCCGTTTCCGCTTCGGCTAGCGCCGCCGACGCCAACGGCTCATTCTTCATCAACGCCGGCGTGGGTCAGGCGCAGTATCACGTCGGCCATACCGACGGCCTGGGCTACAAGCTCGACGACAAGGACACCGCCGGCGCGCTGCGCTTCGGCTACGCCTGGAAGGTCGGCAACGGCTTCGACCTGGGTGTCGAGGGTGGCTACGCCAACCTGGGCAAGCTGGTCGCCAAGTATCACGCCGAGAGCGAAGACGCTTCGGTCATCGTGAACGAGAAGGCCGACGTCGAAGCCAGCGGCTGGCTGCTCGGCGCCAACGGCAAGTACACCTTTGCCAACAAGTGGTTCGTGTCGGCACGCGCCGGCTGGTTCCACTCCAGCGCGGATGCCAGCTACCGCTACGAAGAGATCTACGCGGATGGCCCGGACTACGTCGAATACGCCAGCGGCGACGCCGACGGCAACGGCTGGTACGGCGGTGTCGGCGTGGGCTACAACTTCGCGCCGAACTTCAGCCTCGGCCTGAACTACGACAACTACCACGGCAAGGCCGACGCCGGCGCCGGGCTGGGTGACATCACCAACAACATCGGCGTGTACACGGTTACGGCCGAGTTCCGCTTCTGATCGACCGGACGGTGGATCCGAACGGACCCGCCGTTCCGCTCCCTACCGCTTCAAGGACGTGCGGGATCAACGGCCGCTTCGAGCGGCCGTTGTTTTGTCCGGTCCGGCCGGCTGCGGCACAATAGCCGGCTTGTGCGCCGCACAAAGCGGTGCGTTGAAGCCGAAAAGCCGCCCATGACCACCATCAAGCAAGACGACCTGATCCAGTCCGTCGCCGACGCGCTGCAGTACATCAGCTACTACCACCCGGTCGATTACATCACCAGCCTCGCCGCCGCCTACGAGCGCGAGGAGTCGCCCGCCGCGCGCGACGCGATGGCGCAGATCCTGATCAACTCGCGCATGGCCGCCGAAGGCCACCGCCCGCTGTGCCAGGACACCGGCATCGTCACCGTGTTCCTCAAGGTCGGCATGGACGTGCGCTGGGACGCCACGCTGTCGCTCGAAGACATGGTCAACGAGGGCGTGCGCCGCGCCTACAACCATCCGGAGAACAAGCTGCGCGCCAGCGTGCTGGCCGATCCGGCCGGCAAGCGGCTGAACACCCGCGACAACACGCCGGCGGTGATCAACATGTCGATCGTGCCGGGCGACACGGTCGAAGTGATCGTCGCCGCCAAGGGTGGCGGCTCGGAGGCGAAATCCAAGTTCGTGATGCTCAATCCCTCCGACTCGATCGTCGACTGGGTGCTCAGGACCGTGCCGACCATGGGTGCGGGCTGGTGCCCGCCGGGCATGCTCGGCATCGGCATCGGCGGCACCGCCGAGAAGGCGATGCTGCTGGCGAAGGAATCGCTGATGGAGCACATCGATATCCAGGAACTGATCGCGCGCGGACCGTCCAGCCGTATCGAGGAGCTTCGCATCGAGCTGTACGAGAAGGTCAACGCGCTGGGTATCGGCGCGCAGGGACTGGGCGGCCTGACCACCGTGCTGGACGTCAAGATCAAGGACTATCCGACCCACGCGGCCAACCTGCCGGTGGCGATGATTCCCAACTGCGCCGCCACCCGGCACGCGCATTTCACGCTGGACGGGTCCGGCCCCGTGATGCTCGATCCGCCGTCGCTGGAACACTGGCCGAAGCTCACCTACGACGCCTCCAAGGGTCGTCGCGTGGACCTGGACACCGTCACCCGCGAGGAAGTGGCGACCTGGAAACCGGGCGAGGTGCTGTTGCTCAACGGCAGGCTGCTGACCGGCCGCGACGCCGCGCACAAGCGCATGGTCGACATGCTGGACAGGGGCGAGCCGCTGCCGGTCGATTTCAACGGCCGCTTCATCTATTACGTCGGCCCGGTCGATCCGGTGCGCGACGAGGTGGTCGGGCCCGCCGGGCCGACCACCGCCACCCGCATGGACAAGTTCACCGGGCAGGTGCTGGCGCAGACCGGCCTGCTGGGCATGGTCGGCAAGGCCGAGCGTGGCCCGGCGGCGATCGAGGCGATCAGGCAGCACCGTTCGGTCTACCTGATGGCCGTGGGCGGCGCCGCGTACCTGGTGTCCAAGGCGATCAAGGCCAGTCGCGTGGTCGGCTTCGCGGACCTCGGGATGGAGGCCATCTACGAGTTCGAGGTCAAGGACATGCCGGTGACCGTGGCGGTCGATTCGTCGGGCAGCTCGGTGCACCAGACCGGGCCGAAGGAGTGGCAGGCGCGAATCGGCAAGATTCCCGTCTTCATCGAATGAATGGGTTACGGCCCGGCGATTCCCGCGCCGGCCAAGCCCCCGTAGGAGCCCACTTGTGGGCGATGCGCGGTTCCCCGCCGGCCAAGCCCCTGTAGGAGCCCACTTGTGGGCGATGTGCGGTTCCGCGCCGGCCAAGCTCCCGTAGGAGCCCACTTGTGGGCGATGTGCGGTTCCCCGCCGGCCAAACCCCTGTAGGAGCCCACTTGTGGGCGATGTGCGGTTCCCGCGCAGGACATCGCCCGCAAGCGGGCTCCTACAGGGATGCGGAGCAATATGGAGGTTTGCCACATTCGGACGGCTAAACGTCCATATTTCGCCCGCAAAAATCCATTGCATTCGCCCTGCCACGGCGCAACACTGGCGCGATTGCCTCTCGCCGCCACCGCCATGGAGCCCTCGTGATCCCGCAGAACCCCGCGCCGCTTCCGGCGGACGCGCCCGCACCAGGCCAACCCTGGATCGTGATGAAGTTCGGCGGCACGTCCGTCGCGACGCTGCCGCGCTGGCAGAACATCCGTGAGCTGATCGCCAGCCGCCGCGCCGAAGGCGCCCGCGTGCTGGTCGTCGTGTCCGCGCTCACCGGCATCACCGATGCGCTGAAACAGATGTGCGCCGAGGGCAACGGGGACAAACGCAGGGCGGCGGCCGAAGCGATCGCGCAACGCCACCATGAGTTGCTGGATCACATGCATCTGCCGCTGCCGGGCCCGCTCGCGACGCGCCTGGCCGACCTGGTGGCGCTGGCCGCCGAGGGTCCGGCATCCCGGGGCGAGCTGGTCTGGGCAGCGCAGGTGCAGGCACACGGCGAACTGATGTCGAGCGCGCTGGGTGCGGCTTACCTCACGGCCAGCGGCCTGCCCACGCAATGGGTGGACGCGCGCGAGTGCCTGGCCGCCATCGCGCTGCCCAACCAGAACGAGCGCACGCGGCTGCTGTCGGCCACGGTCGAGGCGCATCCCGACCCGGCGCTGGGGGCGCGGCTGGCCGCGCAGGGCGAGGTGTTCATCACCCAGGGCTTCATCGCGCGCGAGGAGCGCGGGCGAACGGTTTTGCTTGGTCGCGGCGGATCGGACACCTCGGCGGCATATTTCGGCGCGCTGCTCAAGGCTTCGCGCGTGGAAATCTGGACCGACGTGGCCGGCATGTTCACCGCCAACCCGCGCCAGGTGCCCGGCGCGCGGCTGCTGCAGCGGCTGGATTACGAAGAAGCCCAGGAAATCGCCACCACCGGCGCCAAGGTGCTGCACCCGCGCTGTCTCTCGCCGCTGCGCGAGCCGCGCGTGCCGCTGCTGATCAAGGACACCAACCGGCCCGAACTCGAAGGCACGGTGATCGGCCCGGAGGTGCGCGAGCACGCGCCGAGCGTCAAGGCGATCAGCGCGCGCAAGGGCCTGACGCTGGTATCGATGGAGTCGGTCGGCATGTGGCAGCAGGTCGGCTTCCTCGCCGACGTGTTCGCGCAGTTCAAGAAGCATGGGCTGTCGGTGGACCTGATCGGCTCGGCCGAGACCAACGTGACGGTGTCGCTGGACCCGACCGAGAACCTGCTCGATTCGGACGCGGTCGCGGCGCTGGCGGCGGACCTGGCCAGGGTTTGCCGGGTGAAGGTGATCGCGCCCTGCGCGGCGATCACGCTGGTCGGCCGCGGCATGCGTTCGATGCTGCATACGCTCTCGACCGTGCTGGCCGAGTTCGGCCAGCTGCGCGTGCACCTGATTTCGCAGTCGTCCAACAATCTCAACCTCACCTTCGTGGTGGACGAGACGGTGGTGGACGAATTGCTGCCGCATCTGCACGACCTGCTGATCGGGGCCGGCGCCTTGCGTACCGACGACAGCGCGCTGTTCGGCCCGAGCTGGCAGGCGTTGTACGGGAGTGGCGAGGCCACGATGCAGGCCGCCGTGTGGTGGCGCACTCCGGCGGGGCGCGAACGCCTGCTGGCGCTGGCCGCCGAGGCCACGCCGCGCTACGTCTATCACCTGCCGACGGTGCGTACGCAGGCGCGGGCGATGAAATCGCTGGGCGTCGTCGACCGCGTGCACTATGCGGTGAAGGCCAACACCCATCCGGCGATCCTGCGGGCGCTGGCATCGGAAGGCTTCGCGTTCGAGTGCGTGTCGCCGGGCGAGTTGAAGATCGTGCTGGCGACCGTGCCGGACACCGCGCCGCTGCTGTTCACGCCCAACTTCGCCCGCCGTGCCGACTACGTCGAGGCACTGGCCACGCGCGCCACGATCACGCTCGATGCCTTGCACCCGCTGGAACACTGGGGCGAGCTGTTCCGCGGACGCGAGGTCGTGCTGCGCGTGGATCTCGGCCGCGGGCTGGGCCATCACGAGAAGGTGCGCACCGGCGGCAACGGCAGCAAGTTCGGCCTGCCGGTCGAACAGCTGGACGCTTTCCTGCGCCTGGCCGACACCCACCAGGTGAGCGTGCGCGGGTTGCACGCGCACCTGGGCTCGGGCGTGCTCGATCCGAAGCACTGGGGCGAGGTGTATGCGCAACTGGCGAGCCTGGCCGAACGCATCGGCAGCGTGGCCTTCCTCAACATCGGCGGGGGCCTGGGCGTGCCCTCGCATCCGGGCGAGGCGCCGCTGGACATGGCGGCGCTGGACCGCGTGCTGCGGGAGGTCAGGGCGGCCTATCCGCACTACCAGCTGTGGATGGAGCCGGGGCGCTACCTCGTCGCCGATGCCGGCGTGTTGCTGGCGCGCGTCACCCAGATCAAGGGCAAGGGCAGCCTGCGCTACCTGGGCGTGGACACCGGCATGGACAGCCTGATCCGCCCGACCCTCTACGACGCCTGGCACGAGATCGTGAACTTGAGTCGCATTGATACGCCTGCGGAGGCGCTGTATCAGGTGGTCGGGCCGATCTGTGAATCGGGCGATGTGCTGGGCACGGACCGGCGTTTGCCCGAGGCGCAGGAAGGGGATGTGATGCTGATCGCGCAGGCGGGGGCGTACGGCAAGGTGATGTCGTCGCGCTACAACCTGCGCGACGAGGCGGATGAGGTGGTGCTGGAGGACTGAGGCAAGAGTGGCCCCTCACCCCAACCCTCTCCCCGGAGGGGAGAGGGAGCTGGTTTCAGGCGATGGAAGGATCGCGCGGCATCGCGCTCTCGCTCCCTCTCCCCCGGGGAGAGGGCCGGGGTGAGGGGTCGCTCCAGCGAAAGACATCATGGGAAGGGTTCAAGGATGAAACGCATGAACGTGGACCGGGCACGCGGACTGCGCCTGGGCATGACCGACGCCGAGCAGGCGCTGTGGTAGCGCCTGCGGAATCGTCAACTTGACGGCTGCAAGTTCCGCCGCCAGCACGAGATTGACCGCTACGTGGTCGACTTCCTTTGCACCGAGCGCATGCTGGTGGTTGAGCTGGATGGTAGCCAGCACTTCGATCAGCAGGATTACGACGAGGCACGCACGCGTTACCTGCAGACCCAGGGCTACCGCGTGCTGCGTTTCTGGAACAATGACGTATTGACGGACATCGAGAGCGTGCTTGAGGCTGTGATGGAAGGTCTGGCGAGCCCCGGCCCCTCACCCCAGCCCTCTCCCCGGAGGGGAGAGGGAGCATGGCTCGACGGAGAGATTGACGAGTGACGACCATCCAGCCACGACTTACCCAAGTCTTCCGTTTCGTTCGCTGCTCCTACGTCGACGGCGTGGCCGAGCTGGCCTACGCCTTCGACCAGGGCGAGGAAATGGTCGAGCGCATCCGCTTCCCGGACGCGCCGGTCGTGCCGGCCGGGCGCCAGCGGGCCTTCGACGCGGCGCTGGGGCTGCTGCACCTGGTCGCCGGCGTGAGCTACTACAAGGCCGGCGTGCCGCCGAAGATCGAAGTTGCGCCGCTGGACGAGGCCACGGCCGATCTGGCCGATGCCCTGTATCTGCACGGCCTGGCGGAGTTCGCCTACCGCAACGGCCTGGATCTGCGCGGACGGATCCAGTTCCCGCGTGCTGCTGCTCGCTCATCCCATCCCGGGGAGGCAGGGCGCCTGCCGGAAGCTCCCGCCCTGAATCTCCCCAAGCGCACCCTGGTCCCGATCGGCGGCGGCAAGGATTCGCTGGTCGCGGTGGAGGCGATCAAGTCGATCGGCGGCGCGGCCACCGCGGTGTGGGTCGGCAACTCGCCGCTGATCGCCGCCTGCGCCGAACGCACCGGCCTGCCCACGCTCAACATCCAGCGCGAGCTCTCGCCGGTGCTGTTCGAGCTCAACCGTCTGGGCGCATGGAACGGCCATATCCCGGTGACCGCGGTGAACTCCGCCATCCTGGCGCTCGCGGCGGTTCTCTATGGCTACGATTCCATCGCCTTCGCCAACGAACGCTCCGCCTCGGCCGCCACGCTGGAGTACGAGGGCCAGCAGGTGAACCACCAGTGGAGCAAGGGCTTCGCCTTCGAGGCCATGCTGTCGGACTGGCTGCACACGCACGTCGCCGCGGACCTCGATTACTGCTCGCTGCTGCGCCCGTACCCGGAGCTGGCGATCACCCGCGCCTTCGCCCGGCTGACGCCGTACTTCGATGCGTTCTCCAGCTGCAACCGCAACTTCCGCATCCTCGGCCCGAAGCCGGCCGACCGCTGGTGCGGACAGTGCCCGAAGTGCCATTTCGTGTTTCTGGCACTGGCGCCGTTTCTGCCCAAGCCGCGGCTGCTTTCGATTTTCGGGCGCAACCTGCTGGACGACGAGAGCCAGGCGGCCGGTTTCGACGCGCTGCTGGAATACCAGGACCACAAGCCGTTCGAGTGTGTGGGCGAGGGCGCCGAGGCGCGCGCCGCGATGTATGCGCTGAGCCAGCGCCCGGAGTGGCAGGAGGATGCGCTGGTCGCCCGCTTCATCCGCGAGATCCTGCCGCAGCTCGATCCCTCGCAACTCTCGCTGGAGCCCTGGCTGGTGCCCTCGGACGAGCACCGCGTGCCGACCCGGCTGCAGCCGGCACTGGGAGCGATCGGTTGATGCGCATCGCCGATCTGGCCGGCCAGCGCGTGGCCATCTGGGGCTTCGGCCGCGAGGGCAGGGCGGCCATCGTGGCCCTGCGCGCGCGCCTGCCGCAGCTCCCGCTGACCCTGTTCTGCAGTCCGGCCGAAGTGGCCAGCGCGCAGGCGCTCGACCCGGCGTTGCTGGTGCGCGGCGAAGAGCCCGACGCGGTCGCGCTGGGCGCGTTCGACGTGGTGGTCAAGTCGCCCGGCATCTCCGCCTACAAACCGGCACTGCTCGCGGCGCAGGGCAGCGGCACGCGCTTTACCTCCGGCACCGCGCTGTGGTTCGCCGAGCAGCCGCAGGCGCCGGTGGTGGCGGTCACCGGCACCAAGGGCAAGAGCACCACCACCGCGCTCATCGCGCATCTGGCGCGAAGCCTGGGCGTGCGCACCGCGCTGGCCGGCAACATCGGATTGCCGCTGCTGGAATTGCTCGACGTGCAGGCGGACTTGTGGGCGGTGGAACTGTCCAGCTTCCAGACCGGCGAGGCCGGGCCAATGCCGCTGGGCGTGGTCACCAGCCTGTACGAGGAGCACCTGGACTGGCACGGCTCGCGCGAACGCTACGTCGCGGACAAGCTCAAGCTCGCGCAGGCCGCGCGCACGCTGCTGGTCAACGGGATGCAGGAGACGCTGCTCGAGCACACGGCGACACACCCGCGGCGTGTGCTGTTCGGGATGAGCGACGGCTGGCATGTGCGCGACGGCTACATCCGGCGCGCCGACTCGCGCATCTTTGCCGTGGCCGACCTGCCGGTGCCGGGCGAGCACAATGCGCTCAACGCCTGCGCCGCGCTGGCTGCGCTGGAAGCGATGGGACATGACGCGCGGTCGGCCGCTCCGGCGCTTGCGCACTTCCATGCCTTGCCGCACCGCCTGCAGCCGCTGGGCGAGCGCGGGGGCGTGGCCTGGATCAACGATTCGATCAGCACTACGCCGCAGGCCACGCTGGCGGCGCTGGCGAGCCTGGAAGGCCGGGCGGTCACGGTGATCGTCGGCGGACATGATCGCGGGCTGGACTGGTCGGCATTCGTCCAGGCGGTGGGTGACCGGGCCGGGCTGGCCATCGTGGCGCAGGGTGCCAACGGGCCTCGCATTGCGGCGGCCCTGCGGGAAGCGCAGCCGATGGGTCAGATCGCGCTGGTGGCGACGCTGGACGAAGCGGTGGAGCAGGCGAGGGCGCTGACGCCCGCGGGCGGGGTGGTGTTGATGTCGCCCGGGGCGCCGAGTTTCGACCAGTTCCGCGATTACGCCGAACGCGGCCGGCGTTTCGCAGGACTGGCGGGGTTCGATGCCCAGACGATCAGCGGGATCGAGGGGCTCGGCGTCGCCTGATCGGCGGCGCAGACCTTCGACTTCGCTACGCTCAGGGCGAACGGTTTTTGTTCCCCGCTTTCCCGTCCCGTTCGCGCTGAGCGTAGGCGCACAGCGCCGACGTCGAAGCGCCTCCCTCAAACCCCACGCTCGAGCCACCCTCCCCCGGGAGAGGGTGCCGACAGGCGGTTGAGGGTTCGGGCGGAGCGGGGTGCGCCGAACGGCCCCGCTGGAGGGCGCGACTCACCATCAAATGTCAGGCATCAGAAAAGCATCGTCCGCCAGCGGAACCCTGCCGTTTGCGACAGGAGCCTGCTGGCGGACGATGCATGCTCGGGTGGGGGTCGCACGAGTGTGCGCACACCCGCCGGTCACCGTCGCGGAGCGATCGGGCGGCCGGGATGGCCGTCCGGTCGCGCGGACCGGGCTAGCCTTCCGATTCCTTGCCCTTGTTCACCAGGTCGCGCACGCGATGGCCGCCCTTGGTGCCCAACTCCGAGTAACCCTCCGGACCCAGTTCTTCCTTGCGGGCTTCGCCACCCTTCTTGCCGAGTGCCGAATAGCCTTCCGGCCCGAGTTGTTCCTTGCGGGTTTCGCCGCCTTTCTTGCCCATCTGCGAGTAGCCCTCGGGGCCGAGCTGTTCCTTGCGGATCTCGCCGCCCTTCTGGCCGGCTTCGCGCACGCTCATGTCACCGGTGTTCTTGTTGCTTGCCATGGTTCTTACCTCTCGGTCAGCAAATGGTTGGAAATAGCCTCGCGGGCGTCAGTGGTTCTTGCGATCGGTCTGCTTGCCCTCGTCGACCAGCTCGCTCACGCGCTGGCCGCCTTTCTCGCCGAGCTTCTGGTACCCCTCGTGGCCCAGTTCGTCCTTGCGCGCCTCGCCTCCCTTGTGGCCGGCTTCGCGGACGGTCATGTCGCCCTTGTCGTGGCTCTGTTTGCTCATGGACATCTCCTCTGCTGAGGGGCTAGTCGATATCGCCGTAGCCCTTCATCACGTCTTGCGGGCCGCCGTAGTTGTCTTCGGGCAGCTTGCGGATGGTCTGCATCACCTCGTCGGGAGCGTCGTTGCGACGCGCGGCTTCGATGAGGTCCTGCTTCTCGGCCGGGTAGTCCACGCCGGACAGGTATTTCTGCACGTTGGCCGGCGAGTTGCCTCCTATACCTCGTGTCATGGTCACCTCCGCGATTACTCGCCGCCCTCGGAATCCTTGCCCTTGTTGATCAGGTCGCGCACGCGCTCACCGCCCTTCTGGCCGAGTTCGGAATAGCCTTCCGGACCCAGCTGCTGCTTGCGGGTCTCGCCGCCCTCGCGGCCGATCTCGCTCATCGCGTTCGGGCCGCGCTGCTCGCGCAACGCCTCGACGCCCTGGTGGCCGAGATCCGAGTAGCCCTCGGGACCCAACTGCTCCCTGCGGATCTCGCCGCCCTTCTGGCCGGCTTCGCGCACGCTCATGTCGCCGCTGCCGCTGGCGCGGGAAGGGATCTGGTTGTTGCGATCGTTATTTGCCATGGTTTTACCTCCGGGTTATCAGGGGAGCCCGCCAGGCGGGCGAGGCATGCGTTGCAACCCGTATGCCAGTGCGCAAGGCGCCATACCGCGTCGATCGGTGGCGGGAAGGCAGCGGCAGCGCGTGTAATTTGCGCTTGCCGTGGAAAGAACTGCCCGCCTCGCGCGCGGCGCCTGCCTGTGGTCAGTCGCCTTCGCTCTGCTTGCCCTTGTTGATCAGGTCTCGGACACGGTGGCCGCCCTTGGTGCCCAGCTCCGAGTAGCCCTCGGGACCGAGCTCTTCCTTGCGCGCTTCGCCGCCCTTCCGGCCGATGGCCGAATAGCCCTCGGGACCGAGCTGTTCCTTGCGGATCTCGCCGCCCTTCTGGCCGGCTTCGCGGACTGTCATGTCGCCCTTGTCGCTGTGCTGGTTGTTCATGGAGATCTCCGTTGTGGTGAAGGAAAGATTGCTGCGGTCGCTATGCACCCGGATCAGTGACGGCGGCCGCCACGGTCCTCGGCCTCATGGCCTTTCTCGACCAGCTCGCGTTCGCGCTGGCCGCCCTTGTGGCCGCCCATCTGGCCGGCCTCGCGGACGGTCATGTCCCCCTTGTCGCTGCCATGGGCCTGCTTCGAGTGCTGCTGGTCGCGATCGTTTTGCTGCTTCTGGCTCATCTGTTGGCTCCGTAGTGGATCGTGGTTACCGTGCCCGTCCTCAGCGCCGTCCGCGCTGTTCGGCCTGGCGGCCTTCGTTGACCCGTTGGCGCACCCGCTGGCCGCCCTTCCGGCCGGCTTCGCGGACGGTGGTGCTGCCCCGACCGCTTGCGCGCGATGCCCAGCTTTCTTGTTGCCCTGGTCATGGGTGGAGGACTGTTGCCGAGTCAGGGTCATGGTTGGACGCCCGGCCCCAGGTGCCGGGCAGACAGGGGAGTGCAACAGCGATGCCAGCAGCCGAATGGCCCTGCGCCGCGGATTGCGCTGCTCAGCGCAGAGCGCATGCTGAAAAAAGGCGGGGGCCGGAGAAAGAACTACAGGCGCGGCCAGGCGGGTGGTTGCGTGGTGATGGGCGTGGCGGTTCGCACGCGTCCGCGGCGCTTGTGGCAGGGCGTTTCCGGCGAGGAGGGGGAGGGCCGAGGGCGCGCGGGCGGCTGCCTGGTCCTTGTAGGAGCGCACCTGTGTGCGACCGCCATGCATCCCGGTCGCGCACAGGTGCGCTCCTGCAAAGGGGCCGTGTGCTCAGCGCTCCAACCGGTAATTCAGGCTGGCCCGACTGAACTCGGTGGCGCTCTGCACTTCGAGGTTCCAGCGCTGGCTGAGCCGGTAGCGCAGGGTGATGACCTGGCCGGGCTCGAACAGCCCCACGCCGTAGCTCAGGTACAACCGCGGCGAGAGGTACTTGCCGACGGTGAACGCCGATTCGCCGCCCAGCGCCTCGCTGCTGGACACGCCGATGTCGTCGATGCCCAACCTGCTGCCGATGCTCTTGGCCAGCAGGTCGCCGGCCGCGGAACCGAGCGCCTGGGCGGCGGCCCCGACCATGTCCCCTTCGCCGCCACTGACCTGCGAGAGCGGCTTGCCGGTGATCAGGTAGGAAAGCGCGTCGGATTGCTCCATCGGTGGGTTGGAGAACACCGTGAGGATCGGCCGCTGCGCCGTGCCGGTGATCAGCAGGCCCACTTCCTGGCCTTCATCGATGGTGGCGTTGGGGTTCAGGCTGCGCACCGCCCGCAGGTCCAGGCCCGGGTTGTCGATCGGCGTGCCCGCGAACAGCAGCTTGCCTGACTCGATGTGCAGGTCCTGGCCGTAGGCCTCGTAGGTGCCGCTCACCGCGATCTGGCCCTGGCCGCGGGTAGCCCGGCCGGGCTCCTCGATGACCGTGAGCGTGCCGGTGAGCTTGCCGTCCAGGCCCTTGCCGGTGAGATGCGTGTTGCGGCCGAGGTCGACCTTCACCCGTGCATGGATCGGCAGCTGCGCGGTGGCTTCCTCCTGCGCCTGCTGGTCGACGACCACGACGTCGGGCGAGGCCTTGGTCGCGCCGCCGCCCGGCAGGCGGTCGAGGTTCACGTCGGCGCTGTCCAGGGTGACCGCGCCGGTGACGTACACGCCCTCCGCGTCGCGTCGCACGCGCAGATCGGGCGTCAATACGACGTGGGCGGCGGGAATGTCGGCGACGGTGACGTTGTCGCCGGTGAGCGTGATCGCGCTGGGCACCTGTGCGGTGAGCCCATAGCTGCCGCCGATCACCAGCGTGCCCTTGCCCGAGCGCACGCGGCCGTCCAGCTCAACATGCTGCGCATCGGGGGCGCGCAGCACCACCGAGCCGTCGGTCAGACTGAGGCCCAGCGCCGGTACTTCGGCGGCGAAGCCGTCCACCGTGGCCTGGCCGGTCACCGCCGGCTGCGCCACGGTGCCGGCGAAGCCGAAGCGGCCGTCAAGGTGGCCCTGCACGTTGGCGACCTCGCTGGTGAGGAGCTCCAGCGGGGCGAGGCTGTCGAGGTGAATGGCGAGCTGGCCGCCGAGCGCCTGCGCGTCGCCATCGATGGTCAGGCGGCCATCCAGGCGGCCGTTCGCGTCGAGCGCGGCGTGCGCCTCCAGTCGCTGGTGGCCGGGGGCGAGGTCGTCGTCGACGGTGAGTCCATGCCAGGCCAGCAGCGGGCGTTGCGCCTGCCGGGTGTAGGTGACCGACCCCTGGTCGGAGGCGAGCGTGGCCTTGCCGCTGAGCGCGCCGGCGGGGCTGCGCTTGAGCGTGCCTTCGCCGTGCAGTTCGCCGTCGGCGCGCATGGGCAGGTCCGCGTAGCCGGCGGCGTTGAACAGCAGCGCCAGCGGCAGCGCGCGCAGGCGGTAGCTGGCGGTGAGGTTGCCGGCCTTGTCCTGCTGCCCCTGTATGCACAGCAGCGGGTCGCCCGCGGTGAGACACAACGGCGACAGCGCCAGCGCGCCATCGGCGTAGTCGAGCGTGGCCGGATCCCGCAGCCGCCAGCGCGGCAGGCCCTGGGGTTCCAGGTCCAGCGTGTCGAGGGTGCCTCTCCAGTGGCGCTGCTCCAGGCTGCCGTGCAGGGCAAGCTGGGCGGAGAGCTGGCGGCCGTTCGCATCGAGCGTGAGCTTGTGGGCCGCCTCGGTACCGTCGGCGTGCAGCGCCAGCGTGTCGAACGCCAGGCCGCCGAGCCAGGCATCGCGCGCGTCGAGATCGACGTTGCCGCCGGGGCTGCTGATGTCGGGCACGTGCGCCTGCACGGCCAGCCGGCCGATGCGCTGGCTGCCGTAGGCGATCGTGGCGCCATGCACTTCGGCGTCGATGCCCAGCGCCGGCGGCAGGCCGGTGACGTGCGCGTGCGCTTCAAGCCGGCCGCCGGCATCGGGCAGCCAGTCGGCCAGCGTGGCGACGGTCATCCGTACCTGCACGTCGTTGCGCGCACCGGGCTTGCCCTCGATCGAGAGGGTGCTGCGGCCGGAGGTGAGCGAAAGCGTGCCGTCCAGCACCTCGTTGGGCGAAAGATGCAGCCGGCCGCGACCGCGCACCGGACGGCCGCGCAGGCGACCGTCGAGGCGGGCGAGGTCAAGCGTCGCATCGGGATGGCCCGAGGGCAGGGTGCCGCGGGTGGTCAGCTGCGCATCCAGTGCACCGCTCCAGCCGGCGAACAGCTGGCCCGGGTCGAAGTCGTCCGCCTCGGCCGCCAGCTCCCAGCCGAATACCGGCTGCAGAACGAGTGTGCCCTGCGCGTGCAGGTGGCCCTGCGGTTGCCGGACATCCAGCGTGTGCAGCGCCAGTTGCCGCGGCGTGCCGTCGAGGTTCACCGCCAGTTGCGCGAGCTTGCCGGGCGGGCCGATCGCGATGTCGCCCTGCGCGTGGAACTGCGCCGTGCTGCCATGCACGTCCAGCTGGCCGTGGCTGGCCAGCGGCTGGCCGGCCAGCGCGGCGGGCAGCTCCAGGTCCTGCCAGGAAAGCTGCAGCGTGCCGGCGGGCGGTGCGGCGTCCAGCTGGATCTGTCCGTGCGCCTGCAGTCGTCCCTTGATCTGCGGCGAGGTGAGGCTGAGCGTTTCCAGCGTGAGGCGGCTGCGGTCGTCGTTGAGTTGCGCGCGCAGCGGGGCCAGTTGCAGGCGCCACTGGTTGAGGTCGACCGTGCCGGTGAGCGTGCCGCCGCGGCGGCTGCCCTTGCCATCGAGGTCGAGCGCCAGGCTTTCCAGCGTGCCCTTGCCGAGCAGCGGCGCGGGGTCGAAGCTCGGCGCCTTCAGCGAGGCGGTCCAGGGCCAGGCGCCGCCCTGCTCGAGCTGGACCTGCAGATGTGCCGCCATCGGCTGGGTGAGCGCAAGGGCGAGCCGCGCGCGGGTGCCGTCGCTGTGCGCCTGCACCTGGCCGGCGTAGGTAGTGTCGCCAAGGGTCCAGGCGAAGCTGGCCTGGCCGTTGCCCCGCCAGGTGTCGCCGATGGCCAGCGTACCGTCCACATCCGCATGGCCCTGGGGTGAGCGCAGGCGCAGCGCGCGGATGGCGATGCCCTGTGCGTTCCAGCGCCCGGCAAGGTCCAGGGTGTTGGCGGTGAACAGCGACTGCCCGCCCTGGTGGACCGTAAGGTCGGCCGCGTGTGCCTGGTCGACCTGGATCGCCAGCGGTGGATTGAGCGACAGCGGGCCGCTGCGCTGTTCGTCCGGCGGGGGCGGCGGCAGCACGACATCGACACCCCGCACGTCGAGCGTGTCGACGTGCAGTTGTTTGCCGAGCAGGGGCCACAGGCGCACGTCCAGCCTGGCGCTCGCTACACGCACGTCCAGGCCCTTGCCGTCGGCATAGCGCAGACCCTCGAGCTGCAGCGGGCCGGCCAGGCTGCCGCTGGCCTGCTGCACGCTGAGCGCGCCATCGGTGAACCCGCTGGCGCGGGCAATGGTGAAGCGCAGGCCCGCGCCGGTGCCGAGCAGCCACCACAGGCCCAGCGCAAGCAGCACGAACAGGGCAAGCAGGACGAGGCCGATGCGCCTGAGCCATTTCATGGGCGGGCTCCTGGCAGGGCGAGAAGCCTCCCCCTCTCCCCGGCCCTCTCCCCCGGCGACGCCGGGGGAGAGGGAGCGATTGAGGCAAGCCGGAAGCCATGTGCCCGCTCTCCCCTGGCACCGCCGGGGGAGAGGGTCGGGGAGAGGGGGAGGCCTGTTGTCATCACAGATCCGGCCCTATCACCACGTGCAGTTGAATTCCATGCGCATGCTCGTCATGGATCGGCGTGCCCACGTCCACGCGGACCATGCCCACGGGCGAGAGCCAGCGCACGCCCAGGCCGGCGCCGAGGCGCGGGCGGTAGTCGGTGCCGTTGAACGCATTGCCGGCATCGACGAATGCAGCCATGCCCCAGTTGCGCGTGAAGTAGTGCTCCACCTCGGTGCTCGCCACCAGCAGGTTGCGCCCGCCGATCACCCGGTCGAAGCTGTTGCGCGGGCCGATCGCCTGGTAGCCGTAGCCGCGCACCGAGCGATCGCCGCCGGCGAAGAAGCGCAGCTGCGGCGGAAGGCTGGAGAAGTCCCCGGTGGAGGTGATGCCGGCGCTGGCACGCAGGATCAGCCGGTCGCGCCGGGTGAAGGCGTTGATCCACTTCGCGTCGGCCGCCAGCTGGCTGAAGCGGGTGTCCGACAGCAGCGAGCCGGCGGTGCTGCGCGCGTACACGCTGAGCGACCAGCCGTGCCGCACGAACGTCGGATTGTCGCCGTGCTTCTTCGACAGGGAGGCCTCGGCGAACACCAGCTTGCTGCGGCCGCGCTCGATGCCGGGCGCGTTGTCCGGCTCGTTGCCCCGCTTGCCGACGGTAAACGTGCCGATCAGCGCATGCGCGCCGACGGTGCGCGTCCAGCCATGCCACAGGTCGGTATGGTTGCCGACCAGTTCCAGCGTGCGCGATTGCGAGGTGACGGTGTCGGCATCACGGAAGTTCACGCCGAAGTTGAGGCTGCGTTGCTCGCCGCCCGGGAGCGGGATCATGTACAGCGATGACAGTGTTTTCAGCCGCTGCGCGACCACCAGCTCGTTCTTCCACTTGTGGCCGAGGCTGTTGACCCAGCGTCGCTCCAGCCCCGCACGCACCCCGAAGCCGGTATCGGTGCCGAAGAACGGCCCGCCGGTGTACACGCTGCGCTTGGCCGGCTGCAGCTCCACCTCGACATCGACGGTGCGACCGGCGTCGTCCACGTCCGGACGGACGTTGACCACCGAGAAATAGTCCGCGCCGTTGAGCGCCTGCTGCAGGCGCAGCAGGTCGGCCTGGTCGAAGTAGTCGCCGCGCTCGAACGGCACGAAGCGCTGCAGGAAGCCCGGCTCGAACTGGGAACCGTCGAACGCCACCTTGCCGAAGCGGTAGCGCGGCCCGGCCTGCCACGCCAGGTCGACCACGGCGCTGTGGTCGGCGCGGGTCACGCGCACCTGATGCGTGACCAGCTTGGCACCGAGGAAGCCGTTCGCGGTCAGCGCGCCGCTGACGCCATCGCGCGCCTTCGAGTAGGCGCCATGATCGAGCACGTCGCCCTTGAGCTGTTCCACCGCGCGCTCGGCACGGCGGACCGCCGGGATCGCGAGCGCCGCCTCGTCCAGCTTCACGTGCACCTCGGTGATGCGCACCGGCTCGCCCGGTTTCACCGTCAGCGTGACCTGCCAGTCATTCGTGCCGGCGCGCGTCAGCGAGCCCTGCACGAGGGGCTCGTAGTAGCCGTAGGGCTCCAGCGCATCGCGCACCTCGTCCGGGGCGTCCTCGTAGAGGCGGCGGATCTGCGCCTCGCTGACCGGCCGGTTGGCGTACTGCGACAGCGTCAGGCCCGACCGCACGGCGGACTTCAGCGGATCGTCGACGCCCTTGACCGTCAGCCGAACGCCCGCGTGCGCCGCCAGCGGCAGCAGCAGGAGCGGGAGCAAGACGATCAGGCGTCGGAGGCGGCGCATGTGGTGGGGGACGTCCCTGTGCGGAGGCCTGCGGGGCGCTCCAGCTTAACCACGCCGATGTAGCCGCGGCATAAACACGCGGCGGGCGGTCAGCCGACCTTGTCTCCCGCCTTGTGCGCGATCCATGCACCCGCCACGGCCGAGAAGTACGGGATCGACTGCGCCGCCAGGATGAACATCCACAACGTGCCCTCGATGTAGCGCGTGCCGAAGGACAGGCCCATGCCGATGATGCACATCACCAGTGCGCAGGCCATCAGCAGTTCCTCGCGCACAGGCGCGAAGGCGGCGAAGCCCGATTCGCCCAGGCGGCGGCTCTTGGCGGTCACCACGAAGGCGGTCTTCTCGCGGGTCAGGCCGTGCAGGATGCCTCGCGCGATCGCGTGCGACAGGCCCATGCTGGCCACCGACGCCATCAGGGTGTCGTACCAGCCGCACGGCACGCGCGCGCGGTAGAGCACGATGCCGAAGACCGCCTTGGCGAAGAAGAACCCGATCACCGGGATCAGGAACAGCTGCATCGGCAGGCTGAACAGCTGCGGGAAGGCGACCATGCCGGCGGTCCAGTAGATTGCCATCAGCGTAAAGATCAGGTGCAGCGCATCGGCGAACCAGCTGAACCAGCCGGTGAGGAAGTGGAAGCGCTGGCCCATCGAGAGCGGGCCCTTGTGGGTCATCCAGTCCCAGCGCCCCTTGAGGATCTGCATGGCGCCGAACGCCCAGCGGTAGCGCTGGCTCTTGTAGGCCTTGAAGTCGGCGGGCGTGAGGCCCTTGCCCATCAGCTCGTCGACGTAGACCAGCTCGTAGCCGGCGTGCATCAGGCGCAGGCCGAGTTCGGCGTCCTCGCAGATGGTCCATTCCGACCAGCCGCCGGTGCCTTCGAGCGCCGAGCGGCGGACCATGGTCATGGTGCCGTGCTGGATGATCGCGTTGCGCTCGTTGCGGTGGTGCATGCCGATGCGGAAGAAGCCGTCGAACTCCCATGCGGTCATGCGGCGGAAGCGGTTGTGCTCGAAGTCGCGGTGCGCCTGCGGGCACTGCACCACGGCCACCTTCGGGTCGTGGAAGTAGCCGGTGAGGGTGGACAGCCAGTCCTCGCGCACCACGTAGTCGGCGTCGATCACCGCCACCACGTCGGCGCGCGGGTCGGTTTCCTTCAGGCCGAAGTTAAGCGCGCCGGCCTTGAACCCCGGCCACGGCTCCAGGTGGAAGAAGCGGAAGCGCCTGCCCAGTTGCTCGCAATAGGCTTCGACCGGCTTCCACACGTCCGGATTCTTGGTGTTGTTGTCGATCACCAGGACTTCGAAGTTGTCGTAGTCCAGCGCGGCCAGCGAGTCGAGCGTGGCGATCACCATCTCCGGCGGCTCGTTGTAGCAGGCCAGGTGGATGGAGACGAACGGCTGCTTCCCGGGCCGGTCGGGCTTGAGCATCCCGGCATGGCGCTGCCAGCGCCGGCGCCACAGCACCTCGGTGAACTCGAAGCCGTTGATCAGCAGGATCGCCAGGATCGCCACCTGCGCCGGGAACAGCAGCACCAGCATGGTCCAGTCGATCCAGCTCAGGTAGAAGTTGAAGGGCAGGGTGGCCGACCAGACGATCAACCCGCAGGCGAGCTGGATCAGCAGGCAGAAGAACAGCCTTCCGGTCAGCTTGAAGCGCTTGAACTTGCGCGCGAACCAGATCATCGGGATCAGCGCGAGCAGGCTGGCCGCCAGCGCCTTCCACGGCCAGGCGGTGTCCTCGGTGACCGGGCCGGTGAACGGGAACTTGAGCTGGCGGTCGGCGTTGAACGTGCCCCAGTAGGCGCCGGTGCGGCCTTCGCCGAGGTTTTCCTTCCACGGCTGGTCGAAGGCTTCCAGCAGGTAGTAGTCGATGTTGCGCGCCTTGGCCGCGTTGAGCCAGTCGCGGATGAAGATCGCTTCGTTGGAGATCGACGGGTCGGCGTATTCGTGCCGGTCGCCATTGGACGGCCAGCCGATTTCACCGACCACCACCGGCTTGTCCGGGTAATGCTGGACGATGTTCTGGTAGGCGCCGAGCGCAGCGCCCACCGCATCCTTGCGGGCGATGCCGTTCCAGAACGGGAACAGGTGGATGGTGACGAAGTCGACGTGGTCGGCCAGTTCCGGGTACTTCAGCCAGATGTAGTCCGGCTCGGCGATCGATACCGGCTGGCGGATCGCCGCGCGCGCGCGGTCGAGGTACTGCTCCATCTGTTCCACGGTCAGGTCGCCCCGGAACAGCACCTCGTTGCCGATGATCACCCGGTGGATGGTTTCAGGGTAGCGGCGCGCCAGCGCGATCACCGCCTCCAGCTCCTTCTCGTTGTTGATCAGGCGCGTGTCGATGTTGGCGCCGGCCATCACCTTGAGCCCTTCCTTCTCGGCCAGGCGGTAGACCTGCGGGTTTTCCAGCGTCGAGTAGGTGCGGATGCGCGGGGTGTAGCGGCGCAGCAGCTTCAGGTCCGCGTCGATCTCCTCGTCGGAGGGGAAATCCTGCTTGAGCGGGTTCTGGTAGCGCTGGAACACCGACACCGAGTAGCCGCTGATCGGCCCGTGGAAATCCTCCGGGCCGTGCGGACGGTTGCTCCACCACCACAGCGCGATATTGAGCGCGGCCACGATCAGCGCGAGCAGGATGGCCGCAAGCAGCGGATGCCGGCTGTCGTGGGAGGGTGCAGTGGCGCTCAAAACGTTCCCCGTCGGACGCCTCCATGTGAGGCCAAGTTAGCCCGCGGAGCTTAACGACCCGGGGGGCATGGCTCAATAAAGACGGTACGGGTGGTCAGCGCGAGGTCAGCCGGACGCGCGCAGGCCGCCCCCGTGGGGCGTTGGCCTGCGCCGCGGCGCGGGCCCGCAGGGTAGGCCCGAGCTCAGCTCGCCGGGTGGCCGCGGATGCCACGTGGATCACTTCAGCAGCGAACGCAGCATCCAGGCGGTCTTCTCGTGCTCCTTCAGGCGCCCGGTGAGCATGTCGGCGGTGCCTTCGTCGCCGCCGTCCTGGGCCACCTTGATGGCGCCGCGAGCGGTGTGGGCGGCGATTTCGTGTCCCTCCACCAGCTGGCCGACCATCTCCTTCCAGTCGGGCACGCCAGTTTCCTCCTTGATCGCGGTGAGCTTGCCGAACTGGCTGTAGGAGCCGGGGGCGAACACGTCCAGGGTGCGGATGCGCTCGGCGATCTCGTCGGCGGCCAGCCACAGCTCGTTGTACTGGGTCTCGAACATGGCGTGCAGGCTGTTGAACTGCGGGCCGGTGACGTTCCAGTGGAAGCTGTGGGTCTTCAGGTACAGCGAGTAGGTATCGGCGAGCAGCTTGGACAGCTGTTCGGCGATGGTCTGGCGATCCTTCTGGGCGATGCCGATGTTGGCCATGGGGAATCCTCCGTGTGCAGTGGGTGCGAACACCACCGTACCGGCTGGCGCCTGCCGTGTGAAATGAATCGTTCCGATCGGGCCCATAGCCTGCGGCTATCATGTGCGGTCCCATGCACGACAGCCCGCCCGCCCCGCCGCCCGAAGCCCGCCTGCGCACCCTGCGCGAGGCGCTCGCGGGCGTGTCCAGCCGCGACTTTGGCCGCCTGCTTGGCCGCTGGCGCGTGCTTTCGCGCCAGCCGGACGCGCGCAAGCTCGAGGCGCTGGCGGCCGACATCGCCGCCTCGGCGGCCAGGCGGCAGGTGCGCGCGGAGGCCAAGCCGGCAATCCGGCTGGACGAATCGCTGCCGATCAGCGCGCGTGCCGACGAGATCGTCGAGCTGATCCGCAGGCACCAGGTCGTGGTGATCGCCGGCGAAACCGGTTCGGGCAAGACCACCCAGCTGCCCAAGCTGTGCCTGGCCGCCGGGCGCGGCGAGGCGGGCATGATCGGCTGTACCCAGCCGCGCCGCCTGGCCGCGCGCTCGGTGGCACGGCGCGTGGCGGAGGAGCTGGGCACGCCGCTGGGCGAGCAGGTCGGCTTCCAGGTGCGCTTCACCGACCAGGTGTCCGAGCGCACGCTGGTCAAGTTCATGACCGATGGCATCCTGCTGGCCGAGACCCAGCGAGATCCATGGCTGTCGGCCTACGACACGGTGATCATCGACGAGGCGCACGAGCGCAGTCTCAACATCGATTTCCTGCTCGGCTACCTCAAGCGGCTCGCCGCCAGGCGGCCGGAACTGAAGATCATCGTCACCTCGGCGACGATCGACACCGCGCGCTTCGCCGAGCACTTCGACGACGCCCCGGTGGTCTCGGTCGAGGGCCGCGCCTACCCGGTGGAGGTGCGCTGGCGTCCCGCGGACGCTGCAGGAGCGCACCCGGTGCGCGACCGCGGCCCGCAGGCCCGCGACACGTCCGACCGCGTCCAGCAGGGCAGTGCCGAACACGTCGGGCTGGTCATCGACGAGATCATGGCCGACCGCAGCCTCGGCGGCGGACCCGGCGACGTGCTGGTGTTCCTCCCCGGTGAACGCGAAATCCGCGACGCGCACCTGCTGCTCTCGCGCCGCCAGTACCGCGAGACCGAAGTGCTGCCGCTGTACGCGAGGCTGTCGGCGTCCGACCAGGACCGCGTGTTCAAGCCCGGGCCGAAGCGGCGGATCGTGCTGGCCACCAACGTGGCCGAAACCTCGCTCACCGTGCCGCGCATCCGCTACGTGGTCGACACCGGCAGCGCCCGGGTCATGCGCTACAGCCAGCGCAGCCAGCTCGAGCGCCTGCACGTGGAGCCGGTTTCGCAGGCGGCCGCCGACCAGCGCAAGGGTCGATGCGGCCGCATCGGGGCGGGCATCTGCTATCGCCTCTACGACGAGGCGGATTTCGAGAGCCGCGCGCGCTACACCGATCCGGAACTGCTGCGCTCGTCGCTCGCGAACGTGATCCTGCGGATGCTCTCGCTGAAGCTCGGCGAAGTGGAGGATTTCCCGTTCCTGGAGGCGCCCGATCCGCGCATGGTGGCCGACGGTTACCGTCGCCTGGCGGAAATCTCGGCGATCGACGAGCGTCGGCATCTGACCGCGATCGGCCGCCAGCTCGCGCGGTTGCCGATCGACGTCCAACTGGCGCGCATGCTGGTCGAGGCGCACGAGCGCCACGCCCTGCGCGAGCTGCTGGTGGTCGTTGCTTTCCTGTCGATCCAGGACCCGCGCGAGCGGCCCGCCGACGCGAGGCAGCAGGCCGATGCGGCGCATGCGGCGTTTGCCGACCCGAAGTCGGATTTCGTCGGCGTGCTCAATCTGTGGCGCGAGTACACGAAGGCGCACGAGGAACTCACGCAGTCGAAACTGCGCGACTGGTGCGGGCGGCATTTCCTTTCGTTCCTGCGCATGCGCGAGTGGCGCGAGCTGCACCGGCAGTTGTTGCTGGTGGTGGCGGAGCTGGGGTGGAACCCCGCGGCTCCCTCTCCCCTGCGGGGAGAGGGCCGGGGTGAGGGGACACGCTCGCGAAGGACCACCGGCGAAGCGAACAAGACTCAGACTCCCTCTCCCCCGGCCTCGCCGGGGGAGAGGGTCGGGGACAGGACGCGCGCTTCGCGCAGCGAAGCGCAGGGTTCTCGCCGCTCCAGGACAGCTCCGGGCGAGCCCCGGCCCCTCACCCCAGCCCTCTCCCCGGAAGGGAGAGGGAGCGAAGATGCGGCAAGCGCGGAGCTCTACGAAGCGATTCACCGCTCCCTGCTCGCCGGGCTGCCCACCCAGGTCGGCCACAAGGACGAGAAGGGCGTCTACCGCTCCACCCGCGAGCGCAAGTTCCAGGTCTTCCCCGGCTCCGCGCTGGCCAAGGCACCGCCCGCCTGGATCTTCGCCGCGCAGATCCTGGACGTCGGTGGCCGCGTGTGGGGCATGAGCTGCGCGCGCGTGGAGCCGGCCTGGATCGAGCAGCAGGCCGCGCACCTGGTCAAGGCCAGCTGCCGCGACGCGCACTGGTCGCGCAAGCGCGGCACGGTGGTCGCCTACGAGCAGGTCAGCCTGTTCGGGCTGACCCTGGTCGAGCGTCGTCCGGTCACTTTCCAGCACCAAGACCCGGCGCTCGCGCACGCGATCTTCCTGCGCGAGGCACTGGCACGCGGCGACCTCGATGCACGCGCCGATTTCGTGCGCGCCAACCAGCGCGTGCTGGCCCAGGCGCACGAGATCGAAGCCAAGCAGCGTCGCGAGGGCCTGCTGCGCGGTGAAGAGGAACTGGCGCGGTTCTTCGAAGGCAAGCTGCCCGAGGACGTCGCCAGTACGCGCGCGCTCGACGCCTGGTACAGCCGCGCACGCCCCACGGAGCAGGCCGCGCTGCGCTGGTCGCTCGAAGAAGTGATGGCCGGCGGCAGCGGGCTGGATCCGAAGGCGTTCCCCGCCACCCTCGAGCTCGTGCCGGAGGTGGCCGGTGGGGCGCCGGCCGCGCCGCAGCGCTACAAGCTCGAATACCGCTTCGTGCCGGGCGACGAGGCCGACGGCGTCACCCTGCAGCTGCCGCTGGCGATGCTCAATGCGTTGCCGGCCGCCCGCTGCGAGTGGCTGGTGCCTGGCCTGCTTGCCGACAAGGTGGCCGAGCTGATCCGTGGCCTGCCCAAGGCACTGCGGCGCAACTTCGTGCCGGCGCCTGATTTCGCGCGCGCATTCGCCGAAGCCGAGCTGCCGCGCGACCAACCGCTGATCCAGGCGCTGGCCGCTTTTCTCAGGCGCACCACCGGCGTGGACGCCCCGGTCGCCGAATTCGCCGCGGTGGAACTGCCACCCCATCTGAAGATGCGCTTCCGATTGCACGACGAGCGCGGCAAGACCCTCGCCACCAGCCGCGACCTCGCCGCCCTGCGGACGCAATGGGAAACCCGGGCGCGCGAAGCCTTCTCGCGCAAGACCGACGTGGAGCTCACCCGCGAAGACATCACCCGCTGGGATTTCGAGGAGATTCCCGCGCAGGTGCGTTCGGAGGGCGGCCTGAATGCGTTCCCGGCGCTGGTCGACCTGGGCGAGGCGGCCGCGCTGCGCGTGTTCGAGCGCCGCGACGAAGCACTAGCCGCGCACCTGAAAGGCGTCGAGCGGCTGCTGCGCAACGCGCTCGCCAGCGAGATGAAGCAGGCCCGCCGACGTCTGCCGATCGCCAACCCGCTGTCGCTCAAGTACGCCCCGCTGGGCAGTGTCGACTCGTTGCGCGAGGACCTGGTCGAGGGCGGCTTCGCCGACCTGCTCGCGACGCACGACCTCGATGCGCGCACGGCCGGCGATTTCGAGGCGCTGCGCACCGCGCTCGCGCGCGAGCTGTTTGCCGCGGCGGTCGAGCGGTTGAAACTGGTCGAGCCGATCATCGAAGCGCAGGCCGATCTCAAACCGTGGCTCGAGCCGCCATTGATCGGCTTCGCCCGCGCCAGCTACGATGACCTGCGCGAGCAGCTCGACGCGTTGCTGGCGCCCGGGTTCGCGCGCGAGCTGCCCAACGCCCGCCTGGCCCATTACCCGCGCTACCTCAAGGCCATGCGCCTGCGCGCCGAACGGCTGCGCCAGGATCCGGCCAGGGATCAGCAACGCATGCTGCAGGTGCTGCCGTACTGGCGCGAGTACCTTCGGCATCGGGCCGGGGGCGGGGCGGATCTCGACGAGCTGCGCTGGCTGATCGAAGAATGGCGCGTCTCCCTTTTTGCCCAGGAGCTCAAGACCGCCGAACCGGTTTCGGCCAAGCGTCTCGCCCGCGCCCTCGAAGCGTTGCCCTGACGACAGCACGACTCGCTCGTCTGTAGGAGCCCACTTGTGGGCGATGCTCTTTGCCCGGCAGAAGGGCACCAGGCATCGCCCACAAGTGGGCTCCTACGAGGGTGGGCGCGGTGCCCGGGCAAGAGCGGTACGCGGGATCCGGCAGGGGCGACGGCGATACGCCACACAAGGGCCGACTGCGCGTCCGGCGTAGAATCTCCCGGTCGATCCGGGTCAACCGCATGGTCCAGCTCACCCCTACCGCATCCTCACGCCTCACGGCCTGGCAGGCGCGCGCGTCCGCGTCGCCCCTGCTGGCGGCGGCGCTGGCGGCCTGCACGCCGGCGAGCGGGGCCGAGTGCGCGGACGTGCTCGACCTGCTCGCGATGCTCGGCTGCGACGCGCAGACCCAGGCCGCGGCAGTGTGGTTCGAGCTGGCGCAGCGTGACCCGTCGGCCTGGCAGGCGCACGCACCGTCCCTGCCGCCGGAAGTGCGGCGCCTGGTCGAAGGCCAGCTCGCCGCGGAGAAGGTCTGGGCCCTGCATGCCCAGCGCGAGACCGGCACCCAGGAGGGCCTGCGGCGCCTGTTGCTGGCGATCATCCGGGATTTGCGCGTGGTCTTCGTGCTGCTCGCGCGCCAGCTGGCCAAGATGCGCGGCGCCATCGCGCTGCCGGAGGCCGAGCGAGTCGCGCTGGCAAGACTCACCCGCGACATCCACGCGCCGCTCGCCAACCGCCTGGGTATCTGGCAACTCAAATGGGAGCTGGAAGACCTCGCCTTCCGCTACCTGGAGCCGGAGACCTACAAGCGCATCGCGCGCCTGCTGGACGAGCGCCGGGCCGATCGCGAGGCATTCATCGCCCAGGTACTGGCCGAGCTGGGCACCGCGTTGGCGGCTGCCGGCATCAAGGCCGATCTCGCCGGCCGCCCGAAGCACATCTATTCCATCTGGAAGAAGATGCATCGCAAGGGCCTGGAGTTCTCCGATCTCTACGACATCCGTGCGGTACGCATCCTTGTCGACAGCGTGGCCGACTGCTACGCCGCATTGGGCGTGGTGCACGCGCAATGGCAGCACCTGCCGCGCGAGTTCGACGATTACCTGGCCCGCCCCAAGGGCAACGGCTACCGCTCGCTGCACACCGCGGTGATCGGCCCGCAAGGCAAGACGCTGGAGGTGCAGATCCGCACCCACGCGATGCACCGCGACAACGAGCTGGGCGTGGCCGCGCACTGGCGCTACAAGGAAGGCGGCGGCGCCGACGCCGAGTTCGAGGCCAAGATCGCCTGGATGCGCAAGCTGCTCGAGCCGCGCGCGGACGATGACGTGGCGGCCGAGCTGCGCACCGAACTGCTGGAAGACCGCGTCTACCTGCTCACGCCCAAGGGCGAGGTGTTCGACCTGCCGCATGGCGCCACGGTGCTGGACTTCGCGTACTACGTGCACACCGAGGTCGGCCACCGCTGTCGCGGCGCCAGGGTGAACGGGCGCATCGTGCCGCTCATCCACCAGCCGCGCAGCGGCGACCGGGTGGAGATCATCACCGCGAAGAACGCCGAGCCGAGCCGCGACTGGCTCTCGCCCCACCACGGCTACCTCAACACCAGCCGCGCGCGCGAGAAGGCGCGCTCGTGGTTCCGCCGCGTTGCCTTCGATGCCAACCTCGCCGCCGGTCGCGCACTGCTCGAGCGCGAGTTGAAACGGCTGGCGCTGCCCAACGCCGACCTGTCGAAGCTGCCGGCGCAGTTCCACCTGAAGACCCACGAGGAGCTGCTGGTCGCGCTCGCGCTGGGCGAGGTCAACGGTGGGCAGATCGCACGCGTGCTGCAGGAGGCCGCGCACCCGGTCGAACCGTCACCATCACCGGCGCCGCCGGTCGCCCGCCATGCCACGCCCGACCAGGGCGCGCTGCGCATCGAGGGCGTGGGCAACCTGCTCACCGTGCTGGCGCGTTGTTGCCAGCCGCTGCCGGGCGATCCGGTGCGCGGCTTCATCACCAAGGGCCGCGGCGTGTCGGTGCACCGCGCCGATTGCGCCAGCCTGGCGCGGCTCGCGAGGCGCGATCCGGACCGCGTGATCGAGGTCGAGTGGGGCCGCGCCACGGCGCGGTCCTACCAGGTGGACATCGAGCTGCACGGTTTCGACCGCAAGGGGCTGCAGAAGGACGTGCTCAACCTGATCAGCAATGTCGGCACGCCGATCGTGGCCTCGTCGAGCCGGCTGCAAGGGCGCACCGGCGAGGTGGAGATGCGCTTCACCCTGCGCGTGAAGGACTTCGAACAGTTGTCGTCGCTGCTCGGCAAGCTGGTATCACTGCCCAACGTGGTCGAGGCCAGGCGCGTCAGCGCAAGCTGAATGCACGGACTTCACCGTCGGGCGCGTGAAGTGGGCGATGCTAAGCTGGATTCGTTGCCACGAACGCATGGACCATGAGCGGACGCAGAGACCATAACGGCCGCGACGGGCGCGCCGAACCCACGCTGGGCGATCTGGGCGATCTGGACTCGACGCGTCCGCGCGCGGACGACCCGGACGATCGCCTGCCGCCGATCTCCTTCCACACGCCGCGCAGTGCGCCGCCGGCGCGCCACCGGCGCGTGCGCCTGCGCACCTGGCACGTCGTCGCGCTGGTGATCGTGCTGGTCCTGGGCGCCGGCGTGTGGGCGCTGCGCGAGTACCAGAGCAGCCTGCGCGACATGGTGCCGCGCACCGAGCTCAACGATGTGCTGACCCGCGCCGACAAGGCGCTGCAGGACGGCCACCTGGACGGCACCGACGGCACCAGCGCGCGCGAGCTCTACCAGGGCGCGCGCGCGCTCGAACCGGACAACGACCGTGCCCGCGAGGGCCTGCACCAGGTCGGCATGGCCGAGCTCTCGCGCGCCGACACCGCGTTCCGTGCCGGCCGCCTGGACGAGGCGCAGCAGGAACTCACCGTCGCCCGCGAGCTGCTCGGCGGCGGCAGTGACGTGGACCGGCTCGATCGCATGATCAGTCAGGCGCGCGGCGCCGCGCAGCCGGCCGACGACCTGGTCGAGCGTGCGCAGCAGGCGCTCGACGCCGGCAGGCTGACCGGCAAGGACGGCGCCGGTGCGCTCTACCAGCAGATGCTCGCCGCTGACCGAGACAACGCGATCGCCCAGCACGGCCTGGACCAGGTGGGCGCGGGCCTGGCCGCGCAGGCACGTGCCGCGCTGGCCCATGGCGACGCGACGACCGCCGCGTCCACCATCGACCAGCTGGCCGCGCTGCTGCCCAGCTATGGCGATCTTCCCGCGTTGCGCGCCGCGCTCGCGCAAGCGCAGCACCAGAGCGACGGCGCGTTGCAGGAGGCCATTTCGCAAGGCCAGCAGGCGCTGCGCGACGGCCGCATCGCGGGTGCGGGCGACGATACCGCGCTGGCGCACTTCCAGGCCGCGCTCAAGCTGGATCCGGACAACGTGCAGGCCCGCGCCGGGCTCGGCCAGGTGGCCCAGGCGCTGGTGGTGCAGGCCAACGCGGCGCTCGACGCCGACGATACCGAGCAGGCCGCGCACCTGCTCGACCAGGCCGAGGCGCTGGCGCCGAAGTCCGCCGACCTCGCCGCCGCGCGTGCGCGCCTGATTGCCAAGGCCGCGCCGGCCAGTCCGCCCACACCCGCGCAACCCGCGCCCGAGACGAAGGAACCTCCGCCGCCCCCGCCGCCGGAGCTGACCGCGGACCAGATCGAGCAGGTCGCCGAACTGGTGCGTCGCGCCCGCACCGCCGCCACCCAGGGCCGGATCATGCTGCCGCCGGGCGAAAGCGCGTACGACCTCTACCGCAACGCGCTGGCCATCGACGGCAACAACCAGGCCGCGCTGCAGGGCCTGGAAGACCTGCCCAACCTGGTGGTGCAGCTGTTCAACCAGTCCCTCGCCAGCGGTGAGCTGGGCAAGGCCGGCGAACTGCTCGGTGCGCTGGGCGACCTTTCGCCGGGCGATTCCAGTGAAAGCGTGCTGCGCGAGCGGCTGGTCGATGCCTGGCTGGATCAGGCCGAGCAACAGCTCGACCGCGGCGATCGCGGCAACGCCGCGCAGTCGATCGAGCAGGCGCGCCGGCTCGCGCCCTACCTGCCGCGCGTGAGCGAACTTTCGCGCCGTCTGCAATCCGGCCACTGACCGGAGCCGGCATGACCGTCGTGGTGTTCGGGGCCAGCGGCCAGATCGGCCATTTCCTGTTGCCGCGGCTGCGTTCGCGCGGCGAGCGGGTGATCGCGGTGAGCCGCGAGCCGCACGCCGACTGCGAGGGGGTGCGCTGGGTGCGCGGTGGCCTGCCCGACGGAGTACCCACGCTGCCGCCGGCCTCCGCCATCGTCAGTTGCGGCCCGCTGCTGCCGTTCGCGCGCTGGCTCGCGACGGCGGCCCCGGCCGGCTCGCCGAGCGTGGTCGCCACCAGCTCGATGAGCGCGCAGAGCAAGCGCGACTCCGAGGTGCCGGCCGAGCGCGATGTCGCGCGCCAGTTGAAGCAGGGCGAGGAGGAGCTGGCCGCAGCCTGCGCGGTGCTGGGCTGCGCATGGACCGTGCTGCGCCCCACGCTGATCTATGGGGCCGGTCGCGACAAGACCCTGACCCCGATCGCACGGCGCGCGATGCGCACGCGCATTTTTCCCCGGCCCGCCGGCACCGGCCTTCGCCAGCCCGTCCACGCCGACGACGTCGCGCTGGCCACGCTGGCCGCGATCGACCGCCCGGCCAATCGCGTGCTGATGCTGGGCGGCGGCGAGCGACTGACCGCTGGCGAAATGTTCGCCCGCGTCCAACGCAGCCTGCCGGTGGCGACGTTGCCGCTGCCCGTGCCGGCGTGGCTCCTGCACCGGGCGCGCCACGTCATTCCGCGCCTGCGCGGGCCGCTGGCGAGGCTGGAGTCGGATCTGGTCGCCGACAACAGCGAGCTGGAACGCCTGCTCGACGTGCACCCGCGGCCATTCCGCCCGGACGCCAATTGCTGGCGCGATGGCGACTGCGCAGCCGGTTGAGCGTGTGCCACGTGCCCGGTCGTGGCCACAAATCCGCCATCTCCAGACCCGCTCCGCCGGTGGGCGTTCAGATGCGCGCCGGGTGGCACGCCCTATCATCGGCACTCACACTGGATCCAGGTTCCCGACCTTGGCACTGATCTCTCGCATGGGCGCGTTCGCGCGCCACAGCTGGCGCTGGCTGCGCATCCCGTTCTGGGTCGCGCTCGGCCTCGGGCTGGGCTTCGTGTTGCCATACACGCTGATCCTCAACAAGCGCGTGCAGGATCGCTTCAACGACCTGGTGTTCGCGGTGCCCACGCGCGTGTACGCGCGTCCGCTGGCGCTGGCCCCCGGCGTGCCGATGTCGCCCTCCGCGCTGGAGCTGGAGCTGACCTTCGCCGGCTACACCCACGACGCCGCGGGCAAGGTGCCCGGTACCTGGACGCGCAACGGCAGCCGCTACGTGATCTCCTCGCGCGGGTACGCCGGTCCGGATGGCGGCGAGTTGCCCAAGCGCATCCGCGTGACGCTCGGCCGTGGCCAGGTCGAGTCGCTCGCCGAGGCCGCCAGCGGCGGGTCGATCAAGCTTGCCCACCTGGACCCGGCGCGCATCGCGACCGTCTACGGCGCGCAGCAGGAAGAGCGCCGCATCGTGCGCCTGGCCGACGTGCCGCCGCTGCTCGTGACCGGCCTGCAGGCGGTCGAGGATCGCGACTTCAAGCACCATATCGGGCTGGATTTCAGCGCGATCCTGCGCGCCGCCTTCGCCAACCTGCGCGCCGGCCACACTGTGCAGGGCGGCTCCACGCTGACCCAGCAGCTGGTGCGCAACCTGTTCCTGGACCGCAGCCAGAACCTGGTGCGCAAGTTCAACGAGGCGCTGCTCTCGCTGCTGATCGAGGCCCATTACTCCAAGGACCGCATCCTGGAGGCCTACATCAACGAGGTGTTCCTCGGCCAGCAGGGCAACCAGGCGGTGCACGGCTTTGCCGCGGGAGCGGAGTTCTACTTCGGCCGCCGGCTCGAAGACCTCCGGCCGCAGGAGATCGCGCTGCTGGTCGGCATGGTCAAGGGTCCGAGCTACTACGACCCGCGCCGGTACCCCAAGCGCGCGCTGGCGCGGCGCAACCTGGTGCTGAAGGAATTCTTCGACACCGGCCTGCTCGACGCCGGCCAGGTCAACGCGGCCCAGGCCGCGCCGCTGGACATCGCTTCCAACGCGCAGCTGCCGCACAACCGCTTCCCGGCCTTCATGCAGCTGGTGCGCGCGCAGATCACCAACGACTTCGACGACGACACGCTGCGCAAGGGCAACCTGTCGATCTTCACCACGCTCGACCCGGCCGCGCAGCTCTATACCGAGCAGGCGATCACCACCGCCATCAAGAACATGGGCAAGCGCGGCGACAAGGTGCAGGCGGCCGGCGTAGTCACCGACACCCACACCGGCAGCGTGCTGGCGGTGGTTGGCAGCAAGACGCCGGGCGACCCGGGTTTCAACCGGGCGCTCGACGCACGCCGGCCGATCGGCTCGCTGATCAAGCCTTTTGTCTACCTGGTCGCGCTGACCGACCCGGCACGCTGGAACCTGGGCACGCCGCTGGACGACTCGCCGATCATGCTGCGCCAGCCCAACGGCAAGACCTGGATGCCCCAGAACGACGACAACCAGTCGCACGGCTTCGTGCCGATGGTCGACGCGCTGGCGCATTCGTGGAACCTGGCGACCATCCACCTGGGTCTCGCCGTCGGCGTCCAGCGCGTCAAGGCGTTCCTGGAATCGTTCGGCTTCACCGACATCAATCCGAGCCCCTCGATGCTGATCGGTGCGGTCGACCTCTCCCCGTTCCAGGTCGCACAGCTCTACGAATACCTGGCCGCCGACGGCCACGCGCTGCCGCTGCTGGCGGTGCGCGGCGTGGTCGATGGCACCGGTCATACCGTCAAGCGCTACGAGGTCGAGGGCGGCAAGGGCGAGTACCAGGAGGCGGTGCGACTGGTCACCTGGGCGATGCAGCAGGTGGCCGAGTACGGCACCGCGCACAGCCTGGGCGATTCCTCCCTGGCCTGGCTCAACGCCGCCGGCAAGACCGGCACCAGCAACGACATGCGCGACAGCTGGTTCGCCGGCTTCACCGCCGATCGTCTGGCGGTGTTCTGGATGGGTCGCGACGACAACAAGCCGACCGGCCTGTTCGGCGCGACCGGCGGCCTGCGCGCCTGGCAGGACCTGTTCCGTCACCTGCCGACGCGGCCGCTTCCGGCGCAGCCGGGCGAGGGCCTGGAAATGGCCTGGATCAATCCGACCAATGGCAAGCCCACACAACCCGAGTGCGAAGGCGCGCGTCAGTTCCCGGTCGTCGCCGGCTCGCTGCCCGCGGATACCGAAGGCTGCTTCTGGCAGCGCGTCGGCGACTTCTTCGGCGGCGATGGCAACGCGCCCGTGCCAGCCGATTCCACGCTTCACTAGAGACCTTCGATGTTTTCCGTTCCACGATGGCGTTCCGGTTCCACCGTCCTTGCCGCCCTGCTGCTTGCAGGTTGCTTCAGCGTTCCGCCGCAGGAAGAGAAGCCGGTCGTCCCGGCGCACGACATGGTTGCGGCAATCCGCGCCGCCGGTGCACGCGAGCAGTCGATCATCGACGTGGCGCCGCTGCGCGACCCGGGCGTGACGGCCTGGCAGGATGCCGCCCGGGCGGACGAACGCGCCGGTCGTTACACGGATGCCGCGGCCAAGCTCGACCAGGCGCTCAAGCTCAATCCCGACTCGCCCGACCTGCTGCAGGATCGCGCCGAGGTCGCCATCCGCCTGCACGACTACGCCGCCGCCGAGCGGCTCGCGCGCCGCTCCTGGTCACTGGGGCCCCAGCTCGGCCCGCTGTGCGCGCGCAACTGGCAGACCATCGTGGAGATGCGCCTGCAGGCCGGCGACCAGGCCGGCGTGGCGACGGCGCGCACGGGCGTGCGCGACTGCCACAAGGAAGGCGTCCCGCGGTACTGACGCCTTTCAGTTCCTCCCCTCGCGCGATGTTCCGTAGGAGCCCACTTGTGGGCGACGCTTTTTCCGACCGGTCCTGCCGACGAAGCATCGCCCACAAGTGGCCTCCTACGGAGGCCGTCGAAGCGTGGCGGGTTGCTGGAGGTCCCGCGAATGGAGGTGAGGCAACGCGGCCCGGCCTTGGGTCAGAGCGCAGCCAACAGCAGCATCACGATTCCCGCGATGCTCACCGCCCACACCAGCGTGCGCAGATACGGAATCCCGGCGGCGTATACCGGCACGTAGGCCAGCCGCGCCCAGAAGTACAGCTGGGCGCCGAGCGCGCTGGTCGCGTCCTGCCTGCCCGTCGCGACCACCACCAGCACCAGCGCGGCGAACAGCGCGAACGTTTCCAGGAAATTGCCGCGCGCCCGGTCGAGCCGCCCCGCCACGCCGGTGAGCGGCGCGCCCGGCTGGTCGCGCGCGCTGGCGGCCCATGCCGGACTGCGCTGGACGATCGACCCGGTCGCCGCGAGCGCGACCTGCACCAGGCCAAGGACCACACTCCACACCAGCATCTGCAGTTCGATTCCCATTGTGCCGCTCCCGGGTTGAAGTGCCGCCATCGTGCGCCGGTCGGCGGGTGCTCGCCAGTGCGCCCGCGCGGCGGCTCGGCGATACTTGCGCGATGACCGATCCCGACGACATCGGCGCGCTGCTCGGCGCCGACGGCCCGTTTGCCCGCGAGCTGCCCAACTTCGCCCCGCGCCTGGCGCAGCAGGCGATGGCGCGTTCGGTCGCCGATGCCATCGCCAACCGCGACACGCTCATCGCCGAGGCCGGCACCGGCACCGGCAAGACCTACGCCTACCTGGTGCCGGCACTGCTCTCGGGCGAACGGGTGATCGTCTCCACCGGCACCAAGGCGCTGCAGGACCAGCTCTACTTCCGCGACCTGCCGAAGGTGCGCGCGGTGCTCGGCACCCGTGGCAAGGTCGCGTTGCTCAAGGGTCGCGCGAATTACCTGTGCCTTTACCGGCTGGACCAGACCGTGCGCGAGGGCGCCACCTTCGAGCGCACGGAGGCCGCGCAACTGGCGGCGATCCGCGCCTGGTCGGCGCGCACCCGCGCGGGCGACCGCATGGAGCTGGCCGAGGTGCCGGAGGAATCGCCGCTGTGGCCGCGCGTCACCTCCACGCCGGAGAACTGCCTTGGCGTCGAGTGCCCTTTCTTCGACGACTGCCATGTGGTCAAGGCGCGGCGCGAGGCGCTGGAGGCGGAGCTGGTGGTGGTCAACCACCACCTGCTGTTCGCGGACCTGGCGCTCAAGCAGGAAGGCTTCGGCGAGATCCTGCCGGGTGCCGGCGCCTTCATCCTGGACGAGGCACACCAGGTGCCGGAGCTCGCCGGCCAGTTCCTTTCGCAAAGCGTGAGCGCACGCCAGCTGGCCGACCTCGCCGCCGATACCCTGCGCGAATGCAACGGCGTCACCGGTGCCATCGGGCTGTTGCTGGAACCGGCCGAAGCATTGCAGGGCGCGCTGCGCCGCCTGCGGCTGGCGATGGATGCGCTGCCCGCGCGCGGACCGTTCCAGCAACTGGACGCGCTGGCCACCGTGCACGAGGGGTTGCACGGCCTCGGCGAACTGCTCGCCGACTTCGCCGACCTGCTCGCCTCGCAGGCGGAGCGGTCGCGCGGCCTGGCCAACGTGCACGAGCGTGCCGCCGCGCTCGCCGAGCGGCTGGACCGGATCGTCGAGCGCGGCGGCGCCGGGGACGTGCGCTGGTATGAACTCTTCCCGCGCGGCTTCGCCCTGCATGCCACGCCGCTGGATCTGGCCGCGCCCTTGCGTGCCATGCGCGAGCGCACCCAGGCGGCATGGATCCATACCTCCGCCACGCTCTCGGTCGCCGGCAGCTTTGACCACTTCGCCCGCCAGCTGGGCCTGGACGACCCTCAGACGCTCAACCTCGACAGCCCGTTCGACTATGCGAGCCAGGCTCTGTGCTATCTGCCCGCGGGCCTGCCCGACCCGAACGCACGCGACCACACCGAACGGGTGATCGAAGCCGCATTGCCCGTGCTCGAGGCCTCCCATGGCCGCGCGTTTCTGCTGTTCACCTCGCATCGCGCACTCCGTCGCGCCGCCGAACTGCTCGCCGACCGCGTGCCATGGCCGCTGTTCGTACAGGGCAGCGCGCCGCGTCACCAGCTGCTGGAGGACTTCCGCGCCAGTGGCCACGGCGTGCTGCTTGGCGCCGCCAGCTTCTGGGAGGGCGTCGATGTCGCCGGTGAAGCGTTGAGTGTGGTGGTGATCGACAAACTGCCGTTCGCCGCACCGGACGACCCGGTACTGCAGGCGCGCCTGGACGCGCTGGAGCAGGCGGGCATCAACCCCTTCATGGGCTGGCAGGTCCCCGCGGCCGCGATCGCGCTCAAGCAGGGCGCCGGCCGCCTGATCCGCGACGTGCACGACCGCGGCGTGCTGATGCTGTGCGACCCGCGCCTGACCGGCAAGGGCTACGGCCGCCTGTTCCTCGCCAGCCTGCCGCCGATGCCGCGCACGCGCGAGCTGGCGGACGTGCAGGCGTTCTTCCGCGACACCGCGCTGCCGCTGCCCTTGTAGGAGCGCACCCTGTGCGCGACCGCCATGCCGAACACCCGGCGGCGTGACGCCACCGGTCGCGCACAGGGTGCGCTCCTACACGGGGCGCGGCGTTGCCCGGCTGGCCCGCCGCGCCGTGGTGGGGCACTATCCGGCCAGCGCCTGGAACGGCCACACCCGCGGCCGTCGGCGGACGGGGAGCTGACATGGCCAAGGTCATCGGACTGGGTGGGATCTTCTTCAAGTCGCGCGATCCGGCCGCGCTGACCGCGTGGTATGCGCGGCACCTGGGCATGGAACCGGAGGCGTGGGGCGGTGTGCGTTTCCAGGAGGACGCCTCGCGACCGGGCTACCTGCTGTGGACGCCGTTCCCCGCCGACACCACCTACTTCCAGCCGAGCCAGCAGACCTACATGATCAACTTCCGCGTCGACGACCTCGCCGGGTTGCTGGAACGGCTGCGTGCCGAGGGCGTGGAGGTGGACGAGCGCGTGGACCAGAGCGAGTACGGCGCGTTCGGCTGGATCACCGACCCCGAAGGCAACCGCGTCGAGCTCTGGCAGCCAGTCTAGACCCCCGCTCCGCAGCCGCGGCCGAGGCCGCGGCGTGGCGGGTCCGGGCGTGAGCGGCCGCGGGCGCCGGATCCTCCGGCACCAGCATGGTCGGCGCCAGGCCGGACATCCGGCGGCAGGTCCGGCTCCGGTGCGCCGAGTCGGCGAAGTCGGCCTGCTGCGCCGCATCCGTCCAGGTGCCGCCGTCCAGGCCGCGCGCCACCGCGAAACCCACGCGTGCCCACGGCAGGTAGGCGCGGAAGGAGATGCCGGCCTGCGAACAGATGGCGGAAGCGGCGCGGCGACAGATGCGCCATCGCGGCCGCCTGCGCGGCGTGGTGGCCGATCCGCTGATCGCCCGCCTGGTGGAAGCCTCGCCGCTCGCGGTGAACATCATGGTGATGACCGGGAGTGCCGAGCCGGGCCCGCCTGGCGAACTGGGCGTGGCGCGGATCAGTCACGTTCCGGGGCCATGGCGCGGGGCGATGCAGTGGCTGGCCGATGCGGCAAGGGCCACCATGGCCTGACGGCCACGCAGGCTTCATGGCCAGGGAGCTGGCAGGACGTCGCCTCGCCGGGCCGACCTAACCGGTCCAGCCGGCCAGGGCCCGAAGCCGTTCCACCGTCGCCGCGTCGGCCGGCACGAACGCCTCCAGTGCCAGCTCGGCCAGGGTGATGTCGACCGGTGTGCCGAACACGGTGGTGGTGCTGAGCATCGAGAGCACTTCGCCGTCGACCTCCAGTTGCAGCGGCACGGCGATGGAGGAGCCGCTATCGGCCTCCGGCGTGCCGGCGGGGACGGGCAGGGCCTGCAGTTCGCGCAGCAAGGCGATCAGCTGTGGATCGTGGCTGGCATCGATCTGCTGGCGCAGGCGGTGCAGCAGGTGTGCGCGCCACTGGCCGAGGTTGCGGATGCGCGGGGCGAGTCCGGCCGGGTGCAGGCTCAGGCGCAGCACGTTGACCGGCGGCTCGAGCAGCTCGGGCGCGACGCCACCGAGCAGGCGCAACGTGGCCTGGTTGCTGGCGACCAGTTGCCAGTAGCGGTCCACCGCGAGTGCGGGATAGGGCTCCAGGCCCTTGAGCAGCAGGTCGATGGTGGCGCGGGCGGTGGCGAGCGCGGGGTCGTCCAGCGCGCGCTCGCGGAAGGCCGGTGCGAAGCCGGCGGCGACCAGCAGGGCGTTGCGCTCGCGCAGCGGCACGTCCAGGTATTCGGCCAGGTGCAGGATCATGTCGCGGCTTGGATTGGCGCGGCCGGATTCGACGAAGCTCAGGTGGCGCGTGGAGATCTCCGCGCCGGTGGCGAGGTCGAGCTGCGAAAGACGACGGTGGCGGCGCCATTCGCGCAGCAGGTCCCCGATGGGGCGCGAGGTGTCGAGAGGCTGGGCGTTCATGGCAGGCATGATGCGGCAGGAGCGCAGCTCTGCGCGACTGCCCCTTTTGTAGGAGCGCACCTTGTGCGCGACCGCCATGCCGGGCCGTCCCGCAGGGTGAGGTTGCCGGTCGCGCACGGGTGCGCTCCTGCCTGACTTCAGGCGGATTGGAGTGCGGTCTCGCGCAGGAACGCGCCGATGTCCTCGACCAGCTGGTCGAAGTGCGTGTGGTAAAGCCCGTGCGGCGCGCCGGCGTACTCCACGTAGCGGCTGTGCGGCACCAGCGTGGCGATCGCGCGCCCCTGCTGCACCGGTTCGCTGGCGTCGCGGTTGCCGTGGATCACCAGCAGCGGCACGTCGATCGCCGCCAGCTCCGCGCGCTGGTCGGCCCGCTTGGCGCGGAAGCATTCGAGCAGCGCCTGCAGCGAGGCATCGTGGATGATGTCGATGGTGTGTTGCACGAACTGCGGCGAGGTGCCGGTTTCCGCGGGCAGGAAGAAAGCGTCGGCGTTGTCGGCCAGCCAGCGCGGCAGGTCGCTGCGGATGGCGGCGAGCACGGCGTCGGTGGTGGGCTCGTCCATGCTCCACGGCCCGCGGCTTCCTTCGGCATAGCTGGGCGCGACGGGCGCCAGGAAGACCATCCTGGACACGCGTCCGCTGCCGTGGCGGGCGAGGTAGCGGGTGGCTTCCCCGCTGGCCATCGAATGCGTGACCAGCGTGGCCTCGCGCAGGTCCAGGTGCTCGAGCAATCCGGCCACGTCGTCGGCCAGGCGATCGAGCTGGTAGCCGCGACCCGGGTCATCCGAACGGCCGTGGCCGCGACGGTCCATCGCGATGCAGCGGTAGCCGAGCGCGTTGAAGTACAGCATGTGCCGGTCCCAGGCGCGCGAGTCCAACGCCCAGGAGGCGAGGAAGACGATCGGTCGGCCGTGGCCCCAGTCGCGGTAGAACAAGCGGGTCTCGTCGGTGGTGGTGAAGTGGCTCATCGGGTGACTCCGGAATCGGTGCGCCGCCGCGCTTGCGGCGGCGCGGATGGGAACTCAGGCGGCCACCGGAACCTTGTCCAGGAAGCCATGCACGCGGCGGATGCGGCCCTCGTCCAGCTCGGCCACGTCGAAGCCGATCACCAGTGGTTCGCTCGCGTCCGGTGCGGCGAGATGCCAGTGGAAGCGGGCCACGTCGTGGTGCGCGTCCACTTCGCCGGCGAGCGTGAAGACATGGCCGGGAAACATGCCCTGCACGGCATCGATGGTCGCGTCGATGGCTTCCCACCCATGTGCCTGCGCCATCGGGTCGGTGTAGGTGGCGTGTTCGGCGTAGACGTCCTCGATCAGCGCGCGGCGGCGCAGCGGATCGGCTTCGTTCCAGGTGCGGAGGTAGTTGGCGATCAGTTCGCGGGTGGCGTTCATGGCGGTGCTCCGTGGTGGGTGTGGGCACAGCTTGCGGCCGGCGTCGGGGCGGGGCGATTACCTGGCAGGTAATGGGATGCATCCGTCGGCTTCTCGTCGCCGCGACGCCGGAGGCGGAATGCTGGTACCCCGTTGCCGACGGAGCAAAGGCCATGAGCAAGCAGCGCAGGCATGACGAGGTCCGGCAGGACGAAACCAGGCAGGACGCTTCGCCGTCGCGGACCGGGCGGGTCGCGGCAGACCACCCTGCCGACGAGCCGTTGCCGCCGGGCGGACACGGCGATCCGCGGCGCGACCGCCTGGAAACCATCGAATGGGCGGACGACCGCACGCGCGCGCTCGATCCCCGGCACGGCGGCCTGGACGAGGAGCCGATCGAGGACCTGCTGGAAGGCGGCGAGACCGACGCGTCCTATGGCAAGGAGGCCCGGCAGGTCACGCCGACGATCGATCCGCGCAACGAGCGGGACGACGAACGCTAGCGTCTAGGGCGCCGGTGCGGCTTCCACCGTACCCGCGGCCATCCTCCGGCGCGGGCGCAGCAGCAGGCCGCCGAGCAGGGCCGCCAGCAGCGCGAAGCCGGTACCGGCCAGGAACGCGACGCGGTAACCGGCATTGAGCGCGACCGCCTGTGCGGCCCCGGCCTCCAGCGCCGTGCCGGTGCGCGCGGCCGCCAGGCTGGCCAGCACGGCCAGGCCCAACGCACCGCCCATCATGAAGGCGGTGTTGACGATGCCCGAGGCCAGTCCCGAATCGCGCGGCTCGACGTCGTTCATCGCCGCCAGCAGCACCGGGTTGAAGGCGATGCCCGCGCCCAGGCCCAGCAACACCATGCCGGGCAGTACGTCGACCAGGAACTGCCCGTCGACCGGCGCGCGTGCGAACAAGGCCAGGCCGACCGCCGCCACCAGCAGGCCGCCGGCCAGCGGGCGGCGGAGGCCGAAGCGCATCACGATGCGCGCGGAAAGACCCAGCGAACAGGCGGCCATCACCAGGTTGCCGGGCAGGAAGGCCAGGCCCACTTCCATCGGCCCGTAACCGAGCACCAGTTGCAGGTACAGCGCGGACAGGAAGAACCAGGCGAACATCGCGCCGGCCCACAGCACGCCGACCACGTTGGCGATCGACAGGTTGCGCAGGCGGAACAGCTTCAGCGGCACCAGTGGCGCGCGCACCCGCGCCTCGATGAACAGGAACAACCCGAACAGCGCCATCGCGACGGCGAGCATGCCCAGCGTGCGCGCCGACAACCAGCCGGCCTGGTTGCCGTCGACGATCGCATATACCGCCAGGATCAGCGCCGTGGTGATGGCGAGTGCGCCGCCCACGTCCAGGTGGCGCCTGTCGCTGCTGCCGAGGACCGCCCCCGGCAGCAGCCTGAGCGAGGCCACGAACACCGCCAGGCCGATCGGCAGGTTGACCAGAAACACCCAGTGCCAACCCAGTGTGCTTACCAGCAGGCCGCCGAGCAGCACGCCCACGCTGCCGCCGCCGGCGCAGACGAAGCCGTACACGCCCATCGCCTTGGCCCGCTCGGCCGGTTCGGTGAACAGGTCCATGATCAGCGACAGCGCCACCGCGGTGACCACCGCGCCGCCCAGGCCCTGGATGCCGCGGGCAACCACCAACCATTCGCGCGAACCGGCCACTCCGCAGGCCAGCGAGGCGAGGGTGAACAGCACCAGCCCGAGCAGGAACAGCTTGCGGTGCCCGAACAGGTCGCCCAGCCGCCCGCCCAGCAGCAGGAACCCGCCGTAGGTCAGCACGTAGGCGTTCACCACCCAGGCCAGCGTGGCCTCGGAAAAGCCCAGGTCGGCGCGGATCGAGGGCAGCGCCACGTTCACGATGGTGGTGTCCAGCACGATCATCAGCACGCCCAGGCACAGCACGGTGAGGGCGAGCCAGCGGCCGTCGCGGGTGGGGGATGGGGTCGGCATGTTCAAGCGGGAACTCCTTGGCGGGGCGTGCGGCATGGTAGGGAATGGCCAGCGGCCTATCAGCTGTCATGACGACGATCCGGCCGCGTGCGGATCGACATCCGGCACCACGGGCCGGGCGTGCGAGAATTCCCCGCATGAACCTGCTCGCCATCGAAACCAGCACCGAAGCCTGCTCCGTCGCCCTCGTGCACGGACAGGAAGTGATCGCCCGCAGCGAACTGGCGCCGCGCCGCCACGCCGAACTGGCGTTGCCGATGGCCGATGCGCTGCTCGCCGAAGCGGGCCTGGGCCGCCACGCACTCGATGCGATCGCCGTCGGCCGTGGCCCCGGCGCGTTCACCGGCGTGCGGCTGGGCGTGGCGCTGGCGCAAGGCATGGCGCTGGCGCTGGACGTGCCGGTGGTGCCGGTGTCCTCGCTGGCCGCGCTGGCGCTGGAGGCGCCGGAGGACGAGGCGGCGGTCCTCGCCGTGATCGATGCGCGCATGGGCGAGATCTATGCCGCCTGCTATCGGCGCGAGGGCAACGGCGGACTGGTTGCGCTGGATGAGGAGCGTGTCTGCGCGCCCGAGGCGCTGGTGGTGCCGCAAGCCGAGGCGTGGAACGTCGTCGGCAGCGGCTGGACGACGTACGCGGACGTGCTGCGCGGGCATCTGACCGGCGAGTTGCGGCAGGCCGAAGGTGACCGCTATCCGCAGGCCCGCCGCGTGGCGGAACTGGCCGTGCGCGAATTCGAGGCGGGCCGAGCCGTTCCGCCGGAACATGCCTTGCCGGTGTACCTGCGCGACAAGGTCGCGCTGACGCTGGCAGAGCAAGGCCGCCCCGCGCCGTAGACCGGCTCGGCGTCTGACGCGTCGCTCTTCGTAGGAGCCCACTTGTGGGCGATGCCCTTCGTGTCAGGCCAAGAGCATCGCCCACAAGTGGGCTCCTACAAAGGATCCATGCACCGAGGTCCGCGCCTTCAGAGTTGCCCGATCGCCAACTGCACCAGCAGGCTGCTCACCGCCACCGCCACCCACACGCCGAACCCCAGCAGGATCGGCCGCGGTCCGCTGGAGATCATCCGGCGCAGGTTCGCCGACAGCCCGATGGCGGTCAGCGCCATGATGATCAGGAACTCCGCCGCCTGATGGATCAACGGCTGCACTGCCTCGGGCACCAGCCCCGCCGTGCGCACCGCCGAGGCGGCCAGGAACCACAGGATGAACCAGGGGAAGATGCGCTTGAGGCTGAAGTCGGCGGCGCCTTTCCTCTTTTCGCGCATCGCCACCATCACCGCCAGCGTGATGCATACCGGGATGATCAGCGTGGCGCGGGTGAGCTTGACGATGGTGGCGTAGTCACCGGCGGCATGGCTGTAGCTGTAGCCGGCCGCGACCACCGACGAGGTGTCGTTGATTGCCGTGCCCGCCCACAGGCCGAAGCCGAGGTCCGACAGGTGCATCAGGTGCCCCAGCAGCGGGAACAGCAGCACCGCCACCACGTTGAACAGGAAGATGGTGGAGATCGCGAACGCGGTGTCGTGCTCGTCCGGTCTGATGATCGGCGTCACCGCGGCGATCGCCGAGCCGCCGCAGATCGCCGTGCCCACGCCGATCAGCACCTTGAGCTGGTCGTGCACGCCGAGCAGCCGCCCCAGCCCCCACGCCGCCACGAAGGCGGCGCTCATGGTGACCAGCGTCACCGACAGGGATTCCAGGCCGGTCTTGGCCACCTGGTCGAGGCTGAGCCCGAAACCCAGCGCGATGATCGACCACTGCAGCACCTGCTTGCCGGCGAACTGGATGCCGGGCGTGAAACGCGCGCCTGGCGATACGGCGTTGCGCACCAGGATGCCGAGCACGATGCCGATCACCGGCCCGCCGACCAGCGGCGCCAGCCGGCCCATCCATAACGCCACCAGCGCGATGGCCAGGGCCAGGCCCAGTCCGGGCAGGCGGGCGGCAAAGGTGGAGGCAGGGGCGGCGGCAACGGCATTCATCGGATGTCCCGGCGATGGCATGGCGCCATTGTCCGCTCCGATTGTCTTCAGCAAAACTTTGTATGTTTGATCGATGCTATAAGTTCTGCTGAATGCTCAACATCACGCCCCGCCAGCTCGACGTGTTCGTGCAGACCGCGCTGCACGGCAGCCTGCGCGCCGCCGCCGAACGCGTGCACCTGACCCAGCCGGCCGCCAGCATGGCGCTGGCGGAACTGGAGCGGCAGGTCGGCGCGTCGCTGTTCGACCGCGAGCGAGGCCGCCTGCATCTCAACGCGCGCGGGCGCGAGCTGCTGCCGCGTGCGCAGGAATTGCTCGAGCGCCACGCGGAACTGGCCAGCTTCGGCCAGGGCGATGCGCAGGTGCTGGCGGGCGAGCTGCGCATCGGTGCCAGCAACACGGTCGGCAACTATCTGGTGGGCGAACTGCTCGGCAGGTTCGTGCGCACGCAGCCGCAGGTGGCGATCCGGTTGCGCGTGGCGAACACCGACACCATCGCCTCGATGCTGCTCGACCATGCGCTGGACGTCGGCTGCGTGGAGGGTCCGGTCGCGCACCCGCAACTGGAGCTCAAACCGTGGCGCGGCGACCGCCTGCGCGTGTGCGCCGCGCCAGACCATCCGCTGGCGCGCAAGCGCACGCTCAAGCCCGCCGATTTCGCCGGCGCGCGCTGGGTGCTGCGCGAACCGGGCTCGGCCACCCGCGCCACCACCGAGCGCGTGCTGGCGCAACTGCCGCCGGGCGAGACCGTGCTGGAACTGGACCAGATCGAGGCGATCAAGCAGGCCGTCGCCGCCGGCCTCGGTATCGCCTGCCTGCCCGAGGTGGCGCTGGTCGATGCGCTGGCGACCGGACGGCTGGTGGCGCTGAAGACGCCGTTCCTGGACCTCAGGCGCATGCTCTCGCTGCTGTTGCACCGGCAGAAGTACCGTGGCGCGCTGCTCGAGGTTTTCCTGCGCTCCCTGTAGGTTTCTGCAGGTCGTGGCGGCAGGTTCACCTGGTGGCGGCTAGCGTTCGCAGGCCATGCCTTCGCGCACCAGCAGCAACCCATTCGGCGTCCCGCTTGCCAAGCCGGTGGACGAGGTGCCGGCCGGTGCACTCGCGACGCTGCGACGCAAGGCGCGCGACTGCCGTGCCTGCCCGCTGTGGCGTTATGGCACGCAGACGGTTTTCGGGCAGGGCCCCGCGGCGGCGCAGGTGATGCTGATCGGCGAGCAGCCAGGGCTGCAGGAGGATCGTGAGGGCGTGCCCTTCGTGGGACCGTCCGGGCAGCTGCTCGACCGCGCGCTCGGCGAGGCGGGGCTCGACCGCGAGGCCCTGTACCTGACCAACACCGTCAAGCACTTCAAGTACGAGACCCGCGGCACCGCCAAGCTGCACAAGCGCGCCAATGCCGCCGAGCAGGCCGCCTGCCGCATGTGGCTGGCGGCCGAGTTGCTGCGGGTGAAACCGAAGCTGGTGGTGGGCCTGGGTGCGATGGCGGCGCAGACGATGTTCGGCAATGCCTTTCGCATCACCCGCGAGCGCGGCGTGTGGCGACCGCTGGGCGAGGGCACCCGGGGGCTTGCGACCTGGCATCCGTCGGCGGTGCTGCGCATGCCCGAGGAAGCGAACCGGCACGCGGCGTTCGACGAGCTGGTGGCGGATCTGCGGGCGGTGGCCGGGGCGCTTGAACGGTTGGACTAGGGCAAAGGCCTCCCCCTCTCCCCAACCCTCTCCCCCGGCAGGCCGGGGGAGAGGGAGCCGATTGCGCGGGTTTGGGAACCTGTTCTTTTGCCCCAAAGCCCGCTCAGAAGGAAAAGCGGCAAGCTCGCCCGATCAGCCCCCTCTCCAGACGGGCCGGGGGAGAGGGAGCCGATGGCGCGGGTTTGGAAACCTGTTCTTTTGCCCCAAAGCCCGCTCAGAAGGAAAAGCGGCAAGCTCACCCGATCAGCCCCCTCTCCAGACGGGCCGTGGGAGAGGGAGCCGATGGCGCGGGTTTGGAAACCTGTTCTTTTGCCCCAAAGCCCGCTCAGAAGGAAAAGCGGCAAGCTCACCCGATCAGCTCCCTCTCCCCCCGCGGGCCGGGGAAGAGGGAGTCGATGGCGCGGGTTGGAAACCCGTTCTTCTGCCCCACCGCCCGCTCAGTAGGAAAAGCGGCAAGCTCGCCCGATCAGCCCCTCTCCCCCGGCCCCGCCGGGGGAGAGGGTTGGGGAGAGGGGGAGGTCTTTGCTCGCGTCTAATGAAAATCCCGCGACCGCACGTCCAGCTCGCCCAGCATCGGCGTCAGGTCCTCCAGCGAATGGGCGATCAGATGCTGCACGCCATGTTCGCTCTCCAGGTGGCCTTCGATCGCCAGCAGCCGCGACGCCAGCAGCACGCGGCGCTGGCGAAGCACCACGCGCCGCCAGATCACCACGTTGGTCAGCCCGAACTCGTCCTCGATGGTCAGGAACACCACGCCGCTGGCGGTCTGCGGCTGCTGGCGCAGGGTGACGATGCCGGCCACGCGCACGGAACGTCCGTTCGGCAGCGCGGCCAGCTCGTTGGAGGCGCGGTAATGCCGCGCGCGCAGCCGCGGGCGAAGCAACCGCAGCGGATGCGGCCCCAGCGTGGTGCCAGTGAGCGCGTAGTCGGCGCGCAGGTCTTCGCCACGCGAGGGCAGCGGCAGCGCGATGGCCTCGGTTTCGGGCGTGGAGGCGGGGAACAACGGCAACTGCGGTTCCACCCCGGCGATCGCCCAGCGTGCGCGGTGGCGATGGCCGGCCAGCGCGCGCAGCGCGCCGGCATCGGCGAGCAGTCCCTGGTCGCGGCGGTCGAGCTGCGCGCGAATGCTCAGATCCGCCACGTCGACGAACGGCCGCTGTTCGCGGGCAGCCGTGATGTCCCTGGCGGTCGCCTCGGAAAACCCGCGGATCAGCCGCAGGCCCATGCGGATCGCCGGCTGCAGCTGCGCATCGCGCTCGGGTTCCAAAGTGCAGTCCCAGTGGCTGTGGCGCACGTCGACCGGCAGCGTGCGGATGCCGTGGCGGCGCGCGTCCTGCAGCAGCTGGTCGGGCGAGTAGAAGCCCATCGGCGCGGAGTTGATCAGCGCGCAGGCGAACGCCGCCGGCTCGTGGCATTTGAGCCAGCTGCTGACGTAGGCGAGCAGGGCGAAGCTGGCCGCGTGCGATTCGGGGAAGCCGTAGCTGCCGAAGCCCTTGATCTGCTCGAACAGGTGTTCGGCGAACTCGCGGCTGTAGCCGTTCTTCAACATGCCGGCGAGCAGCTTTTCGCGATGCGGCTCCAGCCCCCCATGGCGCTTCCAGGCGGCCATCGAGCGGCGCAGCGCATCGGCCTGGCTCCCGCTGAAATCGGCGGCCTTCATGGCAATCTGCATCACCTGTTCCTGGAACAGCGGGACGCCCAGCGTGCGCTTGAGAACGTCCTTCAACGCGTCGGAGGGGTAGCTGACCTCCTCCTCGCCGTTACGCCGGCGCAGGTAGGGATGGACCATGTCGCCCTGGATCGGGCCCGGCCGCACGATCGCCACCTCGATCACCAGGTCGTAGAACTGGCGCGGTTTCAGGCGCGGCAGCATGGCCATCTGCGCGCGCGACTCGATCTGGAACACGCCGATGGTGTCGGCGCGGCTGATCATCTCGTAGGTGGGCTTGTCGTCCTTGTGGTCCTTGTTGATGCCGGCGATGGTGTACTCGCCACGGCCGCTGTCGCGCAGCAGGTCGAAGGTCTTGCGCAGGGCGGTGAGCATGCCCAGCGCCAGGCAGTCCACCTTCAGCATGCCCAGCGTGTCCAGGTCGTCCTTGTTCCACTCGATCACCGTGCGGCCGTCCATCGCGGTGTTCTCCACCGGCACCAGCGTGGAGAGCGGATGCTCGGAGATGACGAAGCCGCCCGGGTGCTGGGAGAGGTGGCGCGGAAAGCCGATCAGTTGCGCGGTGAGCGCGAGCACCTGGCGGATCAGTGGCGTGTCCGGATCGAAGCCGCGCTCGCGCAGTCGGTCCGACGGCGGCACCTCGCCGCTCCAGCGGTCCAGCGTGGCGGACAGTTCGCCGGCCAGCTCCGGCGTCATGCCCAGCGCGCGCGCCACGTCGCGGACCGCGCCACGCCCGCGGTACTCGGTGGCCACCGCGGTGAGCGCGGCGCGGTCGCGGCCGTAGCGGTCGAATACGTACTGCAGCACTTCCTCGCGGCGTTCGTGTTCGAAGTCGACGTCGATGTCCGGCGGCTCGTCGCGGTCGGCCGAGATGAAGCGCTCGAAGAGCAGGTTGCTCGTTGCCGGATCGGCCTCGGTGATGCCGAGCGCGAAGCAGACCAGCGAATTGGCCGCCGAGCCGCGGCCCTGGCAGAGGATGCCCTTCGAGCGCGCGAAGCGGACGATGTCGTGCACGGTGAGGAAATAGGACTCGTACGCCTTGAGCTGGATGAGGTCCAGTTCGGCTTCGATCTGCCTGCGCCATGCTTCCTTGGCGCGGTCCGGCCAGCGCCAGCGCACGCCTTCCTCGACCAGTTGGCGCAGCCAGCTGGTCGGGGTGTGGCCCTGCGGCACAAGTTCGTGCGGGTAGGTGTATTCGAGTTCTTCCAGCCTGAAGGTGCAGCGCTGCGCGATCGCCACGCTCTCGGCCAGCAGTTCGGGCGGATAGATGGCCGCGAGCGCGCGACGCGTACGCAGATGGCGCTCGCCGTTGGGGAACAGGCGGTGGCCGGCCTGCGCCACGGTGGTGTGGTGGCGGATCGCAGTCATCACGTCCTGCAACGGGCGGCGGGCGCGCACGTGCATGTGCGCGTCGCCGCTGGCAACCAGTGGCAGGCCGAGGTGCTCGCCGACGGTGCGCAGGGCGGCCAGGCGCGCGGCGTCGTCGGGACCGCGGTGCAGCTCGACCGCGAGCCAGCAGCGGTCCGGGAAGCGTTCCTTCAGCCAGCTGCCTTCGGCCGCGTCCGGTCGCGCGCCGGGCAGCCACAGGGCGAGCAGGCCCTCGGTGTCGCCCAGGTCCTCGCGCAGGGATTCGTAGCGGCCCTTGGGCGCGCGGCGGCGCGCGGTGGTGATCAGCTGGCACAGCCGTGCATAGCCTTGCTGGTTCTCCACCAGCAGCACGCAGCGGAGTCCATCGGAAAACCGGAACTCGCTGCCGACGATCAGCCTGATGCCGCTCTCGCGCGAAGCCTCCAGCGCCCGCACGATGCCGGCGAGGGTGCATTCGTCGGTGATCGCGAGCGCGCTGTAGCCTTGTTGCTTCGCACGCTCGAACAGCTCGATCGCCAGCGAGGCGCCGCGCTGGAAGCTGAAGGCGGAGAGGCAGTGGAGCTCGGCATAGGCGGGGAGGCTCATGCCGCTACCCTCCGGCTCTGCCGGGCGCTCCGGAGACGCTGCGCCGCCCCTTCGCCTTTTGTAGGAGCGCACCTTGTGCGCGACCGGTAACGCCGTACGTTGCGGGTACGCGGGGATGACGGTCGCGCACAGGGTGCGCTCCTACAGGAAAGGCATGCGCGGCAATCGTGGCCGGGAGGCTCATGCGAACCACCCGTGCAGCATGAAGCCTTCGCGTTCGCCGACCGGGCAGTAGGCCCAGGCGCGTTGTCCGGCGGCGGTTTCGACCACGTAGTAATCGCGTCGCACGTCGCCGTCCCACCAGCCGCTCTCGACACGCTCGGGGCCGGCCAGGATGCGCAGCCCGCGTTCGCGCAGCGGAATCGGTCGCGGCAGCAGCCAGCCGGGGCGGGGCAGGGGCGGGGCTTCGGCACTGTCGCCGTGATCGCGCCATGCGCGCTCGGGACGGTGATCGGCGCGGATCGACAGGCCGTGCACGGCCTCGTCGCCCAGCCGCGCGCGCAGGCGTTCGCGCAGCTGTTCCCAGGGCACCGCCTGTTGCGGACGTACGTCGAACAGGTCACGGCCGGCCGGCACGAACGGCGGCAGTTCGCGTGCGATCAGTTGCAGGGCGCGTACCGGCGCGGCCAGTTGCACCAGGTCGAGCCGGCCGCGGGCCAGTTCGAACAGCATGCCCGCATCACGCTCGGGGGCAAGCAGGCCGACCGGCACTTCGGTGGCGGCGCCGCGTTCGTGCTCCAGCCGCAGCACGAAGCGCTGCACGCCGCCGTCGCGACCGGCCAGGTACGCGGCGAGATCGCCGGTCATGCGACGCAGCGGGAACAGCAACTGCCCGGTGGCACCGACCTCGTAGTTGAATTCGATGCGCGATTCGAAATGGTCCGGCGGCTGGTAGCAGTCCAGCGGCGTGGCGAGCGCTCCGGTGAGGCGATCGAGCTGGTCGAGGGTGTCGGTGCCCACGCGCCGGCCCAGCGCCGCGCGCGGCAGGGCGTAGACCTGGACGAGCCGGCGCAGGCCCATGCGGCGCAGGCTGTCGGCCGCCTCGGGCGGAAGACCGGCACGCTCCACCGGCAACTGGCCGAGGGCCTGCTTCAGCGGCGCGTCGTGGGTGATCGCCAGGCCGTCGTGCACGCCGGCCAGGGCGCGCGCGGCCCAGGGATTGGGCGCCAGTGCGATGCGGTGGCGGAAGCCGAGCGCGACCAGGTCCTCGCGCAGCAGCGCCTCCATCCGCGGCCAGGGGCCGAACAGGCGGAAGCTCGCCTCCACTTCGACCAGCAGCGAGGCCGGCATCTGCCGGCTGACCTGCGCGCCGTAGCGGTAGGCCCAGGCGGCGAGGAAATCGTGCCAGCGCGTGGTTTCGGCCGGATCGTGCTCGACCGTGGCGAAGCGCGCGCAGATCGCCTGCGCGGTGGCCAACGGCAGGCCCGCGCGCAGGCCTTGTGCCTTCGCCGCGGCGTTGACCGCGCGCAGTACGCGCCGCTGCACGGGGCCGTCGACCAGCACCAGCGGCTCGTCGGGATCGGCATGACGACGAAGGACGCCATCGAGCGCCAGCTGCGGCAACAGGATGCAGGCCCACAACATGCCGTGGGCCTCAGGCGCGATCCGGGACAGCCGTGACGTGGCTGTCCGGGATGGTTTCGGGCGTGCCCACCGGCAGCGGCCAGGGCAGCGGCTGCGACGGCGGGTTGCCACCGCGGCACTTGAGCACGCGCAGGCGCGCGGGGCGGGTTTCCAGCACCAACCGCAGCGCGGCGGGCGAGGCGTGGACCGCCGCCGACGCGGGGCGCATCGCTACGCCCAAGCACTGGCCGGTTTCGGCCGCCAGTTGCAGCCGGCGCAGCGTGCGGTCGTCGGCCTGCTGCGGCCAGCACAGCACGGCCGCGCAGGCAGCCGAGCGCAGGCATTGTTCGGTCGCCCAGGGCACGTCTCGTGGCTCGGCACGCACCACCTGCAGCCGCTCCAGCCGCACGCCCGCGTGGGCCCAGGCGGCGGGGAAGGGCAGGTAGGGCGGACCGATCAGCGCCACCCGCCCGCCGGCCTGCGTCAGGCGCGCGAGCGTGGGCCACAGCAGGCCAAGTTCGCCGATGCCGTCGAGCGGCAGCAGCACTTCGCTCAGTGCGCCTTCGGGCCAGCCGCCGCTGGGCAGTGCGGTGTCCAGCAACGGGAAGCCGGTCGGCTGGCGCGAGGGCGGACGTGCCTGCGGCTGGCCGCGCCAGAGGCGGCGGGCATCGAACAGGTGATCGAGGGCGACGACGTTGCTCATGCGCGCGCAGCCGTGCAAGGGGCTTCAGCCCGCCATGGGCGCATGGAGCGGAGGACTGAAGCCCGCCCTGCGGAACTGTTGGTGACGATGAAGGTGTCCATGTGTGTATTACGTCGCTTCGAGCGAGGTGCGAGGCCAGCCTTGGCCCCTCACCCCGGCCCCCTCCCCACGGGGAGAGGAGGCAGTGCATGGAAGGGCATCAGCCGGGCCTCACCAGTCCGGCGAACAGGCCCTCGATGGCGAAGTCGGTGGCGCGCGGGTCCACTTCGATCGGCGCATAGGCGGGATTGCGCGGCAGCAGGCGGACGCGGCCGTCCCTGCGTTCGAACCGCTTGACGGTGAACTCGCCTTCCAGCCGCGCCACCACGGTCTGGCCATGGCGCGCCTCGGGCGTGCGATGCACGCCGATCAGGTCGCCGGGGAGGATGCCGTCCAGCAGCATCGAATCGCCCACCACTTCCAGCAGGTAGTCCGGCTTGAGGCGGAACAGCGAAGCATCCAGCGCCACTTCGCGACGGACCTCGGCGTCCGAACCGATCGGCCGGCCCGCCGCCACGCGGCCCAGCAGCGGCACCGTGAGTGCCGGCAGCGGCGGCGGCTGCCGCAGACGGATGCCGCGCGCCTGGCCGGGCACCAGTTCGATGTGGCCCTCGCGCGCCAGCGCTTCCAGGTGCAGTCGCGCCGAGCGGTTCTGTTTCAGGCCCAGCGCGGCGGCGATCTGCAGCTGCGAAGGCGGGTAGCCGTGCACCGCGATGTGTTCTCGCAGGTAGTCGAGCAGGGCTTGGCGGGTGGGGCTGAGAATCATGTTACTAATATTAGTACACCGGGGAAGGTCGCGGCAGGGGGATGCTTTTGGCATCATTTCGTGAAGGGGAATCCGGCGATTTGCCGAAGGCGTGAAGATCCGGGGGGACTTCAATGTGTCCGCCCAGGACTTCAGGCGCGTGGGGGGAAGCACATGGTGTCCGCTTTGCTGCTGGGCGTTGGCTTGCTGCTGGGTATCCCCGCGGCGGGCGCCAACGCACCGGCCTCCGCTCCCGTCGAAGCGGCCCCGAACCGGGTTCTGCCGACCCCGCAGTTCCGTCGCTACGGCAGCGCCGATGGCCTGCCCAGCAGCCTGGTCTACGCCGCCGTGCAGGCACCCGACGGCACCATGTGGTTCGGTACCAAGAACGGCATCGCGCGTTTCGATGGCGTGGAGTTCGAAAACTTCCGCCACATCTCCGGCGAGCCGGGCTCCCTGGCCGGCAACGGCATTTCCTCGTTGCTGATCGACCGCCAGGGCCGACTGTGGGCCGCCGGCCTGGACGCGGGCCTGAACCGGTTCGATGCGGCCACCGGCACGTTCAGGCACTGGCAGCACGACCCGACCGATCCCGGCAGCCTGGTGAGCGAGAAGGTCTGGGCAATGGCGCAGACGGCCGACGGCAGCCTCTGGGTAGGTACCCGTTCCGGGCTGGACCGCATGCGCGCGGACGGCAGTTTCGAGCACGTCGTCAACCCGCTGCTCGGACCCAGCCCCGCCGACCTCGGCGAGGTGGCCGCGCTCTACGTCGACCCTCGCCAGCGCCTGTGGGTCGGCAGCGTCCACGGCATCTTCAGGCGTGACGCGGACGGCAGCTGGCACCGGGTGCTGCCGGCCGATCCGGCGCAGACGATGGATGCCTGGCGCATCGACGGCAGCGGCGACGAGGTGCGCATCGCCACCGTGCGCGGGCTGCTGGTCATCGGTCCCGACGGCCGCGCGCACCGTTTCGCCCGCGATGCGTTGCCCGACATCAACATCATGACAAGTACCCGCGACCATGCCGGCCGGCTGTGGATCGGCACCCAGCGGGGCCTGTTCCTGCAGGAACAGCCGGACGGGCCGGTGCTGCCGGTGATGAACCGCCCGGTGCTCTACGGCAACCTGCCCGGCACCTGGGTGTGGCAGCTCTACGTCGACCGCGAAGGCGGCCTGTGGGTGACCACCCTCGATGGCGGCGTGGCCTACCTCGCGCCCGGCTGGTACAGCTTCAGCCGCTACACCCATATCCCGGACAATCCGGCCAGCCTGCGCGATTCGGTGGCGACCACCATGGCGCGCGGCCGTGACGGGCGGCACATCTGGGTCGGCGAACGCGACGGCAGGGTGGATCGCCTGGACCCCTACACCGGCGCCGTGGAGCACGTGCTGTCCGGGTTGCGCGGCGACGTGCTGGGCATGACCGAGGGCGAGGGCGGCCGCCTGTGGGTCGCGGTGCAGGGGACGCTCTATCGCACCCGGGGTTCGCGCGTGGATGCGGTCGATCCCGAAGGCCTGATGTTCCGCCATCCGCTGGAAGTCGAGCCTGGCCCCGATCACCGCCTGTACGTGCGCACCTTCCGCGAGGGCCTGTTCCGCGTCGACCCGGACACCCTGGAGGTGACCCGCGTGCCGATGCACCAGGCCGACGACAAGATGCTGTGGGGGGCGCAGATGACGCTCAACGACCGTGGCACCTTCTACTACGCCAGCGAAGGCGGCCTGATGCGGCTGGACCGGACGCACAGCTTCTTCGAGCCGGTGCCGGGCGGTCCTGCCGGCGTTTCCGTGGAGGCCTTCAGCTTCTCGTCCGACGGCCTGTGGCTGGCCACGCCCGACGGGCTGCAGCAGTACCGCTACCACGATGACGGGCTGGCGCTGGTGCGCCACGTGGACATGGCGCACGGCTGGCCCTCGGTCGGCGTGGTCGACATGCGCGTGGACGCGCGCGGGCGGGTGTGGATCTTCGGCACCGACGGCCTGTGGCGCTTCGATCCGGACACCGGGCGCTTCCGCTCGTTCGGCCTGCAGGATGGGCTGAGCAACGCCGAGTTCTCGCGCGGTTTCGCGCTGATGCCCGACGGCAACCTCTATGCGCCGACGCTCGGCGGCGTGGTCGCCTTCAATCCCGACCGCGTATGCGAGCAGGCCACCGTGCCGCAACTGGCGCTGACCCGCGTGCGGGTGCGCCGCCATGGCCAGCTGACCGAGCTGCCGCTGGGCCCGGGCCCGGTCGAGGTGGACTGGCGCGATCGCGAGCTGGGCGTGGAGGCGCGGGTGTTCTCCTACGTCGACCCTTCGGCCAACCGCTACCGCTTCCGGCTCGACGGCCTGGACGGCAGCTGGATCGACGTCGGCAGCCGTGGCCAGCGCGACTTCGCCGGCCTGGCCGCCGGCGACTACACGCTCAGGGTGATGGCGGTCGGCGCCGGTGGCGCCTGGGCGCACCTGGCTGCGCCGCTGCGCATCCACGTCGAGGCGCCGCCGTGGGTGCGCTGGTGGGCCTGGCTGACCTACGCCATCACGCTGCTGCTGGTGGTGTGGATGGCGCTGCGGGTATGGCGCCGGCGCATCGCGCAGCGCCATCGCATCGCGTTGGCCGAACAACAGCGCTGTCTGGCGGAAGAAGCCAGCGCGGCCAAGACACAGTTCCTGGCCACGCTCAGCCACGAGATCCGCACGCCGATGACCGGCGTGATGGGTATGGCCGAACTGCTGCTATCCACGCCGCTCAAGCCCGAGCAGCGCGAATACACCCTGGCCATGCAGCGCTCCGGCGGCATGCTGCTCAAGCTGCTCAACGACGCGCTCGACCTGGCCCGCATCGAGGCCGGCCGGCTGGAGCTGGAGCTGGAGCCGTTCGATCCGCGCCAGGTAGTCGAGGACGTGGCTCAACTGCAACTGGGCCATGCCCAGGTCAAGCGACTCTCGCTCACGGTGGAGCTGGACGGCGACCTGCCGCCACGCGTCGTGGGCGATGCCGTGCGCATCAAGCAGGTGCTGCTCAATATCACCCACAACGCGTTGAAGTTCACCGAATACGGCAGCGTCAGGCTGCGCGCCGAGTGCGACGCTGAAGGCCTGGTCTTCAGCGTCGTCGACACCGGGCCGGGCATCCCGGAGGCTGCGCAGGCCCGGCTGTTCCATCGTTTCGAGCAGGTCGAAGGCCCGCAACGACGCGCCGGCAGCGGTCTCGGACTGGCGATCTGCCGCGAGCTGGTCGGCATGATGGGCGGCAGCATCGAACTCGAGTCGCACGTGGCCCAGGGAAGCACCTTCCGCGTGCGCCTGCCGTTGCAGCTGCCCGAGGACGCCGTCAGCATGCCCGTCCTCGCGCAAGCGCCGGTCGGCGGGTCGCTGCACGTGCTGCTGGTCGAGGACGACACGATCGTCGCCGCAGTCATCCGCGGCCAGCTCGAACGCCAGTGCCACCGCGTCTGCTACGTCGCCAACGGCCTGGGGGCGCTCGCCGAACTGGACCAGTCGCGTTTCGACGTCGTGCTGCTGGACCTGGACCTGCCGGGCGTCGACGGCTTCCAGGTCGCGCGCCTGGTCCGTCAGCGCGAGGAGGCCGGCCGGCGCGTTCCGATCATCGCCATCACCGCCCGTTCCGGTGGCGACGAGGAAGCCTGCGCGCACGAGGCGGGAATGGATGCGATCCTGCGCAAGCCGTTCAGTAGCGAGGTGCTGGCCGAGCTGTTCGTGGCGCTCGTGCCCGGACCGGCCATGCCCGCGGACGAGGTGGCCGATCCGGCCTGACCGCGCCGGCCGCGTGACCGTCCGCCCCGGGTTGTCGCTCGGCGTCAGCTCAGGAGGAGCAGCCGGTGCGCGTCGTTGACCTGTTCCAGGGTGGCGTAGCAGTGCGCCATGACGCACGCGCCCGTCCATTCTGGCGCCGCGCTCGTCGCAGAGGTCATCGTCATGGGGTGATAAAGCTCGCCCCCGACGTTGAGCGTGGGCGGAAAAGTGAGGGCGGCATCGGTGACCTTGCTGATGACCTTTCCGTGATGGCTTCCGCCGGCCAGCAGGCATTTCCATGTCCGATGATTCACGAGCACGCTCCCCTTGCCTAGCCGGGCAAGATCGGTCCGGAAAGGTGAAGCGCATGTGAAATACGGGGCCGTGTCCCGAAGCCCCCGCGAGGCCGTCACCTGCCATCGAACGGCAACCGGGGGGGCACCGATACCGCCTGCGGGCAAAAGAAAAGGGCCCGCATGTCTGCGGGCCCTTTGGACACCTGGTGGCCGGGGACGGAATCGAACCGCCGACACGGGGATTTTCAATCCCCTGCTCTACCAACTGAGCTACCCGGCCGGGAGGAGTGCAGGACGCGTGGCGCGTGCTGCGGAGCCGCGCATTAAACAGGGTGCGAACGCTTGCGTCAAGGCTGGTCGGGGGCGACGTAGCCGGCGGGTTGGGCGACTTCGCCGCCGCCGAAGAAGTACTTCTCCATCTCGCCGGCGAGGTACTGGCGGGTTTTCGCTTCGAGCGGGTTGAGCCGGTACTCGTTGATCAACATGGTCTGGTGGGCGAGCCATTGCTGCCAGGCCTGCCTGGAGACGTGCTCGTAGACGCGTTGGCCGAGCGGGCCTGGCCAGGGGGCGAAGTCGAGACCTTCGGCGTCGATGTCGAGTCTGGCGCAGTGGACGGTGCGGGGCATGCGGATCTTCCTCGTTGCCGTTCGTCCTGAGCGTAGGCCGCGGGCCGGAGTCGAAGGATCGCGAGGCCGCGGCGCTTCGACTTCGCCCGCTTGCCGCGGGCTACGCTCAGCGCGAACGGCTGGTGTGTGACGCGAGCGGTGGGTGCAATGTTCCGAGCAGGGTGCGCACGGGAGCGGGCAGGCCGAGGCTCGGCCACTCGTCGCGGGCGCACCAGCGCAGCGCCACATTATCGGCGATGGCGGGGTGGGCTGTCGCGCCGTCGAACAGCAGCGGCTCGACCTGGAGCCGGTAGTGGCTGAAGACGTGGACGAAGGGCGTGAGCGGTTGCGCGTCGTCCAGTTGCGCGTGCGTCTGCGCCAGTCGCCAGGCCGCTTCGTGGTCGGCCGCTTCGGGCAGGCTCCACAGCCCGGACCACACGCCGCTCGGACCGCGTCGCTCCAGCAGCACACGACCATGGCCATCGCGCAGCACCAGCATGGTGGTGGCGCGCGTGGGCAGCGTCTTGCCGGGCTTTGGCGTGGGCAGTTGCGCGGTGCGACCCTCGCGGCGGGCGACGCAGGCATCGGCCAGCGGACAGGCCGGGCAGAGCGGGCGCGAGCGCACGCAGACGGTGGCGCCAAGGTCCATGATCGCCTGGGTGTAGTCGGCCACGCGCGCGTGCGGCGTGTGCGCCTCGGCGCGCGCCCACAGCTGCTTCTCGACCGCGCCCTGGCCGGGGTGGCCCTCGATGCCGTGGTAGCGGGCAAGCACGCGCTTGACGTTGCCGTCGAGGATGGCGAAGCGCAGGCCGTGTGCCTGGGCGAGGATCGCGCCGGCGGTGGAGCGGCCGATGCCCGGCAGTGCGGCGAGCGCGTCGAAGTCGCGCGGCAGCTCGCCGCCGTGGTGTTCCACGCAAAGCTGCGCGGCGCGGTGCAGGAAGCGCGCGCGGCGGTAGTAGCCCAGGCCCGACCAGAGGGCGAGCACGCGGTCTTCGTCCGCTGCGGCCAGATCGGGCAACGTCGGCAACGCCCCGGTAAAGCGCAGGAAGTAGGGAATGACCGTGGCGACCTGGGTCTGCTGGAGCATCACCTCGGAAAGCCACACGCGGTAGGCATCGCGGCGACCGCCCGGCGCGGGAGCCTGCCAGGGGAGATCGTGGCGCCCGTGGCGGTCGAACCAGGGCAGCAGGTCGGCGGCGAGGGTGGAGCTCATCGGGCGTCGCTGCTGGCCGGTGACGCGGGGGCGCTGGTGCTGGCCGCCGGGGCAGGTGCCAGTTCCAGGTGCAGGCCTTCGACGTGCACGCCGGCCACGTCGAGCGTGGCCACATCCACGTGGCCGCTGCCGGGCGGCACGCCGAGCCTGGGACCTTCCTCGTCGCCGATGTGCGACCACCAGCGCGCCACGCCCAGCGGTGGCACGCGCAGGTCGAGGTGGTTGCCGGGGCCGTCGAGCTTGAGCGCAAGCAGCAAGGGGTTGCTCTGGTTGGCCGGAGTCAGTTCCAGCGAGATGTCATAGCGGCCGGCGTCGGCCTGTTCGAGCGAACCGGCGAGCGTGGCCGCGGCATCCGCCGCGCCGTGCCAGTGCGCCTCCCCGGACAGGCGCATCGCCAGCGTCCCGCCACGGGTGTACTCGAGGTCGATGTCGTTGAGCTGCAACGCGTTGCCCTGGATCCGCGGAGTGGCGATCAGGCGCAGCTGCATCGGGGTGCCATGGGCATCCTTGGCCGAGATCACCAGCGGGAACGGCTGCCCGGTGAGCAGGCTGCCGGCGTCGAGCGAGAAGTCGCGCAGCAGCAACTTGTTGCCGCTGACGATCGTGCCGCGCGCGATGCGCACGCCGGTATCGATGCGCGGGATGTTGGGCGAGCCGCTACCGCCCGAGGGCAGGCCGGACAGCCAGGCCTGCAGCGCGTCCAGATCCACCCGCGGCGCGTCGATCTCCAGCCGCGAGATCACCGTGGGACCGCCGAACAACGTGCTCCAGGGCAACGCCAGGCGGCCGTTGGCAGCCAACAGTATCGGCATGCTGGCACCGTGTGCGGTGAGGGTGAGCCCCTCCAGTTCCAGCGCCGGGCGGGGAAACAGGGCGGGGCGGGCAGGGCTGGCCAGGCTCAGTTCGAGTCCGACCTGGCGCGCCTGCTCCTGCAACATGGCGGTGAAGCGTTCCGGCTGCAGCAGCAGGTACACGGTCACCAGCAGGGCCACCAGGCCGGCAACGAGAAGGCCGGCCAGGCCCAGCAGCGCGATGCGCAGCCGGCGCGTCATCGCAGGCTCAGGCCCGCGCCAGCGTGGCCGGCAGCAGGCCGTCGACGAAGGCGCGCGCGTCGAACTCGCGCAGGTCGGTGGCGCTCTCGCCCAGGCCGACGTAGCGGATCGGCAGGCCGAACTCGCGCGCCAGCGCGAACACCACGCCGCCCTTCGCCGTACCGTCGAGCTTGGTCACCACCAGGCCGGTGACGCCGACGATCTGGCGGAACTGGCGCAACTGGCTGATCGCGTTCTGGCCGGTGGTGCCGTCGATCACCATCAGCACCTCGTGCGGCGCGTCGGCGTCGAGCTTCTTCATCACGCGGGCGATCTTGGACAGCTCGTCCATCAATCCGCCCTGCGTATGCAGGCGGCCGGCGGTATCGGCGACGAGGACATCGGCGTTGCGCGAGCGGGCGGCCTGCAGGGCATCGAAGATCACGCTGGCCGCATCGGCCTCCTGGCCCTGCGCGATCACCGGCACGTTGTTGCGTTCGCCCCAGGTCTTCAGCTGGGCCACCGCGGCGGCGCGGAAGGTGTCGCCGGCGGCGAGCATCACCTGGCGGCCCTCGTCGCGCCAGCGGCGCGCCAGCTTGCCGATCGTGGTGGTCTTGCCCACGCCGTTGATGCCCACGGTAAGCACCACGAAGGGCTTGCGACCGGTGATGTCCAGCGGCTGCTGTACCGGCACCAGCATGGCAACGAGCGCCTCGCGCAATGCGGCCAGCAGCGCGTCGGCATCGGCGAACTCGCGCTTGTGCATGCGCTTGCGCAGGCCTTCGACCAGCGTGGTGCTGGCCTCCACGCCGACGTCGGCGGTGATCAGCAGGGTTTCGAGCTCGTCGAGCAGATCGTCGTCGAGCTTCGGATGGCGCATGAACAGCGAGCTCAGGCCCTTGGCGAAGCCGCTGCCGGAGAGGCGTTCGCGCCAGCTGCGCTTGGCCGGGGCGGGTTCGGCCACGGTCGCGGGCGGCGGCTCGTCGACGATCGCCGGCTCCGCGGGCGCGATTTCAGCACGCGCTTCGTCCAGCACCGGACTTGCATTGTCCAGGGCCGTCGCGTCGGCGGGCGGCGTCCGGCCGTGTTCGGCCGGTTGCTCCGAAGTCGTTTCGGTGGGTTTCTTCTTCCAGAACTTGAGCATTGCGGCGGCGTTTCCAAGACAATGCGCGGATGCTATCACCCGCTACCAGACTGGCCGCTGAGGGCCATTCGTGCCTGCATCTTCCATGCGCGACGACGGTCGCGCACAGGGTGCGCCCCTGCGGCGGGACGTCGGCGTGACGGGGCGCATCCGCATTATCGGGGGGAGCCTGCGCAATTCCCGGCTGGACGTACCCGACCTGCCGGGCCTGCGTCCGACCCCGGAGCGCGTGCGCGAAACGCTGTTCAACTGGCTGCTGCCGGTGATCGCGGGCGTGCAGGCGCTGGATCTGTGCGCCGGGACCGGCGCGCTGGGAATCGAAGCGCTCTCGCGCGGTGCCGGCGCGGTGCGCTTCGTCGAGCGCGATGCCCGCGCGGCAACGGCGTTGCGCGACAACCTCGCGCGGCTGAAGGCCGAGGGCACGGTGACCGTTGCCGATGCGGCGGCGTTCCTGGAGGGGACGCCGACGCCTTTCGGGCTGGTGTTCCTGGACCCGCCGTTCGCGGCGGACCTGTGGACGCCGCTCGCGCAGCGGCTGGAGCAAGGCGGCTGGCTCGCCCCGCAGGCCTGGATCTATGTCGAGTCGCCGCGCGACCGGGTGCCGGCGCTGCCGTCCAGCTGGGCGCTGCACCGCGAGGGCCGGGCGGGCGAGGTGCGCCACGCGCTCTATCGCCGCTGCACGGAGCTTCCGTTAAGCTAGCCGCCACTTTCGCGCTGCAGCCCCTCGTGAACAAAGCCCCGGTGAACAAGCGCCTGGCCGTGTATCCCGGCACCTTCGACCCGATCACCAACGGCCATGCCGACCTGGTGTCGCGGGCCGCGCCGCTGTTCGAGCGCGTGGTGGTGGCGGTGGCCGAGAGTTCCGGCAAGGGGCCGGGTTTCAGCCTGGAGGAGCGCATCACGCTGGCACGGCTGGCGCTGGCCGACCTGCCCAACGTGGAAGTGCGCGGTTTCAACAGCCTGCTGGCCAGCTTCGTCACCGAGGTCGGCGCCGGCGTGATCATCCGCGGACTGCGCGCGGTATCGGACTTCGAATACGAGTTCCAGCTGGCGAGCATGAACCGCCACCTGATTCCGCAGGCCGAAACGCTGTTCCTGACGCCGGCGGAACAGTACAGCTTCATTTCCTCCTCGCTGGTGCGCGAGATCGGCCGCCTCGGCGGCGACATCTCGAGCTTCGTGCACCCGGCCGTGCAACAGGCCATGCGGCAGCGCTGGCGCAAGTAAGGCCATCCTCGAATCCACTCACAGGGAGACACCCATGCGTAAGTTCCTGATCGCCGCCACCTTCGCACTCGCCGGTACCCTGGCCCTGTCGGCCTGCAACAAGCAGGAAGACAACCAGCAGGCCACCCAGCAGGCGGCCGCGCCGAAGCCGACCAACCCGAACGACGCCCAGGCGTGGAACGCCTACCTGGGCCAGATCGTGCAGAACAACATGCAGGGCATGACCGCCGAGCGGCCGTACGCCTACCTGGTGCCGGCCGGCGACGACGAAGACGCCCAGGCCAAGTACGACCGCCAGTTGCAGAGCGTCCAGGACGTCATCGCCCGCGGCGTGCTGCCGGGCAACCTGCTGGCCTTCGCCGGCCCGAACTCGTCCAAGACCGCCCAGTTCGTGATTGACGCTTTCGCCGGCGCCAAGCCGGGCTCGTTCAAGGACGTGATCGTGCTGTTCATCGGCGACCAGGCGGACAAGGACCGCGTGATGACCGCGCTGCAGCCGACCGGTGCGACGGTGCGCTTCGTGGCGATGTAAGCCAGGCGCCCGCGCACTCGAAACGCCCGCGATGCCGGAAGGCGTCGCGGGCGTTTTCGTTTGGACGGAGGAAACACGCACGCCGCGGAGACCACCACCTCTCCCTGGCCCCGGGGGAGATGGCTGGGGAGAGGGGGAGGTTCTTCGCTCTGATCGGGGGACGGCGGAAAAGCCAAAGGCCTCCCCCTCTCCCCAACCCTCTCCCCCGGGCTGTGCCCGGGGGAGAGGGAGTAAGAAGTGCCGCGCCGCGCTACGTCACGCTACGTCACGGGCTCCTTGTTTGGATGGACGAAAACCGGCACGCGGCGAGGCCCGCTCCCTCTCCCCCGGCCCCGCCGGGGGAGAGGGCTGGGGAGAGGGGGAGGCTCTTCGCTCTGATCGGGAGATGGCGAAAGAGCCAAAGGCCTCCCCCTCACCCCAACCCTCTCCCCCGGACTGCGCCTGGGAGAGAGGGAGCAAGCGGTGCTGCGCCGCGCCGCGCTACGCCCCGGGCTCTTTGTTTGGATGGACGAAAACCGGCACGCGGCGAGGCCCGCTCCCTCTCCCCCGGCCCCGCCGGGGGAGAGGGCTGGGGAGAGGGGGAGGCTCTTCGCTCTGATCGGGAGATGGCGAAAGAGCCAAAGGCCTCCCCCTCACCCCAACCCTCTCCCCCGGACTGCGCCCGGGGGAGAGGGAGTAAGCGGCGCCGCTCCGCGCTACCATTGACGCCATGTCCCTTAAGATTCTCGACACCTGCGTCAATTGCGACGTCTGCGAGCCGGCGTGCCCCAACAAGGCGATCTCGATGGGCGAGGACTACTACGTCATCGATCCGGCCCTGTGCACCGAATGCGTCGGTCACCACGACGAACCCCAATGCATGGTCGTCTGCCCGGTCGAGTGCATCGTCATCGATCCGGAGCACGTCGAGACGCACGAGCAACTCGAACCCAAATACCGCCAGTTGATGGCCAAGGAGACCACGGCATGAGTCTGTCCCCGCGTTGGCGAGTCCTTTTGCTGAGCCTGCTGCTGACCAGTACTGCCGCCTTCGCAACGGACCCGCCCTCCCGGGAGGCTCCCGCGACCTCCGCCGCCGCAGCCAAACCCGGCCACGCGGCGATCGCCAGCGCCAACTTCCTGGCCACCGACGCCGGACTCGAAGTGCTGGCCAAGGGCGGCAATGCTTTCGACGCGGCGGTGGCGGTGGCTTCCACGCTGTCGGTCGTCGAGCCGGAAAGCTCGGGGCTGGGCGGCGGCTTCATGGCCGTGCTGCGCCGGGCCTCGGACGGGCGCGAGGTGTTCATCGACGCGCGCGAGGTGGCGCCCGCGGCGGTGGACGCGAAGGATTACCTCAATCCCGATGGCTCGCCCAACCGCGACGCCGCGCTGAACGGCCCGCTCTCGGCCGGTATCCCGGGCGAGCCGGCAGGGCTGGCCTGGCTGTCGGGACACTACGGCAAGCTCCCGCTGTCGGCCTCGCTGGCGCCGGCGATCCGCACCGCGCGCGAGGGCTTCAAGCCGGACAGCCGCCTGCGCAACGCCATCGCCGAGCGTGCCGACGATCTCAAGCGCTGGCCCGCTTCCGAGGCCAAGTATCTCGTCGACGGCAAGCCGCCCGTCGAGGGCAGGCTCTGGCGCGACCCGGACCAGGCGCGCACGCTCGAGATCCTGGCGAAAGAGGGCCGCGACGGCTTCTACCGCGGCGAAGTGGCAAGGAAGCTGGTGGCCGCCGTGCGCGCGGCCGGCGGCAACTGGAGCGAAGCGGACCTGGCCGGCTACCAGATCAAGGAACGCGCGCCGATCAGCGTGGATTACCGCGGTTACCGCATCGTCACCGCGCCGCCGCCGTCCTCCGGCGGCGTGGCCATCGCGGAGATCCTCAACATCCTGCGTGGCGTGGACCTGGACAAGCTCGACCGTGCCCATCGCGTGCACTACGTGATCGAGGCGATGCGCCGCGCGTTCCGCGACCACAACGATTACCTGGGTGACCCGGACTTCGTGAAGATGCCGCTGGACATGCTGCTGTCGCCGTTCTACGCCGACGGCCTGCGCCAGAGCATCCTGCCGGACAGGGCCACGCCCTCCTCGATGCTGCCGCATGCCGGCGCCTCCGACCCCGGCCCGCACACCACCCATTTCTCGATCATCGACAAGGACGGCAACATGATCGCCGTCACCTCGACGGTGAACTACACGCTCGGTTCCACCTTCGTCGCCGCCGGCACGGGCGTGCTGCTCAACGACGAGATGGACGACTTCGCGCTGGTGCCCAACAAGCCCAACGTCTACGGCCTGCTCGGCAGCGAGGCCAACGCGCCGGTCGGGGGCAAGCGCATGCTCTCCTCGATGTCGCCCAGCCTGGTGATCGGCCAGGACCGTACCGCGGTGATCGGCTCGCCCGGCGGCTCGACCATCATCACCCAGGTGCTCGAGGGCATCCTTGCCTTCGTCGACGGCAAGGATGCCGGCGCCATCGTGGCGCAGAAGCGTTACCACCATCAGTTCCTGCCCGATCGCGTGGACGTGGAGCAGGGCGTGTTCGACCCGGCCACCGCGCATGAGCTCGAGCGCATGGGCTACACGCTGCACCCGCGCGCCCCCTGGGGCTTCATGAACGTGGTGACCTGGGACCACCGCAGCAACACGCTGCAGGCGGCCAGCGATCCGCGGCGGCCTTCGGGGTCGGGCAAGGTGCAGTAGCCCGGCCCCGGATCGGCGGCGGGGCCGCCCGCACCCGGCAGACATGGCCCGCGCCGCTGCGTAGAATCCGGCAAGCATCCTTGGACAGGGGACGTGTCATGCAACTGTGGTCCCTTGAGGGCAACACCCAGAGGCTCGATGGCGGCGCGATGTTCGGCAACGCGCCGAAGGCCATGTGGTCGCGCTGGATCGAACCGGACGCGGAAAACCGCATCCCGCTGGCGTGCCGCTGCCTGCTGGTGAAGGACCTGGACGGTCGCAACGTGCTGTTCGAAACGGGCATCGGCGCCTTCTTCGAGCCGAAGCTGCGCGAGCGCTACGGCGTGGTGGAGGACCGCCACGTGCTGCTGGAGTCGCTGGCCGAAGCCGGTCTCACGCACGAGGGCATCGATGCGGTGGTCCTCTCCCACCTGCATTTCGACCATGCCGGCGGCCTGCTGGCGCCATGGGCGGAAGGGCAGCCGCCGCGGTTGCTGTTCCCCAACGCCACCTTCCTGGTCGGCGCCGAGCACTGGCGCCGCGCGCAGTCGCCGCATCCGCGCGACCGTGCCTCGTTCATCCCGGAACTGGCCGGGCTGCTGGAAGCCAGCGGTCGGCTGGAGCTGGTCGAGGGGGCGTATTCGAAGGCACTGGGAAAATCGGTGCGCTTCCACTTCTCCGACGGCCACACGCCCGGCCTGATGCTGGCGGAGGTCGGCGGCGTGGTGTTCTGCGCCGACCTGATCCCTGGCCGGCCCTGGGTGCATCTGCCGATCACCATGGGTTACGACCGGGCTCCCGAAACCCTGATCGACGAGAAACGCGGCTTCCTCGAAGACAAGCTCGCCCGTGGCGTGCGGCTGTTCTTCACCCATGACCATGCCTGTGCAGCGGCCCAGGTGACCCGCGACGAGCGGGGTCGCTTCGGCACCACCGCCGAGCAGGCGAGCCTGCGCGGCGAGCCCGCCGGGACGGCCGGGTGAGGCGGCAACTGCGGATCGGCACGCAGGCCCTGCTGCTGCGTGGTGGCGGCGCCCTGCTGCTCATCGCCGGCCTGGGCCTGGCCGCGGTCACCGAGCGCGGCCTGCTGGCGCATCACCTGGCCGCGGCGCGCCACGGCGGCGACGTCGTCCAGGCCGGAGCGCGCGGGCCGCAGCCGGGCCAGCACGGCAGCATGGTGCTGGTCTCTGGCACGCCCGACGTGGTCGAGTCGCCGCATGACGCCGACTTCAACCTGACCGTGCCCACGCCGGTGCTGTCCCGTCGGGTGGAGATGTTCCAGTGGCGCGAGGTGCGCGCGGGCGGTGTGCATTACGAGCTGGACTGGTCGGACGAATTGCAGGACACCGCCAGGTTCGAACAGCCGCGCGGGCACGCCAATCCCAAGGCGATGCCGCTGCGGGGCGAGCGTTTCATGGCGGGAAAGGTGAAGGTCGGCGGTTTCGAGCTGGAGCCCATGCTGGTGCGCGCATTGCCCGGCACGGAGACGGTGGCGCCCGACCCGTCACGCCTGCCCGCCAACCTGGCCGCGAGCTTCAGCCTGTATCACGCCTACCTGACTACCAGCGTGGACCCAGGCTCGCCGCGCCTGGGCGACGTGCGGGTGAGCTGGCAGGCGGTGCCGGTGCAGCCGGTGACGGTGTTTGCCCGCCTGGATGGCAACCGGCTGGTGCGGGCCAGCCTGGCCGACGACCAGGGCTACCAGGTGCAGGTCGGCGAGCGTTCGCTCAGCGACGTGTTGCCTGACGTGCCCGAACCGCCCGAGTTCACGACGGCGCGCCGCGCCGGGGCGATCGTGCTGGCCGGGCTGGGCGCCTTCCTGCTGCTGTGGGAACGCCGCCGTCGCGTCGGCGACGTGGTGCTGGCACTGGCAGTGGGCGTGACCGCGATCGGCGCCGTGTCGTGCGCCTCCTGGCTCGGCGGCGGCTGGCCGCCCGTGCTGGCATGGCTGGCCGTGACGGCCGCCGGCGTGCTGGTGGTGCTCCTGCTGCACCGGCGGATGGCGCGGGCCTGACCCTGGCCCCGGGCAGGATGCCTGTCCGGCTATCGGCCGTTCATCCCGTTCCGCCCGAACCCCCATCGCCTGTCGGCACCCTCTCCCGGCGGGAGAGGGGTTCGGTCGAGAGGTTCGCGGAGAGCGTTCGAATCGACTTCGAGGCCGTGCGCCTGCGCCCGGCGCTGCCGGGTCGTTCGGAAAAAGGCCTTACGCCGCGACGGCCTGCGCCTTGTGGTCGGCGAAGGCATACACCTGGTCCGCCCACTGGGTCGCTTCCAGGTAGATGCCGGCCATGCGCTGGATGTGCTGGGGCTGGGCCTGGCCGCTCAACTGGCCGGCTTCCCAGGCGTGGATCTGTTCCAGCAGCGGGCCGAACGGGCCGCGGTTGCCGACCAGCGCATCGCGGATCTCCGGCACCAGCGGCAGTTGCTCCAGCACGAACTCCATCGGCGCGCACATCAGCGTGTCCAGCAGCGAGAACAGGCCGACGGTGAAGGCCATTTCCTTCTGCGGACGGGGCATGTGCGAGGCCAGTTGTTCGCACATGTGCGCGCGGATCAGCGCGGTGCGCAGCAGCTCCGGCGGACGATCGTCCATGCCGCCCAGGGACATGGTGTAGATCCAGTTGCGCATGCGGGTGACGCCGAAGAAGATCGCCGCCTGCTGCACGGATTTGAGCTGCTTGGGCAGGCCGAAGTAGGCCGAGTTCACGCAGCTGAGCAGCTTGAAGGAAAGGATCGCGTCGTTGCGGATGATGTCGCCCAGCTCCACCGGGCCCGGGCTGTTTTCCTGCAACTCGCGCATCAGGCGCAGCATCGACAGGCGGTTGGCCGAGAGGACCGGCACTTCCACCTGGTCGGGGATCAGCAGGTAGCGGCCCTGGATCGCCTGCAGCGGCAGTTCCAGGCAGCGTTGGTAGGTGGCATGGTCGTCGACCTGGCCGGCGATCACCCAGATGCCGCGTTCGTGCAGCTGTTCGGCGCGTTCGCGCAACTGCCCGGGCGACAGCGCACGGGCATCCAGCCGCACGAACTGCACGATCTGGAGCAGCGTCTCGAAGGCTACCGTGCCGTGAAGGTCGGCGGCGCCGGCATCGAGCATCAGCAGGCAGCCGCGCTGGGCCATCCTGTTGAGGCGGTCCATCAGCTCCGCATCCTCGGCCATCGCCGGGTGCAGCACGACGCCGAAGCGCGGCTGGTGCTGCAGCACGTCGGTCTGGCCCAGCAGCAGTTCGCGCGAGAGGGTAAGGAAGGTGCGGCTGCCGCGCACCAGGCGGGTGAGCGCACCGTCGGCCAGCGTCGAGAGCACGCGCTGCATCAGCTCCTGCTCGTCGCCGGCATGGCGATGGAACATCACCTCGTAGGCGAACAGCTCGCGCTTCTGGTCCAGCATCGGCACCCGTACCACCGGCAGCGGGATGTCGCGGTTGCCGGCAAGGCGGGACTGGGCGGAAACGGCGGTATCGCTCATGGTCTTGATCTACTCGCGGGGCTTATCCCGCCTGGGGTGGATCGCCACCGGCCCTGCGGCGCGGTGTCCGTAAGACTCGTATCGGTCAGGCCGAGGCCAGGTGGTGCGAGCGCAAGGCCGTGCGCACTTCGCCACCGGGGCCGTACACGCTGCGCACGTCGCCGCCCTGGCCGCTCAGCACGGCCAGTGCCTCGCGCACCTGCGCCAGCCGCTGGCTGACCAGGCTGCCGTTGCGCTGGTTCATCTCATGACAGTTGCGCAGCAGCCCGAGCACCTCGCGCCAGCGCGGTTCGGTGCGCACGGCTGCGTTCGGTTCGAGCTTGAGCATCTGCACGCGTTCGGCGTCCAGTTCTTCCAGCCGCCGCATCAGCGCCTGCTTGTGCGTGCCCGCGCGGTCCAGCGCGGCCGCGTCGGCGGCGACCAGTGCCTCGCGCTCGGCAACCAGGATGGCCGAGAGCTCGGTGGCGGCCTGGTGCAGGTCCTCCACCACCGCATCCAGCGCGGCTTCGAGCTCGTGGTGCAGCGGCTTGCTCATGGCGTGCGGTTACGGCTTCGCCGGGCCGGCGATCTGCGCGTCGAGCGCGATCATCTTGTCGGCGATGGCGGCCGGGTTGACCTGGTAGCTGCCGTCGGCGATCGCCTGGCGGATCTTCTCCACCCGCTTGGTGTCGATCGCGGCCTGGCCGTCCACCCTGGCGGCATCCTGCAGCGCACGCGCCGAGTCGGTCAGGCGGACGCTGTCGTCCTTGCCCGGCACGCTGGCGGGCGCATCGGTGGCGGCGTTGCTGTTGCCGGCTGCGGCACCATTGGCCTGGTTGCCCGGTGCCTGCGGCAGGAATGGCACGCCGTTGTTGGAAATGGTCGTATTCATCGGTCCTTCTCGAGTCGGTTAGGCCCTGTCCCTTGGGGAATCGGCCGGGCTGGAGAAAACTTTAGTCGGTTCGAAATCATCGTTCGGGGCCGTCGTTCAGGGTAGCGCCACGACCACGCCGGGGCCGCGCACGATCGCGTCCACCACCCGGCCGGAGCTGCCGTTGCGCACCCGCAGGCGAGCACCCGCGTCGCCGCTGCCCAGGGCCACGCCCTCGGCGCGCACCGCGATGCCGTCCAGTTCGGCCACCAGTTGCACGTGGTCGCCCGCGCGCACCGTTTGCCGTCCGCCCAGCGCACCGGGCGTAAGCACGCTGCCGGCCGCGACCGTGCGCGACAGGCTGCGCTCGGCCAGCTGGTCCATGCCGCCGATGTAACCGTAGGGCAGACGGGTGACGTCGCGTTCCTCCACGCGCACGTCCGCCGCCACGATGCCGTCGCCGCGGATCAGCGGCCGGGTGGCGACCAGCACCTGGCGCCAGACCTTGAGCGTCACCGGCACGCGCAGGGTCCAGCCGTCGGCGGTCGGGCAACGCATCACCACGCTCAACCGGGGCGTCATGCGCAACCCGCCGGGCAGGCTGGCCGCGAGCGGCACGGCGCAGTCGGCGATGCGCAGGCGCGGGTCCAGCGCCTCGGAATCGACCTCGACGCGGCTGCCCGGGGCGGCGTACTGCTGTTGCACGAAGCGCTCGGCCTGGGCGCGCAGGTCCGCCTCCGCCAGCGGCGCGGCGAGGGCCGGCAGGGCGGCCATGCCCGCGAGCGGCAGCAGCAGCGCACGCAGCAGGCGGTGGCGCGCCAAACGCATCAGGCGGTGGCCAGCAGGGCGGCGAGCTGGGTCACCACGGCTTCGCGCTCGGATTCGAGCTGCTGGCCCAGCTGCTGGGCCTGTTCAAGCTGCCCGTTGCACAGCAGGCCGACGAAGGCGTTGCCGTGCTGGGACAGGCGCGCGCCGGCTTCGCTGAGCGCGCTGGCCGCCGGGTGGTCGGGATGTTGCGCGGCCAGGCGGCGCACGGTGCGGTCCAGTGCGTCGGTGTCGAACCAGCGCCGATCCAGCGCGCCCGGTTCGAGCAGCGCCAGTTCGGTCGCCTGGCGGATGCCCTGCGCCGATTCGCGCACGGCCAGGCTGAGGCTCGCCGGGTCGTTGCCGGCTTCCTGTTCCAGCCAGCCCAGCGCGAGCCGGTGGGCCAGCAGCGCGGCGCGGCTGAGCGCCTCGCTCTGCCGGCGCGCCTCGGTGCTGCGCCGTTGCAGGGCGCCGAGCGCGGCCTGCGCGGCGGTGGCGCGGGCCTGCTGCACGTCCTGGCCCTGGCGCAGCTGGGCCACCTTCTCGCTGGCGCTGGCAAGCGCCTCGGCGCTCCGGCCCATGGCACCATTGGCCTGGCCGACGCCGGACTGCGCGTGCTCCAGGCGCTGCATGCCCTGTTGCACGTCGACGTCCAGCTGCCGGGAAAAATCACCGATGGAGCCGGTGACCGTTTCGATCTCGGTGGTCGCCAGGGTGGTCTTCTCGGCCAGTTGCTTGACCTCGTCGGCGACCACGGCGAAGCCGCGACCGGCCTCGCCGGCACGCGCCGCCTCGATCGCGGCGTTGAGTGCGACCAGGTTGGTCTGGTGGGCGATCTCCTGCACCACGCCGGTGAGCTTGCGGATCTGCTCGACCTGCTCGGCCAGGCGCGACTGGTTGCGGTTCATCGCCGACAGCGCGCTGCGCAGCAGGCGCAACTGGCCATCCAGTTCGCTGACGCCGGCGCTGCCGGTCTGGCGCGCCTGTTCGACCTGCGCCAGGGCATTGGCGACCTGCTGCAGGGCCGTCGAGATTCCGGCGCTGGCGTCCGTCAAGCGGCCGACGCCGTCGCGGCTTTCGTGGGTCGCCTTGTCCAGCGCCGAGTGCTCGCGCCCGAGCATCTGCGCGGCGGCCAGCACCAGGCTTTGCTGCTCCAGGGTCTGCAGCGCGAGCGCCGCGGGCTGGCCGGCGTCGAGACGGGCCAGCAGCGGGGCCAGCGCGCGGGCGACCGCCGGATGCTGTTGCGACAACTGTGCGAGGCGGGCCTCGTCGCCAGCGGTGGCTGCTTGGACCAGCGCGGCCAGGGACTGGCTACGGATCAGGCTCATGGAATTGCGGTTCCTGCGGATGGAATGTCAGGGCATCGTCTGGATGCGTCGAAACTTGAACAAGCAATGCATGTGCCACCGACGGCATGCGCCCTTTCCCGGCGTCCGGAAGGGAAAGGAGGCGAGTGCACCTTGCATCTCAAGCGCGGGAGCATCCGGCCGATATGCGGGGATGGGCCGGTGGCCCACTGCTTTCGAGGAGAAACCCCATGGCCGGCGCGCTGCTGGAAAACGTCGAACGCCAGACCCGGCTGGCCGGGCACAACCGCGTGGCGATGCTGCTGTTCCGGCTCGGTGACGCGCAGCTGTTCGGCATCAACGTATTCAAGGTGCGCGAGGTGCTGCGCCGCCCGCCGCTGGAACGCATGCCCGGTGCGCACGCACTGATCGCCGGCAGCTGCGACTACCGCGGCCAGACCATCCCGGTGATCGACCTGGCCGCGGCGCTGGGCTATCCGGCGCTGATCGACGAGCCCTCCGCGCACCTGATGGTCACCGAGTTCAGCCGGTCGGTGCAGGGCTTCCTGGTGTCGGACCTGCAGCACATGGTCCACTGCGATGGCGACTCGCTGACGGCGCCGAGCCCCGCGCTGGGCTTCGGGCCGCGGGTCAATGCGGTGACCCGCATCAACGGGGCGCTGGTGGCGGTGGTCGACGTGGAGCACGTGCTGGCCAGCATCGACGCCACCCCGCACGAGCTCTCGGCACGGATGCTGCGGGCCGCCGGCGCCCATCCGTTGCGCCCGCGGCGGGTGCTGGTGGCGGACGACTCGTCGATCGCGCGCCGCCGCCTGGTCAGCCTCTTCAAGCAGATGAACATCGAATGCGTGGTGGCCCAGGACGGCCGCGAGGCCCTCGAACGGCTGACCGAGCTGGCCGGAAAGCCGCCGGAGGAGGGCGTCAACCTGGTGGTGTCGGACATCGAGATGCCGCGGCTGGACGGCTACGCGCTGACCCGCGCGATCCGCGAGACACCCGCGCTGCGACGGCTGAAGGTCGTGCTGCACAGCTCGTTGAGCGGCCTGTTCAACGAGGCGCTGGTGCGCGAGGTCAACGCCGACCGCTTCGTCGCCAAGTTCCAGCCCGACCTGCTCGCGCAGGCGGTGATCGACCTGTTGCCGGAAGAGAGCGAGTGAAACCTTCTCTCCCCCGGCGGTACGGGGGAGAGGTCGGGCAAGGCACGCCGGCGTCAGGATGCAGTGCTCCCTCTCCCCCGGCCCCGCCGGGGGAGAGGGTTGGGGAGAGGGGGAGGCTCTAGGTCCGTCCTTCCTGAAAGGGCGCAGGAGCAAAGACCTCCCCCTCTCCCGGCCTCTCCCCCGGCGGTGCCGGGGGAGAGGAGCAAAGCAAAGTGCGCCGGTGGCAAGATGCGGCGCTCCTCCCTCCGCCTGGCCGGGGGAGAGGACCGGTTTCACGCGCGTCGGAAATCCGTCTCCACTCCCAAGCCGACGTCCGGGCGAAAATCCGTATCGCGCGCAAAACCAGCCACGCCAAGGCTTCGCGCCCGCATGGCACACAACTTGCCTCCAGCCCCGTGCGGACACATCGACCGCGCGGAGGCAAGCGATGAGCCAACCCATCGACAACCTGTTCGGCATGCACACCGGCGCGCTCGCGCTGTGGCAGCGCCGTACCGAAGTGCTGGCAAGCAACCTGGCCAACGCCGACACGCCCGGCTACCTCGCCCGCGACGTCGATTTCCGCAAGGCCCTGGCCGCCGCCGGCGGCAACGGCGACGGCAGCCTGCCGCTGGCCGCGCCCACGCCCGGCCAGATCGACCCGGTGATCCGGGCGAATGACACGCTCGCCTACCGCGTGCCGACCCAGCCGAGCATGGACGGCAACACCGTCGACGCCCAGCAGGAGCAGGCCGCCTTCGCCGCCAACGGCGTGCACTACCAGGCGAGCCTGTCCTTCATCACCGCGCAGATCCGCATGCTGCGCACCGCGATCACCGGAGGCCAGGGCTGATGTCGCTGTTCAACATCTTCAATGTCGCCGGCTCCGGCATGGCGGCGCAATCCACCCGGCTCAACACCGTGGCCAGCAACCTGGCCAACGCCGACAGCGTGGCGAGCTCGCCGGATGCCGCCTACCGCGCCAAGGAGCCGCTGTTCGCCGCGATCCGCAATGGCCTGGACGGCAAGCCGGCCGAAGCCGGCAGCGAGGGCGTCAAGGTCCTTGGCGTCACCGAGAGCCCGAACGCGATCACCAGCCGCTACGAGCCGGGCAACCCGCTCGCCGATGCCGATGGCTACGTCTACCAGAGCAACGTCAACCCGGTGGACGAGCTGGTCAACATGATCTCCGCCTCGCGTTCGTACCAGAACAACGTCGAGGTGATGAACACCGCGCGCCAGCTGATGCAGAAGACGCTGGACCTCGGCAAATGAGCACGCGCAAGTAGGGAAAGGCCATGAGCGACCTCTCGATCAATTCCAGCAACGCCGCCGGTGCCGCAAGCGCGCTCGGCCAGACCAAGACGCTGAGCCAGGCCGATTTCCTGAGCCTGCTGATCCAGCAGATGCGCAACCAGGACCCGACCCAGCCGATGGACTCCTCGCAGATGGTCAGCCAGCTCGCGCAGATCAACCAGGTGTCGGCCACGCAGAATCTGCAGACCTCCTTCGACGCGCTGGCGCAGTCGATGCAGGGCAACCAGCTGCTGCAGGCCTCCAGCATGGTCGGGCGCAGCGTGACCGTGCCATCGGCGGTCGCTCGCCTGCAGGGCGGCAGCCTCGATGGCGCGGTGAACGTATCCGACGGCGGCGGTCGCACGCTGGTGCAGGTCGTGGACAACGCGGGCAACGTCGTGCGCACGATCGACCTGGGCACGCAGAACGCGGGGCTCACCGACTTCCACTGGGACGGCACCGGCAACGACGGCCAGCCGCTGCCCCCGGGCACCTACGCCCTGGCCGCGCAGACCGGCAACACCGCGGTGGCCACCTATGTCACCGGCAAGGTCGCCGGCGTGGGCATGACCGGCGCCGACGGCGCCTATCTCGACGTGGACGGTTTCGGCGGCGTGCTGCTGAGCCAGGTCGCGCGCGTCAACTAACTCATCAGGGGAAACACCGATGGCTTTCAATATCGCGCTGAGCGGCCTGAATGCGGCTTCCAAGGACCTGGAAATCACCGCCAACAACATCGCCAATACCGGAACCACCGGTTTCAAGGGCTCGCGCGCCGAATTCGCCGAGCTGTACAACTCGGCCGGGCGCAACCTGTCGGCAACCTCCATCGGCAGCGGCGTGCGGCTGGCCGACGTGGCGCAGCAGTTCGCCGCCGGCAACGTGGAGAACACCGGCAACAGCCTGGACTTCGCGATCAGCGGCGATGGCTTCTTCACCATGCGCGACGGCAAGGGCTACTCCTACACGCGTGCCGGCGCGTTCAACCAGGACAACAAGGGCTACGTGGTCAACTCCAGCGGCCAGCACCTGCAGGTGTTCCCGCCGGCCGGCAACGGCTTCGACACCAGCACCATGGTCGACCTGCAACTGACCAACGCGCAGAGCGCGGCCAAGGCCACCGGCAGCGTCGAGATGTCGCTGAACCTGCCGTCGGACGCGACGGCCCCGACCATCACCCCGTTCACTCCGACCGACGCGCTGAGCTACAACCAGTCCACGCCGTTCACCGCCTACGACTCGCTCGGCGCCACCCACAACGGCACCGTGTACTACGTCAAGGGCGCCGCGCCGAATACCTGGAACGCCTACCTGTACGTGGACGGCGTTTCCGCCGGCGCGCCGCAGGCGATCTCCTTCAACACCAGTGGCGCGCTCGCCACGCCGGCCGGGGGCAGGCTCAACTTCGGAGCGCTGGCAGTGAGTCCCGGCGCCGACCCGCTGACGCTCTCGATCGACCTCAACAAGGTCACCCAGTTCGGCAACGCCTACGCGCTGAGCTCGGTCAACCCGGACGGCTACCCCAGCGGCACGCTGTCGGGCATCGACGTTTCCAGCGAAGGCGTGGTGCAGGCCAAGTACTCCAATGGCCAGGCCGTTTCGCTGGGCCAGCTCGCGCTGGCCAACTTCAGCAACCTGCAGGGCCTGCGCCAGCTCGACAACACCGGCTGGGCCGCCTCGTTCGATTCGGGCACCGCGATCATGGGCGTGGCGGGCCAGGGCACCTTCGGCGCCGTGCAGTCCGGTGCGCTGGAAGCGTCCAACACCGCCGACCTCACCGCGCAGCTGGTGAACATGATCAAGGCGCAGCGCAACTACCAGGCGAACGCGCAGGTGATCTCCACCGACGACAAGCTGACCCAGACCATCATCAACATCCGCAACTGACGCTGACGTCCGAGGCCTAAGCATGGATCGTTCGCTTTACGTCGCCATGACCGGCGCCACGCAGATGATGCGTGCGCAGACCGAAGTGGCGCACAACCTGGCCAATGCCGACACGGTCGGCTTCAAGGCGCAGATGTCGGCCTTCCAGGCGTTGCCGGTGCAGGGCCCGGGCCTGGCCACTCGGATCAACGGCGTGGCGCAGGGCCAGGGCGTGGACCTGCGCGGCGGAGCCGAGATCCAGACCGGCCGCGAACTGGACGTCGCCGTGCAGGGCGAGGGCTGGATCGCGGTGCAGGCCGCCGACGGCAGCGAGGCCTACACCCGCGCCGGCAACCTGCAGCTGACCGCCGACGGCCTGCTGACCGACGCGCGCGGCAACCTGGTACTCGGCGACGGCGGCCCGATCAGCCTGCCGCCGGCCACCCAGGTGAGCATCGGCAACGACGGCACCGTCTCGGTGGTGCCGACGGGCCAAGGCCCGGAAACGATCGCCTCGGTCGGCCGCCTGAAGCTGGTCAATCCGCCCGCCAATCAATTGGCGCTGGGCAGCGACGGGCTGATGCACCTGGCCGGCGGCGGCACCGCGCCGGCCGATCCGGCGGTGGGCGTCAAATCCGGCGTGCTCGAGTCGAGCAACGTCAATCCGTCGCAGACGCTGGTGCAGATGATCGAGCTCTCGCGCCAGTACGAACTCCAGGTCAAGGCGATCAAGAACGCCGACGACAACGCGCAGTCGGCGACCCGCCTGCTGTTGCTCACCTGATCGATTAGGAGCCAACCATGTTCTCTTCCCTGTGGGTCGCCAAGACCGGTCTGGATGCGCAGCAGACGCGCATGGACGTGGTCTCGCACAACCTCGCCAACGCCAACACCACCGGCTTCAAGAGCTCGCGCGCCTCGTTCCAGGACCTGGTCTACCAGAACCTGCGCCAGCCCGGCGGGCAGACCACCGAGCAGACCGTCGCCCCGTCCGGCCTGATGCTGGGCACCGGCGTGCGCGTGGTCGGCAACGAGAAGCTGTTCACCCAGGGCAACATCGAGCAGACCGGCAACTCGCTGGACCTGGCCATCCAGGGCCGCGGCTTCCTGCAGGTGACCATGCCCGACGGCTCCATCGCCTACACCCGCGACGGCTCGCTGCACATGGACCAGAACGGCCAGGTGGTCACCGCCAACGGCTACGCGGTGGATCCGGCCATCACCATCCCAGCCAACGCGCAGTCGATCACCATCGGCAACGACGGCACGGTCAGCATCACCGTGCCCGGGCAGGCCGCGCCGCAGCAGATCGGCACGGTGCAACTGGCCGACTTCATCAACCCCGCGGGCCTGCAGCCCAACGGCGACAACCTGTACCTGGAAACCGCCTCCTCCGGCACGCCGCAGATCGGCCAGCCGGGCCTGAACGGCCTGGGCACGCTGGCGCAGGGCGCGCTGGAAAGCTCGAACGTCAACGTGGTCGAGCAGATGGTGGACATGATCGAGACGCAGCGGACCTACGAGATGAACTCCAAGGCCATCTCGGCCGCCGACCAGATGCTGCAGTTCCTCACCAACAAGACCTGAGCGTAAGCCGTGATGTCACTGTTCCGCCTTTCCATCGCCGCCCTCGCGCTGGCATTGCTTGCCGGGTGCATGGCCATGCCCGCGCGCGACGACGGCGCATGGGCGCCGACCCCGCCGATGCAGCCGGAAGTCGCGGCCGCGCCGGCCGACGGCGCGATCTACCACGACAACCAGAACATGGAGCTGTTCGCCGATGCGCGCGCGCACCGGGTGGGCGACATCCTCACCATCGTGCTGGTGGAGAGTACCCAGGCCAGCAAGAAGGCCAGCACCAGCACCAGCAAGAAGGACAAGGCCGACGTCGCCGCGCCCACCATCATGGGCAAGGACCTGACCATCAACGGCAACCCGCTGAGCGTGGGCCTGGACAGCGAGCGCAACTTCGACGGCAGCGGCTCGTCCAGCCAGTCCAACCAGCTCACCGGCCAGATCACCGTGACCGTGGCGCAGCGCCTGTCCAACGGCAACCTGATCGTGCGCGGCGAGAAGTGGCTGACGATCAACCAGGGCCAGGAGCTGGTGCGCATCGCCGGCATCGTGCGCCCGCAGGACATCGGCCAGGACAACACCGTGCCCTCCACCCGCGTGGCCGACGCGCGCATCAGCTACACCGGTCGCGGCACGCTGGCCGACGCGAACACGCGCGGGTGGCTGTCGCGCTTCTTCAATTCCAAGTGGATGCCGTTCTGATGAACGCCATGAGCCGAGTGTCCCTGAGCAGTCCCCTGGTAGGAGCCCACTTGTGGGCGATGCTCTTCCGCGCTGTCGACCCGTCGAAAGCATCGCCCACAAGTGGGCTCCTACAGTGGCTGCTGGAAGCTTGCGGCGTTTTTCGAGGCTCCCTCCGTCGCGCTGGCAGGTGGCTCGCCATGGGCATCGCGCTCAGCCTGGCTGCAGCCCCGGCCCACGCGGACAAGATCCGCGACCTGGCCTCGGTCGGCGGCGTGCGCTCGAACCAGCTGATCGGCTACGGCCTGGTGGTCGGCCTGGATGGGAGCGGCGACCAGACCACCCAGGCCCCGTTCACCACGCAGAGCCTGGAGAACATGCTGCAGCAGTTCGGCATCACCGTGCCGCCGAACGCGCGCCCGCAGTTGAAGAACGCGGCGGCGGTGACCATCACCGCGGACCTTCCGCCGTTCGCCAAGCCCGGCCAGACCATCGACGTCACGGTGGCCTCGATCGGCAACGCCAAGAGCCTGCGCGGCGGCGAGCTGCTGATGTCGCCGCTGCGCGGCGCCGACGGCAACGTCTACGCGATCGCCCAGGGCAGCGTGGTGGTCGGCGGCATCAGCGCGCAGGGCAAGAGCGGCTCCAGCGTGCAGGTGAACATCTCCGCCAGCGGCCGCATCCCCAACGGCGCCTCGGTCGAGCGCAGCGTACCCAGTTCGTTCGCCGGCGCTGGCGACCTGATGCTCAACCTCAATACACCCGATTTCACCACCGCCGCGCGCATCGCGCAGGCGGTCAACGCGGCCTTCGGCGCCGGCACCGCGACCCCGGTCGACGGCGGCACGGTCTCCGTGCGCGGCCCGCAGGACCCGGCGCAGAAGGTGGCCTGGCTGGGCATGGTCCAGCAGCTGGACGTCACCCCGGGCGACGCGCCGGCGCGCGTGGTGGTCAATTCGCGCACCGGCACCGTGGTGATCGGCTCGGACGTCAAGGTCACCGCCGCGGCGGTGGCCCACGGCGCGATCCAGGTGACCATCAGCGAGCAGCCGCTGGTCAGCCAGCCGCAACCGTTCTCGCGCGGCCAGACCGCGGTGGTGCCCAGCTCCGACGTGCAGGTCAGCGAGGACGGCGCGCACATGTTCAAGTTCGGTCCCGGCGTGAGCCTGGACACCATCGTGCGCGCGGTGAACCAGGTCGGCGCCGGGCCGAGCGACCTGATCTCGATCCTGCAGGCGCTCAAGCAGGCTGGCGCGCTTCATGCAGAGCTCGTGGTGATCTAGCGACACGCGACGGAAACATGACACCCGCCAACGCCTCCCTGCCAGCACTCGACACCTGGACCGACCTGTCCGGGTTCAACCAGTTGCGCGCGCAGGCCAAGGGTGACGACAAGGCGGCGCTGCCGAAGGTGGCCAGGCAGTTCGAGGCGATCTTCACCCAGATGATGCTCAAGTCGATGCGCGAGGCGAACGCCAGCTTCGGCGACAACGACGTCGGCGACAGCCAGCAGGGCAAGGCGTACCGCGACCTGTTCGACCAGCAGCTCTCGCTCTCGCTCTCGCAGGGCAACAACGGCCTGGGGATCGCCCGCCTGCTGGTGCGCCAGCTTGGCGGCAAGGACGCCGAGCCCAGGGTGGCGCCGGCCACCGACAACAAGGCGCTGCTGGCCAGCGTCGCCGCTGGCGCGCTGCCGGGCGGCGCGGCCGCCAGCCTGTTCGGCCCGCTCGCGGCGGGCGCCGAGGCCGGTGCGCGCGCGCTGCTGCACCTGGGCGAGGGTGCGGATGGGCAGGGCGAAGGCCTGTTGCCGCTGACCGCCGATGCCGACCCCGCCCAGGGCTGGCGCGCGACGCTCGGCGAGCTGGCGCAGGGCGCGGTCAACGTAGTCAGCAAATTCATCCCGGGCGACCCGGCCGGTTTCGTGCGCGCCATGGCGCCGCACGCACAGGCCGCCGCCGACAAGCTCGGCGTCTCGGTGCGCGCGCTGCTGGCGCAGGCCGCGCTGGAGACCGGCTGGGGCAAGCATCTGCCGCACCGGCACGACGGCTCCAGCAGCTTCAACCTGTTCGGCATCAAGGCCGGCGGCAGCTGGGACGGCGACAAGGTCAGCGTGCCGACGCTGGAGTACGAAGGGGGCGTGGCGGTGCGCAAGCGCGACAACTTCCGCGCCTATGGCGACCCGTCCGAGGCCTTCGCCGACTACGCGCGCCTGATCGCCGACAATCCCCGCTACGCGCAGGCGCTGGGAAAAGGCGAGAACATCGCCGGCTTCGCCCATGCCCTGAGCCGTGGCGGCTACGCCACCGACCCGGCCTACGCGGCCAAGCTCACCGCCATCGCCAACAGCCCGCAGATGCGCGAGGCGCTGGCGGCGCTGGACGCCGGTTCGTTCAAGTGATGCGTCAAGTTGCCGTCACAGGGGGCATGACGCATGCCCTCGCCGATACCCGCTCCCTCTCCCCGGCGGGGCCGGGGGAGAGGGAGCGAAACAGCGGCTTCTCTCCAAGGAAACCCCATGGCTGACCTGCTTTCCACCGGCGTCTCCGGCCTGCTCGCCGCCCAGGTGGGCCTGAGCACCACCGGCCACAACGTCTCCAACGCCAACACCGACGGCTACAGCCGGCAGCAGGTGAGCTTCGCCGCCCGGGCGCCGCAGGCGGAAGGGCGCTACTATGTGGGCACCGGCGTGGATACCCAGGCGGTGCAGCGTGCCTACAGCCAGTACCTCAACACCGCGCTGTGGTCGGCGTCCTCCTCCAAGGGGCGCGCCGACGCGTACCAGGGGCTGACCGACCAGCTCAACAACCAGCTTTCCGGCAGCAGCAACCTGCAGGCGTCGCTGGACACCTTCTTCGGCGCCGTGCAGGACCTCGCCAATGCGCCGGCCGACGCCTCCGCGCGCGAGGTCCTGCTGGCCCGCTCCGGCGCACTGGCGAGCACCTTCCGCGCGCTGTCGGGCCAGTTCGGCAGCCTCGACGGCCAGGTGCAGCGCCAGCTCACCGACACCGTCGCCTCGATCAATTCCGACAGCGCGGCGATCGCCAAGCTCAACGAACGCATCCGCGCCTCCACCGGCGCCCAGCCCGCCGATCTGCTCGACCAGCGCGACGCGCTGATCAGGAAGCTGTCGGGCGAGGTCGGCATCTCCGTGGCCACGCAGAACGACGGCACGCTGGGCGTGTTCGTCGGCAACGGCCAGGCGCTGGTCAGCGGTACGCAGTCTTTCGAACTGGGCACGGCCCCCAACACCTACGATGCAACCCGGCTGGAGATCGTCGACAAGGGCACCGGCGCCGTACTGAGCGGGCGCATCGGCGGCGGCACGCTGGGCGCGCTGCTGGACTTCCGCAGCAACGTGCTCGATCCGGCGCAGAACCAGCTTGGCCGCGCCGCGCTGGCGCTGGCCGACGCGTTCAACGCCCAGCACGCGCAGGGCGTGGACCTCAACGGCCAGCTCGGCGGCGAGTTCTTCAGCGTGACCGGTCCGGTGGTGCAGGCGGCCAGCGGCAACGCCGGCAGCGCCACGCTCTCGGCCGGCATCGACGACCTCGGTGCGCTGGGCAGCCAGGACTACACGCTGTCCTACGATGGCACTGCCTGGAGCCTGAAGGACGGCAGCGGCGCCGCGGTGGTGATGACCGGCACCGGTACGGCGGGCGATCCGTTCAAGGCCGCGGGCCTGGACTTGACCCTCGGTGGCGGCGCGGCCAACGCGGGCGACAGCTTCCGCATCCAGCCCACCCGCAACGCGGCCGGCAGCATGACTGTCGCGATCACCGACCCGAACCGGATCGCCGCCGCCGTACCGTTGCTCGGCAGCGCGGCCGGCACCAACAGCGGCACCGCCGGCGTGGGGGCGCTCACCGTCGCCGACGGCTCCGATCCGAACCTGTTCACCCCCGCGGACATCGTGTTTTCCTCGCCGACCACGTACAGCATCGACGGCGGACCGGCGCAGGCCTTCACCGCCGGCACCCCGATCGTGCACAACGGCTGGAGCGTGACCCTCGACGGCGCCCCGGCCAATGGCGACAGCTTCGCCATCAAGCCCAACGCCAACGCCCGCGGCGACAACGCCAACGCGCTCAAGCTCGGCGCGGTAGCCGACCTGGGCGTGCTCGACGGTGGCGCCACCAGCGTCGGCCGCGCCTACGGCCAGCTGGTCGGTCAGGTCGGCAGCGCCGGCGCACTGGCCGACGACGCGGCCAAGACGCAGGGCTCCGTTTACAACCAGGCGATGGCGGCCCAGCAGAGCGTCAGCGGCGTCAACATGGACGAGGAGGCCGCCAACCTGGTGCGCTACCAGCAGGCCTACCAGGCGTCCGCGCAGATCATCACCGCCGCCAACACCGTGTTCAACGCGCTGCTCGGCGCGTTCAAGTAAGGGATCGAAGCCATGCGCGTCTCCACCAACTGGATGCAGCAGCAGTCGGTCAACACCATGATGGACCGGCAGGGCGACCTGTCCGGCATCCAGACTCAGATGGGCACCGGCAAGCGCATCAACCAACCCTCCGACGATCCGGTCGGCGCCGCGCGCGCGGTCGAGCTGACCCACCTGGGCGCCGACACCGCGCAATACCAGCGCAACATCACCTCGGCCAACGCGCGACTGGGCCTGGAAGACCAGACCCTGTCCTCGGTGAGCAAGGTGCTCGACCGCATCCGCACGCTGACCTTGCAGGGCATGAACGCCACGCAGACCGACGAGTCGCGCGGCGACATCGCCGCCGAGCTGGTGCAGTTGCGCGGACAGTTGCTGGGCATCGCCAACAGCAAGGATTCCCAGGGCGACTACCTGTTCGCCGGCAACCGCACCGGTGCCGAGCCGTTCGCGTCGCAGGCCGGCGGCGTGAGCTACGCCGGCGACGAGGGCCAGCGCATGGTCGCGGCCGGCCCCGGTCTGCAGGTGGCCACCGGCGACCCGGGCAGCACCATCTTCATGAACGTGCCGACCGGCAACGGCACCTTTGCCGTGGGCGCCACCGCCGCCAATGCCGGCAGTGCAGTCGCCGGCGCCACCAGCGTGGTCGATGCCAGCGCATGGGACGGCGGCAGCTACCAGGTCAGCTTCACCGGGCCGGACGCGTACGAGGTGCGCGACGGCGGCGGTGCGCTGGTCGGCAGCGGCACCTATGACCCGCAGAAGGGCGGCAGCGTTGCGTTCCGTGGCGTACAGATGGCCTTCGACGGCACGCCCGTGGCGGGCGACAGTTTCAGCGTCGCGCCTTCGTCGACGCAGAGCGTGTTCGCCACCCTGGACGCGATCGTCGCCGAGTTCACCCGCACCAACGGCGGCGGCCCGGACATGCAGAACGCGCTCAACGGCGAGCTCGCCAACCTGGATCAGTCGGTCGGCTCGGTGATCCAGGCGCGCGCCGGCGTCGGTGCGCGCATGAATGCGCTGTCACAGCAGGCCGCGCTGAACGACGACCTGAAACTGCAGTACAAGACTGCGCTCTCGGACGTGCAGGACCTGGACTACTACGACGCGGTCAGCAAGCTGAGTCTGCAGAGCTCCTCGTTGCAGGCCGCGCAGCTGGCTTTCGGCAAGCTGCAGAACCTGTCGCTGTTCAATTACCTCAAATAGCAGCGTGCGTGCTCTTGTAGGAGCCCACTCGTGGGCGATGCTGCTGGCTTGATGGCCGACGCCAGGGCATCGCCCACAAGTGGGCTCCTACAAAACGTCCTGGCAGTTCCATGGTTGCTTCAACGAAATATCGAAAAAAGCAGTTGACCCACTCAAGTTTCCATGATCGACGTCGAAAAAGGTCCTGAGGCGGCGGTGTTCCCAACGGAATCCCCGCTGGCTACCACCGCCGGCCACCGGCACTGAAGACCCTATTCGGAGAAATTCCCATGGTCATGAGCGTCAACACCAACATCAGCTCGCTGAACGCCCAGAACAACCTGGCGAAGTCGCAGAGCAAGCTCTCCACCGCGATCGAGCGCCTGTCCTCGGGCATGAAGATCAACAGCGCGAAGGACGATGCCGCCGGCCTCGCCATCTCGACCCGCTTCACCACCCAGATCAACGGCCTGAACCAGGCCGTCAGCAACGCCAACGACGGCATCTCCCTGGCGCAGACGACCGAGTCGGCGCTGAACGAGGTGACCAACAACATGCAGCGCATCCGCACCCTGGCGGTGCAGTCGGCGAACGCCACCAACTCCGATTCCGACCGTGCGGCGTTGGACGCCGAGGTGCAGCAGCGCCTGGCCGAGATCACCCGTATCTCGCAGCAGACTACCTTCAACGGCCGCCACGTGCTGGACGGTAGCTTCGGTTCGGCCGCGTTCCAGATCGGTGCCAACGTCGGCGAGACCATTTCGGTGAACCTGAGCCAGGGCGCCGGTGCATCGCAGGTGGGTCAGATTGCTTCGGCCACCAGCACGACGGGTGTGTTCACGGCCACTTCGGCGACGACGGCCGTTACCGGTGTCGCCAACGTTGCTATCGCCGATGCCACGCTGGCTGCGGGCTTCACGTTTGATGGCGTCGCAGTCAACGTGGCCGCTGGCTCCGCCGACATGGCCGCCATGGCGGCTTCGGTGAACTCTCAGCTGGACAGCGGCGCCACTGCCGGCAAGTACACGGTCACCGCGAACGGCACCACCGGCCTGACGATCACCCAAAACACGGCCACCACCAATGCCATGACGCTCAGTGCATTCAGTGGCACAGCGACGCAGGGTGCCGCCTCCACCGCCGGTGTCACCGGTGTGGCTGTCGGTGACGCGACCCCGCTGACCCTGGGTTCGGGCGACTTCACGCTGCAGGCCGGTTCGGGTGCGGCGGTGGGCATCGAAGGTACGTTCAACGATGCCGCTTCGCTGGCAGCCGCGATCAACGCCAAGGGCATTGCCGGTGTTTCGGCCTACGCCGACGCAACCACCGGTGTCCTGCACCTGGCTTCGCAGGAAGCGCTCACGGTAGGCGGCACCAAGGGTACCGGTACCCTCGGTTTCAGCGCTACGAACGCCGTTGGCGGCGACCTGGCCAGCACAAACGTCAAGACCGTGTCCGGTGCCAACGACACCATCAGCCGCATCGACTCGGCGCTGAGCACCATCAGCTCCATGCGCAGCGACCTGGGTGCGGTGCAGAACCGCTTCACCTCGACCATCGCCAACCTGCAGACCATCTCGCAGAACCTGTCTGCCTCGCGCAGCCAGATCCAGGATGCGGACTTCGCGGCTGAGACGGCCAACATGTCCAGCGCGAACATCCTGCAGCAGGCCGGTGTCTCGGTGTTGGCCCAGGCCAACTCGACCACGCAGAGCGTGCTCAAGCTCCTGCAGTAACCGTTGAAACTCGGAACGGCCGCGGCGACGCGGCCGTTCCGCTCATTCCAGGGAACCGATATCCATGGCGATCACCGTAGGCACCACCGCACCGACGACGGGCTTGCTGACTTCCATGGGCGTCGGTTCCGGCATCGACGTCGACAAGCTGGTGACCACGCTGGTGAACGCCAAGAAGGCGCCCCAGCAGAACCAGATCACCAACCAGGCGGCGCAGGCCAATACCCTGCTGTCCGGGCTGGGCCAGATCAGCAGCGCGCTCTCCGCGCTGCAGTCGGCGATGGTCCCCTTGAGCGATGGCAGCGCCTTCAGCGCCCGCTCGTTGACCAGCAGCGACACCGACGTACTCGGCGCCACCAGCGCCGGCACGCCGGTCGGCGGCAGCTACAAGATCGAGGTGACCAAGCTGGCCACCTCGCTGAAGGCCTCTTCGGGCGCCTTCGCCAAGTCCGATACGGTAGTCGGCACCGGCACGCTCACGCTGGCGGTGGGCGACCAGTCGATGAGCCTGACCATCGACAGCAGCAACAACACGCTGGCGGGCATCCGCGACGCGATCAACAAGTCCAAGGACAACCCGGGCGTCTCCGCCACCATCGTCACCGGCACGGACGGTGCGCACCTGGTGCTCAGCGGCACGCGCACCGGCGCGGCCAATGGCTTCGTGGTCTCCAGCAGCGGTGGGGACGGCGGTCTGGCCGCGCTCAATTACGATGCAGCCGCCTCCAGCGGCAACGCGCTAAACGTGATCACCGCCGCGCAGGATTCCGAATACACCATCGACGGCCTGCCCGGCCATAGCGCCGGCAACACGGTTGCCGGCGCGATCGACGGCATCAGCCTGAACCTGGTCAAGGAAGGCACCAGCACGCTCACCGCCGCCAATGATGGCTCCAAGGCGACCAGCGCGCTGACCAACCTGGTCAACACGTACAACAGCTTCGTGGGCATCTACCAGGCGCTCACCAAGTACGACGCCACCACCGAAACCGCCGGCGCGATGATGGGCGACGCCACCGCCAACAGCATCAACAGCACGCTCTCGCGCCTGGTCGGCGGCATCGCCAACGGCGGCTCGCTGGCGGACCTGGGCATCTCGCTGCAGGTCGACGGCAAGCTGAAGCTGGACAGCGACAAGCTCTCCAAGTCCCTGGTCGATGGTGGCAAGCAGGCCGCTGCGTTGTTCGACGGCGACGACGGCCTCGCCACCAAGCTCAATTCCCAGCTCGACCAATGGGTCGGCAGCGCCGGCGTCATCGCCAGCCGCACCGACAGCCTGGCCAAGCAGCTGAAGGACCTGTCCGCGCAACAAACCGCGCTCGACAGCCGCATGGCCGATCTCACCGCCCGCTACCAGGCCCAGTTCACCGCGCTGGATACGCTGATGACCAGGCTCAACAGCACCAGCAGCTACCTCACCCAGCAATTCGACGCGCTCACCGCGGCGGCAAAGAACAAGTAAGCGAGGAAACCCATCATGGCATTCGGATATGGCGCCGGCGCTTATCAGCAGATCCGCTCGCACGGCGGCGTGGAGTCGGCCGACCCGCACGGCCTGATCACGCTGCTGATGGACGGCGCGCTGGAGCGCCTGATCACCGCGCGCGGCCACATGCAGCGCGCCGAGATCGGCCCCAAGGGCGAACTCATCGGCCGCTGCATCGAGATCATCGGCGGCCTGCGCGATGCGCTCAACCACGAGGTCGACACGCCGCTCGTCGGCCAGTTGGACCAGCTCTACGACTACATGAGCCGGCGCCTGCTGCACGCCAACCTGCGCAACGACGTGGCCGCACTCGACGAAGTGAGTACGTTGCTGCAGAAGGTCCGCAACAGCTGGGTGCAGGTGCCGATCGAGGCGCGCCGCCCCGCCGGCGCCGCGGCGTGAACGACCCGCTGCCGCTCGCCGTGGCGATGACACTGACCCGCGCCATGCTCGAGGCCGCACGCGAGGGCGACTGGGAGCAACTGGTCGCGCTGGAAGCCGAGCGCCACCCGCTGGTCCTGCGCCCGGTGGCGAAGGATGAGGACAGCGTGCGCCAGCTGGGCGAACTGCTGGCGCTGGATCGCGAGCTGAACGCGCTGGTCGCCCAGGCACGCGACCAGGCCGGCGAGCAGTGGCAGGCCGGGCAGGACCGCGCCCGCGCGATCGCCGCCTACGGCGGCTGAATGCCTTGCTCCCTCTCCCCGGCGTGAGAGGGGGTTCAGCGCTCTCTCGGCTCTCCAATCGATTTGACACAAGGCGCCACTGCTCTTACTTCCAAAGAGAGGCCGCATTTCACGCCTTGCTCCCTCGCCCCTGCGGGGAGAGGGCCGGGGTGAGGGGCCAAGGCTTGCGGGAAGCTACGTGCGAGCCATGCCCAATCTCGTTGTCGGGACGAAGACAGGTAGGTCCGTCTGGAGCTTCGCGCGAGCCCCGGCCCCTCACCCCAACCCTCTCCCCGGAGGGGAGAGGGAGTTCAGCGCTCCCTTGCCTCTCCAATCGATTTGACACAAGGCGCCACTGCTCTCACTTCCAAAGAGAGGCCGCATTTCACGCCTTGCTCCCTCTCCCCTGAGGGGCGAGGGGCGAACGTCGCCTTGCGGGCGGGGCATTTCATGAGAGCCGGCCCGCCGCTTGCATACTCCCTCCCGATGAAAGCCTCCGCCGGAGAAACGACATGACCGCCAGCGCCTGGGACGAGTTCGAGCAGCGCCTTGCCTGCGAGGACCAATGGCACGCGGACAGCCAGCCGCTTGCCTGGCCGCTCCCGGAAGGCTTCGCCCAGCGCCTGGCTGAACGCAATACCGCCGCGCTCGCCTCGGTCGCGGCGCTGGAAGAGCGCCGCGCGGAAAACGTCGACGACGACAATCCGGTCATGCAGGAACTGGCGAGGCTGGATGCCAAGCTCAATGCACTGATCGACCTGATCAACCGCGTGGCGATGCCCGTCGACACGCTGCCGCGCCGCCAGCCGTTGCGCTTCAACGCGATCGGCGCCGTACTTCCCGCAGCGCTGGTTCCCGCCGGCGACGCCATGTTGCTGCGCCTCCACTTCGACGCCTGCCCCGGCGTACCGCTGGAGTTGCCCGCCCACGTCGAGCGCCGGCTCGACGACGGCAGCACCTTCGTCACCTTCCAGGCACTGGGGGAGGGCGTGGCTGCGTCACTCGAGCGGTTCGTGTTTCGTCATCATCGACGCAAAGTGGCAGGTGCGCGTCTGGCCGCTTCATGATTCCCCGTCGGGGCGGCGTGAACCCGTACACGTATCGAGCGTGAAGCGCTTCACACTTTCGCAAGGCCGTGCGTCGTCCGTTTGACGTCGGCATGGCGGCCTGTGTCACGCAGGGTCACTCGGTGTCGACCGCCTGGCGCCGGCAAACCGTCACCGTTGAGCGGTTCCCGCATAACGTCTTTTCCACAATGTCTTCACATGTGACGCATTAGGGCCAGTCGCCCGTCCGCGGACAGGCCCGACGGTGGCCGGCGCTGGCCTTCTTCTTGCTCCCTCCCTCGCGTGACCGGTGCCGGAAAGCCGGCGGTCCCAAGTACGAACACTGCAGGACAGTCGGCGGTTCGTCGTTCAAGCGTCAAGCGGAGACATAACAAATGAGCAAGGTCGATTTCCTGGTGATCGAGTCGAACGAGGCGCGCGCCGAGTCCATTCTGTCGGCGCTGCACTTTCTCGGTTACCACCCGCAGCGGGGCGAGGACTGCACCGCGGTGGAGGAGTCGACCCACGCCTGGCGCGCCGTCTACGTCGGTACGGTCGAGGACGCTGCCGCAGCCGAGCGCCAGTTCGCGCTGCTGGGCGATGCCGCCAGCCACGTGCCGGTGCTGCTGGCCAGCGACTCGGCCTGGGCCTCGCGCCTGTGCGCCGCCAGCTCGCCGTTCGCCGCCCGCATCGGCATGGTCGAGTTCCCGCTGCGCTACGAGCAGCTGGCCGAGGTGATGCGCAGCCTGTATGCGCGCCTGCTCGGCGGCCGCCGCGGCGAGCTGCGCTTCGTCGGCGAGTCCGCGCCGATGCGCCGCGTCAACGCGCTGATCCGTCAGGTTGCCCCGTTCGACTCGTCCGTGCTGGTGCTGGGCGAGTCCGGTACCGGCAAGGAAATGGTCGCGCGCACCATCCACGAGTGCTCGCCGCGCCGTGACAAGCCGTTCGTGGCGATCAACTGCGGCGCGATTCCCGCCGAACTGCTCGAAAGCGAGCTCTTCGGTCACGAGAAGGGCGCCTTCACCGGCGCGATCAGCACCCGCAAGGGCCGCTTCGAGATGGCCGAGGGCGGCACGCTGTTCCTCGACGAGATCGGCGACATGAGCCTGACCATGCAGGTCAAGCTGCTGCGCGTGCTGCAGGAGCGCATGTACGAGCGCGTCGGCGGCAACAAGACCCAGCGCTGCGACGTTCGCATCATCGCCGCCACCCACCGCAACCTGGAGCAGGCGATAGCCGAGGGCAAGTTCCGCGAGGACCTGTTCTACCGCCTGTCGGTGTTCCCGCTGGAGATGCCCGCGTTGCGCGAGCACCTGGACGACCTGCCGGTGCTGATCGGCGAGTTCAACCAGCGCCTGGCCCGCCGCGGCCTGGGCAGCGTGCGTTTCTCCGCCGGCGCGGTGAACGCGCTGCACCAGTACGCCTGGCCGGGCAACGTGCGCGAGCTGTGCAACCTGGTCGAACGCCTGGCGATCCTCTATCCCCACGGTGAGATCCGCGCCAGCGACCTGCCGGAGAAGTACCGCGGCCGCCAGGCCGTCGAGGAAGTGCAGGGCAGCTCGCTGCTTGCGTTGATGGAAGGCGCGCCGATGATCGCACCCGTGGCCGCCGCCGCGGCGCCGGATGCGACCGTGCTGCCCGAGGGTGGCCTGGACCTCAAGGATCACCTGGCCGACATCGAAGTCGGGCTGATCCGCCAGGCGCTGGACATCACCGGTGGCGTGGTCGCCCACGCGGCCAAGCTGCTGCACATGCAGCGCACCACGCTGGTGGAGAAGCTGCGCAAGTACGGCCTGCAGAACAGCCTGGCGGCCTGATCGACGCGCACATCCCGTGTAGGAGCCCACTTGTGGGCGATGCTCTTCGCTCACGCGTGGCAAAGCATCGCCCACAAGTGGGCTCCTACGGGTCCGCGGCGAGCTGGAACGCCGTGTGACCCACTGGAAGAACATCGCCTGCATGTGGGTCCAGCGCCCCACTGGCACACCTCATGCAACCCCATCCCTGAGAACCCGCCACGCGCCGGAAACCCGACATGAGCACGATCGACGTCAACAACCTGCTCGCCCAGATGCGCCAGCTCTCCAGCCAGGTGCGCCCGGCGGAAACCGCACTGAAGGCGGCGCCGGCGGCGAAGGCGGACTTCGGCGCATTGCTGAAGGAATCGATCGGCAGCGTGGGGCAGAGCCAGCAGCAGGCGGGACAGATGGCGGCGGCGTTCGAGCGTGGCGATCCGGGCGCGGACCTGGGCCGCACCATGGTGGCGATCCAGAAGGCCGACCTTTCGCTGCGCACGATGACCGAGGTGCGCAACAAGCTGGTCGATGCCTACAAGGAAATCATGAACATGCCGGTGTGAGCACCGGCCGCCTGACGCTCCCTCTCCCGCTTTACGGATGATTCGTTCCCATGGCCGACAACGCCATCGCCACCACCGGCGACAGCCCCGCCAACCGCTTCGACCTCAAGCAGCTCGCGCGCAGCCCCGCCTCGCGCCAGTTGCTGCTGCTGGTCGGCATGGCCGCGGCCGTCGCGCTCGGCGTGGCGGTGGTGCTTTGGTCGCGCGGGCCCAACTGGGGCCTGCTCTATGCCGGCCTGGGCCAGCAGGACGCCGCCGCGATCACGCAGGCGCTGCAGTCGACCAACACGCCCTACCAGCTCGGCAACGACGGCAGCTCGATCATGGTGCCGGCCTCGGACCTCGCCGCGGTGCGCCTGCGCCTGGCCGGGCAGGGGCTGCCCCAGGGCACGGCCACCAACACGATGCCGCAGGCCGATTCGCCCTTCGGCATGAGTGACCTGGCCGAGCGCACGCGCTACCAGCAAATGCTCGAGAACGACCTGGGCAACACCATCGGCAGCCTGCAGGGCGTGCGCGCGGCGCGCGTGCACCTGGCGATGGCCAAGCCCTCGGCGTTCATCCGCGACAGCCGCGAAGGCAGCGCCTCGGTGCTGGTCACGCTCTATCCCGGCCGCCAGCTCGACGCCAGCCAGGTGGCGGCGATCGTGCACCTGGTCGCCGCCTCGGTGCCGGATCTGGATGCCAGACAGGTATCGGTGATCGACCAGCAGGGCCAGTTGCTCACCGGCAGCGACCCGGACAGCGCAGCGGCCGTGGGCGACAGCCGCCTGCGCCTGGCCACCCGGATGGAGAACAGCTACGCGCAGCGCATCGAGGAACTGCTCACCCCGCTGGTCGGCCCGGGCAAGGTCCACGCGCAGGTCTCGGTGGACCTGGACTTCAGCGCCACCGAAAAGGCCAGCGAGACCTTCGACCACGAGCATCCGGCGCTGCGCAGCGAGCAGACCAGCAGCGAGCGTCGCGCCGACGGCAGTGCCGCCGACGGCGGCGTGCCCGGCGCGCTCAGCAACCAGCCCCCGGTGATGGCCGCGCAGCCCAGGGCCGCCAACCCGGACGCCGGTGGCAAGGCTGCCGCGGCGCCAGCGACCGCAACCGCGCAGACCGGCACCGGAGACAGCTCCTCCAGCGCCACCCGCAACTACGAACTGGGCCGCACCATCAGCCACACCAGCGATCCGGCCGGCCGGCTGGCGCGCCTGAGCGTGGCGGTGGTGGTCGACAACAAGACCGTCAGCGGACCCAAGGGCGACACCAGCGTGCCGTTCACCCCGCAGGAGCTGGACCACCTCACCCAGCTGGCCAGGAACGCGGTCGGCTTCGACCAGGCGCGCGGCGACAGCGTCAGCGTGATCAACCAGGCCTTCCGCACGGCACCCGCCGCCGACGCGCCCGAGCAGATGCCGCTGTGGCAGCGCCCCGGCGCGCTGGACCTGATCAAGCAGGGCCTGGGCGTGCTGATCGCGCTGATCGTCGCCTTCGGCCTGCTGCGCCCCCTGCTCAAGGGGCTGTTGCGCGGCGCGCCGCAACAGCAACTGGCGGTGGCCGGTGCCATGCCTACGGTTTCCGTGCGGATTGCCGATGACGATGACGAGGCGGACCGGCTGTCGGGCCCGCAGGTGATCGGCTATGAACAGAAAGTGGGCCTGGCGCGGCGCATGGTCAGCGACAACCCCAAGCAGGTGGCGCAAGTGGTCAGGAACTGGGTCGGCGAGGATGGCGGCTGAGCGTCGATGAAACAGGAACCCCAAATCAACGGCGCCCAGCGCGCCGCGATCCTGCTGCTCACCCTGGGCGAGCAGGACGCCGCCGAAGTGCTCAAGCACCTGTCCGCGCGCGACGTGCAGGCGGTCGGCCAGGCCATGGCCAGCCTCACCTCGGTCTCGCGCGAGCAGGTCGACAAGGTGCTCACCCGCCTGCATGACGACATGGGCCAGCAGACCGCGCTCGGCGTCGGCACCGAGGACTACATCCGCAAGATCCTCACCAACGCGCTGGGCGAGAGCAAGGCCGGCAGCCTGATCGACCGCATCCTGCTGGGCCGCTCCAGCAAGGGACTGGAGTCGCTCAAGTGGATGGAGGGCCGCGCCATCGCCGAGATGGTCGGCCAGGAGCACCCGCAGATCATCGCGCTGGTGCTGGCCCACCTCGAACACGACCAGGCGGCCGAAGTGCTCGGCTACCTGCCGGCGCGCACGCGCTCGGACGCGATCATGCGCATCGCCACGCTCGACGGCGTGCAGCCGCACGCGCTCAATGAGCTGGACGAGATCATGGAGCGCCAGTTCTCCGGCAACACCAACAAGCTGAAGTCCGCCAGCGTCGGCGGGCTCAAGGCCGCGGCCAACATCCTCAACGCGATGGAGACCAGTCGCGAGGCCGAGCTGATGGCCTCCATCCGCAGCCACGATCCGGGCCTGGGCAGCAAGATCGAAGACCTGATGTTCGTCTTCGACGACCTGGTGGAGCTCGATGACCGATCGATGCAGGCGCTGTTGCGCGAAGTGCCCTCGCCGCGCCTGATCGTGGCGCTCAAGGGCGCCGAGCCGTCGATCCGCGAAAAGATGTTCGCCAACATGTCCAAGCGCGCCGCCGACATGCTGCGCGACGACCTGGAAGTGGCCGGCCCCGTGCGCGTGTCCGAAGTGGACGCGGCGCAGAAGGAAATCCTCGGCATCGCGCGCCGCCTGGCCGATGCCGGCCAGATCACCCTCGGCAGCTCGGATGACCTGGTCTGATGAGTGCCGTCCTCAACCGCGACGCGGTGGCCGGCTACCAGCGCTGGGAGCCGCCGCAGGTCGGTGGCGCGCCGGCACCGGCGCCCGCCGAGCCGGCGAACCACCCGACCGTCAGCGACCTGGAGGCGCTCGAGCGCCAGGCGCGTCAGGAAGGCCATGCTGCCGGCCTGGCCCAGGGCCTGGCCGAAGCGCGCGCGCAGGGGCGCGAGCGCGTGGCGCGGCTGGAGTCGATCTGTGAACAGGCCGCGCGGCCGCTCGCCTCGCTCGATGCCGCGGTAGAGCAGGAGCTGGCGCAACTGGCGATGCTGGTCGCCCGCCGGGTGATCGCGCAGGAACTGGCCACCCACCCCGAACTGATCATGCAGGCCGTGCGCCAGGCCGCTGCCGCGCTGCCTGCCGCCACCCGCGAACTGCGCGTGCGCCTGCACCCGGACGATCTGGCACTGATGCGTGAGCTGGATGCAGCCGAGCCGAACTGGCAGCTCGTTGCCGATCCGGCGCTCGACCGCGGCGATTGCCTGCTCGAGAACGAGCGCTCCCGGCTGGATGCGCGTGTCGAAACGCGCCTGGCCGTCATGATCGACGCCGTGCTCGGCGATGAGCCCCGGAGATGAGTCCGCTTCGCGCGGCCGGCCGGCGGCTGCATTTCGCAGGAGCCCACTTGTGGGCGATGCTCCTGGCCCAGGCCAGCGAAGGGCATCGCCCACAAGCGGGCTCCTGCGAAGGGCGGGCGGCATGAACCACTGGACCGAGCAACTGGCCCGCCGCCGCCTGCGCGCGCAGGCCGCCCACACGCTGACCGTCGAAGGCCGGCTGCGGCGCGTGGTCGGCCTCACGCTGGAAGCGGAAGGTTGCGAAGCCGCGCTCGGCGCGCGCTGCCTGGTCGATACCGCCGACGGCAGCCAGCTCGACACCGAGGTCGTCGGGTTCGCCGACGAGCGCCTGCTGCTGATGCCCGTGGGCGAGATGCACGGCGTGTTGCCGAACGCCCGCGTGCGCCCGCTCGCCAGCGCCGGCGGGTTGCCGGTCGGCGCCGGCCTGCTCGGCCGCGTGATCGGCGCCGACGGCGTGCCGCTCGATGGCCAAGGGCCGCTGGAAACCGGCGAACACGCCGCGCTCAAGGCCGAACCGATCAACCCGATGGCGCGCAAACCCATCGACACCCCGCTGGACACCGGCGTGCGCGCGATCAACGCGCTGCTCACCGTTGGCCGCGGGCAACGCCTGGGCCTGTTCGCCGGTTCCGGCGTGGGCAAGTCCACGCTGCTCGGCATGATGACCCGGTACACCGACGCCGACGTGGTGGTGGTGGGCCTGATCGGCGAACGCGGCCGCGAAGTGAAGGAGTTCGTCGAGCACACGCTGGGCGTGGAAGGCCGTCGCCGCGCGGTGATCGTCGCCGCCCCGGCCGACGCGCCGCCGCTCAAGCGCCTGCGCGGTGCGCAGTACGCCACCGCCATCGCCGAATGGTTCCGCGACCGCGGCCAGCGCGTACTGCTGCTGATGGATTCGCTCACCCGGTACGCCCAGGCCCAGCGCGAGATCGCGCTGGCGATCGGCGAGCCGCCGGCCACCAAGGGCTACCCGCCGTCCGTGTTCGCCATGCTGCCCGCGCTGGTCGAGCGCGCCGGCAACGACGCCGAAGGGCGCGGCTCGATCACCGCGTTCTATACCGTGCTGACCGAGGGCGACGACTACCGCCACGATCCGATCGCCGACGCCGCGCGCGCGATCCTGGACGGCCACATCGTGCTCTCGCGCGACCTGGCCGAAGCCGGCCACTACCCGGCCATCGACATCGAGGCCTCGATCAGCCGCGTGATGCCGGCGGTCACCGCGCGCGAACACCAGCGCGCCGCCCAGCGCTTCCGCCAGGTCTATTCGGCCTACCGCCAGCAGCGCGACCTGATCGCGGTGGGCGCCTACCAGAAGGGCTCGGACCCGCAGGTCGACCAGGCCATCGTGATGTGGCCGCGCCTGCGCGCGTTCCTGCAGCAGGAAGTGGACGAACCGATGAACCTAACCGACGGCATCGCCGCGCTGAATGCCCTCGCCGCCGAGGCCACGCAGTGAGCAAGCGCGCCGACCGCCTGCAGCCGGCCGCCGACCAGGCCAGGGAGCGCAGCGAGGACGCCGTGCTCAAGCTCGCCGAGCAGCAGCAGCGGATGGCCAAGGCCGAGCGCCAGCTCATGGAGTTGCGCGGTTACCGGCAGGAGTATGCCAATCCGGCTGGCGTCGGTGGTTTGACGGCCACCGCGCTGATGAACCGCCAGCAATTCGTCGCCCGCATCGACCGCGCGATCGAGCAGCAGGCGGCCGAGATCGAACGCCTGCGCCGGCTGCTCGACCAGGCGCGCGGCCATTGGCGCGACGCGCACGCCCGCGAGGCCGCGCTGGACAACGTGATCGACCGCTACCGCGAGCAGGACCGCAAGGCCGAGGAGCGCCGCGATCAGAACGATATCGACGAGCGCATGCAGTATCGCCGCCCGTCGCGTTAGACCTTGGCGCGAAGCTTGCTGGCTGCTGGCGACGCACGCTGTCTGAAGCCTTGAGAGGAAGTGCCCGTGAGCGCGACCACCGCCGCCGTGAACCCCGTCCAGCCGACCCCGCCGCCGGCGCGGCCCGCCGCCGAGCCCGCTTCGGGCGCGGACGAAGGCCGCTTCGACCGCCACCTGGATGCCGCCCGCCAGCGACACGGGCAGGCGCAGGACACGCCGGCGCAGGACGATGGCAAGCACGCGGCACCGGCTGCCAGGGATCCCGCGAAAACCGAAGCCAGCCCGCCCGCGCCGACCGAAGCATCCGCGAAGGACGAGGGCGACGCGGATGCCGCCGCGCTGGCCGCGGCCATGCTCGCGCTGATCGGCCAGGCCGCACCGGCCAAGCCGCTGGCCGCGGCCGGCATGGTGGCCCATGCGGCGAACAAGTCCGTGGTCGCCGGCACTGGCGCCGGGACACCGGCCGCGATGGTGTTGCTCGCCAACACGGCCGCCACTGTGGCGGCGGCCAGGCCCGCGATCGCCGTCGACGCCCGCGCGCTGGGGCCGATGATCGCCAGGCCGGCCGAGCAGAAGGACGCGCCGATCGACCTTGCGCAGCTGGGCAGCCTGTCCGCCAACCCGATGCCGGCCCCCGGGGCCGCCACGACCATCGCCCCGGCGCACGCCCTCAGTGTCGCCAGTCCCGCCGGCACGCCCGCGTTCGCGCAGGAGCTCGGCCAGCAGGTGGTCTGGCTGGGCCAGCAGGACGTCAAGCAGGCGCGCATCCGGCTGCATCCGGAGGACCTGGGAGCGGTCGACGTGAAGGTCAGCATGAATCACGACCGCGTCGACGTGAGCTTCGCCGTGCAGCATCCGTCGGCCGTGCACGTCGTGCAGCAGACCCTGCCGCAGCTCGATGCCCTGCTGGCGCAGCATGGCCTGGCGCTGGGCCAGGCGGACGTGGGGCAGCGCCAGCAGCAGGGCGAGGGTGGGCGCACTGGCGAGCCCGGGGCGATCGGCGAGGTCGAGGCCGAGCCGGCTGTGATGGCCCATACGCCGGTGGCGGCACTCGGGATGCTCGATACGTTTGCCTGAGGGATGGCCCTTCGACTCCGGCCTGCGGCTTACGCTCAGGGTAAACGGGATTTCCTGCCCGGGCTTCACTCCTGAGCCGCCCCTCCGTGAGACGGCTCAATCCCCGCACCTCTCCCACCCGTTCGCGCTGAGCGCAGGCGCGCAGCGCCGAAGTCGAAACGCCCTCCCTCAAGCTACCCGTTCGAACCCCTCTCCCTCCGGGAGAGGGTGCCGACAGGCGGGTGAGGGTACGGGCGGAGCCGGCTGTCCCCGCGCTAGCGGACCCTCATCCCAACCCCTCTCCCGGCGGGAGAGGGGCTCAGCCACACGCGGCCCCGATCCACCATTCGCGCTGAGCGTCGGCCGCAGGCCGAAGTCGAAACGCTCCACGCCACGCCGGCTTCCGGACACCCGTCGTGACCCCGACGCGCCCGTTCCCCGGCACGCGTCAAGAAAGCGCCACGCCTGCCGCAAACCAAGCAGGGCCAACACTTGCCGCCGTGGCACGCGGATTGCAACAAGGCCCCTGCAAGCCGGCGCCCCAAGCGCCCACCAGAAAACGACAACCGAGGTTGAGGCATGGCAAGTACGGAACAGGAAGTGGTGGCGTCGACGAAGAAGAAGCGCTCGCCGCTGGTGATCGGCCTGGTGGTCGCGCTGCTGGCGGTGTCGGGCGCGTGCGCCTACCTGTTCATGTCGCGCGGAAACGAACGGCCCGCCGCCACCGCCACCAACGATGCCGGCGAGACCGTCCCGGCCAAGACCCAGCCGGAATTCTTCCTGCCGCTGGACCCCGCGTTCGTGGTCAACTTCCGCGACGACGACGCCATGCGCTACCTGCAGGTCGGCGTCACCCTGATGTCCCACGACCAGGCCACGCTCGACACCGTCAAGGGCATCGACCCGGTCGTGCGCAACGCGCTGGTGATGCTGTTCAGCCGCCAGAGCTACTCCATCCTCAGCGACCCCGCCGGCAAACAGAAGCTGCAGGCCGAGGCGCTGGAAGCCGTGCGCAGGATCGTCGAGGCGCGGACCGGCAAGCCCGGCGTCGACGCGCTGTACTTCACCAGCTTCGTGATGCAGTGAGGCCGCGCCCATGAGCGACCTGCTCTCCCAGGACGAAATCGACGCGCTGCTCGACGGCGTCACCGGCGGCAGCGTCGCCACCGGCGAGGACGAGCCGCCGCCGAGCGAGGCGGTGCAGTCCTACGACTTCACCCAGCAGGACCGCATCGTGCGCGGCCGCCTGCCGACGCTGGAGATGGTCAACGACCGCTTCGCGCGGTTCTTCCGGCTGGGCGTGTTCAACGTCCTGCGCAAGAGCTGCGAGGTGTCGGTGCTGGGCGTGAAGATGGTCAAGTTCGCCGAGTACGTGCACAGCCTGGCGGTGCCGAGCAACCTCAACCTGGTGAGGATCAAGCCGCTGCGCGGCACCGCGCTGGTGGTGTTCGAGCCGCGGCTGGTGTTCACCGTGATCGACAACTTCTTCGGCGGCGACGGCCGCTTCCACGCCCGCATCGAAGGCCGCGATTTCAGCGCGATCGAGAACCGCGTGATCCAGATCATGCTGACCGAGCTGTTCGCCGCCATGAGCGAGGCGTGGAACCCGGTGCTGCCGCTGGAGTTCGAGTACCTCAACTCCGAGATCAATCCGCAGTTCGCCAACATCGTCAGTCCGACGGAGACGGTGGTGATCTCGCGCTTCCACGTCGAGCTCGACGGCGGTGGCGGCGAGATCCACCTGACGCTCCCCTACGCGATGGTCGAGCCGATCCGCACGTTGCTCGACGCCGGCGTGCAAAGTGACCTGGCCGATCGCGACGACCGTTTCACCGAGCACCTGCACGAGGAGGTGCTCGACGCCGAGGTGGAGCTGAGCACGCTGCTGCTGGAGACCGAGCTCTCGATCGGCGATTTCCTGCGGCTGCGCCCGGGCGACGTGATCCCGGTCGCGCTGCCCGAGCATTGCACCGTCTTCGCCGAGGACGTGCCGGTGTTCCGTGGCCGCTACGGCCAGGCCAACGGCCAGACCGCGATCCAGTTCCAGACCCATGTCGGCCGCCGCGAGAGGCGTGCGTCCGGCGAGTTCACAGAGAAGAAAAGCGCATGATTGCCAATGACGCCGCGGTCGCCGACCGCATCGAATCCGACGCCCTGAACGCCTTTGCCGCCGAGGGTGGCGATGTCAACCTGGACATGATCCTGGACGTGCCGGTGACGGTCGCGATGGAGGTCGGTCGCACCCGCATCAGCATCCGCAACCTGCTGCAGCTCAACCAGGGCTCGGTGGTGGAACTGGACCGCGCCGCCGGCGAGCCGCTGGACGTGTTCGTCAACGGCACCCTGGTCGCCCACGGCGAGGTGGTGGTGATCAACGAGAAGTTCGGCATCCGCCTGACCGACGTGGTCAGCCCGGCCGAGCGCGTTCGAAAGTTGCGTTGAGCCGTGAATAGGGAATCGGGAATCGGGAATCGTTGGCTGCGGGCGCTTGCGCCCGTGGTGGCGGCACCCGAGGTAAGTGTTGGCGGCGAGCTGCTGCGGGTGCTGCTGAGCCTGGCCGCGGTGATCGCGCTGATCTTCGTGGCCGGCTGGATGAGCCGCCGCCTGCAGGCGCGCAGCCTGCCGGGTGGCCGGCGCATCCGCTGCGTGGAATCGATGGCGGTCGGCGCACGCGAGCGCGTGCTGCTGATCGATGCCGACGGCAAGCGCTTGCTGGTCGGCGTGGGGCAGGGGGGCCTGCGCACGTTGCACGTGTACGAAGGCGCGGCTCCGGCCGACGCCCATCCGCCGGCGCCGCTGCCGGCCGCTCCCAACTTCGCGCAACTGCTGTCGCGCTGGAAAGGCAAGTCGTGAAACCGCAGGTTCTGAAAGTGATGTCGTTCCGCGGCGCGCGCTGGGTGCTCGTGCTGGTGCTGATGTTGTTGCCGTTGTTCGCCTTCGCGCAGGCGGCGCCCGCCCCGGCCACGCCGGCACTGAGCATGCCGGCGAGCCCGGCGGCGCCCGGCGGCATACCCGTGCTGACCGTGCACGACGCGCCGGGCGGCGCGAAGAACTGGACGCTGTCGCTGCAGTTGCTGGGCCTGATGACGGTCCTGACCCTGCTGCCGGCGATCCTGCTGATGATGACTTCGTTCACCCGGATCATCATCGTGCTGGGCTTCCTGCGCCAGGCGCTGGGCACGCAGTCGACGCCGCCCAACCAGGTGCTGCTGGGACTGGCGCTGTTCCTCACGCTGTTCGTCATGGGCCCGGTGTTCAACCAGGCCTACGGCGATGGCGTCAAACCGTACATGGACGGCCAGATGACCGCCGAGCAGGCGCTGCCCGCCGCCAGTGCGCCGTTCAAGCGCTTCATGCTCGACCAGACCCGCGACGCCGACCTGCAGCTGTTCACCCAGCTGGCCAAGGAGAAGCCCTACGCCGGCAAGGACGACGTGCCCTTCCGCGTGGCGATGCCGGCGTTCCTGACCAGCGAGCTGAAAACCGCGTTCCAGATGGGCTTCCTGCTGTTCATCCCGTTCCTGATCATCGACTTGGTGGTCGCCAGCGTGCTCATGTCGATGGGCATGATGATGGTCTCGCCGATGATCATCTCGCTGCCGTTCAAGATCATGCTGTTCGTGCTGGTGGACGGGTGGACGCTGTTGATCGGGACGCTGGCCGGAAGTTTCTACACATGAGCGCCAGACACGCCTCGGCCCTCAAGCTCCCTGTCCCCCGGTTTCTGCCGGGGGAGAGGGTTGGGGAGAGGGGGAGGCCTTTCGCTCGGGCTCTGGCTTTTGAAGTGCTCGTTTGCCTGTCGGCCGGATCCTGGAAGAACGACATGCCTTCCTGTGCGCGCTTTTCTGAAGGGATTGAGGCGCAGGGCAAAGGCCTCCCCCTCTCCCCAGCCCTCTCCCCCGGCGTGGCCGGGGGAGAGGGAGTTGCGTGCGGCGGCTTCTAGCTCTTCCGCTTTCCGATTTCCCGATTTCCCGATTTCCCGATTTCCCGATTTCCCGATTTCCCGATTTCCCGATTCCCGATTCCCGCCTCCCGATTCCCAGCTCCAGAACCATGACCCCTGAATCCGTCATCGAATTCGGCCAGCACGCGCTCTACGTGGCCATGCTCATCGCCGCGCCGCTGCTGCTCACCGCGCTGGCCGTGGGCCTGTTGATCGGCGTGATCCAGGCGGCCACGCAGATCAACGAGATGACCCTTTCGTTCATCCCCAAGCTGATCGCGATGGCGGTGGTCGCGCTGATCACCGGCCCGTGGATGCTGCGCACGCTGGTGCAGTTCACCCGGCAACTGATCGAGGGCCTGCCCGGGGCCGTGAAGTAATGGCCAGCGGCATCACCACGGTGGATCTTGCCCAGCTGGAAGAGTGGCTGGGTGGCCTGCTGTGGGCGATGGGGCGGGTCGGCGGCCTGTGCCTGATCGCGCCGGTGCTGGGCGCGTCGGTGATTCCGGCGCGCATCCGTGTGGGGTTGGTGGTGATGCTGACGCTGGTGCTGGCGCCGCTCGCGCCGGCGGCGGTCGACCCGTTCAGTGCCGCGGGCGTGGCGACGATGGCCAGCCAGGTGCTGGTCGGCGCCGCGGTCGGCTTCGTGCTGAAGCTGGTGTTCGAGGCGGTGGCATTCGGCGGCGAGCTGGTGGGGCAGGGCATGAGCCTGGGCTTCGCCGAGGTGGTCAACCCCGGCGGGGGCGGTACCACGCCGGTGCTCAGCCAGTTCTACACGGTGCTGGTGACGCTGCTGTTCCTGGCGCTCAACGGGCATCTTCGTCTCGTCCAGCTCCTGGCCGACAGCTTCCACACGCTCCCGCCCGGTCCCGTCGCGATCGATGCCGAGGGGCTGCATGCCGTGGTGCTGTTCGGCACGCACCTGTTCGCCGGCGCCGTGCGCGTTGCGCTCCCGGCAGTCACGGCGTTGCTGGTGGTGAACATCGGCTTTGCCGCGATCAGCCGCGCGGCGCCTTCGATGAACCTGTTCGCGGTGGGCTTCCCGATCACCCTGTGCCTGGGTTCGGTCGCGTTGTGGATGGGCCTGCGCGCGCTCCCCGGCGCATTCGAGACGCTGCAGGACAGCGCCTGGTCGTTGATGCACGAGCTGCTGAGGGGCTGACCGTCCCATGGCCGAGAACGACGACCAGGAACGCACGGAACAACCCTCCGAAAAACGACTCAGGGAGGCCCGCGAAAAGGGCGACGTCCCCCGATCGCGCGACCTCTCCGGCGCCCTGGTGGTGCTCGCCGGCGTCGCGGCGTTGCTCTCGGGCAGCGAGCGGGCGATGTCCCACGCCCGCGCGATCTACGCGCTGGGTCTTTCCTATAGCCGCGAGGCGCTGTTTTCCGATGCGCTGCCGGGCCGCGTGCTCACCCTGGCGGTGCGCGAGGCGTTGATGCTGTTCGCGCCCGTGGCGGTGGCCACGCTGCTGGCGGTCTTCGCCGCGCCCATGCTGCTGGGCGGCATCAGTTTCAGCGGACAGGCGCTGCAGCCGAAGTTCGACCGGCTCAACCCGGTGGCCGGACTGGGCCGCATCTTCGCCATGCGTGGCCTGGTGGAACTGGGCAAGGCGCTGCTCAAGCTGCTCTTCATCGGCGGCGCGCTGGCGCTGCTGCTCAAGCACTCGGTGGACGAGCTGCAGGCGCTGGGCCGTGCGGACGTGGCGCTGGGCGTGGCGCACGCGATGTCGCTGCTGGGCCGCTCGGCGTTGCTGTTCGGCGCGCTGCTGGCACTGATCGGCGGCGCCGACGCCCTCTACCAGAAGTTCGACCACGCCAAGCGCCTGCGCATGACCCGCCAGGAGCTGAAGGACGAATCGAAGGAAACCGAGGGCAACCCCGAGCTCAAGGGCCGCATCCGCCAGGTGCAGTTCGAGATGTCGCGCCGCCGGATGATGCAGGAGCTGCCCGGCGCGGACGTGATCGTCACCAACCCGACCCATTTCGCCGTCGCGCTCAAGTACGACGAGAGCGGCGCCGGCGCGCCGCGCGTGATCGCCAAGGGCGTCGACGTTCTGGCCCAGCAGATCCGCCTGGTGGCCAGCGGCCACCGCATCCCGATGGTCGAGGCCCCGCCGCTGGCACGCGCCTTGTATGCGACCACCTCGCTGGGCCGGGAAATCCCGGTCTCGCTGTACGTGGCGGTGGCGCAGGTGCTGGCCTACGTCTACCAGCTCAAGCAGGCCACGGCACGCGGCGACGAGCCGCCGCCGGCGCCCCGGCCCGAGGTCGATCCGGATCTGATGGGCCCTTACAAGCTTTAGAACTTCAGGCTTTAGAAGGAACAACGCATGGCCGCCGCTGGCGCAATGGAAAGTCTCAAGCAGCTCGGGCGCCGCGGCGTCGGCGCGCCGGTGGTCATGCTGGCGATGCTGGCGATGGTCATGCTGCCGATGCCGCCGTTCCTGCTGGACATGCTGTTCAGCTTCAACATCGCGCTGTCGCTCGTCATTTTGTTGGCGGTGATCTACGTGATGCGGCCGCTGGAATTCGCCGCTTTTCCGACGGTCGTGCTGATGGCGACGCTTTTACGTCTCGCCCTGAACATCGCCTCCACCCGCGTGGTGTTGCTGCACGGCCACGACGGCCCGGGGGCGGCCGGCAAGGTGATCGAGGCGTTCGGCGAGTTCGTGATCGGCGGCAACTTCGCGGTCGGCTTCGTGGTGTTCGCGATCCTCACCATCATCAACTTCGTGGTGGTCACCAAGGGCGCCACCCGAGTGTCGGAGGTGACCGCCCGCTTCACCCTGGACGCGATGCCCGGCAAGCAGATGGCGATCGACGCCGATCTCAACGCCGGCCTGCTGACCCAGGAACAGGCCCGCGAGCGCCGCCAGGAAGTACGCGAGGAAGCGGACTTCTACGGCTCGATGGACGGTGCCTCCAAGTTCGTCCGTGGCGACGCCACCGCCGGCATCCTGATCCTGTTCATCAACGTCATCGGCGGCTTCTTCGTCGGCATGTTCCAGCACGGCCTGCCGGCCGGCGAATCGGCCAGGACCTATACGCTCCTCACCATCGGCGACGGCCTGGTCGCGCAGGTGCCGGCGCTGATGCTCTCGATCGCCACCGCGGTGATCGTCACCCGCGTGTCCAAGTCGCAGGACATGGGCAAGCAGGTGATCGGCCAGGTGTTCGGCCAGCCGCGCGCGCTGGCGGTGGCCGGCGCGGTGCTGGGCGTGATGGGCCTGATCCCGGGCATGCCGAACCTCGCTTTCCTGCTGCTCGGTGGCTGCTGCGGTGGCGCGGCCTACCTGATGATCAAGCGCGAGCGCGAGACCAGGGAAAAGCTCGCCGAAGCCGTAGCCGAGCCGACCGCCGCGCCCGCACTGCCGGCCGAGCGCATGGAACTGGGCTGGGACGACGTGGCCAGCGTCGATCCGCTCGGCCTCGAAGTCGGCTACCGGCTGATCCCGCTGGTGGACACCCATCAGGGCGGCGAGCTGATGGGCCGGATCAAGTCGGTGCGCCGCAAGCTCTCGCAGGAATTCGGATTCCTGGTGCCGGCGGTGCACATCCGCGACAACCTGGACCTGGGCCCCAACACCTACCGCATCACCCTGATGGGTGTGCCGATGGGCGAGGCCGAGGTGCACCACGAGCGCCTGATGGCGATCAATCCCGGCCGCGTGCACGGCCCGCTGCAGGGCATCCAGACGCAGGACCCGGCGTTCGGCCTGGAAGCGGTCTGGATCGAGCAGGGCCAGCGCGAGATGGCGCAAAGCCTGGGCTACACCGTGGTCGACCCGGCCACCGTGGTCGCCACGCATCTGTCGCACATCCTGCAGACCCACGCGCACGAGCTGATCAGCCACCAGGACGTGCAGCAGCTGCTCGACCGCCTGGCGCAGACCGCGCCGAAGCTGGTCGAGGACCTGGTGCCCAAGCGCATGGCGCTGGGCGTGGTGGTCAAGGTGCTGCAGAACCTGCTGGCCGAGCGCGTGCCGATCCGCAACATGCGCACCATCGTCGAAACCTTGGCGGAGCACGCGGGGCAGAGTCAGGATCCCGGCATGCTCACCGCCGCCGCGCGCGTCGCGCTCGGCCGGCAGATCGTGCAGGAGATCACCGGCCTGGGCACCGAGGTGCCGGTCATCACGCTGGCGCCGGAGCTCGAGCAGATCCTCATGAATTCCCTTTCGGGCGGCGGCGTGGCCGGCGCGGCGGTGGAACCGGGCCTGGCCGACCGCCTGCAGCAGAGCGTCGCCGACGCCGCGCGCCGCCAGGAAATGAGCGGCGAAGCGGCCGTCCTGCTGGTCGCGCCGCAGCTTCGCCCGTGGCTCGCCCGCTTCACCCGCCACGTGGCACAGAACCTGCACGTACTGGCCTACAACGAGGTGCCGGACAACCGCAGGGTGCGGCTGGTCCAGGCGCTGGGACGGTAGAGCCGGGATGACGGCATTCGGGATTCGAGATTCGGTGAGGCCTGGGATGAGGGGATTCGTGATGGGAGATCCGGAAAGGCGAGCGATGACGCGAGTTTGCGACGGCTCGGCTTTTAACGAATCCCGAATCCCGAATCTCGACTCCCGACCTGCCCAATCCCGAATCCCGAATCCCGAATCCCGCTTGCGGAGCAAGCAATGAAGATCAAACGTTTCGTGGCGCCGGACATGCGCCAGGCGATGCGCGAAGTACGCGAGGAGCAGGGGCCGGATGCGGTGATCCTGTCCACGCGCAAGCTCGACGAAGGCATCGAGATCATCGCCGCCGTCGATTACGACGAGGCGCTGGTGCGCGAGGCCGCGCGCCATGGGGCGGCCCCTGCGCCGGCCGCCGAACCGCCGGCCTTGCCGACGCGTGCTGCCGCGCCACCTCCGCCGCCGCCGGTGCGCGAGGCGCGCGTCGAAACACTGGCGCCCGCCAATCACCCGTCGCCGGTCGACCCCGCTCTCCGTAGGAGCCCACTCGTGGGCGATGCTCTTCCCGCCAACACCAACACCAACACCAACGCCAGCGACGCGGGCCTCGACCCGCGCGCCGGGGAGCCGCCGGCCGTCCACCCGCTGATCGAACGCGCCGCGCAGGACACCGTGCGCATGCGCGCCGAGCTGTCCAGCCTGCGCGAGATGCTCGAGATGCAGCTCTCCAGCCTGGCCTGGAACGACATGGAACGCCGCCAGCCGATGCACACCCGCGTGCTGCGCGAGCTGACCCGGCTCGGCATCGACGCCGACGTCGCCCGCGCGCTGGCCGATGAACTGCCGCCGCAGATGACGCCCGAGCAGGCGCGCTACCTGCCGCTGGGCATGTTGAGCCGGGGCATCGCGGTCAGCGGTCGCGGCCGCTCGGACGAGGCCGGCGTCACCGCGCTGGTCGGCCCGACCGGCGTGGGCAAGACCACCACGCTCGCCAAACTCGCCGCCAAGGCGGTGGTGCGCCATGGCGCCTCGCAGGTCGCGCTGGTCAGCACCGACCACTACCGCATCGGCGCCGCCGCGCAGCTGGAGCACTACGGCCGCCTGCTCGGCGTGCGCGTCTATCCGGCCTACGACGCTGACAGCCTGCGCCAGGTCCTTCAATTGCTGAAGGGGTGCCACACCGTGCTGGTCGACACCGCCGGCCTGGCCGGCAACGACCCGCGCCTGGCCGAACAGCTGGACGCACTGCGCGCGGCAGGCGAGCTGCGCGCGTGCCTGGTGCTGGCCGCCAATGCGCAGGCGCAGTCGCTGGAGGACGCGGTGCGCGCCTACCTGCCGGTCAAGCCGCACGCGGCGATCCTGACCAAACTCGATGAGGCGCCCAGCCTCGGCGGCGCCCTGTCGGTGCTGATCCGCCACCGGCTGGCGCTGGACTACACCACCGACGGCCAGCGGGTGCCCGAGGACATTGCCGCCGCCGACGCGCGCCTGCTGGTGTGCCGCGCCGCGCGGGCGCTCAAGGGCAACGCGCCGGGCGCCGACGAGGCAGTACTGGCCGAGCGCTTCGGAACGATGGTGGCCCAGGCATGAGCGGAATCCTTGCAATGAATCAGGCGTGGGGCTTGAAAGACATGTTCAACGCGATCACGGGCGAGCGTCACGACGCGCCGCCCGCACCGCACCGGCCGGACCAGGCGGCCAACGCCGGCGCGCCGCGCCGTCGCTGCCGCGCGATCGCGGTGGCCGGCGGCAAGGGTGGCGTCGGCAAGACCACCGTGGCGGTCAACCTCGGCATGAGCCTGGCCATGGCCGGTCGCGACGTCATGCTGCTGGACGCCGACATGGGCCTGGCCAACGTCGACGTGCTGCTCGGCCTGGCGCCCTCGCGCCACCTCGGCCACCTGCTCGACGGCTCGGCCACGCTGGAAGAGCTGGTACTCGATGCCCCGCACGGGCTCAAGGTGATCCCCGGCGGCTCCGGCGCGCGGCGCCTGGCGCAACTGGGCAATGGCGAGCACGCCGCGGTGATCCGCGCCTTCGACGAGCTGCCCCGGCCGCCGGACTACCTGCTGGTCGACACCGCCGCGGGCCTGTCGGACAACGTGGCGATGTTCGCTGCGGCGGCCGACGACGTGGTGCTGGTGGTCTGCGACGAGCCGGCCTCGCTCACCGACGCCTACGCACTGATCAAGGTCCTCTCCCGCGACTTCGGCGTGCGCCGCTTCCGCTTCGTCGCCAACCTGGTGCGCAACCTGGGCGAGGCCCGCGCGCTGCACCAGAAGCTGGCCAAGGTCAGCGACCGCTTCCTGGACGTGGTGCTGGACTTCATGGGTTTCGTGCCGCAGGACGAGCGGCTCAAGCAGGCCATCCGGCGCCAGAGCGCGGTGGTCGACCTGTGGCCGGCGGCGCGTTCGTCGCAGGCATTCAAGCAATTGGCAGGTGCGGTCGATAACTGGGAGGAACCCGCGCGCGCGGGCCTGGACCGCATCGCGTTCTTCGGTGGCCAGGCCGTGACGGCGTCGGGGTGGTGAGATGAGCGTGGCATCGGAATATCTCCAGCTGCAAAAACAGAGTGCGGACGAGTTGGTGCGCCAGCACGCGCCACTGGTGCGTCGTATTGCCTATCACCTGATGGGGCGGTTGCCGCCAAGCGTGGACGTGGGCGACCTGATCCAGTCCGGCATGATCGGCCTGCTCGAAGCCGCGCGGCACTACGCCACCGATCGCGCCGCCAGCTTCGAGACCTATGCCGGCATCCGCATCCGCGGCGCCATGCTGGACGAGCTGCGCAAGACCGACTGGACCCCGCGCTCGGTGCACCGCAAGGTGCGCGAAGTCGCCGAAGTGGTGCGCCAGATCGAGATCGAGACCGGGTCCGACGCCGGTGACGCCGAAGTCATCAAGCGCCTGGGCGTGAGCGCGGAGGAGTACCACCAGATCCTCGCGGATGCCGCCAGCGCGCGCCTGCTCAGCCTCACCGCGCCGGACGACGGCGACGGCGCACCCGCGTTCGACGTGGTCGACCAGGCCAGCCTGGGACCGGCCGAGAACATCGAACAGGACGGGCTGCGCCAGGCGCTGATCGACGGCATCGCCGGCCTGCCCGAGCGCGAGCAGCTGGTCATGTCGCTCTACTACGAGCAGGAATTGAACCTGAAGGAAATCGGCGCCGTGCTCGGCGTGACCGAGTCGCGCGTGTGCCAGATCCACGGCCAGGCGATCGTGCGGCTGCGCGCGCGCATGGGCGATTGGCGTGAGGACGGGATTGGGGATTCGGCAGTCGGGAATCGCAAAGGCAAAGGCAAAGGCCGGCGCGCTTCCCCGCCCGATCAATCCTCTCCACGTTGACACCCCATTGAATCCCGAATCCCGAATCCCGAATCCCGAATCCCGAATCCACGGCAGAGGCCCAATGGACAAGAACATGAAAATCCTCGTGGTGGACGATTTTTCCACCATGCGGCGCATCGTCAGGAACCTGCTGGTGGAGCTCGGCTTCACCAACACGCTGATCCAGGAAGCCGACGACGGCAACAACGCGCTAATCATGCTCCGGAGCCAGCCGTTCGACATGGTCGTGACCGACTGGAACATGCCCAACATGACCGGCATCGACCTGCTGCGCGCGATCCGCGCCGAGCCCTCGCTCAAGGGCCTGCCGGTGCTGATGGTCACCGCCGAGAACAACCGCGACCAGATCATCGCCGCGGCGCAGGCGGGCGTGAACGGCTACATCGTCAAGCCGTTCAACGCGGTCACGCTGAAGGAGAAGCTCACCAAGATCTTCGAGCGCCTCGCCGCCGCGGGAGCCAGCGCATGAGCGCCGTACTTGCCACCTTCGACGAGACCGCGCTGCCGCCGGAGCTGCAGAACCTCCTCAACAGCGCCGACGGCGCCGCTTTCGAGCAGGCGCTCGATGCACTGGTGCGCCAGCGCGAACAGCACCTGTTCCGCGCGCTGGGCCTGCTTGCGCGCGACCTGCATGGCGCGGTCAGCCGGCTCGGCAACGACCTGGCGCAGGAAGGCGTGCCCGGCCGCGTGGCCGACGTCCGCAAGCATCTGAACGACGTGCTGGAAATGAGCGCCCAGGCGGCCCACCGCAGCATCGATTTCGCCGAGCGCATGAGCCCGGAGGCCGACGCGCTGGCGCAGAGCGCCGAGCAGGTGCTGGCCTCGGCCGCGCCGTGCGACCCGGTCGCCAACCTGGCCCGCCAGGCCGGCACGTTCGCCGGTCATTGCCGCGAAGGTCTCAACGACATGGTGATGGCGCAGTCGTGGCAGGACCTGTCCGGCCAGCGCATCAAGAAGGTGGTCAACTTCATCGAGTCGGTGGAGTCCTCGCTGCTGGAGCTGGTCCGCCTGACCGGCGCGCTGTCCGGCCGCGAGCCGCCGCCGGTGGTGGAGAAGATCTCCGGCCAGGACGAGGCGGACCGCCTGCTCAGCGAATTCGGCTTCTGAGCCGGACCGGAGCGAGCATGGACCCCTCACTCGACGCCGAACTGCGCGACGACTTCCTGGTCGAGGCCGGGGAGCTGGTCGAGCGCCTGTCGGAACAACTGGTCGAGCTGGAAGCCAGTCCGCGCGACGCCGAACTGCTCAACGCGGTGTTCCGCGCGTTCCACACGGTCAAGGGTGGCGCCGGCTTCCTCGCCGTCGAGCCGATGGTGCAGCTTTGCCACCATGCCGAGGATCTGCTCAACGTCGCCCGCAACGGCGCGCTGGTGCTGGACTCGGCCAGGATGGACGCGCTGCTCGAAGCGCTCGACCTGCTCAACGCGATGATGGATGCGCTGCGTGGCGGCGCGTCCATGGCGATGCCGCCGCCGGCGCTGCTCAAGCGGCTTATGCCGGGTGCGGCGGCACCCGCACCGGCGCCGCCGCCGGTCGCCGCGCCCGTGGCGCCGCCGGCGGATGGCAGCATCGACGACAGCGAATTCGAAGCCCTGCTCGACAGCCTGTACGGCACCGCCGCGCCGGGTACCGTGCCACCGGCCGCGCCCGCGCCCGCGACCATCAACGACGACGAGTTCGAAGCGTTGCTGGACAACCTGCACGGAACCGCGGCACCGGGTGCCAGCGCCCCGACACCCGGCAACAGCATCGCCGACGACGAGTTCGAGGCCCTGCTCGACAACCTGCACGGCAAGGGCGGTGCGCCCGGTGCCGTGCCGGCCCCGGCGCCTGCCGCTCCGGCACCCGCACCGGCGCCCGCCCGCGCGGCCGCGCCGGCCGAGACCAGCGTGCGCGTGGACACCGGCCGGCTCGACGCGCTGGTCAATCATGCCGGCGAACTGGTGCTGGTGCGCAACCGTCTGCAGAGCCTGGCGCAGAAGAGCGGCGACGAAACCCTGGCGCAGGCCGCGGCCGAACTCGACCGCGTCGCCGATGAAATGCAGGGCGCGGTGCTGGCCATGCGCATGCAGCCGGTCGGCCGGCTGTTCCAGCGCTTCCCGCGCATCGTGCGCGACCTCGCCCGCCAGCTCGGCAAGGAAGTGGACCTGGTCACCGAAGGCGAGGGCACCGACCTGGACCGCAGCCTGGTCGAGGCGCTGGCCGATCCGCTGATCCACCTGCTGCGCAACGCGCTCGACCACGGCCTGGAGATGCCGGAGGAGCGTCTGAAGGCCGGCAAGTCCCGTCGCGGCACCGTACGCCTGTCCGCCAGCCAGCGTGGCGAGCGCATCGTCATCGCGGTGAGCGACGACGGCCACGGCATGAATCCCGAGGTGCTCAAGCGCAAGGCGGTCGAGAAGGGCGTCATCGACGAGGCCCAGGCCGCGCGCCTGACCGAGAACGAATGCTACGAACTGATCTTCCGCCCGGGGTTTTCCACCGCCGCGCAGATCTCCGACATCTCGGGCCGCGGCGTCGGCATGGACGTGGTCAAGACGCGCGTGGCCGAACTGGGTGGCACCCTCGCGGTGCGCTCGAAGCTCGGCCATGGCAGCGAGCTGGAGCTGACCGTGCCGCTGACCCTGGCGATCCTGCGCGTGCTGATGGTGCGCGTGGGCACGCGCCTGTTCGCACTGCCGCTGTCCAACGTGGAGGAGGTGTTCGAACTGGCCGCCGGCCAGGACCGCATGCTCGATGGTCGCCTGGTCGCCAACCACCGCGGCCGCGCGCTGCCGCTGGGCGACCTGGCCGGCTGGGCCGGCGTGCTCGGCGCCGCGCCGCGCCACGTGGTGGTGCTGCACGTCGGCCACCAGCGCATGGGTTGCCTGGTACACGAGGTGCTGGGCCGCGAGGACGTGATGGCCAAGCCGCTGGGGCCGCTGTTCGAGGGCGTGCCCGGCATTGCCGGCGCCACCGTCACCGGCGACGGCGCTCTGGCGCTGGTGCTGGATCTTTCCGGCCTGGCCGACGATGGCGGGCAGTTGCTGCCGTCGCTGAGGGCGGCGGGCTGACATGGACCCGATAAGCCTCGTCGGTACGATCCTGGCCTTCCTGGTCATCATCGTGGGCACCATCCTCAAGGGCTCCACGATCGGCGCGCTGGTCAACCCGGCGGCGTTCGTGATCGTGTTTGCCGGCACCGCGGCCGCGCTGATGGTGCAGACGCCCGGCAGCGTGCTCAGGCGGGCGCTGGGCATGCTGCCGATGGTCTACCGGCCGCCGGTGTTCCAGCCCTCCGACCTGATCGAGCGGATCATCGGCTGGAGCGAGATCTCGCGCCGCCAGGGCCTGCTCGGCCTGGAAGCCAAGATCGACGAGGAAAGCGATGGCTTCGTGCGCAAGGGGCTGCAGATGCTGGTCGACGGCGGCGAGCCGGAAGCGATCCGCGGCGTGCTCGAGGTCGAGATGGAGGCGCGCGAGCACAACGAACTGGTAGCCGCCAAGGTGTTCGAGAACGCCGGCATCTACTCGCCCACGATGGGCATCATCGGGGCGGTGATGGGCCTGATGGCCGTGATGCAGAACCTCGCCGATCCCAGCAAGCTTGGCCATGGCATCGCCGCGGCCTTCGTCGCCACCATCTACGGCGTGGCGCTGGCCAACCTGCTGATGCTGCCGATGTCCGCGCGGCTCAAGAGCCTGGTACGCAAGCAGACGCAGATGCGCGAGATCCTCGTCGAGGGGCTGGTGTCGATCGCCGAAGGGGACAACCCTCGACAGATCGAAGCCAAGCTGCAGGGGTATCTGTCGTGAGCCCCGAACGCGCAGGAAGCCCTGTAGGAGCGCACCCTGTGCGCGACCGCCCGTTTCACGTGCGGATGGGTCGCGCACAGGGTGCGCTCCTACAAGGGGGCGTGCGGCCGGGCGTGCAACACGGGACCCGCCCATGAAACGCAAGCACCACGAGGACCACGTCAATCACGAGGCCTGGGCGATTCCCTATGCCGACCTGATGACGCTGCTGCTCGCCTTCTTCGTGGTGATGTACGCGGTCTCGGTGGTCAACGAGGGCAAGTACCGCGTGATGTCCGAGTCGATCATCGAGGCGTTCAACGGTTCCAGCCACGTGATCGCGCCGATGCCGCCGACGAAGGCCAGGCCGCACAACGTCGACCCGGCGATAGCCGCGCCGCAGAGCCAGCCCGGCGCCGCCGTCGCGCCGGTGGCGGTACCGATCCCGCTGCGCCCGGCCCCGCGGCGCATGGTCGCCGAACGCTCGGCGCACGAGACCATGCGCGACGTGCAGGCCACGCAGGAGGCGCAACGCCAGGCCAACCTCACCCGCATCCAGCAAGCGGTGGAGAAGGCGCTGCAGCCCCTGATCGACAAACAGCAGGTGGTGGTGCGGCGCACGCCGAACTGGCTCGAGATCGAGATCCGCACCGACATCCTGTTTCCCAGCGGCGTGGCGCAGCTCTCGCACCAGGCCGACGTGGTGCTCAGCAACCTGGGCGGCATCCTCGCGCCGTTCGGCAACCCGCTGCGGATCGAGGGATACACCGACGACAAGCCGATCAACACGGCTGTCTTTCCGTCCAACTGGGAACTCTCTGCCGCCCGCGCCGCCAGCGTGGCGCGGCTGTTCACCGAACACGGCGTGAGTCCCGCGCGGCTCGGCATCATCGGCTGGGGCCAGTTCCGGCCCGCGGCCGACAACGCCACCCTCGAAGGCCGCAACCGCAATCGCCGCGTGCTCGTCGTGGTGCTGAGCGACCACGCGATGCCGACGCGTTACTCCGGCGGCGCCGACCGGGTCGGCCAGCTCGCCGACGCCGCGCCACCCGCCGATGCGGGCCACACACCGCTGCCGCCGGGCGCGGGGCTGGCCGGGGCCGGTGCGACGCAGAACACGTCCAAGGCCGCGGTGCGCGTCGTCGAAGCGCCGCTGATCGTCACGCCCGGGCTCGGCAAATGAGCCGCGCCGCCCACATCACGAAGTCCCGACCATGAATGCTCCGGCCACCGCGAACCCCCGGCACTGGCTCACCTTCCAGCTCGATGGCCAGGCCTATGCCGCACCGCTGACCCAGGTGAGCGAGGTGATCCGTATCGGCGAGGTGACACCGGTGCCCGGTGCCGCCTCCGATCTGCTGGGCATCCGTCACCTGCGTGGGCGCGTGGTGCCGGTATTGGACGGCCGTCGCCGGCTTGGCCTGCCGCCACGGGACGGCGACACCGACGGCGTGCGCGTGGTGATGCTCAACCATGCCGGCCAGGCGGTCGGTCTTCGCGTGGATGGGGTGGGTGAGCTGCTGCTGCCCGGTGACGACGCGATCGCCCCGCCACCGCCCGGTCGCGCCGTGCGCGTGGACGATCCGGTCATCGGCGTGCTGCCGTGGAAGGGCGGTTTCGTCGCGCTGCTGGACGTACGTCGACTCTGCCGGCTGCCGGAGGCGGACGCGGCCTGAGTGGCGCTTGCCGCGAGACTTCCCCGAACGCCCTCCCCTGCGCGCAGGGGAGGGTTGGGGCGGGGTAATTTTACTTGCCGATCAAAGCCAACCCCCTCCCAGCCTCCCCTTGCAAGCAGGGGGAGGAGCTATCCGCTGCGCGCGCAGATTCCCGGGGACCCAGGCCACCGTCGGGTCAATCCGGCTCCTTCGGTACCTCGCCATAGCCGGCTGCCTGCAGCTCCTCGCGCTTGGTCAATGCCGACAGCGCCAACGTCACCCCCGGGCGGATGTTGGCGGCGACGAAGTTCTGGTGCCCCAGCGCCTGCCCGCACACGACCATGTCGACGTTGGCCTTGCGCAGCTTCCGGATCAGCTCGGCGTTCGGGTTGGGGTGGCCGAACTTCTTCAGATAGGCCGCGTCCGACAGCGCGAGATCGACTCCGCGCCCGTAGAAGAGCACGACCAGGTGCACCTTCTCGTTGGGCACGCCCGCCAGCGCATACAGGTTGAGCAGCTTCGCCGCGGTGTGCAGGCGCCGGTTGATCTCGCCGCGGGTGGGCTCGTCGCTGTCGACGTCGATGTAGAGGCGGTGCTCGGCCACGGTCGAGGGCATCAGCGCATTCGGACCCACCGGCAGCACGCCCCCCGCGCCATGGATGCGCGGGTAGGCCAGCCGCGGGTCGGGTTGCGGGCGCGAGAAAGTGAAGGCAACGGCCGCGGCGCAGGCGACCAGCAGCAGCGCGATGCCACTCCAGGCCAGTGCTCGGCGGATCGGCGAAGGGGCGAGATCTTCGGACATGGTGGTCGCTTTGCTGTAGGACATCCCTGGTGGCTCTCCTCCGGCCGGGTCACCCCGGCTCGCATGCGCTGATCAGTTTAGAAAGGCCGCGTGAAATGGCGGGCAAAAGCAGGGCCCGCGGCCTGGATCTGTGATGCCGGGCACATCGACGCGACAGGTACTCATCGGGCCGGTTCCGATCCGAGCAGGCTGCCGTTGATGCGCTGGCCGTACAGCGACATCGGCGTGTCGTGGAAGGCCTTGCGCGTGGCCGCCAGGTCGCCGTTGTAGCGCGGATCCTGCGGGCGTTCGTGGGCATCCATGAACATCGCCACGTCCCACGCCTCCTGGTCGCTCAGGCTGCCGCCGCGGCTGAGCGGCATGTTGGCCTTGATGAAAGCGGACGCCTTGTCCAGCTCGTGCATGCCGGCGCCCCAGTTGAACGAATCCGGTCCCCACAGCGGCGGGAACACGTAGTCGCCGGCAACCTTCCGGCCCCGGCCATCCGCGCCGTGGCAGAGCGCGCAGTCGCGTTCGAACACCGCCTGGCCGCGCGCGTAGTCGGGCTTCTCCGCCGGCGGCCGGACCTTCGGGTAACCGGCACCCTCGAGTTTCATGCCGTGCGGCGCGCCTTGCGCCATCCACGACGAATAGGTTTCCAGCGCGAGGATCACCTTGTCGTCCAGCGGCGGCGCCTTGCCGTTCATGCTATACATGAAACAGCCCTGCAGGCGTTCGCCGTAGCCGTTCACGTGGCGGTTCTTCTTGCGGTACTGGGGATACATGCCGTACGCGGCCCACAGCGGCGCCGAGTCGGCCAGCCGACCCGCATCCAGATGACAATTGACGCACGCCAGCCCGTTGCCGACGTAGGCCGGCGCGGCCTTGCGCGTGTGCACGAAGATCTCGCGACCCAGCCGGACCATGTCGCCGTAAGGGCCTTCCGGAATGGCCGATTCGGGCGGCGGGGCGAAGGCGGGCGCCTTGGCAACCGGCGCGTGGGCCTCGGCGGCCTGTGCGTCCAGCGGCGTGTGGTCCGTGCAGGCGCCCAGGGCGAGCGTGGCGAGCAGCAGGAGGGAAAGCCGCGCGCTCATCGTGCGCTCCCGGCCGGCAGCGGTTGCGCGGCGAACCACTGTGCTACGGCCGCGATGTCCTGCGCGTCGAGCTTGCCGCTCAGGTGTTGCATCAGCTGCAACGGATCGTTGCGCCGCTTTCCCTGCTGCCACGCCTGCAGCTGCGCCTCGATGTACGCCGCCGGCTGTCCGGCCAGCGGCGGGAAATGCGAGCCCACGCCCACGCCGCCCGGTCCGTGGCATTGCTCGCACGCCGGCACCTGTTGCGACCAGCGCCCGCGCGTGGCGAGCATGGCGCCCAGCCCGTTCGCTGGCTTCTGCGGCGAGGGCGCAATCGCCGGCACCGGCAATTCGGAGTAGTACGCCGCGACCGCCTGCCGCTCATCGGCGGATAGTGCCCGTGCGATCGGCTGCATGATGGCATTGGCGCGCGTGCCGTTGGCATAGTCGGCCAACTGCCGGGCCAGATAGGCGGCATCCAGCCCGGCCAGCCGCGGAAAGCCCGCGGCCGCCTGGCCCTCACCGTTGGCCCCGTGGCAGGACTGGCAGGGTGGTGCACCGTGCCCGTTGCCCCGGGTGACCAGCGCTTGCGCAGACGTGGCATGCACCACCCACGGGGATACCCCTGCAAACAGCGCGCTTCCCAGCACGCGCGCGATCGAGCGAAAGCGCACTCGCAGACTTGCGGACATCCGAATCCTCACCCCCGGCAGACAGGCCCCTGCTGCCCCGACAGTTCAAGGAATAGCGAGCTCGGCGTGCATAAAACGTCCACGGCCTCGTGGCGGCGGCGTCTTCGGGGCACGCGCCAGGCCGAGTGGCGCGGACCATGGCTCCACGCCAGCAAACGTCCAGATGGCCCTTTCGAACCGAACGAGCCGCTGCAGCGTGTCGGCCGTGGTGGCCTGGTCGAGAGGCGCAGGAGTGCGATGTCCCGCCCTCGACGGCCTCCGCCCGCGGCCTTCGGGTAGGAGCGCACCTGTGCGCGACCACCATGCCACGCGGCCGCGCGCAGGCGCGCGCCGCAGGGGGTTTCGAACAAGCCGCTGATCGATGTGGCTCGGGCGAGAGGCGGGGTATGCGGTGGCGCCTACTTCCGCTCCCTCGAGCAACCGCTGCCGCTGTCGTCCTACGGAGAATTCCGAACGGCGGCCTGTTCGGGCTCGCCGCTCGCGTCGTACACGCTCGCCAGCACCGCGGCAGCGGCGGCGTAGAGCAGCACCGGCACGTCCTCGCGCAGGCGCAGGGCGGCGAGGACCGCGGCGATCTGCGGGTCGTGGTGCAGCGGGAAGCCGAGCGCGCGGGCGCGGGCCAGCAGCAGTTCGAGTGCCTCGGGCGGCAGCGGCGCAGACGTGGTTTCCGGACCAGCCAGGCGCAGGGTGACGCGGCGCTGCGGCGGTGGCAGGGCGGCGCTCACGCGGTGGCCTTCAGCAGCAGCGCGCTGGCATGGCTGCGGCCCTGCGGCAGGCCGGTCTGGCAGCTCAGCTGCTCCAGTTGCAGGCCGCTGGCGGCCAGACGCTGGCGCAGCGGGGTGAACTGGCGTTCCAGCCGCTCGGTGGTGGCATTGCGCTCGGCCCACAGCCGCACGTTCAACCGCAGGTCGCGCAATTGCAGTTCGCCCTGCAGCGGGCCGAGCGAGGGCAGGTCGATGGCGAAACCCAGCGTCCAGGTGCCGGCGCCGGTCGCGGCGTCCTGCGCCTGTTCCAGGTGGAGCTGCAGCACGTCGCGCCCGTCAGGGCCCTGCAGCGGGATGTCGATCATCCAGGCCTGCGCACCGGCCGCATCGAGCTGGGCGATTTCCAGCCGCGCCAGCGCGGCATGCACGTCGCCGCGCAGGCGGCCGAGCAACCGGTTGACGTCCTCGTCCGCGGGCGGCTCGGGCAGTGGCACGGCCAACGGCACGCGCGGCTGCGCCTGCAGGCCGCGCTGGCGCAGCGGCGGCGGGGTGTCGGCGTTGCTGGGCGGCGCATGGGCGGGCACGCGCGGCTGCCGGTCGAGCAGCGCGGCCAGGCGCAGCAGCGTCGCCTTGAAGTCTTCCTCGCCCAGCGACATCGGGTTGCTGCGCGGCCGCGCAAGCTGCGATTCAAGGAACAGGCCGCTGCGTGCGATCGCTTCGCGCAAGCCTTCGGCCCGGCTGATGTCCTGCGGCGTGCGCACACCCTGGTCGAGCAGCGCCAGCGCCGAGCGCACCTCAGGCGGCAGCTGCCGCAGCACCGGGCGCTGTGCCAGCGCGCCGAGCGTGGCCAGCAGCGGTGCGTAGCCGTTCTGTTGCGGCAGCCGTTCGCGCAGTGCCTGCTGCACGCGCGGATCGGCGGCCGGGCCGGCCAGGATCTCCAGCAGCGGCGGGTTGCCCGCGGCGAGCACGCGCACCTGGAACTGCGAGGGCAGCGGGATGCCCAGCGGGTCGGCCTCCACCGTGAGCGCGCCGATCTGCAACACCATCCGGCCCTGTTCGCCCATGCCCAGCGGACGCGCGGACAGCACCGTGCCCACGCGCCAGCTTTCCGACGCGGCGCCGGAGGCGGCTCCCGCCCAGGTCATCGCGGCGAGGCTGGTGGTGGGTTGGATGATCACGCGGGTCTCCTGCCTGCCGGCCGGTTTGGACGGTTCCGTGCAGTCGGTACAGGAATCGGCTGGGCGGACGATAACTTGAATGCCCCACTCCGGCTGGAGCAGCGGAATTTCCCCGCCCGCTCACCCTGAGCGTAGCGCAGCGGAGTCGAAGGCCGGATGTTGCTGCCCTGGACGTGGGCCCGCGGCCTGCGCTCGGGACGAATGGGTGGTGAAACCGCTAAAGCCTTGGCGCCTTGCGCCGATAAGCGTCGGGCAGGGGCTCGGTACGCGGGAGGTAAGCATGGGCAGCAAACGAGAATTGAAACAGCCCAGGACGGTCGAGATCGGCTTGCCTGCCGATTGCCGCATGGCGGCGCAGGCCGAGCTGCTGGCCGATCTGCTGGGCGCGCTGGATGCACGAGCGACACGGATCGACGGCAGCGCCGTCGAGCGCGTGGACACCGCCGCGCTGCAGCTGCTCACGCTGTTCCGCCGCGAGGCCCTCTCGCGCGGCCGCGAGGTGAGCTGGCGGGGCGCGAGCAATACGTTGTGCGAGGCGGCGGACACGCTCGGCCTCGTCAAGGCACTGGATCTGCCGGCAGCGGTGCCGGCTTAAAAGAAGAGGTTGATAGACATGGCGAAGATTCTTGCGGTGGACGACTCGGCGTCGATGCGCGGCATGGTGGCCTACACCCTGCGCGGCGCGGGCCACGAGGTGACCGAGGCGGAGAACGGCCAGCTGGCGCTGGACGCGGCCGCCGCTGGCGGCTTCGACCTGGTGCTGGCCGACGTCAACATGCCGGTCATGGACGGCATCAGCATGGTGCGCGAGCTGCGCACGCGCCCGGCCTACAAGGGCGTGCCGATTCTCATGCTGACCACCGAGTCGCACACGGACAAGAAGATGGAAGGCAAGGCTGCCGGCGCCACCGGCTGGCTGGTCAAGCCGTTCGATCCGGACCAGTTGCTGGCCACGGTCAAGCGCGTGCTCGGCTGAGCGCGGAGAACCACCATGAGCAACGCGGGCCTGGCGCAGTTCCAACAAGTGTTCATCGAGGAGAGCCTGGAAGGGCTCGACACGATGGAATCCTCGCTGCTCGCGCTGGACGAGGGTGGCGACGGGGAACTGGTGCATACCATTTTCCGCGCGGCGCACTCGATCAAGGGCGGCGCGGCCACCTTCGGCTTCCCCGAGATGGCCTCGTTCACCCACGAGGCGGAGTCGCTGCTGGACGAGGTGCGTGGCGGCAAGCGGGCGATCGACAAGCCGATCGTCGAGTTGATGTTGCGCTCGGTCGACTGCCTGCGTGGCATGTTCGACCGCGCCAGGGCCGGCGAGCCGCTCAACGATGCCGTCTCCGACGGCGTGCGCGGCGAGCTGGCGGCGATGATGGGTCGCGAGGCACCCGTGCAGGCGGGCCCGGCCCGACGCGCCGGCGATCAGGCCGGGGCCTGGATGATCCAGTTCAGGCCGCACGCCGGCATGCTCGCCGGCGGCAACGATCCGCTGCGGCTGATCCGCGAACTTGCGGGGCTGGGCGAACTGCTGGTCGAGGCCGACCTCTCGCGGCTGCCGGCGCTGGACAAGCTGGACCCTTCCCAGTGCCACCTGGGCTGGACCATCGAGCTCAATGCGCCGGTCAAGCGCGAGGACATCGCCGCGGTGTTCGACTGGGTCGAGGACGAATGCGACCTTTCCATCGAACCCAGGCCGACCGCCGTCGTGACACCCGCGCACGCACCCGCACCCGCCCCGGCGAACATCGCCGACGCGGCCGCTGCGCGCGGCACGCGCGAGCAGAGCGCCGAGTCCAGTTCGGTGCGCGTGGCGATCGACAAGATCGACAGCATGATCAACCTGGTCGGCGAGCTGGTGATCACCCAGGCCATGCTCGACACCTTCCGCGAGGAATTCGACCCGGCCCGGCTGCCCTTGCTGCAGCAGGGCCTGACCCAGCTCGCCCGCCATGCGCGCGAGCTGCAGGAAAGCGTGATGGGCATCCGCATGCTGCCCATCGCCTCGGTGTTCAACCGCTTTCCGCGCCTGGTGCGCGATCTCAGCCAGAAGCTCGGCAAGCAGGTGAAGCTGGACCTGCATGGCGAGCAGACCGAGCTGGACAAGACGGTGCTGGAAAAGATCGGCGACCCGATGGTGCACCTGGTGCGCAACGCGATCGACCACGGACTGGAAGTCCCGGACAAGCGCCGCGCCGCCGGCAAGAACGAGGTCGGTACGCTCAAGCTCGATGCGTTCCACCGCGGCGGCAACATCGTGGTGGAAGTGTCCGACGATGGCGCGGGCCTCAACCGCGAGGCGATCGTGCGCAAGGCGGTCGAGCGCGGGCTGATCAGGAGCGGCGAAGGCCTGAGCGACGAGGCGGTCGGCGACCTGATCTTCCAGCCGGGCTTCTCCACCGCCGAAGTCACCACCGATCTCTCCGGACGTGGCGTGGGCATGGACGTGGTCCGCCGCAACGTATCCGACCTGGGCGGCAGCGTGGTCGTGCGCAGCACGCCGGGACAGGGCAGCGTGTTCACCATCACCCTGCCGCTCACCCTGGCGATCATTGACGGCCTCACTGCCGCGGTGGGCGAAGAGCGCTACATCGTGCCGCTGATCTCGATCGTCGAATCGGTGCAGCTCAAGCCCGACGCGCTCAAGACCGTGGCCGGCGGCGGCGAGCTGTTCCGCTTCCGCGGCGAGTACCTGCCGGTGCTGCGTTTGCACGAGCTGTTCGGCTGCGACGGCGCCAAGCGCACGATCGAGGACGGGCTGCTGATCGTGGTCGAGGGCGATGGCTCCCGCGTGGGCCTGTTCGTCGATGGACTGGTCGGCCAGCAGCAGGCCGTGGTCAAGTCGCTGGAAGCGAACTACCGCCGCGTGCAGGGCGTCTCCGGCGCGACCATCCTGGCCGATGGCTCGGTCGCGCTGATCGTCGACATCGCCGGGCTGGTGCGCCTGCATGGACGGCGCAAGGCGGCGTAAGGCCGCCGCCGCCGAAAGACAGGACTTCGACAGCGGGCGCCGGCTTCCGGACGTCCTCTCGCTCGTGCGCGGGGCGTCGGACAGCAGGGCAGCCGGGTATACGGCACCGGGACCGACACGATGCCCCGGCATTTTCTCTACCCCGCGGCGACCGGATCCGCGGTAGCCGACAGCGCCGGCGTGGTCTGGTCGAGGAGGCGGACCAAGTCGATGCGCTGCGCCGGCAGGCGCGCGACATGGGCTCGGCCTCGCTGCGGCCCGCGCCGGCGGTGGGAAGCTGGTCGAACTCCTGATCTGCGCTTTCGGGGCCGCTCAAGTTGGCGGGCCCCTGGCCGATCCACATTGCACGGGGACGCCGCCAGGCGATTCCGACTTCGAGAGACGAAATCCATGTCTGACAACACCGGGAGCGAGGCGCTCCAGTCGCAATACCTGACCATCAATCTTGCGCAGGAAGAGTACGGCATCGACATCCTGTCCGTGCGCGAGATCCGGGGTCTGACTTCGGTCACGCGCATCCCGCAGTCCCCGCCGTACCTGCTGGGCGTGCTGAACCTGCGCGGTGCAATCGTGCCGGTGCTGGACCTGCGCCTGCGCTTCGGCGTGACGCGCGAGGAGTACACCTCCACCACGGTCACGGTGATCGTGGCGGTGGACGGTCGCAATTTCGGCATCGTGGTCGATGCGGTGTCCGACGTGCTCGATGCGGCGGACTCGGAAGTGCGGCCGGTGCCCGACATGGGTACGACGGTGGATACCGAATATCTCAAGGGCCTGATCGGCGTGGGCGAGCGCATGGTGCTGCTGCTCGACGTGGATCGCCTGCTGCGGTTGCACGACAGGCAGTTGGAGGCCGCTGCCTGAGCTGGCCTGCGCCTGCCGTGAGGCCGGGCGCTTCCGTTTCTCCCGCATGCCTGCCGGCTATGGATGCCGCGGCGTCGAAAGTCCCCCTGGTTGACCGTATTGCCAGCGTCCGAGCCGTTACCAGGCTGGCCGCCGCGGGTGGCCAGGAACAGCAACGCAGCACAACGCGCCGCCGGTGCGCCGGCGGTCGACATCAACGAGGTACGGTATGCAGTTCCCGAAACATGGGTGGTTGGCCCGTCTCAGCCTGAATGCGCGGGTGGCCCTGGTCGTGGTGGTGGTGGTGGCGGGCCTGGTCGGCCTGACCGTAATGGGTGCGTTCGAGGACCGCGCGCAGCAGATGCGCAGCCTGGAAACCCTGCTGCAGAGCGAGATCGAGTCCGCCGTTTCCGTTGCCGACCAATGGCACGAGCGCGCCACCAAGGGCGAGCTGAGCGACGAGGAGGCCAAGCGCAAGGCGCTGGAGCAGATCCTCGCCATGCGCTGGGACGGTGGCACCGGCTACATCTTCGCCTTCGATACCGACCTGGTGATGCGCATGCATCCGCTCAAGCCCGGACTGGTCGGCAAGAGCCTCGCCGACGAGACCGACTTCAAGGGCATGCCCCATTACCGGATGATGCGCGATGCCAACCTCAAGGAAGGCCACGACCTCATCCGCTACACCCAGAAAATGCCCGACGGCAGCGGCAAGGACAAGATCACCTACACGCAGCTGTTCAAGCCGTGGAACCTCAACTTCGCGGCCGGCGCCTACTTCGAGGACATCGACGCCAACTTCCGCCACGCATTGATGGTCGACCTGGGCAAGGCCGGCGTGGTCGGCCTGCTGGTGATCCTGATCGTGTGGCTGTCGATGCGCAGCATCCGCAAGAGCATCGGCGGCGAGCCGGCGTTCGCGGTGGCCATGGCCGCGCGCATCGCCGAGGGCAACCTGTGCGTACAGCCGGGCGAGCCCCCGGTTGCCGCGGGCAGCCTGCTCGAGGCGCTGGTGAGCATGCGCACCCGGCTGGTGACGATCGTCGGCGAAGTGCAGGGCAGCTCGCAGGCGGTGAGCATCGCGGCGCAGCAGATCGCGCGCGGCAACGACGACCTGTCCCAGCGCACGCAGGAGCAGGCCTCCAGCCTGGAGGAAACCGCCTCCTCGATGGAGGAGATGACCGCCACCGTCAAGCAGAGCGCGGACAACGCCGGCCAGGCCAGCCAGCTGGCCAACGGCGCGCGCGTGCAGGCCGAGCGCGGCGGCGAAGTGGCTTCCCGCGCCAGCGCTGCCATGCGCGAGATCGAGCAGGCCAGCCGCCAGATCACCGAGATTGTGCAGCTGATCGACGAGATCGCCTTCCAGACCAACCTGCTCTCGCTCAACGCGGCCGTGGAAGCGGCGCGTGCCGGCGAACAGGGGCGCGGCTTCGCGGTCGTCGCCAGCGAGGTGCGCAGCCTGGCCCAGCGCAGCGCCAACGCCGCCCGCGAGATCAAGTCGCTGATCGGCGACAGCGTGGAGAAGGTACGGGTGGGTTCCACGCTGGTGGCCGAGTCCGGGCAGGCGCTGTCGGGGATCATCGAGAGCGTCAAGAAGGTGACCGACGTGGTGGCCGAGATCGCCGCGGCCAGCCAGGAGCAGTCGGCCGGCATCGACCAGGTCAACCACGCGGTCACGCAGATGGACGAGGCCACCCAGCAGAATGCCGCGCTGGTCGAGGAGGCCTCGGCCGCCGCCCGCGCGATGCAGGAGCAGGCCGATGCCATGAAGCGCCAGATGACGTTCTTCCGCGTCGACGCCGCGGTCGCCGCGGTGGCGCCGGTGCGCCCGGCCGAGACCAGGCCGCTGCCCCGTCGCGCCGTCACGCGCCCTGAGCGAGCGGTCGCCGCCGTGGCCGGTGCGTGGTCGGAGTTCTGATTTCCTTTCGGCGCCGCCCGTGCGGCGCCCTTTACGAGTACAACATGAAACCTGTATCCAAGGCGGCCGTGCGCGTAGCGCTCGGCCTGGCGCTGGCCGCGCCGATGGCGCACGCCGGCGAGTTCAGCTTCGGCGGCAAGATCTACGCCGACGCCAGTCGGCTCCGGCAGCACGACCGCGTCACCGGCGCCCGCAGCAGCGACACCGATGCGGACCTGAAGCGGATGTACCTGGACGCCGACTACGCGTTCGATACGGTCTGGTCGGTTCATGCGACCGCCGACGTCAACTGGCTGCGCGGCGAGCGCGATCCGGACCTGTGGCTCAAGCATGCGTACCTGCAACGCAAGTTCGGCCAGTCCGCCCAGTTGCGGCTGGGCGTGGACGACATGCCGTGGATCACACTCGGCAGCCAATGGTATGGCTATCGCTATATCGACGCCCTGTCGACCTCGATGCAGAAGATCGACGACGCCGCGGACTGGGGCGTGCACCTCAAGGGCGTGCTCGCGCCCGCACTCGACTATGCGGTGTCGGTGGTCACCGGCGCCGGGTACAAGCGCCCCTCGCACGGCCGCCGTGCCGACGTGGAAGCGTTGCTGGCCTACCATCCCGGCGCGCACACGGTGCTCGCGCTGGGCGGCTACGACGGCCAGCAGGGCGAAGACGCCGACCTGCAGCCGCTGTACCACACCGCGCGGCGGGTCGACCTGCTGGCCGCCTACGCGGACGACACCTGGCGGCTGGGCACGCGTGTCGCCTACGCCAGCAACTGGAGCGGTACCCACAAGGCTCCCAGCGAACGCGGCCTCAGCTGGTCGACCTGGGGCAGCGTGCGGGTCGCCCGGCAATGGAGCCTGTTCGCCCGCTACGACCGCATGCAGCCGCGCCGCCTGAGGGATCCCGCCCAGCGCACCTGGTACGCCAACGCCGGCGTCGAATGGCAACCGGCCAAGCGCGTGCGCCTGGCGCTGGTCGCCAAGCGCAACGCGGTGGAGCGGCATGGCCGCGAGTTGCGCAACAGCGACGAACTGGGCGTCTGGAGCGAGATCTCCTTCTGACGCGCGCCGGCACCGAAGGCCGCTTCCTCCCGGAAGAGGCCGTAAAGCCGATGAAGTCCCTCGCGCGAGCAGCGGACGCCCGCGCCATGAAGCCCTCTCCCCAGGGGAGAGGGGGCAAAGGCGGTGACGTCTCGTGCGGGTGGCGCGCGCGCGATCCAGCCGCGAGCGATCCGTGACGTGCGGCGCGCTTCCGACCAAGGCGAACAGGAACGCGCCTCAAGTTCGGCGCCGGTTCGCCGAAAAAGCCTTGGAAGACGGAGACCCGCAGGCCTCCATCAAGGTATCCGCACGATGTACGCAAGCAACTCGAATGCACCTTCGGTGCAGCAACTCACCTTCAGCCTGGCGGACGAGGAGTACGGCCTGGACATTCTCGCCGTGCGCGAGATCCGCGGCTGGACACCGGTCACCCGCATTCCGCAGGCGCCCCACTACGTGCTCGGCGTGCTCGATCTGCGCGGCACGATCGTGCCGGTGCTCGATCTGCGCCTGCGCTTCGGACTGGCCCGCAACGAGAACGCGGCGACCACCGTCACGGTGATCGTGACGGTGGCAGGACGTCCGTTCGGCGTGGTCGTCGATGCCGTCTCGGACGTGGTCGACATCCAGGCCGGCCAGATCAGCCCGGTGCCGGACATGGGTACCACGGTGGACACCGAGTACCTGCGGGGGCTGACCCCGGTCCAGGGCCGGATGGTGCTGTTGCTGGACGTGGAAAAGCTGCTGCATCCCGAGGATGCCCGAATGCTGGAAGCCGCCTTGCCCGCGGCCGATGAAATTGAAGCCGTGGCCTGACAGGAACCGCCGATGAGACTGCCGAAGATCAAGTTCAAGATTCCCTCCCTCACCGTGCGTGGCCGGCTGCGCCTGGTGATGGGCATGCTGATGCTGATGCTGCTGGGCGGTGCCGTCATCGGCATCGGCTCCATGCAGCTGCAGAACGAGGGCATGCGCGCGATGTACGAGGACGAGCTGGTGCCGGCGCAGACCGTCTCGCGCATGCGCGCCGACTCGCTGATGCAGTTCATCGTGCTGGGCGAGGCGGCCAAGCTGGTCAAGCAGGCGCCGCAGCTCAAGCAGAAGATGGACGAGTACGCCGAGCTCCAGGCGAAGTTCCTGAGCCAGAAGAAGGAATTCGACGCCGCGCCCAAGAGCGAGGCCGTGGCCGCGCAGTACAAGAAGTACCTGGCCGACGAGGACGACTACCTCACCGGCCTGAAGGACATGACCGATGCGCTGAACCAGCATGACGAGGCGGCCGGCGACGTGCTCGACATGGAGGTGCGTCCGCTGATGATGATGCGCCTGGAAGTGCTGGACAAACTCGTCTCCATGCAACGCGACGAAGCGCTCGCCGCCTATCAGGCGCAGGTCTCGCGCTTCAAGCTGATCCGCGCGATCAGCATCGGTGCGCTGACCGCCGGCCTGTTGCTGGCGATGTGGATGGCGCTGTCGCTCAGTCGCTCGATCATCGGTACGCTGACCTACGCCGGCCGCGTCGCCCGCGAGATTGCCCAGGGCAGGCTCGGCCATGCGATCGAGGTCAGGCGCGACGACGAGCTGGGCCAGCTGCTGGAGGCCTTCCGCAGCATGGACGAGCGGCTCACCGCGATCGTCGGCGAGGTGCGCCAGGGCTCCGGCGCGGTGAGCACCGCCGCGCAGCAGATCGCCCGCGGCAACGACGACCTCTCCCAGCGTACGCAGGAACAGGCCTCGAGCCTGGAGGAAACCGCTTCCTCGATGGAGGAGATGACCTCCACCGTCAAGCAGAACGCCGAGAACGCCAGCCACGCCAACCAGCTGGCCCGCGGCGCCCGCGAGCAGGCCGAGCGCGGTGGCGAGGTGGCCTCGCAGGCGGTGGTCGCGATGAAGGAGATCAACGCCTCCAGCCGCAAGATTTCCGACATCGTCAGCCTGATCGACGAGATCGCCTTCCAGACCAACCTGCTCTCGCTCAACGCGGCCGTGGAAGCGGCGCGTGCCGGCGAGCAGGGCCGCGGCTTCGCGGTGGTCGCCACCGAGGTGCGCAACCTGGCGCAGCGCTCGGCCGGCGCGGCCAAGGAGATCAAGGCGCTGATCAACGACAGCGCGGAGAAGGTCAGGACCGGTTCGGAGCTGGTCGACCAGTCCGGCAAGGCGCTGGCCGAGATCGTCGACAGCGTCAAGAAGGTGACCGACATCGTGGCCGAGATCGCCGCGGCCAGCCAGGAACAGTCGGCCGGCATCGACCAGGTCAACAACGCCGTTTCGCAGATGGACGAGATGACCCAGCAGAACGCCGCACTGGTGGAAGAAGCCGCCGCGGCCGCCCGCGCCATGCAGGAGCAGGCCGGCGAGCTGTCGCGCCAGGTGGCGTTCTTCCATATCGAGGGCGACGCCGCGCCGACGCCGGCGAAGCCGCAGGCCTCCTCCGTGGTGGCCGAGGCCGAGGCGGTGTTCGCCGCCGTGCGCAACGCGCCGGTGCGCACCACGCGTGCGGCCGAGCCGGTCGCCGTGGCCGCCGATGCGGGCGTCTGGAAGGAGTTCTGAGCGATGAGCGCGGTCGCCAGCCACGACAACATGATGGCCGGTGTCGCCGGCCCCATGCTCGGCGATGGCGAGTTCCAGTTCCTGCGCGCGTTCGTGTATGAGCACTGCGGCATCGCGCTCAGCGAGCAGAAACGCCAGCTGGTGCAGGGGCGCCTGGTGCGCCGCCTGCGCGCGCTGGGCATGAAGGGCTTCGACGCCTACTGCCAGCTCCTGCGCACCGATCCGGACAGCGAACTGGGCGAGCTGGCCAGCGCGATCAGCACCAACGTCACCTCGTTCTTCCGCGAGGTGCACCACTTCGAGGCGCTGGCCGGGGAGATGCTGCCCCGCTGGCTGGAACAGAAGCGCCGCGAGGGCGACCGCCTGCGCATCTGGTCGGCCGGTTGCTCCAGCGGCGAAGAACCCTATTCGCTGGCGATGGTGCTGGCCGAGGCGCTGGAACGCAGCGGCCGCAACGTCGACGCGAAGATCCTGGCCACCGACCTTTCGCCCGCGGCGCTGGCCGCGGCGCAGAAGGGCGTCTATCCGGTCGAACGGATGGACGGCATCGACCCCGAGCGGCGCCGGCGCTGGTTCCTGCGCGGCGAGGGCGAGTACGCCGGGCTGGCCTGCGTGCATCCGAAGCTGCGCGAGCTGGTCACCATCGCGCCGCTCAACCTGCTGCACGAGTGGCCCATGCAGGGCCCGTTCGACGCGATCTTCTGCCGCAACGTGGTGATCTACTTCGACCAGCCGACCAAGCAGAAGCTGTTCCGCCGGTTCGCGCGGCTGCTGCCCGCGGGCGGCCCGCTGTTCCTGGGCCACTCCGAGTCAATGCACGGTCTCTCCGACGAGTTCGAACTGATCGGCCGCACCATCTATCGGAAGAAGACCGCATGACCCAGCTTGCCGCGAGCCTGCCTTTCGGCCAGGCCATCGCACCCGCGTTGCCCGGCTTCGAGCATCTGCGCAGGTTCTGGGACCCGACCCAGCAGTGCGTCACCGCCAAGGTGCTGCCGGGCCAGTTCTACGTGAGTGCGCAGGAGGAGATGATCTCCACCGTGCTGGGCTCGTGCATCGCCGCCTGCATCCGCGACCGCCGTCGCCGCGTGGGCGGCATGAACCATTTCATGCTGCCCGAGCCGGTGGGTGGGCGTGACAGCTGGTCGGCCGCGATTGGCCGCGCCGCGCGCTACGGCTCCGATGCCATGGAGCAGCTGATCAACGCGATCCTCAAGGCCGGCGGGCACCGCGAGGACCTGGAAGTGAAGGTGTTCGGCGGCGGTCGCGTGCTGGCGCAGATGACCGACGTGGGCCGGCGCAACATCGAGTTCGTCCAGCGTTACCTGGCGATGGAAAGGCTCGACGTCGCCGCCTCGGACCTGGGCGACGTGTATCCGCGCCAGATCCAGTACTTCCCGTCCAGCGGCAAGGTGCGCGTGCGCCAGTTGCGCGGCACCCGCGACGCGCAGCTGGTGGACGGCGAGCGCGTTTACCTCAAGCGTTTGGCAAACGATCCGATAAAGGGAGAGGTGGAGCTCTTCTGATCCAGTGGCGCTCGGCCGTGGGGGCGCGGGATCCGCCGTTCCGACGGTCCCGCCACCTGCGGCGCAGGCGGATCAACGCCCTCACGACCCGGCGCCACGGCTCCATCCCACTCACAGGCAAGCTTCGAGACATAACGGCATGGACAAGGTGCGAGTTCTGGTAGTCGACGATTCCGCACTGGTGCGCAAGCTCCTGTCGAGCATGCTTGCCTCCGATCCGCAGATCGAAGTGGTGGGCACTGCCGCCGATCCGCTGATCGCGCGCGAGAAGATCAAGCAGCTGAATCCGGACGTGCTCACGCTCGACGTCGAGATGCCGCGCATGGACGGGCTGACCTTCCTGGAAAACCTGATGCGCCTGCGTCCAATGCCGGTGGTGATGGTGTCATCGCTGACCGAGCAGGGCGCCGACGTCACCCTGCGTGCGCTGGAGCTGGGCGCGGTGGACTTCTTCACCAAGCCTTCCAGCGACCTGGCCAGTACCTTCGCCGACAGCGCGCAGGACATCTGCACCAAGGTGAAGACCGCCGCGCGGGCCAGGCCCCGCGCGCGCACCGTCGTGCGCAAGCTGGACGTGACGCCGCGGTTGTCGGCCGATGCCGTGCTGCCGCTGTCGCAGTCGGCTGGTACGCGCGGCGGCAGCCCGATCATCGCGATCGGCGCGTCGACCGGCGGCACCGAGGCGATCCGCGCGGTGCTCGAGGTGATGCCGCCGGACGCACCGCCGGTCGTCATCACCCAGCACATCCCTGCCGCCTTCAGCGGCCCCTTCGCCGCGCGCATGGACCACTGCTCGGCGATGCGCGTCAGCGAGGCGCGCGATGGCCAGCCGATCCAGCAGGGCCACGCCTACATCGCGCCGGGCGCGCAGCACCTGCTGGTGATGTGGGACGGTGCCAAGTACGTCTGCCGGCTGCACGACGGCCCCCCGGTGAACCGCCACAAGCCCAGCGTCGACGTGCTGTTCCGCTCGATGGCCGCGAGCGTGGGCAAGGCGGCCGTCGCCGCGCTGCTCACCGGCATGGGCGACGACGGCGCGCGCGGGCTGCTGGAGCTGTCCCAGGCCGGGGCCGCCACGCTGGTGCAGGACGAGGACAGCTCGGTGGTGTGGGGCATGCCCGGCGCCGCCTGGAAGCTGGGCGCCGCCCGCGAAGCGCTCCCGCTGGACCAGATTGCCGCGCGCCTGCTCAAGCTGGCGCGCCAACCCCTCGACAGCGCCGCCCGCGCCGCCGCCCTCTGATCACGGAAGAAATTCCATGCATGCCATCCTCTCCTTCTTCCACACCCGCCACCTGGTCGGCTTCTCGGCCAGCGCCGTGGCCTTGCTGGTCAGCCTGGTGTGGCACCCGGCCTGGCTGGCGCCGCTGCTGGTGATCGCGCTGGCCGCCGCCTGGATCGTCGATACGCGCCGCAGCGCGTCGGCCGTCGCGATGGTGGCGCCGGACGCGCACGATCCCACGCCGGTGCGCGAAGCGCTGGAAGACGTGCGCAGCGCGCTGGTCGACGAACTCGGCCACGCCACCCGCGAGCTGCACCAGGGCCTGGACCTGCTGCGCGACGCCGTGCAGGAACTGGGCGGCGGCTTCGACGGCCTGTCGCAGAAGACCGGCCTGCAGCAGTCGCTGCTCAAGCAGATCATCGACGTGCAGAACGGCGGCGTCTCGGTGCAGGACTTCGCCGCGCGCACCAGCGACCTGCTGGAGCATTTCGTCGGCATGATCGTGCAGATGTCGCGCGAGAGCCTGCGCATCGTCTACCGCATCGACGGCATGGCGAAGGAAATGGACGCGGTGTTCGGGCTGCTCAAGAACGTCAACACCATCGCCGAGGAGACCAACCTGCTGGCGTTGAACGCCTCGATCGAGGCGGCGCGTGCGGGCGAGGCCGGCCGTGGCTTCGCGGTGGTGGCGGGCGAGATCCGCAACCTGGCGAGCAACTCCAACCAGTTCAACGAGCAGATCGGCAGCCACGTCGAGCGCGCCCGCGCCGCGATGGAACAACTGCGGGGACTGGTCGGCACCATGGCCTCGCAGGACCTCAACGTCGCGCTGTCGGCCAAGGGCGGCATCGACGCGATGATGGCGCACGTCACCGAGTCCGATGCGCGTACCAACGCGGTCGCGGACCAGGTGGTGGAGATCAACCGCGGCCTGGGCTCGGACGTGTCGACCACGATCCGTTCGCTGCAGTTCGAGGACATCCTCAGCCAGCTGCTTCAGCAGACCCGTTCGCGCCTGGTCGAACTGCAGGAAATCACCGCCGACTGCACCCGCGACATCGAGGAACTGGCCTGCAGCAAGATCGACGCCGAGGCGCTGGAAGCCCGCGCCCAGCGCGTGCGCTCCCGGCTGGCGGTGCAGCGCGAGAAGGCCCGCCTGCGCTCGCGCGGACCGGCGCTGCAGAGTTCCATGGACGCCGGCGAGATCGAACTGTTTTGAACCGTAGACCGGAAAAGTGGCCTCTGCGCCTTTCCGGTTCGCTCGAGTCCGGTACACGCCCGGACTCGGCTCCGCCTGCCGGACCCGCGTCCGACGGGCGCGCGATCCATCCGTGGATCGTGTTTTGCCTCCGGAGTAACCGATGAACATCAATGTCCACCACGACAGCGACACCGACTGCCTGACCCTGCACCTGGGCGAGCACTTCGACTTCAGCATGCACCGCGACTTCCACGACGCCTGCCTGGCGTCGAACGTCAAGGCGCGCTGCTACGTGATCGACCTGGGCGAAGTCACCCGCATGGACAGTTCCGCGCTGGGCATGTTGCTGCTGCTGCGCGAGCACGCCGGCGCCGACCGCGCCGAGATCCGCATCGTCAACGCGCGCGACGAATTGCGCGGCACGTTGCGCGTGGCCGGCTTCGACAAACTGTTCGTGCTGCACTGAGCCCAGCTCCCTCGCCGCTCCGGGGAGGCGGCCGGGGCTCGGACGCTTCTGGCTCCCTCTCCCCGGAGGGGCGAGGGAGCAGAGCAGGCTCAGCCCAGCTTCCTGGCGATCGCGTAGAAGACCAGGTTACCCAGCCCGGTCGCGCCAGCGAGCACGGCGACCATGCCGGGATTGAGGTCCTGCCAGCCGAACGCCTGGATCAGCCCGAAGCCGGTCGCCAGCGCCACCAGCACGATGCCCCAGTGCAGCGAGGCGTGCCGGCGGCGCAGTTCGTCGCCCTGCAGCACCGAGCGCACCAGTTCCTCCGAACCGCCCACCGTGACCATCTGCCGGCGCACCCGCGCGTCGACGACTGCCTTGATGGCATAGGTGATGCAGACGAACAGCGTGATGGGGATGAGGATGTCGAAATTCATGGCGCGGGCTCCGGCGTGAAGGGATTCGGCACAAGAGAGACGCCGGACGCCGCGGCGGTTGCAGCCCGGCACTTGCAACCGTTCGGCCCTCGCGCGTATCCCAGCTGGCGATGGATGCGCGAACCCCGACCCACCCGGACCGCGAACTGGTCGATGCCGTGCTGCGCGGCGCGCCCGGCGCGTTCGAGCGCCTGGTGCGCACCTACCAGGGCCTGTGCTGGCACATCATCTACCGCATGGTGCGCCACCCCGACGATGCGCAGGAGCTGTGCCAGGAGACCTTCCTGCGCGTGCATCAGTGCCTGCACCAGTACCGCTACGAGAGCGCACTGAAGTCCTGGATCGGCCAGATCGCCTATTCGATCGCGCTGCGCCACCTGCAGCGCAAGCGCATCCCGCTGTTCGAGCCGGCCGCGGACGAGGAGGCCGGCTCGCCACTGGAGAACCTGGGCGGGGACTTCGACCTGGAGCAGGCCTTTGGCGACGCGCAGGCCGCACGCCGCCTGCACGCGGCCATCGACACGTTGCCGCCGGTGCAGCGGGCGGTGCTCACGCTCTATCACCTGGAGGAGGCCACCATTCCGGAGATCGCCACGATCACCGGCCTGGCCTCCGGCACCATCAAGAGCCACCTGTTCCGTGCGCGCCTGCGCCTTCGTGGCGTGCTGGAAGGTCCGCTGGGAGTTGCCGTATGAACCACGATGCCCGTTTGTCTCCCCTGGAAGAGCGCGAATGGTCACTGCAGGAGCGGGCGCTGGCCGACCAGCGCGCGGGTCGCGCCCCACGGGCGGGCGACGCGTCGTCGGACACCTACCGGCGCATGGCGGAACTGCTTGCGCAGCCGCCGGACGAACAACTGCCCGCCGACTTCGCCCGCCGCGTGGCGCGGCGGGCGGCAACCGCCGCGCCGCCGCTCGATGGCCGCCTGGAACGAGACCTGTTCGCGCTGCTCGTCGCCGTCATGGTCGTGGCCGGGCTGGCTGTCTTCGCCATTTACGGCGCCCGATGGTTGCCCGTGCTCGATCAGGGCGCAGTCGGCGCGTGGCTGGCCAGGCCCTGGGTCTGGGCGCTCGCGGCCTGCCTGGGATTGTCCCGCCTGTCGCGGCACTGGCTTGGCCATGACCAGCCCGCCTGACCACGCGCAACGCGCGCGCCCCGCCGACTAGCCCACAGGTCATGCACACCCGCTTGCCGGTTCGGGGCTATCGTGGGTGTCTGTTTCGAGCGGAGCAAATCAATGCAAGCGATGCGATGGATGGTGGCGACCGCGCTGTTGTGCGGTTCGGCGGTGAGCGCGGGAGCATTCGCGGCGGCGGCCCAGCAGGGCAAGGCACCGGCGGGCATTCCGGTCGGCGGAGCGATCGGCGTGGACCTGGCCGGCATGGATCGCTCGGTCAAGCCGGGCGACGATTTCGACGACTTCGCCAACGGCACCTGGCGCAAGAACGCGGTCATCCCCGCCGACCGCGCCAGCACCGGCATCTTCCTGGAAGTGTTCCAGAAGGCGGAGAAGCGCAACGCGCAGATCGTGCGCGAGGCCGGCGCCAGCCACCCGCCCGCCGGCAGCGACCAGCGCAAGATCGCCGACTACTACGCGGCCTTCATGAACGAGGCGGCGATCGAGAAGGCGGGCCTCGCCCCGCTCAAGCCCGAACTCGACCGCATCAAGGCGATCGAAGACCGCACCGGCCTCTCGCGCGTGCTCGGCGGCCAGCTGCGTGCCGACGTCGACCCGATCAACGCCACCAACTACCACACCGAGCACCTGTTCGGCCTGTTCGTGGCGCAGGGCCTGGAAGACCCCTCGCACAACATCGCCTACCTGTTGCAGGGCGGCCTGGGAATGCCCAACCGCGACTACTACCTGAAAGACGACGCGGAGATGGTCGGCTTCCGCGACAAGTACAAGGCGTACATCGCCGCCACCCTGCAGCGCGCCGGCGTGGCCGATGCGAAGGCCAGGGCGGATGCCATCTTCGGCCTGGAGATGAAGATCGCCAAGGCGCAGGCCAGCCTGGTCGAGACCGAGGACGTGCACAAGGCCAACAACCCGTGGCCGGTCAGCGCCTACGCGCAGAAGGCCCCGGGCATGGACTGGAACGCCTACTTCGAGGCCGCGGGACTGGCCGGCCAGCCGGTGATCGACGCGTGGCAGCCCGATGCGATCAAGGGCCTCTCCGCGCTGGTCGGCAGCGAGCCGCTCGACACCTGGAAGGACTACCTCACCTTCCACACCATCAACGAGAGCGCCGGCCTGTTGCCCAAGGCCTACGCCGACGCCAGCTTCGAGTTCTACGGCCACACGCTGACCGGCACGCCCAAGCAGCGCGACCGCTGGAAGCGGGCGATCGGCGCAGTCAACAACGACCTCGGCGACGCGGTCGGGCAGATCTACGTCAAGAAGTACTTCCCGCCCGCATCCAAGGCCCAGGTGCAGGCGATGGTCAAGAACATCCTGGCTGCGTTTGACGAGCGCGTAGGCCAGCTTGACTGGATGACCGACGCCACCAAGGCCAAGGCCAAGGCCAAGATCGAGTCGCTCAAGGTCGGCGTGGGTTACCCGGAAACCTGGCGCGACTACAGCGCACTGGTGATCAAGCCGGACGACGCGCTGGGCAACCATCTGCGCGCGGTGGAGCAGGAGTTCCGGCACCAGAAGGCCAAGCTCGGCCAGAGCGTGGATCGTGGCGAGTGGTGGATGACGCCGCAGACCGTCAACGCGGTCAACCTGCCGCTGCAGAACGCGCTCAACTTCCCGGCCGCCATCCTGGAAGCGCCGTTCTTCGATCCGAAGGCGGACGCGGCAGCCAACTACGGCTCGATCGGCGCGGTGATCGGCCACGAGATCAGCCACAGCTTCGACAACATGGGCGCCGAGTTCGACGCGCAGGGCCGCCTGGCCAACTGGTGGACGCCGGAAGACCTGGCCCACTTCAAGGCCGCCGGGCAGAAGCTGGTCGCCCAGTACAACGCCTACGAGCCGCTGCCCGGGCTGCACATCGACGGCCAGCAGACCCTCGGCGAGAACATCGCCGACGTCTCCGGCCTGACCGCCGCCTGGATCGCCTACCAGAAATCGCTGGGCGGCAAGCCGGCGCCGGTGATGCACGGCCTGACCGGCGCGCAGCGCTTCTTCCTGGCCTACGCGCAGTCCTGGCGCAGCAAGACCCGTGACGCCGCACTGCGCCAGCAGGTCGTCACCGACGGCCACGCACCGGGCCGCTACCGCGCGCAGACCGTGCGCAACATCGATGCGTGGTACCAGGCGTTCGATCCCAAGCCGGGGCAGAAGCTTTACCTGGACCCGAAGCAGCGCGTGCACATCTGGTAAGCGCCACCCACGCCCTCTCGCCCCGGGGAGAGGACCGGGGTGAGGGGCCGGGCTCGCATCGAGCGAGAAACCCGGCCTCGCGCTCCCCCCGAAGATCGCTGAAACGCAAAAAGGCCCCGATCGGGGCCTTTTTGCCGGTGCATCCAGACCGATGCTTACCAGGTACGCACGTTGGCCACGCCAGCGGTGAAACTCTGCATGTCCGACTGGTAGCGGAACAGGCGGCCCAGGTCGAACTCGACCGACTGGCCCGGAGCGATGTTGGCGGTGCCGGCGGGCCAGCCCTTCTTGCTCGCGAGCACCTTGCCGCTGGAATCCTTGGCATCGATCGAGATCTGCGCGGCCGCGGGCTCGGCACAATGGTTGACCAGCTGGCCCTTCAGGCTCAGGCGGCCGCCGCTGGCGGCGATCTTGAAGTCCTGCACGGCGAAGTCGGTCGGCGCGCAGGCGGCTTGCGCGGCCATCGGCGCGAGCAGGAACAGGGCGGAAGCAAGCAGGATTTTCATGGCGGATTCCATTGCAGTAGGCAGTAGGGATGTCGATAGGAGGCGACACCCACGGAATCGGCCGCTGCCGGGAAATCTTTAGTGGGTTGCGCAGGGCGGGTTTCGGCCCAAGGCCACCTGCGACCGGGCCATGCCGGGCCGAAGCCCGGCCTATGCCTCGTCGCCGCGCCGGCTCCCGTGTTCCAGGAACCACAGTCCGGCGAACAGCTTCGGGTCGATCGAGTAGCCCTCTGCGGCGCGGGCGAACAGCCACGCACCGGCCTCGCGCCGGGGTACCTCGTGCACCACGATGTTCTCGCTCTCGTCGCCGCCGCCGGCGCCTACCCGGACCAGGTCATGGGCACGCACGAAAGCGATCATCTCGGTGCTCATGCCCGAGGAGGACGGACCCTCGTGGATGAATTCGACATGGGCGCAGCGGTAGCCGGTTTCCTCCTCCAGCTCGCGCGCGGCGGCCAGCAACGCGCTTTCGTCGGGCTGGTCGGCGAGGTCCCCGACCAGCCCGGCCGGCATCTCGATCGTGTGCTTGAGGATCGACACGCGGTACTGCTCCACGAACAGCACGCAGTCCTGCGGCGTCACCGCGACGATGATCACCGCGCCGCCGGGGTTGTTGCGCTCGGCGTATTCCCAGCGCCCACGCTTGCGCAGGCTGAGCCAGCGGCCCTCGCAGAGGGTTTCGACCGGGGCGTGGACGTCGTCGGGAATGCGCTCGTCGTTCATGGGGCTGCCAGGCGGAGGATGGCGGCATGGTGCCGTGCCTGGCGTGACCCGGCAATCACGGGTGGGCGGCTCATGCGCTCGACAGGTGTTCGTACAGGATGGCCGCACCCACCGCGATCAGGACCACCCCGCCCAGGGCCTCGGCCCACTTGCCGACGAGGCGGCCCACCAGATGCCCCAGCATGATGCCGATGCTGACCATGACAAAGGTGCACAGGCCGATGACGCAGGCGATGATCCAGATCGGCGTATCGACGAATGCCAGGCCCACGCCCACCGCCATGGCGTCGATGCTGGTCGCCAGGCCGGTCAGGGCTAGCGCAAGAAAGCCCGTGCCGCGTGTCGGCTCGGGCTCCTCGTCGCCATTGGCCGCCCACGCCTTCCACAACATGTGCAGGCCGAGCGCGACCAGCAGGCCGAACGCGATCCAGTGATCCCATCTCTGGACGTAACGCGATGCCGCAATCCCGACCAGCCAGCCGATGACGGGCGTGAGGCCCTCCACCACGCCGAAGATCGAACCGATCCGAAGTGCGTCGGCCGGACGGGGCCTGGCCATGCCGGCGCCCTTGCCGAGCGCAGCGGCGAAGGCGTCGGTCGACATCGCCAGACCGAGGAACAAGATCGAGATCCAACTCATGGGTGGGGCATCACTCTCGGCCAGGACACGACGAATGAACCGCACGACGCGCCTGGCCGGCTGGCGTCATGTGGCCCATTGGTCTCGCCACCGGAAATGGTTGCGTCGCCATGGCCGGTTCAGGCCAAGTGTGTTGACGAACGCTGCTGCCATCGCGGCAGCCGGCTACTCCCCAAGGAGAATGCGGTCCGTGGGACCGCCGTCGAAGGATAACCCAGGGCCACCCGTCCAGTCACCCGGTGCCTGCCGGAGCGATGCCGCCGCCCTCGCGCGGTGCTCGTCAACCGGCGGCCAGCGCCCGCAACCGCGAACGCGTGAGGGGCCCGAAGCGCAACTGTTCGCACAACGCGTCCAGTTGTCCGTTGCCGGCCTGCCGGCGCAGCGCGTCGGCGGTCGGCGCGACCGGTGCGTCCAGCGCGATGCGGGTGAGGCGCCGGTACATGAGGGCCAGTTCCGCGTGCTCGCGCAGCCGAGCGGCGCAGGCGGCGGCGCCGCGGATGCGCAGGAAGGCGATCTCGTCGACGCGCTCCAGCAGCACGTCCAGGCTGCCGAAATGGGCGAGCAGGGCGGCGGCGGTCTTGGCACCGATGCCCGGGACGCCGGGGATGTTGTCCACCGCGTCGCCACACAGCGCGAGATAGTCGGCCACCTGGTGCGGGTGCACGCCGAGCTTCTCGTGCACGCCGGCCGGGCCCCAGCGCATGTTGCGGGCGAAGTCCCACTGTTCGTCGCGCTCGCCCAGGAGCTGGCCGAAGTCCTTGTCCGCCGAGACGATCACGCTGTCCAGGCCATGTCCGCGCAGGCTCCACAGCGAGCTGCCGATCAGGTCGTCGGCCTCGTAGCTGTGGTCGATCAATACGGTGATGCCGAGCGCCTCGGTGATCCCGCGACAAAGCACGAACTGGCGTTCCAGCTCCGGCGGCGGCAGTTCGCGGTTGGCCTTGTAGGCGGGGTAGATCGCGTTGCGGAAGGAACTGGTGAGCGAGGCGTCGAAGGCCACCGCGACGTGTTCGGCGCGGCTCTTCTCGAGCAGCTCGCAGAGGAAGCGCGTGAAGCCGTGGACAGCGTTGACCGGGTGCCCGTCGGCGTCGTGGAACTGGTCCGGCATCGAATGCCAGGCGCGGAACACGTACAGGCTGCCGTCGACCAGGTGGACGGCGCTGGCTGCGGCGCTCACGGTGTCCATGTGGAGAATACTTCGTCCACGGCCGGCCGCTCGCGGTCGGGCACGTCGATCTGCGGCGTGCCCAGGTGCACGAAGCCGATCACCCGTTCGTTGCCGGCCAGGCGAAGCAGGGCGGCGATGTCCGGGTCGTAGGCCGCCCAGCCGGTCAACCATTGCGCGCCGTAGCCCAGCGCGTGTGCGCCCAGCAGCAGGTTGTAGGCGACGCAGCCGGCGGCGATCTCCTGCTCGATCGGCGGCACCTTGCTGCCGGCGGTGATCCGCGCGACCACCACCAGCACCAACGGGGCGAATGCGTAGCGGGTGCGTTCCTTCTCGCGCTTGGATTCGGACAGCGCGGGATTGCGCGCGGCGATCGCGGCCAGCTGCTCGCCGAAAGCCAGCTTAGCCTCGCCGCGCAGCTCGATCAGCCGGAACGGGACCAGCTTGCCGTGGTCGGGGACGCGCACCGCGGCCGCAAGCAGCGCGTGCAGCTCGGCGCCCCGTGGCGCCGGCTCGCCGAGCTGCCGCGAGGGCACGGAGTGGCGTTGCATCAGGAGGTCGAGTGCTGGGGGCATGGCGGCCGGGGCGCAGGCGGGCTGTCCATGATACCCGCCCTCCGCCGCAACCCCGTAGGAGCCCACTTGTGGGCGATGCTCTGCACTGGTGCCTCAGGGCAAGGGCATCGCCCACAAGTGGGCTCCTGCACGGGATCGCGACTTCAGGGCAGGCGGAAGGAGCCCGGCAGCAGGGCGCCGACGGTGGTCTCCTCCAGCACATCAGCCAGGTTGCCCATCAGCACCGGCATGGCCTGGTCGCAGAGCTCGGCCATCACCTGCCGGCAGGCGCCACATGGACTCACCGGCCCGGGCGTGTCGGCGATTACCGCCAGCCGCGCGAAATCGCCCGGCCGGCAACCGGCCGCGATGGCGTTGAAGAGCGCGGTGCGTTCGGCGCAGTTGCACAGGCCGTAGGAGGCGTTCTCCACGTTGCAGCCGGTGAAGGTGCGGCCGTCGCGGGTGAGCACCGCGGCGCCCACCTGGAAGTTCGAATACGGCGCATAGGCCAGCTCGCGCGCTTCGCGGGCCGCGAGCATCAGCGGGTCGACGACGGGTAGGGGCATCGGAGTGGACACGTGGGATCTCCCTTGCAAAGACCCCGTGTGCGCCAGCCATGGCGCTGCCGGTGGGCCAGTCTACTGCGCCAGGCGCGGCGCGGGTCAAGAAGGGGCCTGTGCTTGCGGACCGGGCCGTTGGGCTAGGATGAGGCGTCAGGTCCCAGGGGAACCGTATGGCGATCACGGTGGGCGCGTTGCGCGAGGTTGCAGGCGGCGAGCGGCGGGTGGCGATCACGCCGGAAACCGCGCGCAAGCTGCAAGGCAAGGGCGTGCGGGTGTTGCTGGAACACGGGGCCGGTGTTGCCGCGGGTTTTCCGGACGCCGCCTACGGTGGGATCGAGTTTGGCGATGCGTCGCAGGTGCTGGCGCGGGCCGGGCTGCTTGCGTGCGTGCTGCCGCCACCGGATGAAGCCCTGGGGCAGCTGCGCGAGGGCGCCGTCGTCGTCGGCCAGTTGCGTCCGCACGGCGCGGCGGCGCGCATCGTTGCGCTGGGCAAGCGCAGGCTCACCGCCTTCGCGCTGGAACTGCTGCCGCGCACCACCCGCGCGCAGGCGATGGACGTGCTGAGCTCGCAGGCGGCGGTGGCCGGCTACCGCGCCATGCTGATCGCGGCCGAGGCCTGTCCGAAGTTCTTCCCGATGCTGACTACCGCCGCCGGCACCATCCGGCCCTCGCGCGTGCTGGTCATTGGCGCGGGCGTGGCCGGCCTGCAGGCGATCGCCACGGCGCGGCGGCTCGGCGCACAGATCGAGGGCTACGACGTGCGGCCGGAGACGCGCGAACAGGTTGAATCGCTGGGCGCGAAATTCCTGGACCTGGGCGTCAGCGCCGCCGGCAGCGGCGGTTACGCGCGCGAGCTGTCGGAGGAGGAACGACGCGCGCAGCAGCAGGCCCTGGCCGAGCATCTCAAGCTCGTCGACGTGATCGTGGCCACCGCGGCGGTGCCCGGTCGCCCGGCGCCGAAGATCCTCGGCGCGGCGATGGTCGAGGGCATGAAGCCCGGCGCGCTGATCGTGGATCTGGCCGCCGAAGCGGGCGGCAACTGCGAGCTGACCCGGCCGGGCGAGCGCGTGGAGCATGCGGGCGTCACCATCCTGGGGCCACTGAACCTGCCCGCGGGCGCACCGCTGCACGCATCGGAGATGTACGCGCGCAACGTGTACAACTTCCTCGAACTGCTGTTGCGCGATGGCGAACTGGCGCCGGACTTCGCGGACGAGCTGGTCGGCAAGACCTGCCTGACGCGGGATGGCGAACCGCGTTTCCAGCACTAGGGCCGGGCCGCTCCCCTGAAGGGAGCGCTCGAGCGTGCGGCTCTCCTTTCGAGGAGCGGCTGCGCCGCCCGGAACCGGTCAGTGGCCCGGTGGTTGCCGTGGCGGTGGGGGCGGCGCCGGCGTCCCCGGCGGATGATCGAGCCCCTGCAGCCGCTGCTCGATGGTCTGCGAACGCCACTGGCGCAGCAGCCGCTCGCGCTGGTCCGGCGGCATGTGCTGGAACTGCTCGTAGGCCTCGTGCAGGCGCTTGCGCTGCTCCGGCGGCAGGCGGTGGAACTTGCGCATGTTCTCGCGGGCGCGTTCGCGTTCCGCGGGCGTCATGGCCTGCCAGCGCGCGATCCGCTCGCGGATCTCCTCGCGCCGGTCCGGCGGCAGAGTGACCCAGTGTTCGGCACGCTTGAGCATGCGGGCCTGCTTGCGCGGCGACATGTCGTTCCAGTGCCCGCGCAGCGGGGCGAGCACTTCCTGCTGGGTGGGGTCCAGGCTCTGCCAGGGACGCGGGGCTGCAGGCGCGGACGACGCGCCGGGGGGCGGCGTCCCATCCTGCGCATGCAGCGGCGCCAGGCCGGCCAGGGCGAACAGCAGCGGGAGCAGGGCGAGGCGGGTCATGGCTCAGCGGCGCACCTTCACGCGGTCGTTGGCGGCCAGCCAACCGTAGAAATCGAGGTTCTGGTAGAGCTGCGGATCGGCGCTGTCGGCGTCCGGCGGGAGATCGCTGTCGGCATCGACCGCGGCGGCGGCCGGCATCGCGTGCGAGGGCGCACGGTCGGCATGGCGCAGCGGCTGCCAGATCATCAGCGTGGCCAGCGCGAGCACGGCGAACGCACCGGCCGGCAGCAGCAGGCGCGAGGCGAGCCGCGGGGCCGGTCGTGCGGCATCCAGCGCCTGTCGCCGGGCGGCGCGCAGGCGGCCGGCGGTGGCCGGGTCGAGCTGCCGGCTGGCATCCAGGTACAGCGCGCGGGCGCGCCGGGCCAGCCTGTCGGAACCAGGCTGGCGAGGATGGCTCTCATCGGGGCGGTACTTATCAGGATCGGGCGTCATCGCCAGTCCTCCAGTTGGTCGCGCAGGTGGTGCATCGCGCGGGACAGATGGGTTTTCACGCTGCCTTCGGAGCAACCCATGGCTCGTGCGGTCTGTGCCACGTCCAGGCCCTCCAGCATGCGCAGCAGGAACGCTTCGCGCTGGCGTTGCGGCAGGCGCTGCACCGCGGCGGACAGGTCGGCCCAGGACTGGCTGTCATGCAGCCGCTGCAGCGGACCGGGGCCGTTGTCGGCCGGTTCCCACGGCGGCAGGTCCTCACCGTCCTCGTCGCGCCCGCCCAGCCAGCCGACCACGATCGAGCGCACCTTGCGGCGCCGCTGCAGATCGACGATGCGGCGGCGCAGGATGCCCCAGAACAGTGGCGTCCACTCCTGCGCGGGCTTGTCGTGGTAGTGCTTGACCAGCCGCAGCATGGCGTCCTGCACCGCGTCGAGCGCGTCCTCGCGATGGCCCAGTTGCAGCTCGGCCAGGCGGAAGGCGCGCCGCTCGACGTCGGCCAGGAAGGCGTCCAGCGACGCCGGTACGGCGCGCTCCCGCGTCGCCAGCAGGTCGCCGTCGAGAGTGCCTGCAAGGCTGCTCATGGCATCGAGATCCGCGTCATCGGCACTGCGGCCCTGTTCCGGTTCGGTCGGATGCTTCAACGCGGCAGGCTCGCACGGGTTGACGCGTGACCGTATGATGCGGTCGCAACCGCTCGAAGGGGCGCGCGGACAGGGGAAGGGGTCATGCTCGACGGTTTCCTGGCGCTGTATGTCTTCATGCTCGCGGCGTTCACCGGCTACGAGATCATCGCGCGGGTGCCGGTGATCCTGCATACGCCGCTGATGTCCGGTTCGAACTTCATTCACGGGATCGTGCTGGTCGGCGCCATGATCGCGCTGGGACATGCGCAGACGCCACTGGAAATCGGCATCGGGTTCGTCGGGGTGCTGCTGGGCGCCGGCAACGCGGCAGGCGGCTACGTGGTGACCGAGCGGATGCTGGAGATGTTCAAGTCCAGCCGTCCCGGCGGCCGGGAGTCGCGCTGATGAGCTGGCTGCCGGGGGCGATCAAGGCCTGTTATTTCCTCGCTGCGCTGCTTTTCATCCTGGGCCTCAAGCGCATGAGCTCCCCGCGCAGCGCGCGCGGCGGCATCGTGTGGGCGGGCGTGGGCATGGCACTGGCGGTGGCGGCGACCTTCGCGCTGCCGGGACTGGCCCATCGGGGGCTGATCCTGGCTGCGCTGCTGCTGGGCACCGTGGCGGCATGGTGGTCGGGCCGACGCGTCGCGATGACGGCCATGCCGCAGATGGTCGCGCTGTACAACGGCATGGGCGGCGGTGCCGCGGCGGCGATCGGCGCGGCCGAGCTGGTGGCCTTCTCGGGTGCCGCGGTGACGCTCCTCGATGGCGGCCGGTTCACCGCCGACGGGGAGGCGCCGGGCACCATGCAGCTGGCACTGGCGGTGCTGGGTGCGCTGATCGGCGCGGTAAGCTTTTCCGGCTCGCTGGTCGCCTTCGCCAAGCTGCAGGGCTGGCTGGACCGGCGCTTCGTGTTTCCCGGCCAGCGCGCGCTGAACCTCGCCGTGCTGGCGCTGGCGATCGTGCTGGGCGTGCTGCTGGCCGCCGGCACGCTCGCGCCAGGCGTGATCGCCGGATTCTTCGCGCTGGCGCTGTTGTTCGGCCTGATGATGACGCTCCCCATCGGCGGTGCCGACATGCCGGTGGTGATCTCGCTGTACAACGCATTCACCGGGCTGGCGGTGGCGTTCGAGGGCTTCGTGCTGGGCAACGAGGCGATGATCATCGCCGGCACGGTGGTCGGCGCGGCCGGCACCCTGCTCACCCAGCTGATGGCCAGGGCGATGAACCGCTCGCTCGGCAACGTGCTGTTCGGCAGTTTCGGTGCCGCCGCGGGTGCCGCGCAGGCGATCGGCGGCGCGCAGAAGCCGATCGAGGCGAACGACGCGGCGGTGATGATGGCCTATGCCGAGCGCGTGGTGATCGTCCCTGGTTACGGCATGGCGGTGGCGCAGGCGCAGCACAAGGTGTGGGAGTTCGCACGGCTGCTGATCGAGCGCGGGGTCAAGGTGAAGTTCGCCATCCATCCGGTCGCCGGGCGCATGCCGGGGCACATGAACGTGTTGCTGGCCGAGGCGGGCGTGCCGTACGACCTGATCGCGGACATGGACGAGATCAACGCGGAGTTCCCGAGCACCGACGTCGCGCTGGTGATCGGCGCCAACGACGTGGTCAACCCGCTGGCCAAGACCGATCCGGCATCGCCGATCTATGGCATGCCGATCCTGGACGTGGCCGCGGCGAAGAACGTCATCGTGGTCAAGCGCGGCAAGGGCACCGGCTTTGCCGGCATCGAGAACGCGCTGTTCTACGCCGACAACGCGCGCATGCTGTACGGCGATGGACAGGCGGTGGCGGCCGGGCTGGTGGCGGCGCTCAAGGGGCTGGACGCGTAGTGCGCGCAGGGGTGGGCTTCGGCCTACCACGGCTCCCGCCCGCCCTACGATGCCTTCCGTGGCGGGCGGCCGGCGATCCAGGCAGCCAGCAAGGCGCCGGCCAGGGTAAACACGAGATCGGACGGACGCACCGCCAGTTGCGCCAGGTCCAGCAGCATGGCCAGGCCGGCGCCGCGCAGCGCGTCGAGCATGCCGATGCCCATGGAGCCGGCGATGCGGGCGGCGGCGGTAAGTACGCCCACGTAGGCCGCGGCCAGCACGGTCGCGCCGGCGGCCAGGATGCCGGCCACGCGTCCGGCCGGTCGCACCCAGCTGCGTATGGCCAGCGCCAGCAGGGCCCCGGCGACCAGCGCCAGCGCGGGCAGCGGGCGTTGCAGCGCCATCGTCGGAAGCATCCATACCGCACCGGCGGCAAGTCCGAGCATGGCCGCGCTGAAGGCGGCGGACAGCAGCGTGATCAGGCGCACGGACGGGGTCCGTGCGGCATTGGAAGGTCGAGCGGCATGCGGTTCCAGTGGATCCAGGCAAACGGACATGATAACCCGTCGCATGGGTGCTGCCGGGCCCGCATGCGACGGCTCGCTTGAGATCGGCCGCGCAGGCCTGATCTTGATCAGCGGGTCGTGCCGCCGGCGCGGCATAATAGAGCGCTTCCGCCGCGCCTGCGCGCGGCCTCGAGTATTGGCAGGATCGGCATGAGTGGTTTCAGTCTTAGCAGCGAACCCTTCACCCTGGAGCGTGACTGCAATGCGGTGATGGTGCCGCAGGGGGAGGGCGTGGTGTTGCCCGCCGGACAGATCGGCTACATCACCCAGGCGCTCGGCGGCAGCTTCACCGTGTACGTGGAAGGCAACCTGTTCCGCATCGCCGGCCAGGATGCCGATGCGCTCGGCAAGGAGCCGCCGCCGCCGATCGCGCTGGCCGCCAATGCCAGCAACGAGGATGTGGAAAAGCTCGTGTGGGAGCAGTTGCGCACGGTGTTCGATCCCGAGATCCCGATCAACGTGGTGGAGCTGGGACTGGTCTACGACGTATCGATCGACGCCGCCGTCGACGGCACGCGCAAGGTCTACGTCAAGCTCACCCTGACTGCGCCCGGCTGCGGCATGGGCGACATCCTGGTGGATGACGTGCGCACCAAGCTGCAACTGATTCCCACCGTCGGCGAGACCGACGTCGACCTGGTGTTCGATCCGCCGTGGAACCACTCGATGATGTCCGACGCGGCGAAGCTCGAGACCGGGATGCTCTGAAAGCCAAGCCTTCGCAAACTGTTTCAAAGCCCGGCGATGCCGGGCTTTTTCGTGCGCGCGCCCGTGCTCCCGGGAAGGCGCGCAAACGCCGCTGTGACAAGGCTTTCGCGCTGTCCTAACAGCGGTCATCACAGTTCGAAAACCTAGGAAAAATTCACCCTTGTCGCCTCGCGTGTTCCTCCCTAATGTCGACGAATCCGTTGGCGGGGAGGTTGACGGATGGTCCTGCAGCGACGCGAGGGGGTTTCTGCGTCGCCCTCGCATGATGAGCCCGCGTACTGCCCTCTCATGGAAGAAAAGGGGGAGAAGCAGCGCGCATCGGGATGCGGCCAGGACCGTTGGCAAACAGTGGCGCCGTGCACGGCACGGCTCAATCACGCATGGGGTCCGACGCGACCGCATCAGGGTTGCTCGTCCCGAATTTCTCTCTTATGGAGTACCTGAAATGCCAAGCAATATCCGTCTGAAGCTCCTGGTTGCCGCGATCGGCATGGCATGCGCCTCGACCGCCCTGGCAGCAAACAGCGAGCACGTGAACGCCCGGAACCTCGGTGCGGTGCCGGCTGGCAGCCTCGCGGCGCGCCTGAACCTCGGCGCGGACATGTCGCTTTCCGCACGCGGTACCGCGCATCTGCCCAACGGCAAGCAGGTGGTGCGCCAGCAGCAGATGTACCGCGGCGTGCCGGTCTACGGCCGCAGCGTCGCGGTGGAGCAGGACGTGCACGGCAACGTGCTGCGCGCCTCCGGCCAGGTGATGAAGTTGCCGGCCAACCTGGCCGCGCCGCTTTCGGTCACGCCCCGTCTCAGTGGCGCCGAGGCCATCGCCAAGCTGCAGGCACACGCGCACACCATGCTGGCGGGCGGCGTGTCGATCAGCAACCGGAAGGCGGACCTGTTCGTCTATCCGCAGGACAACGGCTCGCCGCGCCTGGTCTACCTCACGTCGTACGTCGTCGGTGGCCAGCATCCGAGCCGTCCGACCGCGATCGTCGATGCACACACCGGCGAGGTGATCCAGAGCTGGGACGGCCTGACCGACGCCACCGCCAACGGCCCGGGCGGCAACCAGAAGACCGGCAAGTACTATTACGGCACCGACTACGCGGCGCTGGACGTAACCCAGTCGGGCAGCACCTGCTACCTGCAGAACTCCAACGTGGTGACCTACAACCTCAACCACGGCACCAGCGGCGGCACCCTGGTCAGCTTCACCTGCCCGACCAGCGATACCGACGCGATCAACGGCGCCTATTCGCCGGTCAACGACGCGCACCACTTCGGCGGCGTCGTGCATGACATGTACGTGGCCTACACCGGCGCCCAGCCGCTGAACATGCAGCTGCGCATGAACGTGCATTACAAGAGCAACTACGAGAACGCGTTCTGGGACGGCACCGCGATGTACTTCGGCGACGGCGCCAGCACGTTCTACCCGCTGGTCTCGCTGGACGTGACCAGTCACGAGATCAGCCACGGCTACACCGAGCAGAACTCCGGCCTGCAGTACAGCGGGCAGCCCGGCGGCATGAACGAGGCCTATTCGGACATCGCCGGCGAAGCGGCCGAGTTCTATGACCGCGGCGCGGCCGACTTTCTGGTCGGCGCCGACATCATGAAGAGCGGTACCGCGCTGCGCTTCATGTGCAACCCGACCCAGGACGGCGGCTCGATCGACAACGCGGCCGACTACTACAGCGGCATCGACGTCCACTATTCCTCCGGTGTCTACAACAAGGCGTTCTGCCTGCTCGCCAAGTCCTCCGGCTGGGACGTGAAGAAGGCCTTCCAGGCGTTCGCGCTGGCCAACAAGTCGTACTGGACCGCGACCTCCGACTTCAACAACGGTGCCTGCGGCGTCGAGTCGGCCGCGACCGCCCTGGGCTTCAGCTCGAGCGACGTGGTGGCGGCCTTCACCCAGGTCGGCGTCACCTGCCCGAGTGGCGGCGGCGGCGGTGGCGGCAGCACGGTCGAACTGCAGAACGGCGTGGCCGTGACGGGCGTGTCCGGCTCGTCCGGCCAGGATCATGACTACCTGATCAAGGTGCCCGCTGGCGCCTCCAACCTGGTGATGTCCATCTCCGGTGGCAGCGGCGATGCGGACCTCTACACCAAGTTCGGCTCGGCGCCGACGCTGAGCAGCTACGACTGCCGTCCGTACAAGGCCGGCAACAGCGAGAGCTGCACGGTCTCCTCGCCGCAGGCGGGCACCTATTACATCAAGGTGCACGGCTACTCGTCGTATTCCAGCGTCACGGTGAAGGCGTCCTACACCACGGGCGGCGGCGGTGGCGGCACCAGCGATTCGGTGAACCTGCCGACCGTGACCACGGGCAACTGGTCGAGCACCTATACCGAAACGGTGCAGGCCGGCCACACGGCGACGTTTGCGATCTCCGGCGGTACCGGTGACGCGGACCTGTATGTGCGGGCCGGCTCTGCGCCGACCACCAGCTCCTACAACTGCCGTCCGTACAAGACCGGCAACAACGAGAGCTGCACCTTCACGCCCTCGACGACCACCACCTACTACATCAAGGTGCGTGCGTACCAGACGTTCTCCGGCGTGACGCTGACCGAAACGATGAACTGAGGCAGGCCTCGGGCCGCGCCCGACCCGGCGCGGTCTCCCGGACGTCAGAAAAAAGGAACCCCGGCTGCGGCCGGGGTTCTTTTTTTTTGGCCGATCCGGCGTCGCGGCGCTGCGGCGTGGATGCAGGTCAGCCGTTTTCCTCGAAGCGGTTTTCGGCGCGGTTCTTGCGCACCTTGGCGGGGTCCCACACGCGGCCGTTCATCGTGATGTAGACGCCGTCGGGCAGGGTCTGCACCGCCGCCACGGCGCAGCCGATGTTGAACACCGCATCGGAGCCCTGGAAACGCGCGGGATTCAGTGCGCCGGTCAGCACGATCACCTTGCCCGGGATGGTCGCAAGCTCGCGCGCGGTCTCGACCATGGTGTCGGTGCCGTGGGTGACCAGCACGTGCCGGTGTGGCTGGGCCTCGATGGTCGAGCGGATCAGCGCGCGGTCCTCGTCGCCCATGTGCAGGCTGTCCTTGCGCAGGATCGGGATCACATCGAATTCGAACGCCACGCCGAGCTGGCCGAGGATCTCGCCGATCTGCGGCGCGCCGATCTTGTAGTCCGACTTGTCGTCGAAATAGATCTTGTCGATGGTGCCGCCGGTAGTGACGATGGTCAGGTGCTGCATGGCTTCGACGTCGATGGGGGAAAAGCGCGAGTTTAATGGGTGGTGGCCCCTTGCGCGCGTCCGCCGCGCCATGCCGGGCACGCCCGTATCGATGGCGATCAGAGCAACAGTCGCGTATCGGCCGGATCCGCGGGTGCCAGGCGGTCCAGCCCGTGTGCCACGAAGCGCCGCAACGCCGCCCCGGGACGCATGTCGCACCGTCCGCGGGCGAAGGTCGACTGGCGCGCGAGCAGGGCGGCCGCGGCGCAGCGGGCCAGCGTGAGCGACAGGCCGCGAGCCGCGGCCTCCAGATCGGCGCGGTCGCTCCCGGACGCCTGCAATTGTCGTGAGGCCGCATCGAACGCAGCGTGGATGGGCGCCACTGCCTCGGGCTCATGGCAGCCATCGACCCAGCCGTCGATCGCGGTGCGCAGCGCGCCCAGGCCCTCGCCGAGCGCGCGCAGGCTATCCAGCGCGAGCACGTTGGTGGTGCCTTCCCAGATCGCGTAGACCTGCGCGTCGCGCAGCAGTTGGGGCAGCCCGGTGTCCTCGATGTAGCCGGCGCCGCCGAAGCACTCGAGTGCCTCGGAGCACAGCGCCACCGCCACCTTGCCGGTCCACAGCTTGGCCAGCGGCGTGAGCAGGCGCAGCAGCGCACCCTCATGCGGCGCGGCCTGGCCTTGTTCCACGCGGCCAAGCAGTTGCACGACCTCGAACGCCAGCGCGAAGGCGCCTTCGAACTCGGCGCGCATGTCGGCCAGGGTGCGCGCATGCAGCGGTTGCTCGATCAAGGGGTGGCCAAACGCTTCGCGCCGCGCCGCGTAGTCGCAGGCGAGCGCCAGCGCGCGCGCCATGCTGGCCACCGCGCACACGGCGTTCCAGGTGCGGGTGACGTTGAGCATCGGCGCGACCTGACGCACGCCCTGCGCCAGCTCGCCCAGCGGCCAGGCCGGCAGGCCGTCGAGGTGGATCTCGGCGGTCGGCAGCTCGCGGGTGCCAAGTTTGTCTTTCAGGCGCTCGACCACCAGCTCCGGCTTGCGCGCCGTGCCGTCCATCGTCTCGGCGTAGAACAGGGCCAGCGCGGCGGCACCCTCGCCGGCGCCGTCCGGGCGCGCCAGCGCGAGCGCGGCCTCGCCCACCACGGCCGAACTGAACCACTTGCGTCCGTACAGGCGCCACTGGCCGGCTTCATCCTGCCGCGCGACGGTGCCGGTGCGGCCCACGTCGGATCCGCCGGCGGTCTCGGTCATCCACTGACCACTCAGCCAGAAGGTGGCCGGATCGCGGCTGAGGAAATGCGGCAGCGCGCGGTCGATCAGCACCTGGTTGCCGGACGCCTTCAGCGCTGCGATGGCGCCATCGGTCATCGCCAGCGGGCAGGTGTAGAACTCGCTGGCCAGGTGATAGAGGTAGACGCGGGCGAACTGCTCCAGTCGTGCGTGTTCGTGTGGCTCGTGACCGGCCGCCAGGATCGCGTGGCGGGTGGTCAGGCCGGCGCCTTCCTGCCAGGCGGCGGTCAGTTCGATGCGGTCCACGCGCCGGCCCCATGCATCCCAGCGCGTGAGCACCGGTGTTCGTGGCGTGCTGCGGCGGGCGCGCTCCCAGGCGAATTGTGCGTAGTCGCCCAGGGCGTCGAGGTCGGCCTCGAGCGCCGGCCGCCGGTCCGACGGAATCACGCGGTCCAGCAAGGCCAGCAGCGTGCGGTCGTTGCGGTACGGGTGGACCAGTTGCGGCCCGGTCTGCAGGAAATCCATGGCGCGTTCCTGTTGCGGGATACGCGCGAGTATAGGCGCAGGGTCGTGGGTGGGACGCGAGGCCTTTGGCTTCGGCGCTGCGCATCCGCGCTCACGGTGGAGGGTGTTTTTGGGGGCCGTCGGGTCCAGCCCGCGCCGAGCGCATGCGTGTGGCGTCGCCCCAGGCTGCACGACCGGGTCTCTCAAGGAGCTACCGGCAGGTAGTCGAGGATTCGGGCGAAGCGGTGCGCCAGCGCCCCGCTCACGGGCAAGCGGGTTCAGCCTTGCGGCTTTCTGCGCCTGACCCCCGCCCCCAGCGCCACGATCAGCAACAGGGTCAACCCGATCTCCGCCAATGCCAGCCACTTCTCGGTTGGCGCACTCCACGCCTCGGCCACGCCGTGGCAGAAGTAGAACAGGCTGAGGATGCCCACCCACAACAGCGCGCGGCGCAGGTCCGGCAGTGCGGTGAACGGCAGCAGCAGCGGGACCACGGTGACCGCCAGCACCAGCCACGTCGGCAGGTGCTCCGGGCGGGCGAGCCAGCCGTGCCACGCCAGTTGCAGCACGATCAGCGCGAACCATGCGGCGCGGCCGATGCAATGGGGCATTGCGATCGTCCCGCTCACGCCGGCGTCGCCAGCTTGCGCGCGGTTTCGGCCAGTCGCCGCCCGAGTGCCCGGGCCAACTCCCGTTCGTGCTCGCTGATCGCGTTGTCGCCCCTGGCGCCGGCCACGTGGCTGGCGCCGTAGGGCGTGCCGCCGCTGCCGGTGGCGGTCAGCGCCGGCTCGGTGAAGGGGATGCCCAGCAGCAGCATGCCGTGATGCAGCAGCGGCAGCGCCATCGTCAGCAGGGTCGATTCCTGCCCGCCATGCATGGTGCTGGTGGAGGTGAAGACCGCCGCCGGCTTGCCCGCCAGCGTGCCGCTCGCCCACTCGGCGCCGGTGCTGTCCAGGAAGTGCTTGAGCGGGGCGGCCATGTTGCCGAAACGCGTGGGGCTGCCCATCGCCAGGCCGGCGCACTCGGACAGATCCGTGCGGGTGACGTACGGCGCGCCCTCCCCGGGCACGGGCGGCTGCGCGGTCTCGGTGACTGGCGCCACCGGCGGCACCTGGCGCAGGCGCGCTTCCAGCCCGGCCTCCTCCACGCCGCGCGCGATCAGGCGTGCGAGCTGGGCGGTATGGCCGCTTCGGCTGTAGTAGAGGACCAGGATCGTCAGGCTCATGCGGGCTCGGTTGGGCGTTCGCGGGCGATCGGGTAGTGTAGCGGCCGCCTTCCGTTTGATGGTGCCGCCCATGGCCTGGCGTTTCGATCGCGACCGCGCGCTCAGCTTCAGCCGCTTCATCTGGCAGCGGTTCGTCGATGACAAATGCTTCGAGACGGCCGGCGCGTTGTCCTACACCACGCTGGTCTCGCTGGTGCCGCTGATGGTGGCGGTACTGGCGATGCTGTCGGTGTTCCCGGTGTTCCAGGGCGCGCGCGACGTGCTGCTCGACTTCGTGTTCCAGAACTTCCTGCCGACCACCGTGGCGAAGGTGCAGAACACGCTGCAGACCTTCGCCGCCAACGCCAGCCAGCTGACCGGCATCAGCATCCTGGTGATGCTGTTCAGCGCGTTGTCGATGATGATCAGCATCGAAGACCGCCTGAACCGCATCTTCCGGGTGCACCAGTCGCGCAGCTGGAGTTCGCGCCTGCTGCTGTACTGGGCCGCGCTGACGCTTGGTCCGATCCTGGCGGTCGGCGGCATCGCGGTGACTTCCTACGTCACGGCGATGCCGCTGCTGGCTGGCGCCTATGCGCAACTGGGCCTGGGCCAGCGGCTGCTCGGCTTGCTGCCCTTCGTGGTGACCTTCATCACCCTGTGGCTGATGTACGCGGCGATCCCCAACTGCAAGGTTCGCCGCAGCGACGCGGCGATCGGCGCACTGCTGGGCGCGGTGCTGTTCGAAATCGCGCGCTGGGGTTTCACGCTGTTCGTAAGCAATGCGCAGACCTACCAGCAGATATACGGCGTGCTGGCGACCATCCCGATTTTCCTGCTGTGGATCTACCTCTCGTGGGTCATTGCGATCCTCGGCGCGTCCATCGCCGCGTCGCTGTCGGCCTACGAGTACCACGCGCCGGCCGAAACGCTGCCCGAGGGCGCGGAGTTCCTGGGCCTGATGGTGGTGCTGCGCCACTTCGTCGACGCGCAACGCGAGGGCTGCAGCGTCGACCCCGCCACCGTGCGCCTGCAGGAGCCGTACCTGCGCAGCGCCAGCATCGCCAACTACTTCGACGACCTGCAGCGCGCCGACCTGATCCAGCGCGGCGAGGCGGGTGGCTGGCTCCTGAGCCGCAGCCTCGACAGTACCGACCTGCTGCGGGTGTATCGTCACACCAGCTACCGCCTGCCGCTGCGGCCCATGGAGGAAGCAAAGGCCCTGGGCATCAACCTGCCGGCGACGCTGATCGGGTTGCTCGCGGAGGTGGCGCGGATGCTCGACGAAACGCTTGGCCGCCGACTGGACCACACCTTTCCGCCGCCCCCGCCCGAACCGGAGAACCCCCTCCCATGAAGCTCGCCCCGCTCGCCCTTGCCATCTGCCTGCTCGCCGGCGCGATCCCCGCGCATGCGGCCATGCCCGCGCAGCCGGCGCTCAAGGTGACCACCCTGGACGGCGAGCCGTTCGACCTGGCCGCGCAACGCGGGCGCTGGGTGATCGTCAACTTCTGGGCGACCTGGTGCGTGCCGTGCATCAAGGAGATGCCCGATATCTCGCGCTTCGTGAAAGCGCACGCCAACGTGCGCGCCATTGGCCTGGCCTACGAGGACAGCGACAAGGCGGACATCCAGGCCTTCCTCGCCAAGCACCCGGTGAGCTACCCGATCGCCCAGGTCTCGCTGGACGATTCGCCGGAGGACTTCGACGAACCGCGCGGCCTGCCCACCACCTACCTGATCGCGCCCGACGGCCACGTGGCCAGGCGTTTCGTCGGCCCGGTGACCGAGCAGACGCTGCGCGCGGCGATCGGCCAGTGACATGGCGGTCGCGCGCTTCCTCGTCAGCGGCCGGGTGCAGGGCGTGTTCTATCGCGCCAGCACCCGTGACCAGGCGCGGCGGCTGGGCCTGACCGGCCACGCGTGCAACCTGCCGGACGGCTGCGTCGAAGTGCTCGCGTACGGTCCGGCCGAGGCGCTCGATGCTCTCGAGCGCTGGTTGTGGCAGGGGCCGCCAGCGGCGGAGGTGAGGAGTGTCGAGCGCACGCCTCTGGACGGCGAGGCGCCGCCTTTCTTCACTACCGCATGAATTGGCAGGCCGGTTAGGCCTGCGTTCCGAAGCCCGTGGCGAGGGTCAGAAGTCCAGATCGATCGGCGGCCGGCCAATGCGGTGGCGGGTACCGATCGTCTGCACCACCCGGCGGAAATCCGCGGCGAAACCCGCGATGTCGAACAGCGGCGAGTGCGGGCGAAGGTCGGCCAGTCGGGTGCGGATCATGTCGAGTGCAGCACGGTCGCGGCCCAGCCGCACGGCCGTCGCCGCGAAGGTGTCCGGATCGTCGGCCACCAGTTCGGGCAGATGGGCGTGGTGCAGCAGGCTGGCAGCCATGCGTCCCGCGAACGTGTCGCCGGCACAGGTCAGCAGCGGACAGCCGGCCGACAATGCGTCGATGGCGGTGATGCGGGCACCGCAGGGCAGGGTGTCCAGGCACAGGTCGACCAGTGCATAGCGTGCCAGGTAGTCCGCATGCGGCAGGTCGGGCAGGAAGGCCAGCCGTTCCGGCGATACCTCCAGCCCGGCAGCCCGGGCGCGCAGGCGCTGCTCCACGCCAGCGGGCCCGGCGCGCAGCCACAGCACGCTGCCCGGTACCTCGCGCAGGATGTGCATGAAGCGGGCGAACGTCTCCGGGCCGATCGTGGCGGTGGCGTTGAAACAGGCGAACACCATGCCCGTGGCGGGCAGGCCGCATTCGCCGCGCGTGGGCGGCGGCGCCATCGCGCAGCCCTCGAGCGGCAGGAAGCAGCGCGGCAGGGAAAGCACTTTTTCGCTGTAGCCCTCGCGGTGCGATGGCGGCAGCGCGACGGTGTCGGCCAGGATGTAGTCGATCCAGGGCGCGCCGGCGGTGCCCGGGTACGCCAGCCAGCTCACCTGCACGGGTGCGGGGCGCAATGCCAGGATGTCCGCGTTGGTGTGTGCACCGTAGCCGGTGAGATCGAACAACACTTCGATGCCCTGCGCGTGGATGCGCTCGGCCACCTGCGGTGGCGGCAACGCCTCGACTGCGTGCAACGGCGCCGCCGCGGCCAGGCGCTGGCGAACCACGCTGCCGTCCTCGGCGTTGGTGGCGAACAGGTGCAACTCCAGTCCGCCCAGGCCGGCCAGCGCATCGATCAGTCCGGCCACGGTGCGGCCGATCGGGTGGTCGCCGATGCCGTCGGAAAGCAGGCCGGCGCGAATGGGTGCATCCGGTGCGGGCCGGGGAGGGGTGAAGGCGAGCTTCTGCCGCAAAGGCGCCAGGTGATGCTCGATGGTGCGGGTGAAGGTCTCCATCGCCTTGCGCTGGAGCACGCGGTCGAACGGCTCCAGCGGCAGCACGAAGGGCACGATGCCGGGTTGCCCGGTCTCGATCGCTTCGCGCAGGCGCGTGGTCAACGACGCCTGCTCGCGCCAGTCTGCCAGCCGTCGCCGCAGGCCGGCGAGCCGGCTGAGCGCGGCGCCGGAGTGTGGCGCCAGTCGCAATGCGCGCGCATACGCCTCGGCCGCCTCGGCCAGCCGGCCGGATATCTCGAGCATCCGTGCAGCCTGGAAGGCGTGGCGCGGTTCGCGTGGCGCCAGCCGCTCGGCCTCCAGCCAGGCACTGGCGGCATCCGCGCTGTGGCCCTGCGCCTGCAACGCGTGCCCGAGCAGGGCGTGGGCAGCATCCAGGCGCGGCGCAAGTTTCAGCGCCTCGCGCACGTGCGCCAGGGCCTGCCCGGCGTCGCCCACCTCGAGCTCGACCTCGGCGAGGTTGAGGCGCAGGCCAGGGTGCCGTGGTGCCGCGCGCAGCGCCTGGGCGAAGGTCTCGCGCGCTTCCTCGTGGCGTGCGGCGATCCTCAGCGCCACGCCGAGCATCTGCAGAACGGCCGGGTGACCGGGCTTGCGCGCCAGGGTGGCATGCAGCCGTTCGATGGCGGCCTCGGGGCGACCGTCCTCCAGCGCCACGTTGGCAAGGTTGCACTGCACTTCGATGCTGTCCGGCGCAAGCTCCGCGGCGCGGTGCAGGGCGCTCAGGCCGTCGTTGCGGCGACCCAGTTGCAGCAGTGCGATGCCGTGCAGCCGGACCAGCTCGCCGGACAGCGGGAAGTCGCGGCGCCCGCGTGCGGCAAGCTCTTCGGCCTCCCGGCTGGCGCCCTGGCGAAGCAGATGCGTCAGGCGGTCGAGCAGGGCTTCCAGCGCGGCGCGCGCATTCGCCGGCATGGCGCTCTTGCCGTCGGCAGAGCCACCCGGAAAACCTGTCGTCATCGCCATCGTTTCCCCAAGCCTGCTACGCTGGCCTGCACTGCCGCTACCCGCAAGGATGCCATGGTCGCCAGTCCAATGGAAAAGCGTCCGCTCGCCTCCATTCGAGGCAACAAGCGCCTGCCGTCCGTGCCCGGCGAGGATGCGCCTCCCGACAGCTTCGCTCCCGAACCATGCAGACCCGCCGCCCGCCGCCGGGCTTCGACCGTGCGCCGCTGTGCCGCGACGATCCTGGTCGCGGGACTCGCCACTCTTCCTGCCGCCTGCTCATCGCCCATGGACGACATCAAGCTCAATCCGCATCCGGTCCAGCGCTATGAACTGATCGCCACGGTCGACGCTCCCGGCGAGTTCGATTCGGTCGAGGGCTACCTGTCCTACGACGTGACCAACGTGGAGTGCGTGCCGAAGAATCCGGTCGAAGGTGCGCGCAACGTTCCCAACACGAGCCGGTCGTTCGTGATGATCCGCGTGGATGCGCATACGTGGAAGGGAAGCTTCTACAGGGACCTGTTGCAGGACGAGGATTACTTCGGGCTGGGTGTCTGTCACTGGGACATCGGCACCGTGAGTCCCGGGTTCGTCGTCCACGGGCAAACCTTCGGCCCGGGGCTGATGTTGCCGGCGATGCTGAGCGACCAACCTTTCAGTCGCTATTTCAGCAAAAGCGATTACCTCAATCGTTCCAACAACGATGCGAATGCCGGCGTGGCCCTGGAAAGGACTATCCATGACGAGGAAGTCAGGAAACATCCAGAGCGCTTCTTTCTGATCGAGGTCAGGATCTCGAAGGTTGCGCCATGAGGCTGACCAGCGCGGACTATGCCTGGGCGGCGAAGGATTCCTACCGCAATCTTGATCCCTCTCGCATAGGCGAGAAGGACGTTGAGCTCAACGGCCATCCGTACAAGGCGTTTGCCTATGTCGAAAGCGCCTCTGGATTCCATGCTACGGCCTATCGCCAGCTGGAACCGCCCTATGGCGTCGTGATCGCCTATCGCGGCACCGACACGGACTTCAAGAATCACGCACTGACGGGCGTACAGGATGTCGCGGTCGATACGATCATGGTGGGCGATCGTTTCAACCCGCAGGAAGCCGACGCACGCCACTTCACGCAAGTGGTGCTGGAAAAGGCGGCCAGGCAAGGTATCCGGCGCGACCTCATAACGGTCACCGGCCATTCCATGGGCGGCACGCTGGCGCAGATCGAGGCATGGCGCTTCGGCCTGCGCGGGGAAACCTTCAACGCCTATGGCGCGGTGGAACTGGGCATCGGCGTGCCCGAGGGCGGCAGCCAGGTGATCGACCACGTCCTTGCCGCCGATCCGGTAAGCGCCTGCAGCCGCCATTTCGGGAAGCTCCGCGTCTATGCCACGGCGGCGGATGTGCAAGGCCTGCGCGAAGCCGGCTACCTCGACGGGCAGCATGGCCTCGGACGGGCGCTTTCCGCGCTGCGTCTGGGCGACCACGGCATCGACAACTTCGCGCCCGACCGGGGCGACTCCGTGCTGACGGCCGCCAACGAAGCACGCGCCGACCGCTACGCCGGGGCCATCGCCGCTTTCCGGCGGGATGCGTGGGCGACGCGCGCCGGCCTGCATGCCTCGACCACGATGCCCTGGTCGGCGCCCTGGGGCCTGGCGCGCATGACCGAGGCGATCGAGGCCGGATCGGTGACGGTGTTGCGCACGAGGGCCGGGGTCGAGCGGCTGGGCCATGCCGTGGCGCACCAGGCCGATCGGGCATGGGACGCGGCACGGGGACCGCGCGAGGCGGTGGCGCAGGCGGCTGCCGGCGCGCTGCGGCGACTGGATCGGGGCTGGGCCGGCCTGACGCCAGGTCACGCCAGTGTCCCGGCGCATCGGCTTGCCGCACGGGCGGCGGCTTCCGACTCGTATCCCGCCCCGGCCAGCGGCGTGGCGACACCTTGGACGCCGGCGATGCCGGTGACGCCGCTGCTCGGAGATCCCGACCATCCTGCCAGCGGCCTGTACGTCCAGGCGCTGGATGCGGTCAGGCGCATGGAAGCCCGCCACGGCCTGCCGGGCGGTCCGCACAGCGAGCGCGTGGCCGGCGCGCTGGTGGTGGCGGCCCGGCGCGACGGCCTGCAACGGATCGACCATGCGGAGCCCTCGGCGGATCGCGCCAGGGTCATCGCCGTGCAGGGCGAGCGGCACGGCCCGTCTCGCCGGCTCGCGGCGATCGATACGGCGCTGGCGGCGGGGATGCCGCTCGAACGCAGCAGCGCCGCGGCACTCGCGGCGCAGGAACCCGTTCCTGGCGAGGCTCCGCCGATGGCCGCCCCGGCGATCGCGCACGCCCCGGTTCGTTGAAGGGGACCTCGAATACATCCAGGGGCGCCGTTCCCGCGAACGCGGGAATCCATCCTGACCACCGCCGGACGGCACCCGGGTTCCCGCGTCGCGGGAACGGCGCCAGGGAGCTGCTCGGGTGCCCTTGAGGCAGTGCGGCAGCCGGCCGGGGCGTGGTGCCTGCGGCGTCCGCGCCAGGCCGGTTACGAGGCGAGGTTCTTCAGCTCGTCGGCCTGGTGCTCGCGGGTGAGCGTATCGACCAGCTCGTCCAGGTCGCCCGCCAGCACCTCGGGCAGGCGGTAGAGCGTGAGGTTGACGCGGTGGTCGGTGATGCGGCCCTGCGGGAAGTTGTAGGTGCGGATGCGCTGGCTGCGGTCACCCGAGCCCACCTGCAGGCGGCGCTCCTGTGCCTGCGCGGCGGCCTGTTTGCTCTGCGCCTCGTCGAGCAGGCGCGCCTTCAGCAGCGACAGCGCGCGGGCGCGGTTCTTGTGCTGGCTGCGTTCGTCCTGGCACTCGACCACGATGCCGGTGGGCAGGTGCGTGATGCGGATGGCCGAGTCGGTCTTGTTGACGTGCTGGCCACCCGCGCCGGAAGCGCGGAAGGTGTCGGTCTTCAGGTCGGCCGGGTTGATCTCGATGTCGTCGATCTCGTCCATCTCGGGCAGGATCGCGACGGTCGCGGCCGAGGTGTGGATGCGCCCCTGCGATTCGGTTTCCGGTACGCGCTGCACGCGGTGGGTGCCCGATTCGAACTTCAGCCGCGAGTACGCGCCCTTGCCCTCGATGCGCGCGACGATCTCCTTGTAGCCGCCGTGTTCGCCGGGGCTTTCGCTCAGCACTTCCACGTGCCAGCGGCGGCGCTCGGCATAGCGTGCGTACATGCGGAACAGATCGCCGGCGAACAGCGCGGCCTCGTCGCCGCCGGTGCCCGCGCGTACTTCCAGGAACAGGTTGGCCTCGTCGCGCGGGTCTTTCGGGAGCAGAAGGATCTGCAACTGCCCGTCCAGTTCCGCCAGGCGCTTTTCCAGGCGCTCGATGTCGTCGGCGGCCATCTCGCGCAGCTCCGGGTCGGCCAGCATGGCGCGCGTCTCGGCCAGCTCCCGCTCGGCCCCGTCGTGCTCGCGCAGCGCGGCGGCGACCGGCTCGATCTGCGCGTACTCGCGCGACAGCTCGCGGAAGCGGGTGGCATCGGCAAGCACGTCCGGCTGGGCGAGCAGCAGGCCGATCTCCTCGTGGCGCTCGGCCAGGGACTCGAGTTTGCGGCGGATCGATGGGGTCATGGGCAACCAGGGTGGCACGGGAGGGAAGCGACCGGCATGCGCCGGCTCAGGAGGCGGGATGCGGCAGCCAGCCGCCCTCGCTACTCGTCCCTCGACTCGGGCTCGCCGTACAGCCGCCCGGCCGCGTGCAGCAGGTCCAGGTCGCCGTTGAGCGCTGCCTCGCGCAGGCGCGCGCTGGGGTGGTGCAGCAGCTTGTTGGTCAGCGTGTTGGCGAGAAACGCCAGTGCCTCGTCGGGCGACTTGCCGCGGGCCAGCATCGCCTGGGCCTTGAGCAGCACCTCGTCGCGATAACGCTCGGCGTGCTGGCGCAGGTCGATCGCCGGATTGCGCAGGGTCAGCGCGCGGCGCCAGGCCATGTAGCGGTCGACCTGCAGGTCGATGATCGTCTCGGCCTCGCGCGCCGCGGCCTCGCGCGAGCGGCGGTTCCCGTCGATGACCTGCTGCAGGTCGTCGATACCGTACAGGTAGACGTCCTCCAGCGAGGCGACCGCCGGATCGATGTCGCGCGGTACGGCGATGTCGACCATGAACATGGGCTTGCGCTTGCGCGCCGCCACCGCCCGCTCGACCAGCGGCCGGGTCACCACCGGCTGGCGCGCGGCGGTGGAGGAAATGACGATATCCGCTTCGGCCAGATGCTGCGGCAGGTCGGCCAGTGCGACGGCGTAGCCGCCGTAGCGGCCGGCCAGCTCCTGCGCATTCTCCAGCGTGCGGTTGGCCACGATCAGGCGGCTGACCTGCTTGTCCACCAGGTGGCGGGCGGCCAGCTCGATGGTGTCACCGGCGCCGATCAGCAGCACGCAGGCCTGCTTGAGGTCGGCGAACACCTGCTCGGCCAGCCGCACGGCAGTGAAGGCCACCGAGACGGTATGCGCGCCGATACGGGTGTCGGTACGCACGCGCTTGGCGACGGCAAAGGTGTGCTGCAGCAGGCGGTCCAGTGGCGCACCGAGCGCCCGTGCGTCGCGCGCGAGCTGATAGGCGTCCTTCACCTGGCCCAGGATCTGCGGCTCGCCCAGCACCATCGAGTCCAGTCCGGTGGCCACGCGGAACATGTGGCGCACCGCTGCATCCTCGTCATGCCGATAGAGGAACTCGTCCAGCTTGCCAGGGGTCAAGTGATGGTGGCGATTGAGCCACGCCTGCGGCGCCTGCTCGGCACCGGTGGCCACGCCGACGTACAGCTCGGTGCGGTTGCAGGTGGATAGGATCAGCGCTTCCTCCACGCCGGGCTCGGCCCTCAGTTCGCGCAGCGCTTCGCTGGCGGCGTCCGCATCGAACGCCACCTGTTCGCGCAGGCTGACCGGCGCGGTGAGGTGATTGAGCCCGAGGGCGATCAGCGGCATGGCGTGGAATGCGAATTGGCGACGGGGTATCCGCGGCGGCGTAGGCTAAGCTTTCGGTACCGGAGAGGCGGGTACTGCCGGAACGGACCAATGGATGAGGACTAGTGTGCTGAGCGTGAAGGGCAAGTTCAAGCAACTGCGGCATTTTGCAGGCATCACCAGCTGTGCGCTGGGCCTGGCCGCGTGCGCCGGCCTGCCCGCGGGCAAGGCACCCGTGCCTGCCCCGAAGCAGCCGCTGGACCGGCTCACCGTGGTGACGCCGGACGAGCAGCACGACCTGCTGGCGCAACTGCTGGCCGGCGAAATGGCGCTGACCCGTAACGACCTCAAGGGTGCCTCGGCCCGCTACATGCAGGCGATGGCGCTGTCGAACGACCCCGCGGTGGCCCAGCGGGCCGCGGAGCTGGCCCTGGCGATCCGCGACACGGCCGCCGCGGCGCACGCGATCGACCGTTGGCAGGCGCTCGGCGCCAGCCCGGCGGACCTGGCCCAGGCACGCGCCGAACTGACGCTGTCCACCGGCGACACCGCGGGTGCGCGCGAGCAGCTGGAGCGCCTGGTCGGTAGCGGCGACCCGCATGCCTGGCGCCGCTTCGGCCGTGCTCTGATCGGCGCCCGTGACCCGGCGCAGGCCGCCCAGTTGCTGGAAGCCCTGGCCACGCCCGAGCGGCTGCCGGCCGACCCGCAGGCCTGGCTGGCGATGAGCGAGCTGGGCGAGAAGCTGGATCGGCCCAGGTATGCCATGCAGATCGCCGACGCTGCGGTGGCGCGCTTCCACGACACCGAAACCTACGCCTGGGCGGCGCAGATGAAGTTCAAGTCCGGCGACAAGAATGCCGCCAGCGCGCTGCTCAGGCAGGCGCTGGCGCGTTCGCCGGACAACGTTCGCCTGCGCCTGACCTACGCCAGCCTGCTCAGCCAGGGCGGCGACTACCAGGCCGCCGCGAAGCTGCTGGACAACGGCCCGCAGAGCGCCGAAACCTATGCCCTGCGCGCCGGACTGGCGGCGCAGGCGCACGACAGGAAAGCCATCGCCAGGCTCTACCGTGAGCTCAGGCAGGCCCCGGCCAGTGTGCGCGAAAGCAGCGCGTTCCTGCTCGGCCAGCTGGCCGAGATGCAGGACCGCAACGCCGAGGCGCTGGAGTGGTACGACCAGGTCGGCGACGACGACCCGCACGCTTTCGACGCCGACCTGCGCAGTGCGGTGATCCTGCACACCCAGGGCAAGGTGGACGACGCCCATGCGCTGCTGGAGCAGCTGGAAACCGCCTACCTCGACCAGCCCGAGGAGCTGCGCCGCGCCTGGCAGGCCGACGCCGAGCTGTACATGCGCGAGGAGCACTACGCGCAAGCCGCCAGGGCCTACGACCATGCGCTGCAGGTGCTGCCGGACGACCCCGGCCTGCTCTACGGTCGCGGCCTGGCCTATGCCGAGGCGGGCGATATCGACCGCGCGGTGGCGGACTTCCGCCACCTGCTCAAGCTCAAGCCGGACGACATCGATGCCAGCAACGCGCTGGGCTACACGCTCGCCGACGCTGGCCGCGACCTGCCCGAGGCAACCAGACTGATCGAAGCCGCCCGCGCGGCCAAGCCGCACGATCCGGCGATCGCAGACTCCTGGGGCTGGCTGCAGTACCGCCTGGGCCACCTCGACGAGGCTGCACGCACCCTGCGCCAGGCCTGGAGCGCCGCGAAGGACGCCGACGTTGGCGTACACCTGGGCGAGGTGCTGTGGAAGCTCGGCAAGCGCCAGGACGCCCGGCTGGTGTTCGACCAGGTCCGCAAGATCGACCCGCGCAACGCCAACCTGCGCGACACCCTGCGGCGCCTCGAGCCATGAGGCGCCTCCTTTTCCTGGGGGCGGCAGCCAGCCTGCTGCTGGCCGCCTGTGCGCCCGTGCCGGTGCGCAGGCCGGCCGACGAGGCCGCGCTTGCCGCGCAGGCCGCGCGCGAGCGTCAACTCTCGGGCGCGGACCAGTGGATGCTGGAAGGCCACCTGGCCGTGTCCGACGGCCACGATGGCGGCAGCGGCAGCCTGCGCTGGACGCAGGACGGCGAGCGCTACGACTTCGAACTGCGCGCGCCGATCACCGGCAAGAGCTTCCGCCTGAGCGGCGGCCCGGACGGAGCCCTGCTCGAAGGCATCGAGGGCGGACCGCTTCGCGGCTCCGACGCCGAGACGCTGATGCGCAAGGCGTTGGGCTGGGAAGTGCCGCTGGATGATCTGCGCGCCTGGGTTCTCGGCCTGCGCGCGACCGGCGCCCCCGCGCAACTGCGTTTCGGCGAACACGACCTGCCGTCGTTGATCGTGCAGGACGGCTGGACGGTGGATTACCGTGCGTGGGACCAGGCGCAGCAGCCGCCGTTGCCGCAGAAGGTGTTCGCCAGTCGCCCCCCCTACAAGGTCAAGCTGTCGATCGACAGCTTCCGGCTCGGCCCGGCGCCTTGCGCCGATTGCGGGCGCTGACGCCATGGCAGTGACGATCGCGCGTGCCATGGCCGCGCAGGTGCCCGCGTTGTGCGCGATCGAGCGCGCCGCGCTGGAACTGTTCCGCGCCCACCGTGCGTGGCAGGCCTACGCGGGCATGGCGATTCCGCCCGAGTTGCTCGATGCGGCGGTTGCGCGCGGCCTGGTCTGGGTAGCGCTCGAAGCGGGCGCGCCGGTCGGTTTCGTGTGGCTGCAGGACGGAATGGCCGGGGACGCCATCGAAATCGCCGAGATCGACGTGCTGCCGTCGCACGGTCGCCGCGGGATCGGCGCCGCACTGCTCGAACACGCCTGTGCCTGGGCGCGCGAGGCGGGTTACGGTCGCGTCGACCTGGGTACGCTGGCGGATGTGCCGTGGAATGCGCCGTTCTACGCCAGGCACGGCTTCGTCACGGTGGACGAGGCGGACCCGGCGTTCGCCCGCGCCCGCGAGCGCGACCGCGAAAACGGGTTTCCCGATTCCCTGCGCGTGTTCATGTCGCGCGCGCTTGCCGCGCCCGCTCGCGACGAATGGACCGCCTGGCCCGCCCCGGCCAAGCTCAACCTGTTCCTGCGCATCGTCGGCCGCCGTGCGGACGGCTATCACGACCTGCAGACCGTATTCCGCCTGCTCGACTGGGGCGATGAGCTGCGCGTGCGCGTGCGACCCGACGCCGCCATCGTGCGCGTGAACGACGTTCGCGGCGTTCCGGCCGAGGCCGACCTGGTGGTACGCGCCGCGCGCTTGCTGCAGGCGGAAACCGGCGTGGCGACGGGGGCCGAGATCGCCGTGGACAAGCGCATCCCGATGGGGGGCGGCCTCGGCGGCGGCAGCTCCGACGCTGCCACCACGCTGGTTGCGCTCAACCACCTGTGGGCCTGCGGCCTGGATGAGGACGCGCTGGCCGACCTGGCGCACCGGCTGGGCGCCGACGTGCCGGTGTTCGTGCGTGGCCGCTCGGCCTGGGCCGAGGGCGTGGGCGAGCGGCTTACCCCCGTCGCGCTGCCACGGCGCTGGTACGTGGTGCTTGACCCGGGCGAACACGTGCCCACCGCGGCCTTGTTTCAAGCGTCTGAATTGACACGAAATGCACCGCCGGCGACAATTTCGTCCTTTGCTTCCGGCGAAACGGCGGAAAACGCGTTCGAGCCGGTCGTGCGCGCGCGACACCCGAAGGTGGCCGCGGCGCTGGACTGGCTCTCGCATTTCGGCCGCGCCCGGCTTTCCGGCAGCGGCGGGTGCGTTTTCCTGGAAGCCGCCTCGCTCGCGCAGGCGCGCCGGGTGGTGCGTGAGTGTCCTCCGGCATTCGCGGCACAACTTGCCGCGGGGCTGGAGGTTTCGCCCCTGCATCGGGTCCTCGCGCGCCATCGCGCGAGGATCGTGGCGCCGGGGCAGCCGTTACGGGCTTGAAAATGCACGACAGGCGGTCAGGACGACGGTCTGCCAACGAAACACTGGGGCGTCGCCAAGCTGGTTAAGGCACGGGATTTTGATTCCCGCATGCGCAGGTTCGAATCCTGCCGCCCCAGCCATTCACGAATGGCTCTTTGAGGAATCCCACGTGGACACGTCCACCCCGATGCTCTTCACCGGCAATGCCCACCGCGCCCTGGCCGAGGACGTCGCGCAGCGACTCGGCGTGCCCTTGGGCAAGGCGCTGGTCGGCAAGTTCAGCGACGGCGAAGTGCAGATCGAGATCGAGGAGAACGTCCGCAAGCAGGAAGTGTTCGTGCTGCAGCCGACCGGCGCGCCGAGCGCGGAGAACCTGATCGAGATGCTCGCCCTGGTCGATGCGCTCAAGCGCGCCTCGGCCGACAGCGTCACCGCGGTGATGCCGTACTTCGGCTACGCCCGCCAGGATCGCCGCCCGCGCTCGGCGCGCGTGCCGATCACCGCCAAGATGGTGGCCACCCTGATCGGTACTGCCGGCGTCGACCGCGTGCTCACGGTCGACCTGCACGCCGACCAGATCCAGGGCTTCTTCGACATCCCGGTCGACAACGTCTACGCCTCGCCGATCCTGCTGGCGGACATCTGGCGCAACCACTCGATGGACGACCTGATCGTGGTCAGCCCCGACGTCGGCGGCGTGGTGCGCGCCCGCGCGATCGCCAAGCGGCTGGACGATGCGGACCTGGCGATCATCGACAAGCGCCGTCCGAAGGCCAACGTCGCCACGGTGATGAACATCATCGGCGAGGTCGACGGCAAGACGTGCGTGCTGGTCGACGACATCGTCGACACCGCCGGTACCCTGTGCGCCGCGGCCGCGGCCCTGAAGGAGCGCGGCGCGCGCAAGGTCGTCGCCTACTGCGTGCACCCGGTGCTCTCGGGCGCGGCGATCGGCAACATCGAGAACTCCCAGCTCGACCAGCTGGTGGTCACCAACACGCTGCCGCTGCGCCCCGAGGCGCAGAGTTGCGGCAAGATCCGCCAGCTCTCGGTCGCCGAGCTGCTGGCCGAGACCATTCGCCGCATCGCTTTCGGCGAGTCGGTGAGTTCGCTTTACGTGGATTGATTCAGCGGGATTCGGGTTGGGAGATTCGGGATTCGGCGACTGCAGTGCAGCTTTTCCGAATCTCGAATCCCGTCTCCCGGATCCCGATCCCAGGACTTCCCTGGTCGCGGGGAAGTCATCTGTCCGCCGCGAGGCGGACAAACGCAACCTAAGGTAGTGACAACAATGGCCCAGACTCATGAAATCAAGGCCCAGAGCCGCAACGACGAGGGGAAAGGTGCGAGCCGCCGCCTGCGTCGTGCCGCGATGGTGCCTGCCGTCGTCTACGGCGCGAACCAGCCGCCGCAGAGCATCCAGATCGAGCACAACACCATCCTGCTCGCCGCCAAGAACGAGTGGTTCTTCTCCTCGATCCTCGACCTGAACGTCGACGGCAAGGTGCAGAAGGTGCTGGTGCGCGACTGGCAGAAGCATCCGTTCAAGCAGCAGATGCTGCACATGGACTTCCTGCGCGTGAACGAGAACGAAGCGATCCGCGTGAACGTGCCGCTGCACTTCCTCAACCAGGAGAAGTCCCCGGCCGGCAAGACCTCCGGCGTGGTGATCTCGCACAACCTGACGGAAGTGGAAGTGTCCTGCCTGCCGGGCAACCTGCCGGAGTTCATCGAACTCGACCTGGTCGATCTCAAGCCCGGTGACATCGTGCACCTGTCGCAGGTCAAGCTGCCCAAGGGCGTGAGCCTGTCGGCGCTGAGCCTGGGCGCGGACCACGACATCGCCGTGGTCACCGCCAATGCGGTGAAGGAAGAGGCCGAGCCGGCCGCCGAGGCCGCCGCGGCGCCGGAAGGCGAAGCCAAGCCCGCCGAGAAGAAGTAAGCGAAGTCCGGGCCTCCCGCTCCGCGCGGGAGGCCCGGCCATCGGCTCAAGGCATGGCTGGACTCAAGCTCATCGTCGGCCTGGGCAACCCCGGCGCCGAATATCTCCGGACCCGGCACAATGCCGGGTTCTGGTTTGTGGACGCACTGGCTTCGGGCCAGGGCGAGCGTTTCGCCTTCGACGGCAAGCTGCACGGCGAAGCCTGCCGCGTGCGCATCGGCGGCGACAGCGTGTGGCTGCTCAAGCCCTCCACGTTCATGAACAAGAGCGGCATCGCGGTTGCCTCCGCGCTGCGCTACTACAGGATCCAGGCCGACGAGTGCCTGGTGGCGCACGACGAGCTGGATCTCCCGGCAGGCACCGTGCGGATGAAATTCGACGGCGGCCACGGTGGCCAGAACGGCCTGCGCGACACCATCCAGCATCTCGGCCACGGCAAGTTCCACCGCTTGCGCATCGGCATCGGCCACCCGGGCCACAGGGACAAGGTCACGCCCTGGGTGCTCGGCAAGCCTTCCGCGCAGGACGAGGACGCGATCCTCGACGGCATCGCCCGCGCACTCGACGTGCTGCCGCTGGCGGTCGGTGGGCAGTTCGACAAGGCGATGCAGCAGTTGCATACACAGACGGGAATAGGGAATCGGGAATAGAGAATCGTTTACGCGGCTCTTCCCGGTTTTTCCCATTCCCTATTCCCCATTCCCTATTCCCGGATCAAACCATGGGCATCAAATGCGGCATCGTCGGCCTGCCCAACGTCGGCAAGTCCACCCTGTTCAATGCACTGACCAAGGCCGGCATCGCCGCGGCCAACTTCCCGTTCTGCACGATCGAGCCGAACGTGGGCGTGGTGCCAGTCCCGGATGAGCGCCTCAATGCGCTGGCCGCAATCGTCAATCCGCAGAAGGTGGTTCCCACCGCGGTCGAGTTCGTCGACATCGCCGGCCTGGTCGCCGGCGCGTCCAAGGGCGAGGGCCTGGGCAACAAGTTCCTGGCGCACATCCGCGAGGTCGACGCGATCGCCCATGTGGTGCGCTGCTTCGAGCACAGCGACATCGTGCACGTGGCCGGCAAGGTCGATCCGATCGCCGACATCGAGACGATCGATACCGAACTGGCGCTGGCCGATCTCGATTCGGTCGAGAAGGCGCTCAACCGCGCCGAGCGCGCGGCCAAGGCCAACGACAAGGAAGCGATGGCGAAGAAGCCGGTACTGCAGAAGCTTGCCGCGGCGCTGAACGAAGGCAGGTCGGCGCGCAGCGTCGGGCTGGACGAGGAGGAGCGCGCGCTGGTGCGCGACCTGTTCCTGCTCACGCTGAAGCCGCTGATGTACATCGCCAACGTGCGCGAGGACGGCTTCGAGAACAATCCGCACCTGGACGCCGTGCGCACGCGCGCCGCGACCGAGGGCGCCGAGGTGGTGCCGGTGTGCGCGGCGATCGAGGAGGAAATGGCCCAGCTGGAGGACGCCGACCGCGACGAGTTCCTCAGGGACCTGGGGCTGGACGAGCCGGGCCTGAACCGCGTCATCCGCGCCGGCTACAAGCTGCTCAATCTGCAGACCTACTTCACCGCCGGCGTCAAGGAAGTGCGCGCCTGGACGGTCAAGAAGGGCGCCACCGCCCCGCAGGCGGCCGGCGTGATCCACACCGATTTCGAGCGTGGCTTCATCCGCGCCGAGACCGTCTCCTACGATGACTTCATCCAGTACAAGGGCGAGGCCGGCGCCGCGGCGGCTGGCCGGCTGCGCAAGGAAGGCAAGGACTACCTCGTCAAGGACGGCGACGTCCTGCACTTCCTGTTCAACGTCTGAAGCCGCGTGGTGGTGTCCCTGGGCGAATCCGGGCGCTGCCGCGAAATCCGGTAGCGTCGATGCGGGCGCCGGCCGCGGATTTGCGATCGCTTAAGTGCCTATTAAGCGCGCCGACCGGAGCATCGTCGCGAAGGGCGCTGTCGCCTGACGGAGGCATAGGTATGACCAGGCATTGGTTCGGAAAACCCGCGTTGGCCATGGCGGCCCTGCTGATGGCATCGGCCGTGGCGCTGCCGACCGGCGCATCGGCGCATGACAGGTACGAGCGAGGCTGGCACGGTGGCCGTCATTACGACCGGGGCTGGCATGACCGTGGCCGCTACGACCATCACTACCGCTACGACCGTGGCCACTGGAGCGGTGGCCGCTGGGTGGCCGGCGCGATCGTCGCCGGTGCCGTGATCGGCCTGGTGGACGATGCGCTCAGGCCGCCGCCGCGCGTCGTCTACGAGCGGCCGGTCTATCGCCGACCGGTGCGGGTGGTCTACGAGGAGCCGGTGGTGACCCGCCGTGTGGTGGAAACGCGAACGGTCTACGTCGAGCAGGCGCCACCCACCCGCTACGTCGGCTACTACGGCGACTGACGTTGCATCGATCGAACAAAAAAAGCCCGGCAACGCCGGGCTTTTTTTCGCCCGCGACCGTCATCCGGCAGGCGGCAGCTCCGCGCCGCTGCCATGGCGCGCGGCATGCTCGCGCATCCGCTCGAACGTCGCCGTGTCGATCGTCTCCACCGAGGAGATCGCGCATGCGGGCTGGTCGCGGGCGCTGACCGTCTCGCCGACCTCCCCGCAGATGCGACCACCGCCTACCGCCTTGCCGGATTCGCTGGCATGGAGCACGAAGCCCGGCACGCCGATCCCCAGGCGCGGGCAATCGGCTTTCAGATGCACCACGTAGCGGTATGGGACGGTGCGCACCAGTGCGGTGCGTGCGTCGACGACGTGCCACTCGTTGATCTTGTCGGTCTGGATGCATCGGGCGTACTGCAGCCCGCTGCCGGAGGGGCCGGCGGCGAAGGCCGCGGGACTTGCGATGGCGAGCAACAGCAGGAGCGACAGGGATTTCATGGCATCACCTCGCGGGGAGGACGCTCGTGGGTCGGGACGCGTGCCAGCATCGCGCGCCGGCGCGGACGGCGCCAGTGTTGTGGTGTCAGCAATTTGCCATCGCCCGATCACACCTATTGAACGTGGGCTGCGCCATGCTTGGAGGATGCCAACGGTTCGATCGGTCCGGCGGTGCGGCGGCGCTGGCAGAGCGCATGCGGAGCCACCGTCCGACCCAGGAAGGAGCAGGCAATGACGCAGCTGGGCCCCCTCGCCGGCGACACGCTCGTACAGCGCTACCGGCGGGTCCGCCAGCAGACCCTGCAATTGTGTGCGGGGCTGACGGCAGAGGACATGATGGTCCAGACCATGCCCGACACGAGCCCGACGAAGTGGCACCTGGCGCACACCACCTGGTTCTTCGAACAGTTCTTGCTCGCGCAGGATCCTCGATACCGCCCGCGCAATCCGGCCTGGCAGTACCTGTTCAATTCCTACTACCAGAGCGTCGGTCCGATGCACGCGCGGCCGCGGCGTGGTCTGCTCTCGCGTCCCACGCTGGAGGAAGTGCTGGCCTACCGCCGCCACGTGGACGAGGCGGTGGGCGCAATGTTGCTCCGCGACGACGAGCCGGCCCCCGCCGCCGTGATCGAGCTCGGCCTGCAGCACGAGCAACAGCATCAGGAATTGCTGCTCACCGACATCCTGCATGCCTTCTGGAGCAATCCTTTGTTGCCGGCCTACCAGCAGATCGAGCCGGCGGGGCCCACGGCATCGGTTCCCCTGCAATTCCTGCGCGGCGGTGAAGGCGTGGTCGAGATCGGCCACGCGGGCGAGGGCTTCGCCTTCGACAACGAAACCCCGCGCCACCGCAGCCTGCTCGCGTCACACGCGCTGGCCAACCGCCTGGTCACCAACGGGGAATACGCGGCGTTCGTGCACGACGGCGGCTACCGCGAACCGTCCTTGTGGCTGTCCGACGGCTGGGCAACCGTGCAGAACGAAGGCTGGCAGCGGCCGCTCTACTGGCAGCCGGACCTGGCCAGCGCTTTCTCGCTCGCCGGTGTGCAAGCGCTGGACCCGGCCGCGCCGGTGTGCCACCTGAGTTACTACGAAGCCGATGCCTTCGCCCGCTGGGCCGGCGCGCGGCTGCCTACCGAGCCCGAGTGGGAAGCTGCCGCGTCCACGCTGCCGGTCCGGGGCAACCTGCTCGACGGTGTACCGCGACTGCCGCAGGCGGCCGATGGCACCGGACTGCTGCAGATGTACGGTGATGCCTGGGAATGGACCGCCTCGCCCTACGTGGCCTATCCGGGCTTTCGCCCACTGCCGGGCGCCCTGGGCGAATACAACGGCAAGTTCATGTGCGGCCAGTGGGTGCTGCGCGGCGGTTCGTGCGCCACCCCGGTCGGCCACGTGCGCGCGAGCTATCGCAACTTCTTCCCTCCGCAGGCGCGCTGGCAGTTCGCCGGGCTGCGCCTGGCCAAGGACCGATAAGACCTCAAGGAGCATTCCCCATGAACACCCGTGCCTTCGATCTGTCCGCCGACGGACGCACTCCGCCCGCCAGCGAACTGCTGGAGACCGTCCGCCGCGGGCTGCGCGCGCAGCCCAAGCGCTTGCTTTCGTGGCTCTTCTACGACGCGGAGGGATCGGCGCTGTTCGAACGCATCTGCGAGCAGCCCGAGTACTACCTCACCCGTTGCGAAACGGCATTGATGCAGCAACATGCCGCCAGCATCGCCGATACGCTGGGCGTGGACGTGCGCCTGGTCGAGTACGGCAGCGGCAGCGCAGCCAAGACGAGCCTGCTGCTCGAGCACATGGCCGCGCCGGTGAGCTACGTGCCGGTGGAAATCTCTCCCGAGCCATTGCAGCAGAGCGTGCAGCGGCTGGGCAAACACTTCCCGCAGTTGCCGGTGCAGCCGCTGTGCGCCGACTTCACCCGTTCGTTGCGCCTGCCGATCCCGCCGCGCGCGCCGCGACGGACGGTCGTGTATTTCCCCGGGTCGACCATCGGCAACTTCGACACGCGCGAAGCGATCGCGCTGCTGCGCAAGATGCGCGCGGAGATGGGCGACAACGGCGGCATCCTGATCGGCGCGGACCTGAAGAAGGACACCGCCCTCATCGAGGCGGCCTACAACGATGCCGCGGGGGTCACGGCGAAGTTCACCCTGAACATGCTCGCCCGCCTCAACCGCGAGCTGGGCAGTGATTTCGATCTCGCCGCGTTCCGCCATCGCGCGCACTACAACGCCTTGGCCGGCCGCATCGAAACCAGTCTGGTCAGCCAGCGCGAGCAGAAGGTGCGCGTGGGCCGTGGTCAGATCGCGTTCGGCAGGGACGAGGCGATCCGCGTGGAGGTCAGCTGCAAGTACTCACTTGAGGATTTCGACGTCCTCGCGGGCAAGGCGGGCCTGGAAGTACTGCGCGTGTGGCTGGATCCCGAGCACATGTTCAGCTTGCAGTACCTGGTGCGCGCGGGCTCGGTCGCGCGCTAGGCGGGCCCGCCGTGCGAGGGGGGCTTCGGCCCGCCGCACCGTGACGGGCACCGCAGCTGGAGAGGAATGGAGGTCTGCGTTGCGGCCAGCGCCAGCGCGTAGAATCCGGCTCCCACCCGTCTATTCGAGTCCGATGGCAGCCACCGTCGCCACTGCGCCCGCCCCCCAACTGGACGCCTTGTTCCTGCCTGTCGCCAGCGGCGAGCTCCGGTTGCCCGAGGATGGCCGGGTACTCTTCCTGCGTGCCCGCGACAGTGCGCCGCTGCGCAGGTTCGCCCGCTCCGGCTGGTCTTGCGAGCAAACCTTCCGGCCCTTTGCCGATGAACTCCGGCGCGCGGGCCTGCCCGTCGGTGAGCCGGCGCGGGACGACCGCTTCGCGCTGGTTCTCCTGCTGCCACCGCGCCAGCGCGACGAGGCCCGCGCCTTGTTCGCCCGCGCCGCTCGGCACCTGCAGCCCGGTGGCACCGTGCTGGCGGCGGTGCCCAACGCCGAAGGCGCGAAGTCGGCCGAAGCGGATGTCGCGCGCCTGTTCGGCACGGTGCGCAGCGTGTCCAAGCACAAGTGCCGCGTGTTCTGGGCGAACGCCGGCGATGCGCTGGATGCAGCACTGCTGGCCGAATGGAAAGCACTCGACGCGCCGCGCCGGATCGCCGGTGGCTACCTGAGTCGTCCGGGGCTGTTCGCCTGGGACCGCGTCGATACGGCCTCGGCCCTGCTCGCGGCACACCTCCCGGCAGACCTGCATGGTCGCGCCGCCGACCTGGGTGCGGGCTACGGCTATCTCGCCGCGCAGTTGATCGCGCGCTGCGCCGGCGTGACCGCGGTGGATCTGTACGAAGCCGAGAAGCGCGCGCTGGAGGCAGCACGCGTCAATGTGGCCGAGGCCGTTACTGCCAGCGGTCGCGAGGTCGACGTGGAAGCCCACTGGCACGACGTCACCACCGGCCTGCCGCGCCGTTACGACGCGATCGTGAGCAACCCGCCGTTCCACCAGGGGCGTGCAGACTTGCCCGAACTCGGGCGCGCCTTCATCGACGCGGCGGCCGACGCGTTGCTGCCGCATGGCCGCCTGTGGCTGGTGGCCAACCGGCACCTGCCGTACGAGGCCACGCTGGCCGCGCGCTTCGCGCAGGTGCGCGCGGTGACCATGCGGGACGGCTTCAAGGTAATCGAGGCGGTGCGCGCGTGAAGCTGGTCCGCCTGATCGCCAACCTCGGCTACGGCAACCGCAAGGAGGTGACCCGGCTGTTCCGCGAGGGACGCGTCACCGACCCGGCGGGCGAGGTGCTCTACGCCGACGACAGGGCCGTACACGCGGAGATCCGCATCGACGGCGAGCCGCTCGATCCGCCCACCGGGCTGGTCCTGCTGATGCACAAGCCGACCGGCTATACCTGCTCGCGCAAGGACGCCGGCCGCCTGGTCTACGACCTGCTGCCACCGCGCTGGCGGCGGCGTGATCCGGCCCTGTCCACGGTCGGCCGGCTCGACCGGGACACGTCGGGGCTGTTGCTGCTGACCGACGACGGCGCGCTGCTGCACCGGATCATTTCGCCCAGGGCCAACGTGGCGAAGGTCTACGAGGCGACCCTTGCCCGCGACCTGCACGGCGGCGAAGGCGAACTGTTCGAAAGCGGCACGCTGATGCTCGAATCGGAGACCACGCCACTTGCCCCCGCGCACCTGCAGGTGCTCGAACCGCGTCGCGCGCGGCTGACCGTGACCGAGGGGCGTTACCACCAGGTGCGGCGCATGTTCGCCGCGGCGGGCAACCACGTGGAAACGCTCGAGCGCGTGGCGATCGGGCGGCTTACGCTCGACGGGCTCGCCTCGGGCGCCTGGCGCGCGTTGGCGGCGGAGGAGGTTGCGAGGGTCTTCGAGCCGCCGCCGCTTCCGTAGGAGCTGACCTGGCGGCCGCTTCCTACAGGAGCTTCACCGGCGTTGGAATGGACGGGCCATACCACTTGCGCCGTTCGTCCCGGCAACCGGGACTGCCCATGGTGTACTTGCGGCAGATGGCCGGGCGTCGCTCGTAGATCGTGCAGCGCGAGGTGTCGGGGTCGACCGCCGCACACCAGCCGTCCTCACCCTTGGCGAGGGTCGCCAGTCCGTGGTCGTCGTGCGTCACCAGCCAGTCGGGCACGTCGTCGTCCGGCATCAGCACCACGGTCAGGCGGCAACACACCGCTTCGCAGGCCGTGCATTGCACGGACGGGTCCACATCCGCGGCGTAGCGGTCGTTCTCGAAGTCGTCGTTCACGCGTCAGTATGGGACCTTCGTCGATCCCGCGTGCTAAACATTCGTGTTCACGGGTATCCCGCGCGCGAACGTTCCGTGGCGAAGCGGCATGCGATCATCCCGTGATGCGCCTGGACTTCGACAATGCCTACGTGCGGGACCTTGCCGGCGATCCCGAGCGCGGCTCGCGCCTGCGCCAGGTGGAAGGCGCCGCCTGGTCGCATGTCCAGCCCACGCCCGTGCCGGCGCCGCATGTGGTGGCCTGGTCGTCCGAAATGGCGGTGACCCTGGGTCTGTCAGCACGGGACATCGAGAGCCCGGACTTCGCCGGCGTGTTCGGCGGCAACGCGCTGCTGGATGGCATGCAGCCGTGGGCGAGCAACTACGGCGGACATCAGTTCGGCGTATGGGCAGGGCAACTGGGCGACGGTCGCGCGATCTCGCTGGGCGAGGTGCTGGATGCGCGCGGTCAACGCTGGGAGCTGCAGCTCAAGGGCGCCGGCCCGACGCCGTATTCGCGTGGCGCCGACGGTCGCGCGGTGCTGCGTTCCTCGATCCGCGAGTTCCTGTGCAGCGAGGCGATGCATCACCTGGGCATCCCCACCACGCGCGCGTTGTGCCTGGTCGAGACCGGCGAAGCGGTGGTGCGCGACATGTTCTACGACGGCCACCCGCGCGAGGAGCCGGGCGCGATCGTCTGCCGCGTGGCGCCGTCGTTCATCCGCTTCGGCAACTTCGAACTGCCCTATGCACGCAACGACGTGGTGCTGCTGCGCCAGCTGGCCGACTTCACCATCCGGCGCGACTTCCCGCAGCTGCGGGGGCAGGGCGAGGCACTGTATGCGGACTGGTTCGGCGAGGTTTGCGAACGCACTGCACGGCTGATGGCCCAGTGGATGCGCGTCGGCTTCGTGCACGGCGTGATGAATACCGACAACATGTCGATCCTGGGGCTGACCATCGACTACGGCCCCTACGGCTGGATGGACGACTACGCCCCGGACTGGACGCCCAACACCACCGACGCGGTGCGCCGGCGCTACCGCTTCGGCCAGCAGGCCAACGTGGCCTGGTGGAACCTGACGCGGCTGGCAAGTGCGCTGTCCCCGCTGTTCGGCGATGTCGCGCCGCTGCAGGCCGGGCTCGATCGCTATGTCAGCGCCTGGGAAGCGGCCGACCGCGCCAGCGTGGCGGCAAAGCTGGGCCTCGCCCAAGCCGCTGACGAAGACCTCGCGCTGCGCGACGGACTGCATGCCTGGATGCGCGAGGCCGAGGCGGACATGACGCTCACCTGGCGCGCGCTCACCGACCTGGACCCGGCTGCGCCCTCGCCGGACACGCTGGCGGACGTGTGCTACGACGAGGGTCGGCGCGCGGCCGCCGAGCCTGCGCTGCGCGACTGGCTGGAACGCTACGCCGCGCGCCTGCGCGAGGATCCGATGCCGGCCGGCGAGCGCCGCCGCCGCATGCGGCAGGCCAACCCGAAATACGTGCTACGCAACTATCTGGCCCAGCAGGCGATCGACCGAGCGGAGCAGGGCGACTACACGCTCGTGCACGAACTGCTCGACGTGATGCGTCATCCATATGACGAGCAGCCCGGGCGCGAGCGCTTTGCCGCCAGGCGCCCGGACTGGGCCCGGCAGCGCGCCGGTTGCTCGATGCTCTCCTGCAGCTCGTAGCACCGGCGGCCACGCTTCCGCGCGGAACGTTCCATCCGCGAGCGAAACCATCCCGTCGCCAGACGCCCGGGATGGCGCTTCCCGAATGGAGGAACCCAGGGTCGCTTCCCTGATCGGACAGTCGCTGCACTCACGACACGAAGGACTAGCGCAGCGCCCCTTCGACGAACTGCCGCAACTGCGCCGCATTGAGCGCGCCCGCCTGTCGGGCGACCTCGCGGCCGCCCTTGAGCAGGGCAAGCGTGGGGATGCTGCGGATGCCAAAACGCTGGGAGAGCTGCGGCTGCGCATCGGTATCCACCTTGGCCAGGCGCAGGCGCGGCTCGTACTGGCGGGCGGCCTCGGCGAACACCGGGGCGAAGCCACGGCAAGGACCGCACCACGTCGCCCAGAAATCGATGAGTACCGGCAGGTCGCCCCGCCCGGCCACGGCGTCGAAGTTGGCCGTCGTCAGCTCGATCGGCTTGCCTTCGAACAGCGCCTGCTTGCACCGCCCGCACACCGGGTGTTCGGCGAGGCGTTCGGCCGGCACACGGTTGAGTGCACTGCAATGGGGGCAGGGGACGGTCAAGGGTGCGGACATGGCGCGCTCCGGTCAGGGTACCGGGCGATATGGCGATCGCCGTGCGCAGTGCAAGCGGCCCGGACGGTAGACCCGGCAGGAGCGCGCGAAAGTCACTGCCACGGCGAATTTGGCCGTCGCAAACTGTTGACACATCCGGGGGCGCTCGCGAGAATAGCCGTTCTTTGTTGGAGGGATACCCAAGCGGCCAACGGGGGCAGACTGTAAATCTGCTGGCTTACGCCTTCGGTGGTTCGAATCCACCTCCCTCCACCATCAAGACGAGTTCCGCGCAGGGTGTTGCCAGGCGGGAGTAGTTCAATGGTAGAACCTCAGCCTTCCAAGCTGATGGTGCGGGTTCGATTCCCGTCTCCCGCTCCATTGATCTCGTCGCAGGATTTCCAGGGTTCGGCCGGATGCCGGATCAATCGCCACCTAAGGAAGGATGGCTGAAAGAACTTCGCTCATGTAGCTCAGTCGGTAGAGCACTTCCTTGGTAAGGAAGAGGTCACAGGTTCGATTCCTGTCATGAGCACCATCTCACGCGGCTGCCGCCGGTCGCTCCGGGCCTACGGCAGGTTTTCTTTTTTTCATTGACTCCATCGGGGTTTAGCGCGCATGGCAAAGGGTAAATTCGAACGCACCAAGCCGCACGTGAACGTCGGCACGATCGGCCACGTGGACCACGGCAAGACGACGCTGACGGCGGCGCTGACCAAGGTGGGCGCCGAGCGCTTCGGTGGCGAATTCAAGGCCTACGACGCGATCGACGCGGCGCCGGAAGAGAAGGCGCGCGGCATCACGATCTCGACCGCGCACGTGGAATACGAGTCGCCGACCCGCCACTACGCGCACGTCGATTGCCCCGGCCACGCCGACTACGTGAAGAACATGATCACGGGTGCGGCGCAGATGGACGGCGCGATCCTGGTGTGCTCGGCCGCCGACGGCCCGATGCCGCAGACGCGCGAGCACATTCTGCTGTCGCGCCAGGTGGGCGTGCCCTACATCGTCGTGTTCCTGAACAAGGCCGACATGGTCGACGACGCCGAGCTGCTCGAGCTGGTCGAGATGGAAGTGCGCGAGCTGCTGTCCAAGTACGACTTCCCGGGCGACGACACCCCGATCATCAAGGGTTCGGCGCTGAAGGCGCTCGAGGGCGACCAGTCGGAAATCGGCGTGCCGGCGATTATCCAGCTGGTGGACGCGCTGGACAGCTACATCCCCGAGCCGGTGCGCGCGATCGACAAGCCGTTCCTGATGCCGGTCGAGGACGTGTTCTCGATCTCCGGTCGCGGCACCGTGGTGACCGGCCGTATCGAGCGCGGCATCATCAAGGTCGGCGACGAAGTGGAAGTGGTGGGCATCCGTGACACCCAGAAGACCACCGTCACCGGCGTGGAGATGTTCCGCAAGCTGCTGGACCAGGGTCAGGCGGGCGACAACGCCGGTCTGCTGCTGCGCGGCCTGAAGCGTGACGACGTCGAGCGCGGCCAGGTGCTGGCCAAGCCGGGCACGATCACCCCGCACACCGACTTCGAGGCCGAGGTCTATGTGCTGAGCAAGGACGAGGGTGGTCGTCATACCCCGTTCTTCAAGGGCTACCGTCCGCAGTTCTACTTCCGCACCACCGACGTGACCGGCGCGGTCACGCTGCCGGAGGGCGTGGAGATGGTCATGCCGGGCGACAACATCAAGATGGTGGTGAGCCTGATCCACCCGATCGCGATGGACGAGGGTCTGCGCTTCGCCATCCGCGAAGGCGGCCGCACCGTCGGCGCCGGCGTGGTGGCCAAGGTCATCAAGTAAGAAAGCCGGGAATGGGAAATCGGGAATAGGGAATCGGAAGGGCTGGCGATCCGCCGCCCTTCCGGTTCTTCGATTCCCGATTTACCATTCCCGATTCCCGTTTTTCCTACGCCAGTAGCTCAATTGGCAGAGCAGCGGTCTCCAAAACCGCAGGTTGGGGGTTCGAGTCCCTCCTGGCGTGCCACCTTTCGAGGACCGATGACGGGGGCGGGTGGCGTCGATGACCGATCCGGTCACGGCGGTTCCTTCTCCCGGTCACTGCGATGAATACCAAGGCAGAACAGCCGCGCGGCACGAGTGCCGCGGATATCGGCAAGCTGGTGCTGGCGGTGCTGGTGCTGGCGGCGGGCATCTTTGCCTACTCCTGGTTCGACAACACCGTCCCCGGCTCCGTGCGCCTGGCTGGCGTGCTGGTGGCGCTGGTGATCGCGCTGGCGATTGGCGCCTTCACTGGCCCGGGCCGCAAGGCGCGCAACTTCATCGCCGAATCCCAGTTCGAGATGCGCAAGGTCGTCTGGCCGACGCGCGACGAAACCCTCAAGACGACCCTCGTGATCATTGCGGTCGTGATCGTGCTTTCGTTGCTGTTGGGTCTGATCGACCTGATCCTGAAGTCGGTCGTGCTCGACTGGCTGCTCAAACTAGGTTCGTAAGGAGTAGCCCATGACCAAGCGTTGGTACGTCGTTCACGCCTATTCGGGCTTCGAGAACCAGGTTCGCAAGTCGCTCTCCGAGCGCATCGCGCGCGCCGGCATGGAAGAGAAGTTCGGCGAAGTTCTGGTGCCGACCGAGGAAGTGATCGAGATGCGCGGCGGCCAGAAGCGCCGCAGCGAGCGCAAGTTCTTTCCGGGCTACGTGCTGGTGCAGATCGAAACCGATACCGAGGGCAAGTCCCCGCGCATCGACGATGAATGCTGGCACCTGGTCAAGGAAACGCCCAAGGTAATGGGCTTCATCGGCGGCACTGCCGATCGCCCGCTGCCGATCCGTGACAGCGAAGCCGACGCCATCCTCAGCCGCGTGCGCGAGGGCGTCGAGAAGCCCAAGCCCAAGGTGCTTTTCGAGCCGGGCGAGATGGTTCGCGTCACCGAGGGTCCGTTCAACGACTTCAACGGCGTGGTCGAGGAAGTCAACTACGAGAAGAGCCGCCTGCGCGTAGCGGTGCTGATCTTCGGTCGTTCGACGCCGGTCGAGCTCGAGTTCGGGCAGGTCGAGAAGGCCTGATGCTCTGCTTCCTCTCCCCTCCGGGGAGAGGATCGAGGTGAGGGGTCGGGGCTCGCGGGAAAACCCACCAGAGCCACGCCCTGATCCACGCCTCCCGCAAGAGCCGCCCTTCCACCCCAGCCCTCGCCCCGGCGGGCAGAGGGAGCAAGATCGCAGCCGCTGGCCCGCCACTTGCTTAGAACTTGATCACTCCTTAAACTACGCGGTTCCACGCCGAGGTCTTTCGACTCGGCGTGTTCGCTTTTCGACGGCCTGCACGGAAAGCAGGCTCTCCACCGCCTGGATGGCAAGCACGCGAGGAGCCGCAAGGCGCCAGCACTCGCAAGGAAAATCCCATGGCAAAGAAAGTCGTCGGTTACATCAAACTGCAGGTCAAGGCCGGCCAGGCCAACCCGTCGCCGCCGGTGGGCCCCGCCCTCGGTCAGCGCGGCCTCAACATCATGGAATTCTGCAAGGCTTTCAATGCCGCCACGCAGAAGATGGAGCCGGGCCTGCCGATCCCCGTGATCATCACGGCCTACTCGGACCGCAGCTTCACCTTCATCACCAAGACCCCGCCCGCCACCGTGCTGATCAAGAAGGTCACCGGCGTCGCGAAGGGTTCGTCCAAGCCGAACACCGACAAGGTGGGCAAGATCACCCGCAAGCAGCTCGAAGACGTTGCGAAGCAGAAGGAGCCGGATCTGACGGCTGCGGATCTGGACGCCGCGGTGCGCACCATTGCCGGTAGCGCGCGCAGCATGGGCCTGGTGGTGGAGGGTTAAGACATGGCAAAGATCACCAAGCGTTTGAAGGCCGCCCAGGCCGCTGTGCAGCCGGGCAAGGTCTACGGGCTGGAAGACGCCCTGAACATCGTCAAGAACAACGCCAAGGCCAAGTTCGTCGAATCCGTCGACGTGGCCGTGCGCCTGGGCATCGACGCGAAGAAGTCCGACCAAGGCGTGCGCGGCTCCTCGCTGCTGCCCCATGGCACCGGCAAGACCATCAAGGTCGCCGTGTTCTGCCCGCCGGGCGAGAAGGCCGAGGCCGCCAAGGCCGCCGGTGCCGACGCGGTCGGCATGGATGACCTGGCCGAGCGCATGCAGGGCGGCGACATCGACTTCGGTCGCGTGATCGCCACGCCGGACGCGATGCGCGTGGTCGGCAAGCTGGGTCAGCTGCTCGGTCCGCGCGGGCTGATGCCGAACCCGAAGGACGGTTCGGTCACCGCCGACGTGGTCACCGCGGTGAAGAACGCCAAGGCCGGCCAGGTGAAGTTCCGCAACGACAAGGCGGGCATCATCCACGCCACCATCGGCAAGGCCAACTTCGAGGCCGCGCAGCTCGCTGACAACCTCAACGCGCTGATCGCCGACCTTCTGAAGGCGAAGCCGGCTGCGGCCAAGGGCCAGTACCTGCAGAAGGTCGCCCTGTCCAGCACGATGGGCGTGGGCGTGCCGGTGGATACCTCGTCGCTGAGCGCGGCCACCGCCAAGTAAGCCAGGTTCAAGCCCTCGCGCCACGCGGTGCGAGGGGAAGTTTTTGAGGGCAGTCCCCGGTTCCGGCCGGGGCAGCCGTCAAAGACCGCAGGCGCGATCGATGCGCGGCGACGACGGGCAGGGAGCTCGTTCATGGCAGGGAATCGCCGTCGCCGTGTCACCTCGATCGCTTAATCGGCCGCAAGGCCCGCCGGCGTAGATGGTGTCGCCCTTCTCTGGAATGCATGTTCTGGAAAGGCCACCACCAGGGATGCTCCGCATCCCCGACGTCAAGGATGGCGTCGCCCAGGACCGCAAGCGGCAGGAGCCGTGAGCGGAGTTCCAAGTGGAGGAGTGCAATGGCTCTCAATCTGTCCCAGAAGCAAGAAGTAGTCGCCGAGCTGGCAGACGTCGCCGCGAAGGCCCACTCCTTGGTCGCCGCCGAGTACGCGGGCACCACGGTCGAGCAGATGACCGCGATGCGCAAGAAGGCTCGCGAGTCGGGCGTGTTCCTGAAAGTTGTGAAGAACACGCTGGTCTCCCGCGCCGTGGCCGGTACCGAGTTCGAGGTCGTCAAGGACGCCCTGACCGGTCCGCTGCTGTACGCGTTCTCGACCGAGGAGCCCGGTGCCGCCGGGCGGCTGATCAAGGAATTTGCCAAGACCAACGACAAGCTCAAGCCGCGGCTCGTCTCGGTGGAGGGCAAGCTGCTGCCCGCCGAGCACGTCGACGTGCTGGCCTCGCTGCCGACCCGCGAGCAGGCGCTCGCGATGCTGGCCCGCGTGCTGGCCGAGCCGGCTTCGATGTTCGCTCGCGTGGTCAAGGCCGTGGCCGACAAGCAGGGTGGTGGCGAAGTCGCCGCCGAAGCCCCGGCAGAAGCCTGATCCGACGATCTTTTCCAAACGACTTTATTTCCAGAGGTAAAAACAAATGTCCCTGACCAACGAACAGATCGTTGACGCCGTCGCCGCCAAGTCGCTGATGGAAGTGATGGACCTGGTGAAGGCCATCGAAGAGAAGTTCGGCGTGACCGCCGCCGCCCCGGTGATGGTTGCCGCCGGCCCGGCCGCTGCCGGTCCGGCTGCCGAGGAGCAGACCGAGTTCGACGTGATCCTGAAGTCCGCCGGCGACAAGAAGGTCGACGTGATCAAGGCCGTCCGCGCCATCACCGGCCTGGGCCTGAAGGAAGCGAAGGACCTGACCGAGGCCGGTGGCGTCGTGAAGGAAGCCGCTTCGAAGGAAGACGCTGCCAAGTTCAAGAAGGACCTGGAAGCTGCCGGCGCCACGGTCGAACTGAAGTAATCGGCGCCTTGCGCGCCGTCAGTTTGGCTTAGCGTCAAGCGAGCCTGGGGGCGAAAGCCCCCGGGCTTTGCCCGTTGCAGAGGGATGTCTGCATGCGCCGCGGTTCATTGCGGTCCCAGGGATCCGGGGGAGCAAGAGACAGAAGGCAAGACTGAGAAGCTGGCGGCTTCTGACTCCTGCTTTTTGACGCACCGGCGGTTGGTTCCGCCGGAAGCGACAGCCGATTTTTCATCATTAGCCGGTGTGTGCACCACCGGCGCCACTGCGAACCGAGGCGTCACCCCATGACCTACTCGTTTACCGAGAAGAAGCGCATCCGCAAGGATTTCGGCAAGCGCCCGCCCGTGCTGGGCGTGCCCAACCTGCTGACCATCCAGACCGATTCCTACCGTGAGTTCCTGCAGGAGCACGTCGCGCCGAAGAAGCGCGAGGACAAGGGTCTGCACGCCGCGCTGAAGTCGGTGTTCCCGATTGCCAGTTATTCGGGCAACGCCGCCCTCGAGTACGTGGACTACCGCCTGGGTGAGCCCGCGTTCGACGAGCGCGAGTGCCGCAACCGTGGCATGACCTACGGCGCGCCGCTGCGCACCACCGTGCGCCTGGTGATCTACGACAAGGACAGCCCGGCGTCGAAGAAGGCCGTCAAGTACGTCAAGGAGCAGGAGGTCTACATGGGCGAGATCCCGCTCATGACCGACACCGGCACCTTCATCATCAACGGCACCGAGCGCGTCATCGTCTCGCAGCTGCATCGCTCGCCGGGCGTGTTCTTCGACCACGACCGCGGCAAGACGCACAGCTCGGGCAAGCTGCTGTTCTCCGCCCGCGTGATCCCCTACCGCGGCTCCTGGCTGGACTTCGAGTTCGACCCGAAGGATGCGCTGTTCACCCGTATCGACCGTCGCCGTAAGCTGCCGGTGACGGTGCTGCTGCGCGCGCTGGGCTATTCGAACGAGGAGATGCTCTCCATCTTCTTCGAGCACAACGTGTTCCATCTGGGCAAGAAGGGTGGCACCACGCTGGAGCTGGTCGCCGAGCGCCTGCGCGGCGAAACGCTGACCTTCGACCTGGCGGTCGGCGGCAAGGTGCTGGTCGAGGCCGGCAAGCGCATCACCGCGCGCCACGTGCGCCAGCTGGCGGCCGAGAACATCACCGCGCTGGAGGTGCCGGACGACTACCCGGTCGGCCGCATCGTGGCGACCGACATCGTCGACTCCAAGACCGGCGAGCTGCTGGCCTCGGCCAATGACGAAATCACCGCCGAGCAGCTGGAGGCCTTCCGCAAGGCCGGTATCGAGGTCGTGCCGACGCTGTACGTCAATGACCTGGATCGCGGCGCCTACATCTCGCACACCCTGCGCATCGACAACACCAAGACGCAGCTCGAGGCGCTGGTGGAGATCTACCGCATGATGCGCCCGGGCGAGCCGCCGACCAAGGATGCCGCCCAGAACCTGTTCTTCAATCTGTTCTTCACCTTCGACCGCTACGACCTGTCGGCGGTCGGCCGCATGAAGTTCAACCGCCGCGTGGGTCGCCAGGAGATCCTGGGTCCGGGCGTGCTGTACGACCACAAGTACTTCGCCGAGCGCAAGGAAGAGGCCGCGCAGGAGCTGGTCAAGCAGCTGGGTGGCCAGTCCGACGTGCTGGACGTGCTCAAGGTGCTGATCGACATCAAGAACGGCCACGGCACCGTGGACGACATCGACCACCTCGGCAACCGTCGCGTGCGCTCTGTCGGCGAGATGGCCGAGAACACCTTCCGCATCGGCCTGGTGCGCGTCGAGCGCGCCGTGCGCGAGCGCCTGTCGCTGGCCGAGTCCGAGGGCCTGACTCCGCAGGAACTGATCAACGCCAAGCCGGTCGCGGCGGCGGTGAAGGAGTTCTTCGGCTCCTCGCAGCTCTCGCAGTTCATGGATCAGAACAACCCGCTGTCGGAAGTGACCCACAAGCGCCGCGTCTCGGCACTGGGTCCAGGCGGCCTGACCCGCGAGCGCGCCGGCTTCGAAGTGCGCGACGTGCACCCGACCCACTACGGCCGCGTCTGCACCATCGAGACGCCGGAAGGCCCGAACATCGGCCTGATCAACTCGCTGGCCGTGTACGCCCGCACCAACGCCTACGGCTTCCTGGAGACGCCGTACCGCAAGGTCGCCAACGGCAAGGTCACCGACACCGTCGACTACCTGTCGGCGATCGAGGAAGGCGACCACGTCATCGCGCAGGCGAACTCGCCGCTGGACAAGCACGGCGCGTTCCTCGAGGACTTCGTGTCCTGCCGTTTCCGCGGCGAGTCCGAGCTGCGCCCGGCCTCCGAAGTCGACTACATGGACGTCTCGCCGATGCAGACCGTGTCGGTCGCGGCGGCGCTGGTGCCGTTCCTGGAGCACGATGACGCGAACCGCGCGCTGATGGGCGCGAACATGCAGCGCCAGGCCGTGCCGACGCTGCGCTCGCAGACCCCGCTGGTCGGTACCGGCATCGAGCGCGCCGTGGCGCGCGACTCGGGTGTCATCGTGTCCGCCAGGCGCGGCGGCGTGATCGACCAGGTCGACGCAGCCCGTATCGTGGTGCGCGTGAACGAGGAAGAGGTCGGCGACAATGACGCCGGCGTCGACATCTACACGCTGACCAAGTACACCCGCTCCAACCAGAACACCAACCTCAACCAGCGTCCGCTGGTGAATGTCGGTGACATCGTGGCCAAGGGCGACACGCTGGCGGACGGTTCGTCCACCGACCTGGGCGAGCTCGCGCTCGGCCAGAACATGCTGATCGCGTTCATGCCGTGGAACGGCTACAACTTCGAAGACTCGATCCTGCTCTCCGAGCGCGTCGTTCAGGAAGACCGCTATACCTCGATCCACATCGAGGAGCTGTCCTGCATTGCGCGCGACACCAAGCTGGGTGCGGAGGAAATCACCGCCGACATCCCGAACGTGGGCGAGCAGGCGCTGGCGCGTCTGGACGAGTCCGGCATCGTCTACATCGGTGCCGAGGTCAAGGCCGGCGACATCATGGTCGGCAAGGTCACGCCCAAGGGCGAGAGCCAGCTGACGCCGGAAGAGAAGCTGCTGCGCGCGATCTTCGGCGAGAAGGCATCCGACGTGAAGGACAGCTCGCTGCGCGTGCCGCCGGGCATGGACGGCACTGTCATCGACGTGCAGGTGTTCACCCGCGACGGCATCGAGAAGGACAAGCGCGCCAAGCAGATCGAGGAGATGGAGATCAAGCGGATCCGCAAGGACTTCGATGATCAGTTCCGCATCCTCGAGGGCGCGATCTACAACCGCATGCGGGCGCAGCTGGTCGGCCAGTCCGCGATGAGCGGCCCGGGCGGCCTGAAGCGCGGCGCCGAGATCACCGACGCCTACCTGGACGGCCTGAAGAAGGACGACTGGTTCAAGATCAACGTCAAGGACGAGAGCGTCACCGAGTTCCTCGAGCGCGCGGCCGACCAGGTCAAGCGCCACAAGGAGGAGTTCGACAAGCGCTTCAAGGAGAAGCAGGCCAAGATCACCCAGGGCGACGACCTCGCCCCGGGCGTGCTGAAGATGGTCAAGGTGTTCCTGGCCGTGAAGCGCCGCATCCAGCCGGGCGACAAGATGGCCGGTCGCCACGGCAACAAGGGTGTGGTGTCCAACGTGGTGCCGGTCGAGGACATGCCGTTCATGGCCAATGGCGAGCCGGTCGACATCGTGCTCAACCCGCTCGGCGTGCCTTCGCGCATGAACATCGGCCAGGTGCTGGAAATGCACCTGGGCTGGGCCGCCAAGGGCCTGGGCCGGAAGATCCAGCGCATGCTCGAGGCGCAGGAAAAGGTGGCCAAGGTCCGCGAATTCCTGCACCAGATCTACAACCACCACGCTGCTGGCGCGGTGCAGCACGTGGACCTGAAATCGCTGACCGACGAAGAGATCCTGACGCTGGCGAACAACCTGCAGGAAGGCGTGCCGATGGCCACGCCGGTGTTCGACGGCGCCGAGGAAACCGAGATCAAGGCGATGCTGAAGCTGGCGGATCTGCCCGAGTCGGGCCAGACCACGCTGTTCGACGGCCGCACCGGCGAGGCGTTCGATCGCCCGGTCACCGTCGGCTACATGCATTACCTGAAACTCAACCACCTGGTCGACGACAAGATGCACGCGCGCTCCACCGGCCCGTACTCGCTGGTCACCCAGCAGCCGCTGGGTGGCAAGGCGCAGTTCGGCGGCCAGCGCTTCGGCGAAATGGAAGTCTGGGCGCTGGAAGCCTACGGCGCGGCCTACACCCTGCAGGAAATGCTGACGGTGAAGTCCGACGACGTGCAGGGCCGCAACCAGATGTACAAGAACATCGTCGACGGCAACCACGAGATGGCGGCCGGCATGCCGGAGTCCTTCAACGTGCTGGTGAAGGAAATCCGCTCGCTGGGCATCGACATCGACCTGGAAGAGGTGAAGTGACCGTCGCGACCCGGCGCCCTGCGTCGGGTCGCCGACCAGCCTCAGCTTGAATCACGGACCTCTTACCGAAGAATTTGCTCCGACCGGAGACACCCATGAAAGACCTGCTCAACCTTTTCAACCAGCAGCGCACCACGCCCGACTTCGACGCGATCAAGATCGCGCTGGCGTCGCCCGAGCTGATCCGCTCGTGGTCGTACGGCGAGGTGAAGAAGCCCGAGACGATCAACTACCGTACCTTCAAGCCCGAGCGCGACGGTCTGTTCTGCGCCGCGATCTTCGGTCCGGTGAAGGATTACGAGTGCCTGTGCGGCAAGTACAAGCGCATGAAGCACCGCGGCGTGGTCTGCGAGAAGTGCGGCACGGAAGTGACCCTGGCCAAGGTGCGCCGCGAGCGCATGGGCCACATCGAGCTGGCCAGCCCGACCGCGCACATCTGGTTCCTCAAGTCGCTGCCCTCGCGCATCGGCCTGATGCTGGACATGACGCTGCGCGACATCGAGCGCATCCTGTATTTCGAGGCCTACGTGGTCATCGATCCGGGCCTGACCGCGCTGGAAAAGGGCCAGCTGCTCAGCGAGGACCAGTACCTGGAGGCGACCGAGGAGCACGGCGACGAGTTCGACGCCCGCATGGGCGCCGAGGCGGTCTATGAGCTGCTGAAGTCGATCGACCTGCCGGGCGAAGTCATCCGCCTCAAGGAAGAGATCGCCTCGACCAATTCGGAAACCAAGCTCAAGCGCCTCACCAAGCGCGTCAAGCTGATCGAGGCCTTCCTGGAGTCGGGCAACAAGCCCGAATGGATGGTCATGACCGTACTGCCGGTGCTGCCGCCGGACCTGCGTCCGCTGGTGCCGCTGGACGGCGGCCGCTTCGCGACCTCCGACCTGAACGATCTGTACCGCCGCGTCATCAACCGCAACAACCGCCTGAAGCGCCTGCTCGAACTCAACGCGCCCGACATCATCGTGCGCAACGAGAAGCGCATGCTTCAGGAGTCGGTCGATGCGCTGTTGGACAACGGCCGCCGCGGCCGGGCCATCACCGGCACCAACAAGCGCGCGCTGAAGTCGCTCGCCGACATGATCAAGGGCAAGCAGGGCCGGTTCCGCCAGAACCTGCTCGGCAAGCGCGTGGACTACTCCGGCCGTTCGGTGATCGTGGTCGGCCCGACCCTGCGCCTGCACCAGTGCGGCCTGCCCAAGAAGATGGCGCTGGAGCTGTTCAAGCCGTTCATCTTCGCCAAGCTGCAGGCCCGCGGCGAGGCCACCACCATCAAGGCGGCCAAGAAGCTGGTCGAGCGCGAAGAACCGATGGTGTGGGACATCCTCGAAGAGGTGATCCGCGAGCATCCGGTGCTGCTCAACCGCGCGCCGACCCTGCACCGCCTGGGCATCCAGGCGTTCGAGCCGAAGCTGATCGAAGGCAAGGCGATCCAGTTGCACCCGCTGGTCTGTACCGCGTTCAACGCCGACTTCGACGGCGACCAGATGGCCGTGCACGTGCCGCTCTCGATCGAGGCGCAGCTCGAAGCGCGTGCCCTGATGATGGCGACCAACAACATCCTGTCGCCGGCCAACGGCGAGCCGATCATCGTGCCGACGCAGGACGTGGTGCTGGGCCTGTACTACATGACCCGCGAGCTGGTGAACGCCAAGGGCACCGGCATGGTGTTCTCGGGCATCTCCGAGGTGCGACGCGCCTATGAGAACCGCGCCGTGCAGCTGCACGCCAAGGTCAAGGTGCGTCTCAAGCAGGTGACGATCGGCGAGGATGGCGAGCGCACCTCCAGCACCTCGCTGGTGGAAACCACCGTGGGTCGCGCGCTGCTGGCCGAGATCATGCCCGAGGGCCTGCCCTTCGCGTTGGCCAACACCGAGCTCACCAAGAAGAACATCTCGCGCCTGATCAACGCCTGCTACCGCCGCCTGGGTCTGAAAGAGACGGTGATCTTCGCGGATCAGCTGATGTACACCGGCTTCCGCTTTGCTACCCGTGCGGGCATCTCGATCGGCATCGATGACATGATCATCCCGGACGAGAAGAAGCCGATCCTGGAAGAGGCCGAGAAAGAAGTGGTCGAGATCCAGGAGCAGTACCAGTCGGGCCTGGTCACCGCGGGCGAGCGCTACAACAAGGTGGTCGACATCTGGTCGCGCACCAACGAGCTCGTCGCCAAGGCAATGATCGACGGCATCGGCACCGAGAAGGTGACCGACGCCGACGGCAAGACGGTCAACCAGAAGTCGATGAACTCGCTGTACATCATGGCCGACTCCGGTGCCCGCGGTTCGGTCGCGCAGATCCGACAGCTGGCCGGCATGCGCGGCCTGATGGCGCGTCCGGACGGTTCGATCATCGAGACTCCGATCAAGGCCAACTTCCGCGAAGGCCTGAACGTGCTGCAGTACTTCAACTCGACCCACGGTGCCCGCAAGGGCCTGGCGGATACCGCGTTGAAGACGGCCAACTCCGGTTACCTGACCCGTCGTCTGGTCGACGTCGCCCAGGACGTGGTGGTGACCTCGCACGATTGCGGCACCGAGGACGGCGTGCTGATGCAGCCGATCGTCGAAGGCGGCGACGTCGTCGAGCCGTTGCGCGAGCGCGTGCTCGGCCGCGTGGTGGTCGAGGACGTCTATGGTCCCGGCAACGACGACGATGCGATCGTCACCCGCGACACGCTACTGGACGAGGCGCTGGTCGAGAAGCTGGACAAGGCCGGCGTGCAGTCGATCAAGGTCCGCTCGCCGATCACCTGCGAGGCCAGCCATGGCGTTTGCGCGCTGTGCTACGGCCGCGACCTGGCCCGTGGCCACCTGGTCAACATGGGCGAGGCCGTGGGCGTGGTCGCCGCGCAGTCGATCGGCGAACCCGGTACCCAGCTGACCATGCGTACCTTCCACATCGGTGGCGCGGCCTCCCGTGCCGCCGCCGTGGACAACGTCTCGGTCAAGACCACCGGCACGCTGAAGTTCAACAACCTCAAGACCGTGCAGCACTCCCAGGGTCACCTGGTGGCGGTGTCGCGTTCGGGCGAGGTGTCGGTGATCGACGCCAACGGCCGCGAGCGCGAGCGCTACAAGGTGCCGTACGGCGCCACCATCTCGGTCAAGGACGGCGCGGCGGTCAAGGCTGGCCAGACCGTGGCCAACTGGGATCCGCACACCCATCCGATCGTGTCGGAAGTGGCCGGTACCGTGCGCTTCATCGACTTCCTCGATGGCGTCACCGTGCAGAGCCAGACTGACGAGCTGACCGGCCTGGAGTCGGCAGTGGTGACCGATCCGAAGCGTCGCGGTACCGCCGCCAAGGACCTGCGCCCGATCGTGCGCCTGGAAGATGCCAAGGGTCGCGAGCTCAAGCTGCCGGGTACCGACGTGCCGGCGCAGTACATGCTGCCGGCCGGCGCGATCGTGTCGATCCAGAACGGCGTGGAAGTGGGCGTCGGCGACGTGGTCGCCCGTATCCCGCAGGAGACGTCGAAGACCCGCGACATCACCGGCGGTCTGCCGCGCGTGGCCGACCTGTTCGAGGCGCGCAAGCCAAAGGAGCCGGCGATCCTGGCCGAGCGTTCCGGCGTGGTCAGCTTCGGCAAGGACACCAAGGGCAAGCAGCGCCTGATCATCAAGGATGCCGACGGCAACGAGCACGAGGAGCTGATTCCCAAGTGGCGCCAGGTCATCGTGTTCGAGGGCGAGCACGTGGAGAAGGGCGAAACCGTCGTGGACGGCGAGCCCAATCCGCACGACATCCTGCGCCTGCTGGGCGTGGAGCCGCTGGCGGCGTACCTGGTCAAGGAAATCCAGGACGTCTATCGCCTGCAGGGCGTGAAGATCAACGACAAGCACATCGAGGCGATCATTCGCCAGATGCTGCGCAAGGTCGAGATCACCGAGCCGGGCGAGAGCCACTACCTGCGCGGCGAGCAGGTCGAGCGCGTACGCATCAACGAGGAGAACGAGCGCGCGGTCGGTCGTGGCGAGCGTCCGGCCGAGTACCAGTCGGTGCTGCTGGGTATCACCAAGGCGTCGCTGGCCACCGAGTCGTTCATCTCGGCCGCGTCCTTCCAGGAAACCACCCGCGTGCTTACCGAGGCGGCGGTCCGCGGTACCCGCGATACCTTGCGGGGCCTCAAGGAAAATGTTATTGTCGGCCGTCTGATTCCGGCAGGTACGGGTCTGGCGTACCACGCGCAGCGTCGTCGCCAGGGCGGTTTGACCGCCTCGGAACTGGAAACCCTTTCCGGTTCCTCCGCCGCGGTGACGTTCGCGGAAACGACTGCCGGTAGCGATGAAGGTGCCGAGTAAGCCCTGAGGGCATTGCTCGCTGACATACGAAATGAGGTGCACGGATGCACCTCGTGTTCGGGTCAAGGAGGACACGGGCGTTTCCTTGCCTGGTGCAAGGTGCCCATGTTAAATTCCCGCTTCTTGGCAGACCGAGTTTCGGTCTGCCTTTATGTTTCTCAGGAAAAGCTTCGCATGACGACAGTCAACCAGCTGGTGCGCAAGAACCGCAGCCCGAAGACCTACAAGAGCGCTTCGCCGGCCCTGCAGAGCAGTCCGCAGCGCCGTGGCGTCTGCACGCGCGTGTACACCACCACCCCGAAGAAGCCGAACTCGGCGTTGCGCAAGGTCGCCAAGGTGCGCCTGACCAACGGTTACGAGGTCATCAGCTACATCGGTGGTGAAGGCCACAACCTGCAGGAGCACTCGGTCGTGCTGATCCGCGGCGGCCGTGTGAAGGACCTGCCGGGCGTGCGCTACCACACCGTGCGCGGCAGCCTCGACTGCGCCGGCGTGACCAAGCGTCGCCAGGCTCGCTCCAAGTACGGCGCCAAGCGTCCGAAGAAGTAATCGCCTGCCGGCCCTGGTCCGGCGGCTCACATCGAAGTTGCGGCCATGGACGGTTGCCTTGAAGCGGACCGGACGCTGCACAGGTAACGAACACATGCGGCCATGGAGGCCGCTTTCGCGCGGACAGGATTGCCCGCAAATAAACAACGGACTCCAAACATGTCGCGTAAAGGTTCCCATCCCGCCCGCCTGGTCCTGCCGGACCCCAAGCACGGCAGCCAGCTGATCGCCCGCTTCATCAACATGGTGATGAAGAGCGGAAAGAAGTCGGTCGCCGAAAGCATCGTCTATGGCGCGCTGACCCATCTGGGTGAAAAGAACGCCGAGCCGGTGGCTCTGGTCGAGAAGGCGCTGGGCAACGTTGCTCCGGCGGTCGAGGTGAAGTCCCGTCGCGTCGGCGGCGCCACCTACCAGGTGCCGGTCGAAGTGCGCCCGGGTCGCCGCATGGCGCTGGCGATGCGCTGGGTGATCGATGCCGCCCGCAAGCGTGGCGAGACCTCGATGCCGCGCAAGCTGGCCGCAGAGCTGCTGGAAGCCTCGGAGAACCGCGGCGGCGCGATCAAGAAGCGCGAAGAAACCCATCGCATGGCCGAGGCCAACAAGGCCTTCTCGCACTACCGCTGGTAAGCGGTATGCCTTGCCGCCGCCTGCGGTGGTGGCAAGGAGTCAATCCGCCAGTTGCGGCGGATTTCTCATTGAAACCGAGGCCCGGACGGCCGCGACGAATCGAGGGCAGGGTTGCCCTGTACAGGTAAACATCCATGGCACGCACCACTCCCATCGAGCGCTACCGCAACTTCGGCATCATGGCCCACATCGATGCCGGCAAGACCACCACCACGGAGCGCATCCTGTTCTACACCGGCGTCAGTCACAAGATTGGCGAGGTGCATGACGGTGCGGCCACCATGGACTGGATGGAGCAGGAGCAGGAGCGCGGCATCACCATCACTTCCGCCGCCACCACGGCGTTCTGGAAGGGCATGGACCGTTCGCTGCCCGAGCACCGCTTCAACATCATCGACACTCCCGGGCACGTCGACTTCACCATCGAAGTCGAGCGTTCGCTGCGCGTGCTCGACGGCGCCGTGTTCGTGCTGTGCGCGGTCGGTGGCGTGCAGCCGCAGTCCGAGACCGTATGGCGCCAGGCCAACAAGTACAAGGTGCCGCGCCTCGCGTTCGTCAACAAGATGGATCGCACCGGTGCCAACTTCTACAAGGTCGTCGACCAGCTGAAGGCGCGCCTGGGTGCCAACCCGGTGCCGATGCAGGTGCCGATCGGTGCCGAAGACAACTTCGACGGCGTGGTCGACCTGCTCAAGATGAAGGCGATCATCTGGGACATGGAATCCCAGGGCATGAAGTTCGAATACCAGGACATTCCCGCCAACCTCGCGGACAAGGCTGCCGAGGCGCGCAGCTTCATGGTCGAGTCGGCCGCCGAGGCGTCCGAGGAACTCATGAACAAGTACCTCGAGGGTGGTGAGCTTTCCGAGGCCGAGATCATCGAGGGTCTGCGCCAGCGCACCCTGTCCAGCGAAATCATCCCGGTCTACTGCGGCACGGCGTTCAAGAACAAGGGCGTCCAGGCGATGCTCGATGCCGTGGTCAACCTGCTGCCGTCGCCCGCCGACCGTCCGCCGGTGACCGGCGTGGACGACGACGACAATGATGCGAGCCGCACGGCGGACGACGCCGCGCCGTTCTCCGCACTCGCCTTCAAGATCATGACCGATCCGTTCGTCGGCTCGCTGACGTTCTTCCGTGTCTACTCGGGCACGCTGAATGCCGGCGACCAGGTGTACAACCCGGTCAAGTCGAAGAAGGAGCGCATCGGTCGCATCCTGCAGATGCACGCAAACGAGCGTCACGAACTGAAGGAAGTCCGCGCGGGCGACATCGCCGCCGCGGTTGGCCTGAAGGACGTGACGACCGGCGACACGCTGTGCGCGCAGGACCACATCATCACCCTGGAGCGCATGACGTTCCCGGAGCCGGTGATCTCGATGGCGGTCGAGCCGAAGACCAAGTCCGACCAGGAAAAGATGGGCATCGCGCTCGGTCGCCTGGCCGCGGAGGATCCGTCCTTCCGCGTGCGTACGGACGAAGAGTCGGGCCAGACCATCATCTCCGGCATGGGCGAGCTGCACCTGGACATCCTGGTGGACCGCATGAAGCGCGAGTTCAACGTTGAGGCCAACGTTGGCAAGCCGCAGGTGGCCTACCGCGAAACCATCCGCGCGTCGGACGTCAAGTCGGATTACAAGCACGCCAAGCAGTCGGGCGGCAAGGGTCAGTACGGTCACGTGGTGATCGAGCTGTCGCCAATGACCGAGGAAGAGCGCAAGAGCCCTGAGGTCAAGGACGATTTCCTGTTCGTCAACGAGATCACCGGTGGTGTGATTCCGAAGGAATTCATCCCGTCGGTCGAAAAGGGCCTGCGCGAGACGATCACCAGCGGTCCGCTGGCCGGCTTCCCGGTCGTGGGCGTCAAGACCAAGCTGGTCTTCGGTTCCTACCATGACGTCGACTCGTCGGAAATGGCGTTCAAACTGGCCGCATCGATGGCCTTCAAGCAGGGCTTCGCCAAGGCGAACCCGGTCCTGCTCGAGCCGGTGATGAAGGTAGAGGTGGTCACGCCCGAGGAGTACGTCGGTGACGTTATGGGCGACCTGAGCCGCCGTCGCGGCCTGTTGCAGGGCCAGGACGACACGCCTTCCGGCAAGACCATCAACGCGATGGTGCCGCTGGGCGAGATGTTCGGTTATGCGACCACCATCCGCTCGCTGACCCAGGGTCGCGCCACGTTCACGATGGAGTTCGACCACTACGCAGAGGCGCCGAACAACATCGCAGAACAGGTCATCAAGAAGGCCTGATTTTTCTAGCTTTACTTAATTAGTGCGATCGGTCCCCTGGTCGCGAAAAACAAAAGCGGCCGTTCCGGCCGCACTAATTAACCAGCTCTTTTCAGAGGTTGAAGTCATGGCAAAGGGTAAGTTCGAACGCACCAAGCCGCACGTGAACGTCGGCACGATCGGCCACGTGGACCACGGCAAGACGACGCTGACGGCGGCGCTGACCAAGGTGGGCGCCGAGCGCTTCGGTGGCGAATTCAAGGCCTACGACGCGATCGACGCGGCGCCGGAAGAGAAGGCGCGCGGCATCACGATCTCGACCGCGCACGTGGAATACGAGTCGCCGACCCGCCACTACGCGCACGTCGATTGCCCCGGCCACGCCGACTACGTGAAGAACATGATCACGGGTGCGGCGCAGATGGACGGCGCGATCCTGGTGTGCTCGGCCGCCGACGGCCCGATGCCGCAGACGCGCGAGCACATTCTGCTGTCGCGCCAGGTGGGCGTGCCCTACATCGTCGTGTTCCTGAACAAGGCCGACATGGTCGACGACGCCGAGCTGCTCGAGCTGGTCGAGATGGAAGTGCGCGAGCTGCTGTCCAAGTACGACTTCCCGGGCGACGACACCCCGATCATCAAGGGTTCGGCGCTGAAGGCGCTCGAGGGCGACCAGTCGGAAATCGGCGTGCCGGCGATCATCCAGCTGGTGGACGCGCTGGACAGCTACATCCCCGAGCCGGTGCGCGCGATCGACAAGCCGTTCCTGATGCCGGTCGAGGACGTGTTCTCGATCTCCGGCCGCGGCACCGTGGTGACCGGCCGTATCGAGCGCGGCATCATCAAGGTCGGCGACGAAGTGGAAGTGGTGGGCATCCGTGACACCCAGAAGACCACCGTCACCGGCGTGGAGATGTTCCGCAAGCTGCTGGACCAGGGTCAGGCGGGCGACAACGCCGGTCTGCTGCTGCGCGGCCTGAAGCGTGACGACGTCGAGCGCGGCCAGGTGCTGGCCAAGCCGGGCACGATCACCCCGCACACCGACTTCGAGGCCGAGGTCTACGTGCTGAGCAAGGACGAGGGTGGCCGTCATACCCCGTTCTTCAAGGGCTACCGTCCGCAGTTCTACTTCCGCACCACCGACGTGACCGGCGCGGTCACGCTGCCGGAGGGCGTGGAGATGGTCATGCCGGGCGACAACATCAAGATGGTGGTGAGCCTGATCCACCCGATCGCGATGGACGAGGGCCTGCGCTTCGCCATCCGCGAAGGCGGCCGCACCGTCGGCGCCGGCGTGGTGGCCAAGGTCATCAAGTAAGACTCTGGCGGCGGCCCTTCGGGGTCGCCGCTTTCGCGTGGATGCCGGCAAGGCTGGCATCTCGCGCTGGATGGCTGCTATACTTGCCAGCTTGACGGCTCCGGAGTTGCTCGGGGTCGATACCGCGAAATGAGGTGCAGGACGCGCTTCGAGTTCGCAGGCCCGGACGGCCCTCGCAACGTAATCATTGGTCGCAGATGACACTCTGTTGACCTTTGTTCGTGTGCGAGTTATAATTTTCTGTCTAGGCGAGCCGATTGTGCTCGCCTAGCTTTTTCGCCCAGTACGCCCAGGCGTGCCGGGAAGCAGCAAAAAGGGTTGTGCGGAGCGGTGAGAAGCCACTCCGGGACAAGCATTTGTTCTTTCGATAACAGGACACGGTTTTATGGCGAACCAGAAGATTCGCATCCGCCTCAAGGCGTTCGATCATCGCCTGATCGACCGCTCGGCCAGCGAGATCGTCGAGACGGCCAAGCGCACCGGCGCTACGGTGCTCGGCCCCATCCCGCTCCCGACCAAGATCGAGCGCTACACCATCCTGGTCTCGCCGCACGTCGACAAGGACGCGCGCGACCAGTACGAAACGCGCACCCACAAGCGTGTGCTCGACATCGTCGACCCCAACGACAAGACCGTGGACGCGCTCATGAAGCTTGACCTCGCCGCTGGCGTGGACGTCCAGATCAAGCTCGGCTGAGCGATAGACAGGATACGAAGATGAGTATCGGACTGGTTGGCCGCAAGTGCGGCATGAGCCGGCTCTTCACTGAAGACGGACGCTCGATTCCGGTGACGCTGATTGAAGCGACCCCGAACCGCGTCACCCAGCTGAAGACCGAAGACAACGATGGTTACACCGCGATCCAGGTCACCGCGGGCGTCAAGCGCGCCTCGCTGCTGACCCAGCCGGTGAAGGGCCACTACGCCAAGGCGAAGGTCGAGCCGGGTCGTGGCCTGTGGGAGTTCCGCGTTGCGGCCGAGGACCTCGGCAAGTACAGCGTCGGCGCCGAGATCAAGGCGGACGAGATCTTCTCGGCCGGCCAGATCGTCGACGTCGCCGGCGTCTCGAAGGGCAAGGGCTTCCAGGGCACGATCAAGCGCCACAACTTCTCGATGGGCGACGCGACGCACGGTAACTCGCTGTCGCACCGCGCGCCGGGTTCGATCGGCCAGCGCCAGACGCCGGGCCGTGTGTTCCCGGGCAAGAAGATGGCCGGCCACATGGGTGCGGTGAACCGCACGCAGCAGGGTCTGGAAGTGGTCAAGGTCGACGCCGAGCGCCACCTGATCGCGGTCAAGGGCGCGGTGCCGGGTGCAACCGGCGGCGACGTCGTGATCCGCCCGACCACCAAGGGTTGAGGAGAGACGCCATGGAACTGAATGTCATTGGCGCCAAGCCGCTCAGCGTGTCCGAAGAGGTCTTCGGCACCGAGTTCAAGCAGGCCCTGATCCACCAGGTGGTGGTTGCGTACCAGGCCGGCGGTCGCGCCGGCACCAAGGCGCAGCTGTCGCGTGGCGAGATGTCGGGCACCACCAAGAAGTTCAAGAAGCAGAAGGGCGGCGGCGCCCGTCACGGCGACTATCGCGCCCCGATCTTTGTCGGCGGCGGCGTGACCTTCGCGGCCAAGCCCCGCAGCTTCGAGCAGAAGGTCAATCGCAAGGCCTACCGCGTCGCGATCCGCTCGATCCTGTCCGAACTGAACCGCCAGAACCGCCTGAAGGTCGTCGACGGCTTCGGCATCGAAGAGTCCAAGACCAAGGCGATGGTGGCCAAACTGGCCGAGCTGCAGGTGGCCGGTCGCGTGCTGCTGGTTTCCGAGGATGCCAACGAGGCGCTGTTCCTGGCCGCGCGCAACATCCCGTACCTGCACGTGCTCGACGTGATGGCGCTGAACCCGGTCAGCCTGGTCGGCTCCGACTACGTCGTGCTGACCGCCGAGGCCGTGAAGAAGATCGAGGAATGGCTGGCATGAGCAACGAACGCATTCTCAACACGCTGCGTGCGCCGCACATCTCCGAGAAGTCCGCGCGCCTGGCCGAGAACAACCAGTATGTATTCGTGGTCGCCCCCGAGGCGACCAAGGCCGACGTCCGCGCGGCGGTGGAACAGATGTTCGACGTCAAGGTCGAGCAGGTGAACCTCGTCAACGCCAAGGGCAAGGTCAAGTCCTTCCGTTTCCGCGCTGGCAGCCGCCAGGGCAAGCGCAAGGCCTACGTCCGCCTCGCCGATGGCCAGTCCATCGACGTGTCGGCCAAAGCCTGAGCTCAAGGAGTTGAATTGAGATGGCACTGATCACTCACAAGCCGACCTCGCCGGGCCGCCGCGACTCCGTCAGCGTCCGCACCGAAGGCCTGCACAAGGGCGCGCCGTACGCACCCTTGACCGAATCGCAGTCCAACACCGGTGGTCGCAACCACTACGGTCGCATCACGACGCGTCACCGCGGTGGCGGTCACAAGCAGGCCTACCGCATCATCGACTTCAAGCGCGACAAGGAAGGCATCGCGGCCAAGGTCGAGCGCATCGAATACGATCCGAACCGTACCGCGCACATCGCGCTGCTGTGCTACGCCGATGGCGAGCGCCGCTACATCATCGCGCCCAAGGGCGTGCAGGTGGGCGATCGCCTGGTGTCCGGTTCGGACGCGCCGATCAAGGCCGGCAACAGCCTGCCGCTGCGCGCCATCCCGGTCGGTTCGACCATCCACTGCATCGAGATGAAGGCAGGCAAGGGCGCGCAGATCGCCCGCAGCGCCGGCGCCTCCGTGCAGCTGGTCGCCCGCGAATCCGGTTACGCCACGCTGCGCCTCCGCTCCGGCGAGATGCGCCGCGTGCCGGTCGACTGCCGCGCCACCATCGGCGAGGTCGGCAACTCCGAGCACAGCCTGAAGAAGCTGGGCAAGGCCGGCGCCAAGCGCTGGAAGGGCATTCGCCCGACCGTGCGCGGCGTGGTGATGAACCCGGTCGACCATCCGCACGGCGGTGGTGAGGGCCGTACCTCCGGTGGCCGTCATCCGGTCAGCCCGTGGGGCACCCCGACCAAGGGCTACAAGACCCGCAACAACAAGCGCACGCAGCAGTTCATCGTGCGTCGTCGCAAGTAACAGGAAACGATCATGCCGCGCTCCCTGAAGAAAGGTCCGTTCATCGACCTGCACCTCGCAAAGAAGGTGGAAGCCGCCGTTTCCGCCAACAACAAGCGTCCGATCAAGACCTGGTCGCGCCGCTCGATGATCCTGCCCGAAATGGTGGGCCTGACCATCGCCATCCACAACGGTCGCCAGCACGTGCCGGTGCTCGTCAACGAGAACATGGTCGGGCACAAGCTCGGCGAGTTCGCGGTGACCCGCACCTTCAAGGGCCACGGCGGCGACAAGAAGGGCAAGTAAGATGAGCACCGAAGCCAAAGCGATCCTGCGCAGCGCCCGCATCTCGGCGCAGAAGGCACGCCTGGTGGCTGACCTGGTCCGCGGCATGCCCGTGGGCCGCGCCAGCGACGTGCTCCAGTTCACCAACAAGAAGGCCGCCCACCTTGTCCGCAAGGTGCTGCTCTCGGCCGTCGCCAACGCCGAGAACAACCTGGGCGCCGACGTCGACGAGCTGAAGGTCTCGCGCATCTTCGTGGACGAAGGTCCTGCGATGAAGCGCATGTATGCCCGCGCCAAGGGTCGCGGTTCGCGCATCCTGAAGCGCACCAGCCACATCACCGTGGTCGTCGGCGAGTAAGAGGAAGAAGACGATGGGTCATAAAGTTCATCCCACCGGTATCCGCCTCGGCATCGCCAAGGACTGGAATTCGAAGTGGTACGCCAACAAGGGCGAGTATGCCCAGTACCTCGCGGCTGACCTGAAGGTCCGCGAGATGCTGCGCAAGAAGCTGGCTCAGGCCGGCATCTCCAAGATCCAGATCGAGCGTCCGGCCAAGACCGCCCGCGTGACGATCCACACCGCTCGTCCGGGCGTGGTGATCGGCAAGAAGGGCGAGGACATCGAGAAGCTGCGCAAGGAAGTCTCCGACATGATGGGCGTCCCGGCGCACATCAACGTCAACGAGGTGCGCAAGCCCGAGCTCGACGCGCAGCTGGTGGCCGAGTCGATCGCCCAGCAGCTGGAGCGCCGCATCATGTTCCGCCGCGCCATGAAGCGTGCGGTCGGCAACGCGATGCGCCTGGGTGCCCTGGGCATCAAGATCAACGTGTCCGGCCGTCTGAACGGCGCCGAGATCGCCCGCTCCGAGTGGAGCCGCGAGGGCCGCGTGCCGCTGCACACCCTGCGTGCCGACATCGACTACGGCTTTGCCGAGGCGAAGACCACCTACGGCATCATCGGCATCAAGGTGTGGGTCTACAAGGGCGAGATCTTCGACCTGGCGGCCGCATCGGCCGAGTCGAAGGACGAGCAGTCGCAGCCGCGCCGCGAAGGTGGCGAGGGTCGTCGTGAATCGCGTCGCGAGGGCGGTGAAGGCCGCCGCGAGCGGACGGCGAAGTAAGGAGAGTTGCCATGTTGCAACCGAAGCGAACCAAATACCGCAAGCAGTTCAAGGGCCGTAACGATGGCCTGGCCCAGTGCTCGAACCTCGTCAGCTTTGGCGAGTACGGCCTGAAGGCAACCACCCACGGCGCGCTGACCGCGCGCCAGATCGAGGCGGCCCGTCGTTGCATCACCCGTTTCGTCAAGCGTGGCGGCAAGCTGTGGATCCGCGTGTTCCCGGACAAGCCGATCACCAAGAAGCCCATCGAAGTGCGAATGGGCGCCGGCAAGGGCGGCGTCGAGTTCTGGGTCGCCCCGATCCAGCCTGGCCGCATGCTCTATGAAATCGAGGGCGTCGACGAGACGACGGCGCGCGAGGCGTTCCGCCTGGCCGCCGCCAAGCTCTCCGTGCAGACCCAATTCGTGACCCGGGCGGTGATGTGATGGCCACCAACGATCTGAACACCAAGTCGGCCGACGAGCTGAAGCAGCACCTGCTGGACCTGCGCAAGGAGCAGTTCAACCTGCGCATGCAGAAGGGCACCGGCCAGCTCAGCCAGCCGCACCAGCTGCGCCGCGTCCGGCGCGACATCGCCCGCACGAAGTTCGTGCTCGGCACGAAGAAGTAAGGGACCGCCGACATGAGCGATAACCAGAAGCAGGCGCGCACCCTCGAGGGTCGCGTCATCAGCAACAAGATGAACAAGACGGTCACCGTCCTGATCGAGCGCCAGGTGCAGCATGGCCTGCTGGGCAAGATCATCCGCCGGTCGACCAAGCTGCACGCGCAGGACGACCTGGGTGCGAACGAGGGTGACCTGGTCCGCATCACCGAGTGCCGTCCGCTGTCCAAGACCAAGCATCACCGCGTGGTCGAAATTGTCACGCGCGCAGCGGTCTAAGGGGAGGGTGCAGACATGATCCAGATGCAGAGCACGCTTTCCGCGGCCGACAACAGCGGCGCCAAGGAACTGATGTGCATCAAGGTGCTCGGCGGCTCGCACCGCCGTTATGCCGCGATCGGTGACGTGATCAAGGTCACCGTGAAGGATGCGATTCCGCGCGGCAAGGTGAAGAAGGGCGAGGTCTACAACGCCGTGGTGGTGCGTACCGCCAAGGGCGTGCGCCGCCCCGATGGCTCGCTGATCCGTTTCGACGGCAATGCAGCGGTGCTCCTCAACAACAAGCTCGAGCCGATCGGCACCCGCATCTTCGGGCCGGTCACGCGTGAGCTGCGCGGCGAGAAGTTCATGAAGATCGTCTCCCTCGCGCCCGAAGTGCTTTGAGCGGAGAAAAGAACCATGAACCGTATCCGCAAGGGTGACCAGGTCCTCGTGATCGCCGGCAAGAACAAGGGCCAGCGCGGCGACGTGCTGCGCGTTGACGGCGACCGCGTGTTCGTCTCCAACGTGAACATCGTCAAGCGCCACACCAAGCCGAATCCGCAAGCCAACCAGGCCGGCGGCATCGTCGAGCGCGAGGCCTCGATCCACATCTCCAATGTGCAGCCGTTCAACCCCGCCACGGGCAAGGGCGAGCGCGTCGGTGCCAAGTCGCTCGAGGATGGGCGCAAGGTCCGCGTGTTCCGCTCCAATGGCGAACAGCTGGACGTGTAAGGAACAAATGTCATGACGCGCCTTGAAAGCTTTTACAAAGAACAGGTCGTTCCGAAGCTCACCGAGCGCTTCGGCTACGAAAACGTGATGCAGGTTCCGCGCATCACCAAGATCACCCTGAACATGGGTGTGGGTGAGGCCGCCGGCAACAAGAAGATCCTCGAGAACGCCGTGGCGGACATGACCAAGATCGCTGGTCAGAAGCCGATCACGACCAAGGCGCGCGTGTCCGTGGCCTCGTTCAAGATCCGCGACGGCTGGCCGATCGGCTGCAAGGTCACCCTGCGCCGCGCGAACATGTGGGAATTCCTGGACCGCCTGATCAACATCTCGCTGCCGCGTACCCGCGACTTCCGCGGCGTGTCCGGTCGCGCCTTCGATGGCCGTGGCAACTACAACTTCGGCATCAAGGAACAGATCATCTTCCCGGAAATCGACTTCGACGCGATCGACGCGATGCGTGGCATGGACATCTCCATCACCACCACCGCCAAGACCGACGAAGAGGCCAAGGCGCTGCTGGAAGCCTTCAGCTTCCCCTTCCGCAATTAAGCGCGCTGCAACTGATAGAGCGAGAGAAACGCAATGGCAAAGACCTCGATGGTCAACCGCGACATCAAGCGGACCAAGCTCGTCAAGAAGTACGCCGCCAAGCGCGCCGAACTGAAGGCGATCGTGCTGAACCCGAACGCCTCGTACGACGAGAAGATGGACGCGCAGACCAAGCTGCAGAAGCTGCCGCGCGACGCCAGCCCGGTGCGCCAGCGCAACCGCTGCGAGCTGTCCGGTCGGCCGCGCGGCGTGTACCGCAAGTTCGGCCTGGGCCGCAACAAGCTGCGCGAAGCGACCATGCGCGGCGACGTGCCGGGCCTGCGCAAGGCCAGCTGGTAAGACCGATGGACGGGCGCCTCGCGCCCGTCCGCATCCCAGGCAGGCCACCTTGGCCTGCCGGTGCTTTTTCAGCATGGATGTTCGCTTGACCGGAAAAAGCTGCTATAGTCGTCCGTCTGTGTAAAGCAGACTGGCGGTGAAAGGCCGCCTCACAATCTAGAAGATTTCCGGTTACTCGGATATCGGTGCACTCTGAAGGATGTTTTCATGAGCATGACTGATCCCATCGCCGATCTGTTTACGCGCATCCGCAATGCCCAGCTCACGGGCAAGCCGGCCGTAAGCATGCCGTCGTCGAAGCTGAAGTTGGCGATCGCCAACCTCCTCAAGAACGAGGGCTACATCCTCGACGCCAAGTCTTCCGACCAGGAAGGCAAGCCGGTGCTCGAGATCAAGCTCAAGTATTTCGAAGGCCGCCCGGCCATCGAGAACATTTCCCGTGTGTCCCGCTCCGGCCTTCGCGTCTATCGCGGCAAGGACGAGCTGCCGAAGGTGCTCGGCGGCATGGGTATCTCGATCATCTCGACTTCCGCCGGTCTGATGACCGATGCGCAGGCCCGCGCCAAGGGCCTGGGCGGCGAAGTCATCGGCCAAGTGGCGTAAGGAGTTCCCATGTCCCGCGTTGCCAAGAAACCGATCAACCTGCCCAAGGGCGTGGAACTGAAGTCCGACGCCAACGGCATCTCCGTCAAGGGCCCCAGGGGCACGCTGTCGGTGCATGCCCTGCCGGGCGTTTCCGTGGCCGTGAATGACGGCGTCGCCAGCATCGCCCTCGCCGATGGCGCCGACGACAAGTTCGGCGGCACCGCGCGTGCGCTGCTGGCCAACATGGTCAAGGGCGTGTCCGAGGGTTACGAGCGCAAGCTGGAGCTGGTCGGCGTGGGTTACCGCGCATCGATGGCCGGCAAGGCGCTGAACCTGAGCCTGGGCTTCTCGCACCCGGTCGTGTTCAACGCGCCGGAAGGTATCACGCTCGAGACCCCGACGCAGACCGAGATCCTGGTCAAGGGTTCGGACAAGCAGCGCGTCGGCGAGGTTGCCGCCAAGATCCGCGGGTTCCGTCCGCCGGAGCCCTACAAGGGCAAGGGCGTGCGCTATGCCGGCGAGAAGATCACCCTGAAGGAAGCCAAGAAGGCCTGAGTACGCTTTCCCCGCGTGTGGAAGCGGCCATCCCTGGCCGCGCTTCTCACAAGAGCACTGCGTAACTACCGCCGATCCGCTTTCGAGGAACAGACAGATGAACAAGAACGAATCCCGCCTTCGCCGCGCCAAGTCCACGCGCGCTCACATCCGCAAGCTTGCGGTGGCCCGCCTGTCGGTGCACCGCACGGGCCAGCATCTTTACGCCCAGGTGTTCGACGCTTCCGGCGACAAGGTCGTGGCGGCCGCATCCACCGTGCAGAAGTCGGTGGCCGAAGGGCTGAAGGGCACCAAGAACCTGGCCGCTGCCGTGGCGGTGGGCAAGGCGGTGGCCGAGCGTGCGCTCGCCGCGGGCGTCGATACGGTCGCCTTCGACCGTTCGGGTTTCCGCTACCACGGTCGCATCAAGGCCCTGGCCGATGCGGCGCGCGAGGCTGGCCTGAAGTTCTAAGGAACCGGGGGCGCCTGCCGCCGGTCCTTGCAAGACACACAACAACAAGCGGCCAAGCCGCAAGCAAAAGTCCCGGATGGTCCGGGCACACGGAATAGAGATATGTCCTCCAACGATCGCGAAAATTCGGACGGCCTGCTCGAGAAGCTGATTGCCGTCAACCGCGTGGCCAAGACCGTGAAGGGTGGCCGCCAGATGAGCTTCACCGCGCTGACCGTGGTCGGCGACGGCGAGGGCAAGGTCGGCTTCGGTTATGGCAAGGCGCGTGAAGTGCCGGTCGCCATCTCCAAGGCGATGGACCGCGCTCGCCGCAACATGGTGAGCATCGACCTGAACAACGGCACCCTGTGGTATGCCATCAAGGCCAACCATGGCGCTGCCCGCGTGTTCATGCAGCCGGCGGCCGAAGGTACCGGCGTGATCGCCGGCGGCGCCATGCGTGCCGTGCTGGAAGTGGTCGGCGTCAAGAACGTGCTGGCCAAGGCGGTCGGTTCGCGCAACCCGATCAACCTGGTGCGCGCGACCATCAAGGGCCTGCAGGCGATCGCCTCGCCCAAGCGCATCGCCGCCAAGCGTGGCAAGACCGTGGAAGAGGTGATGGGCAATGGCTAAGAACAACGACACCGCAGCCACCGTGCGCGTGCGCCTGGTCAAGGGCCTGCGCGGCGTGCAGGGGCGTCACCGCCTCAGCGTCAAGGCGCTGGGCCTGAACAAGCTCAACGATGTCCGTGAACTGAAGGACAGCCCGCAGGTGCGTGGCCTGATCAACACGGTCTACTACCTGGTCCGGGTCGAGGAGTAATCATCATGCGTCTCAACGACATCAAGCCGGCTGCCGGTGCGCGCAAGACGCGCCTGCGCGTCGGTCGCGGTATCGGTTCGGGCCTGGGCAAGACTGCCGGCCGCGGCCACAAGGGTCAGCACGCCCGCGCCGGCGGCACCCACAAGTTCGGCTTCGAGGGCGGCCAGATGCCGCTGCAGCGTCGCCTTCCCAAGGTCGGCTTCCGTTCCAAGAAGAAGGCCGAGAGCCAGGAAGTGTTCCTGTACCAGCTGGCCAACCTGAACGCGGACGTGATCGATCCGATCGCGCTGCACCAGGCCGGCCTGGTGGACAGCAAGGCGAAGAAGATCAAGGTCGTCGCCAAGGGCGAGATCGGCCGTGCGGTCAAGCTCTCCGGCGTGCTTGCCACGGCCGGTGCCAAGGCGGCCATCGAGGCTGCCGGCGGCAGCGTGGAGTAAGGCGGTGGCGCAAGCCCAGGGCAATGCGCTCGGCGCACTCGGCAAGCTGACGGAACTCCGCCAGCGCATCTTCTTCGTGATCGGTGCGTTGGTCGTGTTCCGCCTCGGCTCGTTCATCCCGGTGCCGGGGGTCAACCCGGAAGCCATGACACGGCTGATCCAGGGCGGCGGCGGCCTGCTGAACATGTTCAACATGTTCAGTGGTGGCTCGCTGGAACGCTTCTCGGTGTTCGCGCTCGGCGTGGTGCCTTACATCTCCGCCTCGATCGTGGTGCAGATGATGGGTTCGGTGGTTCCGAGCCTGCAGGCGCTGCGCAAGGAAGGCGAAGCCGGTCGGCGCACGATGACGATGTACACCCGCTTCGGCACGGTGGGCCTGTCCGCCTTCCAGGCGTTCGGCATCGCCGCGGCGCTGCAGACGCAGACGGCCGCGGGCGGCGCACCGGTGGTCTATACCCCGGGCCTCGGCTTCATCCTCTCCTCGGTGGTCGGGTTGACGGCCGGCTCCATGTTCCTGATGTGGCTGGGTGAACAGATCACCGAGCGCGGCATCGGCAACGGCATCTCGCTGCTGATCTTCGCCGGCATCGTGGCGGGTCTTCCGGGAGCGGTCTCCAGCACGCTCGGCATGGCCAGCAACGGCGAGCTGTCGGTGTTGCGGCTGATCATGGTGGTCGGGCTGGTGCTGGCGGTCACGGCGTTCGTGGTGTTCATGGAGCGCGCCCAGCGGCGGATCACCGTGAACTACGCGCGGCGATCCGGCGGCCAGCGCGCCTACATGAACCAGACTTCGCACCTGCCGCTGAAGATCAACATGTCGGGCGTGATCCCGCCAATCTTCGCTTCGAGTCTGCTGATGTTCCCGGCGACTGCGGTGAGCTGGTTCGGCGCGGGCAACCAGTCGCGCTGGCTGCAGAGCCTGACCCAGGCGGTCGCTCCGGGCCAGCCGCTGTACGAAATCATCTATGCGGTGCTGGTGATCGTTTTCGCCTTCTTCTACACGGCGATCGTCTTCAACTCGCAGGAAACGGCCGACAATCTGAAGCGGTCGGGCGCACTGATCCCGGGCATCCGTCCGGGTCGGGCCACCGGTGAGTACATCGACGGCGTGATGACCCGGCTGACGGGCGTGGGCGCGATCTACTTGGTGCTGGTGTGCCTGGTGCCCACGTTCATGCAGAACTACTGGCACGTCCCGTTCTATTTCGGCGGCACCTCGCTGCTGATCATCGTGGTGGTGGTCATGGACTTCACCGCCCAGGTGCAGGCGCATCTGGTCAGCCACCAGTACGAAAGTCTGCTCAAGAAGGCCAACCTCCGTCGCAACTAGTGGCTGCTGGGGCGAACAGGGTTGGTCACGTTGGGAAGCAGGCGGCAAGCGCCGCGGGGCTTTCCTGTTAGGGTAATTCAGGTTAAAATTGCGCGTTTACCGCGCAAGAAACGCATCGGAGAAAGTACATCATGGCGCGCATCGCGGGTGTCAATTTGCCGGTCCAGAAGCATGTCTGGGTTGGCCTGCAGAGCATCTACGGCATCGGCCGCAGCCGGGCCAAGAAGGTCTGTGCGGATGCCGGGGTGGTTCCGACCACGCCGATCAAGTCCCTCAGCGAGGGCGAGGTGGAGAAACTCCGCCACGAAATCGGCAAGTACGTCGTCGAAGGCGACCTCCGCCGCGAGGTGGGTATCGCCATCAAGCGCCTGATGGACCTGGGTTGCTATCGCGGCCTGCGCCACCGTCGTGGCCTGCCGGTGCGCGGTCAGCGCACGCGTACCAATGCACGCACCCGCAAGGGCCCGCGTCGCGCGATCAAGAAGTAACGGACACCAATTATGGCCAAGCCTGTCAAGACCAAGAAGAAGATCAAGCGCGTTGTCACGGATGCCGTGGCCCACGTGCAGGCCTCCTTCAACAACACCATCGTCACCATCACCGACCGCCAGGGCAACGCGCTGTCGTGGGCGACTGCCGGCGGCGCGGGTTTCCGCGGTTCGCGCAAGTCCACCCCGTTCGCTGCCCAGGTCGCTGCCGAGAAGGCTGGCCGCGCGGCCGGCGACTACGGCGTGAAGACCGTGGAAGTGCGTATCAAGGGCCCGGGCCCGGGCCGCGAGTCGGCCGTGCGTTCGCTGAACGCGCTCGGCTACAAGGTCCTGAACATCATCGACGTCACGCCGATTCCGCATAACGGCTGCCGTCCCCCCAAGAAGCGTCGAGTCTAAGGAGTTACCCATGGCCCGTTATCGTGGAGCTACCTGCAAGCTCGCCCGCCGCGAGGGTGCGGATCTCAGCCTGAAGAGCCCGGCCCGTGCGCTGGACTCCAAGTGCAAGCTGGAGAACAAGCCCGGCCAGCATGGCGCCAACAAGCGCATGCGCATGTCCGACTACGCCGTCCAGCTGCGCGAGAAGCAGAAGGTCAAGCGCATCTACGGCGTGCTCGAGCGCCAGTTCAGCAATTACTACACCAAGGCGTCGACCCTCAAGGGCAACACCGGCGAGAACCTGCTGCGCCTGCTCGAGAGCCGCCTGGACAACGTCGTCTACCGCATGGGCTTCGCGGTCACCCGCGCCCAGGCCCGCCAGCTGGTCGCCCACAAGGCGGTGCTGGTCAACGGCAAGAAGGTCAACATCCCGTCGTATCAGGTCAAGCCGGGTGACGAAGTCGCGCTGACCGAACGCGCGCGCAGCCAGCTGCGCGTGCAGGAAGCGGCGACCGTGTTCGACACCATGGACCTGCGTCCGATCTGGCTCGAAGTGGACTCCAAGAAGTTCACCGGCACCTTCAAGGCGGTGCCTGACCGCGGCGACCTGCCGTCGGATATCAACGAAGCCCTGATCGTCGAGCTGTATTCGAAGTAATTACCGGAGCCCTGCATGGCAGTTTCGTCAACTAGTGTGCTGCGGCCCCGCGGCCTCAGCGTCGAGCAGCTCGGAGCCAACCGCGCCAAGGTGGTGGTGGAGCCGCTCGAGCGTGGCTTCGGCCACACCCTGGGCAACGCGCTGCGCCGCGTGCTGCTCTCGTCGATCCCGGGCAGCGCCATCATCGAAGTCGAGATCGATGGCGTCCTGCACGAGTACACCACCCTCGAGGGTCTGCAGGAGGACGTGATCGAAGTCCTGCTCAACCTCAAGGACGTGGCCATTCGCCAGCATTCCGGCGACGAGGTCACCCTGACCCTGTCCAAGAAGGGCAAGGGCGTGGTCACGGCCGGCGACATCGTCGTCGACCACTCGGTGGAAATCGTCAACCCCGAGCATGTGATCTGTCACCTGACCAAGGACATCGCGCTCAACATGCGCCTGAAGGTGCGTCGTGGCGTTGGTTACCAGCCGGCCAGCGCGCGCCAGCATCCGGACGATGAGGCGCGCCCGATCGGCCGCCTGCAGCTCGATGCCTCCTTCGCCCCGGTGCTGCGCGTGGCTTACGAGGTCGATGCGGCCCGCGTGGAGCAGCGCACGAACCTTGACAAGCTGGTTCTCGATATCGAGACGAATGGCACCATCGGTGCCGAGGACGCGGTCCGCAAGGCCGCCGAGATCCTCAACGACCAGCTGTCGGTGTTCGGCGACTTCTCGCGCCGCGAAAGCGCATCGGACAAGGCGGAGAAGGGTGGTTTCGATCCGCTGCTGCTGCGTCCGATCGACGATCTGGAGCTGACGGTACGTTCGGCCAACTGCCTGAAGGCCGAGAGCATCTATTACATCGGCGACCTGGTCCAGAAGACCGAGGTCGAGCTGCTCAAGACGCCGAACCTGGGCAAGAAGTCTCTCACCGAGATCAAGGACGTGCTGGGTTCGCGCGGTCTGGCCCTCGGCATGAAGCTTGAGAACTGGCCGCCGCCGGGTCTGTCGCACGGCATGCAGCTGGGTTGATGTGTGCGGCGGCGATCGAAAGATCGCCGCCGACGTTGCATTCTGGCAGGCGTCGGCTGACGATCCTGCCGGACGCTTTTCTGGGCGGTCCACTTGATCGCCCGTTTTTTGGGGCCAGCTTGGCCCATGCGGTCCTTTCGGATCGCCAGAGCAATAGACGGCCATCCATGGCCGCACTCCTCACGAAGAGCCCGTACTGACAGGGCTCGGAAACAGCGGGCAACCGCGGAAAGCCGGACATGATCGCCGGTTTTTCATAACAACAGACCGAAGAGAGTTCTCACCATGCGCCACCAGAAATCGGGCCGCAAGCTCAATCGCACCAGCTCGCACCGCGAAGCGATGTTCAAGAACATGGCCGCCTCGCTGATCAAGCACGAGCTGATTCGCACCACCCTGCCCAAGGCCAAGGAACTGCGCCGCGTCGCCGAGCCGCTGATCACGCTGGCCAAGGCCGACGGCGTTGCCAACCGCCGCCTCGCTTTCTCGCGCCTGCGCGACAAGGAAGCCGTGGGCAAGCTGTTCGTCGAGCTTGGCCCGCGCTACCGCGAGCGTCCCGGCGGCTACCTGCGTATCCTCAAGTGCGGCTTCCGTCCGGGCGACAATGCCCCGATGGCTTACGTCGAGCTGGTCGACCGCCCGCAGACGGCTGTTGCCGACGAGGTCGAGTAATCCAGAGAGGCACGGGCGTCCAGACGTCCAGACGCCCAACCCCGGCCGGGCGACCTGCCGGGGTTTTTGTTTTCTCCGGCGCCTGCTGACAGCGGAACGGCAAGCGGGTAATGTCGACTTTCCGCAACGCAACATGCTGCCATGAACCCTCTGCACTGGTCCTACCGCATCAGCTTCCTCGCGGGCTTCCTGATCTGCGTGGCCCTGCTCGGCTTTGCGCTGTACACCGAGTACGCCTGGGGATTGATCCCATGCCCGCTATGCATCTTCCAGCGCATCGGTTTCCTGGTAATGGCGATCTTTTTCCTGAGCGGCGCGCTGCACGCACCGCGGTCCGCTCTGCGTTGGATCTATACCGGCGGCGTGCTGCTGGGTGGCTCGTGGGGAATTGCCGTCGCGGGCCGGCATTTGTGGATCCAGTCGCTGCCGGCGGACCAGGTCCCCTCGTGCGGGCCACCGCTCGATTACATGTTCGATGCGTTCCCGTTCGCCCAGGTACTGCGCATGGTGTTCACCGGCTCGGGGGAGTGCGCCAAGGTCGAGCCGGTGCTGGGGCTGCCCATGCCTGCCTGGACGCTGCTGTGGTTCGTGCTGCTGGCGGGCCTCGCCCTCGCCGCTACCGTGCGCCGCCCCACACCTGACCGGACAACGCCGTGAACGATCGCCCCAACCGCCTGGCCGACCCGGTTGCCGACTGGACGCCGGCGTCCTGGCAGCGCCGCGTGGCGCTCCAGCAGCCGCATTACGAGGATGTCGCCGAACTGGCGCGCGCCACCGCGCGACTGGCCGCACTGCCGCCGCTGGTGACCTCCTGGGAGGTGTTGGCCCTCAAGCAGGCGCTGGCTGAGGCGCAGGAGGGCGAGCGGTTCCTGCTCCAGGGGGGCGACTGCGCCGAGAGCTTCGCCGATTGCACCAGTCCGGTGATCTCCAACCGCCTCAAGGTGCTGCTCCAGATGAGCCTGGTGCTCGTGCACGGCCTGAAGAAGCCGGTGCTGCGCGTGGGCAGGTTTGCCGGCCAGTATGCCAAGCCGCGGTCGGCCGACACGGAGACGCGCGACGGCGTCACGCTGCCGAGCTTCCGCGGCGACGTGGTCAATGGCCCTGCCTTCACCGCCGAGGCGCGCCGCGCCGATCCGCAGCGCCTGATCCAGGCCCACGCGCACTCGGCGCTGACCATGAATTTCGTGCGCGCGCTGATCGACGGCGGGTTCGCCGATCTGCACCACCCGGAGTACTGGGACCTGGCCTGGGTCGAGCATTCGCCGCTGGCGGCCGAGTACCGCCGCATGGTCGCCGCGATCGGGGATTCGCTGCGCTTCATGGAGACACTGGCCGGCCCCATCGCGAGTTTCTCGCGGGTCGACTTCTTCACTTCGCACGAGGCGCTGCTGTTGCACTACGAGGAAGCGCTGACCCGGCAGGTGCCGCGCAATCCCGGCTGGTTCAACCTGTCCACGCACTTCCCCTGGATCGGCATGCGCACGGCCGCGCTGGACGGCGCGCACGTGGAGTACTTCCGCGGCATCCGCAATCCGGTCGCGGTGAAGGTGGGCCCCTCGGTGACGCCGGACCAGTTGCTGCCCCTGATCGATGCGCTCAACCCGGGGGACGAGCCCGGTCGGCTGACCCTGATCCATCGCATGGGCAACGCCGCCATCGCGCGCGCGCTGCCGCCGCTGCTGGACGCGGTCCGCCGCGAAGGCCGGCGCGTGCTGTGGGTGGCCGATCCGATGCACGGCAATACCGAAAGTACTTCCAACGGCTACAAGACCCGCCGCTTCGACAACATCCGCGGCGAGCTGGACCAGGCGTTCGACATTCACGCGGCGGCCGGCACGCGGCTGGGCGGCGTGCATCTGGAACTGACCGGCGAAGACGTCACCGAATGCATGGGCGGCGCGCGTGACCTGTCGGAGAACGACCTCAAGCGCGCCTACAAGTCGATGGTCGACCCGCGGCTCAACTATGAGCAGTCGCTGGAGCTGGCCATGCTGATCGTGCGCAAGTCCGGCGGCATGGCGTAGATCGGTCGCTCAGCGGGGCGGCGCACTCTCCTGGTGAATGCGCTCCCGCAGGGACCGCTCGCCAAGATCGGCGTATGCCCCGCACGCGCGGGCATCGCGCAATGCGTCGGCTTTGCCGGCGTCGCGCGCGGCGAGGCGTTGCAGCAGGCCGCTCGCTTCCGGATGCGGCGTCATCAGGATGTCGCACGGCAGCGCAGAGATCATCGCCAGCGCGCGCCGGAAGTCGCCCAGGCGTTCGGGATGCGCCGGGTCGGTGTAGCGATAGTCGCCCGCGGCAAGCAGCGAGAGACTGTCGGCATAGACCATGGACAGGCAATGCGTGCCTTCGCAGGAGGTCCAGGTCCAGCTGGTGCTTCCGGGTGTGTGACCGGGCGTGGCATGTGCCTGGATGGCTAACGTGCCGACGCGCACGACGGCATCGTCGGCGATCGTCCGGACTTGCCGCACATCCGGAAACAGCGGGGCGTCGCCATGCTGCGGGTCGTCGACATCCTTGTCGCCCGCGCGCAGCGCACGGGCCTGGGATGCGCGGGCCGCCACACCGGCGCCACTGTCGCGCGCCAGCGTGGCGATGGCGCCGGCATGATCGGCGTGCGCATGGCTCGCTAAAATCATTTTGATGTCGCGTACGCGGAACCCGAGCGCACGGATGTTCGCCTCGACCATCGCCGCGTTCTCCGGCAGCGTGCCGTCGATCAGCACGTGGCCCCGCGGCGAGGTGATCAGGATGGCGCTCAGCCCATGGCTGCCGACGTACCAGGTATTGCCGTAGATGCGTTCCGGCGCCTGCGGCTGACGCCAGGTGGCGCGCAACGCTGCGCCCGGCGAATGGCTGTCGGCGGCGCCGGCGCCCGTCGTCAGCAGCAGGCACAAGGGTAGGGTGAGTCGTTGGGCAAGGCGCATGCGTTGCTCCTCAGAGTGGGGAGCAATCCACGTTAGCGCACGAGGCGGGCGCCGGTCTGGCCGTTCGCGGGCGCCTATGCGAACGCCGCCGTCGCGCGAGATGCAGAAGATACGCGACGCCGTCGCATGCCAGTCAGTGCGCGCCCTGTGGCCTGCCGCCGACCGTATCCAGGAAGCGTGGCGGCTGCCAGGCCCGGGCGTGCTGCTCGAAGCCGTAGGCGATCGAGATCAGCGTGGGTTCGCTCCACTTGGCGCCGAACAGCACGATGCCCACCGGCAGGTCGTGCGCGAAGCCGGCCGGCACGGTGATGGACGGATAGCCGGCTACCGCCGCCGGTTGCGACGCGCCACCGACCGTCGGGTCGCCGCTCACGATATGGTCGCCCAGCACGAGATCAGTGACGAAGGCCGGGCCCCAGGACGGCGCAAGCAGGGCATCCAGGTGCTCCTTGGCCAGTGCCGCGTCGATGCCCTCGGGGCCGGCCAGGCGCTTGGCCTTGGCGAGCGCGTCGGTGTACTCCTTGTCGGTGAGCGGGCCCTTGCCCTGCGCCTCCTCGAACAGCTCCTGGCCGAACCAGGGCATCTCCTGCCCGGCGTGTGCCTTGTCGAAGGCGATCAGGTCGGCCAGTGTCTTCACCTTCAGACCGGGACGGGTGGCGAGGTAGGCATTGATGTCGTGCTTGAACTCGTACAGCAGCACGGTCATCTCGGGCTTGCCCAGGTCGGACAGGTGCGGCACGGTCACCGGGTCGACGATGACCGCGCCCTGCGCCTTCATCAGCGCGATCGCCTGCTCGAGCACGCGGTCGGCGTTCGGCTCGGCGCCGGCGAGCTGGCGCACCACGCCGATGCGCTTGCCCTTGAGGCCGTCCGGATCGAGGAAGCGGGTGTAGTCGGTGGCGTGCCGGTCGGCTTCGGCCGTGGCCGGATCGCGCGGGTCGCTGCCGGCGATCACGCCGAGCAGGGCGGCCGCATCGGCGACGCTGCGCGCCATGGGACCGGCCGTGTCCTGGCTGTGCGCGATCGGCACGATGCCGCTGCGGCTGACCAGGCCCAGCGTGGGCTTGATGCCGACGATGCCGTTGCTGGCGGCCGGGCAGATGATAGAACCGTCCGTCTCGGTGCCGATCGCCACGGTCACCAGGCCCGCGGCGACCGCTGCGCCGGAGCCCGCGCTCGAGCCGCAGGGGTTGCGATCGAGCACGTAGGGGTTCTTCGTCTGCCCGCCACGACCGCTCCAGCCGCTGCTGGCGTGGCTGGAGCGGAAGTTGGCCCACTCGCTCAGGTTGGTCTTGCCCAGCACCAGCGCGCCAGCCTTGCGCAACCGTTCGACCAGGCCCGCATCGCGTGGGGCCGGCGCATCGGCGAGCGCCAGGGAACCGGCGGTGGTGAGCATGCGGTCGCCGGTGTCGATGTTGTCCTTGAGCAGCACCGGCACGCCGTAGAGCGGGCCGCGCTTGACGTTGGCGCGCCCGTCATCGAGCGCTGCGGCGAGCTTGAGCGCATCGGGGTTGGTTTCGATCACCGACCGCAGGGTGGGGCCGGCCTGGTCGATCTGCGCGATGCGGTCGAGGAACTGCCGCGCAAGCGTGCGGCTGTCCAGCGTGCCGGCGTCCATCTGCTGCTGCAGCTGGTCGATCGAGGCCCAGGCGAGCGGCTGGGCCGGTTGCGCCGCCATCGTCGGACCGGCGAGCAGGAGGGAGATGGACAGGGCAAGGCGGGCGGACGAGGGTTTCACGGCGGCCTCCGGTGGGTCGGTGTGCAATGGGCGAATGACGGTGCGGCATCGTGTCGCGCCGGCGCAGCATATTCCTCCCCCGCGCCTGCCGCGCATCGGACACAGTACCTATAATCCCACGCATGAGCCTGCTTTCTTCCGTGTGCCTGGCGCCGGCACTCCTGGTCGTTGCGCTGTCCGCCAACGCCACCCCGGCCGCCGACCAGCCGAACGTGCCCGATACCCTCAAGCAGCGCATCGCCGCCTGCACCGCCTGCCATGGCGAGCATGGCGAGGGCACGCCCGAGAGCGGCTTCTTCCCGCGCCTTGCCGGCAAGCCGGCCGGTTATCTGGCTCGCCAGATCCGGAATTTCCAGGACGGCCTGCGCAAGTACGCGCCGATGGAGTACACCGTGCGCGGCCTGACGCCGGAGTACATGCAGGAGATCGCCGGCTACTTCGCCGCGCAGCAGGTCCCCTACGAGCGCTCGCCATTGCCGCGTGTCACGGACGCAGTCCTCAAGCGTGGCCAGGTACTGGCGACCCAGGGCGACCCCGGAAAGAAGGTGCCGGCCTGCGCGGCCTGCCACGGTGAACATCTGACGGGCGTGCAGCCGGACATCCCCGGCCTGGTCGGCTTGCCCTACGACTACATCAGCGCGCAGCTGGGCGCATGGCGCACCCACACGCGGGCGATGGTCGCCCCCGACTGCATGGCCACCATCGCCAGCCGCCTGAGCGAGGCGGACATCACCGCCGTCTCCGCCTGGCTGGCCTCCCGGGACGTGCCGGCCGACGCGCACGCCCAGCCCGCCGGTTCGGTTACGCCGCCATTGGCCTGCGGTGTCCTCCAGGAGACGGAGATGGCGCGATGAAGTGGCTCCTGCGTGCCTTCTTCGCCCTGATGGTGGTGGCCCTCGCCTTGGTCGCCTGGTGGTTGTTCGCCCGGCACAACCCCGCGTTGCCTCCCGCGCAGACCACCGAGGCCAGGTTGCAGGATCCGGCGTTGATCGCCCGCGGCGCGTATCTGGCTACGGTCGGCGACTGCGCGGCCTGCCATACCGCGCAGGGCGGCAAGCCCTACGCCGGCGGGCGCGCGCTGCCCACGCCGTTCGGCGAGGTGCCGGCGCCCAACCTCACGCCGGACGACGCCACGGGCCTGGGGCGGTGGTCGTTCGATGCGTTCTGGCGCGCGCTGCACGAAGGCGTCGGTCGCGATGGCCACGCGCTCTATCCGGCCTTCCCGTACACCTCCTACACCCGGGTCAGCCGCGAAGACGCATTCGCGCTGTTCGCCTACCTCAAGTCGCTGCCGCCGGTGAGCAACCAGGCGGGCGCGCCGTCGCTGCGCTTCCCCTACGACCTTCGGGCCAGCCTGGCCACGTGGCGCACGCTCTACTTCCGCCCGGGCGAATTCGCGCCCGACGCCAGCCAATCGGCCGAGTGGAATCGTGGCGCCTACCTGGTGCAGGGCCTGGGCCACTGCAACGAGTGCCACGTCGCGCGCGACAATCTCGGTGGCCTGCCCAGCAACGAGACGCTCACTGGAGGCCAGATTCCCGCGCAGAACTGGTACGCCCCCGATCTGAGCACGCATGCCCATGGCGGTCTGGAAGGCTGGAGCACGGACGACATCGTGACGCTGCTGCGCACCGGCCAGTCCCGGAAGGGTGCCGCATTCGGGCCGATGGCCGACGTGGTCATGCAGAGCACGCAGCACATGCACGAGGACGACCTGCGTGCCATCGCGGTCTACCTGCAATCGCTGCCGCCGCGCCCGGTGCCCGCGCAGCGAGGCAGCCAGGTGGACGCGACCGCACTGCTCGACCGCGGCGGCGATCTCTACGACCGGCAATGCGCCAGCTGCCACGCCAAGGACGGCCAGGGCGTCGCGGGAGTCTATCCGCCGCTGGCCGGGAACACCTCGGTGACCGAGCCGACCGGCATCAACGCCATCCGCATCGTGCTGCTCGGCGGTTTCGCGCCCACCACCGCCGCCCACCCGCGCCCCTACTCGATGCCACCGTTCGCCCAGAAGCTGAGCGACGGCGAGGTCGCCGCGGTCGTCAGCTACATCCGCCACGCCTGGTCGAACAATGCCGCCCCGGTGATGGAACGCGACGTGGCCGCTTACCGGAACACGCCCGTCGAATAGCAGTCCGCAGGCGCGGCGCGCGATCCATCGCGTCGCGCTGGGCGAGCGGCTAGCCGGGCGGAACCTGCCGGGCCAGTGCGCACCATGGCGCGAGGTCCCAATGGCGGCGGGCCTGGCCCGAGGGCGAGGGCAGGGCGAACACCCGGGTGCGACCGATCCGCTCTGGCTGCAGTCCGTACGCCTCGATCCGTCGCCCGAGTGCCGCCCGGGCGGCAGCCTTGCTGGTGAAGGCGAGCAGACGGGGATGGTGGCGTTCGATCTTGCCCAGCAGCGCCGGGACATCGAAGGCCTCGCGCGGCAGGTCGGCGTCATTGCCGCTGTGCAACTTGGCAAGGTCGGTCAGCCCGATGCCGAGATGCAGCAGCTCGGGATACTCGTGCGGCGCAAAGCGTCGCGGCGTGATGCCGGCGTCGAACAGCGCGCGCCAGAACAGGTTGCCCGGATGGGCGTAATAGGCACCCTCGCGCGCCGAACGCTCGCCGGCGGCGGTGCCGCAGAACACCAGCGCCAGGCCCGGACGGAGCAGGTCGGGCAGGATGTGCTGCTCAGCCGGCGGCTTCATCGAGCAGGAAGTCGGTGAACCGGAAACGCTCGTCGCGCAGCACCGACTCGCCGCGCCGCAGGCGCAGCTCGCGTGCAAACAGCGGCCCGCCATAGCTCAGCGTGTGGAACTCGCCGCGCTCGCCGCAGGGATCGACACCGGCGGGCAGGCTGTCGAGCAGCGCGCCGTCGTAGGCGCGGCCGCAGTAGTCCGCCGCCAGCTGTTGCGTGTCCACGCAACACAGCAGCGCGCGATGTCCTTCGCCCACGAACCGGCGCGACAGGGCGGCGGTGTCCTCGCCCCAGATCGGGAACACCGCGCGCCATTCCGCACGGCCCAGCTGGCGTACGCGGTAGTCGCGCACGTCCTGCAGGAACAGGTCGCCGAAGGCGCAGTGGCGGATGCCCGGCCAGCGCATCCGTGCCTCGGCCAGCACGCGTTCGTGCGCCGATTCGTAGGCCTCGTTGCTGCCGGGCCAGTCCATTTCCACTTCCAGCAGCGGCAGGCCGAGCGCGTCGGCCTGCGCAAGCAGGATGTCGCGACGCACGCCATGCATGGCGATGCGCCCGTAGGTGCGGTTGACGGTCGTCAGCAGCGCGACCACCTGCCACTGCGGATCGGCGCGCAGCCGCTGCAGTGCCATCAGGCAGTCCTTGCCGCCGCTCCAGGCGAGCAGGATGGGAGTGGCGCTCATCGGCCTACTTTACGTCAAGGCGGGTGGCCGCCTGGACATTCCGGCCATGGCCTGCCCACGCCACGTGGACGCGCGAACGGGCAGGGTGTCCGGATGACGGAAAACCTGCTGGATATCTGGAACAGCCAGCCCTGGATCCGCCTGGGCGTGACGGTAATCGTGGCGCTGCTGGTCGCGATCGTGGTCCACCGGCTGGTGCGCGCGCTGCTGTGGCGCGTCAGCGACGGGCATCCGATGGCGCGCGAGATGCTCAGGCAGGCGCGTTCGCCGATGGGTTGGCTGGTGCCGCTGCTGGTGCTGGTGGTGGCGCTGCGTACGCGACCGGAGGCGGACCAGCTGCACATCGCGGCATCGGCCGAGCAGCTCCTGGTGATTGCCCTGATCGCGGTGGTGACCTGGCTTGGCGTGCGCTGCATCAACGCCGCCGAGTTCTTCTTCACCCATCGCTTCCCGCTCGACACGAAGGACAATCTCCGCGCGCGGCGGGTGCTCACCCAGGCGCGCGTGCTGGGGCGGACGGCGAGCGTGCTGCTGATCCTGATCGGGCTGGCGGCCTGCCTGATGATGATTCCCGGCGTGCGCCAGATCGGCACCAGCCTGCTCGCCTCGGCGGGCCTGGCCGGACTGGCGGTGGGCCTGGCGGCCAAGCCGGTGCTGAGCAACCTGCTCGCTGGCCTGCAGATCGCCATCACCCAGCCGATCCGGCTGGACGACGTGGTGATCATCGAAGGCGAATGGGGGCGCGTCGAGGAAATCACCGGCACCTACGTGGTGGTGCGCATCTGGGACGAGCGGCGCCTGGTCGTGCCCCTGAACTGGTTCATCGAAAACCCGTTCCAGAACTGGACGCGCACCAGCTCGCAACTGATCGGCACGGTCTACCTGTGGCTGGACTACCGCGTGCCGCTGGAACCGCTGCGCGAGGAGGTCAAGCGCCTGTGCAAGGAAGCGCCGCAGTGGGATGGGCGGGTCTGCGTGCTGCAGGTGACCGATGCCACCGAACGCACGCTGCAGATCCGCATCCTCGCCAGTTCGGCCGACTCGGGCAGCAACTTCGACCTGCGCTGCCACGTGCGCGAAGGAATGGTCGCGTTCGTCCAGGAGCACTACCCGGAGAGCCTGCCGCGGATGCGCGCGGAAGTGGGGGAGCTGTCGGGAACGGCTGGCCGGCCTGCGTCGCAGCCTGCGAGCGAGCGTCCGTAAGTTTCCCACCGGCATTTCACGCGTGTGTGCGTTGGGCTGAAGCCGACCCTACAGGATGGCCATCCTACGGGGCGCGCAGCGCCAGCCGCGCATGCAGCCGGCCGGCGCGGAGTTCGAAGCGCAGGTCCATGCCGAGCGCCTCGGCCGCCGCATGGGCGAGCGCGAGCCCCAGGCCCGCGTGGCCGGCATGCGGTGGTTGCTTGCGCCAGAAGCGCTGGCCGAAACGCGCGAGGTCCGCGGGTTCCAGCCCGGGCGCGGCGTTGCTGATGCGCAGGCTGTCCCTATCCAGGTCGACCTCCACGGTGTCGCCCTCCGGCGCGTAGGCGCAGGCGTTGCCGAGCAGGTTGCCCAGCACCACTTCCAGCAGGGCAGGATCCGTGTGCAGATGCGCCGGTGGCGTGCCCTCCACTTTCAGCACCAGGCCGCGCGCGGCGGCACGGGCACGGTGGCGCTGGAGCTGGCGTTCGAGCCACGAAGCCAGTTCCAGCGGCTGGCGTTGCGGGTGTTCCAGGCCGGACTGCAGGCGGGTGAGCAACAGCAGCGCGGCAACCGTCGCCTCGAGTTCGGCGCCGATCTGGCCGATCTCGCCAAGGATCTGGCCCAGCTCCCGCCCGCTCGGATAGCGGGCTTCCACCTCCGCCAGCGCGCGCAGTTCGGCCAGCCGCGTGCGGGTTTCGTGGGCCAGGCCACTGGCGAACTGGCGCTCGCGGGCGAGGCCGTCGTCCATCCGCGCCAGCACGTCGTTGAAGCGCGCCACCAGCGGGTCGAGTTCACGCGTGCCGCTGGCAGGCAGGCGCTGGCCGGGAGCGTGCGGGCCGATGTCGCGCATGCGCTCGACCAGGGCGCGCACCGGCTTCAGGCCGCGCCGCACGATCAGCGGCACGGCCACCAGCGCGACCAGCAGCGCCAGCGCCGGGCTCAGCACGAGGATCCAGTCCAGCGTGGTCAGCAGGCGGTCGAACGCGCTGCGGTCCTGCATGAACAGCAGGGCGCAGTGGCGCGTGGGCGGATGGGTGGCCGAGGGCTCCTGGAAGGCGAACATCACCGCGCCCAGCCGTCGGGCTCCCCGATGCACGTTGACGAAGCGCGGCGTGGCTCCGGCGGATTCCGGCCAACCGGCGGCCAGCGCCGGCGGCGGTGGCGTGCTGCGCTGGGTCGGCATGCCCTCGCAGCGCAGCTCGTACCACGCGCCATCGCTTCCGCCGAGCAGTCCGGCGGGCCCCTGCGGTTCCCCGACCGCCTGTTCGATCTCCACCACCGTGGTCAGCGCCTGCGCCTGGGTCAGCAGGTTCTCGCGGTAACGGCTTTCCATCGCATGGTCGATGCGCCAGTCCATCAGCAGCGCGCCGCCGCCGAGCAGGGCCAGGCTGGTGCCCACCAGCAGCAAGGTGATGCGCGCGGCGAGCGAGGGCGGTTTCACGGGATCAGGTAGCCGGCGCCGCGACGGGTTTCGATCAGGCCGGCCAGACCGGCGGCGTCGAGCTTGCGGCGCAGGCCGAACACCAGTACCTCGACGCTGCGGTCGGAGACGTCGCTGTCGCTGCCGGCGGTGCGCTCGAGGATTTCCTGCCGGGTGAATGCGCGCCCGCGATGGCGCAACAGCAGGCCAAGCACGGCAAATTCGCGCGGCGTGAGCGGCAGCGGCTGGCCGTCCACGCTGGCACGCTGGGCCAGCGGGTCCCACGCCAGCGCGCCCAGGACCAGTACCACCGGCTGCGCCTGCAGCGGCCGGCGCGCCAGGGCGTGCAGGCGCGCCACCAGTTCATCGAAGGCGAAGGGCTTGACCAGGTAGTCGTCGGCGCCGGCGTTGAGCGCCTCGATGCGGTCGCCTACCTGGTCGCGGGCGGACAGCACCAGCAGGCGCGGGCGACGGCCGCCCGGCGGCAGGTTGCGCAGCACGCCCAGCCCGTCCAGGCGCGGCAGCATCAGGTCCAGCACCACCAGGTCGTAGTCGTAGGCGGCCAGGAAACCCTTGGCCGCGACCCCGTCGGCCGCCGCGTCGACCGTGAAGCCGGCGCCCCGCAGGCCGTGCTGCAGGGTCGTGCGCAGGCGTTCGGAGTCTTCCACCAGCAGGAGTTTCATGGGGGCGGAGTCTACCCAGTGGGCGGTCCTCGCGCCTGCCTGCCGGGCGGCGCCGTGAAGCCGAGCCATGCCCCGTGCGCTGGCGCATCGACAGTTTCATCGCCCACCCGCTATAAAGACACAGATCAACGGGGGTGGGTGTGAGCGAAGAGATCCTGATCAACGTGACGCCCCGTGAGACCCGCGTGGGCGTGGTCGAGAACGGCATGCTGCAGGAGGTGCACGTCGAGCGTGCCTCCCGGCGCGGCTACGTCGGCAACGTCTACAAGGGCCGCGTGCAGCGGGTGATGCCGGGCATGCAGGCGGTGTTCGTGGAAATCGGCCTGGAGCGGGCGGCGTTCCTGCACGCCTCGGACATCGTTCGCCCGCCGCTGCCCGAGGGCGCCGAGGTACACGGCAACGGCCACGCGCCCTCGATCAGCGAGCTGGTCCACGAGGGCCAGGAAATCGTGGTGCAGGTGGTCAAGGACCCGATCGGGACCAAGGGCGCACGGCTGTCCACCCACCTGTCGATTCCCTCCCGCTACCTGGTGCTGCTGCCGCACGCGCGCACGCTGGGCATCTCCGCGCGGATCGATGACGAGGCCGAGCGGGCGCGTCTGAAGGACGTGCTTGGCGGCCTCATCGGCGAGGACGGAACCGGTACCAGCCGGCTCGGCTACATCGTGCGCACCAACGCCGAAGGGCAATCGGCCGAGTCGCTGGCCTTCGACGTGACCTACCTCAGCAAGGTCTGGCGCGTGGTGCAGGAGAACATCGCCAAGGCCAAGGTGGGTGAGCGGGTCTACGAGGAGCTTTCGCTGCCGCTGCGCAGCCTGCGCGACATGCTCACCGAGGACATCGAGAAGGTGCGCGTGGATTCGCGCGAGACGCACGAGAAAGTGGTCAAGTTCGTGCACAAGTTCATGCCGAGCCTGGACGACCGCATCGAGCACTACACCGGCGAGCGGCCGATCTTCGATCTCTATGGCGTGGAGGACGAGATCCAGCGCGCGATGAAAAAGGAGGTTCCGCTGAAATCCGGCGGTTACCTGATCGTCGACCAGACCGAGGCGATGACCACGATCGACGTCAACACCGGTGGCTACCTCGGCACGCGCAACCTGGAGGAGACCGTCTACCGCACCAACCTGGAAGCCGCGCAGGCGGCGGCGCGGCAGCTGCGCCTGCGCAACCTGGGCGGCATCATCATCATCGATTTCATCGACATGAACGACGAGGAGCACCGTCGCCAGGTGATCCGCATGCTCGAGAAAGGCCTCTCGCGTGACCACGCCAAGACCACGGTCTATCCGATGTCCGCGCTGGGGCTGGTGGAAATGACCCGCAAGCGCACCACCGAGAGCCTCGAGCGCCAGCTGTGCGAGCCGTGCCCGGCCTGCGGCGGACGCGGCACGATCAAGACCGCCGAGACGGTCACCTATGAAATCTTCCGCGAGATCACCCGCGCGGTGCGCCAGTTCAACGCCGAAAAGCTGCTCGTGATGGCCAGCCCCAAAGTCGTCTCGCGCATCCTCGAAGAGGAGTCGGCGGCGGTGGCCGAACTGGAGGAGTTCATCTCCAAGAGCATACGCTTCCAGCCGGAAGAGCATTACTCGCAGGAACAATTCGATGTGGTCTTGCTGTAAGCGAAGGATTGCCCGCAACGCCGGCCGGGACGGAACGAGGTGAACGCGCGCTGGCAACAGCGCCTGCACGTGGCACTGCGCGCCCTCGGCTGGGGCGCCGGCATCACGGTGGTCACGCTGGCGGTGCTGGTGGCGCTGGCGCAGTTGCTGCTGCCGCTGCTGGCCCGCCATCCGCAATGGGTGGCCGCACGGCTTTCCGAGCGGCTGCACCGGCCGGTGAGCTTCGCCTCGATGGAAGGCCATTGGCGCGGTTCCGGCCCGCTGTTCGTGATGCGCGACGTCACCGTTGGCCCGGGTCCCGGCGGCGGCAGCCCGCTGCACCTGCCCGAGTCGGAACTGAAGATCGATTTCGGCGCCTGGCTGCTGCCTTCGCGGCACATGCTCGACCTGCGCGCGCGCGGCCTGGAACTGGACCTGAGCCACGATGCGCAGGGTCGCTGGCATGTCCACGGCATTGGCGGCCCCGGGGGCGGTGCCCGGCAGGACTTCTCGATGGGACCGGTCTCGCTGGGCCTCTGGCTGCGCGACCTGCGGCTGATCGTCACCGACGAGGCCAGCGGACATCGCTACGCGGTGCGCGCCGACCAGTTGCGGCTGAGCCGGCAGGGCAGCCGCGTGCGCTTCGGCGTACTGCTGCACCGCGAAGGCACCCGTGGCCTGTGGCGTGGCGCGGGCAGTTTCCGCGAAGACGGCAGCGAGGGGCGGCTATGGGTCGCCGGCGACCGGCTCGACCTGCGCACGCTGCTGGGCGACGTCGCGCTGGACCGTTACGCGGCCAAACGTGGTACCGGCAGCGTTGCCGCCTGGCTGGACTGGAAGGACCGCAGGGTCGTGCGCGCCACCGTGCGCTTCGAACTTGCCGACCTCGCCGTCGCCGGCCCCGCGGGAACCGCCAGCGTGCCGGCCCTGCGTGGCCTGGCGGGAATCAGCCGCAGCGCCGACGGTTACGAGGTCCGCTATGCCGACGACCGCGGCGGTGCACTGGCGCTGGCTTTGCACCAACCGGACGGCGCGATGCGCGTTGGCGTGGCGGCGCGCGATCTCGACCTCGCACCGCTGTTGCCGTGGCTGGCGCTCAGGCCTGGCCTGGCACCGTCGCTTGGCGCCTGGCTCGGTGGCGGGCATCCGCACGTCCTGTTGAAGCAGGCGGCGCTGCAGTGGTCGCGCGCCGACGGCGTGCTGGGGTTGCAGGCGTCATTCTCGAACGCAGGCATCGACGCGGTCGGCAAGCTGCCCGGCATCAGCCGGCTCGCCGGCACGCTGCGCGGCGACGCGCGGGGCTTTGCGCTCGAGCTGCCGGCGCAGGCCACCGTGGTCGATTTCACCCCCGGCTTCCGCGAGCCATTCGTGTTGCCGCGGCTGGGCGGCACCATCGCGGCGTGGCACGCCGATGGGGCCTGGCACCTGGGCGTCGACCCGCTGGCGTTCCAGGGCGAGGGCTTTGCCGGCAGCGCGCGCGGCATGATCGCATGGCCGGACGACGGCGGGCGTCCCTTCCTGGAGCTGTACGCACACATCGACCACGCGCAGGTGCAGGCGGCCAAGCTGTTCTGGCCGCTCGACTCCATGTCGCCGCACTCGATCGAATGGCTCGACCGCGCCCTGGTCGCCGGAACGGTGGACGAGGGCGACCTGGTCGTGCGGGGCAACCTGGCCGACTGGCCGTTCCGCCACAACGAAGGCCGCTTCGAGGCGCATGCGCGGATCAGCGGCCTGACCTTCGACTACGGCGAGGACTGGCCGCAGGCCACCGGGCTGTCGGTCGAGGCCAGCTTCGTCGACAACGGCATGCTGGCCGAGGCTCGGGGCGGCGAGTCGCTGGGCATCAAGATCGATCGTGCGGTCGCGCTGATCCCGGACTTTTCCGACACCACGGTCGATCTGAACGTGCAGGGCAACGGCAGCGGCGCCAGCCTGATGAAGTTCGTGCGCCAGAGCCCGATCGCACGCGAGCAGGCCGACACACTGGCCAAACTCCGCCTCGGCGGCAGCGGTGCGTTCGGCCTCCACCTGTCGCTGCCGGTGAAGGACCCCGGCGCGCTGCGGCTGGACGGCAGCGCCCGGCTCACCGATGCGGACGTGGATGCTCCGGAGTGGAAGCTGAAGCTGGACAAGCTGACCGGACCGGTCAGCTTCGACGCGCACGGGGTGCACGCCGGTCCGCTCACCGGCGGTTTCCGCGGACAGCCCTCGTCGCTGGACCTTGCGATCGCCGATGCGACCGGCCAGCCTGGCACCGTGCTCTCGGCGCGACTGCAGGGACGCTACGCCATCGCCGAGCTGGTGCAGGGCTTCTCGCAACTCCAGTGGCTGGGTGCGGCGGCCGAGGGACGCAGCGACTACACGCTGGGCTTCGACATCACCCGTGGCGGTGGTGGTGCGCCGCTGCAGACGCTCAGTGCCGACAGCACGCTCGCGGGCACCACGTTGAAGCTGCCGGTGCCGTTGTCCAAGCCGGCCGATGCCGTGCTGCCCTTGCACCTGACCCTGGGCGTGCCGGTGGAGAACGCTCGCCTGGACGTGGCGCTTGGCGAAGTGTTGCGCGCGCGCTTCCGCCTGCCGGCGGGCGACACCCAGCCGCTGGCCGGGGCGATCGCATTCGGCACCGCCATGCCCGACCGCCTGCCGGACAAGGGCCTGCGCATCCGCGGACATGCCGCGGCGCTCGACGTGTCCGGCTGGGTGCAGCATGCGGTGGCCGGCAGCAGCAGCGATGGCCCGGGGCTCGAGAGCATCGATGCCCGGGCCGACCGCGCGCTGGTGTTCGAGCATGATTTCCCCGACATGCATATCAAGGCCATGCCCGGCACCGACGGGTTGGCCATCGACGCGGACAGTCCCGCGCTCGCCGGCCATGTCGACGTGCCGGCAACCGACCTGCGCAAGCGCGGCATCACCGCCCGCCTGCAGCGGCTGTACTGGCCGCAGTCGGCGCCCCCACCCGTCGCCGGCAAGTCCTCGGCGGAGCCGGCCAGGGGCGCCACACCGGCCACGACCGAAAATGGCGCGGAGCGATCCGCCGGGCCTGCCGCCGATCCGGCCGCGACCGGTATCGACCCCGCCTCGCTGCCGCCTTTCCACCTGTGGATCGGCGACCTGCGCCTGGGCACCGCCCGGCTCGGCGAGGCGCGCCTGGAAACCTGGCCGACTGCGCAGGGTATGCACATCGACCAGCTGCGCGCGCTGTCCAAGAGCGTGCAGCTCAACGCCAGCGGCGACTGGAAAGGTACTGCCCAGGCCAGCCACACGCACATGCGCATCGACTTCGCCGCACAGAACCTGGGCAGCATGCTCACCGCCTTCGGGTACGAGGGCCTGTTCAGCGGCGGCAAGACGCACGCGGTGCTGGATGCGAGCTGGCCCGGCGCACCCACATCGTTCGCACTGGCCAACTTGAACGGCACCTTGTCGGTCGATGTCAGCCATGGCCGTATCCCCGAAGTGGCGCCCGGCATGGGCCGCCTGTTCGGCCTGGTGTCCGTGGCCGAGTTGCCGCGACGCCTGACGCTCGACTTCGGCGACGTGTTCGGCAAGGGCTTCGCGTTCGATTCGATCAAGGGCGACTTCCGCTTTGGCGACGGCAACGCCTGGACCGACAACCTGAAAATGCGCGGCCCCGCTGCCGACATCGACATTCACGGTCGCACCGGCCTGCGCGCACGCGATTACGACCAGCAGGTCTATGTCGTGCCGCACGTGGGCAACAGCCTGCCGGTGGTCGGCGCCGTGGTCGCCGGGCCGGTCGGCGCCGCCGCGGGCTTCGCCGTGCAGGGGCTGCTCGGCAAGGGACTGAACAAGGCCGCCAGCGCGCGCTACCACGTCACCGGCAGCTGGGACAAACCGGTGTTCACGCTGGTGGAAAAGCGGGAGCTGCCCGCCACCCCTGCACCGGCGGCCTCGAGCCCGCCGCCGCCTCCCGTCCATCCGGCTGCCGCCGCTTCCTCGCCGCGCTGACGGCGCTCCGGTGGCGCGGGCGGCGAGGCGGGCCCATCGTCATGGACGGGCACGCCCCGGCATTCCTGGCGCGATCGACATGACCAAACCGGTTCAGCGGACCCGGAACATGGGGGCCGTTGCCGCCGGCAGGTAACTGGTCCGGCCGACCCGGCGGACGTGGGCAAGCAGGCCCTCCTCGGCGCGACGGGCCTTCTGCCAGTCCTCACGGGTGAAGGTGAACTCGCCGACCGGGCAGCCGCGCAATCCGGCTTCGACCGCGCGCAGGCGGCAATAGTCCAGGTAACTGTCCACCTCGCCGCGAAGCTTCGGCCAGGCCGCATCGAGCAGGATCGCATCGTCCAGTCGCCCGACCCGTGTGGCCTGTTGCGGGATCAGCTCATGCTTGCCATGGATGTAACCCACCACCACGCGGGCGGGTGCGATGGCCTCGTTGGCGGCCTGCCAGGTCGCGTCGCGGATCATCCGCTCGACCGCCCCGGCCAGCTGCAGGCGTTGCTCGATGCCTGCCTCGCAGCGCTCGCTCGATGAGCGATCCCGCAGCTCACGCCAGGCGGCGACCAGTTGTTCACGCTGCAGGGGCTCATGCTGCAATCGACGAAGCAACTGGTTGAAGCGCGCCAGCGCTTTGGTGCGCACGAAACGGCCGGGCCGGCGGTGCCGCGCCCGTGGTGACGACGGCGCCTGCAGGGCGGCCGGCAAGGGAAGAAGTGAGGTGGTGAACTGGGCATTCATGGCGTCTCTCCGATGGGTGGGCGTGCCGCGGCTGGCGGCGTGGTGCAGGTTCCACCGGCAGAGCGTTTGAGTCATGATGGACATGCGAGGCTTGCACGAGCGAACACCGAGGTTTGTGTGATCGCCTGAGGGTTTCCCGATGAACCGGATGGAATCGGGCGCACGCGACGGGGGAGCTACGCCTTATCGCTTTGGCGACGTCGTGGTCGATCCGGCCGCGCACACCCTGTTGCGGGCGGGCGTGCCGCAACCGGTGGAGCCCAAGGCGTTTGCCGTGCTGCTGGCGCTGCTGCAACACCCGGGCGAACTGATCGGCCGCGACGATCTGATCGACCAGGTCTGGGGCCATCGCCACGTCACTCCCGGCGTGCTGACCCGCGCCATCGCGCAACTGCGCCACGCACTGGACGAAGATCCCCAGCAACCGCGCTACATCCAGACGCGGCATGCGCTGGGCTACAGCTTCATCGGGCGGTTGCAGGAACCGGCTGCGCCGATGCCGCCACCGGACACGGACGCTCCTGCGGCGCACGACACCATCCCGGTGGCCCTCGCGACGCCGCTGCCCGGGCCCGTCGAGCGGTCGCCACCGGCCGCCGTCGCGCCGGCCTGGAGCACGGCCGATCCGCCGGTGCATGGCCATTACCGCGCACCCTGGCGCTGGCCGGCGCTGGCGGTCGTGCTGCTGCTGGGCGTGCTGGCGGCCTGGGGTGCGTTCCAGTGGCGCGCGGTCCCGCGCAGCCCGGTGGCGGCCTCGGTGGCGGTGCTGCCATTCGCCAACCTCAGCGGCAACGCCCACGACGACTACTTCGCCGAAGGGCTGGCCGAGGAAATGAGCGACGCACTGGCGGGCGTGCAGGGCCTGAAGGTGGTCGCCTCGGTGCCGTCGGTGCCCCACAGCCAGACGGTCGATGCGAAGGCGCTGGGCCAGCGCCTTGGCGTGGCCTCGATACTTGGCGCCAGCGTGCGCCGCGAGGGCTCGCGCGTGCGCATCACCGCGCGGCTGACCGACACCGCCACCGGCTTCACGCTGTGGAGTCACACCTACGACCGCGAGCTGGCGGGCATCTTCGACACCCAGAGCGACATCGCCCAGGAAGTGGTGCATGCGTTGCTGGGGGCGATTCCCGATGGAGGCAAGCGGCTGGCCAGGCGCCTAGCGCCCACCCGCAACGCGGCCGCGTTCGATACCTACCTGGCTGGCCTGCAACTGCTGCGCCACGCCGCCGAGCCCGAGGCCGCCGACCAGGCGATCGCGCACTTCGGCCAGGCCCTGCGGCAGGACAGCCAGTTTGCGCGGGCCCAGGCCGGCATCTGCCGCGCCGAAATCTGGCGGTTCCAGAGCAGCCACAACCCGGCGGCGTTCGATAATGCCAAGGCTGCCTGCCAGCGCGCCGCGCAGATGGACCCGTCGATGCCGGAAACGGACCAGGCGCTGGGCGACCTGTACCGCGCGGCCGGCGACGGCGGACGCGCGCTGGATCACTACCGCAGGAGCGCGCAGTCGCCCGCGCTGGCGGCCGCATCGCACGTGGGCATGGCCAAGGTCTATGCCGCCCAGGGGCATGGCGACCTGGCGTTGGCGCAGTTCCAGCAGGCGCTGGCACTGGACCCCGACGATGCCGGCGTGCATGCCGAGCTCGGTTACCAGCAGTACCTGGACGGCAAGGTCCCGCAGGCCGTGGCCTCCTATCGCCGCGCGGTGGAGCTGCAGCCGGGCAGGGAAGACCTGTGGGAAACGCTGGGCGCGCTGTACATCGAGGCGGGCGACGATACGGCCGCGCAGGCGGCACTGGAGCGCGCAATCGGCATCCAGCCCACGGTCGGTGCGGTGACCAACCTGGGGCTGCTCAAGTACCAGCACGGCGACTTTGCTGCCGCGGTGGCGCTGCAGCGGCAGGCGACGACGCTGGGCCCGGACGACTTCATGATCTGGGGCAACCTGGGCGAGGCGCTCAGGGTGGACCCGGCATCGAGCACCGCCGACATGCGCAAGGCGTTCGAGGCGGCCTCGGTGCGCGCCGAACGCTATCTGGTGGTCGAGCCCAGGGACGCCCGTGCGGTGGCCTCGCTCGCCTTCTACCGGATCATGCTGGGCGACCCGGCCCGCGCCCGGCAGCTGGTTGCCCGCGCCGAGTCGCTGCATGCGCAACCAGGCGAAGTGGCGCTGCTCAACGCCGAGACGCTGGCGCTGCTGGGCGATCTCGATGGCGCGCGCCAGCGGCTGCAGGCCGCGCGCGCCGCAGGAATTGCAGAGACGCTCATCGCCAGCAATTACACCTTCCGGCACCTGGGCCTGCTGTCGCCCCCGGCGGCGGGCCGGCCAGGCGGTCGGGAGCCATCCGCCCCGCATTCCAGTGCAGGGCTTCACGCTGGAGAATGACCATGGCTACCAAGCTCAAGCGCGTACAGGCGCTCGCCGCGCAAACTCCTCCCATCGGCCGCGTGGACGCCGCGGCGAGACGAGGCGGGGAGGGGGCGGGACGAAAGGCACCCGAGCCCGAACCGGTGGCCCTCAGCTTCGATCTGGCACAGATCAGGAACGTGAGGCTTACCGTCGTTTCCAAGGGCGTCGTGGTGACCCCGCCCAAACCCAAGCAATTCGTGGTCGAGCTGAGCTTCGAAGTGACCAACGAAGCGCCTGGACGCTGAACGCCGGTCCGGGTTACCGGCGTTCTCGCCCCGCGCAGGAAACCCGGCCACGGGCCGGGTTTCCCTTTCGCGCCGGTACGTTGAATCGGCGCGGCGTGCCACCATTGTCTTTTTCACTGCATTGCCATGGTCCCCCGATGGATTCCCTGATCGCGCAAGTCGAAAACAAGCTGCTGGCCCCCGGCGGTCTGGCCACTCATGACCTGGAGCGCGTCTTCAGTCAGTTGATGGGGCCGTCCATCGACGCGGCCGATCTCTACTTCCAGCATTCGCGCAGCGAGTCGTGGCTGCTGGAAGAGGGCATCGTCAAGGACGGCAGCCATTCCATCGAGCAGGGCGTTGGCGTGCGTGCCATCAGCGGCGAGAAGACCGGCTTCGCCTACTCCGACGAAATCGTGCTGCCGCAATTGCTGGAAGCATCCAAGGCGGCGCGCGCGATCGCCCAGGGTGGCCAGGGCGCCGGCAAGCCGCTGGCGCTCAACGGTGCTCGCCAGCTCTACCCGGCACTGGATCCGGTCGAGAGCCTTCCCAATGCGGACAAGATCGCCCTGCTGCGCGAAGTGGACGCCTATGCGCGTTCGCGCGACCCGCGCGTCAAGCAGGTGATCGTGAGCCTGGCCTCGACCATGGACACCGTGCTGGTGGCCGGGGCCGACGGCACCCTGGCGGCGGACGTGCGCCCGCTGGTGCGCCTGAACGTGCAGGTGATCGCCGAGTCCAACGGCCGGCGCGAGCAGGGCAGCGCCGGCGGCGGCGGTCGCTACGGCTACCGCGAGCTGATCGAGAACGGCCGCGGCTTGGGCTTCGCCGAGGAGGCGGTGCGCCAGGCGCTGGTCAACCTCGATTCGGTCGACGCGCCCGCCGGGCAGATGACCGTGGTGCTCGGTCCCGGCTGGCCCGGCGTGCTGTTGCACGAGGCGATCGGCCATGGCCTGGAAGGCGACTTCAACCGCAAGGGCAGCTCCGCCTTCGCCGGACGTATCGGGCAGCGCGTGGCCGCCCCGGGTGTCACCGTGGTCGACGACGGCACGCTGCCCAACCGCCGCGGCTCGCTCAGCGTGGACGACGAGGGAACGCCGAGCGAGTGCACCACGCTGATCGAGGACGGCATCCTGGTCGGCTACATGCAGGACAAGTTGAACGCGCGCCTGATGGGCATGAAGCCGACCGGCAACGGCCGCCGCGAATCGTTCGCGCAGCTGCCGATGCCGCGCATGACCAACACCTACATGCGCGCCGGCTCGCATGATCCGGCCGAGATCATCGCGTCGGTGAAGCGTGGCCTTTATGCGGTCAATTTCGGTGGCGGCCAGGTCGACATCACCAGCGGCAAGTTCGTGTTTTCCGCCAGCGAGGCCTACCTGATCGAGGATGGCAAGCTCACCGTGCCGGTCAAGGGCGCCACGCTGATCGGCGCCGGTCCGGAGGTGCTCACCCGCGTTTCCATGATCGGCAGCGACCTCAAGCTCGACGAGGGCATCGGCGTGTGTGGCAAGGACGGCCAGAGCGTGCCGGTCGGCGTGGGGCAGCCGACGCTCAAGATCGACGGCATGACCGTGGGCGGCACTGCGGCCTGACGGGTCCGGCGTGTGGTGGCTTTCTTCGTGCCGAGCGTAGTCGCGGCCGGAGCCGAAGCGCTCGCCGCAAGCCGCGCATCCGGATACCCGGCCCTTTCAAGGCCCTCTCCCTGAGGGGAGGGGCTGTCCCCGCATTCGACAGTTTCCGCGGACCGGCTCTTCGACTTCGTCCAGAGCAAACGGAGATTCGGGTGAGGGTCGCCCGAGCGCAGAGGCGCGGCGCCGGAGTCGAAGCGCCGCCGCCGGACCCTATCCGCATCCTTCTCCCCTATGGGAGGGACGCTGCAAGGCGGGGAGGGCTTGGGAGGAGCGGGCCCGTCCGGACCCATGAACAAAAAAACACCGGCGCGGGGCCGGTGTTTTTCCGTTCAAGGCGACGGGGTAATCAGATCGCCAGATCCTTTTCCTTCTTGCCCGCCTTCAGCGCGTCGTTGAACCAGCGCGGGCGCTTGCCGCGGCCGGACCAGGTCTGCTCCGGGTTGGCCGGGTTGCGGTACTTCGGCGCCACCGTGCCGGTGCTGCGACGAGGCTTGCGAGCGCCGCCGAAGATGTCTTCCATGTTGTAGCCCTCGGCCTTGACCATGGCATGGACCTTCTCGCGCAGCTTGGCGACCTTCTCCTTGCGCAGCTCGTTCTGACGCGCCTGCGCCTTGGTGATCAGTTCATTGAGCTGGTTGTGGTTGAGGTTCTTGATATCGACTGCCATGCGTGGGCTCCCGGATAAGTCTTCGATTATGTGTTTTTGCCTCTCGTCATGAGAGCGGTGCTTCCTGTCGGGAGGCATTCTCGCCCAATGGCGGGGGCAATTGCAAAACGGCTGATTATCCCCCGCAGGGAATAATGCGATCCACCGCATAAAACCGGCCGGGCGTATTGCCAAACCCGACTGCACGGAAACTACCGTTTAACGGCAACCGCCACTTACTCTTGCGCCAGCAGCGTGAACAATTCGTCCTCGGTAATGGCACGGTTTTCCGATTCTGCACGGCGCCGGTATTCGAGCGTGCCGGCAGCCAGTCCACGCTCGCTGACCACCACCCGGTGCGGAATGCCGATCAATTCCAGGTCGGCAAACATCTGGCCGGGGCGCAGCCCGCGGTCATCCAGCACCGTTTCTATGCCGCGTTCCTCGAGCTTCCCATAGAGGTTTTCAGCCGCCGCGCGCACCTCGGGCAGGTTCTTGGGATTGATGATGCAGACCGCCACGCGCCAGGGCGCCATGGTCTCGGGCCAGATAATGCCCGCCTCGTCATGGGACTGTTCGATCGCCGCGGCCACGATGCGGCTCACGCCGATGCCGTAGCACCCCATCATCATCACCTGGGCCTTGCCCTGGTCATCCAGCACCGTGGCACCAAGCGCCTGCGCGTATTTCTGCCCCAACTGGAAAATGTGACCGACCTCGATGCCGCGGGCCAGGTGCAGGGTGCCGTGCCCGTCGGGCGAAGGATCGCCCTCGACCACCTGGCGGATGTCTTCCACGCGGGTAATGCGCGCATCGCGTTCCCAGTTGGCGCCGGTGTAATGGGTGCCGTCGGCATTGCCGCCGCAGATGAAATCGGCAAGTACCGCGGCACTGCGGTCGACGATGACCGGAATTGTGTCGGGCAGGCCGACCGGGCCGATGAAGCCCGGTCGCGTGCCGGTCGCGGCGAGAATCTCTTCCTCGGAGGCCAGCACCGGCTCGTCCGTCAATTCGGCCAGCTTGCCGGCCTTGACCTCGTTTATCTCGTGGTCGCCGCGCAGGCACAGCGCGACCAGCCCATAGCGCCCGCGTAACAGCAGGGTCTTGACGCACTGCCGGGGCGGCACGCCCAGGAACGCGCTTACCTCGGCGATCGTTTTCTGCGTCGGCGTATCCACCCGCTTGAGTGGTGCCTGCGGGGCAGGACGCTCGATAGCCGGTGCGAGCGCTTCGGCCTTTTCGATATTGGCGGCGTAATCGGAGCCATCGGAAAATGCGATCGCATCCTCGCCCGAATCGGCCAGCACCTGGAACTCGTGGCTGGCATTGCCGCCGATCGCCCCGGTGTCCGCCTGCACTGCGCGGAACGAAAGGCCCAGTCGTTCGAAAATGCGCGAATAGGCCCGGTACATCGCGCCGTAGGTATCGCCCAGTGACTCGGACGAAAGATGGAAGGAGTAGGCGTCCTTCATCAGGAACTCGCGCGCGCGCATCACGCCGAAGCGCGGACGGATCTCGTCGCGGAACTTGGTCTGGATCTGATAGAAGTTGACGGGCAACTGTTTGTAGCTCTTCAGCTCATTGCGCGCGAAGTCCGTAATGACTTCCTCGTGGGTCGGGCCGAAACAGAATTCCTGTTCCTTGCGATCCCTGATCTTGAGCAACTGGCCGCCGAACTTTTCCCAGCGGCCGGTCTCTTCCCACAGTTCCTTCGGCTGCACCGCAGGCATCAGCAATTCGATCGCACCGGCGCGGTTCATTTCCTCGCGCACGACGTTCTCGACCTTGCGCAGCACGCGCAGGCCTAGCGGCGTCCACGTGTAGAGGCCGGAGGCGAGCTTGCGGATCATGCCGGCGCGCAACATCAGCCGATGGCTGGCGATTTCGGCGTCGGCGGGTACTTCCTTGACGGTGGCCAGGTGGAAATGGCTGAGGCGCATGGCGGGTAATCCGGGGGGCAAAGAGGCCGATTATACGTGGCCCATCCCCGGCTTACGCGTCAAGAATAGCGGTGCAGAGGCCCTATTGGCCGCAGAACTGCTGGTACTGCTGTTCGGCCAGCGCAATCTGCTGGTTGCGCTGGGTCTCATCCAGCGGCACCGACTTGCCGTCCTGTTCGAGCATCACGCCCTCCTTCCCCTTGAGCAGGTCCAGATTGGCCTTCAGCGAGGTGCAGAGCTTGGCGCGATTTTCCGGCGTATTGGGCAGGCCACCGGTGCCTGCAGGCGCCGGCTTGGTGGCAACGGCGTCGGATTTGGCGGCAGGCGCCGGCGCGGCCGGCTGTTCCATGCCATTGGTATTGATGCGCTTGTACCGGGTGCCCTGCGGAGGCGGCGTCTCGGAGTAGTGCACGGTGCCGCGCGAATCGGTCCACTTGTACACCTGCGCGGCGACCGCGGGCGCGAGCAGAAGCAACACGAGGACCAGGGGCAAGCGGCGCATGGGATTCTCCGAGGGCGTGGGGCCCCGGCACTAGTTAACACTCCGCACGGCCGGACTCAAGCGTGGAGGGGCCGCCGACGGCCGATGGTTTACACTCTCGCGCATTCCGTCACGGATCGTTGCATGAGCGAGAACACGCCAGTCCGCGCACCCCGCCACCGGGGCATCTACCTGCTGCCGAACCTGTTCACCACGGCGGCGATGTTCGCCGGCTATTACGCGGTGGTGGCAAGCATCGGGCACCGTTTTACCGAGGCTGCGATCGCGGTCTTCGTGGCGGCCGTGCTGGATGGCATGGACGGACGCGTGGCACGCCTGACCGGCACCCAGAGCGAGTTCGGCGTGCAGTACGACTCGCTGTCGGACCTGGTCAGCTTCGGCCTGGCACCTTCGCTGGTGATGTACAACTGGTCGCTGTCCTCGCTGCGCGACTTCGGGCCGGTGTGGGGCAAGATCGGCTGGGCTGCGGCCTTCCTCTACGCCGCTTGCGGCGCGCTGCGCCTGGCCCGCTTCAACACGCAGGTGGGGGTGATCGACAAGCGCTACTTCCAGGGCCTGGCCAGTCCGGCAGCGGCGGCGGTGTGCATGTCGTACGTGTGGAGCGTCGAGAAATTCCGTGCCGAGGGGTGGGCCGTCACCGGCCCGCAGCTGTGCTTCGTCACGCTGGTGATGGCGGTGGTGGTGGGCCTGCTGATGGTCAGCCGTTTCCGCTACTACAGCTTCAAGTCGCTGCCGATGGGCGAACGCGACCGCGTGCCGTTCCTGTGGGTGCTGGCGGCGGTGCTGATCCTGGTGCCCTTCCTGATCGACCCGCCGCGGGTGCTGTTCGTGGTGTCCACGCTCTATCTCCTCTCCGGTCCGGCGGTGACCCTGTGGGGCCGCGCCGCGCATCGCCGACGGACCCGCCGCGCCAGGCCATGAGCGCGGCGCCCGCCACACGCGGACCCGGTTCGCGGCGCACGCGATTGTTGCGCGCGCTGGGCGTGACGCCGCTGGTGCGTCGTGCAACCGTGGGGGCGGATGTGGCCGACACCGTGGCCGAGCCGCCTGCCGCGCCAGCGGCAGTGGCGGCTTCCTGCATCGTGCTGTTGCCGGAGGGCTGCGCCGCGCGCGAACTGGACCTGCTCGGGCGCGCGCTGGCCGCCTACGGTCCCGAACTGGCGCGTGCGGGTCGCATCCCGGTCAAGGACGGACGCCCCGCTGCCACCGTGCCGTCGGTACGCGCCTACCTGGTGTTCGGCCAGGCGCAGGCGCACGCGCTGGGCCGCGAGTTGCCCGCGGCGGTGATGAACCAGGCGCAGATCGTGCTGGCCGACGAGCCGTGCGAAGTGCTCGCGAGCGGCGCCGGCAAGCGCCGGCTCTGGACCGCGCTGCGCCAGTTGCGGCGTGCGCTGGCGGAAAGTGCGTAATGGTGGCGGTGGCGCGCCCGCGCATCGAGATACGCGCGATGCGGCGCGAGGACGTTGCCGCGGTCAGCGCGATCGAGAATGCGTCCTACGAGTTCCCGTGGTCGTCCGGGATCTTCAGCGACTGCCTGAAGGCCGGGCATCCGTGCTGGGTCCTGTCCTGCGAGGGCGACGTGGCCGGTTACGGCATCCTCTCGGTGGCGGCCGGCGAAGCACACGTGCTCAACCTGTGCATCGGTCCGGACTGGCGCGGGCGCGGCCTGGGCCGACACCTGCTCGGCCGGCTGCTCGACGTGGCGCGCTGGAGCGGCGCCGAGCGGGTGTTCCTTGAGGTGCGCCCGTCCAATCCGGTGGCAAAGCAGCTCTACGAATCGGTCGGTTTCAGGGAAATCGGCAGGCGCCCGCGTTACTATCCGGCCAAGGGCGGACGCGAAGACGCCATCGTGATGGCGCTGGACCGCGAGCCGGCGTCTCCCTGACGCCTCTTTCGCAGGAGCGCAACCGCGTGCGCGACGCGGCACATGCCGGTCGCGCATACGGCGCTCCCGTGCGTGTCGTTCAGCCGAGTTTGCGCGCCTGCTCCCGCAGCGCGTCCAGCTGCGTGCCCCAGTCCACGATACGCTGGCGCTCCTGCGCCACGACCTCGGCCGGCGCGTTGGCGACGAAGTTGGCGTTGCCCAGCTTGCCCTCGCACTTCCTGATCTCGCCCTCGATGCGCGCGATTTCCTTGGCCAGGCGCGCCTTCTCCGCTGTGAGGTCGATCAGCCCGGCCAGCGGGATCAGCACGCGCAGGCTGCCGACCACCGCGGCGGCCGCAGCCGGCTCCCCGGCGCCGGGCTCGATCCACTGCGGTGCGTCGGTGCGGGCGAGGAAGGCGATCTGCGCGGCGAACTTGGCCACGCGCGAGCGATCCTGCGCGTCGCCGTCGGCAAACAGCAGCGGTATGGTCTTGCCGGGTGCGATGTTCATTTCCGAGCGGATGCGGCGGATGCCCGAAAGCACCGACTTGGTCCATTCGATCTCGGCGCTCGCGGCCTCGTCCGTCGGCAGTTCGGCGGCCTTCGGCCACGGCCGCTCCATGATGCTGGACGCCCCGATGCCCAGCCGCGGCGCCACTGCCTGCCAGATTTCCTCGGTAATGAACGGAATGACCGGATGCAGGGCGCGCAGTACGGTCTCCAGCACCACCAGCAGCGTGTGGCGCGTGGAGGCGGCGGCCTGCGCGTCGCTACCGTTGAGCGCGGGCTTGGAGAGTTCCAGGAACCAGTCGCAGTACTCGTTCCACACGAATTCGTACAGCGCCTGCGCCACCAGGTCGAATCGGTAGGTGGCGAAGTGCTCCTCGACCTCCGCCAGCGTCTGCTTGAGGCGGTCCAGGATCCAGCGCTCGGCCTCGGTGACCGCGGCCGGGGAAGCAGTCTGTTCGCCCTCGGGCAGGTTCATCAGCACGAAGCGCGCCGCGTTCCACAGCTTGTTGCAGAACGCCTTGTAGCCCTCGGCACGCTTGATGTCGAAGTTGATCGTGCGGCTGTAGCTGGCCAGCGCGGCGAAGGTGAAGCGCAGCGCGTCCGTGCCGATCGAGGGGATACCCTGCGGATAATCCTTGCGGATGCGCTTTTCCACCTTCTCGCGCACCTGCGGGATCAGCAGCGAGCGGGTGGATTTCTCCACCAGCGGCTCCAGCGCGATGCCGTCGATCAGGTCCAGCGGGTCCAGCGTGTTGCCCTTGGACTTGGACATCTTCTGGCCTTCGGCATCGCGCACGATGGCGTTGATGTAGACCTCGCGGAAGGGCACCCGTTTCGTGAAATACAGGGTCGCCATCACCATGCGCGCGACCCAGAAGAAGATGATGTCGAAGCCGGTGACCAGTACCGCGCTGGGCAGGAACAGCTTGTCCTGCTCCCAGTTGGCGACCACCTCGCCGCGCTCGTTCTTCACCGGGCCCTGCATCGGCCAGCCCAGCGTGGAGAAAGGCCACAGCGCGGAGGAGAACCACGTGTCGAGCACGTCCTCGTCCTGGCGAAGTTCGCCCACCGGCTTGCTGGTGGCATGACGGCGCGCGTCGGCTTCGTCCTCGCCGACGAAGATGTTGCCGCCCTCGTCGTACCACGCCGGGATGCGGTGGCCCCACCAGAGCTGGCGGCTGATGCACCAGTCCTGGATGTTCTCCAGCCACTGCGTGTAGGTCGTGGTCCAGTTTTCCGGCACGAAGCGGATCGCGCCCGAACGCACCGCCTCCAACGCCGGCTCGGTGATCGCGGTGCGACCACCCGGGCGGCCGTCGGCCAGCACCCCGGAGGTGAGGTCGACGAACCACTGGTCGGTCAGCATCGGCTCGATCACCGCGTCCGAGCGCTGGCTCACCGGCACCTGCAGCTTGTGCGGCCTGGCCTCGACCAGCAGGCCCGCGGCTTCCAGGTCGGCCAGCACCGCCTTGCGCGCCTCGTAGCGGTCCAGCCCGCGGTATTTCTCCGGGGCGTTGTCGTTGACCTTCGCGTCGAGGGTGAAGACGTTGATCGGCTCCAGCTTGTGGCGCTGGCCGATGGCGTAGTCGTTGAAGTCGTGCGCCGGGGTGATCTTCACGCAGCCGGTGCCGAACTCGCGGTCGACGTAGTCGTCGGCGATCACCGGGATCTGTCGGCCGGTCAGCGGCAAATGCAGGGTCGCGCCGATCAGATGCGCGTAGCGCTCGTCTTCGGGGTGCACGGCGACCGCCACGTCGCCCAGCATGGTCTCCGGGCGCGTGGTGGCGACCACCACCGAGCCGGCGCCGTCGGTGGTCATGTAGCGGATCGACCACATGTGGCCGTCACGCTCGACGTTGTTCACCTCCAGGTCCGACACCGCCGTGCCCAGCGCCGGATCCCAGTTCACCAGCCGGTTGCCGCGGTAGATCAGGCCCGCGCGGTACCACTCGACGAACACCTTGCGCACCGCGGCCGAGAGCCCCTCGTCCATGGTGAAGCGCTCGCGCGACCAGTCGGCAGCCACGCCCAGCCGGCGCATCTGGTTGGTGATGGTGGATCCGGATTCCTCCTTCCACTTCCACACCCGCTCGACGAACGGTTCGCGGCCCAGATCGTGCCGGCTCACGCCCTCGGCGGCGAGCTGGTTCTCGACGATCTTCTGCGTCGCGATGCCGGCGTGGTCAGTGCCGACCTGCCACAGCGTGTTCATGCCGCGCATGCGCTGGTAGCGGATCAGCATGTCCATCACGGTCTGCTGGAAGGCGTGGCCCATGTGCAGCGTGCCGGTCACGTTCGGCGGCGGCAGCAGGATGCAGTAGGGCTCGCCCTGGCCGGTGGGCTTGAACGCGCCGCGCTTTTCCCAGTGCGCATACCACTTCGGTTCGATCTGGCCGGGTTCGAAACTCTTGTCCATCGGGGGCTCGCGATGGCGCGCCGTGCGGCGCGCGTGTCATGGAAGGTGAGCCGGTGATTGTACGGGGCGCGAGTGATCGCCCCAAGCGCGCGCGCCGGAGGGGCCTCCCGCGGGCAGCCGAAAGGCCCGGCTCGCTGCGAGCCGGGGCCAGGATGCGCCGGATTGCGGGTGGAACTACGCCACGAAGGCGTCGGCCAGCGACGATGCGTGTATCGCAGGCGTCGCCTGCTGGTGCTCGTGCTGTTCCACCTGCATGCGGGTCAGGCGCGTCACGACCAGCAGGAACAGGGCGGCCGCGCACAGGTTCAGACCCTGCCCGCAGAGCAACAGCACCTGCTGGGTATGCAGCCCCTCGAACGTGTGCTCGGGCCGCAGATACTGCGTGACGAACCAGTAGGAGAAGTTGCCCGCGATCCAGAACACCCACCAGACACGCAGCAACGACGGCGTACCGAGCTTCTGCCAGCGTGCCGGTGCCTGGGAACCCAGCCAGATCTGGGTCATCGCGCGCAGTGGCCGCACCAGGTTCATGACCGGCACCGCGTACCAGCCGACCGCCCAGCCGGGCGAGTCGTCCAGGCCACGGGCTCCGAGCGCCCGCACGTTGCAGGCCATCCGGTATACCCAGCAGCCGGCCCAGATGTAGCAGGCCAGCATGAGCACCAGTTGCAGGCGGAACAGGTTCAGCTGCAGCCAGCCGGCGCCCGCCAGCTTGTCCTGCAGCGCAGTGGTGATCCCGCTGTCGATGCCCTGCTGGAGCAGTTGCAGCCCGTAGGCCATCACGCCCAGGACCGCCAGCGTGAGCAGGACGAAGGCTCCGACCACGCCCCGGACCCCATTGCCGAGTGAGTTCGGAGAGCGAAAGACGTATTGCCCGGATGGCCCCGCCGTTGCGCTCGTGACCGAGCCTGGCGTGCTCAAAGGATTGAATCGCGACATAACGGCACCCCCATGCCTTTTTGCCGACCGGCCAGTCGCCGGCGGCCCCACTATGCGCCCGAGGTATGGACAGGGCAAGCGGGGGTGTGCTAGCCGGCGATCGGGGATGCTAGAGCAGTTCGATCCCGAACCGTCGCACGGCCAGTGCGAACAGGCCGAAGCACGCCACCGTGATGAGGGCGCAGGCGAGCAGGGTGAACCAGAAACCCAGTCGCGGCAGCAGCGCCGGGAAGACCAGGAACATCGGCAGCGTGGGCAGCACGTACCAGAAGGTGTACCAGGCGTGGTTCGCGATCTTCTGCGCCGGCTGGTGCTCCACGTAAAGCCAGATCAGCGCGAGGATGGTCACCATCGGCAGCGCGCCGAGCAGTCCGCCCAGCCGGTCGCTCCGCTTCGCCCCCTCGGAGACGAGCACCACCACCGCGGCGGTGATCAGGTACTTGGTGACCAGCCAGGCCATTGCTAGCCCGCGCGCAGCTGGCGGCCGTAGGCGTGCACCTCGTCCACCAGCACCTTGACGTGATCCGGATCGACCTCCGGCGTAATGCCGTGGCCGAGATTGAAGACGTGGCCGGGATGGTTGCCGTAGCTGTCCATGACGGCGCGTGCCTCGCGGCGAACGACCTCCGGGTTGGAGCGCAACACGGCCGGGTCTAGGTTGCCCTGCAGGGCAACCTTGCCGGCCACCGCGCGGCGCGCATCGCCGAGGTCGATCGTCCAGTCCACGCCGAGCGCGGCGCAACCGGAGCCGGCCATCTCGGCCAGGTGCAGGTGCGCGCCCTTGGAGAACAGGATCACCGGCAGATCGCGGGCGTTCCGGTCGGCCTTAAGGGCAGCCACGACTAGGTTCATGTAGCGCAGCGAAAACTCGCGGAACGGCGCAGGGCCGAGCAGGCCGCCCCAGGTGTCGAAAACCATCAGCGCCTGTGCGCCGGCGGCCGCCTGCGCGAGGAGGTAGGCGGCGACCGACTGCGCCAGCGTGTCGAGCAGCTGGTGGGCGAGCTTCGGCTCGCTCCAGCACATCGCCTTGAGCGTGGCGAAGTCGCGCGAGCCGTGACCTTCGACCATGTAGCAGGCCAGCGTCCATGGGCTGCCGGAGAAACCGATCAGCGGCACGCGTCCGTCGAGTTCGCGCCGGATCAGTCGCACCGCATCCATCACGTAACGCAGCTCGCCGTCCATGTCGGGCACCGACAGCGCCGCGACGTCGGCGGCGCTGCGCACGGGACGGGCGAACTGCGGACCCTCGCCGTGCGCGAAAGAAAGGCCCAGGCCCATCGCATCCGGGATGGTCAGGATGTCCGAGAAAAGGATCGCCGCATCGAGGTCGAAGCGCTCCAGCGGCTGCAGCGTCACCTCACAGGCGAACTCGGGATTCTGCGCCAGCCCCATGAAGCTGCCGGCGCGCTCGCGCGTGGCACGGTACTCGGGCAGGTAGCGGCCGGCCTGGCGCATCACCCAGATCGGCGTGGTGTCGGTAGGTTCCCGGCGCAGCGCGCGCAGGAAGCGGTCGTTCTTCAGGGGGGCGGTCATATCAGCGTCCATGCGGGCCGTCCAGGCCCTGGGCGAACATCACGCGGAAGCCGCGCTTCAACTGCGCATCACGCGTCTTCTCGAACGCTGCGATGGCCGCGTCGCGCTCGAGGAACTGCTCGCGCTTGAGCGTGGCCTTGCCACCCTGCGTGCCGCTTTCGCGGTACAGCGTCCAGCCGCCGAGCAGGTCCTGCTCGAGCACGATCTGCACGTAGCGCGGCGCTTCGGCCGAGGCGGGCATGGTTTGCAGGTAGAGGCGCATGGTGTCCGTGATGGTGCGGCAGGGATGCCGCAAGACGTACATTCTAGAGGGCCGCCGCGATGCTGGCGAGGCACGGGGCCGGGCCCGCAGGGTGGGCTCAGCCCACCGTCGCGGCTTGGCGGGAGATGCAGTGGGCCCGAGCCCACCCTACGGGTGGATCGTTCGGCCGGATAGTGCGTGGTCGGAGGTGGCTTCGGCCAACGTTTTCAACACGGCCGCTTCGTCGACGCCCGCCACGATCTCGGCCTTGCCGATCCCGCGCCAGAGGATCAGCCGCAGCGTGCCGGCGGTGTTCTTCTTGTCCAGATGCATCAGCTCGAGTAAGTGCTCCGGCGCCATCCCTTCGGGCAGGGCAACAGGCAGGCCGAGGCGATCGAGCAGCTGCCGCAAGCGCGTGGTCTCGGCGGCGCTGGCCATGCCCAGGCGCTCGGACAGACGTGCGGCCAGCACCATGCCGATGGCGACAGCCTCTCCGTGCAGCAAGACCGCGTAGCGTCCGGCGGTTTCCAGCGCGTGGCCGAAGGTGTGGCCAAGGTTGAGCAGCGCGCGTTCGCCCTGCTCGGTCTCGTCACGCGCGACCACGCCGGCCTTGTAGCGGACCTTGCGCGCGATGGCCTCCACCAGCGTGGCAGTCTCGCGACGAGCGAGGGCGTCGGCGTTCGTCTCCAGCCAGCCGAAGAAGTCCGTGTCGCCGATCGCCGCGCCCTTCACCACCTCGGCCAGGCCCGCGCGGTATTCGCGGTCGGGCAGGGTGGCCAGGGTATCGATGTCGGCGACCACCGCGCGCGGCTGGTGGAAGGCGCCGACCAGATTCTTGCCGGCGGGCATGTTCACGCCGGTCTTGCCGCCGACCGAGGAGTCGACCATCGCCAGCAGCGTGGTCGGCATCTGGATAAAATCGATGCCGCGCATCCAGCATGCCGCCGCGAAACCGGCCAGGTCGCCGACGACCCCGCCGCCCAGTGCGATCACGCAGGCGTCGCGGGTGGCGCCCAGCGCGGCGAGCGCTTCCAGTGCACGACCCGCGTTGCCGAAGTTCTTGTGCGCCTCGCCGTCCTCGAGCAGGAAGCTCGACCAGCGCAGGCCTTCGAGCCCCCGCGCGACGCGATCGAGGTAGAGCGGCGCCACGGTGGTGTTGCTGATCACCAGCGCATGGCGCCCACGCAGGCGCGCGCGCCAGCGGGCACTGTCGCCCAACAGGCCGCGGCCGATCCACACCGGGTAGCGCCGCGCGCCGAGCGCGACCTCGATCGTCTGGGTGTCCGCTTCGTTCATGCCGCCTGTTGCCGTTGCCAGTGCTGGTCGAGCAGGGCGAGGCAACGCTCGCTCGCGGTCACCACGCCCTCGTGCTCGCCCGGCAGGCGAAGGTCGGCGATCTCGCGGTAGAGCGGTCCGCGGACTTGCGCCATCGCCTCGAGCTTGCCGCGGCGATCCTCGCCCGCCAGCAGCGGGCGCTTGGTGTCGCGCGCCAGGCGTTCGAGCTGCTGTTCCACGGTGGTATCGAGCCACAGCACGAAACCGCGCTCGGCCAGGCGCCGGCGATTGACCGGATCGAGCACGGCGCCGGCGCCGGTGGCCAGCAGCACGCCGGCGCGTGCGCTGAGCGCATCGAGCAGGGTGCTCTCGCGCTGGCGGAAGCCCGCCTCGCCCTCGATCTCGAACACGCAACGCACGTCCACCCCACAGTGGCGCTCGATCTCCTGGTCGAGATCGAGGAACGGCAGGCCATAATGCGCGGCGAGGCGTCGACCGATCGACGTCTTGCCGGCGCCGGTCGGGCCGATCAGGAACAGGTTGCACGAGGGGTTCATGCGCGCATGCTAGCAATCACGGGCGAACGCGTCTTGCTGGCCGGCTGCGGCGACCTGGGGCTGCGCGTGGCGCGGCGACTGCGGGCACGGGGGCTCGAGGTGTACGCCCTGCGCCGGCATCCCCCGGCGGGCGGCGAGGGCGGTATCCACTGGCTCGCCGGCGATCTCACCGCGCCCGCCACGCTGGGCGCACTGCCCGACGGCATCACCCGGCTGGTCTACCTGCCCGCGCCCGATGCACGCGCCAGGGCGGCGTACGAGGCGGTTTTCCTGACGGGTCTGCGCGCCATGCTTGCAGCGCTTGACCGCACCGCGCTGCAGCGCGTGCTGTTCGTCTCTTCCAGCGCGGTCTACGGCGAGCATGCCGGCGACTGGGTGGACGAGGACACGCCAGCCCGGCCGCCCGGCTTCAACGGCAGCGTGCTGCTGGAGGCGGAGCGCTGGCTTGCGGACCAGCCCGTGCGCTCCACGGTAGTGCGGCTGGCCGGCCTGTATGGACCGGGGCGGCTGCAACTGATCGATCGCCTGAGAGCGGGACTGGCCGTCGTACCGCGGGATCAGGTGCACTGGGCCAACCGCATCCACGTGGACGATGCGGCGGCAGCGATCGCGCATCTGTTGCTGTTGCCGGATGCCGGCCCGCTTTACCTGGGCGTGGACGACACGCCGCTGCCTCTGGACGTCCTGTACGAACACCTGGCCGGACTGGTGGGCGCACCGTCGCCGCCCGACGGTCCGGCCCCGGCCGGCGTGGGCAGCAAGCGGCTCAGCAACGCGCGGCTGCGGGCGAGCGGGTTCGTGCCGCGCTGGCCGGATGCCCGGTCGGGCTATGCGGCGGTGCTGGGAGGCTGAACGCTGCCGCTCCTGTGGTCCGTCCACAGGTGGCTCCTCACCCGGACACCAGGAGTCCGACGTCAGACTCAGGCGTGGGCCAGGCCGGTGACGTGGCGGTCCTCGTCGTACTCGACCACGCTGTCGGCCAGCGCGGGCAGGGTGGCCAGCGCGTGGCGGCTGAGACGTTCGAAGTGGGCGAGGAAACGCACCATCGCTTCGGCATCCATCGCCAGCGGCGCCTTGCGCGCCAGCAGCGCTTCCTCCTGTTCGCCACGCCAGCGACGCACGACGTCCCAGCTGGGCGCCTGCAGCACGATCAGCGCATCGAGCTTGCGCCACAGCGGCTGGTAGGCGCGCAGTTGCTTGTTCACCCAATGGCGCCAGCGGCCGTCAGGGTCTTCGTCGCGCTCGAGCGCATTGACCGGCGTGTCCAGTGCGGCCTGCAATTGCGGACGCAGGCCCAGGGCCCAGCCCTCCAGGATCACCAGCTTCGGCGGGCGCGCGACCTTGGGCCAGCGCGAAGGCGGCACGCGGGTGTCGCGGCCTTTGTCGAAGCGCGGCCAGGTGACCGGCAGTTTTTCCGACGCCTGCGGCAGCGCGGCCAGCACCGAGAGCAGCAGCTCGATCTCGTGCGTGCCCGGCACGCCACGGGTGCGCAGCAGCGGATGCACCTCGCGCGCCAGCGTTTCGCGCTCGCTGCGCGGATAGTAGAAATCGTCCAGCGTAAGCACGTCGGTCGGCCAGCCGCGGGCTTCGGCCCCGGCCTTCATCACCCGCGCCAGCGTGCTCTTGCCACTGCCCTGCAGGCCCGACAGCCCGAGGATGTAGGGGCGGCGTGAACGCGCGATGCGCCCGGCGTAGTGGTCGAGCAGGTGGCCGGCGAGGGCGACGTTCTGCGTGCTAGCATCGTTGGTCATCCGCGCATGATGGCGCGGCGCCGCCACGATGCAAGAGTCATGCTCAAACGCGAGATCCTGGACACCTTCCTCGGCCTGCTGGACGAGGCCACCGCCGGCGGCGACCCCGAACCTACCGCGATGAGCCTGGCCACCGCGGACGCGGCCGGCCGGGTCAGCTCGCGCATCGTGCTGCTCAAGGGCGCCGACGAGCGCGGATTCCGCTTCTTCACCAATTACGAAAGCGACAAGGGCGTGCAGCTCGATGCGCATCCGCAGGTCGCGCTGTGCTTCCACTGGAAGCAGCTGCGCCAGGGCGTGCAGGTACGCATCGAGGGCGTGGCGCGCAAGCTGCTGGCGGAAGAGTCGGACGCCTATTTCGCCAGCCGTGCGCGCGGCAGCCAGATCGGGGCCTGGGCATCGCTGCAGTCGCAGACGCTGCCGGATCGCGACACCTTCGAGCAGCGCTTCGCGCGTTGCGAAAGGGAATACGAGGGTCGCGACGTGCCGCGCCCGCCGCACTGGGGCGGCTTCGTGGTCGAGCCGGACGTGATCGAGTTCTGGTATGGCGCGCAGTTCCGCCTGCACGAGCGCGTGCGCTGGAGTCGCCACGGCCAGACCTGGACCAGCCGGCTGCTCTACCCGTGAACCCCGCCCAGCCCGCGTCGCACGTCGGCCAGAACGGCTTCGTCGTGCACACGCGCGGCCGCGGCTTCTGCGAGATCACCGGCAAGGTGGCCGATGCGATCGCCGCCAGCCACGTGCAGACCGGCATCGCCAACGTCTTCACCCTGCACACCAGCTGCTCGCTGCTCATCTGCGAGAATGCCGACCCGACCGTGCGCGACGACCTGGAGCGCTGGTTCGCCCGCGCCGTCCCCGACGGCGAGCCGCTGTTCGAGCACGACGCCGAAGGCCCGGACGACATGCCCGCCCACGTGCGTTCCATCCTCACCGGCGTGAGCCTTACCGTGCCGGTGCACGGCGGCAAGCCGCAGTTGGGGACATGGCAGGGCATCTACCTGTGGGAACACCGCCGCGAGCCGCACCAGCGCAGGATCTCGGTGACCGTGCTGGGGCACTGATGGACGGGTTTCCGCAACGCATCGTCTGCCTCACCGAAGAGCCGACCGAAGTGCTTTACGCGCTGGGCGAGGAGCACCGGATCGTCGGCATCTCCGGGTTCACCGTGCGGCCGCCGCGGGCGCGCAAGGAGAAGCCCAAGGTCTCCGCGTTCACCAGCGCGAAGATCGGCGAGATCCTGAAGCTGGAGCCGGACCTGGCGATCGGCTTTTCCGACATCCAGGCGGACATCGCGCGCGAACTCATCAAGGCGGGCGTGGAGGTCTGGATCAGCAACCACCGCAGCGTGGAAGGCATCCTCGCCTACATCCGCCGCCTGGGCGCCATGGTCGGCGCCCACGAAAAGGCCGAAGCCTACGCCCGGCGTGCGGAGGCCCACCTCGCACAGGTCCGTGCAGCGGCCGCGGGACTACCGAGGCGACCGAAGGTCTACTTCGAGGAATGGGACGAGCCGATCATCACCGGGATCCGCTGGGTGGCCGAGCTGATCGGTATCGCCGGCGGGGAGGACGCGTTTCCGGAGCTGGCGCGCGAGCCGCTGGCGAAGCAGCGCATCCTGGCCGACGGCACGGAAGTGGTGCGCCGGGCCCCGGACATCATCCTGGGTTCCTGGTGCGGCAAGCGGTTCCGGCCGGAACGGGTGGCGGCGCGGCCGGGCTGGGCCACGATCCCGGCGGTGCGTGACGGTGAGCTGCACGAGGTCAAGTCACCGATCATCCTGCAGCCGGGGCCGGCCGCGCTGTTCGATGGGCTGGACGAAATGCACCGCATCATCGCAGCCTGGGCCAACCGCGCTTGATGCGGCAGCAATCTGCAACAACCCGTCCGGGCGACAAGCTTTCTTGTAGGAGCCAACTTGTGGACGACGCTCGTGGCCTGACCGCACCGCAAAAGATCGCCCACAAGTGGGCTCCTACCAGAGCCGCAGCTAGAACCCGCGCGCCAGCTGGTTGCCCCAGTCGAACAGCGGCGCCGCGATCAGGATGCGGGCGAGCAGCAGGCCGATCATCACCACCGCCGGCGAGAAGTCGAGCATGCCGACGACCAGCTTGCCGCGCAGCGGCCTGAGCAGCGGGCCGACGATGCCTTCCACCAGTCGCAGCACGGGATGGTAGGTGTCTGCGGAGAACATGCTCAGCAGCGACCAGCCGAACACCAGCACCAGGTAGAACAGCAGTATGAAATCCAGCAGGTCGGCCAGTGCGAGCACCAGCAGCCCGGCCAGGTGCGGCAGCGCGCCGACCAGCGCGAACAGCACCACGCGCTTGACCAGCATCACCAGGTAGCACACCAGCAGCGCGGCCAGGTTGAGCCGGCGCCAGTTGGGCAGCACGCGGCGGATCGGCGCCAGTACCGGATTGGTGTAGCGATAGACGAACTGGCTGATCGGGTTGCGGAAGTCGGCGCGCCCGGCCTCGGCCAGCAGCCGCAGCACGAACAGCGTGGCCACCACGTCGAAGGCGATTTCAAGCAGCAGCGAAAACGCGTTCAGCAGGTAAATCACGGGTGCGACTCCTTGGCGTCCAGTTCCGCGGCCAGTTCGGCGCCACGTCGGGTGGCAGCGGCTACGGCGTGGGCGGCGATGCGCGGCAGGCCGTCGGCGGCGAAGCTTTCCAGTGCGGCCTGGGTGGTGCCGTTGGGCGAGGTCACCCGGCGACGCAGTTCGCCAGGCGCTTCGCCACTCTCGACCAGCATCCGGCCGGCACCCAGGCAGGTCTGCGCGGCCAGGGCGCGGGCGGTCTCGCGGGGAAGGCCTTGCGCCACCGCGGCGTCCTCCAGCGCTTCGACCAGCGCGAAAAAATACGCCGGCCCGGAGCCGGACAAGCCGGTCACGGTGTCCATCAGCGCTTCGTCCTCGATCCAGCGCGTCAGGCCGACGGCGTCCAGGATGTGTTGCGCCTGTGCCTTCTGCGGAGGACTGACCCGGGTGTTGGCGCACAGGCCGGTAGCGCCGGCGCCGATCAGCGAGGGCGTATTGGGCATGCAGCGCACGATCGGCAGGTGCGAACCGAACCAGCGCTCGAGCTGGTCCAGCCGCACGCCGGCAGCGATCGAGATCACCAGCGGGCGCTGGCGCTGCAACACGTCGCGCAGCTCCGCCTGCAACGCCGGCATGATCTGCGGCTTGACCGCCAGCAGCAGGATCTCCGCATCCTCGACCGCCAGCCTGTTCTCGGCGAAGGTCGTTACGCCGAACTCGCGGGCGAGCGCCTCGCGCGCCTGCGCCTGCGGCTCGGCCACGCGGATGGAGGAGGCCGATGCGCCCGTCTTGAGCAGGCCGCCGATCAGGCTGCGCGCCATGTTGCCGCCGCCGATGAAGGCAAGTCGTGTCATGCCGGTCCCTTGGGTTGCGTGGGGCCGATACCTTAACCCGAAGCGCCCGGTGGGCGGGTGACAGGGGCGGACCCGGCTCTGCGGGAGCGCACCTGCCCGCGACCGCCCTGTTGGTCGTGCACAGGGGAGGGCGTTCCGCCAGGGATGGCGGAACCCGCCGGGAAGCCATCGCAGTTTCCGCACTCGGGGCGCCAACCCACTGGTCGCATAGCCATTCGCGCGAGTAGTATCAGGCTCGTTGCAAGGGGGTTGTCCGATGGCCGGCTCGAAGGTGACGGAGCGCGTGCGCAAGCGCGCGGCCGGGCGCTCCCCTGCGAAGTGTCGCTTTTCATCCAGACGAACGTTTTAAGGGGAAACGCCCGATGGACATCGCCGAACTGTTGGCCTTTTCGGTCAAGAACAAGGCCTCGGACCTGCATCTTTCGGCCGGCTTGCCGCCGATGATCCGCGTCGACGGCGACGTGCGTCGCATCAACATTCCGCCGCTGGAGCACAAGCAGGTCCATTCGCTGATCTACGACATCATGTCGGACAAGCAGCGGCGCGACTACGAGGAGTTCTACGAGACCGACTTCTCCTTCGAGATCCCCGGCCTGGCGCGCTTCCGCGTCAACGCGTTCAACCAGAACCGCGGCGCCGGCGCGGTGTTCCGCACCATTCCCTCCGAGGTGCTGACGCTGGAAGACCTCGGCGCACCGCGCATCTTCCGCGAGCTGATCGAGCAGCCGCAGGGCCTGATTCTGGTGACCGGCCCGACCGGCTCGGGCAAGTCGACCACGCTGGCGGCGATGGTCGACCACATCAACAAGAACGAATACGGGCACATGCTCACGGTCGAGGATCCGATCGAGTTCGTGCACACCTCGCAGAAGTGCCTGGTCAACCAGCGCGAGGTGCATCGCGACACCCACGGATTCAACGAGGCGCTCCGCTCGGCGCTGCGCGAGGACCCCGACTACATCCTGGTCGGCGAGCTGCGCGACCTGGAAACCATCCGCCTGGCGCTGACCGCCGCGGAAACCGGCCACCTGGTGTTCGGCACCCTGCATACCAGCTCGGCGGCCAAGACCATCGACCGCATCATCGACGTGTTCCCTTCCGGCGAGAAGCCGATGGTGCGCTCGATGCTGTCCGAATCGCTGCGCGCGGTGATCTCGCAGACGCTGCTGAAGAAGGTCGGCGGCGGACGTATCGCGGCGCACGAGATCATGGTCGGCATCCCCGCCATCCGCAACCTGATCCGCGAGGACAAGGTGGCGCAGATGTACTCGTCCATCCAGACCGGGCAGCAGTACGGCATGCAGACGCTGGACCAGAACCTGCAGGACCTGGTCAAGCGCGGCCTGGTCGCGCGGCAGGAGGCGATCGGCTATGCCAAGAACAAGGACATATTCAAGTAAGCCGTGAATGGGGAATCGGAAATGGGTAATCGCCAACCCGTCCCCGCTTTACCGGAACTTCGCACTCGGTGGACAACGAGGGCCTGCTTCGCACGATTTCCCATTGACGATTCCCGATTCCCGGACATCAAGCCATGAGCGACTTCGATTTCACTTCCTTCCTCAAGCTGATGGTGCACAAGAAGGCGTCGGACCTGTTCGTCACCGCCGGTGTGGCGCCATCGATGAAACTGCAGGGTCGCATCGTGCCGATCACGCAGAGCCCGCTCAGCGTGCAGCAGGCGCGCGACATGGTGCTCAACATCATGACGCCGGCGCAGCGCGAGGAGTTCGAGAAGACCCACGAGTGCCAGTTCGCGATCTCCGCGCAGGGCGTGGGCCGCTTCCGCGTGTCGTGCTTCTACCAGCGCAACTGCGTGGGCATGGTGCTGCGCCGGATCGAGTCGAAGATCCCGACCTTCGAGGAGCTGACGCTGCCGCCGGTGCTCAAGACGCTGTCGATGACCAAGCGCGGCATCATCATCTTCGTCGGTGCCACCGGCTCGGGTAAGTCGACATCGCTCGCCGCGATGGTGGGCTACCGCAACCAGAATTCGACCGGCCACATCATCACGATCGAGGACCCGATCGAATACGTGCACAAGCACGAAGGCTGCATCATCACGCAGCGCGAAATCGGTATTGATACCGACAACTGGGACAACGCGCTGAAGAACACGCTGCGCCAGGCGCCCGACGTGATCCTGATCGGCGAGGTGCGTACCCGCGAGACGATGGAGTACGCGATCAACTTCTCCGAGACCGGCCACCTGTGCCTGTGCACGCTGCACGCAAACAACGCCAACCAGGCGATCGACCGCATCCTGCACTTCTTCCCGGAGGACCGGCGCCAGCAGCTGTTCATGGACCTGTCGCTGAACCTCAAGGGCATCGTGGCCCAGCAGCTGATCCCCACGCCCGACGGCAAGGCGCGCCGCGTGGCGGTCGAGGTGCTGCTGGGCACGCCGCTGGTGCAGGACTACATCCGCCAGGGCGAGATCCACAAGATCAAGGAAGTGATGAAGGACTCGGTAAACCTGGGCATGCGCACCTTCGACCAGAGCCTCGTCGAGCTCTATCACGCCGGCGAGATCAGCTACGAGGACGCGCTGCGCCATGCCGACAGCTCCAACGAAGTGCGCCTGCGCATCAAGCTGGCGCAGGGCGGCGATGCGCACACCCTGTCGCAGGGCCTGGAGGGCGTCGAACTGGAGGAGACGCGCGACAACAACCAGTTCGGTGGCGGCATGCTTCGGCGCTGACAGCGCGTTCCCGGGACACCGTCACGCCACTGTGCGCGACGGCACGCGTCGACGCGGATGCCCGGCGTGCACAGGGCGCGCTCCGCACAACCAGGGTGTCCTGGGAGCCGGGGCATCGCAGGGAAGACAAGGAAAAAAAGGAGCCCGGAGGCTCCTTTTTTTGTTGCCCGACCGGGCGGCACGACAGGCTGGCTCGCGATTACGGCGTATCCGCGCCTGCAGCGACCGTCAGACCGGTGGCATCGACGCTCTTCACGCCCTTGACGCTATGGGCCACCTGGACGGCCCGGTTCTTCTCCATGTTGCTGGCAACCGTACCGGTCAGCCGCACCGTGCCGTCGCGGGTGTCCACCGATATCTTGCTGGCGGGGAGTTCGGACGTGGTGGCGAATTCCGACTTCACCTTGGTGGTGATCCAGGCATCGTCGACCTTGCCCGGTACGGTCTGGTTGCTGGATTGCATGCTGCCACTGGACTGCGCGTCGGCGTCCTGTGCGAGGGCCTGCGTGAACGGCACGGCGGCCAACGCAGCGGTCAGGCCGGCGGCGATGAAGGCTCGATGGAACGCGGAATGGGTACGCATGGCACTCTCCTGGGGTGACTGTCGCAAGACGATGCGTTTGCACCGTCGCTGTCATCGCAGCAGGGTGGCCGTGAACGCGTTGTGCCCCAGCCACGTTGTCGTTCAGTGGCAATTACCGTTGTGAACGGCTGGCTGAAAGGGAAATTGCAACGAGGCGAAAGGAGCGTGAGTTGGCCGTTGCCGTGCGGGCGCGGTCGTCCCACGAAAAGATGCCTTGAAAGCAAGCGGGGCACCCATGCAGGCGCCCCGCTTGGCAAGCCTTCCCGTGTCGACTATTTCAGGGTGGTTTGGCTGCTGATCACCAGGCCGCTGCCGTCGACGCGCGCTTGGGCATCCATCGATTCGATACGCGCGGCCTGCGCACGCATCGAATCGAACTGTGCCTTGGTGCGCGCCGCGATGGCCGCCTTGTCGGCCGCGGTTTCTCCACCGGCCGGCTCGTCCTTGCTCAACGCTGCCGCGGCGGACGTCAGGCTGTCCGCCTTCTGCTGCATCAGGTTGACCCAGTCGAGGTACATCTGGCCGCTCAGGTGCAGGCGCAGCATCTGGCCCGGTTTTCCGATCGGCGCCTTGAGTGCGTCGGCCAGCTTGCCGTCTTCACCTGCGCCCAGGCCCAGCGCCAGGCTCTTGGGGCCCATCGCCAACCACGCCGGCTGCCCGAACATGTTGGCAAGCGCAGGCGGCAGCGCCACCGGCTTGCCGTCGGCGGTGAGCTTCAGCTGCGCCAGCGCGGGGGTCATCATCTGCCCCATCGCGAGCAAGCCGGCTGGATTGCTTGTGCCGAGCACCAGCCGTCCGGTGAACTTCGGCATGGCATTGGCCTGGCCGGGCGTGAGGCTGTCCAGCGAGAGGCCCACGCCCAGCAGGTCGCCAAACGGCGGGATGGCGGCCTTCTGCATGCTCTGGCCGAGCTTGGCGAAAGTGTCGTTGAGGTCGGTCAGCGCGGGGCAGGTGAACGGCTTGGCCGCCACCGCATCGGCCTGCGCGCTCCAGAAGGCGCGCACCTGCGCCACCGGCAGGCCCAGGAAGAACTCGAATGGTGAACTGTTCTGCGCGGCGCCGAGCCCGGGCAGGTCCACCTCCAGCCCTGCGAAGGCCTGGGCGATGTCGCTGGCCAGCGAGATGTCCCAGCGCATGTCCTGGTGCCTGGCCTCGAGCCGGGTATAGCCGAAACTCAGTTCCGGCACGCGGCTGGCGATGCGCGCGGCATCGGCCTGGCAACTGGGCGGAATCTGCAGCTGGTTGGCGACCGGCTCGCCGGTCTTGGCCGATTCGGCCTCTGCGCGGGCCTTGAGCAGGGCGTTGAACAGCGGGTCCTTGCCGCTGGCGGCGAGCGGCAGGGCGCGGGTCAGGTCGAGCTCACCCACGGCCCACTTCTCGTAACCCTTGGCCTTGGCCAGCTTGGCCAGGCGGCCGTCGTCCTGCAGGCTCCTGGCCGGGCGATCCAGGCCCAGCGCCTGGCGCAGCAGCGGCTGGGAGGCGTCGGCCGGCAGGATCGCGGCCACCGCCTGCTTGCCGACGACGGCCAGGATCAGCTGGGTGCCCGTGGCGGTCGAGACGTGGCGGCGATAGCTCTGCTTGTCGAGATTGGCGACGTCGAGCTTCTTTCCGTAGGCGGCCTCCAGGCGGCCCACGAAAGCCTCGAATGCGTCGGTGTCGCTGAGCTGGAAGCGCAGCACCGGCGCCAGACCCAGGCCGTAGAGCGCGGAGTAGCCCTTGAGGTCCAGCCCGGCGCCCTGCGCGAAGGTTTCGACCGACTTGCCATCCAGTTCCTTGGCGAAGGCGCGCAGCAGGTTGGCGGTACCCGGGTCCTTTGCCGCCATCTCGTCCGCGGCGGCGCGCATCTGGGCCACTTCCGTCGGCATCTGGGCATCGGCCTGCGCGAACAGCGCGGCGCGGGTGTCGTCGTCGAGCACGTCCAGGTTGGCCGCCACGTAGGGCGTGTCCGCCGGGACGAAGGCCAACGGGGCGTCCTTGTCCTTGTGTCCGCATGCCGCCAGCAGCAGGCCAGCCAAAGCCAGCGCGAGGATGCGCTTCGTCGATCGCATGATTCGGTTCCCTGAAAAAGAAAAAGGCGCGGCCATTATGCCGCGCCCTCGGGGCAGGCTGCCTGTGCCTGCAGTCGGGGGATGGACGCCTGCGCTCAGCGCGCGAGCAGTTCGCCCAGCACCGCCATGCGCACGAACACGCCGTTGCCGACCTGTTCGAGGATTTTCGACTGGGCCCCGTCGGCCACGTCCGAGGCGATCTCCACGCCGCGGTTGATCGGGCCAGGGTGCATGACCAGGCAGCCCTTGGCGGCCAGCCCCAGCCGGCGGGTGTCCAGGCCGTAGCGGGCGAAGTAGGCTGCCTCGTCGGGAAGTTCGGTGGCGCTCATGCGCTCCTTCTGCAGGCGCAGCATGATCGCCACGTCGGCGCCGGCGATGGCTTCGTCGAAATCCCCGACGAACACGCAGCGCGGGAACTCCTCCTGCGTGGGCATCAGCGGCGCTGGGCCGCACAGGCGGATCTCGCGCACACCCATGGCGGTAAGCGCATGCACGTCCGATCGCGCCACGCGCGAGTGCTTGATGTCGCCGCAGATCACCACCGCCAGGTTCTCGAAATCCGGGCGGTGCTCGCGGATGGTCATCACGTCGAGCAGGCCCTGGGTGGGATGGGCGCGGTTGCCGTCCCCGGCGTTGATCACCGACACCCCGCTCATCGCATGGCGCACCAGTTCCTCCGGCGTGCCGGAGACCTTGTGGCGAACCACGATGGCATCCAGGTGCATCGCCTCCAGCGTATGCAGCGTGTCGAACAGCTCCTCGCCCTTGGCCGTCGAGGAGAAGCCGATGTCGAAGTTGACCACGTCCGCGCCGAGCCGGCGGGCGGCCAGTTCGAACGAGGTGCGCGTGCGCGTGGACGGCTCGAAGAACAGGTTGAGCACGGTCCGCCCGTTGAGCAGGTCCAGCTTGCGGGTGCCGTGGGCGCATGCGTCCCGCATCGACAGCGCGCGGTCGAGCAGGCGCTCGATGCAGGCGCGCGGCAGGCTTTCCAGTGTGGTCAGGTGGCGCAGGCGGGTGTTCATGGCGTGCGGTTCGAAGGCGCGGGAAGGAATGAACATGCGATGGCCTGGCTCAGGCTAGTGGGAGGCGGAGGCGGCAAGCCAGCGTTCGAGGATGACGGCGGCGGCTTCCGCGTCGATGGCGGCGGCATCGCTGCGGCGCTTCGTGCCGGCAGCGCGTGCCTCGGCGAAGCGCTGCGCGGCTTCCTGCGAGCTGTGCTGCTCGTCCACCAGTGCGACCGGCGCCCGGTAGCGCTCGCGCAGGTGTTCGGCGAAACGGCGGGCAAGCCGGGTGGCTGGCTGGAGGGTGCCGTCCAGTGCCAGCGGCAGGCCCACGATCAACGTGTCCGGCTGCCATTGCCGGTGCAGTTCGTCCAGTTTCGCCCAGTCCGGACCATTGTCACGGACGGGCACCACGGCCAGCGCGCGGGCGCTTGCCGTGATCGTGTTGCCGACCGCCACGCCGATCAGTTTGCTGCCGACGTCGAAGCCCAGCACGCAACTCATGCGCGCCGCACCAAGGGATCGTTCGCCCCGGTGTTCACGCGTGGCCCGCGTAGCCGGGAAGCTGCAGCGGATCGACGCCGACCAGGCCGGCGGCCGCGCTCCAGCGCTCTTCCAGCGGCGTGTGGAACATCACCCGCTCACTGGCCTCGACCGTGAGCCAGCTGTTGTCCTTCAGTTCCTGCTCCAGCTGGCCGGCGCTCCAGCCGGCGTAGCCCAGCGCCATCAGCGCGTCCTGCGGACCTTCGCCGGCGGCCATCGCGACCAGGATGTCGCGCGAGGTGGTCACCGACCACTCGTCGTTGATGCGGTAGCTCGATTCCCAGTGCCCGTGCTCGCGGTGCAGCACGAAGCCGCGCTCCTGCTGCACCGGCCCCCCGATCAGCACCGGCCGGTCGGCCAGTTCCAGATCGCTGCAATCGAGCTTGAGCTGCGCCAGCACGTCGCCGAGCCGGTATTCGGACAGCCGGTTGACCAGCAGTCCCACCGCGCCGTCCTCGTCGTGCTGGCACAGGAAAGCCACGCTGCGGGAAAAGGGCGGCTCGGCCAGGCTCGGCATGGCGATCAGGAAATGTCCGGCGAGGGTCTGCGGGGAGGGGACGGCGCTCATGCGGCCATTGTAATGCGGGGGCGGGTATCCGTTGTAGCGCGCGTGATGTGAAGCGCCCGCGTTGGGAACCCCGGGGCGCCGGCTTGCCGCGCTTCAGCGATGGCGCAACGTGTCGTCCGCGCCGAATTCCCACACCCGGTCGATGTAGAGGATGGTGGTGCCCTGCTTGTCCTGCGGCCACGGCGGAAACGGTGCCGAGAGATGCACGATGCGCTTGGCCGCGTTGTCCAGCACGGGCGAGCCCGAGCTTCGGATGATCTGGATCTCGGCGATGCTGCCGTCGCGGTTCAACCCCACGCTGACTTCGAGATCGCCGTGGATGTGCTGCCGCCTGGCCTCGTCGGGGTAATTGAGGTTGCCGATGCGCTCGACCCGCTTGAACCAGCCGTGCAGGTAGGCAGCGTACATGCCTTCGGCCGTGTTGGCGGACAGGAACTTCTTCACCGGCCGCTTGGCGTACCGCTGGATCTTGCGATCCCGTTCGGCGGTCAGGCGGGCCGCTTCCTGCCGCAGCCGCTCGAGCTCGGAAGGCGGCTGGTCGGTTTCCGGACGAGCCTTGCTGGCCGTGTCGCTCGCCACCTTGTGCCTGCTGTTGCCGGTGGTCGTGACCAGGCGGTCCGGCGTGGCCTCCTGGGCCTGAAGGTGCTGCTCCTGCCGGGGCACGGGAGCGACGCCGTTGCCCGGGACCGGCAGCAGGCCCGACAACCGCTCGGTGGGACGACCGACCTCGTCGCTGTTGCCGCCGCCGCGGTTGTTTGCCTGGGCGAGAAAATCGGCCTTGTCCGGCACCTCGCGGTTGGCGACGTCGACCAGCGTCACGTCCAGCGTCGGCAGGCTCGGTTTGGGCTTGGCGAAATGAAACGTCAGGCCGAGCACCAGCACGCCGTGCAGCAACAGCGAGAACAGGAAGGTCGCCCCGATCGGATCCGGGGTGTCGGGGCGGCGGACGGTGGCACTCACGCGGGGGCGTTCTCGATCGCGTCGAACAGCATTCCGGCGATATTAAGCCCGAACTGCGCGTCCAGTTCGCGCACACAGGTCGGGGATGTGACGTTGATCTCGGTGAGGTAGTCGCCGATCACGTCCAGGCCCACGAAACGCAGGCCGCGGCGGCGCAGTTCGGGACCCACCTGCGCGGCGATCCAGCGGTCGCGCTCGCTGAGCGGCACGCCCTCGCCGCGTCCCCCGGCGGCCAGGTTGCCGCGGAACTCGTCGCCTTGCGGAATGCGCGCCAGCGCGTAGGGCACCGGTTCGCCGTCGATCAGCAGGACACGCTTGTCGCCGGCGCTGATCTGCGGAATGAATTTCTGGGCGACCGTGAACTGGCGGCCCGTGCCGTGCGAATCTCCGCCGACCAGCGTTTCGAGCATCGAGTTGAGGTTGGGGTCGCCTGCCTTGACGCGGAAGATGCCACGCCCGCCCATGCCATCCAGCGGCTTGAGCACGACCTCGCCGTGTTCGGCGACGAAGCGGCGCAGCTCCGCCGGATCGCGCGCTACCAGCGTGGGCGCCATGCACTGCGGGAAATGCAGCGCGAAGACCTTCTCGTTGCAGTCGCGGAGCGCGCGCGGATCGTTGACGACCCGGACACCCTCGCGCTGGGCCGCCTCGAGCACCATGGTGTCGTAGATGAACTGGCTGTCGACCGGCGGATCCTTCCGCATCAGGACCAGGTCGATCCCCCGCAGTTCGCGCCACTCGTGCTGGCCCAGCTCGTACCAGCTTTCGGGATCGTCGCGGACCGAAAGCGGAGCCAGGCGGGCGTGGGCGACGCCGTCGCGCAGCGCCAGGTCGCCCTGTTCCATGTAGTAGACCGCGTGCCCGCGGCGCTGCGCTTCCAGCAGCATGGCGAAGGTGGTGTCCTTGGCGATCTTGATGGCGCGGATGGGGTCCATCAGCACGGCAACCGAAAGCGGCATGAAACATGCTCCATGGGTAGGTAAAGTGCGCAGCCGCAGGAGGCGGGCGGCGTGCGCGGAAGTCGGGATGGTCGCCGAGGGGGCGCAAAGCGGCAAGTTCTGACGCGTTCGCTCAAGAACTGACGCGTTTGCCGATACTACCCATCAGCCGGCGCCACGCCTTGATTTTTGCTTGACGCCGCTGCGGTCAGGCGGTAAACAGCAACGCATTGAGTGCGTTGCCGGCAATCGGAACGCAACCACAGAACAAGTTGCGGTTTTTCTGCACACTGGTCGGCATCCGACCGGCCTGTGTGCCTTACCTGAGCCTCGGGCGGGCACCAGGGGGGTTGAGTGAACTTGAATACGAGCGACAACGGCTTGTCCGGTCTGAAGGTCATGGTGATCGATGACTCCAAGACCATCCGGCGCACGGCCGAAACCTTGCTCAAGAAGGAAGGTTGCGAGGTGCTCACGGCGGTCGATGGCTTCGAGGCGCTGGCAAAGATCTCCGACCAGAAGCCGGCCATCATCTTCGTCGACATCATGATGCCGCGCCTGGACGGCTACCAGACCTGCGCGCTGATCAAGAACAATCCGCAGTTCCGCGCCACGCCGGTGATCATGCTGAGCTCGAAGGACGGCCTTTTCGACAAGGCCCGCGGCCGCATCGTCGGCGCCGAGCAATACCTGACCAAGCCGTTCACCCGCGACGAACTGCTTGGCGCCATCCATCGTCACGTCAGCACGGTCTGAAAAGCCACTGACTGCAGCGTCTTATAGGGGAGACCTGTGGCAAAGATTCTCATCATCGACGACTCGCCGACCGACGTGCGCGTGTTCACCACGCTGCTCGAGAAGGCCGGCTACGCGGTCGCCGCCGTCAGTACCGCCGAGGAAGGCATCGAGCGCGTCCGCGCCGATCTGCCGGACCTGGTCATCATGGACGTCATCATGCCCGGCATGAACGGCTTCCAGGCTACCCGCACGCTCACCCGCGACCCGGCCACGTCCAACGTGCCGATCGTGATGATCACCACCAAGTCCATGGAAACCGACCGCGTCTGGGGCCTGCGCCAGGGCGCGCGCGCGTTCATCACCAAGCCGGTCAACGAGAAGGAACTGCTGACCTGCATCAACGACCTGTTGCCGAGCGCGGCATGAGCGAGAGCGCGAACCTCACGCCGTTCGAGCTGCTGGCGCGTTACGAGCGCCTGTCGCTGGCGCACGCCCAGGACGTGCAGGACCGGATGGAAGCTCCCGGCCTTTGGCGTGGCATCGGTTATCGCGTCGGTTCGCGGCTGTTCGTCAGCGCGATCGACGAGATCAACGAACTGCTCGCGGTGCCCGTGTTGACCCCGGTGCCGCTGACCCAGCCCTGGCTGATGGGCGTGGCGAACGTGCGCGGCAATCTGGTGCCGGTGATCGATTTCAGCCGTTTCCTGTTCGGCGAGCGCACCCAGCCGACCGAGCGCACGCGCCTGCTGATCGTGCGCCAGGGCGGCGGCAGCGTCGCGCTGATGGTCGACGAGGTGTTCGGCCAGCGCACGGTGGACGAGGAACAGCGCCGCCAGGCCATTGCCGAGGAGGACCCGCGGCTGACCCGCTTCGTCGGCGAGCGCGTGGCTGTGGGCGAGCAGCGGTTGGGCGTGTTCAGCATGAACCGGCTGGTGCGAGCGCCGGATTTCCGCCAGGCCGCGGCCTGACGCGAAGCGGTATGTGTAGGGCCGGTGCCATGCGTGGCCGGATACCAGGGGCGAGAGGTTCCGCCCGCGTCGCGCGGTCGAAGCGCGGCCCGGCGGGATGGAAGACGGACGAGGTGTAACGATGAGCACTACAGGGGGCATCGGCAAGGAACGGGGCTATACGGGCCTCATCGTCCTGCTGCTGATCGCGATCGGTTTCGCGGCGCTGGACTTCTTCCTGCTGAACCAGAAGAACGGCGAGGACCGCCAGGCCAGCGCGCTGACCACGCAGATCCAGGTGCTGTCGCAGCAGACCGCCAAGTACGCCCTCGAGGCCGCCGACGGCAACGTCGACTCCTTCAAGGAGCTGGAGAGCACCCGCAACGCGATCGACGCGGCGGTGCAGAAGCTTGCCAAGGGTGATCCCAAGGGCGGCATGGAGGCCTACGGCGACAACAACGCGACCCCGGCAGGCCGCAGCGTGACCGCGCTGGTCAACGCCTGGGGCCAGCTCGACGGCGACATCAGGAAAATCCTGTCCAACAAGGGCGTGGTGCTCGATTCGGCGCAGCGCGCCGACAAGCTCTCGCAGCAGATGCCGCTGCTCAACTCGAGCATGGACCAGGTCACCAACATCCTGCAGCAGCGCAACGGCAGTGCCGAGCAGATGCTGGGCTCGTCGCGCCAGATGCTGCTCGCCGACCGCATGGTCCGTCGCGTGCAGGAGGTGCTGCAGGGCGGCGATTCCGCGCAGGCCGCGGCCGATGGCCTGGCCCGCGACGCGCAGTTGTACGGCACCGTGCTCAAGGGCCTGACCGACGGCAACCCGGATGCCGGCGTCAAGGCGATGGGCGACGCGAATGCGCGCAAGATCCTCACCGACATGCAGGAAAACTGGGCCGCGCTGGCCGAGCCGATCGCGAAGCTGGTGTCCGCCGCGGCGCCGATCGCCGACGTGAAGAACGCAGGTAACCAGGCGTCGCTGGATTCGCAGAACGTGCTGCTGCGCGCGAACGAACTCTCCGACCAGATCGGCAAGCTGCCGTACCGCCGCCTGTTCCCGAACGTGTGGTGGGGCGTGCTCGGTGCCGCCGGCGCGGTGGCCTTCGCGCTGCTGCTGGTGGTCACGCTGGTGCGCGACCAGCGCAAGCGCTTCCAGGATTCCACCGAGCTGAACCAGCGCAACCAGGAGGCGATCATGCGCCTGCTGGACGAAATGGGCTCGCTCGCGGAAGGCGACCTCACGGTCAAGACCACGGTGTCGGAGGACATCACCGGCGCGATCGCCGACTCGGTGAACTACGCCATCGACGAGCTGCGCACCCTGGTGACCACGATCAACGAGACCTCCGAGCAAGTGTCCTCGTCGGCGCAGGAAACCCAGACCACCGCACGCCACCTGGCCGATGCGGCGCAGAGCCAGGCCGCGCGGATTTCCACGGCGACCTCGGCGATCAACCAGATCGCCAGCCTGATGGACAACGTGTCCAAGGACTCGGCCGAATCGGCCGACGTGGCCGAACGCTCGGTGCAGATCGCCTCGCGCGGTGCCGAAGTGGTGCGCGAAACGATCTCGGGCATGGACTCGATCCGCGACCAGATCCAGGAAACCTCCAAGCGCATCAAGCGCCTGGGCGAGTCCTCGCAGGAAATCGGCTCGATCGTGGAACTGATCAACGACATTGCCGAGCAGACCAACATCCTGGCATTGAACGCGGCCATCCAGGCGGCCTCGGCCGGTGAGGCGGGCCGCGGTTTCGCGGTGGTGGCGGACGAAGTGCAGCGCCTGGCGGAGCGCTCCGCCAGCGCGACCAAGCGAATCGAAACGCTGGTGCAGACCATTCAGTCGGACACCAACGAGGCGGTCAGCTCGATGGAGCAGACCACCTCCGAGGTGGTCGCCGGTGCACGCCTGGCCGAGGACGCCGGCAGCGCGCTGGGCGACATCGAACGCGTCTCGCACGACCTGTCGGCGCTGATTCAGAACATCTCCACCGCGGCGCGTCAGCAGTCCGCGGCGGCGACCGACATTTCGCAGTCGATGAACGCGATCCAGGAAATCACTTCGCAGACCTCGCAGGGCGCGAGCCAGACGGCCGACTCGATCGGCTACCTGGCGCAGCTGGCCAGCGACCTGCGGCGTTCGGTGGCGCACTTCAAGCTGCCGGGTTGATCAACGTTTACCGACAGAGGGCAACCTCGAACGGTTGCGCGATGCGCGTGTAGCGCGCAGCCGCTCAAGAGGGGCGCATGAGACTTCAAGACCACATCGATTTCACCACCCTGCAGTGGGTCAAGCCGGAGCTCGACGAGACCCTGGCACGGGCCCGCGAGGCGCTGGAGTCCTACGTAGAGAATCCGGGCAAGCGCGAAGTCATGCGCGCGTGCGTGGATCATCTGCACCAGGTGCAGGGCACGCTGCGCATGGTCGAGCTCTACGGCGCGGCGATGGTCGCCGAGGAGATGGAGACCCTCGCCATCTGCCTGCTGGAAGACCACATCCGCCAGCGCGACGACGCCTTCGGCGCGCTGATGCGCGGCCTGATGCAACTGCCCGATTACCTCGAGCGCCTGTCCGGTGGCCACCGCGACGTGCCGGTGGTGCTGCTGCCGCTGCTCAACGACCTGCGCACCAGCCGCGACCAGCAGGCGTTGTCCGAGGCGGCACTGTTCAGTCCGAACCTGGAGCAGGCCCTGCCGGTGCAGGCGCCCGGCGCCCAGGGCGAGGTCGACGTGGCGGCACAGCGCAGCGCGATCACCGCCCTGCGACTGCGTTTCCAGCAGCAGTTGCTGGCCTGGTTCCGTGGCCAGAACGCGCCGCAGCAGCTGGTCGGCATGCGCGAGACGCTGCTGGGTATCGCCGGGCGCTGCTGGACCGTCCCGGGCCGCCGCCTGTGGTGGATCGCCGCCGGCGTGCTGGAGGGCCTGGAGCAGGGCATGCTCAAGAGCCATGCCGCCGAGATCCGCCAGCTGATCGGCAAGGTCGACCGCAATATCCGCCAACTGGTCGAGCAGGGTGAAGCCAGCCTGCGTGGCGGCGATGCCGACGAGCTTGCCGGCAAGCTGCTCTACATCGTGGCGCAGGCGCGCCAGGCCAGCCCGCAGATGGCGCTGCTGAAGCAGACCTATCGCCTGGACAGCCTGCTGCCCGACGCCGCGGAACTGGAGCACGCGCGCGGCTCGATGTCCGGCCACAACCGCGCCCTGCTCGACTCGGTGTCCAAGGCACTGAAGGAAGACCTGCTGCGCGTGAAGGAAGCGCTCGACCTGTTCCTGCGCCAGAGCGACGGAGACCCGGCGCAGCTCGCTGCGCAGGGCGAGGTGCTCGAGCGCGTGGGCGACACGCTGGGCATGCTGGCGCTGGCCGTACCGCGTCGCGTGGTCAATGAACAGCGTCGCGTGCTGGAAGAGATCGTGCACAAGGTGCGTACGCCGGACGAGGGCGTGCTGCTCGACGTCGCCGGCGCGCTGCTGTACGTCGAATCCTCGCTGGACGACCACATCGAAAGCCTGGGCGCCGAAGATGGCCTGGCCGGCGAGGCGCTGCCCGCCGAGGGCGAGGCCGTGCCCGCGCTGCCGCGCAGCGAGGCGCGCAGCATCCTCGCCTCGCTGATGCAGGAGGCGATCGCCAACACCGCCAGGGTGAAGGACGCCATCGTCGCTTTCGTCGAGGCCGGCTGGGACCTGGCCCAACTCAATGGCACTCCGGCGTTGATGGACGAAGTGGCCGGCGCCATGCGCATGCTGTCCGCGCCGCGTCCGTCCGAGTTGGCCGAAGGCATCGGCCGCTTCATCGGCAACGAGATGCTGGTTGACCGGCGGGTGCCGGGCAGCGCACAGATGGATCACCTGGCCGATGCCCTGGCCGCGCTGGAGTACTACCTGGAGGCCGCCCGCGAGCACCGCGGCGGACTGGAGCACATCCTGGACGTGGCCGAGCACAGCCTGGGGTCGCTCGGCTACTGGCCGTTGCCCGCGGCGCGCGCGGCGGAGGTCTACGAAACGCCGGCGCCGGCGCCCACGCCCGCCGTGGCCGACGAGCCCTCCGAACCGTCGTTGTCCGAACCGGTCAGCCTGGCCACCGGCGATGGCCTGGACGACCTGATGATCGGCAGCAGCGAACCGCTGCAGCCTGGCGCGCACGAACTGGCCGGGCTGCGTCTGGCGCAGACCGAATCGCTCAACGTCGAGCCGGGTGCCGGCGAAGAGGGCGACTGGGTCGAGATCGAGGAAGAAGTCCTCGAGGAAGTGCCGGTCGCCGACGCCCTGGCCGGCAACGCCGGCTTCCAGATCGGCACCGAAGGCATCGACGACGACATTCGCGAGATCTTCCTGGAGGAGATGCAGGAGGAAATCGACAACCTGCGCAACGCCGAGCAGGCGTGGCTGGCCGATCCGGCGCAACTGGCCGCGATCACGCCGATCCGCCGCTCCTTCCACACGCTCAAGGGCTCCGGCCGCCTGGTCGGTGCCAGCGTGCTGGGCGAATTCGCATGGAAGGTCGAGAACATGCTCAACCGCGTGCTGGATGCCACCATCCAGCCGCACGATGGCGTACAGGCCCTGGTCCACGCCGCCATCGACGCGCTGCCGCAGTTGCTCGTCGCCCTCAAGGGTGAGGGCACGCCAAGCGCGCCGCTGGCCGCGATCATGGCCACGGCCGATCGCCTGGCCGCCGGCGAAATGGCCCGGATCAGCGACCACGCGCCGGTCGGTACGCAAACCGTGCGCCGCGTGGTGCGTCGCCGCGTGCCGCGGCTGGATGCGGCGGTGGATGCCGTGCCGGTCGCCGTCCACACCGACCACACCGCAGCCGCGGACGTGCCTTCGGCGCCGGTCGAAGCGATCGCGCTGCCGGTGATGCCGCCGGTCGACCCGGTGCTGCTCGAAATCCTGCGCAGCGAAGTTGCGCAGTATCTGCAGGCGATCCGTGCCGCGCTCGCCCGCGCCGATGGCGAACTGCGTGTGGACGATGCCCTGCTGCGCGCGGTGCACACGCTGCACGGCGCCATCGCGATGGTGGACATCCCGCTGCTGACCCAGCTGCTCTCGCCGCTGGAAAGCCTGCTCAAGCGCCTGCGCGCGGCCAGCCAGCCGCTGTCGGAAGAAGGCACCCGCCTGCTTGCGCAGTCGGCCGACGTGGTCGACCACGTGATGGCGCAGTTCGACGTGGCCGAGCCGCAACTGCCGTCCGTGGACGCGCTTACCGCGCGCCTGATCGAGCTTCGCGACAGCCAGCCGGAGCCGAAGGTCGCGCACGTGCTGTTCGACCCGCACGCGGAAGATCTGTCTGCCGAACTTCCCGAAGACGCCGCCGTCGCCGCGGCGCTCGATGCGGGCCTGGACGACGTGCTGGGCGATCCGGTGGCGACCGATACGACCTACGCGGATCAGGCCCCGGCCGGGCACGACGAACATGACGAGTACGCGGGCGAACTGCTTGCCGCGCTCGACGCATTCGACCTGGAAACCGCCGGCGCAAGCGGTTCGGTCGAGAGTCCGGCAATCGATGCCGGCCAGGCGGACGACGAACAGAGCCTGGCTGCGCTGCTGGACAGCCTGTTGAACGAGCCGGCCGATGGCCAGTCGCTTGTGACGTTGGATGCCGGCGCAAAGGACGAGGGCGAGGCCGGACTGGGCGAAGTGACGGAACTGTCGCTGGAGTCCGATGCGCAAGGGCTGGAACCGGAGGCATCGGTCGAGGCGGTCGACGAACTGGATGCCGCCACGCTGTTGCCCGAACCGCTTGAGGTGTCGCAGGAGCCGGTCGAAGCGGAGGTTGCCTCCGCGCACGAGGAAGCCTTCGAGGCCGAGGAGTCCATGTCGGCCGAGGCCACGGAAGAAGTCGCCGACGAGGTTCCGGACGCACCGGTCGCTGCCGACATCGAAGCAAGCCAGACCATCGATAATCCGACCGCGGCCGCGTTCGAACCGTTCGTGCCGGTCGCCATCGACAACGCGCCGGCGCAACCGTGGATTGGCCAGATCGATCCGGACCTGCTGGAGATCTTCACCGAGGAAGCGAACGAGCTGCTCGACCATGCCGACGGCCTGCTGGCCGAATGGCGTGCCGAGCCCGCCGAGACGTCGCACGCCACCGGCCTTCAGCGCGATCTGCACACCCTCAAGGGCGGCGCCCGCATCGCCGGGCTGGTGCCGGTGGGCGACCTGACCCATGCCATCGAGACGCTGCTGGAGAAGCCGGTCGCCGAGCGCGACACCGCGCAGCTCATCGGTGCGCTCGAGGCGGGCTTCGATACTCTGCATTCGCTGGTCAAGCGGGTTTCGCAGGGCCAGCCGATCGAGTATCCGCAGGCCCTGATCGAGCGCCTGCTCGCGTTGGCGGGCGAGGAAGCCCTGGCCAACGAAGGCCACGACGCCGCGCCCGCCACGACGCCGTCGGCCCGTCTGCCGTCCGCGCCGTTGCCGGAGCTGCTGCCCGAGCTGCTGCCCGAGCGCGAAGACGAGGAAGTCCGCTCCACCCAGGAGCAGATCCGCGTCCGCGCGGAACTGCTCGACAACCTGGTGAACCACGCCGGCGAGGTTGCGATCTACCGCTCGCGCCTGGAGCAGCAGGTCGCCGGCTACCGCTTCAACCTGGTCGAGCTCGACCAGACCGTGCAGCGCCTGCGCAGCCAGCTGCGCATGCTAGAGATCGAGACCGAGGCGCAGATCATCGCGCGCTTCCAGCGCGAGCATCGCGAGGCCGGCATCGGCGTGTTCGATCCGCTCGAACTCGACCGCTTCTCGCAGTTGCAGCAGTACTCGCGTGCGCTGGCCGAGTCGGTGTCCGACCTTGTTTCGATCCAGAACATGCTGGACGAACTCACCCGCCAGTCCGAGACCCTGCTGATCCAGCAGTCGCGCGTCAGCGCCGAATTGCAGGATGGCCTCTTGCGCACCCGCATGCTGCCGTTCGACACGATGGTGCCGAACCTGCGCCGCACGCTTCGCCAGGCCGCGCAGGAAGAAGGCAAGAGCGCCCAGCTGTACGTGGAGGGCGCGCACGGCGAAATGGACCGCAACCTGCTCGACCGCATCAAGGCGCCGTTCGAGCACATGCTGCGCAACGCCATCGCGCACGGTATCGAGTCGCCCGCCGACCGCCGCAAGGCGGGCAAGCCGACCGAGGGTGCGGTCCGCATCCGCGTGGCCCGCGAGGCCACCGAGGTGGTGGTTCGCGTCAGCGACGATGGCCGCGGCCTGGACCGCGAGGCGATCCGCGCCCGCGCGATCGAGCGTGGCCTGCTTCGCGCCGATTCGCGTCCCAGCGAAGACCAGTTGCTCAGCCTGATCACCCAGACCGGCTTCTCGACCGCCAGCCACGTCACCCAGCTCGCCGGGCGCGGCGTCGGCATGGACGTGGTCGCCAACGAGATCAAGCAGCTCGGCGGTTCGCTGGCGATCGAGTCGCAGCAGGGCCAGGGCACCACCTTCATCCTGCGCCTGCCGTTCACCCTCGCGGTGACCCAGGCCATCGTGGTGCGCATCGGCGAGGCGACCTTCGCCATCCCGATGACCTCGGTGCAGGGCGTGGCCCGGATCAACCCCGACGACCTTGCCGCACGCCTGGGCGAGGAACGCCCGACGTTCGAGTACAACGGCGATGCCTACGGCATCCACGACCTGGCCGATCTGCTCGGCCTGCAACCCAACCCGGTGATCGAGGAAGAGCAGCTGCCGCTGCTGCTGACCCGCGCCGGCGACCTGCGCGCGGCGATCCGGATCGACGCGGTGATCGGCTCGCGCGAGATCGTGGTCAAGTCGGTCGGTCCGCAGGTCAGCTCGGTGCCGGGCGTGCTCGGCGCGACCATCATGGGCGACGGCTCGGTGCTGATCATTCTCGACCTGCCGCCGCTGGTCCGCCACGGCATCGCCCGTCGCGAGCAGCGCCTGGCCGACGGCCTGAGCGCCGTGGCCTCGCCGTTGATCGAAGAGCAGCGCGCCAAGCCGCTGGTGATGGTGGTCGACGACTCGATCACCATGCGCAAGGTCACCGGCCGCGTGCTGGAGCGCCACGACTACGAGGTGTTTACCGCGAAGGATGGCGTCGACGCGCTGGAGAAGCTGCACGACCGCGTGCCGGACATGATGCTGCTCGACATCGAGATGCCGCGCATGGACGGCTACGAGCTGGCCACGCAGATGAAGGCGGACCCGCGCCTGCGCGATGTGCCGATCATCATGATCACCTCGCGCACCGGTGACAAACACCGCCAGCGCGCGTTCGACATCGGCGTCGACCGCTACCTCGGCAAGCCCTACCAGGAAGCCGAGCTGCTGGGGCAGATCGCCGAAGTGCTGGAGCAGCGCGCGATGGTGACGGAGGCTGTCCATGGCTGAGGCGGCACCGGCAGTCGCGCTGCTGTTCGACGAGGCGGGCCTGGGTGAGCAGTTGCGCAACGCCCTGCACGAACGCGGCGCGCGGATCGTGCACGAGGGACCACTCCAGGGCCTCAGCCGCGAGCTGCTGTCCTCGATCGGCGCCGACGTGCTGGTGCTCAACCTCGACGACGAGGACGACAGTGCGCTGGACCGGCTGGACGAGGCCCTGGAAGGCGATCGCCCGCGCGTGGTCTTCAACGATGCCCAGTCCAGCCGCCGTCTGGAGGGCTGGGATCGGGCACGCTGGGCACGCCACCTGGCGATGAAAGTGCTGGCGATCGGTGATGCCGACCCGCCGCGCCCACCCGCCCCGGCGGAAGTCGTGCCCGAAAGCCCCGCCGCGCTCGTCGCCGAGCCGGTGGTGGACGATCGTGCCAGCGGCCTCGACGAGGGGCCCCATGTGGACGAGGAAGCGCGCCAGGCGGCCGTATCCGAAACCCTGGCGGCCGAGCTGGAAGCCCTGCTTGCTTCCGATGCCCAGGCGCCGGAGGCCGACGATTTTGGTTCCGGTCTCAACTACGAGGCCGGTGAGGGCGTGGACTTGCACGATGGCAGCTTCGGGGCCGCCATCGACACCGAAACCTTGGCCGCCGACGAGGACGCCCCCACGGTGCCGGCCATGGAGATCGAGGCGGTTGCCGAGGCCGGCTCGTCGGTCGCGCTCGAGCTTGCATCCATCGACGACGCAGAGCCTGACGCGACGGCCACGGCTGAACCCGGTTCCCTCGCGCAAGCGCCGGCGCACGCTTCATTCCAGCTCGACCACCTGGAACTGGCGCCGATCGGGGACGAAGCGGCGCCCGCCGTCGTCCGCGCAGCGGCCGCGCCGGTCGCTACGGTACGTCTTTCCGACAACTGGACACTGCTCGACGACGAAGCACCCGCGACCACGCCGGCGATCGCGCCCGACCAGCCGGCCGCGGCCAGTTTCGGCATCGAGAAAATCAGCGCGGCGGACTATCTCGCACCGGAGACCGGGCCCACCGGCGAGCCGGTCAGCCCGGGCGAGTTCGGCATCGAGAAAGTCAGTGCCGCCGACTATCTCGCCCCGGAGGCCGACGATGGCGCTTCGCCGGTGCTTCCCGGCCTGAGCCTGGAACTGGTTTCGATGGAGGAGGCGATCGCCCCGCAGCATTTCGCCTCTTCGCACGAGATGGCGCCCGAGACACCGGTCAGCCTGCTGAAGCAGTTGGTGGTGGTCGGCGCCACCACCGAAAGCACCGCTTCGGTCGGCGAGTTTCTCGCCGCGTTGCCGGCTGGCCTGCGCGCCACCGTGCTGCATACCCAGCATCTGGCCGGTCGCCCGGCGGATGGCCTGGTCGAGTACTTCGCCTCCCAGTGCGCGCTGCCGGTGCGCCTGGCCGAGTCGGGCCTGCGGGCTGGCCCGGGCGAGGTGATCGTGGTGCCTTCCGACCGCCAGGTGACCCTGCGTCGCGACGGCTCGATCCAGCTTCAGCCGGTCGAGGCAGGCGCGGCACATGCGCCGTCCATCGATGCCAGCTTCTCCCAGGCCGCCGAGGCCTTCGGCGACGACCTGATCGCCATCGTGTTCGCCGGCCGCTCCACCGATGCGGTCGCCGGTTGCCAGGCCGTGCACGATTGCGGCGGCCAGGTCTGGGTCGAAGCCAGCGGCGGGGCGCACGCGTCCGATATGGTCAGCGGTGTGCTGGCCGAGAACCTGTCACATCATGCCGGCACGCCGCGCGAACTGGCGGCGCGCCTGGCCGAGCACTCTCCGGAAGGTCAGCCATGAGCGAACAACCCCTGCCGCGCGAAATCCGCTGCGTCCTCGTGCCGGTGGGCCAGCTGCGCCTGTTGCTGCCCAATGCGACCGTCGCCGAAGTGATCACCCTGCCGACTCCCGAGCCGGTCGAGGGCGCTCCCGACTGGCTGCTTGGCCGCATCGCCTGGCGCGGCTGGCGCGTGCCGCTGGTGTCTTTCACCAAGCTTGCCGGTGCGCCCGAGGGCGATGCCGACCTGGCCGTCCGCGTGGCAGTGCTCAAGGCCCTGGGCAACAACGCCAGGCTGCCGTTCGTCGCGGTGCTGACGCAGGGCTTCCCCCGCCTGACCACGCTCAACGCGGAGCTGATCATTCCCACCCACGACGGCGCGCCGCTGCCGCCTGGCGTAAAGGCGCAGGTGCTGGTTCGCGACGACATCGCGGTCATCCCGGACCTTGAGGGCATCGAGGGGGAACTGGCCACGCTGCTCAGCCTGGACGAGCAGGCCGGCGCCGCCTGAGCGGCCGCGCCAGGCAGGCCGGATAGCCGCGCGCGTCGGGCGCGGCCCACGGGACGTGGTCCAGGCACCACCCGACCGCATATGTCCAACCCGCTCTCGCCGGAGGGTGGTGAAGGTACCGGCCGGGTGGTCGCCGATACCGTGGCCGTCCGTAGCGATCCCGCCTAGATATCCCCGTGCCACGCCTGCAGCGCCGCCAGCGCCGCGAGCCCCGCCGTCTCGGTACGCAGGATGCGTGGTCCAAGCCGCAGACCCGCAAAGCCGGCATTCCCGAGGCTGGCCACGTCGCGCTCGCCGAGCCCGCCTTCCGGACCCACCACCAGCAGGCCGCCGGCCGGACCGAAGGCAAGCCCGCGTGGTGACTGGTCGCCCTCGGGCAGCAGTGCCAGGCGTACCGCGCCATCCTGCGGCAGCGAAGCGAGCCAGGCCTCCAGCGTCTGCGTCGGCATGACCACCGGCAGCCGGGCGCGGCCGCTCTGCTCGCAGGCACTGGCCACGACGGCTCGCCAGTGCGCCAGGCGCTTTTCCGCACGCGACGGATCGAGCCGGACTTCCGAGCGCTCGGTCAGCAGCGGCACGATGCGGGCGACGCCCAGCTCTGTCGCCTTCTGCACGATCAGGTCCATCTTCTCGCCGCGCGCGACGCCCTGGGCCAGCGTGAGCGGCAATGGGGATTCGTTGGCGACCGCCTGCCTGTCGCCGACGCGCGCGCGCACTTCGCGCTTGCCGAGCTGGGTGATGACCGCCTCGTAATCGTGGCCGTCACCATTGAACAGCAGCAGTGGCGCGCCCTCGCCCAGGCGCAGCACGCGCCCCACGTGCTCGCCCGCCTGTGGCGGCAGGCTCAGCTCGATGCCTGGGGCAAGTGGCGCTTCGACGTAGATGCGGGTCGTACGCATGGAGGGTCCTGGCAGTGGGCGGCTGGCAATGGCGGGTCAGCGGCCCGCGTACGGGCGGCCGCGCCGTGGAATGGTCACGCCACCGCGCGCGCGATGCCGGCGATGGCCACGTCCACCAGGTGGTCGATATCCCCCGTGGTGACGACATACGGCGGCATGAAGTACACCACGTTGCCCAGCGGCCGCAGCAGCGCCTGGTTCTCCAGTCCGTGCAGGTAGACGCGCATGCCGCGCCGTTCGGTCGAGGGCCATGGCCTGCGCGTGCGCTTGTCGGCGACCAGCTCGACCGCGGCGATCATGCCGGTCTGGCGCACGTCGGCCACGTTCGGGTGGTCGCGCAGCGGCGCGAGCCTTTTCCCCAGGTGCGCGGCCAGCGCGCGATTGCGTTCCAGCACCGGTTCGTCGCGGAAGATCGCCAGCGTCTCCAGCGCCACGCGACAGGCCAGCGGGTTGCCGGTGTAGCTGTGCGAATGCAGGAAGGCCTTGCCGGCGTTGTATTCGGCATAGAAGGCCGCGTAAACGGCCTCGGTCGTGAGCACCGCCGCGAGCGGCAAGGTGCCGCCGGTCAATCCCTTGGACAGACACATGAAATCCGGGGCCACGCCAGCCCTTCGACCAGGCTCGGGACACGCCTGCTCGCAGGCGAACAGCGTCCCGGTGCGGCCGAAGCCGACCGCGATCTCGTCGGCGATGAAGTGCACGGCGAACTCGTCGCACAGCCGACGCAGGCCGGCCAGGTAATCGGGGTGGTACATGCGCATGCCGCCGGCGCATTGCACCAGCGGCTCGACGATCACCGCGCAGGTTTCATGTGCGTGGCGTTCGAGCAGGGCGCGCAGTTCGTCCAGCCGTCGGGCCGCGACCTGGGCCGGCGTCTCTCCCGGCTCGCCTTCGTAGGCGTCCGGCGAAGGCGCCAGGATCGGCGTCAGCAACAAGGGTGCATAGGTCTTGCGATACAGCGCCACGTCGCTGACCGACAGCGCGCCCAGCGTCTCGCCGTGATAGCTGCCGGTCAGCGCGATGAAGCGCGTCTTCTCGCCGTGTCCCTGGTTGAGCCAGTAGTGGAAGCTCATCTTGAGCGCCACCTCGACCGCGGCGGAACCGATGTCGGCGTAGAACACGCGCTCCAGTCCCGGCGGCGCGACGCGCACGAGCTCCTCGGCCAGAGCGATCGCCGGCTCATGGGTGAAACCGGCGAAGATCACGTGCTCCAGCCGCTGCGCCTGGTCGGCCAGCGCCGCGGCCAGGCGCGGGTTCGCATGGCCGAAGATGTTGGTCCACCAGGAACTGACGCCATCCAGGTAGCGGCGTCCGTCGGCATCGAACAGCCACGCGCCCTCCCCGCGCACGATCGGCACCATCGGGATGTGCTCGTGGTCGTGCATTTGCGTGCAGGGGTGCCACACGTGCCTGAGATCGCGCGCGGCCAGCGCGGCGTTGCCGGCCATGGCCGGCGTGTCGGGGGAGGGGGCGTCCATCCCGCTATGATCGGCGTTGCGGCGTGGCCGCTCAAGATCGAGGACCAAAGTGAAACGCTCGCGCGCCGCCTGGCTGACCGTCGCCATCCTGCTGCTGCTCGTCGTCATGCTGGTGTTGTTGCTGCCGGCACGCTGGGTGGCTCCATTCGTCCAGTCGCGCCTGCACGGCCTCGGGCTCGAGGGTGTGCACGGGCTGGTCTGGAACGGCGGGGCACGGGAACTGCGCGGCCTGGATGGCCACCCGCTGGGGCACCTGCAGTGGCGGCTTTCGCGGGCTCTGCTGTGGGGGCGGCTGGACCTGCAGCTGCGATTGGACGGGCCCGGACTCACCGCCAGTGGCCACCTGCGGCGCGATGGCGACGGCCGTGCGATCTGGACCGACGTGGCGTTGCGGGCCGATCCGGCGGTCTGGGCACCCCGTTTCGATTCGCCACTGGGTACGCCGCGTGGAACGCTGACGATGGAGTTGCGCCGCGCCGTGCTGCAGGCGAACTGGCCGGTCGAACTCGAAGGTCAGGTGCACTGGCACGGCGCGTCCGTGCTGACGCGGAGGCAGACCGTGTCGCTCGGCGATTTCCGCATGGATATCGACGGGACCAACGGCGTGCTGACCGGCCGATTGCACGACCAGAACAACGGGCCGCTGCGCGCCGAAGGCCACTGGCAGGCGAGTCCCCTGGGCTGGCGCCTGGACCTGCTGTTGCAACCGCGCACCGCCGACCCGGCACTGCGCCACTGGCTGGCCCGCCTGGGCCGGCCGGATGCGGACGGCACCGTCCGCCTTCATCGCCGCGGCGGCCTGGCCGCGGCCACGCCGGAAGCCGCGCCATGAGTTACGAGCCCGAACAGGCCCTGGCCGCCGCGCGCGAAGCCGCGGCGGCCGCGGGCGAGATCATCCGCCACTACTGGAACCGCGGCGTGTCGGTCGAGTGGAAGGCCGACGCCACGCCGGTCACCGTCGCCGATCGCGAAGCCGAGCAGGCGATCCGCGCGTTGCTTGCCCGGGCGTTGCCGCAGGCGGCGATCTACGGCGAGGAATACGGCATCGAGGGCGCGCGCGACGGCCTGTTGTGGCTGGTCGACCCGCTCGACGGGACCAAGAGCTTCGTGCGCCGCACGCCGTTCTTTTCCACCCAGATCGCACTGATGGACCGGGGGGAGCTGGTGCTGGGCGTTTCCAGCGCGCCCATCTACGGCGAGACCATGTGGGCGCGACACGGTGCGGGCGCCTGGCTCGACGGCGAACGGGTGCAAGTGGCACCCATCGACGCCATGTCCCAGGCGTCGCTCTCGATCGGCAACGTCAAGTCGCTCACGGCCGACGCGCGCTGGGACGCCCTCGGCGCGCTGATCCGCGACAGCAGCCGCATCCGGGGCTACGGCGATTTCTGCCACTACCACCTGCTCGCGCGGGGTGGGCTGGACCTCGTGATCGAGTCGGACGTGAACATCCTGGACGTCGCTGCGCTGGCGGTCATCGTGCGCGAGGCCGGCGGCGTGTTCACCGATCTGGAAGGCAGCGCACCGTCCCTGGAAACCGCCAGTGTGCTGGCCGGCACGCCGGCCATCCACGCCCAGGCGCTTGCACGCCTGCATCATGAAAGCACGGGCTAGAATGGCCTGATGCGCAAGCCACCGATCGTCCACGCCACCCGCGAATGCGTCGACAGCCGCTTCCTGCGCGTCGAGCAGCTGGATCTCGAATTCTCTAACGGCGAGAAGCGCACCTACGAGCGACTGCGTGCCAGCGGCCTGGGCGCGGTGATCATCGTCCCCATGCTCGACGACGACACGGTGCTGCTGATCCGCGAGTACGGCGCCGGTGTGGGCCGCTACGAACTCTCGCTGCCCAAGGGGCGGCTCGACCAGGACGAGACCGCCGAGCAGGGCGCCGACCGCGAGCTCAAGGAGGAGGTCGGCTATGGCGCCAAGCGCCTGAAGATCCTGCACAACCTGTCGCTTTCGCCCGGCTACATGACGCATATGGCGCACGTGGTGCTGGCACAGGATCTCTACCCCGAACGCCTGCCCGGCGACGAACCCGAGGAGTTGGATGTGGTCCCATGGAAGCTTTCCGAACTGCACACCCTGATCGGCCGTGACGACGTGACCGAAGGACGCTCGATCGCCGCCCTGTTCATGGCGCGCGAGTACCTTGCCGGGCGCTTCCAGCCATGAGCGCGACCGCCCCGGAAACCGGCCTGCTGGCCGAGGTGAGCGCGATCGCGCGCGAGGCGGGCAATGCCATTCTCGCGATCTATCGCGACGAATTCGCGGTCGAGCACAAGGACGATGCCTCGCCGCTCACCGCCGCCGATCTCGCCGCCCAGCGCGTGATCGCGGCCGGCCTGGCGCGCATCGCGCCAGATCTGCCGATGCTGTCGGAGGAGGCGCGCGCCGCCCCGTGGGAACAGCGCCGCAGCTGGTCGCGCTACTGGCTGATCGACCCGCTCGACGGCACCCGCGAGTTCGTCAAGCGCAACGGCGAATTCACCGTCAACATCGCCCTGATCGAGGATCACCGGCCGGTGCTCGGCGTCGTGCTGGCCCCGGTCACCGGTGAGTTGTACGCCGCGGCCGAGGGCCAGGGCGCATGGTTGCAGCAGCACGCCAACGGGCAGTGGCAGCCGATCGGAGTGCGTGCCCTGGCCGCTCCTGCGGTGGTGGCCGGCAGCCGCTCGCACGGCAACGACACGCACGATTTCCTCGACGCGCTGCTGGGCACGCCCTATCAGCCGTTCCCGATGGGCTCTTCACTGAAGTTCTGCCTGATCGCGCGCGCCGTCGCCGACCTCTACCTGCGGCTGGGACCGACCAGCGAATGGGACACCGCCGCCGCCCAGTGCGTGCTGGAACAGGCCGGCGGCGCGGTGCTCGACCTCGCGGGCGAGCCGCTGCAATACAACACCAAGGAATCGGTGCTCAACCCGGAGTTCATCGCCGTGGGCGATCGTTCGGTGGAGTGGAAGGCGCGGCTGGGCAGGGCGAGGCCGGCCTGACGAATGGCGGATCGCTACACGCTCGACGATCTGCTCGGGATCATGGCCCGCCTGCGTGATCCCCAGCGTGGCTGCCCGTGGGACCTGCAGCAGGACTTCGCCACGATCGCGCCCTACACCCTGGAGGAAGCCTACGAGGTCGCCGATGCCATCGACCGCGACGACTTCGACGACCTGCGCGAGGAGTTGGGCGACCTGCTGCTGCAGGTCGTGTTCCATGCGCAGATGGCCAGCGAGCGGGGGTTGTTCGACTTCGCCGACGTCGCGCACGGGATTGCCGACAAGATGCGACGGCGCCACCCTCACGTCTTCGGCGAGGATCGCTACGACAGCGTCGAAGCGCAGGCGCGCGCCTGGGAGGCCATCAAGGCGGCCGAGCGCGCCGAACGCGGCCAGCTGCACGACACCAGCGCGCTGGCCGGCATCTCGCGCGGCCTGCCGGAGTGGAGGCGCGCGAGCAAGCTGCAACAGCGCGCCGCAAGCGTGGGCTTCGAGTGGCGCGAACCCGGTCCGGTGCTCGACAAGCTCGCCGAGGAGGTGGACGAGGTCCGCGCCGAATTCGCCGCCGGCGCCGATGTCGGGCGGCTGGAGGACGAGATCGGCGACGTGCTGTTCGTCACCGCCAACCTGGCCCGTCATGCGGGCGTCGATTTCTCACGTGCGCTGCGTCGCGCCAATGCGAAATTCGAGCGGCGCTTCCGCCAGATGGAATCGCTGGCTGCCGCGGAAGGCCGGCCGTTCGCCGAGCGGAGCCTTTCCGAACAGGAATCCCTCTGGCAGCGAGCCAAGGCCGCCGAATCGTAACCTTGTGCACGACCCCGCCCGGGCCATGCAAGGGCCGGCCAATGCCGTTGGCAGACTGTTGCACGGGCCGATGACCGGCATTGCTTCCGTGCTGCAGGCGATGCTTCGGGCGCAAACGACGGAAGGCATCGCCCGACAGCCGCGGCAGGGCTACTTCGCCGCCGGCGTCTTCGCCTGCTGCCACTGCGCACGCATGCGCTCGCGCTCGGCGCGCATCCTGGCCTCGTTGGCGAGGTTCTCGGACAGGCTCTTGCGCAGCGTGGCGATGGCCTGGTCGACATTGGCCGGTTTTGCCTGCAGGCGGGCAAGGCCGTGGTAGGCGTGGGTGCGCAGGTGCGGGTCCTGCGACTTGGCCAGGACTTCGTTGTAGATGCCGGCCAGTTCCTTTTCACGTCCAGCCTGGCGGTAAAGTCGCTCGAGCGCGTGCAGGTCGGCCATGGCGCCCATGCCTGGGCCGTGTTCCATACGCATCCGATGCATGCCTTCGCCCATGCCGGGGCGGCTGTGCATGCGGTGCATGTCCTGGCCTACCGGACCATGGGCGGGTGCAGGCAGGGTGCGGGCCTGTGGCGCGGGCGCCGCGGGCGGCGTGTCCTGCGACAGGGCCAGGGGACTGGCCAGCAGCAGGGCGAGGGCGGGGACGAGCAGGATGCGAGGTGCCATGGGTGGAGCTCCGCAGGAGGGTGTTCCGGAAACGCGACCCCGCGCGCCCGGTTGACTGCAACCCTGCGGGTGCCGGATGCATCCAAGGGGAGTCCATTCAGCCAGGCGGAGTCTCCCATGCGTCGCATTCTCGCTTCCCTCTTGTTGCTCGCGCCGCTGGCCGGCCATGCAGCCGATCGCTGTGCCTTCGAGGCACCGCGCAACATGAGCCTCGACCTGGCCGGTGTGCGTACCGTGCAGATCGAGGTGCACAGCTTCGATCTGCACGTGACCGGCCGGGCCGATGCGCGCAAGCTCGACGTGCGCGGTCGCGCGTGTGCATCCGACCGCGACATGCTCGACCGGTTGGTCGTCACCCAGCGCCGCGAGGGCGACCAGCTCATCCTCGAACTCGGCAACGATCGTGGCTTTCACTGGTTCGGCAGCGGCGAGGCGGGCCTTGACGTCACGGTCGAGCTCCCGGCCAGCCTGCCGCTGACGGTCGACGTGGGTTCGGGCGATGCCGAAGTCAGCGGCGTCGCGCAGCTCGACAGCCGCGTCGGCTCGGGCGACCTGCACGTCCGCAACGTAGCGGGCCGCTTCGCCACCGGCGTGGGATCGGGCGACGTGGAGGCGCGCGACGTGGGCAGCCTTGACCTCGGCTCGGTCGGCTCCGGTGACTTCACTGCCAGCGGCATCGAAGGCGACGCGCGCGTGGGCAGCATCGGCTCGGGTGACGTGACCCTGCGCAACGTGCGCGGCAGCGTGCATGCCGACACGCTCGGCTCGGGCGACCTCGACGTCGACGGCGTCGGTGGCGACCTCAGTCTCGGCGCCAAGGGCAGTGGCGATGTCAGTCACAACAACGTCAAGGGCAGGGTGGACGTGCCCGGCGACGACGACTGACCTTTCGCGGGAGCGCCCCCGTGCGCGGCCGCCATGCCGCAGGTCGCGCAGGGGTGCGCTGATGCATGGCGATCCGGCGCAGGTAAACGCCTACCCCAGCCACCGCCACACCAGGTACACCAGTGGCGCGCACACCAGCAGGAACGGCACCGATACCCGGTGCAACTCGCGCAACCCGTGCGGCTGGCGAGCCAGCCGCAGGGCGATGAGGTTGGCCAGCGAGCCGATCGCCAGTCCGTAGCCGCCCACGTTCACTGCGACCGCGAGCGCGATGGGGTCGTGCGCGCGGTCGAGCAGCAGCACGGTTGCCGGCACGTTGCTGGCCAGCTGCGAGGCAAGGATGCCTCCCAGGTAGAGCGTGAGCGGCCGGCTGAAATCCAGCCGGTCCAGCGCCGCGTCGACCACCGGCAGCTCGGCCAGGTGGCCAAGCCCGAGGAAGATCGCGGCGAAGGTGAGCAGCAGCAGCCAGTCCACCTGCGCCAGGCTGCGCGGTGCGACGAGCGCGAACACCAGCAACAGTGCGCCGGCGCCGAAGGCCGCGTGGCCGTACTCCATCAGCACCACCATTGCCACCAACGCGACCGTCGACAACATGGCCAGGCCGCGTACCACCGCCTGTCCGTCGAGTGTCCCCGTCGCCAGTGCCACCCGTTCGCGCGGCAGCCATGCCCACGTCAGCGTCGCCACCATGGCGAACATCACCGCGGCCACCGGCAGCATGGCCCAGGCGAAGCCCAGGAACGGCAACTGTCCGTGTTGCCACAACAGCAGGTTCTGCGGGTTGCCGATCGGGCTGAGCGTCGAGCCCGCATTCACCGCCAGGGCCTCCAGCACCACCATGCGCAATACCGGCAGGTTGGAGAGCCCGCCGATGGCCACGGTCAGCGGTACCAGCACGAACAGGCTCACGTCGTTGGTCAGCACCATGGACAACAGCGCCGCAGTGCTCACCAGCAGCAGGCCCAGGCCGCGCAGCGAGTGCGTGCGCGCGACCAGCAGCGCAGCTGCGTGCTGCACGAGCGCGCTGTCGCGGATGCCCTGGATGGCGATCAGCAGTCCGGCCAGGCCGGCCAGGGTCGGCCCCTGCAGCCAGCGCTGCCAGGCAGCGGTCGGCTGCGGGTCGACGATCGCAAGCACCAGCGTGAGCAGGGCGAAGGCGAACAGCAGCCACTCGGCCCGGAGCCGCTTCAGCCAGCGATGGTCAGTCATCGATTCGGGCAACCTACCACTCGCGCAGGCCTTCGACCTCGTACAAGCGCTTCCAGCTCGGTCGTGCGCGCACCAGATCGGCCAGCCGCTTCAATGCCGGCCACTCGGTCGCCGGGCGCGGCATGTTGCGCGACCAGCGCATCAGCATGGTCAGCAGCAGATCCGCGCCGGAGAAGCGCTCGCCAAGCAGGTACGGGCCGTGTGCGGCCAGATGCGCATCGAGCAGGTCCCACACGCCTTCGATCCGGCGCTTCAGGGCAGCGCGCACGGCGGGCGTTTCATCCAGTTCCTGCGGGTAGAACCAGAAGCGGTAGGCGGACATCAGCGTATTGCTGAGGTAGACGATCCACTGGTACCACGCCGCCCGCTCCGGCGTACCCGGTGGCGGCGCCAGCGGCGACTCGGGGTGGCGCTCGGCCAGCAGCATCAGCAGCGCGGCCGACTCGCTCAGCGGCTTGCCGTCGACTACCAGCGTGGGCACCACGCCGCGCGGGTTGAGCCTGAGATAGTCCGGCCCGCGCTGCGCCCCGGCGTCCAGGTCGACCAGCCTGAGTTCGTGCGGCGCGCCCGTTTCGAGCAGCGCCAGGTGCACCACCATGCTGGCGGTGCCCGGGGCGTAGTAGAGGGTGTACACGATGCTCTCCAGGCTGTCGGTAAGGGCGGCTCAGTCGTGCCGGCCGCGGTTCCTGCGCTTGCGTGCAGTGACACGGGCTGCAGCCAGCGAGGTACCCAGGCCGGCACCCACTGCGATGCCGATACCGATACCTAGCGCAAGGTTGCCCAGTGCAAGGCCAATGGCCACGCCGATGGCCATGCCGGAGCCCATCCCGATGCTGGTTCCGGTGGCCATGGCGCGGCGGTCCTGGTCGGGCGCGGTCTTCTGCTCGCTCATGTGCTTCCCTCCGTTGGGATCACCAGTCTGGATTCCATTCACTGCTCCCGCAACAGCCGCATCGGCGAAGTGCGCGCGACCCGCCGGGTGCCCGCCAGGCCCAGCAGCATGATCACCACGGCGGCGGCCAGAGCGGCGCCGAGCAACGGCCACAGCGGCGGCACGAATTCGTCCAGCCGGAACACCGCGCGCCCCAGCCACCAGCCGGCGCCGGCCGCGCCGATCGCGGCAGTGAGCCCGGCGATCAGGCCAAGCAGCGCGAACTCACAGGCCGCCGCCAGCCGGAGCTGGCCACGGCGCGCACCCAGCGTGCGCAGCAGCGCGGCCTCGTGCCGGCGCTCGGCCGCACTGGTGGCCAGTGCCGCGGCCAGCACCAGAGCGCCGGCGAGCAGGCTGAATCCGAGCACCCAGCGCACCGCGCCGCCGACCTGGTCGACGATCTCGCGCACGCGGTCCAGCAGCGCATCCACGTCGACCAGGCTGAGGTTGCTGAAGTCGCGCGACAGCCTGGCCAGCGCCTGGGCGTGCCCGCGCGGCAGGTAGAAGCTGGCCAGCCAGGTATGCGGCAGGTCGCTCGCGTGGGCCGGGTCCAGCAGCAGGAAGAAGTTCACCCGGAACGAGCTCCAGTCGACCTGGCGCACGCTGCCGACGGTCGCCTCCAGCGTGCCTTCGCCGACGTCGAAGCGCATGCGGTCACCGATCTTCAGTGCGAACATGTCGCGCCACATCGTGTCCACCGAGACTTCCGCGCGCGGCGGGCTGGCGCCCGCCCAGCGGCCGGCAATGACCTGGTTGGACGGCGGCAACGTGCCGGTCCAGGACAGGCGCAGCTGGCGGTCGACCCACTCCTTGGCGCGCGGGTCGGCGAAGTGCAGCTTGTCCACCGGCGTGCCGTTGATCGCACTCAGCTTGCCCACCGCCAGCGGCAGCATGTTGATTTTCTGTGCGCGCAGTTCTTCCAGGCGCCGGGTGAAATCGGCACGCTGGTCGTCCTGCAGGTTGAGCACGAACCAGTTGGGCGTGTCCGGCGGCAGCTCGCGGCGCCAGCCTTCCAGCAACGCCGGGGCGACCACGGCAAGCAGCAGCAGCGCGACCAGGCCGAGACTGAGCGCCGTCGCCTGCACCGTACTCAGGCCGCGCCGCCGCGCCAGCGCGGCCAGGCCCAGCCGCAGCGCCGGATGGGCGCCCGGAGCGATGCGCCGCGCGAACCACAGCAGCACCAGCGCAAGGAGGGCCGCAAGCAGGGCCACGCCGAGCAGGCTGACGGCCAGGATGCCGGCCAGCTTCGCCGAGTCGCTCTGGCTCCAGATCAGCGCAAGTGCGACCAGTGCGGGCACCAGGTAGAGCGCATCCACCCGACGCACGCGCCGCTCCATGCTGGCGCGGAATACGGCCACCGGTGGCACCTCCGCCAGCCGCGCCAGCGGCGGCAGTGCGAAACCGGCCAGCACGGCCAAGCCCATCGCCGCCGCGCCCAGCGCCGGCAGCAGCGGCACGGTGGTGGGTACGTGCACGAACGTGGCGCCAGCCAGTCGCCAGGCACCTTCGGCCAGCCCCCACGACACCAGCACGCCAAGCAGGGCCGCCGGCAGTGCGAGTGCGCCCAGGGTTGCCAGCAGCAGGGCGAGCACGCGCGATCGGGCGGTTCCCAGCGCGCGCAGCAGCGCGATCTCCGGCGTCTTGCGCCGCGCGTAGCGCTGTGCGGCCAGGGCGATCGCCACGCCGGCCAGCAGCGCCGAAAGCATGGCGGTCAGGCGCAGGAATGCGCCGGCGCGGTCGAAGGCGTTGCGCATGCGTTCCTGGGTCTGTTCCGGCGTCACCAGGTCCGCGCCCTGGGGCAGGCTGCGGCGCCTGACCCAGTCCAGCCATTGGCCGACGGCCGCCGGGGTTCCGGCGACGAGCAGGCGATGGCGCGCGCGGCTGCCCACGCCGAGCAGGCCGGCGCGCTGCGCGTCGGCCAGGTTCATCAGCGCGCGCGGCGCCATCGCCACCAGCTCGCCGCCATCGGGCTGGCTCACCAGTTCGGCCGCGATGGTCAGCTCGGAGCCGCCGATCTGCACCCGGTCGCCCACCCCCAGGCCGAGGGCGACCAGCGCGCGGTGGTCCAGGTACACCGTACCGACGGCCGGACCGTGACCCGCGGAGGAGCTTCCATGCGCGGCCAGTTCCAGCGTGCCGCGCAGCGGCCAGGCGCCATCGACGGCGTCCACGTCAAGCAACTGGCCGCGCTCGCCGGCGAAGGCCACGCTGGGGAAGCCGGCGCTGCGGGTCAGCGCCAGTCCGCGCTGGCGGGCTTCATCGGCATAGGCTGGCGGCAATGCCTGCGGCGCCGACAGGCCGGCGTCGCCGCCGATGAGCTCCGCGGCGCTGGCGAGCAGCCCGCGCTCGACGCGGCTGGCGAGCGTGGCCACCACGCCCAGTGCCACGACTGCCAGCAGCAAGGAGGCGGCCAGCGTGCGCAGTTCGGGGAGGTGCCATTCCCGGCGCAGGGTGCGCAGGGCAAGCCGCAGCAGCTTCATGTGGCGCTTCCCGATAGGCCGGCCTGTGCGCGACCCGTCGCGGGTCGCGTATGGTGATTACGCATCGAGCACGCTCCCGCGACCTGGCGGCCGCTCATTGCGCGGCCGCCGGCGCGGTGACGCGGCCCTCGGTCAGTTCCACGCCCCGGCTGCAGCGCGCGGCCAGTTGCGCGTCGTGCGTGACCAGCACGAGCGTGGTGCGATGGTCGCGGTTGAGTGCGAACAACAGGTCGGCGACGTGCCGCCCGGTGCGTTGGTCGAGATTGCCGGTGGGTTCGTCGGCGAACAGTACGCGCGGACGGTGCACGAACGCCCGAGCGATCGCCACGCGCTGCTGCTCTCCGCCGGACAGCTGCGCGGGATAGTGCCGCCGGCGCGCGTGCAGGCCCACCGCATCGAGCGCCTCGTGCGCCCGCTCGCGTGCATCGTCGCGGCCTTCCAGCTCCAGTGGCAGCATCACGTTCTCCTCCGCGGTGAGAGCCGGAAGCAAGTGGAAGGACTGGAACACGAAGCCGACCAGACGCCGGCGCAGGTCCGCGCGCGCCTCCTCGTCCATCGCCTGCAGCGCATGGCCGTCCAGGTGGATGGTGCCGGCGCTGGGCAAGTCCAGCCCGGCCAGCAGGCCGAGCAGGGTGGTCTTGCCAGAGCCGGACGCGCCGACGATGGCGAAGCTCTCGCCAGCGTGTACCGAAAGGCTCACGTTGGCCAGGATGTCCAGCCTGCCCTCGGGTCCGCGCACCGTCTTGCTAACATCGCGGGCCTCCAGAAGCGGTCGGGAAGATTCACTCATGCGTCGAGTCCTTGCGTTGCTTGCCATGCTGTGGATGGGATGGAGCGGCACCGCACTGGCGGCCGCGCCGAAAACAGTGCTCGTGCTGGGCGATTCGCTGTCGGCCGCGCACAACATCGCCGCCGACCAGGGCTGGGTGCATCTGCTGGAAGTACGCCTGGGCAAGATGGAGCCGCCCTGGCGCGTGGTCAATGCCAGCATCAGCGGCGAAACCACGCTGAGCGGACGCAATCATCTGCCGAAGCTGCTGGAGGCGTACCAGCCGGACGTGCTGGTGCTGGAACTGGGCGCCAACGATGGCCTTCGCGGCCTGCCGCTGGATGCGGTGGAACGCAACCTCGCCGCGATGATCGACATGGCACGGCAGGCGCATGCCAGGGTGCTGCTGATCGGTATCGAACTGCCGGTGAACTACGGTCCACGCTACCGCGACGCCTTGCGGGGCGTATACGCCGATCTCGCGCGTCGCAAACGCACGGCCCTGGTGCCCTTCCTGCTGGAAAAAGTGGCGCTTGACCCCGCGCTGATGCAGGCCGATGGGCTGCATCCCACGGCCGCCGGGGAGCCGGCCGTATTTGCCACCGTGTGGGCTCAACTGGCACCGTTGCTGCACTGACCGGGCCTCGGCTTGCCAACGGCCCCGGGCACCGGAACGCCTTCTGAATCACGCCTTAAAAAATTCACGTTGCTGTCACCCGTCGGATCGTTAGCTCTTCACATTTGTGAAAACCACCAACGGAGGGACCATGAGCCTGCGCGACGAACAGTCCGGCTTGATACTGCTGGTCGAGGACAACCGGCAAATTGCTGAAATGGTTGGGGAATTCCTGGAGCGACGTGGCTACTCGGTGGACTATGCCGCCGATGGCGTCAGCGGTCTGCATCTGGCCGTGTCCAACAGCTACGACGTCATCGTGCTGGACCTGATGCTGCCGGGCATGGATGGCCTGGACGTGTGCCGCAAGCTGCGCAAGGACGCCAAGAAGTCCACTCCCGTGCTCATGCTCACTGCGCGCGACACGCTTGAGGACAAGCTGATCGGCCTCGAGGCCGGGGCGGACGACTATCTGGTCAAGCCTTTCGAGGTGCGCGAGCTGGAAGCGCGCCTGCGCGCGCTGATCCGTCGCGACCGCCGCCAGGTGTCCTCCGAAGTGCTTACCGTCGGCGACATGACGCTCGACACCGCCACCCTGCGCCTGACCCGAGGCGGGCAGGAGCTGACCGTTTCGCCGATCGGCCTGAAGCTGCTCGCGATCCTGATGCGCGAATCGCCCCGCGTGGTCAGTCGTCGCGACATCGAGCGGGAGATCTGGGGCGACACGCTGCCCGACTCCGACACCCTGCGCTCGCACCTGTACAACCTGCGCCGGGTGATCGACAAGCCGTTCGACCGGCCGCTGCTGCACACGATCCATTCGGCCGGCTATCGCCTGGCCGATCTGGAAACGGAAGTGGCCACGGCCACCGCCTGATCGAGCGGGGTGGACATCGCAACAACAGGTATGGACAGGGGATTGCCACGGAAACAGGGCGGGGGACGGAGGCAGGCCGGTGCATTCCACCGCCGGCTTGCGCTCATCTTCGGCCTGCATCTGGTCGGCGTGGTCATCTGCGTCATGCTGGGCCTGTACGAGGTCGCGCCGCTGGCGGCGGTGGTGGTGCTGCTCGCCGTCATCAGCGCCCTGGCGTGGCTGGCGGCACGGCGCGAGTGGCGGCCGGTCGACCGGCTTGCGCGCGTGATCGACGCCTGGGACGAGGAACCCAACGTGGACGCGCTGGCCCCCACGCGCCTGTCCGACCAGGCCGATGCCGACGTGGTGACGCTCGCGCGCGGGCTGCACGGTTTTGCCACGCGCATCGCTGGCTACAACCAGCGCGAGCGCAACTTCACCCGTGACGCCAGCCACGAGCTGCGCAGCCCGCTCACGGTGATCAAGATGTCCGCCGACATGCTTTCGGACGAGTCCGAGCTCAGCAAGTTCGGCGTGCGTTCGGTCAAGCGCATCCAGCGCGCCACGCGCGAGATGGAGGCGCTGATCGAGGCGTTGCTGATCCTGGCGCGGGAGGGGGACGTAGGCGCGGGCGAGGAGGAGTTCGTCGTCAACGACGTGCTGCACAAGGGCATGGACGACCTGCGCCAGATGCTCGAGGGCCGCGCGGTCGACCTCAGGATCGAGGAACCGGCGCGTTTCGCGCTACGCGCCTCGCCGCGCGTGTTCATGGTGCTGTGCTGGCAACTGATCCGCAACGCCAGCCAGCAGGCCGACCACGGCACGATCGTGATCACCGTGCTGCCCGGCGCGGTGGCGGTCTCCAACCGGGTGGACGAGGCGCCGGCCATCGACCGTCACGGTTTCGAGCTGGCGATCGCCCAGCGCATCAGCGAGCGCTTCCACTGGCCGCTCGAACTGCAGACCCGCGACGGCTGCGAGCACATCGCCAGCATCCGCTTTCCGGAAACGCTGCCGGCCTGAGCGGACAGACAGTTAGGAGCGCACCTGTGCGCGACCAGAAAGCGCTCCATGCGAAGCGTCCTGGGCGCGGCCCGGATGGCGCTCGCGCCCAAGGGCTCTCCTGCAGGGCGTGTGCTCAGCCGTTCAGCGAGGGCGACACCTTGAAGTCGCAGCCCGTCTTGGCCTTGACCTCGTCGAGCGTCACGCCTTCGTTGAGCTCGACCAGGGTCAGGCCCTTGCCCTTCTCGACCTCGAACACGGCCAGGTCGGTGATGATCAGGTCCACCACTTCCTTGCCGGTCAGCGGCAGGTCGCATTGGCGCTTGATCTTGGGTGAACCGTCCTTGGCGGTGTGCTCCATCAGCACCACCACGCGCTTGACGCCGCTGACCAGATCCATCGCGCCGCCCGGCCCCTTGACCATCTTGCCCGGCACCATCCAGTTGGCCAGGTCGCCGGTGGCCGAGACTTCCAGCCCGCCCAGGATCGACAGGTCGATATGCCCGCCGCGGATCATCGCGAACGAATCGGCACTGGAGAAGAAGGCCGAGCCGGGCAGGGTGGTGATGGTCTGCTTGCCGGCGTTGATCAGGTCCGGATCGACGTTGTCCTCGGTCGGGAACGGGCCGATGCCGAGCAGGCCGTTTTCCGATTGCAGGATCACGTCCATGCCCTCGGGGATGTAGTTGGCCACCAGCGTCGGGATGCCGATGCCGAGGTTCACGTAGAAGCCGTCGCGCAGCTCCTTGGCCGCACGCCGGGCCATCGCCGAGCGGGTCGGGTTTTCCTTGCCGGTATTGGCGCCGGCGACGGTGCGGAACTCGATGCGCTTCTCGTACTTCGCGCCCTGCACGATGCGGTCGACGTAGATGCCCGGCACGTGGATGTTGTTCGGATCGAGCTCGCCCACCTCGACCAGGTGCTCGACCTCGGCCACGCAGACCTTGCCGCAGGTGGCGATCATCGGATTGAAGTTGCGCGCCGTCTCGCGGAACACCAGGTTGCCCAGGCGATCGCCCTTCCACGCCTTGACGATGGAAACGTCGGCGTGGATCGCCTCCTCCAGCACGTACTCCTTGCCGTCGAAGAGCTTGGTTTCCTTGCCCTCGGCGAGCTTGGTGCCGAACGCGGTGCGCGTGTAGAAGCCCGGGATGCCGGCGCCGCCGGCGCGCAGCTTCTCGGCCAGGGTGCCCTGCGGGGTCAGGTGCAGTTCCAGCTCGCCGGAGAGCACCTGGCGCTCGAACTCCTTGTTCTCGCCCACGTAGGAGGCGTACACGCGCTTGACCTGGTGGGTCTTCAGCAGCGGACCCATGCCGAAATCGTCCACGCCGGCATTGTTGCCGACGATGGTCAGCCCCTTGGTACCGGCCTCCAGCAGCGCGCCGATCAGGTTCTCGGGGATGCCGCACAGGCCGAAACCGCCGGCGGCGATCGTCATGTCGTCGAACAGCAGGCCATCGAGAGCCGCCTTCGCGCTTGCGTACACCTTGTCCATAGCAATGCCTTCCGGATGGAGAGTCAGCTGCCAAGGATACGATGGAACGCAGGTACCCCGCGTCGTACCAAGGTCGCAAGCCCCGCCGGATCACCTCCTTCGGCGTGTCCATCGCCTTCGCCCGCGACAGCGGTGTGCGTCCGCACATCCTCGCGGTGGCGACAGCGCAGGACAGCGGGCCCAGTGGCACTCGTTCCGCACGAAGGCCTTGACTCACGCGTTTACGAGCGTAAACATATATTCGATTACACGCGTAAATGGAGTCGTCCCATGGCCATCAGCGAAGCCGAAGCCATTGTCATGGAAGTGCTCTGGCAGCAGGCGCCAAGAAGTGCCGAAGAGATCCTCGCCGAAGTCGGCCCCCGCCAGGGCTGGCAGGAAGGCACCGTCAAGTCGTTGCTCAACCGTCTGCTGAAGAAGTCGGCGGTCAAGGCCGAGCGGGAGGGACGCCGCTATCTCTATACGCCGCTGCTCAGCCGCGAGAAGTACGTCTCCCAGGAGAGCAAGGGGTTGCTCGACCGCCTGTTCGGTGGCCGTGTCGCTCCGCTGGTTGCGCACTTCTCCGAGCAGCGCAAGCTCACCCGCAAGGACGTGGCGGAGCTGCGCCGGCTGCTGGAGGAGCTGGACGATGAACGCTGAGACGGACTGGTCCACTTGCGGCTGGCTGCTGCTCGTCGCATGTACCGTGGCGCTGGCCTGCGTGGCGCTGCTGCGGCGGCCTTGCCGGCGGTGGTTCGGTGCCGAGAGCGCCTTCCTGCTGTGGGGGCTGCCGCCGCTGGCGATGCTGGGCAGCCAGCTCCCGCACGCACCGGTCGCCAGCAGCGGGGCATGGGCGGACACCGCGTGGGTAGCGGTGTCGGGTTCCGCTGCATGGTCCGGCGTGCGCACGGTGAGCGTCGACTGGGCCGGTGCGCTGACCTGGATCTGGGTGTCGGGCCTGGTTGCGGGCCTGATGCGCGCCGCCCTGGCACAAGCCCGCTACTGCCACCGGCTGCGGGGTGCCGTGCCGCTCGCCGGCGTCTCGTTGCCCTGGCCCGTGTTGCGGGCAACGACGGTGGATGCCGGTCCCGCGCTCGTCGGCGCCTGGCGGCCGCGCATCGTGGTACCGGCCGATTTCGAAACGCGTTATGCTGGAACCGAGCAGTCGCTGGTCCTCGCGCATGAGGCCATGCATGCCCGCCGTCGCGACGGCTGGTGCAACCTGCTCGCGCAGTTGCTCGCTTCGGTGCTCTGGTTCCATCCGTTGGCCTGGTGGGCACTTGCCGCCCTTCGCCAGGACCAGGAGCTGGCCTGCGACGCCGCCGTGCTGCGCGAGCGCGGTTGTCGGCGCAGCTATGCCCAAGCCATGTTGAAAACGCCGGGCGCGGCGCGCGCGTTGCCGTTCGGTTGCAGTTGGTCGTCCCGCCATCCACTCACGGAGCGAATTGCCATGCTGAAGATGCCGACCCCCGGTTCCGCCCGCCGCCGTATGGGCTTCATCGCCACTGCCGCCATTGCCGTCGTGTTCACCGGCGCGGTCTACGCCACCAGCGCTCCGATGAACACGACGGCGACGCCGCGCAAAGACTCGGACGTGGGCCAGTACCAGCTCGACATCCAGCTCATCCTGTCCGGCGACGGGACCGGGGCCGGCCATGCGCGATCGCTCGATCTTGCGGTGTGCGGAGCGCCCGGCGAAACCTCCACCGTAACAACCCGGGGAATCGAACTGGACGCCATCACCCGCACCGTGGGCGACCGGCGCGTGAGCGTCGACCTGGCGGTGCGCGACCAGGCAGGCACGCGGCCGGCGAAGAGCCGCCTGCAAGGGGCGCTGGATGAGCCGCTGCGAGCATCCGGCACGATTCCCGGCCGCGACGTGCAGTACACCCTGCGGGTGACGCCACGGCTGGGCTGCCCGGCGAGTGCCACGGCCGCGGCCGTGGGCGAGCGCGCCATCACCATGAAGGTCAGGGGCACCGCCGCGCGCGAGGTGGCCGAGGCGATCGCCGCGCAGGCGGGCCTTGTGCTGGTCAATCCCGAGGTGTTCGACGAGCGCGCCATCGCGCTCGACTTCCAGGAGGTTCCCGCCGCTGCCGCACTGCAGATGGTCGCGCGGACCGATGGCGTCCGGGCTGTTTTCGATGGAGCCCGCGCGCGTTTCGAGCCGCTTCCGTAGCTGTCCCGCGCTGTCGTCATGGCTCGACGGCAGCGCGCGGAGGCCCTGCGGCCGCGCTTGCTTGGGACGACGGGACGGCTCGATATACTCCGTGGCCGTTGCCGGGAGACATCCAAGTGAAGCCGCTGCGCGTGTTCGCCGCCCTGACCGCACTGGGGATCGCCGCCATGAGCCACGCCACCACCACGCCCGTCCTGGTCATCCACGGTGGGGCGGGTGTCATGCGACGCGACCTGAACCCTGCACGGGAAAACGAGGCTCGTGCGGCGCTCGCCCGCGCGCTCCTCAGCGGCTATGCCCAGCTCAAGGCGGGCAAACCGGCGCTGGACGGCGTGACCGCGGCGCTGAGCGTGCTGGAGGACGATCCCAATTTCAACGCGGGCAAGGGCGCGGTATTCACCCACGACGGCCGCAACGAGCTGGATGCCGCGATCATGGACGGCAACACCCTGCGCGCGGGCGCCATCGCCGGCGTGCACCGGGTGAAGAACCCGATCCTGCTGGCGCGCGCGGTGCTGGAGAAGTCCCAGCACGTGATGCTGGTGGGCGACGGCGCCGAGGCATTTGCGCGGGAAGTGGGCGTGCCGCTGGTCGATCCATCGTACTTCCGTACCGAACAGCGCTGGCAGCAACTGCAGAAGGCGCTCAAGGAAGACCGCGACGGGGTACCGCATTCGGATGTAGAGACGGCCAGGCATTTCGGTACCGTCGGCGCCGTGGCGCTGGATGCGCAGGGCCATCTCGCGGCGGGAACGTCGACTGGTGGCATGACCGACAAACGCTGGGGCCGGGTAGGCGACTCCCCGATCATCGGGGCGGGCACCTATGCCAACGCGGACTGCGCGGTATCCGGCACGGGCTGGGGCGAGTTCTACATCCGTGCCGTGGCGGCGCATGCGATCTGCATGCGCGTGTCGCTGATGCACGTGCCGCTGGAACGCGCTGCCGCCGAGGTGATCAACCAGGAGATCCCGGCGATGGGCGGCAACGGCGGCGCCATCGCGCTGGACGCGAAAGGCCACATCGCCTTGCCATTCAATACCGACGGCATGTATCGAGGCTGGATCGGCGGCGATGGCGTGCCGCACGTGGCGATCTACGACGACGACCCGGATACCCCGCCGTCCGCCTCCGACAGTTCCGGCGGTTAGGATCTTTCCGCAGCGACCTGCCGCTACGGCGCCCTGCGGCAGGCTTCGCAGCGGTACCGGCCGTGGTGCCGGGGCACCCGCCAGCTCTGCCGTGACGGAGGGGTAGAGAGCCCGATCGTTGCCTCCGAGTGGCTACAATGGCTCCGAGCATGGCGGCCTGCCCTGGCGGCCGCCCATGCCGGTCGCACCATCCACTCGCCCCTGGAGCACCGATGTCCATTTCGCTGATCGCCGCACTGGATGAGAACTTCGCCATCGGCCGCAAGGGGCAACTGCCCTGGCACCTGCCGGACGACCTGCGCTGGTTCAAGCAGCTGACGCTCGGCAAGTACGTGCTGATGGGCTACAACACCGCGGTGGCGATCGGCCGGGCCTTGCCGGACAGGCACAACCTGGTGCTCTCGCGGCGACACGAGGCGCCGTTCCCGGGTCAGGTCGTCGTGCGCTCGCTGGAGGAGGCACAGGCCCGCGCCGGCGGCACCGGGCTGATGGTGATCGGCGGCGGCGAAGTCTATGCGGCGGCGCTGCCGCTGGCGCGGCGGATGTACCTGACCTGGGTGGGTGCCGCCGTCGAGGGCGCCGACACCTTCTTTCCGGGCATCCATCTGCGCGACTGGACCGAGGTCGCGCGCACCCACCACAAGGCCGACGCGGAGCACCAATACAGCTTCGACATGGTCGAGTACGTGCGCGAATCCTGATTCCCTTGGTTGCCTCTGTCATGCACGTGGTGGCCGGCGTGCTGATCGATCCGGCCGGTCGCGTGTTGCTCGCGCAACGGCCACCGGGCAAGCACCTGGCCGGAATGTGGGAGTTTCCCGGCGGCAAGCTGGACCTGGGCGAGTCTCCCCTCCACGGGCTGCTGCGCGAACTGCGCGAGGAGCTGGACATCGCGGTCGACCTGGCCAGTGCCGCGCCGCTGGTCCAGGTGCCCTGGAACTACGGCGAGCGTGCCTTGCTGCTGGACGCCTGGCGGTTGATCGCGTGGCAGGGAACACCGCGGTCGGTGGAAGGGCAGGCCTTGCGCTGGATACTGCCCCGCAATGTGGATCCGGAAACGCTGGCGCCCGCCGATCGTGTGATCCTCCGCTCCGTGCAGGGCACGGCCTGATCCAGGCATGAGCGCACCTTGCGTGCGACCGCCATACAACCGCGTCACGATTTTCCCGGCGCCATGCCCGACCGACTCTCCGGGACGCCGGTTGCAATCGCGCGCAGGCGCGCTCCTACAAGGTCGAGGCGAGCGCGAGGTAGCGCCGGTGCAACGCCTCCACGTGCGCATCCAGCGCCGCTTCGCTGCTGCTGTTGTCGATGATGTCGTCGGCCAGCGCCAGGCGCTCGGCGCGGCTGGCCTGCTGGGCCAGCATGCGCTCGGCCAGGGCGCGGTCGATGCCGTCGCGGGAAATCAGCCGCTCCAGTTGCACGGACTCGGGTACGTCCACCAGCAGAATGCGGTCGAGCCAGCAGTAGTGGGCAATGTTCTCGGCCAGCAGCGGAATGGCCAGCAGGCAGTAGGGCGCGGTCTCGGCCAAGGCCCGGTCGCGCAGCCACGTGCGTACGCGCGGATGGATGATGTTCTCCAGCTGGCGCTTGGCCGTCGCATCCGCGAAGACGCGCCGGCGCATGGCGGCGCGGTCCACGCGGCCCCGGTCGTCCAGCACCCCGGTCCCGAAAGTCTCGACGATCGCAGCCAGCCCTTCGCTGCCTGGTTCGACCACCACCCGTGCCGCCACGTCCGCATCGTGCACCGGCACGCCCAACGCCTCGAAGCGACGGGCCACCGCGGTCTTGCCGGCAGCGATGCCGCCGGTCAGTCCCACCACGTAGGCACGCCGCGCGCTCATCGCAATCCGGTCAGGTGCAGGTAACCCTGCAGCAGCGGCTCGCCAGCCACGAACCAGATCCAGCCGGCCATGGCAATGAACGGTCCGAATGGCATGGGCATCTCGCGGCCATGCCTGCGCAGGGCGATCAGGAGGCCACCGACGACCGCGCCAACCAGCGAGGAGAGCAGCACGATCGGCAGCAACGCACCCGGGCCCATCCACGCGCCCAAGGCCGCCAGCAGCTTGAAGTCGCCGTAGCCCATGCCTTCCTTGCCGGTCAGCAGCTTGAACAGCCAGTACACGCTCCACAGGCTCACATACCCCAGCGCCGCGCCCAGGATCGCCGGTGCCGGCAACACGAACATCGGCAGCAGCGAAAGCAGCAGGCCGAGCCACAGCAACGGCAAGGTGAGCTGGTCGGGCAGCAGCTGGGTGCGGAAGTCGATGCCGGCCAGCGCGATCAGCGTCCAAGTGAGCACCAGCCCCGCCAGCGCCGTCCAGCCCGGCCCGAATTTCCACACCACCAGCACGCTCAGCACGCCACTGAGCAACTCCACCAGCGGGTACTGGGCGGAGATCGGCTCGCGGCAATAGCGGCATCGCCCGCGCAGCAGCAGCCAGCCGAACAGCGGGATGTTGTCTCCCGCCGACAGTGGATGCTTGCAGTGCGGGCAGTGCGAAGCCTCGCGCACGATGCCCGGCGGCAGCGGCTCCCCGGGCACGTCCAGCGCCAGCTCTTCGCTTGCCTCGCGCCGCCACTGTGCCTCGAGCCGTGCGGGAAGGCGCAGGATCACCACGTTGAGGAAGCTGCCCACCAGCAGGCCGAGTATTCCGGCGAAGGCAAGCCAGAGCCAAAGTGGAAGTTCGAGCATGCGAATCCAAGTCCCATGTCCGTGGCGGCGCGCGCAGTGAGCGATGCGCGCGGTCGCCTCGCGGCAAGAATAAAAAAAGCCCCCCTCCCGGCGGGAGAGGGGCTTGGTATTCGAAGGTTACACCGTGCCGGCCAGCTTGAAGATCGGCAGGTACAGCGAGACCACCATGCCGCCGACCAGCACGCCGAGGATCACCATGATGATCGGTTCCAGCAGGGTCGACAGGGTATCAACGGCGGTGTTCACCTCTTCCTCGTAGAACTCGGCCACCTTGAACAGCATGTTGTCCAGCGCACCCGATTCCTCGCCGATGGCCGTCATCTGAACCACCATGTTCGGGAACAGGCCGGTCTGGCGCATCGACAGCTGCAACTGGTGGCCGACCGCGATGTCGTCGCGCATCCTCCGCACCGCGTCGCCATAGACGATGCTGCCAGTGGCCCCGGCCACCGCGTCCAGTGCTTCCACCAGCGGCACGCCCGCCCGGAAGGTGACGCCGAGCGTACGCGCGAAGCGGGCGATGGCCGACTGGCGCATGATGTTGCCCATCACCGGCAGCTTGAGCAGCACGCGGTCCAGGAAATGCGCGAACTTCACCGAGCGCTTCTTGGCCATCACGATGGCCACGATGCCGCCGACGATGATGCCGATCACCACCCACCAGTAGTGCTGCATGAATTGCGATGCGGAGATGACGATCTGGGTCGGCGCAGGCAGCTCGGCGCCCGCGTCGCGGAAGGTCTGCTCGAACACCGGCACCACGAACAGCAGCAGGATCATGCTCACCAGCAGTGCCACCGCCATCACCATCACGGGGTAGAACAGGGCCTTCTTGATCTTGCTCTTGATGTTCTCCATCCGCTCCTTGTAGGTGGCCACGGTGTCCAGCACCGTGTCCAGCACACCGGCCGATTCGCCGGCGCGCACCAGGTTGCGGTAAAGCTCGTCGAACTGGACGGGGTACTTGCCCAGCGCCTCGTGCAGCGAGGCACCCCCCTCGATGCCCTGCTTGACGTCGGTGAGCATGTTCTTGAAGCGGACGTTCTTCTGGCCGCCGGCGATGATCTCGAAGGACTGCACCATAGGCACGCCCGAAGCCATCATGGTGGCGATCTGGCGGCTGAAGATTGCCACGTCGCGCGGCTTGACCGAGCTTCCGCTCGAGCCGAACAGCGGCTTGGCCTTCTCTCGCACCGTCTGCGGGTTCATCCCCTGGCGGCGCAGCTCGGCCTTGACCAGCGAGGCGTTCTTCGCCGGCATTTCGCCCTTCATGCGCTTGCCGCGCTTGTCCAGCGCGACCCAGTCGTACATGGTCAACCTGCTGACCTCGGCGCGCTGGGCGCCCAGGTTCGCGTTCTTCGCGAGTGCGTTAGCCGTAGCCATGCCCGATTCCCCCGATGGTTCGATCCGCGATGGCCGCGCGAGGCGGCGATCTTCGGTGAAGCTTATGCCAAATATGGCGAGTTATTTCGTGCCGTTCCGCGCAACTTGGCGATTTTCCGGAGGGCTCTCACAGGTGAGCTCGTACCGTCCTGCCGCTCGTCCGTAGGAGCGCACCTGTGCGCGACCGCCATGTCCGTTCCTCGTCGCGCCCGGGAAAAACCGATCAGCCTGAAGGCGCCGCGCAACCGGTCAATCCTTGGTCACACGGTCGATCTCGGCCAGGCTGGTCACGCCCGCCTTGACCTTGAGCAGCGCCGATGCGCGCAGATCGTTGACGCCGATGCTGCGGGCGACCTCTCCGATCTGCATCGCGTTCCCGCCCTGCAGCACGATCTTCTGGATGTCCTCGGTCATCGGCATGACCTGGTAGAGGCCCACGCGACCCTTGTAGCCCTCGTTGCAGTGGTCGCAGCCCACTGCCTCGTAAAGGGTAAGGCCGGCATCAATGTCTTCCTGGCTGAAGCCGGCGGCCAGCAGCACGTGCGGCGGCAGGTTCTGCGGCTTCTTGCAGTCGTGCAGGCGGCGGGCCAGGCGCTGGGCGATCACCAGCGTCACCGACGAGGTGATGGAGTAGGGCGGGATGCCCATGTTCATCAGGCGCGCGATCGTCTGCGGCGCGTCGTTGGTGTGCAGGGTGGAGAGCACCATGTGGCCGGTCTGCGCCGCCTTGATCGCGATCTCGGCGGTTTCCAGGTCGCGGATTTCGCCGACCATGATCACGTCCGGATCCTGGCGCAGGAACGAGCGCAGCGCTGCGGCGAAGGTCATGCCGCGCTTGACGTTCTGCTGGACCTGGTTGATGCCCTCGACACGGATTTCGACCGGGTCTTCCACGGTCGAAATATTTCGCTCGGGGGTGTTGAGGATATTGAGCGCGGTATACAGCGACACCGTCTTGCCCGAACCGGTCGGACCGGTCACCAGCACCATGCCGTAGGGCTTGTGGATGGCGTCCAGATAGAGCTTCTTCTGGTTCTCCTCGTAGCCGAGCTTGTCGATGCCCAGCTTGGCCGAGGAGCTGTCCAGGATACGCAGCACGATCTTCTCGCCGAACAGCGTGGGCAGGGTGCTCACGCGGAAGTCCATCGAGCGGCTCTTGGACAGGTTCAGCTTGATGCGCCCGTCCTGCGGCACGCGGCGCTCGGCGATGTCCAGGCCGGCCATCACCTTCAGGCGCGAGGAGATGCGGCTGGCCATCTTCATCGGCGGATTGGCCACCGGCCGGAGCATGCCATCCATGCGCAGGCGCACGCGGAAGTTGGTCTCGAACGGCTCGAAGTGGATGTCCGAGGCACCGCGGCGGATCGCATCGACCAGGATCTTGTTGACGAACTTCACCACCGGCGCATCGTCGCCGCCGGTGGCGTCATGACCGGTACTGTCGGCGGCATCCTCGTCACCCGCTTCCAGCGACAGCTCGTCGAACTCGTCGCTGCCCATCTCGGGCATCGTTGCGTTCACCGCGGCGAGGGCCCCGTCGATGGCGCGCGACAACTGGCCGCGCTCGACCAGGATCGGCTCGACCATGCAGTTGGAGTGGAACTTGATCTCGTCCAGCGCGTGCGACTGCATCGGGTCGGCGATGCCCACGAACAGGCGCTTGCCGCGCTTGAACAGCGGCAATGCCTGGTGCTTGGTCATCAGCGCTTCGCTGATCAGGTTCACCGGCATGGACGAGGATGCGATCGCGCTCACATCCATCATGGGCATGCCGAATTCGGCCGAGGCCACCTGGGTGAGCCGGGCGCTCTCGACCAGCCCGTGGTCGAGCAGCCAGGCCGCCAGCGAGGCTTTCTTCTCGGTCGAATCGGCGACCGCCTTGCGGACATCCGCCTCCGGCAGCACGCCCTCGGACACCAGGCGACGCGCCATGCCGGTCAGGCCCGCGAGCGACGGTTGCAATTGGGATGACATGATAGATTCCGGCCTTAAGCCCCCTTATTGACAGGAAATTTACCCCAGAAATGCGGCGCGGTCATCTGGCGGCGAAGGGGCGCCTACGGCAACTCCAAAAGCCGCCACGCGTGTCACGGAAACGCGGGGGGCCGACCCTTCCGGTTCCTCGACGGCAGGCTCTGCCGGGGGTGGGTGAGCAGCGGGGCGCGCCATGAAGTGTGCCGCCCGGCACACACGCGGGTCGGGCTTCGGCGGTGATCGCCTTCCCCGTGATGGGCCGCGTTATGATCGCCCGATACCCGGGGGAACCGATTTGAAACGCCTGAGCATCATCTTGCCCGCGAAAAACGAAGCGGCGGCGCTTGCCCGTCTGCTGCCGGCGCTGCGTACCGCGCAGCCGGACGCGGAGATCATCGTGGTCGACGACGGCTCGACGGACGACACGCGGGCCATCTGCGCCGCCAACGCGGTCGACTGCCTTTCCTCGCCCTACTCGATGGGCAACGGTGCGGCGATCAAGCGCGGCGCACGGGCGGCCCAGGGCGAATGGCTGGTCTTCATGGACGGCGACGGCCAGCACGACCCGGCCGACATCGACCGCCTGCTGGCCAAACTGCAGGAGGGCTACGACATGGCCATCGGCGCGCGCGACTGGAGCAGCCAGGCCGGCGTGGGCCGGGGGCTGGCCAATACTCTCTACAACTGGCTGGCCACGCGCATGACCGGCCATCCGGTACTCGACCTCACCTCCGGCTTCCGCGCGGTGCGCGCGGAGAAATTCCGCGAGTTCCTGTACCTGCTGCCCAACGGCTTTTCCTACCCCACCACCAGCACCATGGCCTTCTTCCGCAGCGCCTACCCGGTCGCCTACGTGCCGATCCAGGCGGCCCAGCGTGTGGGCAAGAGCCACATCCGGCCACTGCGCGACGGCCTCAGGTTCCTGCTGATCATCTTCAAGATCGCGACGTTGTACTCGCCGCTGAAACTGTTCGCGCCGGCGAGCGTGGTGTTTTTTCTGCTGGGGTGCGTGAACTATCTATGGACGTATCTGCACTTCGGGCGACTGACAAATGGCAGCACGCTTTTGTGGAGTGCGGCGGTGATCGTGTTCCTGATCGGTTTGGTTTCAGAACAGATCACGACGTTGACGTATCGGCAGAATGATTGACCAACGGCGCAAGCGCATCTTGCTGGTGACGCGCAACCTGCCCCCGCTTGTCGGCGGCATGGAGCGGCTCAATTGGCACATGGCCGAAGAACTGGCAAAGGTGGCCGAGGTGCGTGTCGTGGCGCCGGCCGGCAGCACCGCGCCCGAGAGCGTCGGGTTGCGCGAAGTCCCGTTGCGCCCCCTCGGCCGCTTCTTGTTCGCCGCACAACGCGGTGCATTGCGCGAGGCGCGCTCGTGGAAACCTGATGTGGTGCTTGCGGGCAGCGGACTCACTGCGTTGCCGGCGCTGCTTGCCGCACGTGCTGTAGGTGCGAGCGCGGCTGCCTATGTGCATGGTCTTGATCTCACGGCCGGCCATCCGCTCTATCGAGCGCTGTGGTATCCAGCTTTGCGCCGTATGGATCGTATCGTCGCCAACAGCGCTCCGACCGCGGCACTCGCGCAATCCATCGGCATCGTTCCGGAGCGCATCGGTATCGTGCACCCAGGAGTCAGACTGCCTACTACGCTACCAGACGAACAGGCGATCGGCGCCTTCCGCCGCGAGCACGCGCTCGGCAACCGAACGGTGCTGCTTTCGGTCGGCCGCCTGAGCGAGCGCAAGGGACTGCGAGAATTTATCGAACGTGCATTGCCGCGTATCGTCGCCGCCGAGCCGGATGTATTGCTGCTAGTGGTCGGCGACGTGCCGAAGAATGCATTGCTTGCGGGCAGCCAGTCGCCGGAAAGCATTCGTGCGACCGCGCGACACGCAGGCGTGGAAGGCAACGTGCGCCTGCTTGGGTTGCTGAACGAAGCTGATCTTGAACTCGCTTATAGCTCCGCGGACGTGCACGTCTTCCCGATACGCCAGCTTGCCAACGATCCGGAAGGATTTGGGATGGTCGCCGTCGAAGCTGCTGCACATGGGCTGCCAACGGTGGCGTTCGCGGTAGGGGGAGTGGTGGATGCGGTCGAGGATGGCACCAGTGGTTGTCTGGTTATGTCGGGAGACTACGTGGCCTTGGCCGAAGCCGTTACCACCACGTTGACACGCCGCGACGATTTGCGGGCGTCGTGTCTCGATTTTGCACGCCGATTTACGTGGCCCGAAATCGGCGCACAGCTCGGTCGGCAAATTTGTTCCTGCCAGTGATCTCGGGTGCAATGAGCGACTTGCTTGGGCTCTCGGTGACCTTCGGCGTTGAAGGCCCATGCACGCTAGGGCGGAAGATCGTCGCTCGATCGCCGGACTCAACGTGCAACTGGTATCCGCCGTTCGACTCAGTAATGATCGGTCGGTTGCGCCATCGCGGGGAATGGACCGAATGACTGGTACTGCATCACTGGCAACGGTCACCGTGACTTATCGTCCGGAACTGGTGATTCTGCGCAAGCAACTCGACCAATTGCCGCGAGACGCATTGCGCATCGTAGTCGATAATGCGTCGCCCGAGCCCCTGCGTGTCTGTCTACGCACGCTCGTGGCTGAAGAAGGCGCGGTTCTGATCGAGAATGACGCAAACCTCGGTCTTGCCGCGGCGACTAACATCGGCGTCGCGCATGCCTTGCGTGCGGGCGTCCAGCGCGTGTTATTCCTTGATCAAGACACCGAGCCAGGCGTCACGGGGGTCGCCGATCTGTGCGCTGCGCACGACCGGCTCCATACATCGGATCCTCGGCCATCGTGCATTGGGCCGCGGTTGATCGACTTTACGACCGGCCTGGATCACGGCTTCCATCAGCAGCGCGGCTGGCGTTGGGTCCGTGTGTGGCCTCCTCGCGGCGCTCCTCCAGTGCCTTGCGTGAACCTGAATGGAAGCGGAACCCTTGTTCCAAGCGCGATCCTGGTCGCGCTGGGGGGGCTGGAGGACGACCTTTTCATCGATCACGTTGATACCGAATGGGCCTTTCGCGTGCTGGCGGCTGGCTTCGGCCTGTACGGTGCGCCCGACGTCGCCTTCGGGCATCGTATGGGCGAGAAAACCTGGCGATTCTGGTGGTGGGGATGGCGCGTGTGGCCGTATCGTTCGCCATTACGCCACCGTTATTTATTTCGGAACGCGGTGCGTCTGATGCATCGCCCCTATGTTCCTAGGGTCTTCAAGACATGGGCGGTAGTGAAGCTGCTGGTGACGTTCTGTGTGCACGCTCTGTTCGACTCGGCGCGTGCGCAGCAGACCAGAGCGATGTTGCAGGGCGTAGCGGATGGCTGGCGAGCAGAGCGCACGGGAAAATCAAGTGACTGACGAGACTATCTACGTAACACGACCGTTCTTGCCGCCGCTCGATGAGCTGTTGCCTTCGCTAGAGCGCATCTGGTCCACGCGCGAACTCACGAACGGGGCAGCATTTCATCGCGAATTTGAGGAGGCGTTGGCGAAATACCTGCGCGTGCCGTACGTGTCACTTTTCACCAACGCGACCGTTGCGCTGGTGACGGCACTGCAGTGCCTCCGTATCACCGGCGAGGTGATCACCACTCCGTACTCGTTCGTCGCCACCGGACACTCGTTGCTGTGGAACGGCATCGAGCCGGTGTTCGCCGACATCGATCCGCACACGCTGACACTCGATCCTGCGCGTGTCGAAGCGGCCATCACGCCCCGCACGACTGCGATCATGCCAGTGCACGTCTACGGCCGCCCGGCCGATACCGTTGGCCTGCAGCGGATCGCCGATACTTATGGGCTACGTATTATCTATGATGCGGCCCACGGTTTCGGCGCGAAATACGACGGCCGTTCCCTAGCGGATTACGGTGATCTCTCCGTGTTGAGTTTCCACGCTACCAAGGTATTCAACACCTTCGAGGGGGGCGCGATCATCTCGCGTGATGCGCAGACGAAACAGCGCATTGACTACTTGAAGAATTTTGGTTTCGCCGGCGAGACGACCGTGGTCGCGTCGGGCATCAACGGCAAAATGAGCGAATTTCAAGCGGCGCTGGGCCTATTGCAGTTGCGGTACATCGATGAGTGCATACGTCGACGCAGCGAAGTTGCAAAGCGTTACGACGTTGCATTTGCCGACGTGGCAGGCATCAAGGTGCTCGGCGCACTCAATCGCTACGTTCCTAATTTTAGTTACTACCCAATCTTCGTTGGCCGCGATTATCCGATCGAGCGCGACGCACTCTACGAGAAGTTAAGCGAAACGGGCATCCACGGCCGCCGTTATTTCTATCCGCTAATCAGCGATTTCCCCATGTATCGTGGCCGTCCTTCCGCGGCGAAGGCGGGCCTGCCGGTCGCGCATCAGGTCGCCGACTCCGTGATCTGCCTGCCGATCTATCCCGAGCTGTCCGAAGCTGACCAGAGTCGCGTCATCAATTGCGTGAGGCGTGCGGGCGCATGAGCTCGCATCTGACTCGCGACGAACTGCGCGAAGCAGGTTTTTTGCGCTTTGGCGATGACGTGCGGGTTTCGCGCAAGGCATCCTTTTATGGTGCGGAACGCATCCTCCTGGGCAGCCACGTTCGCATCGACGACTTCTGCGTGCTCAGCGCAGGCGAGGGCGGTATCGAAATTGGAGATCGTATCCACATTGCCGTGTATTCCAGTTTGATTGGCTGCGGACGGATCCGGATACACGATTTCGCGAACATCTCGTCGCGCGTGTCGATTTACTCGAGCAATGACGATTACTCGGGCGAGACGATGACGAACCCAATGGTGCCGCAGCCCTACACGGCCGTCCGGCATGCCGACGTCTCCATCGGGCGCCATGTGATCATCGGCAGCGGCAGCGTGGTCCTTCCTGGTGTCGAAATTGGCGAAGGTGTCGCGATCGGCGCGTTGTCGCTCGTGCGCTCTTCCTGTGAGCCGTTCGGTATCTATGCAGGCACGCCGGCGAGGCGCATCGGCGAGCGCAGGCGCACTTTGCTCGAACTCGAGCGCAAGTTGGCCGGTGAAGAAGGCACGTGATCGGGCGGACGCGCCTGCGCGACAACCTAGTCGCGAATCTCGCGGGCACGGCAGTAGCCGCGGCGGCGGCCGTGCTCTCGGCGCCACTGATCTATCGCTGGATGGGGCCGGGCGCGTATGGGCTGGTCGGTGTGTACGTGTTGCTGCAGACGCTGATGCCGCTGTTCGACGCTGGCATCACGGCGGGGCTCGCCCGTGCGGTTGCGTGGCATCGCGAGCGCTCATTGGGAGAGGTGCGCACGTTGGTGCAGGCGGCAGTCCGCCCGGTGGTCGGGATGGCGGCGCTATTTGCCCTTATCGCGGCGTTCGGCGCCGGCCCCGCAGCCCAGCACTGGGTGGGCGATTCCGCCATGCCGTTCGAAACCGTGCGCCTCGCGTTCTGGTGGATGGTAGGCGCGCTGGCTATTCGCTTGGTGGCCGGACTTGGGCGCGCCTCCCTAATGGCGCTTGAATTGCAGCCGCGCGCTAATGCGGTGCAAGCGGCCGCTGCCGTAACGCGTACGTTCGGCGCATTGGCATTCGCTATGGTGACGGGCACCGGGGTCGCAGGCTTTTTTTTTCTGCAGGTGCCGATTTCCATCGCGGAGTACGTCGCGTACCACTCAGCGTTGCGCCGTGTGCTGACGGCCGAACCAATCCCGGTGACGCGTATAGAGCTTTCGCGCCACGTGCGTTTCGCCTTCGGTATCGCTGGGTTATCGGCCATGTGGTTGCTCACCTCCCAGGTCGACAAGGCGTTGCTTGCCGAAAGCCTTGCGATGCGCGGTTATGGTGCGTATTCGCTCGGGGTGCACGTCGCCTCCGTGACCCTCCTTGCGGTGGGGGCCATTCATGGCGCGGTGCTGCCGCGCATGACGCGCCATGTCGCGGGACAAGAAGAGGCCAAACTCAGCGCGTTGTACGGCATCGCGACGACGTTGACGGTGGCGACGGCTTGCTCGGTCGTCGTCGCGATCGCGATCGGCGCAAGGATGTTGGTGCCATCATTGCAGGTCTCGGTCGACGGTATCGACCCTATGAGGATCGCCTGGCTGTACGGCATCGGCAATGCGGGCGCCGCGTTGCTGGCCATAGCCTACCAGCTGCAGAACGCACGAGGGGTAATACGCATGCATGCAGCCGGCACGGCGTTGCAGATGCTCGTGCAGGTGCCGCTCGTCGCGTGGTCGGCAACCGGTGGCGATGCAGTCCGCACCGCGGTCACGTTCGCTTGGGTCAACTGGGCATTTGCGCTCGTTTGGCTGCCGTTCGTACATGCGCGTTTTCTACCTTGCGGACATTGGCGCTGGATGTCGCGCCATCTATTGCCGACGCTGATTGCGGGTCTTATCGTCGGTGCCGCGGCGATTTACCTCGCTCGTGCGCTGCCGGGTGGTTGGGTGTGGGGCATCCTTGCGCTCGCATTCGGCACGGGTGTGACCTTCGCTGCAGCCGTTGCGATGGATCCAGATGCTCGGGAAGTGGTGAAGACGTGGGTAGGCGAACATGCAGGTTGAATACGCACCCGCCGTCAGCGTCTGCGTGACGACCTTTCAGCATGCGCCTTTTATTCGCCGGTGCCTCGAATCGGTACTTGCGCAGGATTTCGCTGGGGAAATCGAAGTCCTCGTCGGCGATGACGGCTCCGCTGACGGCACGCGCGACATCATTATCGATGTAGCGTCACGCGACGCACGCGTAGTGCCGGTGTTCCATTCCAGAAACCTCGGTCCGACTGGTAATCTGGAATCGCTGGTCGCGCGCGCGAAGGGCCTAGCAATCGCTCACCTCGACGGTGACGATGAATGGCGGCCAGGCAAGCTGCGCGCGCAGTGTGTCATATTGGAACGTTCGCCGAGCGTCGTTGCGGTTTATACAAACGCAGAGCTCGTTGCACATGACGATCGCCCGCTTGGAATCTTCAATTCGGGAGTTCCTTCTAGGATCGATCTCTCTGAGCTGCTTCGCCGGGGCAACTTCCTCAACCACAGTTCGCTCCTCTATCGCGCCGAAGTGCGCGATGCCGTGCTGGGGATAGCCCCGCCTTGGATCGATTACCGCCTGCACGTACGCCTCGCCGCCCGCGGCGCGCTTGCTTATGTTGACCAGCTCCTCGTCGTGCACCGCTGGAGGACGCCAGGTTCGATGATCAAGACAATGCCGCGTGCCGTGATCGATGGCCAGATCGACGCTTTCCGCGAAGCGCTCGACACGGGCGCGTCTGCTGAAGCCGTGCGCCGCGCGGCGGGGTGCGTTTGGGGAAAAGCCCTGGTCCAGGCGTTCATCGCGCGCGACTTCACTGATCTGCGTTACTTCACCGACAAAATCGGCGCGATGCCGGACCTGCAGGCCGGCTTCCGCTGGCGCATCGCCCAGGCGGCGCTAGCGCCGTGGCGCGCCTTGCGCTCGGTGGTCTCGCGCAAGCGGGGCGTGTATTTTCCATGAGGAGGACGCGATGAATCGCAGGCTGCTCGGGTGGTGGGCTTCGGCTCGCGCGATGGGCGTTGGCGGCGCGCGAGCGCTTTTGGGCGTTTGGCACCACTGCGTGGTATGTGGACATCGTGTTCCGGCCTTCCTGCCCTGGCGCGGTGGCTCGGCCGCCGCGCCACCTTTGATGCGTGCGCTGCACATGGTGGGGAGTGATCTCGACCATTTTGCTTGTCCGCGCTGTGGCGCTAACGATCGCGATCGCCACCTGCGCCTTTACTTCGAACGTTGCGGCATCGCCGAGCGGCTGAGCGGCGCACGTATTTTGCATTTCGCGCCGGAAGCACCGCTGATGGCATGGATCGCCACGATGCAGCCAGCTTTGCACGTGTTAGCGGATCTGTATCCGGCGCGCCAGGGGATCCAACGCATCAACCTTGAAGCGATCCCCTTCAAGAATGGGACGTTCGACGTCGTAATCGCGAATCATGTACTGGAGCATGTCGGTGACCTGGACAGCGCAACAAGCGAAATCGCCCGCGTGCTTGCACCAGGAGGCATCGCGATCCTGCAGACCCCGTGGTGCCGTGGCCTTGCGGCAACACTTGATGATCCGGGCGTTCAGTCGTCGGATGCTCGGCTCCAGTTATATGGGCAGGAAGACCATGTACGTCTGTTCGGCCGCGATGTATACGCACGCATTGGAAAGAGCGGACTGAACGCACTGCCGATGTCGCACGCGGCAGTTTTGTCCGGGATTGATCCAGACCTCTACGGTGTCAATCCCGAGGAGGACCTGATGCTGTTCGCGCGCGCTGCGAATTAGTGAGCCCCCCCCCCTTATCGGGTGCGGCGCGACGTGTCAACTGTGCAGCATGCCTCGGCGATGCATTGCACCTTCTTGGCAGGCGACCTCCTGCCTATGACGGCTAGCGGCCGGAACTGCCGGGCGTGTTCCTTCAGGAAAATGTGCTATCTAGGTTTGCCGTCAAACATGTTGCCGGTCAAGAGGATGGCAACCTAGAGCGAAGCTCGGCGATACTGCCGTCCAGACGCCCCGCGAAATTGAGGGCCTCGAGCTTCTGGAGCGCTTGTCGCGCCTGCTCAAACTGCCCACTTGCGAGAAGCATGCGTACGGCGGTGATGCGATAGGCCGGTTCCATGGGCCCAGCGCTGATCGCCTGCTCGATCACCCGCAATGCAAGCGCGCGGTCATCGAGGATATTCCACGCATAATCGCTGTATGTGGCCAACAGCCGGGGGCTGGGATTCGGATGTGACAGCGCAGCGAGGAAGGCGGCTACCATGCGCCCTTTGGGCAAGCGGCAGGCACCTTCGCGTGCGCATTGAGTAAGCGTACCCAACGAACTTTCATCCTGCACGCCGGGCGGGCGGGCTTTCAGCTTGGCGATAAGGCTGTCCCACCAGGCGTCCTTAAGCGGCAGGCCCATGCGCGCATTCATAAAGATCAGCGCTTGTTCGGGAAGTATCGAGCTGTTCGGCAGCTGCATTGCCCGCTCCAGCGGCGCGTAAGCCAACCGAGTGAATGGCGAGTCGCGATCATAATGAGAGTAGATGACGTATATGCGGCCCAATTCGTACTGCGCGCGGGGTGATTCGGGAGCGCGTCCCGCGAGCTCCGCGGCCAAGCGCAACGGATTGCCCCAGGCGTAGGCGGTCAAGGCGGTGCTAGCGATCCAGAACAGCATCAGGCCGGTCAGCGCGACATAGCGCGGTAAGGCCATGGGTAAAGGGCGTTGGTGGGTGGCAGCGGAGGATTTGTCCGCATGGCGCGGCGAGGCCAGTGCTGGAACGACGGCAAGCAGTAGGCCGAGGCTGGCGAAGTAGTTGCGATGCTCGTAGATCAGTTCCAACGGGAGGATGGTTCCGGTTAACAGGTGGCAACCGAGAAAGAAGGCCAAGCCAAGCGACACCAATGGGCGTCGTTGCCGCAATGCAAAAACGAGCCAGGCCAGCGCAGCTAGCGCGAGAAGGCTAACCAGCGTGGTCCAAGGGCTTAGGAGGGAGGTCGAGACGTGGAAATCGTCGTGGTAGAAGGAAAGCGCATCAGGTGTTGGCAGCAGGGTCCAGTCGATGTAACCGGCGACGATCCGTGCCTCGCTCAACAGGCGCTGGCCAAGCGTGAAATCACGAGTCGAAAAGGCTGCGGGCGAGAGCACATGGGGTACGACTAGCGTCAACCCCGCGAGCATTGGCAGCAGCAACGTCAAGGTGAAAAGCGCCAGCACGCGTGCGTCTCGGTTCCGCGATGCGGCGGCCCGGTGAAAGCCGAACACGCTCCATTCGACCATGAAGGCGTATAGCGGCAGCATCACCGCCGTTTCCTTTGCCAGCAAGCCGAGCGCGGTGGGTGCAATCACGCTGAGCGCACACAGGACTAGGCCGCCACGGCCGGCGAGCATGCGTTCACGTCCACCGATGTAACCCAGCAGGCCGAGCAGTACAAAGGCGTTGGCCATGCTCTCCATGCGCTGTACCACATAGAGCACGCCGGTCAGGTTGATTGGCAGCACCATCCACGCAGTGGCAATGAGTACAGCCAACAGGCCATTGCGCTCGTGCTGCCGAACTCCGCTGCTTGCTGCTTTCGCTTTTGCTGACGCTTCAATGGCATCCAGCAGGCGTCGTGCGAGCAGGAACACCAGCAGTCCGTTTAGCAAGTGGATAAGCAGGTTGGTCAGCTTCATCCAGTAAGGGTCGAGGCCTGCGGTGAGGTAGTTGGCAGCGAAGCTCAACGAGGCCAGCGGCCGTTTGAAATCGCTGGCCGGCGACGACAGCGCCGCGCGCGCAAGGCTGGAGATGCTTGCATCGGACGGTTGGACACCGCGGTTGTCCACGATATTGGGGTAATCATCGAACAGCCAGCCGCCGGAAAGGCCGGGCCAGTAGACCGCGGTGCAAAGGACGAGTGCGATCACCATCAGCCATGAGCTGTGGCCGCGAAGGCGTGAGAAATGGCTCATCCGGGAGGCGCGTAGCTGTCTTTGAGGTCTTTTTGTAGTGTATCCCGCAGACGTGCCAATTCCCGCGGCCAGTAGTCCTGACGGGCCAATACATAGGCGTGGAGGCGCGCCATGCTCCAGCCGGATGCTTTGGGCGGAGGTGGAAGGGACTGGAAATAGGCCAGGTGAGCGAGCCCCTGTGCCGGAAATCCTGCCGAGCCCAGCTCAGCCGCCTGGCTGAGTGCAAGGCTTTCGCGGGGTTGCTGCCGCAGTCCGGCGTCGAACAACGTCAGCGCCTGCTCGGGCTCTCCTTGCTTGATCGCGAGGCGACCGAGCAGGTAGTCGATATCCTGCTGACGCCCCGGGTTACCGACCAGTCGCGGGTTCTGCCGGGCGGCTAGCAGCAGACGTTTGATCTCCGCCAAGCCGATGGCCGGGCATTTACCGAAGGTAGCCTCGTTGATCGCTCGATCGAACCAGTTGGTGAGCAGGGTGCCGGTGTCACGGGTGGTGGCCAAGGCTTGCTCGGCCGATGTGAGGCTAGTTGCGTTGAGGTTGCCTGCGGCGCATCGGGCAGCCACCAAGTTCAACGCAAGTTGTACTTGGTCGGGTGCGAGCCGCAGCGCAGGCTCAAGTCGCCGAATGGCCAAGCGCGGATGGCCTGCACTCATCTCCGCCTGTGCCGCAAAAGCCTGCGCCCGTGCTGAAGACGGATTCAGGCGGGCCCATAGCAACGCTTGGTCATGGGTATTGCCCCAAAGGCTTGCCCGGGACCATGTCATGGTCAGCAGGGTAGCCAGGCAGACGGCTGCCAAGACTAGCTTGGAACGGTGCCAGGACGTGTGCGCCGACTGCTCGGTGGATTGCCTCGTCATCAGATTGCAGCCGCACAACCATAACGCAAGCGGCCAGAACATCAGCAGTGCAGGCAGGTAGTTTCGATGCTCGAAGAAGAGTTCCAGGGCGATGGTGCTGGACTCGATCGACTGTCCGACAAAGAAGAACAAGACGGCTGCCGCGACCGCCGGCCAGCGGTTGCGACCTTTCCACGCAAAGGCGATCAACGCAGCGATGGCCAGGAGCGAAGGCAGCGTGGTCCACGGATGCAGCAAGGAGGTGGACGCCTTGACCTGGTCATTGAACAGGCCGGCAGTGAAAGGCGTTGGCAGCCAGAGCATGTGCAGGTAGGTGAGAAGCACCCGCGGCTCGGTGAGCAACCGCTGCCCCAGCGTCCATTGGCGCGCGTCGGAAATGCCGACCGTCAGGCCGTGCCATCCTGCGTGCAACAGATACGCGACGATTGCCAGCGTGGGCAGCCAGCCGAACAGCAGCATGGCGCGCCTGTAACTGGACGGTGCATTTGCCCGGTGGGCGGCACGGTCGCAAGGGTGCAGAAACGCAAATTCGAGCGTGAGCGCAAGGACCGGCAGGAGGATACCGTTGGCCTTGCTGAGTACGGCCAGCATCGTGCAGGCGCCCAAGCCCGTGACGATCCAGACCAGTCCCTGCCACAGAGCACGCTCCCTCATTCTCTTTCGGCCGTGCAACCAGGCCAGTAGTCCGAGGAGTGTGAACGTGGCCGGCAACATGGCCTCGCGCTGCACGATGTAGAGCGTTGTCGAGACGAAGAGCGGGTGCGCCATCCAGAAACCGGCGCCCAGGACCGCCGCCGCGTCGAGGCGTCTGCGGTCCTGTTCCGGTTGCGCCGTGGCGGCAGCGCCCAATCGGCGCAGCAGCAGAAACAGCAGAACGCCATTCAACAGGTGAACGAGCAGGTTCGTCCGCTTGAACGGATAGGGGTCTGCCGGCCAGTTGCGCGCATCCAGCAGGAACGAGAGCAGGGCAATCGGTCGCCCGGTCGGATCGGCGGTACCCGAGGTTACATAGCGGACAAAGGTCTCCCATCGGTTAATGGGACCGGTTTCGCCCAGCGCAGGAAGGTTTGCGAAATCGTCGAAGAGGAACCCGCCGTGCAGGCCCGGGTGGTAGGCGAGTGCGGTAAGGCATGCCATGCAACACAGCATGAGCCACGTGGCCAGGCGGGTATTTCGCGTCATTCTTCAAAGTACCAAAAAAGAAGGGCCGCATGGCGGCCCTTCTTGATCATACACGGGTCAGGCAATTTACTGACGGCAGGAAGCTGGCAGGTACTTGTCCTTGACCTTGGTGCCGTCGCCCTTGCAGTGCCATTCCACCGAACCAGCGTGGGTGATGGGAGAGAGGACGAGAGTGCCGTCGGCACCCTTGATCGCGGTATTCGCCTTCGGACCGTCGTACTGGGCCTCGATCACGCCGTCCGTACCGTCACCATCAGAACCGACGCCGATCTGGCTGACGTACTGGCCGTTGATGCTCCCGGCGCTGGAGAGACCAGCCGACTCATTGTTGCCAGGCAGACGACCGGTGTTGGTGTAGAACTCGGCCACGGCGGTCTTGGCGCCGTCGGCGAGCGACATGCCTTCGGAGACCTGCGTGCGGATCACGTAATCCTGGTAGGCCGGGATCGCGATGGCCGCCAGGATGGCGATGATGGCGATCACGATCATCAGTTCGATGAGGGTGAAGCCCTTCTGGATGGTCTTCTTCATGGTGGTTCCTCGTTTTGCTGGTTAGCTAACCGTTTGATGCCCCCTGAGCCCCGGTCCCGGATCCCCCTAGGCGGAATCGGACCCCACGTACGCGGTCAGGAACGACCAGGAAGCTCGCGGTGTACGAAGCAGTTTGCGTGCCACGCCCACTGCTTCTTTATTGCCGCATAGCTGCAGGCCGGGCGATTGTGCACGTCGTCACGAATGTCTACAACCCGTGTGTTTGCCGTAGCGTCCGGTTGAAGAACCGTGACGCGGCTGGCATCCGGCGGGCCTGTCTAAAAGCGGCACCTAGTGTCAAAGTTTGTCAAGGATGCGTCTCTGGTCGTCAACGGCGGCACGACGCGGGCAGGTACTTGCCCGGCAGGGTCGTCCCGGATCCGCTGCAGGTCCAGGCGATGCTGCCGGCATAGGTGATCGGCGACAGGACGAGCTCGGCGCTGTGTATCTGGACGTTGGCCTTGGGACCTTGGAAGCCCACGTCGATCTTGCCCCCGGTGACATCGACGCTCGAGACATAACTCCCTTTGATCGAGGCGGCGCTCGCCAGGCCCGCCGACGTGTTGTTAGGCGGAAACCGGCCCGTATTGGAAATGAAATCCCAGACGGCCGCTTTGGGGCCCGTGGACAAACTCAGTCCTTCGGACACCTGGGCACGAATCACGTAGTCCTGGTACGCCGGTATCGCGATGGCAGCAAGGATGGCGATGATCGCAATCACGATCATCAACTCGATCAGCGTAAAGCCACTGGTACGTCGAAGCGTTCGCATGGAAGTCCCCTGTTGGTCGTCCGAGCGAGGCAGGTTTTATACCAATCAGGCTCTCACGGTGATCAGTCATGGGCGAGTTGTGATTGCCGTCACGCACGGTCGAGCCCGCTTGCCCGGGCGCGGTATCGCGCCACCGCCCGGCAGGCCAGCCAGGTGACCCAGAGTGCCAGCAGGATCTCCATCGGTCGAAAAGGGGTCGAATACCGGGGCTCTGCCTGCAGCACCGTATATACGAACGTGACGTAGATCGTGAGCACTCCGACCAACTGCAGGGAAGGCGGGATGTCGCTGCGACGGATCAACATGGCTAACCAGCTGACCGCCAGTGTGGCGAACAGGAATGGATTCAGGGCCTTGCAAACCGCCGCGAGTGCCCTGAGCGCAGCGTTTTCGAGAAAGGGGGAGTGGCGTGTGGGGTAGACATAGATGTCGCCCTGTCCCATCCGGATGTCCCACCCCCAGAAGAGCCAGGGCTTGCTCGCGTACCAGGCGGCATAGTGAAGTGGCTTTCGCGCCATGCGGCCCAGGATCGCCTCCAACCCCTGCAACGGTTCCCGTTGCAGCAGGGTCGTTTCGCGGTCGATCGCCGCCAGTGCGGCGGCCGCGTTCGGGTCGTGCCGGGAAGCGCCGCGGTAGGCGGCGTGATAGTTGGGCCACGACCCCTGGTCGAGATTGATCAGCGCCCGTCCGCTCGACGAAGGCGACGGTGGCAACAGCGCCCCCCGCACGTGCCAGGCGCCACAGAACAACACAGGGAAGATGAGCAGCCCCAGTGCCGTGCGTCGATTGATCCGGCGGCAGGCGAGCAGCCAGCAGACCCCCAAGGGGACCAGGGGGATGAGCACCGCGTTGCTGAGTGCGGCCATGGTCAGGACGGCGGTTCCACCGATGGCGTGTGGCACGCTGCCCTTGTCCAGCCCCCAACCGGTCCATGTAAGACCGGCCACCGCGAGGAATCCGACCCAGGACTCGCTCAGGATTAAGCTGTTGATCGCAACGCTGTGTGGCCACAGCGCCATCAGGAGCCCCGCGGCGGCGAGCCACGGCAGCGGCATCCAGCGCCGTGCCATGAACATGCCCAACGGCACGGCCAACCCGCTCAGTATGGCCTGGCTCAAAAGTACGGCGGCATACCAGTGGTCCCAGTCGGGCCAGGCTTTCATCCATGCGGCGAGGAACAACGGATAGCCCGGATCCCTGAAACTGTCCGGAGGAGGGGGCGTGCCGGTTTCCGGCGCCATCGAAAAGACACGATGGCGCGCGAGGTTGCGTGCGTAGGCGTAATACTCCACGCCATCTGCCCGCACGTGTTGCTGATCATCCACCGGCTGGAGCACCTGGGCGTGTACGACGTAGTGCAGACGCACTCCCAGCGAGAGCGCCGTTATCAGCACGAGCAGGGCGGGCCACGTCCAGTGGCGTACGCGTGTATCGAGCAAGGACATGGTGCTTCGCGGGTCTTTTGGCGAGCCGGGGCGCGTGAATGGTACCGGCGAAGACACGCATCGGTTGCGTCTCCTCGCGCACCCGCTTAAGTTGCTGGTTACGCCTTCAACCAAGGGAAATCCCATGAAGCCGCTGTTTGCCGCGCTTGCACTGGGCCTGCTCGCCACACCGGCGCTGGCCGTCGACCTGGAAACCCACGCCCCGCACCCGTTCAACGTGCGCGACCTGGTGATGATGGACCGGGTCAGCGACCCGCAGCTCTCGCCCGATGGTCGTTACGCGGCGTTCGGCGTGCGCAGCACGGACTACGCGGCCAACAAGGGCGTCAACGCGATCTACGTGCTGGACCTGAAGAAGGGCGGCGAGCCGGTCAAGGTGGTGGACAAGGGCGGTTCGGCGCGCTGGGCGTCCGACGGGCACAGCCTCTACTACGTGGCGGCGGCCGACGGTATCTCGCAGCTGTGGCGGGTGGATCTGGGCACGGGCGACACGCTGGACCTGGCCGGGCACAAGGCCGCGGTGCAGGTCAGCCGCGGCGCGCTGGACCTGGGCGGCTACAAGCTTTCGCCCGATGGCAGGAGCGTGCTGCTTTCCTACGAGGTCTATACCGACTGCGCAGACCTTGCCTGTACCAAGGAGCGCATCGACGGCCGCGAGAAGAACAAGGCCACCGGCACCGTCTACGACAAGCTGTTCGTGCGTCACTGGGACACGTGGGCGAACGGTCGGCGCAACCAGTTGTTCATCGGCCACTTCGACGACCAGGGCATGCTGCCGGCCGAGCCGACCCTGCTCAGCCGCGGTATCGACGGCGACATCCCGAGCAAGCCGTTCGGCGACGAGAGCGAGTTCGCTTTTTCGCCGGACGGCCGCACGGTGTATTTCGACGTGCGCATCGCCGGCACCAGCGAGCCGTGGTCGACCAACTTCGATCTCTACCGCGTGCCGGCCGATGGCTCGGTCGCGCCGCAGAACCTGACCGCGACGAACAAGGCGTGGGACGCCTATCCGGTGCCCTCGCCGGACGGCAGGACGCTGTACTACCTGGCGATGAAGGAGCCCGGCTTCGAGGCGGACCGCTTCGCGATCATGGCGATGGACCTTGAGCGTGGCACCACGCGCGAGGTCGACCCGCAGTGGGATCGCTCCGCCGGCGCGCTCGCGGTCGCCGACGACGGCAAGACGCTCTACGCCACCGCCGACGACCAGGGTCAGCACCCGCTGTTCGCCATCGATGCGGCCAGCGGCAAGGTCACCAAGCTGGTGGGCGAGGGTTCGGTGGGCGGCTACTCGCTCCAGAACGGCAAGCTGCTGCTGGCGCGCGACGACCTCAAGCATCCGGTCGACCTGTACCTGACCGACGCCAACGGGCGCGGCCTCAAGCAGGTCACCCACTACAACGCCGAGCGGCTCCAGAACGCGAAGATGGGGGACTTCGAGTTCTTCACCTTCAAGGGCTGGAACGACGAGCCGGTGCAGGGCTACGTGGTCAAGCCCGCGGGTTACAAGCGCGGGCAGAAATACCCCGTTGCCTTCATCATCCATGGCGGCCCGCAGGGCGCGATGAGCAACGGCTGGAGCTATCGCTGGAACCCGCAGACCTACGCGGGGCAGGGCTTTGCGGTGGTGACCGTGAACTTCCATGGCTCGACCGGCTACGGCCAGGCGTTCACCGATTCGATCTCGGGCGACTGGGGTGGCAAGCCGCTGGAGGACCTCAAGGCCGGCTGGAAGGCCGCGCTGGACAAGTACAGCTTCCTCGACGGCGACAACGCCTGCGCGCTGGGCGCCAGCTACGGCGGCTACATGGTCTACTGGATGGCGGGCGTGTGGAACCAGCCATGGAAGTGCTTCGTCGACCACGACGGCGTGTTCGATGCGCGGATGATGTACTACGCCACCGAGGAGCTGTGGTTCGAGGAGAAGGAGAACGGCGGCACGCAGTTCGAGCATCCGGAGAACTACGAGCGTTTCAACCCGATCAACCACGTCAAGGACTGGCGCGTGCCGATGCTGGTGGTGCACAGCGGCAACGATTTCCGCATCCCGATCACCCAGGGCCTGGGCGCCTTCACCGCGCTGCAGCGCCAGGGCATCCCGAGCGAGTTCCTCACCTTCCCGGAAGAAAACCACTGGGTGCTCAAGCCGCAGAACAGCGTGATGTGGCATGAGACGGTGAATGCCTGGTTGAAGCGGTGGACGTCGGGGGATGGCGGCGATACCGCCAGCCACTGAGTTCTGGAAGCGGCGACCAAGGGCCGCCGCTTTTTTGTAGGAGCGCACCCTGTGCGCGACCGGGCGGAGCGGCGTGCTTGAAGCTTGCGGTCGCGCACAGGGTGCGCTCCTACAACCAGATGCAGTTCCAATAGGGGTAATCGCATACATGTGCGACCAGCCCCGCGCGCAGTGGGTTGGCGACGATGTAGCGGGCAGCCGTTCGCAGGTCTTCGTCACGTCGCAGAGCGCGATCGTGAAATCCTCTAGCCCAGATGCTGGCGCCCCCACATGCGAAACGCAGCCGCTTGGTCGTGAGTGCCTTCATGCGGTTAACGAGCAACGACAGATTGTCGCGGTCGCCCAGCTCCCCAGCCCGTGCCAGTGGTTCGGCATGAGTACCCAGCAGAGAAGGCGCGCATCGCCCCAGCAACTCGCATGCGCGATGCAGTTGCTTGCCACCCTGGCGAGGGTGATATCGCTGAACAGCGGCTTGCGTTGCTGCGTCACAGTGGTGAGCAAATAAACCTGGCCCGGGCGTGAAACGCGGCCTTTGCGTAGTGCGTTGTGACCGGGCCCTGCATGCATTCGCCAAGCTTGGATGGGTCTATTGACGTGCGTAAGCGCGCAAGCTCCAGCTTCACTGTAGGAGGGCACCCTGTGCGCGACCGGGCGTCGACCCCTGAGGCTGTAGCGGGTCGCGCACAGGGTGCGCTTCTACAGAGGGCCTAGAGCCACTTGACGCGCTTCAGCCAGGTATAGATCCCTCCCACCACACCCGCCACCACGTGATGACCAGCGCATACGACCACGGTTGGTCCAGCTCGAGCATGTAGGTGAAGTTCATGGACGAGCCTATTGACGTGCGTAAGGGCGCAAGCTCCAGCTTCACTGTAGGAGCGCACCCTGTGCGCGACCTGGCGTCGGCCTTCGGTGCTGTAGCGGGTCGCGCACAGGGTGCGCTCTTACAGTCGGCCTAAAGCCACTTGACCCGCTTCAGCCAGGTGTAGATCCCGCCCACCACGCCCGCCACCATCACGATCACCAGCGGATACGCCCACGGCTTGTCCAGTTCGGGCATGTGGGTGAAGTTCATGCCGTACCAACTGGTGATCAGGGTCGGTGCGGCCAGCAGTGCGGCGTAGCCGGCGAGGCGCTTCATGACCTCGTTCTGGCCGAAGGTGACCAGCGAGAGGTTCACGTTGATCGCTGCGGCGAGCATCTCGCGCATGGCGCTGATCGACTCGTTGACACGGAACACGTGGTCGTAGACGTCGCGGAAGTAGGGCCGCAGGTCGTCCGGGATCAGTTGCGGGTGCATGCGCACCAGCTGGTTGGTGATGTCCTGCAGCGGCGCGACGGCCAGGCGCAGCGTGGTCAGGTCGCGCTGCATCTCGTACAGATGGCGCACCGTACTGCGCTTGAAGGTCTCGGCGAAGATGTCGGCCTCGAGCCGGTGCAGTTCCTCGCGGAAGTCGCGGACGATCGGGAGCATGTTGTCCACGATGAAGTCCAGCACGCCATAGAGCCCGTAGCTCGGCCCGTTCTGCATCAGCTCGCGCGCCTGCTCGCAGCTGCGGCGCGCCGGTGCGTAGGACAACGAGGCGCCATGGCGGACGGTGACCAGGTAGCGTTCGCCGAAGAAGATCTGCGTTTCGCCGAACGCGAGAGTGCCGTCCACCAGTTGCGCGGTCTGCACCACCAGGAACAGCGAGTCGCCATAGGCCTCCAGCTTGGTGCGCTGGTGCGCCTTGTGCGCATCCTCCACCGCCAGGTCATGCAGGTCGAACTCCTCCTGCAGCTTCAGCAGCAGGGGAGCGTCCGGTTCGTGCAGTCCGACCCAGACGAAGGTGTCCGGCTCCTGCAACACGTCGCTGATCGCATCGAGCGTGACGTCGCCGATGCGCGAGCCGTCGCGGCGGTAGGCGATGCAGTTGACCACCATGCCTTGCTGGGTCGAGGGCGACGCGGGTGCGGGCGAGCTGGACGAAGTCATCGCCGCATCATGCGCGGCGGTAGGGCATGAGGCAACGGCCTGGTTGCTGCAGCGTCGCGGGCCCGGCCGTGATGGAGGGCCTGGTCCGGTCGCGCCCAAGGCGCTTCTACAGTGGGTGGTGCCTGCCTCGGCGCAGCGCCCAGGCCATCGCCAGCCACACCGGCATCGCGAACAGCAGCCAGGGCTGGTTCTGCTGGACGGTGCCGGGAAGCAGGTGCAGCAGCACGGCGGCCAGCAGGGCGAACAACTGCAGCAGGAGCACGATATCGGCCAGGCGCGAGGCGGGCAGGCCCCGCCTGGCGCGCCAAGTGGACGGCAACAGGATCAGTGCGAGCGGGTTGAACAGCAGCAGGTTGGCGTTGGCCCAGGCGGCGTGGTGGGTGGTCAGCAGCCACAGGATGAGCAGGCCGATACCTGCCACTCCGGCGAACAGCAGGTAGAGCGCGCCGAGCAGGGTGAAGCCGGGGGGCCAGAAGCGGCGCGCGAGCAGCAGAACGACGGCCAGCGCCAGGCCGGCCAGGGCGAGCGGCAGTCGCAGGTCGGGGGCGGTGGCCGGTGGAGTGTCCAGCCGGTTGGGTGCAACCAGCTCGGTGGTGGTCACCAGTGGACGCGTGCCTTGCGGGCCGGCGAGGCGCACGCTGGCCACCTGCTGCGAAAGAACGGACGGCAGGAAGCTCTCCTGCCACGCGTTGAGCGGCCGGTCGGCGTATGGGCCGAGTCCGAGGTCCAGCAGCAGCATCAGCCAAGGCTGGGCGCTCATCAGGCGGACGGTCTGCTCGCGGTAGGTCATGCCGCCCGGACGGGCGGTGAGCTGCGCCTCGATCACGCCGCCGAGCGCGCGGTCCAGCGCATCCCGCACGCGGGTGGTGCAGTTGTCGACGTAGTAGTCGTAGTCGTAGCGCGCGTTCTCCGGGCGCAGGTTCCAGAGCAGGAAATCGCGCAGCGCGGAGGCTTGCTCCGGGGTGAAGTCCAGCCGCTGGCGGGTGACCGAACGGCCCGCCCGGACATACCAGTCCACGTCAAGCCTGGTGGGCGCGGCATCCATCAGGTAGTGCATGCGGCCGCGCGCGAAGTTGAGCAGGAAGCCGCTCTCGTCGAAATCGAACACGCCGTAGTTGAAGTTGTACGCCTCGCCGCTGACCGTGTCGCGCAACTCGATGGCGTCGTGGCCGAAGCGTTCCCAGTAGGTTTCACCCGGGCCATAGGTGATCAGCGAGACTTCCAGGTTCGCGCCCGGGGCATTGGCGACGCCGGCGTGGGCCGGCTGGGCGAGGGCAAGCAGCGCGACCAGACAGCAGAGCAGCCAGAGCTTGCCGCCGAAAAAGCGGGCCCCCTCCCCAACCGGGCTCCTCCCCCTGCGTGCAGGGGAGGGTGCGGGGCGCGGCAAGCCTGGGCTCGTCCCCCTGCGTGCAGGGGGAGGTTGGGAGGGGGTTGCCTGCGTTGCGTACAGGGAACGGGTCACCTCAGGCATCGGTTGCCTGCCGGTTCACGCGGAACTGCTGCACGCGCCGGTCGTCGGCCTCGGTGACGATGAAAAGGTAGCCCCCGAACACCACTTCCTCGCCCGCCTCGGGCAGGTGGCCGAACTCGGCCGTGGCCATGCCGCCGACGGTGTCGAATTCCTCGTCGGAGAAGCTCGCGCCGATCTGTTCGTTGAAGTCGGCGATCGGGGTGAGCGCGCTGACCATCCAGCCACCGCCGGGCAATTCGTGCATCAGGCTAGGCTCGTCTTCGTCGTCGTGTTCGTCGTCGATCTCGCCGACGATCTGTTCGAGCACGTCCTCGATGGTGATCAGCCCCGCGACGCCGCCGTATTCGTCCACCACCAGCGCCATGTGGTTGCGCGAGCGGCGGAATTCGGCCAGCAGCACGTTCAGTCGCATCGACTCGGGGATCAGCACCGCCGGGCGCAGCAGCAGCGCGAGGTCGAAGCCCTCGCCGTCGCCGAAGTACTTGAGCAGGTCCTTGGCCAGCAGGATTCCGATGATCTCGTCCTTGTCCTCGCCGTGGACGGGAAAGCGCGAGTGGCCGGACTCGACCACCTTGGCCAGCACGTCGTGCAGGGAGGCGTCGGCGGGGATCATCACGATCTGGGCGCGCGGGACCATCACGTCGTCGACGCTGAGCTCGGTCACCTTGAGCGCACCCTCGACCATGGTGAGGGTGTCGTTGGACAGCAGGCCGTTGGCCTGCGCGGCGCGCAACTCCTCGATCAGTTCGTCGCGGTTGCGCGGTTCGCCGGAAAACAGGTGGCCCAGACGATCCCACCAGGAGCGGTGGGGGGCCGGGCCGTTGGTACTGCCAGGGTCGTCGTTCATCAACTCAGGGAGGGGCGCCCAGTGAGGAGGCGGAAAGCCGGAGTCTAGCGGAAAAAACGTGGGGATTCAGGGCACAAGCGGGCGGGTGGCGCTGGCTGGGTCGTCTGGCGTTGCGGGCTGTCTGTAGGAGCGCACCCTGTGCGCGACCCCGGTGCATGTTCGGATGCGGCGGTCGCGCACAGGGTGCGCTCCTACAAGGGTGCCTGTGGCTACCGATACGCTGATTACTGCGGCGCGTACGGATTGGCAATGCCCAATCCGGCCAGGATCCGCGTCTCCAGCGCTTCCATCGCCTCGGCCTCGTCGTCCCGGATGTGGTCGTAGCCGAGCAGGTGCAGCGTGCCGTGCACGGTCAGGTGGGCCCAGTGGTCGCGCGGCTTCTTGCCCTGTTCGGCCGCCTCGCGGGCGACCACCGGCGCGCAGATGGCGAGGTCGCCGATCAGCGGCAGGTCCACGCCGGACGGCAGCTCGGCCGGAAAGGAGAGCACGTTGGTGGCGTAGTCCTTGCCCCGGTAGTCGCGGTTGAGGGCCTGGCCTTCCTCCGCATCCACGATGCGGATGGCGACCTCGGCGGGCTTGCGCCGCCCGGCGCCATGAAGGGCGGCCGCCACCCACTGACGGAAGCTGGCCGGTGCCGGAACCCCTGCGCGCGGGACGGCATAACTCACGGACAGCTGGGCAGCGGGTGGGGCGATGGCCACCGAACGGGAGCGCCGGGTCATGGTGCTCACCCCGCGCCGCCCTTCTTCGCCGCACCCTGGTCCTCGTTCGCCTGCTCGAACGCCTCGTACGCGCGCACGATCTTGGCCACCAGCGGGTGGCGCACGACGTCGCGCGAGGTGAAGAACGTGAAGCTGATCCCGTCGACGCCGCGCAGCACCTCGATCGCGTGCCGCAGGCCCGAGCGGACGTGCCGCGGCAGGTCGATCTGGCTGACGTCGCCGGTGATCACCGCGACCGAGCCGAAACCGATGCGGGTGAGGAACATCTTCATCTGCTCGACGGTGGTGTTCTGCGCTTCGTCGAGGATCACGTACGAGTCGTTGAGCGTGCGCCCGCGCATGTAGGCCAGCGGCGCGATCTCGATCACGTTGCGCTCCATCAGCTTGGCGACTTTCTCGAAGCCGAGCATCTCGTACAGCGCGTCGTAGAGCGGGCGCAGGTACGGGTCGACCTTCTGGCTGAGGTCGCCCGGCAGGAAGCCGAGCTTCTCGCCCGCTTCCACCGCCGGGCGCACCAGCAGCAGGCGTTGTACGCGGTTGGCTTCCAGCGCCTCGACCGCGCTGGCCACCGCCAGGTACGTCTTGCCCGTGCCGGCCGGGCCCACGCCGAAGTTGATGTCGTGGGTGGCGATCGCATGCAGGTAGCGCCCCTGGCTCGGGCCACGCCCCTTGATCACGCCGCGCTTGACCTTGATCGTCACGTCCTGCGCGCCTTCGGCGGCCTCCTCGACCATCGCGTCGATGCCCGATTCGGCCAACTGCAGGTTGATCTGGGCGCCGGTGAGGGTTTCTTGCGCGGTGGTGGCGTAGAGCGCGCGCAATACCTTCTCGGCGGCGCGGGAGGGAGCCTCCTCGCCGATCACCTTGAACAGGTTGCCGCGATGATCGATCTCCACGCCCAGGCGCAGTTCGATCTGGCGCAGATGCTCGTCGAACGGGCCGCACAGGTTGGCCAGTCGGGCGTTGTCTTCCGGGTCGAGGGCGAAGTCGCGTTCGTTGAGGCCGTTGGTCATGGGGTGGGCGAAGAGTCTGGGAGTGAGCCTTCTCCCTCCGGGAGAAGGTGCCGACAGGCGGATGAGGGTTCGTCCGGAGCGTTTCGCTTGCAGCTTGCCGCAAGGGCCGGGCCCTCACCCAAGCCCCTCTCCGGTGGGAGATGGGCTTTGCATCAGGCGAGGGCAGCTTCCTCGGCCAGGTGCACGCGCCCGCGCAGCGAGTTGGTCATGGCCTCGGTGATCTCGACGTCGACGAACTGGCCGATCAGGCGCGCGTTGCCGGGGAAGTTCACGAAGCGCATGTTCTCGGTGCGGCCGGTGAGCTCGTGCGGGTTCTTGCGGCTGGGCTTTTCCACCAGCACGCGCTGCACGGTGCCGACCATGGCCTCGTTGATCGCGCGCGCATGGTCGTTGATCTTCGCCTGCAGCCGCGACAGGCGCGCATGCTTGATCTCCGACGGCGTGTCGTCGGCCAGGTTCGCTGCCGGCGTACCGGGGCGGGCGGAGAAGATGAAGGAAAAGCTCTGGTCGAAGCCGACGTCTTCGATCAGCTTCATGGTCTTCTCGAAGTCCTCGTCCGTTTCGCCCGGGAATCCGACGATGAAGTCCGAGCTGATGCAGATGTCCGGTCGCACCGCACGCAGCTTGCGGATCTTCTGCTTGAACTCGAGCGTGGTGTAGCCGCGCTTCATGGCCGCCAGGATGCGGTCGGAGCCGGCCTGGACCGGCAGGTGCAGGAAGTTGGCGAGCTTGGGCACGCTGGCGTAGGCCTCGATCAGCGAGTCGGAAAACTCCAGCGGGTGCGAGGTGGTGAAGCGGATGCGCCCGATCGTCTCGATCTGCGCGATGGCGTGGATCAGCACGGCCAGGTCGGCGGTGCCGCCATCGTGCATCGGACCCTGGTAGGCGTTCACGTTCTGGCCGAGCAGGGTGACTTCTCGCACGCCCTGTTCGGCCAGCTGCGCCACTTCCACCAGCACGTCGTCGAACGGGCGGCTGATCTCGGTGCCGCGGGTGTAGGGCACGACGCAGTAGCTGCAGTACTTCGAGCAGCCTTCCATGATCGAGACGAACGCGGTCGGGCCTTCGGCGCGCGGCTCCGGCAAGCGGTCGAACTTTTCGATCTCGGGGAAGGAGATGTCCACCTGCGGCTTGCCGGTCTCGCGCTTGGCCTCGATGAGCTCCGGCAGGCGGTGCAGCGTCTGCGGGCCGAAGACCAGGTCGACAAACGGCGCGCGCTTGATGATCGCCTCGCCTTCCTGCGAGGCCACGCAGCCGCCGACTCCGATCAGCACCGGCTTGTCGCCCTGCTTGAATTCTTTCCAGCGACCGAGCTGGCTGAAGACCTTTTCCTGCGCCTTCTCGCGGATCGAGCAGGTGTTGATCAGGATGACATCCGCCTCGGACTCGTCCTGGGTCAGTTCCAGGCCGTGCGAGGCCTTGAGCACGTCGGCCATCTTGGCCGAGTCGTACTCGTTCATCTGGCAGCCGTGGGTCTTGATGAAAAGTTTGCCGCTCATGGGGCTGGTGCACCGTTTGCCTGGGCGCCAGCAGGATGGGGCGCCGAACCGCGCAGTTTACGCGGGTGGGTATCCGGGTGCCAGTTTCCCGGACGGATCAATCACTTGCAGGTACGGTTGGGGGCGCGGCCGCGCAAAGGGGCGCTCCTGCGGCGATCGGGGTGCCGCAACCCGTTCGCACGGGGCCGTGGCCAGCAGGGCGAAGTCCGGGTGCCGCGGCGGCGCCGGACCTCCCTCTCGGGGAGAGGCCAGGGGGTAGAGGATGGTTCGGACGGAGCGTGATGTTTCCAACGATGCCGGCCCGGCCTTCTGGAAGCGAGGCCGTCCCGAAAAGCTTGCCATCGAGCACGGAATGGTATGGGGGCGCTGGCTTCCGCTCCGCCATGGATGCACACTCCGCGCATGTTTGCCGCCGCACGCCAAGGGGAGAGCGCCGGCATGGCTTCCGTTGCTTTCCCGGGTCGGTCGATCCTTTGCAGGGTCGGGCTTGCCTGTGCGCTGCTGGCCGGCCTGCTGTGGCTGCCGAGGGCGCATGCCGGAGCGCTCTACCAGTGCGACGGGCCGAGCGGGGAAACGGTTTACAGCAGTACCACGACAGGCTACAGCGGGTGCCGCAAGGTGGTGTCGTTCGCCGACGTGCCCCGCCGCTCCGCCCCGCGGGCGAGGAAGAGGCCGGTCGCCTCGCTGGCGGGCGTGCACGGCTGGGTGCAGACCACTGCCCGGCTGGTGTCGCTTGCCGATGTCGAAGGTTCGGCGAGCACCACCGCCCGGGTCGTCGACGCCGGGAAGTGGAACTACCGCGAGGGCGTTGCCGATGCCGCCACCCCGGCACCTGCGACCGATCGGGTGCTGCGCGGTGCGGTCTACCGTGTCGAGAAGGCGGATGGCTCGGTCGAGTACACCAATCTCCCGCCAGGCGGCGGCAAGGGCCGCGCGGTCACCACGCTGTTCACCTACATCGCCACCTGTGCGGCCTGCAACCTGCACTCGACCGTCGACTGGAGCCGGGTGCGGCTGAACCTCACCGCCTATGCCGATGCGGTACGTGCGGCCAGTGCCCAATCGGGCGTGGACGAGGCCTTCCTGCGTGCGGTGATCCACGCCGAGAGCGCGTTCAATCCCAATGCCCTTTCGCTGAAGGGTGCGCAGGGCCTGATGCAGCTGATGCCCGGTACCGCCAGCGACATGGGCGTGCTCGATGCCTTCGATGCGACGCAGAACATCCGCGGCGGTGCCCGCTACCTGGCGCAGTTGCTCAGGACCTTCGATGGCGACGAGCGGTTGGCCGCGGCGGCCTACAACGCCGGCCCCGGCGCGGTGCTGCGCTACAACGGGATCCCGCCATTCGCCGAGACCCAGGTCTACGTCAAGCGGGTTGGCGAGTTGCGCCGCCGCTACGGCGCCGCCGTGCGCGGCGCGATGACCGCGATGCGGGCCAGCGGCGCGCCTTGAGGCTGGCGCTGCGGCCGGCTCGCCGCGGCAGCGCGCCGTGTGCGGAACCGGAACGTCTGTGGTGCCTTGGCAACGGACAGGGCCGGGAATCGCGGTCGCGCATACGGTGCGCTCCCGCGGGAGCTATTCCGGTCGTTATCCGTCCAGCGTAGTCCGCGCCTGCAGCGGCGGGCGGCGGGCCAGGGTGACCTCGGTGTGGAAAGGCACGCCGTTGCGCAATCCGGATACTTCCACCTTGGTCCCGGGCTTGAGCGCGGCCTCGTGCCGGCGCAGGTCGGCCGGGTCCAGGATGCTGTCGGTGCCGATCTGCAGCAGGATGTCGTGCGGCTGGATGCCCGCCAGAGCCGCGGGGCCGCCGGGATAGACGTCGGTCACCTGTGCCCCCCGTGCAGCGGCGGGCAGGCCACTGTCGGCCGCCACGGGTACGAAGGCGTAGTCGGCGCCAAGCCAGCCACGCACCACGTGCCCGGTGGCGATGATCTGGTCGAGCACGTTTTTCGCGTTGCTCACCGGGATGGCGAAGCCGATGCCCTCCGCGTTGGCCTGGCGCCCGATCAGCAGCGTGTTGATGCCCACCAGCTCGCCGCTGGCGTTGACCAGCGCGCCACCGGAGTTGCCCAGGTTGATCGCCGCATCGGTCTGGATGAAGTCTTCGGCGCTGGAGCTGGACAACTGCCGCCCGACCGCGCTGACGATGCCCATGGTCACCGTCTGGTTGAGTCCCAGCGGGTTGCCGATGGCCAGCACCACGTCACCGGCCCGCAGCGAGTGGCCGTTGGCGATCTTGATCACCGGAAGGTTGCCCGCGTCGATCTTCAGCACGGCCAGGTCGGTTTCCTCGTCGGCGCCGACCAGGGTGGCCTTGGCAATGCGGCCGTCATAGAGCAGGACCTGGATGTCGTCGGCGTTGGCGATCACGTGGTTGTTGGTCAGCACGTATCCCTTGTCGCTGACGATCACCCCCGAGCCCAGCACCTGCTGCGGGCGCTTGTAGGCAGGGCCGGTGGGCAGGCCGCCGAAGAGCCGTTGCAGCACCGGGTCGTCGTACATCTGCACGGCGCGGGCGGTCACCATCTTGTTGGCGTAGATGTTGACCACCGAAGGGGCTGCCTTCGCCACCGCATCGGCATAGGACACCGGGCCGCTGCCCAGCGCCGGCGCGGCGGCCTGCGCGACGGCAGGGGCTTCGGCCGTGGCGGCACCCTGGGGGGAATGGCCCAGGCCAAATCGCGCACGCAGGCGGTCGCCGCTGCCTGGCCAGAACAACCCGACCACGAAGGCGAGCGCCAGTCCCAGGATGACGAAGCGGGTGATAAAGGCGAGCGCGCCGGCGGCGTTCTTCATGGCTTCAATGATTTGCGTGTGCCGGACGTGGAGGCGCGCGGGGAGGTCGTCTCCCCTCGTGCGATTTATTGTACGGGCCAGGCCCTGACGCTACACTAACGCGATTTTTGCAGGCTCCCAAACGGGGCTCGCATCTCAATGGCATTGCATGTACCGGAGAGCCTGATGGCGAACGAAGTCGTCGACCATGGCCGCCGCCGCTTCCTGCTTGCGACCACTTCGGTGGTCGGCGGAGCAGGAGTCGTCGCGGCAGCCGTGCCCTTCATCAAGTCCTGGGAGCCCAGCGCCCGCGCCAAGGCCGCCGGTGCGCCCGTAACCGCCGACATCAGCAAGATCGAGCTCGGGCAGAAGGTCGACTACGCCTGGCGTGGCCTGCCCGTGTTCGTGGTCCGCCGCACGCAGCAGCAGTTGGCGGTGCTGCCGTCGCTGGCGCCGCGTCTGGTCGATCCGAACTCCGAGGTCGACCAGCAGCCTGGATACATCAACGGCCCCGCCCGCGCGATCAAGCCCGAATGGCTGGTCGTGATCGGCATCTGCACGCACCTTGGCTGCGTGCCGGAGTTTTTCCCCCAGATCAAGCCCGAACCGTTCGATCCGAACTGGAAGGGCGGTTTCTTCTGCCCCTGCCACAAGTCGCGCTACGACCTGTCCGGCCGAGTGTTCCAGGGCGTGCCCGCGCCGAAGAACCTGCAGGTGCCGCCTTACCACTTCGTGGATGCCACGCACATCCAGATCGGCGTTGATCCCAAGGAGGCCGGCTGATGGCTAACGTATTCACCCGCATGGGCGACTGGGTCAACGAGCGCGCCCCGGGCATGATGCCTGCTTACCGCAAGCACATGACCGAGTACTACGCGCCGAAGAACTTCAACCTCTGGTACTACTTCGGTTCGCTGGCGCTGCTGGTGCTGGTCAACCAGATCGTCACCGGCATCTTCCTGACCATGAACTACAAGACCAGCGCGGCGGAAGCCTTCGCCTCGGTCGAGTACATCATGCGCGACGTGGAATGGGGCTGGCTGATCCGCTACATGCACTCCACCGGTGCCTCGCTGTTCTTCGTGGTGGTGTTCCTGCACATGTTCCGCGGCCTGATGTACGGCTCGTACAAGAAGCCGCGCGAGCTGGTGTGGCTGCTGGGCATGCTGATCTTCCTGGTGCTGATGGCCGAGGCCTTCATGGGCTACGTGCTGCCGTGGGGCAACATGTCGTTCTGGGGCGCCAAGGTGATCATCTCGCTGTTCGGCACGATCCCGGTGATCGGCGGCACGCTGGTGGAGTGGATCATGGGCGACTACCTGCCCGCCGACGCCACGCTCAACCGCTTCTTCGCGCTGCACGTGATCGCGCTGCCGCTGGTGCTGCTGCTGCTGGTGGTGCTGCACATCGCCGCGCTGCACGAGGTGGGTTCGAACAACCCCGATGGCGTGGAAATCAAGAAGGGTCCGAAGGGCAACCGCTGGGATGCGCTCAAGCCGGCGGACGGCATTCCGTTCCACCCGTACTACACGATGAAGGACCTGGTCGGCGTGGGCTTCTTCCTGCTGATCGCCGCGTTCATCATCTTCTTCGCGCCGACGATGGGTGGCTGGTTCCTGGAGCACGACAACTTCATCCCGGCGAACAACCTGGCCACGCCCGCGCACATCAAGCCGGTGTGGTACTTCACCCCGTTCTACGCGATCCTGCGCATGATCCCGTCGTTCCTGGGCCAGGCCTTCTGGGGCGTGCTGGCGATGTTCGGCGCGATCGCCCTGCTGTTTGCGCTGCCGTGGATCGACGTGGGCAAGGTCAAGTCGATCCGCTATCGCGGCACCGGCTACAAGATTGGCCTGGGCCTGTTCGTACTGTCGTTCATCCTGCTTGGCGCGGTCGGCGCGGGCGTCACCGCCGAGGTGATCCCCGAATGGTTCGGCGACGTCGACGTGACCTTCTGGGAGAACCTCTTCGGTCGCTTCTGGACGCTGGTGTACTTCGGCTATTTCGTGTTCCTGTGGCTGTACACGCACCTCGGCTGGGAGACGACCAAGCCGGTTCCGGAACGGGTGACCATGCATGACTAAGTGGCAGCTACCGATGAAGCACATTCTCCTTTCGATGACGCTCGCCCTGGGCCTGCTCGTGGGCAGCACCCAGGCCATGGCCGAAGAGGGCGGCGCGGCGCTGCCTTCGGCCGGCGTGAACCTGCGTGACCAGGCATCGCTGCAGCGTGGCGCACGCCTGTTCTTCAACTACTGCGTGGGTTGCCACTCGCTCAAGTACCAGCGTTACTCGCGCATCGCCGAGGACCTGGGCCTGACCGAGAAAGAGGTGATGGAAAACCTCAACTTCACCGGCGCAAAGTTCGGCGAGCCGGTGATTTCGCACATGCCCGAGGAGCAGGCCCAGCAGTGGTTCGGCAAGGCCCCGCCGGACCTGTCGCTGGAAGTGCGCGCCAAGACGGCCGACTGGGTGTTCGGCTACCTCAACAGCTTCTACGTCGACCCGAGCCGTCCGGTGGGCTGGAACAACACCGTGTTCCCGAACGCCTCCATGCCGTTCCCGCTGTGGGAGCTGCAGGGCATCCAGACTGCGGTGAAGAAGCCCGGCAGCGAAGACGTCGAAAAGCTGGAGCTGTCCCAGCCCGGCCGCATGACGCCCGAGCAGTACAAGCAGGCGGCGCGCGACCTGACCAACTTCCTGGCCTACGTCTCCGAACCGGCAGCGCTGCAGCGTCATGCCTACGGCATCTGGGTGATCCTGTTCCTGGCGCTGTTCACCCTGCTGGCCTATGCACTTAAGAAGGAATACTGGAAGGACGTCCACTAAGCCGGACGCCTGCCAGCATCGGATGCGGCGGCCGTCATGCGCCGCCGCATCGCTTATACAAGGGGAGAAAAGCGCATGGTGCAAAGCGCTCGTTCGCGTACCGTACTGACCCTGTACACCACCGCCGACGATATCCAGTGCCATCGCGCGCGACTGGTGCTCGCGGCCAAGGGCGTCAGCTACGAGCGTGTGCTGGTCGACCCGGCCAAGCCGCCGGAAGACCTGCTCGACCTCAATCCCTACGGCACCACGCCGACCCTGGTCGATCGCGACCTGACCCTCTACGACACCGCGGTCGTCTGCGAGTACCTGGACGAGCGCTATCCGCACCCGCCGCTGATGCCGATCGATCCGTTGTCGCGTGCTCGCCTGCGCCTGGCGACGGTGCGCATCGAGCGCGACTGGTTGCCGGAGGTGGACATCATCCGCGCCGGCGGCCGCCCCGCCGACGCCGCCCGCAAGCGCTTGCGCGAGCACCTGCTCGCCTCGCTGCCGCTGTTCAAGGCGTCCAAGTTCTTCCTCAACCCCGAAATGAGTCTGGTCGATTGCCTGGTCGCGCCGGTAGTCTGGCGCCTGCCATGGCTGGGTGTGGACTTGGGCCGCGAGGGCAAGCCGATCGTCGACTACGGCGAGCGGCTGTTTCACAGCCAGGGTTACGCGCGCAGCCTGACCAACGAAGAGCGGGCGATGCGGCCATGACCGGCGCCGGCCGATGACCGACCGCTCGCCGCCGATGAGCTCCAATCGCCCGTACCTGCTGCGGGCGATCTACGACTGGATCACCGACAACCAGCTGACCCCGTACGTGCTGGTGGACGCCACCGTCGAGGGCGTGCGCGTACCGCCGCAGGTGGTCAAGAACGGCCAGGTAGTGCTGAACCTCGCCATGCGGGCGGTGGCCAACCTGGAGCTCGGCAACGAGTTCATCGCCTTCCAGGCCCGGTTTTCAGGGGTCAGCCAGGCCATCCGTATCCCGGTGCAGGCCGTGCTCGCGCTGTATGCGCAGGAAAACGGCCAGGGGATGATGTTTCCCGCCGAGGACGGGGATGTGCCTCCGCCCGCGCCCGGGCCGGAAGACCCCGGACCTGGCCCGGCCGATGGTCCACAGAAACCCAGGCGCTCACCCCACCTGAGGGTTGTGAAATAGCCTTCGGGCCATGGCGGCAGACCGTTCCGCTCGTGCGAGCGGATGGGGTAAAGACGGATTGCGAGCGGCCCCGCGCCGGAACCGCTAGTGTCCGATCCGTGGCCGTCGCGGCCGCAACGGAATGACGTTGTCGGACACCCCCGCGCTGCGGGGTTCGGCCGTTTCCGGCAGCGGCAAATCCAGGCTTGGCAGGCTCACCCCCGCAAGATGCCCGCCGCGCATCCAGAGGCGGCCGTCCCGCCGGTCGTCGCCATGCGCACTGACCTCGAAGGCATAGCCGAGCTCGAGCTGGCGCCTGCCGCCCACCCGTCGCCAGCGCAGGCTGCGCAAGCCCACCGACTCGTCCAGCAATTGCAGGCCGTGCTGGGTACATTGATGGCGTGCCTCGTCCACGGCCCGCTCGCGGGCGCGGGTGAACTTCAGCCACGTGCCGGCCGTGGCAGCGAGCGCCAGCAGGGCAATCAGGTCGGTGACTTGGCTCATGAGGAGAGTGTGTGGGTGTCGCGGGTCGAGGGCAAGGTACTGCTGCGCTGATCGCATCCGCGCAGCCCCGCGCGCCACCGATGGCAGGATCGCGCGCCCGCCGGGTCGTGCACAGGGCGGCTCAGACCTACCGCCCAAAGCCCGTGGTGGCGATGCAACTCCCGCAGGCCGCAGCGAGGGGTTTCAGTCTTCCAGGTGCAGCCGCAACGACAGGTCGACCGCCCGCACGTGCTTGGTCAGAGCGCCGACCGAGATGAAATCGACGCCGGTGCGCGCATAGCTGCCGATGGTCTGCAGATGCACGTTGCCGGAAATTTCCAGCGCAACCCGACCTGCCGCGATGCCCACCGCCTCGGTCATCATCTGCGGAGTGAAGTTGTCGAGCATGATCCGGTCCGCTCCCGCGGCGATCGCGCGGCGCAGTTCCTCAAGCGTTTCGACTTCGATTTCCAGCAGCAGCGAGGGATGCAGGCGGCGCGCCGCAGCCACCGCCGGCTCGATGCCGCCGGCGGCCGCAATGTGGTTCTCCTTCACCAGGATCGCGTCGAACAGGCCGATCCGGTGGTTGTGGCCACCGCCGCAACGTACCGCATACTTCTGCGCCAGCCTGAGGCCGGGCACGGTCTTGCGCGTGTCCAGCACGCGCACGTCGGTGCCGGCGACCGCGGCCACGAAGCCGGCCGTAATGGTGGCGGTGCCGGAGAGCAGCTGCAGGAAGTTGAGTGCCGAGCGCTCGGCGCTGACCAGGGCGCGCGCGCGTCCGCGCAGATGGCAGATGACGCTGCCGGCGGCCACGCGCTCGCCATCGCGCACACGCCACTCGATCGCCACCGCGGGATCGAGCTTGCGGAAGCAGGCGTCGAACCAGGCAATGCCGGCGATCACCGCGTCCTCGCGGCAGGTCAGCGTGGCGCTGGCATGGGCATCGGCCGGAAGCAGGTCCGCGGTGGCATCGCCGCTGCCGATGTCCTCGGCAAAGGCGCGTTCCACGTCGGCGTCGATCAGGCGGCTGTCAGGCGGGTCGAGCGGGAGTGCGGCGGGCATGCAGCATCCATTCGGGAAAAGGGGGGGGGGGGGCGGCGAGCCCCGGGCCCGCCAGCCGACAAGCATAACCGAGCCGGGCAAGACCGTTGCCCCTGGCGCCCCCACGGAGGAAGCCGGGACCGTGGCCCGCGCGATCAGGCCAGGTCGTCGGTGCCGGCCGCGGCTGCCTGGCTCAGCTTGTCGACGATCGCGCCCATCGCCCGCTCGAACAGGGGTTCGGAGGGCAGGATGCGGGCGCTGCCGGCGGCCAGCGCCGCGGCCAGTTCCTGCGGGGCATAGTCGCCCACCTTCAGTCCGCGGCGGTTGACGAACAGGTAGCGCCCGCTCATCGGGCTGATCCACGACAGCTTGGCGCGGGTGACCGCGTCGCCGGTGGGGCAGAACTCCAGCCAGGTGCCTGGCTTGAGTTGTTCCACCTCGATCAGTTCACCGCTGTCGAGTGCGACCGCGGTTGGCTGGTCCTGGCGCGGTTCCGGCTCGGCCGATTCGGTATCCAGCAGGGGCTGGATGCTTTCGGGGATCGGCAGCGCCACGTCCTCGGTCGTGCTGTCGGGCGCCATCTCGCCCAGCTGCTGCCGGTAGTAGGCGTGCAGTTGACCAAGCAGCCGTTCGATGTCGCTCTCCTGGAAGGCCACGTTGGCCAGCCCGCGTCGCAGCGCCCGTTCGATCCCGGGCAGCATGCGCAGCAGGGTGCGGCGGTCCTCGGCCGTGTGCACCGGGCGGGCGCTGGCGATGAACTCGTTGACGAAGCGCAGCGCATCGGCGAACGCCGGCGAATCCTCGCCCTGGCGCAGGATGGTCAGGACCAGGTGGTTGGCCCAGGCACGCGCCAGTACGCCGTGGATGAGCGGTGGCAGCGTCTGGCTGCCGATGCGGTCGAGGATCTCGCGGGCCGCGCGGCGACGCGCCATCTCCAGCTTCTCGCGGCCACGGGCCGATTCGGCCACGCGCTGCTCGGCCAGTTCCGCGCGCTTGCGGCTCTGTTCCTGGAAAGCCTGCAATTCGTCGCCCAGGCGCTCGAACAGGCCCATGTCGTCGTCGAAGTCGTGCAACAGTCGTTCGACGATCGACTTGATCTTGTCGTGGAGGCGGTGGTCGCGGTCGGATTCCTCGGACCAGCCCTTGGCCAGTTCTGCCAGGCTGTCGAGCAGGCGTCGCGCCGGATGGTGGCGATGGGCGAACAGCTTGCGGTCGAGGATGGCCGCCTTGAGGTAGGGAATCTGCAGGCGCGCCAGCAGTACCTGCATTTCGGCCGGAAGGGTACTGTCGGCCAGGATGAACTCGAACAGCATGCCGACCAGATCGATGGTGTCTTCGTCGATCGCCGACACCTGGCTGGGGCGTTCGCCGCGCAAGGCGCCGATCTGGCCCAGCAGTTGTTCCTTGAGTTGAACCACCTCGCGACTGAGCGCGGCCGGATCCATCGCCTGCGCACTCGGCAGGGGGCCGGCTGCGAGCTGGCTCTGCAGCACGCTGAGCGCGCCGAGCAACTCGTTGGCCGTGGGGGTTGCGATCGACGCGCCGGAACGTCCGGTGCCGCCGACCATCCCACCGATGATGCCGACACCTGCCACGCCGCCGGACTGGCTCCGCCGAGCGCTGAACAGCGAGCGCACGGTATGCAGAAGCTCGCTGGCCAGCTCGGCTTCCGGATCGTTGTCGCCTGAAGCGTCGGTGCCGGCCGATGCGGTGGCTGCCGCTGCTGCCGCGGCGGCCGGTCCGTCGCCGCGCGCGATCTCGTGGCGCAACTGCGGCAGCACGCCGGCGCGCACCAGCTCGGTGTTGATTTCCTGGTAGAGCTCTTCCAGCGCCGAGAGCACGTAGCGGTCGAACAACTTGTAGATGATCAGCTTGACGCGCATGTCCGCGGCAAGCTCGCGCATGGCCTGGCGGAATGCCTGTGCCAGCGCGGCCGGCGCCACCGGATTGGTGCCGTCCTCGATCTTGATGCCGCCGCAGATCACCGAAAGTCGCTGGTTCACCGCGAACAGGTCGCGCGCCAGGCGCGATTCGTTCTTGGCGGTCATGCTGGTGATGGCGAGCGATTCCTCCAGCTCGTTCTCCGCCACCAGCGACAGCTCCACCGTCCCGGACGGGGAGCTGGAGGCCGGGGCGGGCGCAGGACGGACGGCAATGCCGGTGAGCTCGCGGCTGACCTGCGTCAGAAAGCTGCGCTCGACCATCGGACGGCGCTTGCGGACTTCGCGCATGCCGTCGAAGTAGTGCATCTGGGCCGCGTTGTTCTCGGCCTTTTCGGCAAGGTCGAAAAGCGCGTCGTCGACGTGCTCGAACATGTTGCCCAGCAGGACCTGGAGGCGGCGGCCGGCGATGCTGCGGACGGCACCGAGCAGGTCACCCACGCGCTCGGTCGACTCTTGCCGCTGGCTCAGGCTGACGACCTTGTTAGGCTCATTGGCTTCTTTCATCGCCACACCCCTGAAGCATCCCTTGCCGACGAACATGTGGCCGCCTCGGCCACGCAAGATCCGACCTTAAGCGAGGAAACGTGAACCAGCCATGCATTGGCGTACACATTAGTCCACGCTTTGTATAAAAGCATGGCGGCGGTCACTTTTCCGGAAGGTCGCTTCAGGCAGCCGCAGGAAAGCCGTTCAACTGCACCGTGCCGATCCCTTCCTCGGGGAGCATCACCGGGATGCCGTCGTCGACGCGGTAGATCACCTTGCCGTCGACGGTGATGAGGCCCTCGCCCAGCCGCTCGCTTACCCGGGCGCCGGCGACCGTGTCGACTTCGCCGCGTTCGATGGCGGCATTGACCGCCTCCAGCTCGCCGCGCGCAAGCACGCGGACGGGCGTCTTGCTGACCGGGCAGCACAGGATGTCGAGCAGGCGCTTGTCCATGGTGGTGGGGTGTCGTGCGGAAAGCCCGTACAATAGCCCTTTTGGGATGGCAGAACCATGACTTCGACCGCCAAGCCGGCCCGTGTGGGCGTGGTGATGGGTTCCCGTTCGGACTGGGAAACCATGGAACACGCCGCCGCCGTTCTTGACCAACTGGGTGTGCCCCACGAGGTGCGCGTGGTGTCCGCCCACCGCACGCCGGACCTTCTGTTCCGCTATGCCGAGGAGGCGATCGGCCGCGGCATCCAGGTGATCATCGCCGGCGCCGGCGGCGCCGCCCACCTGCCGGGCATGCTGGCCGCCAAGACGCGGCTGCCGGTGCTGGGCGTGCCGGTGCAGTCCAAGGCGCTCAACGGCATGGACTCGCTGCTTTCCATCGCGCAGATGCCGGCCGGCATCCCGGTCGGCACGCTGGCGATCGGTCGTGCCGGTGCGGTGAACGCGGGCCTGCTCGCCGCGTCCGTGCTGGCGCTGCACGAACCGTCCATCGCACAGGCGCTGGACGCCTATCGCACCCGGCAGACGCAAGGCGTGCTCGACCAGCCGGACCCGCGCGCATGAGCGAACGTCGCCAACCCGTACTGGGCATCCTGGGCGGGGGCCAGCTGGCGCGCATGCTGGCGCTCGCCGGTGCACCGCTAGGCGTCAAGACGCTGGTGGTCGACAGCGTTGCCGACGCCTGTGCCGGGCAGGTCGCGCCGCTGGTGGTCGCGGACTGGAATGACTACGAAGCGCTGGAGCGCTTCGCCTCCATGGTCGACGTGGTCACCTTCGATTTCGAGAACGTGCCGGCCGAAACCGCGCACTGGCTCGCCGGGCGCGTGGCCGTCTCGCCGGTGCCCAGCGCGCTGGCGGTCGCGCAGGACCGGCTCGCCGAGAAGACCCTCTTTCGCGAATGCGGGCTGGACACGCCCGCCTTCGTGCCGGTGGATGCCCGGCAGGATCTGGACCGTGCGATCGCCGAAGTCGGCGCGCCGGCCATCCTCAAGACCCGCCGCCTGGGTTACGACGGCAAGGGCCAGTTCCGCCTGAAGACGGCTGCCGACGCCGACGCCGCCTGGGCCGCCCTGGGCGCGCAGGGCGCCGCGCACGGGCTGATCCTGGAAGCATTCGTGCCGTTCGAGCGCGAGCTCTCGGTGATCGCCGTGCGCAGCCGCGAGGGCGATTTCCGTACCTGGCCCCTCACCCGCAACTGGCATACCGACGGGGTGTTGAGCCTGAGCCTGGCACCGGCCCCGGACATCGAGGATCTGCAACGCCGCGCCACCGGGCTGGCCCGCACGCTGGCCGAACGGCTGGACTACGTGGGCGTGTTCGCACTGGAGCTGTTCGTCAAGGACGGCCAGCTGCTGGGCAACGAGATGGCCCCCCGCGTGCACAACTCCGGCCACTGGACCATCGAGGGCGCGCACACCAGCCAGTTCGAGAACCACGTACGCGCCGTGCTCGGCATGCCGCTGGGCGATACCGGTGCACGCGGGTTGTCGTGCATGTTCAACTGGATCGGCGAGCTGCCCGACCCGGTGCCGGTGCTCACGACGACCGACGCGCACTGGCACGACTACGGCAAGCAGGCGCGCCCGGGGCGCAAGGTGGGACACGCCACGGTGTGCGCACCGGATGCGGCGGCACTCATCGAGCGGGTGGGTAGTGTCGCCCGGGCGCTGGGGCGCGAGGGTCAGGCCGGGCCTGTCCTGCAGATGCTCGGCTGATCCCCCCGTCGGCAGGCTGAAACCCGGTCGCCAAGGCAAAGAAAAAGCGGAGCCGAAGCTCCGCTTTTTCTGTCTGGACCCGGGCGCCGGTCAGGCCATGTTGCCGGCGGCGAATTCCCAGTTCACCACGTTCCAGAAGTTTTCCAGATACTTCGGACGGGCGTTGCGGTAGTCGATGTAGTAGGCGTGTTCCCACACGTCGCAGGTGAACAGCGGCTTGTCGCTGCCGGTGATCGGCGTGCCCGCGTTGGAGGTGTTGACGATGCCCAGCGAGCCGTCAGGGCGCTGCACCATCCAGGTCCAGCCCGAGCCGAAGTTGCCCGCGCCCATTTTCGCGAACTCCTCCTTGAACTTGTCGACCGAGCCGAACGCCTTGTTGATCGCGTCGGCCAGCTTGCCGGTCGGCTCGCCGCCGCCGTTGGGCTTCATCGAGTTCCAGTAGAAGGTGTGGTTCCAGGTCTGCGCGGCGTTGTTGAACACGCCGCCGGACGACTTGCGGACGATCTCCTCGAGCGCCATCCCCTCGAACTCGGTGCCGGCGATCAGCTTGTTGAGGTTGGTCACGTACGCGGCGTGGTGCTTGTCGTGATGGAACTCCAGCGTCTCGGCGGAAATGTGCGGCTCCAGTGCGTTCTTTTCGTACGGGAGGGGGGGAAGTTCGATCGCCATGAGGGACTCCTTGGGCTTGTGGCTAAGGGGAAGCCGGGCGGGGCCTGCCGGGCGGCGGGCCGTGCGCCGACTGATACACTTGTGGTCCTGCACGCATTGTAGAACTCCCGAGCTATGGACGTTAACGAGCGAATCAAGGCAGTGCTCGCCGAGCACCCGATGGTTCTTTTCATGAAGGGCACGCCGCAGTTCCCGATGTGCGGGTTTTCCGCCCGCGCCGCGCGGGCGCTGAAGGACTCGGGCGCAAGCTTCCATGCCGTCAACGTACAGGCCGATCCGGAGGTGCGCGCCGCGCTGCCGCATTTCGCCAACTGGCCGACGTTCCCGCAGCTGTTCATCCAGGGCGAGCTGATCGGTGGCTGCGACATCGTCGAGGATCTCAAGTCCTCCGGCGAATTGGCGCGCATGGCCCTCGACGTCAGCGGGGCGGTGCGCGCATGACGCTGCCGACCGTACGCCCGCCGCAGGACATCGCGCCCGCGGCCGAGAGCCTGGCCGGCCGCGTGGTGCTGGTGACCGGCGCCTACGGCGGCCTCGGACGCGCGGTGTCGCTGGCCGCGGCGCGTGCGGGTGCGACCGTGGTGATCACCGGCAAGCGCAAGCGCCAGCTCGAACAGCTCTACGACCTGATCGTTGGCGAGCAATTGCCCGAGCCGGTCATCCATCCGCTGGACATGGAAGCGGCCACGCCGCGCGACTACGAGGCGCTGGCCGACGGGATCGGGCAGAACCTCGGCCGGCTGGACGGCATCGTGCACTGCGCCGCCAGTTTCGGTGGTCTCACTCCGATCGGCATGCACAAGCCGGACGAATGGCTGCGCACGATGCACATCAACGTATCCGCACCGTTCGCCCTGACCCAGGCCTGCCTGTCGCTGCTGGCCAAGTCGCCCGATGCGTCGGTGGTGTTCGTGCTGGACAACCCTGACCTGGTCAACCGCGCGCACTGGGGCGCCTACGGCGTGTCCAAGGCGGCGCTGGAGCGTTTCGTCGAGATCCTGCACCAGGAGACCGACACCACCGCCATCCGCGTGCACGCGCTGCTGCCGGCGCCCATGCGCACGGCGCTGCGGCACCTGGCCTACTTCGGCGAGGATCCGAACACGCAGCCGCTGCCCGATGCCGCGGCCGGGGCCGCGGTGTGGCTGCTCGGTCCACAGGGTGCGGTCGCGCGCGGCGCGATGCTGGACCTGCGCCAACCCTGATCCCGATGCCCCTGTAGGAGCCCGCTTGCGGGCGATGTTTTTGCGCCGCGGTAGAGGGCATCGCCCGCAAGCGGGCTCCTACAATGCTCTCCAGCCTGATAGAAGGAAACGCGCCATGGAAACGCAGATGACCACCCTCTCGGCGGGCATCCTGCTGTTCCTGATCATGGATCCGCTCGGCAACGTGCCGTTCTTCCTGAGCCTGCTCAAGCATGTGCCGCCCAAGCGCCGGCGCGTGGTAATGATCCGCGAGCTGCTGATCGCACTGGGCGTGCTGCTGGGCTTCCTGATCGGTGGCCAGCACATCCTCAAGCTTCTGCAGTTGCGCCAGGAGTCGATCAGCATCGCCGGCGGCATCGTGCTGTTCCTGATCGGCATCCGCATGGTGTTCCCGCCGCCGGAAGGCGGCATCTTCGGCAAGCCGGGCGAGGGCGAACCCTTCATCGTGCCGATGGCGATCCCCGGCGTGGCCGGTCCCTCGGCCATGGCAGCGCTGCTGCTGCTGACCAATACCTCGCCTGGCCGCACCGCCGACTGGGCCACCGCGCTGCTGCTGGCGTGGCTTGCGACATCGGCGATCCTGCTGTCCTCCACCTACCTGTTCCGCTGGTTGGGCGAAAGCGTGCTGACCGCGCTCGAGCGCGTGATGGGCATGCTGCTGATCGCGCTCTCGGTGCAGATGTTCATGGGTGGCGTGGCGGCATTCCTGCACATGCAGGTGTGACGAGCCGCTGGCTGAAACCCGGCCGGCGGGCGCCGCCGGACGCCTCGAGCGTGGTCCCGCTGCTGTCATACTTGTCCGCCAGCATGGACGGTGAAAATCAGGAGGACGGTCATGCTCAGCGTCGAACGTAGCCTCGTTGAACGTATGCCCTGGCTGGCACAGCATCCGCGGCTCCGCCGACCGGTGGCGGGATTGCTTGGGCGCCTGGCGGACGAGGCCGGCTTCAACCGCGTGCTCGACGCGGTAAGCCCGGCAGAGGGTTTCGATTTCGTCGAGCGTGCGCTGGAGCAGCTCGGTGCGAGTTACCACGTCAGCCCGCGCGAGCGCGAGCACATCCCGGTGGACGGGCCCGTACTCGTCGTCGCCAACCACCCGCTGGGCATGGTCGACGCGCTCGGTCTGCTGCACCTGGTCGGCTCGGTGCGCCCGGACGCACGCATCCTGGGGAACGACTGGCTGGCCGGCATCGAGCCGCTGCGGCGACTGCTGTTGCCGGTGGACGTGTTCGGCAAGGGCGCCGCGTCGAAGCTCCGCGGCATCTATCGCGCGCTGGAGCGCGGCGAGGCGCTGATCGTGTTTCCCGCCGGCGAGGTCTCGCGCATGGGCCCCGGCGGCGTGCGCGACGGACGCTGGTCCGACGGTTTCGCGCGACTGGCCAGGCGCAGCGGCGCGCCGGTGCTGCCGGTGCATGTGGCCGCGCGCAACTCGGCGGTGTTCTACGGCCTGTCCATGCTGGCCAAGCCGCTCAGCACGGCCATGCTGCCGCGTGAGGCGGTGGCGCCGATCAAGCGCCGGATCGGCTTCAGCGTAGGTGCGCTGGTGAGCGCCGTAGAGCTGTTCGAGCGCAGCGGTGACTCGCCCGAACGGGCCGCCCGGCTCATGCGCCGGCATGTCTATCGGGTCGGGCGCCGGCGCGGACTGGTCTTTGGCGGCCAGGTGCCGCTGGCCCATCCGGAACCGGCCGAACGGGTGGCCGCCGAACTGCAGGCGCAAGGCGAGAAGCTGGCAGAACTGGGCGACGGCAAGCAGGCGTGGCTGTTCAAGGGAGCGGCCGACAGCGCGGTGCTGCGCGAGATCGGTCGCCTGCGCGAGCTCACCTTCCGCAAGGTGGGCGAGGGCACCAACGCCCGGCGCGACCTGGACGCGTTCGACCCGCACTACGAACACCTGCTGCTGTGGGACCCGGCCGCACTGCGCATCGTCGGTTCCTACCGCTTCGGCCACGGTGGGCGGCTGATCGCCGAGCGCGGCCTGGGCGGGCTCTATACCGCGAGCCTGTTCAACTACTCGCCGGCGCTGGAATCGCGCCTGGCGCAGGGACTGGAACTGGGTCGCAGCTTCATCGCGCCGGCGTACTGGCGCTCGCGCGCCCTGGATCAGCTGTGGCAGGGTATCGGCCTGTACCTGCAGCGCCATCCGGAACTGCGGTACCTGTTCGGCCCGGTGAGCATGTCGGTCAGCCTGCCGCGCGAGGCGCGCGAGTGGATTGCCGCCGCCCACCAGCACTACTTCGGCACCCCGGGCCTGGCCTCCGCGCGGCAACCGTTCGTGATCTCACCCGGCGTGATCGGGCTGGTGCGCCAGGCCCTCGAGGGCCTCGGTGCGCAGGAAGGCCTGGGCAAACTCAAGCACCACCTGGACGCGTTGGGCGTGAGCCTGCCGGTGCTCTACCGCCAGTACGTCGACCTGGTCGAGCCCGAAGGCGTGCAATTCCTGGATTTCGGCGAGGACCCGGGGTTCTCCGGATGCGTCGACGGTCTGGTGATGCTCGACCTCGCCAACCTCAAGCCTGCCAAGCGGGCGCGCTACCTGGGCAAGGCCGGCGGCTGAATCTCCCTCGCGAAAAAAAGGTGATTCGGTCTCGCTCTTGTCATAAACTATCGTTAAGTTTGCTTAACAATTGGTCGGTAGATGGGGCGGTCCCATCGCCGCTGGACGATAGCTGGCGCCAGATAGTTAGGGGAAACACAACACGCGACGCATGCCTGGCCCGAGGCCCGGCATCGGGCGTGCTTTTGTTCCGACATCGAATTTTCCGTTGCAAACCAATACAGGTCGATATAACGATGAACAGTCCAATTCGTGCCAAGGCCCTGCCGTTCGCCATCGCCACCCTGCTGGCGGTCGGTGCGGCGCCTGCGATTGCGCAGAACGTCACCTCCTCGGCGGTTGCCGGACAGGTGGTCGACGCCTCGGGCCAGCCGGTCGCCAACGCCACCGTCACGATCGTCCATGAGCCTTCGGGCACCACCAAGGTGGTGACCACCGACGCCTCCGGCCGCTACACCGCGCAGGGCCTGCGCGTGGGTGGTCCGTTCGACATCACCGCAACCAAGTCCGGCCTGACCCAGGGCGAGCAGGACAACGTCTACCTGCAGCTGGGCCAGACCTCCGCGGTCAACCTGAAGATGGCCGCCGTCGAGGCGCAGAACCTCGGCGCCGTGACCGTCACCGCCTCGGCGCTGATGAACACCTTCACGCCCGACAACAAGGGCCTGTCGACCAACGTCTCGCAGCGCGAGCTGGCGGCCACGCCGCAGGGCAACCGCTCGATCGACGACGTGGCGCGCCTCGATCCTCGCATCACGGTCACCGACATCGGCTCGGGCGCGATCTCCGCGAACGGCCAGAACACCCGTTACAACAACATCAGCGTGGACGGCGTCTCCCAGGGCGACCCGTTCGGCCTGAACGCCAACGGCATGCCCTACCAGGGTTCGCCGATCTCGCCGGACACCATCGCGGAGTACAACATCTCCACCGCCAACTTCGACGTCGTCTCCGACAGCGTCGGCGCGGAGATCAACGCCGTCACCAAGTCGGGCACCAACGACTTCCACGGTTCGGCCTACTACGCCTACCGCAATGCCTCGCACCTGGTCGGTGACGCGGGTTATCTCGACAAGGACGACCCGAACTACGGTTACCACGGCTACGGCGTGGACACGACCAAGGGCCTGACCATCGGCGGTCCCATCATCAAGGACAAGCTGTTCTTCTTCGTTTCGGCCGAGAAGCAGAAGACCACCGCCATCGGCTCCTCGTCCAACGTGGCGTATGACCCGAGCCTGGGCGATGGCCCGTCGTCGGCCTCGGCGGTGTCGCCGGGCGACATCGAGCGCATCAGGGACATTGCCATCAACCAGTACGGCCTCGTTCCGGGTACCGTCGCTGGCGGCAGCACCAATCTGACCGATGACCGCTATCTTGCCAAGCTGGACTGGAACATCACCAACAACCATCGTGCCAGCTTCACTTACCAGCGTACGAAGGAGTCGTACCCCAAGGTCAACGGCAACGGCAACACCACGGTCGGCCTGAGCAGCTACTGGTACACCACCAACAGCCTCACCGAGAACTCGGTGGTCCACCTGTTCGACGACTGGACCGAGAACTTCTCGACCGAGGCCAAGGTCGGCCTGCAGCAGTTCACCCAGGATGCCGGCGGTCCCGTCGACCAGCCGTCCATCCAGGTGCACGCCGATGGCTTCCGCTCGCCTGCGGTGAACCTCGGCGAAGACCAGTATCGCCACTACAACAACATCCAGACCAAGCGCTGGACGGCGTTCCTGGCCGGCACGTATTACGCGGGCGATCACACCATCAAGGGCGGCGTGGCCTTCGAGCAGGACAAGATCTACAACCTGTTCGGCCGCACCGAGTTCGGCAACTACGTCTTCAACAGCATCGAAGACTTCGCGGCGGGCAATTACGACAGCTACGAGCTGTACCAGCCGGCGGGCGACCTGTCGGTGAACGACATCGCCGCGCGCTGGACCTATCGCCAGTACAGCCCGTTCCTGCAGGACACCTGGCAGGTCAATGACAACCTGTCGCTGCAGTACGGCGTGCGCGTGGACATCCCGTACTCCGATCACAAGCCGCCCTATAACGCGGCGGCCACCGAAGCCTTCGGCTATCCGAACAACTACGCGGTGGGCTCGAGCAACCGCGTCGTCGAGCCGCGCCTGTCGTTCAACTACACCTTCGACACCGAACTGATGACCCAGTTGCGCGGTGGCGTGGGCCTGTTCCAGACCAACCCGCCGACCGTCTGGATGACCAACCCGTACCAGAACAATGGCTTGACCATCGTCGACTACAAGTACGGCTATCGCTCCAACTTCGGGTGCACTGCCCGGCCTGCCTTCAGCCCGGATCCCTACAATCAGAACGTGGACGTGAATACGGCCGACACCTGCGCCATTGCCGGCCCGGTCGATACCATCTCCAAGGACTTCCGCCTGCCGACTGTCTGGAAGGCTACCCTGGCGTTCGATCGTGAGCTGCCGTGGTGGGGCATGGTCGCCTCGGCCGAGTACCAGCACATCCAGGTGCGCGACGGCATCCTCTACCAGGCCACCAACCTGGGCACGCCGTCCGGCGTGCTGCCCGATGGTCGCGAGCAGTACTGGACGGTTCCCGGTGCGGGCCCGTATGCCTTCGGCAACCACCCCAACAATGGCGTCAACCCGGCGTTCTCCACGGCGTCGACGCTGCTGACCAACACGCACAAGGGCAAGTCGGACAGCCTGACGCTCGCCCTGAAGAAGCCGTTCTCCGACAGCTTCTTCGGCAACGCCAGCTTCACGCTCAGCCATGCGACCGAGGTCAACCCGGGCGGCAGCTCGCAGGCGTTCTCGAACTACCAGTACACGCCGCGCGTCAACGTCAACACCGACGACGTCGGCACGTCCGCCTACAACATCCCGCGCAGCCTGAAGCTGTCGCTGACCTGGCAGCACCACTTCTTCGGTGACTACAACACCCAGGTGTCGGCGCTGTATGTCGGCCACGACGGCCTGCCTTACAGCTGGGTCTACAGCGGCGATGCCAACGGCGACGGGATCAGCTACTACGACCTGGCCTACATCCCCAAGACCAACGACTCGCTGGTGGGCGGCTATGTCGACTACTACGGCAACCCGGTGAGCGACGCGGTGGTGCAGCAGTTCCAGGACTACATCTCCAGCAACAAGTACCTGGACTCGCATCGCGGCCAGATCGCGGGCCGCAATGGCGATCACCTGCCGTGGACGAACCAGCTCGACATGAGCTTCGTCCAGGAAGTGCCCGGCTTCTTCAAGGGCAACAAGGGTGAGCTGAGGCTGGACGTGTACAACTTCCTCAACCTGCTGAACAAGGATTGGGGCAACGTGCCGTACGTGCAGTACCAGACCCGCAACCTGGCGGGCTATGCCGGCGTCCAGGATGGCAAGTACGTCTACCAGATCGGCGACAAGAACGGCGATTTCGTCGTGCCGACCAAGGTCGGCGTGTATGAGTCCGGCCAGAATCCGACCCGCGTCGTTTCGCGCTGGTCGGCGATGGTGACGCTGCGCTACACGTTCTAAAGGGCTTCGGCCAGGAAGGTCCGATCATGCCGGCGCCCGCGAGGGCGCCGGCATTTTCTTTGGGTTCGGACGCCGCTGGCCCCGAAGCCTCGCTATGCGGAAGCCGATCGCCCACTGGGGATTCCCGCGGAGCACTGCCGCGCTTGACCATGTCTGGCGACCGCGGGAAGCTAGGCGGTCCGCCACGCCACGGCATGATGCCGTGATGCCGTCAGCGGAAGGAGAAGGCAAGAATGAATGACACCCACGCCGGCCGCGCCGGCAGGCCCGCCACCGTCAGTGCACGGATTTCGCCGGCGGGCGGACTGGACATCCTCTCGCGCAACGAAGTCGCCCGCCTGCGCGATGCCAGCGGTTCCGGACTGCACGCCCTGCTGCGCCGCTGCGCGCTGGCCGTGCTTACCTCCGGCAACATCAGCGACGACCCGCGCTCGATGTTCGAGCAGTACCCCGATTTCGACGTGCAGGTGCTGCAGCAGGATCGCGGCATCAAGATCGAGCTCTCGCACGCGCCCGCGCAGGCGTTCGTCGATGGCCAGATCATCCGCGGCATCAACGAGCTTCTGGTCGCGGTGGTGCGCGACATCGTCTACGTGGCCACGCAGCTGGAGCAGGGCGGTTTCGATCTGGACGACACCGTCGGCATTACCCACGCGGTGTTCGAGATCCTGCGCAACGCTCGCATCCTCAAGCCGCACATCGACCCCAACCTGGTCGTCTGCTGGGGCGGTCACTCGATCTCGCGCGACGAGTACGAATACACCAAGTCGGTCGGCTACCAGCTCGGCCTGCGCAGCACGGACATCTGCACCGGTTGCGGCCCGGGCGCCATGAAGGGCCCGATGAAGGGTGCCACCATCGCGCACGCCAAACAGCGTCGGCGCAACAACCGCTACATCGGCATCACCGAGCCGGGCATCATCGCGGCCGAGTCGCCCAATCCGATCGTCAACCAGCTCGTGATCATGCCGGACATCGAGAAGCGCCTGGAGGCGTTCGTCCGCATGGCCCACGGCATCGTGGTGTTCCCCGGCGGCGTGGGCACGGCGGAGGAGATCCTCTACCTGCTCGGCATCCTGTTGCATCCGTCCAACGCCGGTACTCCGTTCCCGCTGATCTTCACCGGGCCCAAGCAGTCGGCCGCGTACTTCGAGCAGATCGACCGATTCCTGAGGCTGAGCCTGGGCGAGGAAGTGGCGCAGCATTACCAGATCATCGTCGACGACCCGGCGGCGGTGGCGCGCGCGATGGTCAAGGGCATCGACAAGGTGCGCAACCATCGGCTGGACACCAAGGACGCGTTTTTCTTCAACTGGGCGCTGGACATCCCCTTCGCCTTCCAGATGCCGTTCCGCCCCACCCACGAGGCGATGCGCGCGCTGGCGCTGCACCGCGGCCGTCCGCGCCACGAACTGGCCGCGGACCTGCGCCGCGCGTTCTCCGGCATCGTCGCCGGCAACGTCAAGGAAGAGGGCGTGCGCGCGATCGAACAGAACGGCCCGTTCGACATCGACGGCGAGCCGGACATCATGCGGGCGCTGGATGCACTGTTGCAGGCCTTCGTCAGCCAGCACCGCATGAAGCTCCCCGGGGGCTCGGCCTACGTGCCCTGCTACCGCGTGCGCGCGGAGGGCACGGAGACGGCTCCGGCCGCTTGACAGCCCACGTGACGCTATTCAAACTACGCAGCTCGCCCCGCCCGAATAGCTCAGCTGGTTAGAGCACTTGACTGTTAATCAGGGGGTCGTTGGTTCGAGTCCAACTTCGGGCGCCATATTTGAAGGCCTTGCAGCGATGCAAGGCCTTTTTCTTTGCGATCGCGTCCGCGTTTCGCGTGCAGCGTGCAGATGCGCGCTGCTGCGCGACCGCCATGCAGGCCGGTCGCGCACAGGTGCGCTCCTGCGATGACCCGGGGCCGTTGCCCCGCCCGAGGTGCGGCGGAGCATACCGGGTGCCGGCTCAGGCGCTCCGGTCGCCGGACGACGAGGACGCCTGTTGCGCCAGCATGGCGAAAAGCCGGTCCGACGGCGATCCCGCGGCGACCATCAGGTCGCCATCCGGACTGCGCACCACGCAGGCCGAGACGCCTGCGCTGTCCAGGTGGCGCTGTGCCGCGGCGAGCAATGGCGCGGCGTCCGGCGGCGGTGTCGGCGGCGACGGGCGGCGGTTCGGCGGTTCTCCGTAAGCCATGGCGCACCTCGCGATGGAAGTCCGCTACGGGTTGTGGCACCCGGCCCGTGAACAACCGGTGTAACCCGGGGGCGGGCTCCAGCCGGTCGTTTTCGACGGCTGCCGCGCCCGTGATGGCGGGAACCTGCCTGCGCGCTACGGGCAGCGCTCGGCGCGCCTGCCCCGCGGCCGGCTCCCGCGCACCCGCCCCGAGTTCGACACCACCACGCCAAGCGGCTCGTCCTCTCCACGCGGGTGGCAGAAGAGCAGGGTGAGGTTGCTCCCGCTGGCGCTGCCATCGGAAAGGAACGTCACATGCCGGCGCGACTCGCTGCTCCGGATCACCAGGCGCGTGTGGCTGTCGCCGACCCGCAGCGGCGCGGCATCGGGCTGGTTGTCGTGATTGCCGTCGACGCCGACCAGCCAGCCACCGTCCCACCGGCTCTCGTCGCTGCAGTGCACGCGGTCGCGGGTCGGGCAGAACAGCACGCGCGTGCGGCGCAGTACCGCCTCGCCGCGCGCATAGCCGAGCGCCTCGATGAAATCCATCTGCGCCGACTGCGCCCGCCCGCGGCGCACCAGTCCGGCCAGCGACGGGCTGGCGATGCCGGCCAGGATGGCCAGGATCGCCACCACCATGACCTGCTCGACCAGCGTGATGCCGCGCGAACGGTGGCGTCCGCTTCCCTGCGTGCCTGCCATGCCATCGCTCCCTGCGAGGAACGGGCATCATCCGCGGCATGCACGACCGCCGGAAGCGGCCTGGGCACCGTCATCCCGTGAGCCTGTGCTGACAGGCCCTGTCAGCAGGGCCGCTTTAAGATCGGCCATCCGCCCGCATATCCGTCAGCCATGACCGACCGATTCCAGCTCGTCTCCCCGTACCAGCCCTCCGGCGACCAGCCGCAGGCCATCGCGAAACTCAGCGAGGGCTTCGAGGCCGGCCTCGCCGCGCAGACGCTGCTGGGCGTCACCGGCTCGGGCAAGACCTACACCATCGCCAACGTGATCCAGCAGGTGCAGCGCCCGACCGTGGTGCTGGCGCCGAACAAGACGCTGGCCGCTCAGCTCTACGGAGAGTTCAAGGAGTTCTTCCCGCACAACGCGGTGGAGTACTTCGTCAGCTACTACGACTACTACCAGCCCGAGGCCTACGTGGTCGCCTCGGACACCTTCATCGAGAAGGACGCCTCGATCAACGACCACATCGAGCAGATGCGCCTGGCCGCAACCAAGGCGCTGCTCTCGCGGCGCGACTCGATCATCGTCGCCACCGTCTCGGCCATCTACGGCCTGGGCGACCCGGAGGACTACCTCTCGCTGCGCCTGATCCTCTCGGTCGGCGAGCACATGGACCAGCGCAAGCTGATCCACCAGCTCACCGAGCTGCAGTACACCCGCAACGAGATGGAACTGCGCCGCGGCACCTACCGCGTGCGCGGCGAGATCATCGACGTGTTCCCGGCCGAATCGGAAACCGAGGCGCTGCGCATCGAACTGTTCGACGGCGACGTGGAAAACCTCTCGCTGTTCGACCCGCTCACCGGAGAGACGCTCCGCAAGATCCCGCGCTTCACCGTCTACCCGCGCACCCACTACGCCAGCACCCGCGAGAGCGTCCTGAACGCCATCGAGACGATCAAGGTCGAGCTCAAGGACCGGCTCGACTATCTCTACAATGAGAACAAGCTGGTCGAGGCGCAGCGGTTGGACCAGCGCACCCGCTTCGACATCGAGATGATGGCCGAGGTCGGCTTCTGCCAGGGCATCGAGAACTACTCGCGCCATCTCACGCGCCGCGGCCCCGGCGAGCCGCCGCCGACCCTGTTCGACTACCTGCCACCCGACGCATTGCTGGTGGTGGACGAATCGCACGTCACCGTCCCGCAGCTCGGCGCCATGTACAAGGGCGACCGCTCGCGCAAGGAGACGCTGGTCGAATTCGGCTTCCGGCTGCCCTCGGCGATGGACAACCGCCCGCTGCGCTTCGAGGAATGGGAGCAGCGCGCGCCGCGCACCATCTACGTCTCGGCGACCCCGCGCGACTACGAGCTGCAGAAGTCCGGCGACGCCGTGGTCGAGCTGGTGGTGCGCCCCACCGGGCTGGTGGATCCCGAGGTCGAGGTCCGCCCGGTGCGCACCCAGGTCGACGACCTGCTCGGCGAGGCGAAGAAGCGCATCGCCATGGGCGACCGCGTGCTGGTCACCACGCTGACCAAGCGCATGGCCGAGAACCTCACCGAATACCTCTCCGAGCACGACGTGAAGGTGCGCTACCTGCACTCGGACATCGAGACAGTCGAGCGCACCGAGATCATTCGCGACCTGCGTCTGGGTGAGTTCGACGTGCTGGTCGGCATCAACCTGCTGCGCGAAGGCCTGGACATGCCCGAGGTCTCGCTGGTGGCGATCCTCGACGCCGACAAGGAAGGCTTCCTGCGCTCTACCGGCTCGCTGATCCAGACCATCGGCCGCGCCGCCCGCAACGTGCGCGGCAAGGCCATCCTCTACGCCGACCAGGTCACCCGCTCCATGCAGGCGGCGATGGACGAGACCAGCCGCCGCCGCGAGAAGCAGATCGCCTACAACGAAGCCAACGGCATCACCCCGCAGACCGTCGTGCGCCGCATCGCCGACATCATGGAAGGCGCCCGCGCCGAACCCGCCACCCGCGGCCGCGGCAAGGCCGCCAAGGGCGTGCGCGGCAAGGCCGTGGCCGAAGGGGCAGGGGAGTACGCCAACCTCACCGCCACCCAGGCCGCCGCCGCCATTCGCAAGCTCGAAGGGCAGATGTACAAGCACGCCCAGAACCTGGAGTTCGAGGAAGCCGCCCGCCTGCGCGACCAGATCCACAAGCTGCGCGAACAGGTCATGCAAAGTTGAGCCCGCCGCTCCAGCTCCCTCTCCCCCGGTAAGGCCGGGGGAGAGGGGGAGGCCTCTGGCTCTCTCATCCCCCGCACGCAAAGCTTGGCATCTCACCCCCACCCTTGCTAAACTTCGCGGCTCTTGGGCGGTTAGCTCAGCGGTAGAGCACTACCTTGACATGGTAGGGGTCACAAGTTCGATCCTTGTACCGCCCACCAAGAGTTGAAACGAAAAGGCCGGCGCATTGCGCCGGCCTTTTTTTCTCGCAGTCGCTCGAGTGCCTAGATAGCCTTTTGCCAACTGCGCATTTGTGGGCACCCTAAATACACGGGCTCAGCAGAACTCTAACGGCCTAGCTGCTAGAAAAGCGGTCATGCCACTTGATGACATTTCCAGAGAATCCGGAAGACCTTACCCGCCAGACAAGTCGGAGGTCTTTCGCTCAGTTCGCGGTCACCTTGACGAAGCCCGTGCGGCGGGTTTTCTGGCTAAGGACTCACACAGCGGGCTTTGGGTGTGTGCGGGTCACAGCTTAGGCTACTTGGCAGAACTGATCGAGAACCGGCAACGGCTTAGTGAAGAGGAGCGGAAGTAGGAAACTACGTCAGTTTTAACGCGTAGTTTTTGCGGACATATTTGTTGATGTATGCATTAAGGCCGTCCCCAAGTTGGGCGAGCCGTTGCATCTCGGCGACGTGATCCGCGCCAGTGCTGGCGTTCGTGTACAAGTACGAACCACCTTTTTCGAAGTGGACAGTAATTGCCCCTTCTCCGATATCATACGCCTGAACGCCAGAATCGCCATTTATGTCTTTGTACAGTGGCATGGAACCTCTCCTTGGTGATTAAGTGCAGCGACTGACTTTGATGAGGAGGTCATCGGACCTCTAGCAGCTCAGAAAGGACGACGCGAACTAGATCCAGTATCCGTAGCACCTCTCTTTTATCTGTAGGGGTATGGGTGGAGACGGAAGACCTTGTATAGACCGATCGAACAAAGGTGCCGATAGCCTCATCAACAGATTTGGTTGCATCTTCCGTGGTCGCGGCTAATGCTCGAGATATTTGTCGATTGCGTAGAATGAAGCGCACCTTTTGCTTCATAGTGGGGCCACGGGTATCCGGTTCATCCTTGTAGCCTGGTACTGCTCTCACTTCGTCGTCAGGCGCGAGTCTATCCAAGGTTTCCCGTAAGGCTTCTCGTAAGTCTGTGGCCGGTCCGCGCCATGAAAGGCGCTCGGGCAGTGCCAGATCTAGTAATGCTTGTTCGTAAGATAGCGCTGCGCTTGGAACAAGAGCCCTCAGGGTGGTAATGATACGAACGTCAACGGGCGTTTTTTCTTGTTGCTCGTTTTGTTGCTGGGCGGTTGATGATATCAGTGTGCTATCGAGCTGGATTAAGTGACCCTTGGCTTCTTTCAAGAGGTCGATATATCCCCGGGCTCTTCCGCGCTTGTGGCACAGCTCCACAAGACGTTGCATTGCAGAATTGACTGCATTGATATGACTTTGGTCGTCAGAATGGTCGATCAAGGTAGGGCGAATGTCAGTGAAATATCGTTCCGCGAGGGAACGGAGAGCAGTTCGCACTTTAGCTGATTGTATTTGCGCTCCGTTGAAGGCGTTCAGCGCTTTTCGTTGCTTCTCGAGGTCCGCTATAAAGCTAGTGACGTGAGCTGACATCAGTCTGTGCCGGCTGGCAGATTGTGCGCGACGAGATTGTAACCAACCGCGTTCAGTTTGTATTCGCCGCGAGCAGGGACGTCAAAATATCCGGCTGCCTTCGCATCAGCAAGAATTTGGTTTATTTTTCCAGGGAGCCTGAATCCCGCTTGCTTAAAATATTTTTCGAGATCGGACGTGTTTATGGTTTCTTTGCGCTCGTTCGCAGGGGCGAGTTCCTGCAAGTAAAAGCCTACTATGCAAGCCATTTGCCGCGCGCTAGATGGTTTTTTTTGCTCTCTGAATGTCCGAATGTCGATTTGACGGCCCGCTGGCTGTGGAGGTGGCGCCGCCGCGGGCGTGGGCACTACGTCTTGACCGGCGTCAGGTGCTTGCCCGGTTCGGGTTGTCATGCCAGGGCTAAACTGCGCTGAAGGAGTGCCAACTTCGGGCAAAGATATCCCTAGCTGCATGCAGGCTGCCGTCAGAGCGGTCTTCCGCGCACTTTCCTCAAGCGGTTCGAGAGCAGTGAGAATCTGATCGATCGCTTGGCCCAAGGTTAGTTGGTTCATTGCCGTCCCTGTTTCTCTGGCGGAAGCCCAAACCTATGTAACAAATCCCGAGGGAAAGTGCACTTCCTTAACTTGGCAGCATTGTTCTAGCCGACAGAAGATGGATCGCACAGGAACGCACAGGAACGGAGTCAGAGTGGGCTGGTCCCGCTCTCTCGGACACCACAAAGCCGCGAACAAAGGGGACCCGCGAACAAAGGGGACGGAGGGAACTAAGCGTCATCCGGTCCGCGAACGAATTGCCTCTTCCCTGGCTGAAAGACGACGGTCGCCGACATCACAGCCAGCGGAATCTCGGGTCAGAGTGCACTTTGCCGGCAAAGGGGTGGCGTACCTCGGACTAACGGCGGGCTGTAAACCCGATCGCTACTGAAAGCGGGGGGCGTCGCTGGCCCCAAGCTTGTAGTCTGGCTTTCATCCACGTCAGGACAAACCGTGCAGCAATCCTGTGAAGACTGTGGCTGTGCCGTCGGCGCGCTGCACGAGCTGTTCTGTACCAAGGAGCGTTGCCCGTTCTGTGGTGGGCAACTGGTTACCTGTGGCTGTATTTCTAAAGTATTGGAGCTCAGCGACCAGGAACAGCAGGCACTCGATGAGTACATCGACGATGGAGTCGAGCCGCTTAGAGGAATCAATACTCGCTGGGTCAAAGCGCTCAACCGCAAAGGCAGAGTTCCCTTCACCCGGTGACGTCTACTCAGTCCCGTGCCTCGGGCGAGCCCGCCAGTTGCTCGGCGATGGAGCGGGTCTTGTCCGTGACCACGTCCCCGGTGTGAAGGGTGGTTTTTCGTTCGATGAGCAGGACGAGGCATTCCTCGTCGGCGACGGGGTTGTGGCGCACGCCCTTGGGCACGATCCACATCGGAAATCCCGGGTCAGAGTGCACTTTCCAGACCCGGGGGCGCCCGTTTGGAGTGAAGAACTCGCCTCGCATGCAAAAAAAAGGCCCCGCGAGCGGGGCCTTTTTTTACTCACGCCGCTACCCGGATCAGAGCGACGTGCTGCCCGTCGTTGCCGCGCCGGTTGCGCTCTTCGCCGACCACAGCTTCGCCTCCGGCTTGCCGCCCAGCATCTGCGCACGCACCAGCGGAATCGGCGGGCCGCCGTAGCTCAGGAACTGGTCGTGGAACGCCTTCCAGGCCGCACGGCCGCCATGCGTTGCGGTCCAGTCCTGGCGCAGCTGCATGATCATCAGCTTGCCCAGCGTGTAGTTGAGATAGGCCGGGTCGTAGGTGCCGCGCGCGGCCTGCTGGCGGGCGTTGCCCGGGTCCTGGAAGGCCTTGTCCTTGAACATCTGCTCCGACTGGGCCAGCGACATGCCGCCGGTATGCAGGCCGATGGCGGACAGGAAGCGCACGTCGCGCAGCAGCGCGTTGGTCAGCTGGCCGATGTGGACCTCCGGCGTGGCGCCGTCGACGCCGGCGTCGAACATCATCTCCTCGGCGTAGTGCGCCCAGCCTTCGGCGAAGGCGTAGCCCACATAGAGCTTGCCGAAGATCCACTGCACGCGGTTGGCGTGCAGGAAGTTCAGGAAGTGTCCCGGCCAGACCTCGTGCGCGGAGGTGAACAGCAGGTCCGCCTTGCCCGGGATATAGGCCTTCTGCTCGGCCTTGGACCAGGACGGATCCGGCGGCGCGATGTAGTACACCGACGGCAGGTCCTTCTCGTAGGGACCGGGGATCTCGATGTAGGCGAAGTTCGCGCGGTTGAACGGCGGTGCTTCCTCGACCTTGGCCTGCTCGGTGCCGGGGATGCTCACCAGATCCTTGTCGACGACGAACTGGCGCAGGCCGGCGAGCTGGGCACGCGCGCCCGCGACGGCGCCGCCGACCGGCTTGTCCGCGCTCACCTTCGCCACGCATGCGGTCAGCGGCTTGCCCGGCAGGTACTGGGCGCAGGCGGACTCGAGCGCCGCGGTGTTGCGCGCGAGGTCTGCTTCGCCCGCGGCCTTGAGCTGGTCCAGCGGCAGGTCGACCAGCTCGGTCGCCCGCAGCATCCGGGAGAACTTGTCCGCGCCCAGCGCGTAATCCTGGGTGGCGTGCGGCTTCTGCGCCTTCAGCCAGTCGGCCAGCTCCCGCGAGGCCTTGATGGCGGCGGCGTTGCTGGCCTTGAAGCGCGCCTGCAAGGCCGGGTCCTTCACCCCGGCGAAGATGCCCGGCACGTCGGCCTTGAAGAAGTCGGCGTAGCCGCCGAATGCGTTCACGCCCAGCTCGATGTACGAGGCCGGCAGCGGCAGCTTGAGGTTGGCCTTGATCTGCGCCAGCGCCTGCGGCAGGGCCTCCTGGTAGCGGACGAACGCGGCCATGCGCACGGGCAGCGGCGCGTAGGGACGGGTGAGGTACATGCTCGGCGACAGGTCGCCGGTGTAGAAGGCCGGGTTGCTGTACGGGAAGCCCGAGTCCTCCAGCCAGAACAGCTGGCCCTCGATCGTCGCCAGCACGTAGTCGCGCCGGAAGCGTCCCTGCGCGTCCAGCCGGTCGTCCTTGAACGCCGCGAAGGTGTCGCGCTGCGCATGCAGCCAGTCGGCGGTCGCCTTCAGGCCGGCGGGACTGTAGTCGGGCAGCTTGCCGTCGTACTCATGCTTGCCGGCGTTGGCGGCAAACACCGGGTTGTGCTCGAACGCGCCCTTGATGAAGGTGTCGACGGCCGAGGCGAGGGCCGCGTTGTCGTTGGCAGGCGTGGTCGCGGCGGTCGAGGCTGCGGCCGGGGGGGCCGACGCGGACGGTGCCGGCGCATCGGGCGAGCAACCGGCGAGGACGGCGGTAATGACTGCGGATAGCGTGAAGACGCGGAGCGTGCGCATGGTCGACTGCCTCTGGCGAATGCGAAGAGACCGGCTGTGGTCTCTCGGCGGGTTATCCATTGCGGGAGAGCTGTCCGGAGATCCGGGTGCGAACCCGGACGGGCCTCCGAAGGAAGCACGGCAACCATGCCCTGACGGGGCGCCCACTGTCGAGCGCTTCGGGGTGCGTCGGGCCGGTTCTTCGGGTGCCGGGACAGCTTCCCGTGAGGCGTGCGCCAAGCCGAACTGAAAGCGGGGCCAGGTTCATTCGATGGAAGGCAACCAGCCGGCCGGCCTCTCTTTCGGCTGCGGACGCGTCTCCGGCATGGTCAGGAACGCGGGGCCATACGACCGGCGCGACGGCGGCGATCATGGCGCCCGGTGCGGCATGCCAGCCGGTGCGCTGGACGGAAAGTCCGGCGAGGAAAGGGCGTGAGGCCGCCGAAGAGCGCGGTTGCCGCGGTGACGCCGGGTGCCAGGCCGCCCAGGCGCCCTTCGCCCGGAAGCTGTGCCGCCCAGCTCGTGCCCGCGCTGCGGCGGATGGACATTCGAACGCCGGGTCGGCTGCTACCATCCTCCCGGGTATGGGTCGGCCAAGCCCGATCGAACGGTGCAAGTACGTTGACTGAGGGGCTGGTGACCGACTTCGAACAGATTTTCGAGCATGCGCCCACCGCATGCATGGTGCTCGACCGCGAGTTCCGCTACGTGAGGGCCAACCGGGCCTACCTGCGGATCACGGCCAGTCCGTGGGATGCACTGGAAGGGCGCCGGTTGTTCGACGTCTTTCCGGACGATCCGGATGATCCGGCACGCCAGGGAGCGGGCATGTTGCGTGCCTCGCTCGAGCGCGTGCTGGCGACGGGCGAGGCGGACACGCTTGCGCTGATTCCCTACCGCGTCCCCCGGCACACGGACCACGGCGTCGTGTTGCAGGACCGTTACTGGAGCGCGACCCATACGCCGCTGTTCGATCAGCACGGCAACGTGGCGTGGATCGTCCAGCGGACGGAAGACGTCACCGAACTGCACCAGTTGCGGCAGTCGGTCCTCGCCGGGGAATCCGCCCAGGCACGCGTCGACCTGGAAACGCGCGTGCTGGACCGGGCGCACCAGGCGCAGCAGGAAAAATTCGCCCTCGAGCGGGAGCGCCGCCGCCTGCGCGAACTGTTCGAGCAGGCGCCCGGCTTCGTCTGCATCCTGCGCGGCCGCGACTATGTGTTCGACATTGCCAACGCGGCCTATCGCGACATGGTGGGGCGGCAGGCGATCATCGGCCTGCCGCTGGTCGAGGCCCTGCCCGAGGTGGCGGAACAGGGCTTCGTCGACTTGCTCGACCAGGCCTGCCTCACCGGCGAGCCCTACGTCGGTCGGGCGGTCCGGGCGCTGCTGGAGCGCGATGGGGCGTTGTCGGAGTTCTTCCTCGATTTCGTCTACCAGCCGATCCACGAGCCGGACGGGAGCGTGTCGGGCGTCTTCGTGCTCGGCCACGACGTGACCGACCAGGTGCTGGCCCATCGGGACCTGATCCGCCACCGCGAACACCTCGAGGAGCTGGTACAGCAGCGCACCAGCGAGCTCGCCCAGGCGGAAGCGGCGCTCCACCAGGCACAGAAGATGGACGCCGTCGGGCGCCTGACCGGCGGGGTAGCGCATGACTTCAACAACCTCCTGCAAGTGATCGGCGGCAACCTGCACCTGGTGCAGGCGAGCCTGCCCCACGACACCGTTGCCCAGCGCCGCCTGCGCAACGCCGGACTGGCGGTGGAGCGCGGCGCGAAGCTCACGGCGCAGTTGCTGGCATTCGCGCGGCGCCAGCCGCTCAAGCCGCGCGTGCTGGACGTGGCGGGGCTGTTGCACGACATGGACGACATGCTCCGCCGCGTGCTTGGCGAGGCCATCGTCCTGACCACCGATACGGCGGCCGCGCTCTGGCACGTATGCACCGATCCCGGTCAGATGGAAAACGCCCTGCTGAACCTGGCGATCAACGCACGTGACGCGATGCAGGCCGAGGGGCAGCTCACGCTGGCCGCGCGCAACCTGACTGTCGATGATCGCGCTCCCGAGGAGCAGCTGGCTGCGGGCGACTACGTCGTCGTGTCCGTGTCCGACAATGGCAGCGGCATGCCCCAGGAAGTGTGCAACCAGGCGTTCGAACCGTTTTTCACGACCAAGCCCGAAGGCCACGGCACCGGACTTGGCCTGAGCATGGTCTACGGCTTCGTCAAGCAGAGCGGCGGCCATGTGACGATCGAGAGCGCAGTGGGGGAGGGCACCACGATCCGCATCTATCTGCCGCGCGCGGAGGGGAGTGTGGCGAAGGATCGCGACCTGCCTCCGCCGCCCTCGGTAGGCGGGCGCGGGACGGTGCTGGTGGTGGAGGACGACCCGCAGGTGCGGGATACCGTGATCGACCTGCTGGGCGATCTGGGTTACCGGGTACTCGCGGCATCGAACGGCGAGGAGGCATCGCTCGCGCTGCAGTCCGACGTTCCGATCGACCTGCTGTTCTCCGACGTCGTGATGCCCGGGCCGGTCAAGAGCACCGATCTGGCGCGGCAGGCGCGGGAGCGCCGGCCAGGGATCGCCGTGCTTTACACATCCGGCTATCCGCGTGATGTCATCGCACGGGGCGGACGCCTGGAGGCGGATGTCGAACTGTTGCGCAAGCCCTACAGCCGGGAGGACCTGGCCGAGGTGCTGCATCGGCTGTTGCATGTGGCCGGAAACCAGGAATCGCGCAAAGGGGCCGCAGGGAAATAGTCCAGGGAGGAGCGGGACCAGCGTCGTGGGGTTCGCACCGGTTTCGCCGGTGGGCAGCGGTTTCCTCGCGCGACCTGGAGCCAGTGGCTCCGCGGCAGGGCACCGCACAAGAGCGGGCCCGTCACGGCGTGTGGGCATGGCCGGCTCCGGGTTCTTCACGCTGCAGCTTTGCCCCGGTCGCCCGGTGGCGGTAGCCCTGCTCCCTGCCGTCGGTCGGACCGGCAGAGAGCGCACCGTCAGGCGCTTGCTCGACACGGGCGCCGGATTGCGACCGGGCATCGTCACCAGCACCGGGACGGCGCCTGGTTGCCGTGCGTCGAGAAGTGAACCCGGCCTGCTTACCTGGAAGGCAACAAGCCGGCCGGCCTCTCTTTCGGCTGCGGACGCGTTTCCGGCATGGTCAGGAACACGGGCAACACGACCAGCGCGACAGCCGCGATCATCGCGCCCGGTGCGGCATGCCAGCCCGTGCGCTGGACGAGAAGTTCGGCGAGGAAGGGCGTGAGGCCGCCGAAGAGCGCGGTTGCCACGGTGACGCCGAGTGCCAGGCCGCTCAGGCGCCCTTCGCCCGGAAACTGTTCGGCGGTGGCGGGGGCACCGACCGCGCTGACGCCGCCAGCCAGGAAGGCCAGCGTGATGGCGCCGCCTGCGATGGCCGTTTCACCGCCGCCGCCCATCAGCCCGAACAGGCCCAGCGGAAGCAGCATGCTGGCGGCCGCCAGCCACACCAGCACCGGCCTGCGGCCGACCCGGTCGCAAAGCGCGCCGGCCAGGGGCGTGACCAGGATGACCGCCACGGCGGCAAGGGTCGACATCCACAGCGATCGGTCCTCGGCCAGGATGCCTGACGAAACGAGGAACGTCGGGACGTAGGTGATGCCCACGTAGTAGGTGATCGAGCCCAGCGCGGAGATGGCGAACGTCCGCAGCAGGGCGGGGCGATGGTGGACGAGCGTGTGGCGCAGCGGCGCCTCGGGCAAGCTGTCTTCCCGCACCTGGCGGAGGAAGTCGGGCGATTCCTCCATGGTGGACCGGGCAATCCATACGCAACCGGCCAGCGCCGCGCCCACGAAGAAGGGAATGCGCCAGCCCCACGCATCCAGTTGCGCGGAACCCAGCATGCCGACCGTCAATGCGGAGACGGCGACGGCCAGCAGCGCTCCGATCTCGCTGGCGGCGGAGGCCAGCGACGTGATCAATCCGCGACGATCCGCCTGCGCGCCTTCGAGCAGGTAGGCGACGACTCCGGTGTACTCGCCGCCGACCGAGAACGCCATGAAACAGCGCAACAGCATCAGCACGGCGCCCGCGGCCGGGCCGATCGTGGCGTAGCCGGGGAGCAGCGCCGTGGCGAGCATCGCCAGCGTCATCAGCATCATCGACAGCAGAAGCGTGCGTTGCCTGCCGATGCGATCGCCCACGTGCCCGAAGACCATCGCGCCCAGCGGGCGCATCGCGTAGGCGATGGCGAAACCGCCCAGCGTGGCGAGCAGCGAGGTCTCGCCGCCCCCGAAGAACACCCGCGACAGCACGGTGGCGAAATACAGGTAGAGCGTGAAGTCGTACCACTCCACCACCGTCGACAGCGCCGCGATGACCATGGAGGCGCGCGAGATCTCGCCGGCACTGTGCGGGTTGGTGGGCGGCATGCGGAACGGGGCCGGAAGCTGGCGGTGGTCCGATGGTAGCCGGGGCCTGCGTGACCGGCTTGGCACGGTCCGGTTTCACTTGCGGCAACGTTGCGCCGGGAATCCACCCGACCAACCGGGTCAGCCCCTTTTCCGGCCATCGAGCTGGCCTCACGGGTCCGGTCCACCCGCCTTGCCCAAGGGTGGACCTGACTCGCTTGCGGCTTTTTCAGGCCGCAGCTTTGAACAGGTCGTCCAGACGGCCGTAGCTATGCTCCATGCCGTCGGTCATGCCGGTGGAGACCGCGCCGTCACGCGCTTCCTTCGACGCGAACGCCAGATTGCAGACGAGCGTCGTGACGCCGTTCTTCTCGTCGAGCTGGACCGACACGATGCAGGGATCGCCTGCCGGCATCGCGAAGCCCATATCGCCCGGGTCGAAGTATTGTTCGTGGGCGATCCTGGAGGGGGCGTCGACTTCGGTGAACGTGCCGAAGAAGCCGAACTCGCTGCCGTCCTCGCGGTTCTTCCATCGCCACTTGTAGTTGCCGTCGACGCGGACATCCATGTCGCACACCGGCATGTCCCAGCCCCCGTAACCCTGCCACTTCTTCACGAGTTCGGGCTTGGTGTGCGCGTCCCACACCAGCTGGCGGGGCGCATTGAACGTGCGCGTGACGCGGACTTCGCGATCACTCGGCAAGGTAACTTCTGCGGGCTTGGGCATGGTCTTCTCCCTGATGCATCATCGTGATGGCGTGCCGCCCCGGGCAGTGGTGCGAGCAGCGTGCCGACAGGTCCGCGCTATCTTCTTGTTCGCTTGCGCCTGGACGGTTGGGGTTGGAGTTCTTCGAGCAAGGCGTCGAGGCGCTGGTAGTTCTGTTCGAAGATCCGCCGGTAACGTTCGATCCAGTCCACGGCCTCTTCCAATCGCTTCGGCTCCAGCTTGCGCGGCCGCCGCTGCGCATCGACGTCGACCGAGACGAGGCCGGCGCGCTCGAGCACTTTCAGGTGTTTGGAAATGGCCGGCTGGCTCATCTCGAACGGCTCGGCGAGTTCCGTCACGGTGGCCTCTCCCGTCGCCAGCCGCGCCAGGATCGCGCGGCGGGTGGGGTCGGCCAGGGCGGCGAAGGTCAGGTCGAGGCGGTTCGTGGCTTGCATAACCATATGCTTAGATAACCTGTAGGTAATATAAATAGCCGGATCGGATCGGTCAAGGTTTCCGGATCACGCTCGGCTGACCGCCAGGAGCGGCCATTCCGGATGCGCTTCAAGGCCGGGTTCGCTTATCTTGCGTCGAGATGTGCGCCAGCCCCTTTGCCCGAGAAGGCCCTCCGCCATGCCCGCATCCCCCCGATTCCGTCTCGCGTTCGCCACCTCCGTGCTCGTGCCCGGCATCCATTCCGACGACGCCGGGCTCGCGGCCAGCCTGCGCGCCCACGACGTCGAGCCGGTTGCCTGCGTGTGGAACGACCCAGCCGTGGACTGGGGCGGCTTCGACGCCGTCCTGATCCGCACGACCTGGGATTACTTCCAGCGATACCCGGCCTTCCTGCAATGGCTCGATCGCCTGCCCGTGCCGCTGGTCAACGACCGCGCCCTGGTGCGCTGGAACAGCGACAAGCGCTACCTGCTCGACCTGGCGGGGCAGGGCGTCGACATCGTCCCGACCCGGCTGGCCGCCGCTTCCGAGCTGGCGGACTGCGTCCGGGCGATGGGCGGGCGGGAGATGATCGTCAAGCCGACCGTCAGCGGCACCGCCTGGCACACCGTCCGCGGCCGCGGCGGCGAGCCGGCCTTCGAGGCGGCGCTGGCCGCGCTGCCGCAGGACTTCAACTATCTCGTGCAGCCCTTCCTTGCGGAGGTGCTCGATCAGGGCGAGTGGTCGCTGCTCTTTTTCGGCGGCCACTACAGCCATGCCGTGATCAAGCGACCGGCCGCCGGGGATTTCCGCGTGCAAGGCGAGTTCGGCGGCTCCGCGGCCCTGGCCGACCCCCCGGCCCACGTGCTCGCCAGCGCCCACCGCGCGCTCGCCGCCACCGCCGCGCTCGGCCACGCCGACATTGCCTATGCCCGCGTGGACGGTGTGGTGGTCGAGGGCGCCTTCCGGCTGATGGAGCTGGAGATGATCGAGCCGTATCTGCACCTGGGTGTGCGGCCCGAGGCAGCCGGGCGCTTTGCGGCACAGTTGTGCGAACGGTTGGCGGGCTTGGCGGTATCGCACTGAGGAGCCCCTGATCCGCGGGTGCGCGCCCCCGTTCCGACAGGCCCGCGTCCTCGAGGCTGGCGATTTCCTGACTCGTCGTTCGTCGTAACGTGCAAGCATGCTTCGCGACACGGCCGGACGCGTCGCGTATCCGGCACGGTTGGTAGACGAGATGGAGCAGACTGCGCGCAGAAGCAGAGTGCACCAGCCATTCAAGCGAACCGCTCGCCGCTGCGTGACCCAAGGGCGGGCGCCATGATGCATCCCGGGAGGCAGGACGTGAAAACAACGATGCAAGCAGAGATACCCGCTTTCCTGATCGAACTCGAGGAGGCCTTCAACAGGGCAATGATCTCCAACGACGTCGAGCAGATCTCGCGTTGCATCACGGACGACTGGATACTGGTGACGCCCGAGGCCGGCCCGGTTTCCCGCTCACGCATCCTTGGCGTCATCGGCTCGGGTCTCCTGACCCACGCCACGATGAGCAAGGTGGCGACTCATGCCTGTGTAGCGGGGGACATGGCCTGGGTCACCGGTCGCGGCCAGAACACGGGTACCTTCAACGGGAAGCCGATGACGGCTGACGAGTACATCACGGACATCTATCGCAGGGTCGATGGGCAGTGGCGCTGCATGCTGACGCATCTGACGCCCGCGCATGGCGGGCAGCAGGGTGGCGCCTGACCCTCGGTGCAAGCCGACGCCGCATCGCGGCTCGACCGGTACGGGGCGTTGCTGCCATGGCGGACCTCGGCCGTCGCGGTAGCGTGATCGTCCTCTCCCTGGAGAAGCGCCCATGGGCGCAAGAGCTGCAACGGCACCGGGGAAAGATGCCGAGGTCGCGCCCGGCTTCCGCATGCGGCGTTTCGCGAAAGCGCTGCACGGGATATCCGGCAGGGCGCTCGACGGCTTGCGGGCGGACCGGAGCGGTGCGGTCAGACGTATCGGCCTGAAGCGCGGACAGCGAGCGGGCTCAACGCTACGGCGTGGCATCGCCGGGGGCTTGCCACAGGCTGGCGCTGTCGAGGCTGGCAGGCGGGTCGTGCCTCGGCCTGCGGGGTTACCCTGTCCGCCGGAACCGCCGAGGCCGCTCCTGCCTGTCGCAGTCGACCGTCGCACCATCTCGGCGGGCGGCCGCGCTGCCTTTGCGGCGGCCCGCCTGCCCGGCGGGCAGGCAAAGCCGGTAACGCCTGTGCGGAGTCCGAGTACTCCTAGTACATCCGCATCGAGGAGGCGCGGACCACGAACTGCTCCTGTTCCGCGTCCGGGCCGGCGGCGATGCGGGCCAGTTCTTCGTCCAGGTATTGCACCGCCTGGCCGGCGCCCTGCATCCGCTCGCGCAGTAGCGCGTTCTCGCGCATCAGGCGATCGCATTCGTCGTGCAGGGCGCGCATCGAGCGCTCCAACTGGTTGCAGCGCAGTTGCAGGGGATTTCGCATGGCGTGGGTCTCGTTCGACGGTGAGGCTCGGGTGGGCATGCATGCGTTGAGCGGCGGTCACAGACCGCCGCTCGTGGAACCGATGTTGGCCGAGCGACCGTGAGGCCATCGTCTAACTGGCGCTAGGAAAAAGCTCGGGCGCAAGGCGGCCCGGGGCGAGGGTGGCGCCTCCCGTCGGCGGTCGACCGGCCATTCACGCGCCGCGTGCCAAAGCTCGCCCCGTTACCGGAGGAGAGCGGCGTGGGAGCACCAGTCATACCGGCCAACATGGGCTGGCCCCAGCGGTTGTGGATCATTCGCCACGGCGAGAGCGCGGGCAACGTCGCGCGCGACCGCGCGGAAGCGTCGGGAGCGCCGTTGATCGACCTCAAGCACCGGGATGCCGACGTGCCGCTGTCGCCGCTGGGCCTGGAGCAATCGCAGGCGCTGGGCGCCTGGGCATGTGCGTTGCCGGAGGACGACCGTCCCACCACCGTCATGGCCTCGCCCTACAGGCGCGCCCGCGAGACCGCCGTGGTGGTGGCCGCCGCGCTGGGCCACGCGCACCAGGCCGTGGTGGTCGACGAGCGGCTGCGCGAGAAGGAGTTCGGCGTGCTCGACCGCTACACCCGCGCCGGCATCCGGGCCAGGTTTCCCGAACTCGCCCAGCAGCGCGAGCTGGTCGGCAAGTTCTATTTCCGGCCGCCCGGCGGCGAGAGCTGGTGCGACGTGGTACTGCGCCTGCGCAGCATGCTGGGCGACCTGCAGCGCAACCATTCGGGCGAACGCGTGATGATCGTGGCGCACCAGGTCATCGTGAACTGCTTCCGTTACCTGCTCGAGCGGATGGACGAGGGCGACATCCTGGCCATCGACCGCAGCGGCGACGTGCCCAATTGCGGTATCACCGAGTACACCGAGGCACCCGATGGCTGCGGCCTGGTGCTCCAGCGCACCAACTTCATCGCACCGCTGGTGGAAGCCGGCTCACCCGTGACGATCGAATCGGACCGACCCAAGGGCGCGCGATGAACCCATCCGCGACGAAGCCGCAGCTCACCGCGCGGCTCCTGCGCGGCATGCCGCTGCCCGATCCGGACGGAGGCAAGGAGCAGCGGGGACGGGTGCTGGTCGTCGGCGGCTCCAACCGCGTCCCCGGCGCGGCGTTGCTGGCGGGCCACGGCGCCTTGCGGGCCGGCGCCGGCAAGTTGCAGGTTGCCACCGCCGAGGGCGTGGCGCTGCCGTTGGCGGTGGCCATGCCCGAGGCGCTGGTCCTGGGCCTGCCAGTCAGCGCCCAGGGCGAGATCGTGCGCGGCAGTGCCAGCCTGGATCAAGCGCTGGAAGGCAGCGACGCGGTGCTGGTCGGCTCGGGGATGAACCCCACGCCGGCGACCGCAGCACTGGTGCAGCACGTGCTGCGACGCGCCAGCGGTGTGCTCGTGATCGATGCCGGGGCGCTTTCGGGGGATCTGCGCGCGCCGCCCGGCAAGCCGTACGTGCTCACGCCGCACGCCGGCGAGATGGCCAAGCTGTCCGGTCGGGAAAAGACACACGTGCAACAGGAGCCGCAGGCGCTGGCGCACGCCTTCGCACGACGCACGCGCAGCGTGCTGGTGCTCAAGGGCGCAACCACCTGGATCGCCGCGCCGGATGGCCGGCTCTGGATCCATCCTGGCGGATGCCACGGGTTGGGCACCTCCGGTTCCGGAGACGTGCTGGCGGGCGTGATCGCGGGCCTCGCGGCGCGCTGCGGGGACCCGCTGCAGGCGGCGCTGTGGGGCGTGTTCGTGCACGCCGAGGCGGGGCGCGCGCTGGAAAAGGCGGTCGGTACGCTGGGCTTCCTGGCGCGGGAGATCCCCGGTCCGCTGCCGGGCATCCTCGATCGCATCCAGGCCCGTGCCGCGCGGCCCGGCCGGTAGGAAACTCAGCGCGGCAGGTTCCAGCAGGCGAGCATGGGCCCATGTTCGCCGCTGACCGGATCGCATGGCGGGAACGGCAGTTGCGCGATGCGCTGGAGCATCTCCGGGCTGGGCGCCTCGCGGCGGATGTCCCACTTCTGTCCGGGCGGGTAGGCGCCCACGACCAGGAACCCTTCGCTCGACTCCACGCTGCGGTGGCCGGTTCCCGCCGGCAGCAGCACCACGTCGCCCGCACCCACCTTGACCTCGCGACCGCCCGGGCCGCCGAGCACCAGCCGGGCCGTGCCCCGGGCCACGCCGAGCACCTCGTGCGCGGTCGAGTGGTAGTGGTGGAAATCGTAAATGCCCGCGCGCCACTGAGGCGGCCAGCCGTTGCCGTCGAAGCGCTCCTCGAACGCGGCCGGGTCGCCGTCCCCCGGCTCGTCGAGTGCCTGGCGATACAGCAGCACGGGCAGGTGCGGATGGTTGGGAACCCAATCGTGGGGTGCAAGCCGGAAGGCTTCGGACTGCATGGCGGCGGGCCTGTGAATGGCGTCACGCGAGCTTGGCGCGCCGGATGTGCACGGAGCGACTAACGCCGTGGCCATTGTCGCTGCACGTCCTGCTGACCTTCGCTCAGGCACGATCGTGCCCAGCGATTTGGAACGGGAGAACCCCATGGGCAGCATCGACGATCCGCGAGGTCGCACCAACGAGAACCTGCAGGACGCCATCGGCAAGCGCGCCGAGCAGGAGCAGGTACAGGTCAAAGGCGAGACGGGCGAAGCGATCGAACCGGCAGGCGGCACCGGCGGGGAGAGTGGTAACGGCCAGATGCGGCCGCACCATGGCTTCGGCGACCCGCAAGGGCAGAAGGCGATGGGCGAGCCGATCGATCCGGAAGCGATCCTGCCGGTGCCGGAAAACGGTCCCACCTATCAGGCCGGCGGCGTCGGCCAGGATCGCGCACAGCAGATCCAGGAGCGCAAGCACCGCGAAAGCGGCGCCGGCTCGACCAAGGGGCATGGTGTCGGCGGCAAGGGCGGTGGCGGCCTCGACCCGCCGCCGGGTGCACCCAGCCGCGGCGGGCGCGGGTGATCCACGGTCGGGTAGCCGCGGAAAGCGCGGCCGCCTGAAACAGGACCGGGGTGTGTGGGCGCTTCCTTGCCGTCGCCCATACGCCCGCTGCACTGGCCACACGGCAAGGTGGCGGGACCGGGCCCATCGGAAGCCGCCATGCAGAGTGACGAGTCTCTTTTTCCCTCCCACCCGTCGACGGAGGCCAACCCGGGCACCAGGCTTCCCGCGCCGGTCTGGGCCAGGACCGCGGCCACGCCCGGTGGCGTGCCTCCGATGTTCATGGGCCAGCAGCCGCCATCCCCGGGTTCGGGCGGAGAAGCCGCCGAGCACTAGCCGCGCACTTCGCGCCGCGCCAGGTGCGCCAGCATCAGCGCCAACGCGGCCAGGCCTCCCAGGAAACCCCATAGCAGCGCGATGCGGGCCCTCGCCGGGTCGCTCGCCAACAGGTTGATCGGCACCTGCCAGGGCAGCACCACGCCGATCTTCGCGGAGCTCGCCACGACGGCGAAGAAGGTGCCGCCGATGCCCGCCGCCAGTGCCGGTACGAAGCTCGCATAGCGCAGCGCAAGCCACAGTTGCACGGCCACCAGCAGCAATGCGGAGAGGTACATCCGCGCGTACAACAACGCGTACTGCGCCAGGTCGAACGGTCCCTGCGGTGCCACCAGGGGCTCGACGCGCCCGGCCAGGTAAAGCGCCGCGGCGCTCCCCGCCATGACGCCCAGATTCATCAGCGCAACCGTGCCCAGCACCCATGCCGTCTTGGCGAGATACAGGTGCCAGCGTGGCGTCGGCAGGGCGCGCAGGTGATCCCAGCTGCGTGATCCGTGTTCGACCTGTGCCACGAGCACGGCCAGTGCGGTGACGCCCATCGGCAGCATGAAGAACGCCCAGATCGCGGCGCCCATCTGCATGCATTGCTCCCATGGGCGCGCCTGGTGCCAGCGCAGGAGATTGAAGAACAGGAACACCGCGATCAGCAGTGGCACGCTCAGGGCCAGGACCAGCGCCAGTGAACGACGGAGCTTGCGGTGTTCCACCCGCATCGCTGTGAGCAGGCTCATGATGCGACCTCCATGGGTGCGATCGATCGGGAGACGACCGAGTACAGCTGTTCCAGCGACGGCAGCCCCGGTTGCAGTGCATGGACCTCGACGCCCGCGGCGCACAGGGCGCGGTTGAGCGCGGCGACCTGTGCCCGCGGGTCGGCACCGGGCGAGAGGCGGGCGACGAGGCGGCCCGGCATGGTGTCCACGCAGAGACCGTGCGCGCGTACCACCTCGGCGGCACCTGCGAGGTCGCCGGCCTCGATGCGGATATCCGCCGTCAGGTTCGCTTTCAGCGCGGCCAGTTCGCCCTCCATGACCAGCCGGCCCTGGCTCAGGATGCCCACGTGGGTGGCCACCTGCTCGATCTCGCCCAGCAGGTGGCTGGACAGCAGCACGGTCACGCCGGCGCGGTCGGGCAACTCGCGCAGGAGCTGGCGCATGTCGGCCATGCCTTCCGGATCCAGGCCGTTGGTCGGTTCGTCCAGCACGAGCACCGGCGGCGCGCCCAGCAGTGCGCGCGCCAGCCCGAGCCGCTGGCGCATGCCCAGCGAGTAGTCGCCCACGCGACGACGCGCGTGCGCGTCCAGCTCGACCAGGGTCAGCACGCGTGCGACTTCGCTGGCCGGACAACCGAGCAGGCGCCGGGTGAGATCCAGGTTGGCCTCGCCGCTCAGGTTCACGTAGAAGCCCTGTGCCTCGAGCAAGGCGCCCACACGGCGCGCTGCGGCGCGCCGATCCGATGCCACGTCGATGCCGTCGATCACCGCGCGTCCGCTGTCGGCACGCAGCAGACCCAGCAGGATCTTCAGGGTCGTGGTCTTGCCGGCGCCGTTGCGGCCGAGGAACCCGTAGATGGCGCGACGGGGCACATGCATGGATACCCGGTCGACCACCAGGCGCTCGCCGAAGCGGCGACAGAGGTCCAGGGTGTGGATGGCGAGGGACATCGGGGTTTCCTTGCGTTTAAGTTTTAGATAAAGTTACTCCGGCTGTTTCGTTTAAGTCAAACATAAAGTTTTCGGAGTCCGCGATGACTGGTCTGAGCCGCTTCCAGCAGCACTGCCGCCTGTTGCGCCATGTCACGACCGCCGTTTGGCTCTGCCTCGCGCTGCTGTTGGTGCTGCCCTTCGTGCTGGTGCCGCTCGTGTCGCTGCTGGCGCATGGCGACACGAGCGGCCGCGGCTGGCGCGACCTGCTGGTGGCGGCGGTCCATGGGGTACCGGGCGCGTTCTATCTGTGGGGCCTGTGGGCCGTGCGCCGCGCGCTGGACGAACTGGCGCAGGGCAGGTTGTTTGCGGCGGCCGTGGCGCTGGCCCTGCGGCACATGGGCGTGGCGGTGATGGGCGGCGCGCTGTTCAACCTGTTCGCGGTGACCAACCTCACGCGGATGATCGAACACAGCCGTGGCGGCTATGCGTATTTCGATCTTTCGGGCATCGTGCTCGCAATCGTCGGTGCGGCGCTGGTCCTGCTCGCAAGGCTGGTGGAACAGGCGCGACGGATGGAGTCCGAGCTGGAAGGGATCGTCTGATGCCGATCCGAGTGACGCTGGATGAAGTGATCACCCGCAAGGGCCTCAAGGCGCGCGACCTGGCTGCCGAGGTCGGCATCAGCGAGACGCAGCTTTCGCTGTTCCGCTCGGGCAAGGTCAAGGGCATCCGCTTCCGCACGCTGGCGAAGATGTGTGCGGTGCTCAAGTGCAGGCCGGCCGACCTGCTCGACTACGCGTTCGACGCGGGCGACCTGGCGGACGTGCAGGCGGACGGCCAGGAGGAGTGATTCAGGACATCCCCCCGGGCGCGGTGCATCGCAGGCTGATGCCTGCAAAGAAGAAGGCCCCGCTCGCGCGGGGCCTTCCGTTGCCTGCTCAGGACACGTTCGGCTCGCTGAACGCCTCGATCTCTTCCTTGAAGTCGTTGATCGGCACGCAGCTGCAGAACACGTTCTTGTCGCCGTAGATGTTGTCCACGCGGGCCACCGGCGACCAGTACTTCTGGAACTTCAGGCTGGGCAGCGGGAAGGCCGCCAGCTCGCGCGGGTAGGCGTGGGACCACTCGGTGGCCGACACCTGCGTCGCGGTGTGCGGGGCGTGCTTGAGCGGGTTGTCCTCGCGGTCCAGGCGGCCGTCCTCGATCGCGCGGATCTCGTCGCGGATCTGGATCATCGCGTCGATGAAACGGTCCAGCTCCTGCTGCGATTCGGACTCGGTCGGCTCGACCATCAAGGTGCCGGCGACCGGGAAGCTCAGGGTCGGCGCGTGGAAGCCGAAGTCGATCAGGCGCTTGGCCACGTCCTCGGCGCTGATGCCGGTGGCGTCCTTGAGCGGGCGCAGGTCGAGGATGCACTCGTGCGCCACCAGGCCGTTGCGGCCGGTATAGAGCGTCTCGTAGTGGTCAGCCAGGCGCCTGGCGATGTAGTTGGCGTTGAGCAGCGCGACCTGAGTGGCGCGGCGCAGGCCTTCGCGCCCCATCAGCGTGATGTACATCCAGCTGATCGGCAGGATGGACGCGCTGCCGAAGCTCGCCGCCGAGACCATGCCCACCGGCGTGTCCTCGCCGAGCTTGCGCGGCAGGAACGGCTCAAGGTGCGACTTGACCGCGCACGGGCCCACACCCGGGCCGCCGCCGCCGTGCGGGATACAGAAGGTCTTGTGCAGGTTGAGGTGCGAGACGTCCGAACCCCACTTGCCCGGCTTGGCCACGCCGACCAGCGCGTTCATGTTGGCGCCGTCGGTGTACACCTGGCCGCCGTGCTGGTGGACGATGTCGCAGATCGCGACGATGTCCTCCTCGAACACGCCGTGGGTGGACGGGTAGGTGATCATCAGGGCGGCGAGGCGGTCGGAGTACTTCTCCGCGTTGCGGCGCATGTCTTCCAGGTCGACGTTGCCGTTGGCGTCGCACTTGGTCACCACCACCTGCATGCCGCACATCTGCGCCGAGGCCGGATTGGTGCCGTGGGCCGACTCGGGGATCAGGCAGATGTCGCGGTGGCCTTCGCCGCGCGAGCGGTGGTAGGCGCGGATCGCGAGCAGGCCGGCGTACTCGCCCTGCGCGCCGGAGTTCGGCTGCAGGCTGACCGCGTCGTAGCCGGTGCACTCGACCAGCATGGCTTCCAGGCCGTCGATCAGCTCCTTGTAGCCCTGGGTCTGCGAGGCGGGCGCCAGCGGGTGGATCTGGCCGAACTCGGGCCAGGTCACCGGGATCATCTCGGCGGTGGCGTTGAGCTTCATGGTGCACGAGCCCAGCGGGATCATCGTGCGGTCCATCGCCAGGTCCTTGTCGGCCAGTGCACGCATGTAGCGCAGCAGTTCGTGCTCGCTGTGGTGGGTGTTGAACACCGGGTGGGTGAGGAAGGCGCTCTTGCGCACGACCGCGGCGGGCAGGGCGTCGGACGTGGCCGCATCGAGTGCGTCGATGTCCGCCTGCGCGCCGAACAGGCCGGCCAGTGCGAGGACGTCGGCGCGCGTGGCGGTCTCGTCCAGGCTGATGCCCACGCTCTTGTCGTCGATGCGGCGCAGGTTGATGCGCGCCGCCTCGGCCTTGGCCAGCACGGCCTTGGCGTCGATGCCGGTGACATGCAGCGTGTCGAAGAAATCCTTGCCCACTGCCACGCCGGCCTTGCCGAGCGCGGCGGCGAGGATGGCGGCCAGGCGGTGAACGCGGCGCGCGATGCGGGTCAGGCCCTCGGGACCGTGGTAGACGGCGTACATGCTGGCCATCACCGCCAGCAGCACCTGCGCGGTGCAGATGTTGGAGGTCGCCTTCTCGCGGCGGATGTGCTGCTCGCGCGTCTGCAGGGTCAGGCGGTAGGCCTTCTTGCCTTCCGCGTCGATCGAGACACCGATCAGGCGGCCGGGCATCGAGCGCTTGTAGGCATCGCGGCAGGCCATGAAGGCTGCATGCGGTCCGCCGAAGCCGTACGGCACGCCGAAGCGCTGGGTGTTGCCGACCACGATGTCCGCGCCCCAGTCGCCGGGGGCGGCGATCAGGGTGAGCGCGAGCAGGTCGGTAGCCACGCAGACGATGCCGCCGCGCGCGTGCACGGCGTCGGCCAGCGCCTTGTAGTCGCCGATGTGGCCGAAGGTGTCCGGGTACTGCAGCAGGATGCCGTAGCTGTCGACCGTGGCCGCGTCGGCGTCCGGGCCCACGTGCAGGTCGATGCCCATCGGCTCGGCGCGAGTCTTGAGCACCTCCAGCGTCTGCGGGTGCACGCGGTCGGAAACGAAGAACACGTTCGACTTCGACTTGCCCGAGCGCTTGGCCAGCGTCATGGTCTCGGCCGCCGCGGTGCCTTCGTCCAGCAGCGAGGCGTTGGCGATTTCCATGCCCGTCAGGTCGGTGCACATCGTCTGGAAGTTGATCAGCGCCTCCATGCGACCCTGCGAGATCTCCGCCTGGTAGGGTGTGTAGGCGGTGTACCAGGCCGGGTTCTCCAGGATGTTGCGCAGGATGACGTTGGGCGTGTGGGTGCCGTAGTAGCCCTGGCCGATGAAGCTCCGGAAGACCTGGTTCCTGTCGGCGATCGCGCGGATCTTGGCCAGCGCCTCGACTTCGGTCACCGCCGAAGGCAGGTGGAGCGGTGCGGGCGACTTGATCTTGCCCGGCACGATGGCGTCGGTCATCGCCTCCAGCGAGTCGTAGCCGATCGTGCGCAGCATCTGCGCGATCTCGGCATCGTTCGGGCCGATGTGGCGCGCGATGAACGCGTCGTGGTTCTCGAGTTCGCGCAGCGAGGGGTTCTTGGTCTGGCTCATGACGGGCGTCCGAAGGCAACGCGTGCGTGCCGCACGCGGGGCGCCCCTCTGTCCTTTTGCCTGAGAGTTTGGAAGCGGAATGCTTCGTGCCCCTTCGGCGGCGGATTCAACCGCTCTCTCCAGAGTTTTTGCACGCGGCGGTATCGGGCCTGAGCGATTACGGGCGTTGCGTCTTCGGCAGCGGGTTGTTCCCCGCTTCTCCCGCCGCGTGCGAAGGGCCAATTATACAGGCCGGCCGTCCGCGCGCGTGGAGTCCCGGCTTAACGGCGGGCGCCCGTGGGTGTGCGTTCGGCCGGTGCCTGTACCATGGAGCTTCCCCACCTGGCGAGCGCCCATGCCCCCCTTCCGGCTCCAGCAGATCGATCACGTCGTGCTGCGCGTTTACGACCTGGCGGCGATGCAGGCGTTCTATTGCGACGTGCTCGGCTGTACGGAGGAGCGCCGCCAGGACGCGATCGGCCTGGTGCAGTTGCGCGCCGGCGACTCGTTGATCGACCTGGTGCCGATCGACGGCAAGCTCGGCCGCCTGGGAGGCGCCGGGCCGGGCAGCGAGGGACGCAACATGGACCATCTGTGCCTGAGCGTCGAGGGTTACGACGAAGCGGCCATCGTGGCGCACCTCAAGGCGCATGGCGTGCGCGTGGGCGATATCGGCTTGCGCTACGGCGCGCAGGGGGAGGGGCCGTCGATCTACTGCTACGACCCGCAGGGAAACATGGTGGAGCTGAAGGGGCCGGCTGCTTGAGCCCTCTACCCGGAGGCGGAGCAGAGGCAGAAACGAAAAAGCCCGCCTTGCGGCGGGCTTCATCTACAATTGGTGCCCAGGAGAGGACTCGAACCTCCACGGTTTTACCCGCTAGTACCTGAAACTAGTGCGTCTACCAATTCCGCCACCTGGGCAGGTGTCGCGCGAGCCGTTCGGGCTGCGCGAGCCGCGTAGAGTAGGCATGTCCCCCAGGCTTGTCAACACTTCGTTGATAGCAAATTCATTGCAACGCGCGGCATGCTGCGCGGCGCTCCCACACAAGGATCTTTTGTGACCAGAAATAAAACATCCCGCACCGGCAAGGGCGGCGATACCGCGGCTCCGCGTGCACCCAAGCCAGGCGCCCGGGGCGGTTCGCGGCGTACGTCGCCGGCCGGTGCACCCGCGCGCGGGAAGAGCGGACGCGACCCGTTCGCCGAGCGCGAGGCGCAACGCTACGAGCGGCCGATTCCCAGCCGCGAGGCGATCCTGGCGCTGCTGGACGAACGCGGCGAGATGCTGAGCGAGGCGCGCATCGCCGAGGCGCTCCAACTGCAGGACGAGTACGAAATCACCGCGTTGCACAAGCGCCTGGGTGCGATGGTGCGCGACGGCCAGCTGCTGCAGGGCCGGCGCGGCGATTTCGCCCCGGTGCGCAAGCTGGACCTGATTCCCGGCGTGGTGCTCGCCAACGCCGAAGGCTACGGCTTCCTGCGTCCGGACGAGGGCGGCGACGATCTCTACCTTTCGCCACAACAGATGCGGACCGTGCTGCATGGTGACCGCGTGCTCGCCAGCGTGGTCGGCATCGACCGGCGCGGCCGGCGCCAGGGCGCCATCGCCGAAGTGCTGCAGCGACGTTCGCCGCGGCTGGTCGGGCGCGTGGTGGTCGAGAACGGCGTGACGCTGGTGTCGCCGGACGACCGGCGCCTGCATCTGGACGTGATGGTTCCGCCGGGCCAGGAGCAGGACGCGCGCGCCGGGCAGATCGTGGTGGCCGAGATCACCGATCCGCCGACGCCGCACCGCGGCCCGCTCGGCCGCATCGTCTCGGTGCTGGGCGAGCGCCTGCAGCCCTCGCTGCTGGTGGAGATGGCCATCGCCAGCCATGACCTGCCGCACGAGTGGCCGGCGGAAGTGCTGCGCGACGCGGCACAGGTGGAGCCGGAAGTGACGGCCGCCGAGCGGCAGGGCCGGGTCGACCTGCGCAAGCTGCCGCTGGTGACCATCGACGGTGCCGACGCGCGCGACTTCGACGACGCGGTCTACGCCGAACCCCGCCGCGGTGGCGGCTGGCGCCTGGTGGTCGCGATCGCCGACGTCTCGCATTACGTCAAGGTCGGCAGCCCGCTGGACCGCGAAGCCTACGAGCGCAGCACCTCGACCTACTTCCCCGGTTTCGTGGTGCCGATGCTGCCGGAGACGCTCTCCAACGGCATCTGCTCGCTCAATCCGAAGGTCGAGCGGCTGTGCATGGTCTGCGACATGCAGATCGACGACGACGGCGAGGTGCTGAAGTCGAAGTTCTACGACGCGGTGATGCGCTCGCACGCGCGCCTGACCTACGACATCGTGTGGCAGGCGGTTGGCCTGCTCGACCCGGAGGCACGCGACCAGGTGGCCGACGTGCTGCCGCAGCTGGAGCACCTGCACACGCTGTACAAGGCAATGGCCGCGCAGCGCGCGCGCCGCGGCGCGATCGACTTCGAGACGCCGGAGGTCAAGTTCCGCCTCGACCAGCGGGGCGAGGTCGAGGCCATGGGCGCGACCGAGCGCAACGATGCGCACAAGCTGATCGAGGAATGCATGATCGCCGCCAACGTGCAGGCGGCCGCCTTCCTCACGAAGAAGAAGTTCTCCGCGCTGTTCCGCGCCCACGAGCCGCCGCCGGCGGAGAAGTACGAGGACCTGCAGCAGTTCCTGCGCGAATTCAAGCTGCGCATGCCGCCGGTGGAGGACGTCACGCCGGGCGACTTCGCCGACGTGCTGGCGCTGGTACGCGATCGTCCCGAGCGCGAGCTGATCCAGTCGGTGCTGCTGCGCTCGCAGAGCCTGGCCGCGTACCAGCCGGAGAACCGCGGGCACTTCGGATTGTCTCTGGAGTCCTACGCGCACTTCACCTCGCCGATCCGGCGCTATCCGGACCTGCTGGTGCACCGCGCGATCCGCTTCGCCATCGGCGGTGGCAAGCCCAACGAGTACTTCTACACGCCGGCCGAGATGGCGGCGATGGCCGTGCACTGCTCGCAGCGCGAGCGGCGTGCCGAGGAGGCCGAGCGCGACGTCGACGAGCGCTTCAAGACCGCGTGGCTCTCCAAGCACGTCGGCAGCGAGTTCGAAGGCGTGATCACCGGCGTCACGTCGTTCGGCCTGTTCGTGGAACTGGAGGAGTCGCGCGTGTCCGGCCTGGTGCACATCAGCCAGCTCGCCAACGACTACTACCACTTCGATCCGATCCGCAAACTGCTCAAGGGCGAACGCACCGGCGACCAGTTCCGTCTGGGTGACCACGTGCGCGTGCAGGTGCTGCGCGCGAGCATCGAGGATCGCAAGATCGATTTCCGCCTGGTGTCCGATCGCAAGCAGGGCAAGCCCCCGGCCACGTCGCACAAGGCCTATGACTACGCTGCCGGCGGCGAGCGGTACTCGCTGCCCAAGCCGGTCGATGCGCCCGCCGCCAAGGCGCCGGGCATGTTGGGTCGTGCTGCCAGGGCGGTGGGTCGGGTCTTTGGGCGTGGCGCTCCGGCACCGGCCAAGCCGGCGCCGCCGGCACCCGCGATGGGCGATAATCGTGCGCCCCGCGGCAAGGCCGCCAAGGTGGCGTCCGAGGCGAGGGGGCGGCAGGCGCTTCCCGCCGAGGGCGGCCGGCCGAAGCTCAAGGGCAGGCCGAGCAAAGAGGCTTCCGAGGCACCTGGCCGGTCGGCCCTGCCGCCGGAAACCCGGCGGCAGGCCAAAGGCAGCCAGGCCCGCGACGAACAGGCCGGCGCCAAGGGCAGGGGCAATCGGGCCAACCGTGATACGGGCGCGCCCGGCAAAGACGACGGCGGCAAGCGCAAGGCACCGCAGACTGCTGCCGCCAAGCGGCCCGGCCGCCAGCGCAATCCGAAGGGCAAGGCATGAGCGAGAGCTGGATCGTCGGCATCAACCCGGTCGAAGGCGCGTTGGCGAACGACGCGTCGCGCGTCCGCGAGGTGCTGGTGGACGTTGCCACGGCGCAACGTAACGCGCGCATCAAGGAGCTGGTCGAGCAGGCCCACGCGCACCGGATCCCGGTGCACCACCGCCCGCGCGAGCAGCTGGACAAGCTGGCAGGCCAGGCGCGCCACCAGGGCGTGGTGGCGCTGTACGAACCGCCGCCGATGACCCACGAGGACGAGCTCGCGGGCCTGATCGAACGCGACGGCATGGAAACCCTGGTGCTCGTGCTCGACGGCATCACCGACCCGCACAACCTGGGCGCCTGCCTGCGCTCGGCGGCGGCCGCGAAGGTCACGGCCGTGATCGTGCCCAAGGATCGCGCCGTCGGCCTGACGCCGGTGGTGCGCCGCGCCTCGGCTGGCGGCGCCGACCGCGTGCCGCTGGTGGCGGTGACCAACCTCGCGCGCACGTTGCGCGAAATCAAGGACGCCGGCGTGTGGATCACCGGGCTGGCCGGCGATACCGAGACGTCCGTCTACGAGGTCGACTTCCGCGGACCCGTGGCGCTGGTGCTGGGCAGCGAAGGCGAAGGCATGCGCCGGCTGACTCGCGAACTGTGCGACTTCGTGGCGAGGATCCCGATGCCGGGGTTGATGGAGAGCCTCAATGTCTCGGTCGCGACCGGCGTCGTATTGTTCGAGGCGCTGCGTCAGCGGGGTCTGAAGCAATGAACACGTTGTTCTGGTACGACTGGGCCGGCTTTATCGGCGTGGTGCTGGTGCTGCTGGCGTTTCTCCTGCTGCAGGCCCACAAGCTGCACGGCAACGGGCTCACCTACCAGCTGATGAACGTCTTCGGAGCGCTGGGCGTGACGCTTTCGTTGCTGTTCGGCAGCTTCAACGTGTCCGCGTTCGCACTGGAAGTGGCGTGGATGGCGATCGGCATCTTCGGCATCGTGCGCAGCGCGCGGCGGCGGCGGGCCGAGAAGGTGACCGGCACGGACGTATAGATGGCCGCGAGGCATCCCGATCCGCCGGCGGTACCCTTCCCCGCGAACGGGGAAGCTTCGCCGGGTGGCATCTCGCAAGGGTCGTGATCCTTCCCCCGCTCGCGGGGGAAGGGCGGACGCAGGAGGCCTCGGCTCAGCCGCCCAGCTTCGGCATTTCCGGACTCGACGTCAGGTCGCGGTTGTCGCGCTGCTTTGCCAGCGGTTCGCCGTACACCTGGTACCAGAGGTTCTCGGCGATGTTGGTCGCGTGGTCGCCGATGCGCTCGATGTTCTTGGCCATGAACAGCAGGTGCGTGCACGGCGTGATGTTGCGCGGGTCTTCCATCATGTAGGTCAGCAACTGGCGGAAGTAGCCGGTGTAGGCCTCGTCCAGCTTGGCATCGCGTTTCCAGACCTGGTAGCCCTGCTCGGCATCCTGCCGGGCGTAGGCGTCCAGCACGTCGCGCACTTCGGCGGCCGCCAGCTTGGCGAGCAGGCCCAGGCCACTGGTGGGGGCCACCGGGGCGACCATCGACAACGGGATCGAGCGCTTGGCCACGTTGGCCGCGTAGTCGCCGATGCGTTCGATGTCGGAGGCGATGCGCAGTGCCGCGAACACGTTGCGCAGATCGCCGGCCATCGGGGCTCGCAAGGCGAGCAGGCGCACCACGTCGTGGCTGATCTCCTGCTCCAGCGTGTCGATCGCGTCGTCGTTGGCCACGACATGCTGGGCCGCGCGACCGTCGCGGCGCTCGACCACGTCGATCGCCGCCTCCAGCTGGGCGGCGGCGAGCTCGCCCATGCGGACGATCTCGCCGGTGAGGCGCGCCAGTTCGCTGTCGTAGCTCTTGATGATGTGATCTTTGCCGGTCATGTCTGTCGTCTCGAGTTGGGTTCCTCTCGCTCCGGAGAGGATGCCTGCAAGGTGTCGGGTGCCGCTTGGTCAAGGGGCTCGCCCCGACTTCGCTCCGGCCCCGCTCCGGGAAGGAGGCGGGGGCGGGAAGTCAGCCGAAGCGGCCGGTGATGTAGTCCTCGGTCTGCTTCTTGCCGGGCTTGGTGAAGATCCTCTCGGTTTCGTCGAACTCCACCAGCTCGCCCAGGTACATGAAGGCGGTGCGGTCGGACACGCGCGCCGCCTGCTGCATGTTGTGGGTGACGATCACGATGGTGAACTGGCTCTTGAGGTCCTCGATCAGCTGCTCGATGCGGCCGGTGGCGATCGGATCGAGGGCGGAGGTCGGCTCGTCCAGCAGCAACACCTCGGGCTTGAGCGCGATCGCGCGCGCGATGCACAGGCGCTGCTGCTGGCCGCCGGACAGGCCCAGGGCATTCTGCCTGAGCTTGTCCTTGACCTCGTCCCACAGGGCCGCGCCGCGCAGGGCCTGCTCCACGCGCGCATCCATGTCCGCCCTGGACAGGCGCTCGTGGTGGCGGATGCCATAGGCGACGTTCTCGAAGATCGTCATCGGGAACGGCACCGGCTTCTGGAAGACCATGCCGACCTTGCTGCGCAGCCGGTTGAGCGAGTAGCGCGGGTCGAGGATGTTCTCGCCGTCCAGCTCGATCGAACCGGTCGCCTTCAGGCCAGGGTAGATCGCGTAGATGCGATTGAAGATCCGCAGCAGCGTGGACTTGCCGCAACCGGAGGGCCCGATGATCGCCGTCACCTGCTTCTCCGGAATATCCATGCCGATGTTCTTCAGCGCATGGAAGCCGTCGTAGTGGAAATTCAGGTCGCGGACCCTGAGCTTGGGTTCGGCGGCGGGCGGGGCCATCGAGGGCGCCAGGGCGAGGGCGGCAGGGTTAATCATGGGACACCTTGCGGGCAAACAGCAGGCGGGAGGCGAGGCTGAGCAGCAGCACGAACAGCGTGACCACGAAGGCACCGGCCCAGGCCAGCGCGTGCATCGCCTCGCCCGGATCGTTGGCGTACTGGTAGATCACCTGGGGCAGGCTGGACATCTTGTCCAGCGGATTGAGTGTCATGAAGTTGTTGCCGAACGCGGTGAACAGCAGCGGCGCGGTTTCGCCGCTGATGCGCGCCAGCGCCAGCAGCACACCGGTGACGATGCCCGAACGCGCCGCGCGCAGCAGGATCTGCGAGGTCAGCTTCCACTGCGGCACGCCCAGCGAGAGGGCCGCCTCGCGCAGGGTCGAGGGCACCAGCCGCAGCATCTCGTCGGTGGTGCGCACGATCACCGGAAGCGCGATGAGCGCCAGCGCCACCCCGCCGGCGAAACCGGAGAACGTGGTGTTGCCATGGGTCAGCGCGGTGCTCGGCAGCACGATGATGGTGTAGACGAACAGGCCCATCACGATCGACGGCGCCGACAACAGGATGTCGTTCAGGAAGCGGATCGTCTCGCCCAGCCGCGTGCGGTTGGCGTATTCGGCCAGCCACGTGCCGGCCAGCACGCCGATCGGCGTGGCGATGGCGATGCCGACGAAGTTGATGATCAGGCTGCCGACCATGGCGTTGGCCAGGCCACCCTGGTCACCGTAGGCGGTGATTTTGGTGAACAGCTTCAGGTCCAGCGCGGCGATCCCCTGACGCAGGGTTTCCCAGAGGATCCAGGCGAGGAAGGCCAGGCCGATCAGCGTGGCGAGCATGCTGAGCGTGAGCGCCAGCGCGTTGGTCAGGCGGCGGCGCAGGTAGAGCATGTCCATCAGCGACCCTCCCGGCTGGCCAGCCGGCGCAGCATCAGCCGCGCGATCAGCAGCACGATGAAGGTCACCACGAACAGCAGGAAGGCCAGCGCCATCAGTGCCGATTTCTGCAGCCCCACCGCCTCGCTGAACTGGTTGGCGATGGTGGAAGCGATCGAGGCGCCGGGATCGAGCAGCGAGGCGGACAGGGCCATCGCGTTGCCCAGCACGAAAGTGACGGCCATGGTCTCGCCGAGCGCGCGGCCGAGCCCGAGGAAGATGCCGCCGATCACCGCCGAACGCGTGTACGGCAGCACGATGTCCCAGGAAACCTCCCAGGTGCTCGAGCCCAGCGCATAGGCCGACTCCTTCAGTCGCGTGGGGACGGTCTGGAACACCTCGCGCATGACCGAGGAAATGAACGGGATGATCATGATGGCCAGCACGATGCCGGCCACGAGGATGCTGGCGCCGAAGGGGTAGTCGCTGGCGAACATCTTGCCGACGAACGGCACGTGCGTGGCCACCCACGAGGGGTTGCCGTCATCCGGGTTGTTGCCCAGGTAATTGGTCAGCCACGGCTTGACGTGCTCGGCGAAGAAGGGCGCGAACACGAACAGGCCCCACATGCCGTAGATGATCGAGGGAATGCCTGCCAGCAGCTCGATCGCCGAGGCGACCGGCGTGCGCAGCCAGCGCGGCGCGACCTCCGAGAGATAGAGCGCGATGCCGAAGCTCACCGGCACCGCGATCAGCAGCGCGATGAACGAGGTGGCAAGCGTGCCGTAGACCGGCACCAGCGCGCCGTACTCCTGGCTGCTCGGGTCCCACGCGGAACTGACCAGGAAGTGCCAGCCGAACGTGCCGAACGCCTCGCGTCCGCCCCACAGGGTGGCAAAGGCGGCGCCCAGCAGGGCTGCCAGGACGAGCAGTGCGCAGGCCTTGAGCAGGCCGGCGAACAGCCGGTCGTGGCGCGCGTCACGGCTGGCGCGTTGTTCGGGCGCAATCGATGTAAGCGTGGCGTCGGGCATGTGACTCGAGTCTTGCGAAGGATGAGCCCTCTCCCCCGCCTGGCGGGGGAGAGGGCTGGGTAGAAGGTGAGGCTCTTGCAAGGTGGGGCGAAGGGCCTCCCCCTCACCCAACCCTCTCCCCCGCCAGGCGGGGGAGAGGGCTCAGGTTTTCCGCGAGAGGTGGCGTACGTTTCAGTGCTTGTATTCGGAAGCCCAGTAGGCCTCGATCTTCTGCACCAGGCTCTGCGGCAGCGGCACGTAGTCAAGCGCGGCGGCCTGCTGCTGGCCGTTTTCCAGCGCCCACTTGAAGAAGTCGAAGGCGACCTTGCTGTGCTCGGCGTTCTTCGGCTGCTTGTACATGATCACCCAGGTGGTCGCGGTGATCGGCCAGGCCTTGGCGCCCGGGGCGTTGGTCATGATCAGGTTGAAATCCTTCGCGCTGGCCCAGTCGGCGGTGCTGGCCGCGGCGGCGAAGCTGTCGGCGTTCGGCGAGACGACGTTGCCGGCGGCGTTCTTCAGGTCCACCCAGCTGATCTTGTTCTTCACCGCGTAGGCGTACTCGACGTAGCCGATCGAATTCTTGATCTGCTTGACGTACTGGGAGACGCCCTCGTTGCCCTTGCCACCCACGCCGGTCGGCCAGTCGACCGAGGTGCCGAACTTGACCTGGCTGGCCCACTGCGGGCTGACCTTGGACAGGTAGTTGGTGAAGTTGAAGGAGGTGCCCGAGCCGTCGGAGCGGTGCACGACGGTGATCTTGCCCGCCGGCAGCTTCAGGCCGCTGTTCAACGCGGCGATCTTCGGGTCGTTCCAGTTCCTGATCTTGCCCAGGAAGATGTCGGCCAGGGTCGGGCCATCGAGCTTGACCTGGCCGGCCTGCACACCGGCGATGTTGACCACCGGCACGATGCCGCCGACGACGACCGGGAACTGGCCCAGGCCGAACTTCTTGAGGTCCTCGGCCTTCATCGGCGCGTCGGAGGCGCCGAAGTCGATCGTCCCCTCCTTGATCTGCGCGATGCCGGCGCCGGAGCCGACCGACTGGTAATTGAGGTGGTTGCCGGTCTTCTCGGCGTAGGTCGCCGACCAGCGGGACAGCACGGGATAGACGAAGCTCGAACCGGCACCGGTGATGTCGGTCGCCTGGGCGGCGTTGGCGCCCGTCAGCGTGGCGGCAGCCAGCACGGCGGCCGTACCGAGGCGGGAAACAGTGGTTGCATTCAACACGGTCAGTCCTCTCAAGGTGTGCATCGCGGGCGGATTCCCGGCGGAGGCATTTGAGGTCAGGCGTGTTGCAATGAAATGAGATGAATGTGTCAGTGTGATGACACGCCGTCAAAAACCGTTCATCCGCGCGGCCTCGGACGTCAGGAGAGTGTTATCCCGACGTGATCCCGCTCGAGCGTTTCCAGTCGCCGCCAGCGGTTGACGATCGCGCAGAACAGCTCTGCCGTGCGCTCGGCATCGTAGATGGCCGAGTGCGCCTCGCGCCCGTCGAAGGCATGGCCGGCCGCCTGCACCGCCTTGCTCAAAACGGTCTGCCCGTAGGCCAGGCCGCTCAACGTGGCGGTGTCGAAGCAACTGAAAGGGTGGAACGGGTTGCGCTTGTGCCCGCAGCGGCGCACGGCCGCATTGAGGAATGCCAGGTCGAAGGCGGCGTTGTGGCCGACCAGCACCGCGCGCTGGCATTCGCTCTCGCGCATCGCCAGTCGTACCGGATGGAACACGTGGTCGAGTGCCAGTCGTTCGGACAGCGCGCCGCGCAGCGGGTTGTCCGGGTCGATGCCGGTGATCTCCAGCGAACGCGGGTCGATGCGCGCCCCGGGGAACGGTTCCACGTGCGCGGACACCGGCGGGCGCGGTCGCACGTAGCCCTCGGCGTCCATCGCCAGCGTCACGACGGCGATCTCCAGCAAGGCGTCGTGCTCGGCATCGAAGCCGCCGGTTTCCACGTCCACGATGACCGGCATGAAGCCGCGGAACCGCTCGCACATGCGGGCGGCCAGGCTGTTGCTCACATATTCCATCGGCCAAGCATATCAGCGCGGGGCGGGGTTGCCGGCGAAGCCCGCGCCGGCGCCGTGACGCGCACTGTCTTCGTTCTGTCATGCAACCGGCACGGAACCGTAAACGGAACGACGCATGCTGACGGCCGTCCCTGCTTGGCCATCCAGGATCGAAGGGGGCGGTTGAGGGGTTCCTACCAACAGTGGAGAGACACATGCGTTCGAAGATGCTCGTGGCGGCGATCGCCGCCGGTTTGGGCCTGGCAGGCGCCGGCGTGCACGCGGCACCGGCCCCGCAGGATGCGCAGTCGGCTGCGCGCAGTTCGGAGGTCGAGCAGCTCAAGGCCCAACTGGCCGCCCTGCAGGCCAAGATGGACGAACTGGAACAGCGCACCGATGCGCAGTCCGACATCAACGTGAGCACCGGCCAGAACATCGAGGCCCTGCAGAAATCGCAGGCCGGCTCGTCCTCGTCGCTCGACAAGGCACTGGCCGACACCAGTTTCTCCGGCAAGATGTACTTCGACTTCAGCAACATCGACCAGAAGAACAGCGACAGCGGCAAGACCGACGCCTCGGGTACCGGCCTCGACGTCAAGCGCTTCTATCTGGGCGTGGACCACAAGTTCAATGACATCTGGTCGGCCAACCTGACCACCGACTTCAACTACGTCAGCGGTGACGGCGAGACCAACCTGTTCGTCAAGAAGGCCTACGTGCAGGGCAAGTTCGACCAGGCCGCGGTGCTGCGCATCGGTTCGGCGGACATGCCGTGGATTCCGTTCGTGGAGAGCTACTACGGCTTCCGCTACGTCGAGAACACCCTGACCGATCGCCTGAAGTACGCCAACTCGGCCGACTGGGGCCTGCACCTGTTCGGTGACCTGGGCGCCGGCAAGGTCGCCAACTACGCGGTATCGGTGGTCAACGGCGGTGGCTACAAGAATCCCAGCCGCAGCAAGGGCGTCGACATCGAAGGCCGCGTGGGCTTCGTGCCGTTCGAGGGCATGATCGTTGCGGTCGGCGGCTACAGCGGCCACCTGGGCAAGGAAACCGAGAACCTCGACGCCCCGCAGACCGCCCAGCGCGGCGACGTGATGGTGGCCTACGCGGACAAGAAGGTGCGCGTCGGCGCCGAGTACTTCACCGCCAGGAACTGGGGCAACCTGGTGCTGAGCCCGGTCGAGGACAAGGCCGACGGCTACTCGCTGTGGGGCTCGGTGTCGCTCACCGACGACGTGGCCCTGTTTGCCCGCTACGACAACGCCAAGCTCAGCAAGGACATCGACGACAACGCCAAGGACGTCTACTACAACCTCGGCCTGCAGTACCAGGTGACCAAGGGCTTCAAGCTGGCCGCGGTGTGGAAGCACGAGAAGGCCGAGCGTTCGGTCGCCACCCCGGTGCCGCCGCATGTACAAAACGTCAAGACGAACGAGATCGGCGTCTTCGGCGAGGTTGCGTTCTAAGCGGACACTCGGTCTGCGAGCCTTTGAGCAAACCTTCACGCGGCCCGTGGATCATTAGCCGCGTGTCAAGGAGTGGTTATCGGAAAGGAGTTCTACCCAGGGAGGGACAACGGCGGGCCGCAAAGCCCGCCGTTATTTTTTTTGCGGTTGTGAGGGGGTATCTTGCGCGCCGCAGGGGCTTCGCTGGCCAGTGATCCGTGCCTGGCAAGCGATCGCTCGCACGGCAGGGCTGGTTTTCTTCGTCGGCAGAGGAGAGCGTCATGCAGGTCCGCAAGCTCACGGCCCACATCAGCGTGTCCCCGCAGATCCTGCCCGGCGAGATGGCCGACCTGGAGGCGGCCGGCTTCCGCAGCGTGATCAACAACCGGCCCGACGGGGAGACCGATGACCAGCCGACCAGTACCGAGATGGCAAGGGCCGCGGCCGCGCATGGCCTGGCCTACCGCGATATCCCGGTCGTTCCGGGCCGGTACGAGCCGGCGGTGATCGAGGCCATGGCCCGGGCACTCGAGGAACTGCCCGCGCCGGTGCTGGCCTTCTGCCGCACCGGCACGCGTTCGACCACGTTGTGGGCATTGCAGGCCGCGCGCGCGGGCGATGTCGGGGCGATCGTGAAGGCGGCGGGCGACGCGGGCTACGACATCGCCGCGCTGGCGCCGCGCCTGCGTGCGATGCAGCATGCCTGACCGGGCGCGAGCGGGCCGGACCCGCCGGCGGGCAATCCCGTGAGCCTGCTGTCGGGGGGCGAGATACTGGCGGTGCTGTGTGGCTCGATCGTGGGTTTCTCGCTCGCGCTCATCGGCGGGGGTGGCTCGATCCTGGCCACGCCGCTGCTGCTGTACGTCGTGGGCATGCGCGATCCCCACATGGCCATCGGCACCAGTGCGGTGGCGGTGGGCGCCAATGCCTTTGCCAACCTGTTGCCGCACGCACGTTCGGGGCACGTGCGCTGGCGCGCGGCGTTCGTGTTCGCCGCGGCGGGCGTATGCGGCGCCTGGCTGGGATCGAGCGCGGGCAAGGCGATGGACGGCCACCGGTTGCTGGCGCTGTTTGCGCTGCTGATGCTGGTGGTGGCATTCCTGATGCTGCGCGGACGCCGCGGCGGATCATCCGATCGCTACCCCTTGCCCAACGCCATGCCGCGCCTGGCCGCGGTCGGGCTCGGCGCCGGCGCGCTGTCCGGTTTTTTCGGCATCGGCGGCGGCTTCCTGATCGTGCCCGGGCTGATGTTCGCCAGCGGCATGGAAATCATCAACGCGATCGGAACCTCGCTGTTCTCGGTCGGCACCTTCGCGGCGACCACGGCGGGCAATTACGCGATCTCGGGGCTGGTCGACTGGCGTGTCGCGGCCGAGTTCGTCGGCGGCGGCATCGTCGGCGGCTGGCTGGGCGCGCTGGGCGCACGCCGACTGGCCGGCACGCGCGGCGCGCTCAACCTCATCTTCGCTGGCGTGATCGTGGTGGTCGCGATCTACATGCTCTACCGCTCCCTGGCGCACGTTGCCTGATCCGCTCCGCGCAGGCCGGGCTTCGGCCCGCCATCCCGTTGCACCGGCGGTGGACTGAAACCTCCCGTGCGGTTACGGCGCCGGCGGCGTCTTGTGCCTGTACTGGCAGAGGTCGCGAATCGGGCAGATCGGACACTCGGGCCTGCGCGCCTTGCACACGTAGCGGCCGTGCAGGATCAGCCAGTGGTGGGCGTCCTTCCTGAACTCGGCCGGCACGACTTTCTCCAGCTTTTCCTCCACCGCCCGCACATCCTTGCCGGGCGCCAGGCCGGTGCGGTTGGAGACGCGGAAGATGTGCGTGTCCACGGCAATCGTGGGCTCGCCGAAGGCGGTGTTGAGGACCACGTTGGCGGTCTTGCGACCGACGCCGGGCAGGGCTTCGAGCGCTTCGCGCGTGCGCGGTACCTCGCCGTCGTGTTGCTCGACGAGGATGCGGCACAGCGCTATTACGTTCCTGGCCTTCGCGTTGAACAGGCCGATGGTGCTGATGTAGCGCTTGAGGCCTTCCTCGCCCAGCGCGAGGATCGCCTGCGGCGTGCTGGCCTTCGGGTACAGCTTGCGGGTCGCCTTGTTGACGCCCACGTCGGTGGCCTGCGCCGAGAGCACGACGGCGACCAGCAGCTCGAATGGCGTGCGGTATTCCAGTTCGGTGGTGGGGTGGGGGTTGAGCTCGCGCAGGCGCGTGAACAGTTCGACCACGTCGGCGCGCTTCATGTCCCGGAACCCTGTTTGGCCCGGGCGCGGGCAAGTGCCGCCAACACCGGATTCTGCGGGGTGGCGGGAGTGTCGACCGCGGCTTTGCGCGCGGCCAGTTCGGCCTCGCGCTCGGCCCGCTCGCGCGCCAGGCGCGCCTCGCGGCGCTGGAAGTGCGTACGGGAAGCCGCCGCGTGCGCCGGGTCCTCGACCTGTGCCAGTGGCATGGGCTCCAGCACGATGCAGTCGACCGGGCAGGCCGGGACGCACAGTTCGCAGCCGGTGCACTGGTCCGGCAGCACCGTGTGCATCAGCTTGGCCGCGCCGACGATGGCATCGACCGGACAGGCCTGGATGCACTTGGTGCATCCGATGCAGTCGGCCTCGACGATGCGCGCGAGCATGCGCGGTTTCTCCACGCCATGCGCGGGATCGAGCGGCAACACCGGCGTGCCCAGCAGCGCCGCGAGCTTCGCGATGCCGGCCGTTCCGCCGGGCGGGCAGCGGTTGATCGGCGCTTCGCCGCGCGCCATCGCCTCGGCGTATGGGCGACAGCCGTGGAAGCCGCACTGCTCGCACTGGGTTTGCGGCAGCAGCGCATCGATGCGGTTGGCCAGATTGGTGACGTCGTTCATGGTGTTCCGGGCGCCGTGCCAGGCGGACATCGGCATAATCAGCGCCCTATTGTCCCGCAACTTGCCAGGAGCTTCACATGACCCGTTTCCGTCCGACCCTTCGTGCGGCATCGCTGCTGCTGGCCGCCGCCGTAGGCATGACCGGCACGCTGCTGCTCACCCACGCCACGCCCGCCCGGGCGGAAAGCACGCAGGGCGACACGGTCACGGTCTTCGTCGACGCCACCCTGGGGTTCCGCAAGAACCACATGGCGCGGAAGCTGACCGAAAGTCACGCCGAATACGCCGCGCGCGGCTATCACGTGGTGGATCTGTCGGCATACAACGAGAACGGCGACCTGGTCGGGTTCTTCGTCACCTACGCGCGCTGACGAGTTCTTTGTAGGAGCCCGCTTGCGGGCGATGCTCTTTCATTCCTGGAGCATCGCCCGCAAGCGGGCTCCTACGAAAAGCGACGTCAGCGGACGGTGGCGCCAGGCTTCGCGCCCTGGTCGGCATCCAGCAGGAACAGGTCGCTGCCACCGTCGCCGGCCGACAGGATCATCCCCTCGGACAGGCCGAAACGCATCTTGCGCGGCGCCAGGTTGGCGATGAACACCACGTTGCGGCCGACCAGCTTCTCCGGCTCCCCGTAGGCGGCGCGGATGCCCGAGAAAATCTGCCGCTTGCCGAGCGGGCCGGCGTCCAGCTCGAAGCGGAGCAGCTTGTCCGAGCCCTCCACGAACTCGCAAGTGGTGACCTTGCCGATGCGCAGGTCGAGCTTGGCGAAGTCGTCGATGGCAATGGTGGCGGGCGTGTCGGTGGCGGGTGCAGCGGCTTCGGTCATGGGCTTGCGGCTTTCCTTGGATGGCTTGGGTGCGGCCGCCGGGGCGGGCGCGAGCGATTCTTTGGAGGCATCGATCATCGCCTCGATGCGCTTGGGATCGATGCGCCCGAGCAGCGCCTCGAACGGTCCGATCGCGTGGCTGTGCAGTTCCGCGCGGGCGTCGTCGAAATTGGCGATCGGCGCCTGCAGGAAGGCCTCGGCCGCGGCCACGGTGGCCGGCAGGATCGGCTTGAGCAGTCCGGCAAGCAGGCGGAAGCCGGCGAGGGCGAACGAACACACCTGGTGCAGTTCTTCGCGACGCGACTCGTCCTTGGCCATGGTCCACGGCGCGGTGGCGGCGATGTGGCCGTTGACCAGGTCCGCCATCAGCACGAAGCGGCGGGTGACCTCGGCGAAATCTCCCGCGTCGTAGAGCGCGTCGATGCCGTCGTAATGTTCCAGCAACGTGTTCCACAGTGCCTGCTCGGTGGTGCCGAAGTGCGCACCCAGGCGGCCGTCGAAGAACTTGTGCACGAAGCCTGCAGTGCGGCTGGCGATGTTCACCCACTTGCCGACCAGGTGCGAGTTGACGCGCTCCTCGAACGCCTTCAGGTCCAGGTCCACGTCCACCGGTGCGTCGTCGAGCATGGTGGCGAAGTAATAGCGCAGGAATTCGGGGTTCAGGCCCACGTCCAGATAGGTGCGCGCCTGGATGAAGGTGCCGCGCGACTTGGACATCTTCGAGCCATTGACGGTCAGGTAGCCGTTGACGTGCAGCGCGGTGGGCGTGCGGAACCCCGCGCCATGCAGCATCGCCGGCCAGAACAGGCCATGGAAGTTGATGATGTCCTTGCCGATGAAGTGGTGCATCTCGGCGCGGCTGGACGGGGCCAGGAAGTCGTCGAACCTCAGGTTCGTGCGGTCGCACAGTGCCTTGAAGCTGGCCAGGTAACCGACCGGCGCGTCCAGCCAGACGTAGAAGAACTTGCCCGGCGCATCGGGGATCGGGAAGCCGAAGTAGGGCGCGTCGCGCGAGATGTCCCAGTCCTTGAGACCACCATCCAGCCATTCGCGAAGCTTGGCCGCGACGCCGGCGTTGGCCACCGGCCTGCCCTCGGTGTAGCGACCGGCGAACCAGTCGCGCAGCAGCGCCTCGAACCGGGACAGCTCGAAAAAGTAGTGTTCCGAGTCGCGCAGCACGGGAGCGGCGCCGGAGACCACCGAGTAGGGTTCGATCAGGTCGGTCGGCGCGTAGGTGGCGCCGCAGTGCTCGCAGTTGTCACCGTACTGGTCGGGCGTGCCGCAGCGCGGGCAGGTGCCCTTGATGTAGCGGTCCGGCAGGAACATTTCCTTTTCCGGGTCGAACAGCTGCTTGATGCCGCGCCGCGCGATGAAGCCGCCGTCGCGCAGGCGCGTGTAGATCAGCGTCGCCAGCTCGCGGTTCTCTTCCGAGTGGGTCGAGTGGTAGTGGTCGAAGTGCACGCCGAAGTCGGCGAAGTCGGCCTCGTGCCCGGTCCGGATGCCCTCGATGAAAGCTTCCGGCGTCATGCCGGCCTTCTGCGCGGCCAGCATGATCGGGGTGCCGTGCGCGTCGTCCGCGCAGACGTACACCGCCTCGTTGCCCGCCATGCGCTGCGCACGCACCCAGATGTCGGCCTGGATGTAGCCCAGCAGATGGCCCATGTGCAGCGGCCCGTTGGCGTAGGGCAGGGCGTTGGTGACGAGGAGGCGGCGGGTCATGGTGTGCAGGCGTTCCGGCGGGATCGCGCATTATGGCACGGGGGTTTTGGATGGCCGAACGCGCAGAAGCGGCTGCAGGAGCGCACCCTGTTCGCGACCCAGGGGGCGCACCTCGCGCACAGGGCGCGCTCCCGCCGGGGGTGCCTCGATGTTGCAGCGCAGCGTCAGGGGTTCGATAATCGGCGGACGCAGGCTGTTCCTGCCGGAACCCCATCTGTCATGCACCTGAACATGCTCAAGGCCAAGATCCACCGCGCCACGGTGACCCACGCGGAGCTGCACTACGAGGGCTCGATCGCGATCGACGGCCTGTTGCTGGACGCCTCCGGCATCCGCGAGTACGAGCAGATCCACGCGTGGAACATCAACAGTGGGCAGCGTTTCGTGACCTATGCGCTGCGTGCCGAGGAAGGCTCCGGGATCATCTCGGTCAACGGCAGCGCCGCGCGCAGCGCGCAGGCCGGCGACCTGATCATCATCGCCGCCTTCGTCGGGCTCAGCGAGGCGGAGCTGGAGAAGTTCCAGCCGACGCTGGTGTACGTGGATGCGGACAACCGCATCAGCCACACCAACCGGTCGATCCCCAAGCAGATGGCGGCGGCCTGATCCCGCGATAGACCCGGGGTGGGCTTCAGTCCACCCTGACCCGCGGCGTCGCAGCGGTGGGCTGAAGCGCCGACCCTTCGGTGTCCGACGTGTTCCTCACGCGTGCCGGGCTTAAGATGCAAGGCTTCCCTATGCCAGCGCGTCTGCCCATGCCCGCCAACGTCCCGACGTACGCCTCGCTGTTCGCCGACCACGCCCGCCGCCTTGCGCAGACCCGCCTGCGCAGGCTGATCGCCGATCCGGCCCGCGCCGCGCGCCTGCGCCACCGCGCCGGACCGCTGCTGCTCGACCTGAGCCGGCAGAAGCTGGATGTGCCGGCGCTCGATGCCCTGGGTGCGCAGCTGGAGGCAAGCGGCTGGCAGGCCGCGCGCGACGCGATGTTCGCGGGCGAGGCGATCAACACCTCCGAAGGGCGCGCGGTGTTGCACACGGCGTTGCGCGCCGGAGCATCCTCCCTGCCGTCGCCGGCGCCAGCCGAGGCCCGCCGCGAGATCGAAGCCACGCTGGAGCGCATTGCCCAGCTCGTCGACGCCATCCACGGCGGCCAGCAGGCGGCACTGGGGCTGCCCGACACCGTCACCGACATCGTCAACATCGGCATCGGGGGCTCGGACCTGGGCCCGCGCCTGGCGGTCGCCGCGCTGGCGCCGTTCCGCATGCCGAAGGTGCGCAGCCACTTCCTCACCAACGTCGACGGCCAGGCCGCCCACGACCTGACCGGCCGGCTCGACCCGAGGACCACGCTGGTGGTGATGGTCTCCAAGACCTTCACCACGCAGGAAACGCTGCTCAACGGCAACGTGCTGCGTAACTGGATCCTGGAAGCCTGCAACGGCGACGAGCGCGAGGTGGCGCGGCACTTCCTGGCGGTCAGCGCCAACACGGAGGTCGCCGGCAGCTGGGGCGTGCCGCTGAAGCAGATTTTCCCGATGTGGGATTTCGTCGGCGGGCGTTACTCGCTGTGGTCGGCCGTCGGGCTTTCACTGGCGCTGGCGATCGGCATGCAGGGCTTCCGTGCCGTGCTGGCCGGCGGCGCGCGCATGGACGACCACTTCCGTAGCGCGCCCTGGCAGGAGAACCTGCCGGCGCTGCTGGCGCTCACCGAGATCTGGAACCGCGACGTGCTGGGCTATTCCACGCGCGCGGTGGTGCCGTACGCGGACCTGCTCGGCGACCTGCCGAGGTACCTGCAGCAGCTGGAGATGGAGAGCCTGGGCAAGTCGGTAACGCCGCAGGGCACGCCGGTGGGCCAGCCGACCGTGCCGGTGGTGTGGGGCAGCGTCGGCACCAATGCGCAGCACGCCTACTTCCAGGCGCTGCACCAGGGCACCGAGGTGGTGCCGCTGGACCTGATCGGCGTGGTCAATCCGGCGCACCCGCTGCATGGCAACCACGATGCGCTGCTGTCCAACCTGCTCGCGCAGGCGGCTGCGCTGGCGCTGGGCAAGACCTTCGACGAGGCGCTGGCGGAGAACCCGGCGGGCGGCGAGACATTGGCGGCGCAGCGCACCTTCCCGGGCGATCGTCCCAGCTCGGTGATCCTGCTCGATGCGCTTACGCCCGAATGCCTGGGCGCGCTGATCGCGCTGTACGAGCACAAGGTTTTTCTGCTCGGCCATCTGTGGGGCATCAACGCGTTCGACCAGTGGGGCGTGGAGCTGGGCAAGAGCATCGCGCGGCAGATCCTGCCGGCATTGCGCGGAGAGCAGTCGGACGCGCCGCCGCTGGATGCGGCGACCCGCGCCCTGATCGACGCCATCCACGAACGCCGCAGCTGAGGTGTGGGAGCGCACCTGTGCGCGACCGGAAAGGGCGCACCCCCGGTGATGCCTGCACAGGGTGCGCCCCTACGGCGGCGCGGTTCCGTGGCGTGCCAGCGCCCAGGCGACGTGCTCGCGGACGACGGGCGAGGGGTGCTGTTCCCGCGTACGCAATGCGGCGATCACCTCAGCCGTCGGGGGCGCATTCCCCAGCGCCACCGCGATGTTGCGCAGCCAACCCTCGTAGCCGGTGCGCCGGATCGCCATGCCTTCGGTACGGCGCAGGAACTCCTCTTCGCTCCAGGCGAACAGTTCCACCAGCTTCGCCCCGTCCAGGCTGTGCCGCGGGGCGAAGTCCGGCTCGGTGGCGTCCTGCGCGAACTTGTTCCAGGGACATACCAGCTGGCAGTCGTCGCAGCCGAAGATGCGGTTGCCCATCGGCGCGCGCAGTTCCTCGGGAATCGATCCCTTCAGCTCGATCGTGAGGTAGGAAATGCAACGGCGCGCGTCGAGCCGGTAAGGACCCAGGATCGCCTGGGTCGGGCAGACGTCGATGCAGCGCGTGCATGTGCCGCAGTGCGCCGTGGCGGCCTCATCGATGGGCAGCGGCAGGTCGGTGTAGAGCTCGCCGAGGAAGAAGTATGAGCCCGCGTTCTTGTTGATCAGCACGGTGTGCTTGCCGATCCAGCCTAGGCCCGCGTTGCGCGCGAGCGCCTTTTCCAGCACGGGCGCGGAATCCACGTAAGCGCGGTAGCCGAACTCGCCGATGGCTCCGCGGATGCGCTCGGCCAGCTTCTGCAGCCGGTTGCGCATCAGCTTGTGGTAGTCGCGGCCCAGCGCGTAGCGGGACACGTAGCCTGCCTCGCCATCGTTGATCACGTCCCAGGCGTGTCGGGTGCCCGGCGCGCGGTAGTCCATGCGCACGGAAATCACCCGCAGGGTGCCCGGTTCCAGTTCGGCGGGCCGGCTGCGGCGGGTGCCGTGGCGGGCCATGTAGTCCATCTCGCCGTGCAGGCCATGGTCGAGCCAGTGTTCCAGGTGCGACTCGTCCTCGCCCAGTTCGACGCCGCTGATGGCGGTTTGCGCGAACCCCAGCTCGCGCGCCCACTGTTTGATCTCGCGGGCAAGCGCGGCGTAGTCGGGGGAGGCGGCGACGGACATGCGTCCATTGTAAGTGCCTGCCCGCACCTATAATCGCCCCCGATGAACGCGCCCCATTGCCATGCCCTCTATTCAGTCGCCCAGGTGCGCGCGATGGACCGGCGTGCGATCGAGGAGCTGGGTATTCCCGGCTACGAGCTCATGCGCCGCGCGGCCGCCGCGGCGTTCGCGAGCCTGCGCCGGCATTGGCCACAGGTGCAGCGGATCGCGGTCTACTGCGGGCCCGGCAACAACGGCGGCGACGGTTACCTGCTCGCGCTGCTGGCACACGAGGCCGGACTGGCCGTGGAAGCGCATGCCCTGGCGGAGCCCACGGGCAAAGGTGATGCCGCCAGTGCCCGGGCCGCCTGCGAGCGGGCGGGCGTGCCGGTGCATCGCTGGGAGGAGACCTCCTCCTTGCCGGAAGCGGACGTGCACGTCGACGCGCTCTACGGCACGGGGCTGGACCGCCCGCCGCAGCCGGTCGCGGCTGCGCTGATCGAACGGCTCAATCGCAGCGGCAAGCCGACGCTGGCACTGGACGTGCCCTCGGGCCTCAACGCCGATACCGGGCACTGCCCGGGCGTGGCCATCCGCGCCAGCCTCACGGTCAGCTTCATCGCCTCCAAGCGTGGTCTGCACACCGGCCAGGCGAACGCGCACACCGGGCGCATCGAACTGGCCACGCTGGGCCTGCCTGAAAGCGTGTGGCAGGAGGCACCCGATGCCCGGCTGCTCGAAGCGGCCACGCTGCCGCCGCGTCCACGCGACGCGCACAAGGGGCGCAACGGCCATGTGCTCGCCGTCGGCGGCGACCACGGCACCGCGGGCGCGATCCGCCTGTGCGGCGAGGCCGCCCTGCGCGGTGGCGCGGGCCTGGTCAGCGTGGCGACGCGGGCCGAGCACCTGTTCGCACTCAACGCCGCCCGTCCCGAACTGATGGCGCACGAGGTCGGCGGTCCCCAGGCGCTGGCGCCCTTGCTCGAGCGCGCCACCGTGCTGGCGGTCGGTCCGGGCCTGGGGCAAGGCGCCTGGGGCCATGCGCTGTGGCTGACCGCGCTGGACAGCCCGCTGCCGCTGGTCCTGGATGCCGACGGTCTCAACCTGCTGGCGGCCGAGCCGCGACGTTTCGATCGTGCGCGGCAGGTGGTGCTCACGCCGCACCCGGGCGAGGCCGCGCGGCTGCTCGGATGCGCGGTTGCCGATATCGAGCGCGACCGTTTCGCCGCCGCGCGTTCACTTGCACGCCGGTTCGACGCGGTGGCGGTGCTCAAGGGCGCAGGGTCGCTCATCGCCGATCCGCATGGCCGTCTGGACGTCTGCCCCTGGGGCAACCCCGGCATGGCCTCGGGCGGCATGGGTGACCTGCTGACCGGCGTCATCGCCGCCTTGCTTGCGCAGGGTTGCAGCGCCCGGGATGCCGCATGCCTTGGCGTGGGCCTGCATGCACGCGCGGGCGACCATGCCGCCCGCAAGGGCGAGCGCGGCCTGATCGCCAGCGATCTGCTGTCGCCGCTGCGCCGCCTTCTGAACGGACTGGATGCATGAGCTACTGGACCCTCCCCGACGAGACCGCCACCACGGCGCTGGCCCAACGCTTCGCCGCGGTGGTCGACGGCGGCCTGGTGATCTACCTGCACGGCGACCTGGGCGCCGGCAAGACCAGCTTCGCCCGCGCGCTGCTCACCGCGCTGGGCGTTGGCGAACGGGTCAAGAGCCCGACCTACAGCCTGGTCGAGTCCTACCGTGCCGGCGAGCAGACCGCCTGGCACCTTGACCTCTACCGCATCGCCGATCCGGGGGAACTGGAATGGCTTGGGCTGGATGCCCTGGGTGATCCGGCCGCGCTGGTGCTGGTCGAGTGGCCCGAGCGGGGTGCCGGTGCCTTGCCCGCGCCGGACCTGGTGCTCGAACTGGAGCACGCCGGGGACGGGCGGCGTGCGCGTGCGGTCCCGCGCAGCGGGCGTGGCAGCGCCTTGTTGGGACGCCTGGGCGAAAGCTAAGTTACGGTTTCGTAAGGAGAAACACCGTTTCTCGGCCACGCGCGGGCAAAGCCCGGTCCGCTGCCGATACCTTGGGATTGCATGACAAAAGCGATGCAGGTTATGGATATCCAAGGGAAAAACGCTTGCAATCGCGTTTTCGCTGGGTTTCAATGCGGCGCCATGACACGTCCGTTCGCGCGCCTGGGAGTTCTGGCTCTGGTGGCCCTTGCCGCCGCGCTGCCGTTGCGCCCGGCGCAGGCGGCCGACGTGCAGGGCGCGCGCGTCTGGGCGGGCCCCGAGTACACCCGCGTGGTGTTCGACCTGTCCGGCCCGGTGGAATACAAGCTGCTCCGCGACGGAAACACCGTCGAGCTGGAGCTGGCCGGCGGTGACCTGGCGCGCGGCTTCGACGCGCCGCCGGCGCAGGGCCTCTACAAGGGCCTGGAAAGCCGCGCTTCCGCTGGCGACCTGCATCTGGTGGCGCAGGCCGCCGCGGGCGCGCAGCCGAAGAGCTTCCTGCTCAAGCCCGCGGGTGGGCACGGTTATCGCCTGGTGCTGGACCTCTACCCCGGCAAGGACACGGTTGTCGTGGATGCGGCGGACGACCGCGCGCCGGGCGTACTGGCCAGCATCAAGCCCACCTCCAGCGTGGGCAAGGGCGCCAAACAGGCTGCCGCACTGCTCGGCGGCGAGCGCAAGGTGATCGTTGCGATCGATGCCGGCCACGGCGGCAAGGATCCCGGTTCGCACGGGCCCAGCGGCACGCAGGAGAAGAACGTCACCCTCGCGGTGGCGCGCGCGCTGGCCGACGAGATCAACAAGCAGCCCGGCATGAAGGCCGTGCTGACCCGCGACGGCGACTACTTCATCCCGCTCAAGCGCCGCTACCAGATCGCCCGCGAGCAGAACGCGGACATGTTCGTCTCGGTCCACGCCGACGCCTTCACCAGCAGCGACGCCAGGGGCTCCTCGGTATGGGTACTGTCGCCGCGCGGCAAGACGTCCGAGGCCGCGCGCTGGCTGGCCGACCGCGAAAACCGCGCCGACCTGATCGGCGGCGTCTCGCTGGACGACAAGGACGACAGCCTGGCAGCCGTGCTGCTGGACCTGCAGCAGGGCTACGCCATCCAGGCCAGCGAGGCGATCGCCGGCAACGTGCTCAAGGCACTGGCCAAGCTGGGTCCGACCCACCGGGGGCACGTCGAGCACGCCAACTTCGTGGTGCTGCGCTCGCCGGACGTACCCTCGATCCTGGTCGAGACCGCCTTCATCAGCAATCCGGTCGAGGAGCGCAAGCTGCGCGACCCGGCCCATCAGCGCCAGCTGGCCGAGGCGGTGATGGGCGGCGTGCGCAACTACTTCGAGGCGACCCCGCCGCAAGGCACCTGGTTCGCCGCGCAGGCGATGCGCCGCAACGGCGTCCTGGCCTCCGCGACCAAGCCCGCGGCAACGGTGGCGGACACGCGCGCCGATGCGAACGTGCGTGACCTGCACCGGGTCGCGCGCGGCGAGAGCCTGGGCAGCATCGCGCGCCAGTACGGCGTCAGCGTGAACGCGCTCAAGAGCGCCAATCGCATGAATGGCGATACGGTGCAGGCCGGCGCGGTGCTGGCCATCCCGGCCGGCTGAGAAGGAACGCCCCCGCTTGCAGGAGCCCACTTGTGGGCGATGCATTTTGGGCACCGGAGCGAGGCATCGCCGACAAAACGGGCTCCCGAAAGGGAACCTCCGTTTTGTCGGCGCATCCGGAGCCTTTAAGCTTGCCCGATGCCCGTCATCCGCCAGCTTCCTCCCGACCTCATCAACCAGATCGCCGCCGGCGAGGTGATCGAGCGCCCGTCCTCGGTGGTCAAGGAGCTGGTCGAAAACAGCCTCGACGCCGGGGCCACCCGCATCGAGGTGGACATCGAGCAGGGCGGTGCGCGGCTGATCCGCGTGCGCGACGACGGCGGCGGCATCGGGCCGGACGACCTGCCGCTGGCGGTGGCCTCGCATGCCACCAGCAAGATCGGCAGTTTCGACGACCTGGAACACGTGGCCAGCATGGGCTTCCGCGGCGAGGCGCTGGCGTCGGTGGCTTCCGTCGCCCGCTTCGCGCTGACCTCGCGGTTGCGCGATGCCGACAGTGCCTTCCGGCTGGAGGTGGACGGCGGGCGCATGCAGCCGGTGCGGCCGGCGCAACATCCGGCCGGCACCAGCGTCGAAGTGCGCGACCTGTTCTTCAACGTGCCGGCGCGGCGGAAATTCCTGCGTGCCGAGCGTACCGAGCTTGCGCACATCGACGACCTGCTCAAGTCGCTGTCGCTGGCGCGCCGCTCGGTGGAATTCCGGCTGAGCAACAACGGCAAGCCGCTGCGCCTGTTCAGGGCCTGCCAGGACCAGTCGGCCGCGCTGGCGCGCGTGGCCGAGGTGCTGGGCGAGGGTTTTCCGGCGCAGAGCCTGCACATCGACCACGCCGCGGCGGGCATGCGACTGTCCGGCTGGGTCGGCCTGCCGACGGCTTCGCGCGCGCAGGCCGACGGCCAGTACTTCTACGTCAACGGGCGGCTGGTGCGTGACCGCGTGGTCGCCCACGCGGTGCGCCAGGCCTATGCGGATGTGCTGTTCCATGGTCGCCACCCGGCGTTCGTGCTGTATCTGGAACTCGATCCGGCCGGCGTGGACGTCAACGTGCATCCGGCCAAGCACGAGGTGCGCTTCCGCGAACAACGGCTGGTGCACGATTTCCTGTTCCGCAGCCTGCACGAGGCGCTGGCCCAGACGCGGGCGGGACTGGTGGTGCCGCCGCCGTCGCACGAACCGGCGGCCCCTGCGGCCCCGCACGCCTATGGCGGTCCGGCGGGCGGACGCCCGGCGCAGTTCGCGCAGAGCCGGCTCAGCCTCGGCCTGCGCGACGAGCCGTTGGCCGAGTACGCCACGCTGCTGGGCGAGCCGCCGGCGCAGACGGGCGCCGCCGTGGCCGCGGCGATGCCCGGGCTCGACGAGCGCGAGGCGCCACCGCTGGGTTTCGCCATCGCCCAGCTCAAGAGCATCTACATCCTGGCCGAGAATGCGCACGGCATGGTGCTGGTGGACATGCATGCCGCGCACGAGCGCATCACCTACGAGAAGCTCAAGGCCGGTCGCGCCTGCAGCAATCTGCGCTCGCAGATGCTGCTGGTGCCGCTCAACCTGTCGGTGAGCGCGAAGGAAGCCGCGGCCGCCGAGGAGCACGCCGATGCGCTGGCCGGCTGGGGCCTGGAACTCTCGCGCAGCGGCCCGTCGAGCGTGGTGGTGCGGCGCATTCCCGCACTGCTGGAAGGGGCCGATGTCAGCCAGCTCGTCAGCGACGTGCTGGCGGAGCTGGCCCAGCACGGCAGTTCGCGCCGCCTGCAGGAGCTGGAGAACGAACTGCTTTCGACCATGGCCTGCCATGGCTCGGTACGTGCGGGACGTCGGCTGACCCTGCCCGAGATGAACGCGCTGCTGCGCGAGATGGAGGCGACCGAGCGCTCGGGCCAGTGCAACCACGGACGGCCGACCTGGGTGCAATTGTCGCTGGGTGAGCTCGACCGCCTGTTCCTGCGCGGCCGCTGATTTTGTAATGAGCGCACCTGTGCGCGACCGCCATGCTTCCCGGTCGCACACAGGTGCGCTCCTACAAGGGCGAGATGCAGCCTCGTCTATACTCGATCGCCACCCCCATGCTGGAGAGCTCCATGCTTCGTACCAGCCTGTTTCTCGCCGCCATCACCCTGGGAGCCGCTGCCGTGCACGCCGCCGATACCGATCCGTACACCCGCCAGATCGAGCAGTGGCGCGTCGACCGCGTCGCGCGGCTGACGGCTCCGGATGGCTGGCTGAGCCTGGTCGGGCTGGAATGGCTGCACGAGGGCGCCAACCGCATCGGCAGCGCCGCCGACAACGACATCGCGCTCACCGTCGGTCCCGCGCACCTGGGCACGGTGACGCTCGGCGCGGACGGCAGCCTGCGCATGGCGCTGGACAAGGACGCGGTCGCGACCATCGATGGCAAGAACGTCGACGAGGCGACCCTGGTCGACGACATGCACGCCGGTGCCGCGGGCCCGACGCTCGTGCGTTTCGGCAGCGCGAGCTTCTTCGTGATCGATCGCGACGGGCGCAAGGCGCTGCGCGTGAAGGATCCTGAGGCACCAACCCGCGCGCACTTCGCCGGCATCGACTATTTCCCGATCGATCGGTCCTGGCGCATCGAGGCCGACTGGGTGCCGTTCGCGCCCGGGCACAAGCTGGAAATCGGCTCGGTGATCGGCACCATCGAGGCGGTCGACGTACCGGGCAAGGCGGTGTTCCAGCGCGACGGCCACACGTTCGAGCTGATGCCCTACCAGGAAGAGCCGGGCGGCGAACTGTTCTTCGTGATCGCCGACCGCACCTCGGGCAGGGAGACCTACGGCGCCGCGCGCTTCTTCTACGCCGCGCTGCCCAAGACCGGCCTGTCGCAACCGGGCAAGGTCGAACTGGATTTCAACAAGGCCTATAACCCGCCTTGCGCGTTCACGCCATTCGCCACCTGTCCGCTGGCGCCGCCGGAGAACCGGCTGGATGTTGCCGTGACGGCCGGTGAGAAGAAGTATCGCGGCGGGCACTAGCCGCCCCTTCCATGAGCGCACCCTGTGCGACCGTCATGCCGGCGGTCGCGCACAGGGTGCGCTCCTGCAGCGAGCTCACTGCCCCTTGAAATCGGCCTTGCGCTTCTCCAGGAACGCACTCGTCCCCTCGCGCATGTCCTCGGTGGCGAAGGCCAGTGCGAAGCCCTGCGTTTCGAACTCCAGGCCCTGGTCAAGCGCAGTCTCGCCACCCAGCAGAATGGCATCGAGGATGCCCGCGGCCGCCAGCGGCGCGGCCGCAGCCAGTTGGTCGGCCAGCGCATCGACGGTTTCGTCCAGCGCCTCGGGCGCGACGACGCGATTGACGATGCCAAGTTCGAAGGCCCGCTGCGCACCGATCGGTGCGCCCGTCAGGCAAAGCTCCAGCGCGGCGCTGCGGCCGGCCAGGCGCAGCAGGCGCTGGGTGCCGCCGAAGCCGGGGATCAGGCCCAGGTTGATTTCCGGCTGGCCGAACTTCGCCTTTTCGCTGGCCACGCGCAGGTGGCAGGCCATCGCCAGCTCCATGCCGCCGCCCAGCGCGAAGCCCTGGATGCGCGCGACCACCGGCTTGCCCAGCCGTTCGATCGTGCTCATCAGGCGCTGCCCGGTGCGCGAGAACGACTGCGCCTGAACCGGCGTATAGCCGTTCATCTCGGCGATGTCGGCGCCGGCCACGAATGCCTTTTCGCCCGCGCCGGCGAGCACCACCGCGCGTACCGCGTCGTCCTGCGCCGCCTGGGTAAAGGCGAGGGTCAGCTCGTTGAGCGTGTCGCGGTTGAGCGCGTTGAGCTTGTCGGGGCGGTTGATGGTGATCACGCGGACCGCGCCGCGGTTGGCGATTTCCAGATTGCGATAGGCCATGGCGAGCGCTCCGGCGGAAGGAAAACGCGCATGGTAGCGCGGGAACCTTTACCGCCGCGCGGGTTCGAAGCAGACGGCGGCCGTGGCGCTGCATGGCGCCGCCAATGCGCATAGCATGGCCGGTACGTCTTTCGTCGGAGGCAAGGCATGACACGACTGGGTGGGCTGGCGCTTGGCATGCTGCTGCTGGGAAGCGTCGCACATGCGCAGGACCGCGCCGGCGCGCCGACTTCGCAGGTCAAGCTGGACAAGCACAAGCTGTCCTATGCGATCGGCTACCAGATCGGCAGCCAGTTCGCCGGCGGCCAGCCGGACGTGGACCTTGCCACCGTGCAGAAGGCCATCGCCGATGCCTACGCCAGGCGCCATCCGGCCGTCCCGATGCAGGACATGCACGCCCAGCTCCAGCGCCTGGAGCAGCAGCTGCACGCCAACGCCGTGGCCGAGTTCAAGCACATTGCCGAAGCCAACGCCCGCAAGAGCGCCGAATACATGGCGAAGAACCGCAAGCGCCCGGGCGTGGTGCAGTTGCCTTCCGGCGTCCAGTACGCGGTGATCGCATCGGGCGAGGGTACCGAAAGACCCAAGGTCACCAGCACGGTGACGGTGAACTACCGCGGGATGCTGGTGGACGGTACCGAGTTCGACAGTTCCTGGGCGCACGGCGCGCCGGTCACGTTCCAGGTCGACAAGGTCATTCCCGGCTGGCAGGACGTGATCCCGCGCATGCACGTGGGCGATCGCTGGAAGGTGGTGATTCCGCCGCAGCTGGCCTACGGCGAACGCGGGCAACTGCCGCGTATCGGACCGAACGAAGCGCTGGTGTTCGAGATCGAATTGCTCGATATCGCCAAGTAGCGGGTGGGCTCTTCGACGTCGGCGCGTCGCACGCACGCTCGGGACGACGCTTGCTGGAGAGCCCTTCGCGCCGGGTGTATCCGCGAAGGTGAAGTCCAGGCGCATGCCGCCCGATGCACAGCCACGCTCCCGCGCATCGGCTAAAATCGTGCAAATGCCGAACGATCCCGTCGCCCCCGCCGCTCCCCTCACGCCCTGCATCGGCATCTGCCGGCTGGACGCGCGCGGCTGGTGCGAGGGCTGCCTGCGAAGCGGCGAGGAAATCGCGCGTTGGCGCACCATGGACGACGCCGAGCGCCTGTATTTCATGCGCGAGATCCTGCCCGCGCGCGCGAGGACCTGATGCACGTTGCGCCGGGGCGATCGATCGAGCGCGTGCTGCAGGCCTTGCCGCAAGCCCTGCGTTCGCTTTCCGATCCACCGGCAGCGCCGGGATGGAACCATGCGCAGATGTCCGACCTTCTTGGCGACACGCCCAGGCGTCCCGCGGCCGTCCTGGTCGGCGTGCGCGAAGGCGTGCAGCCGCGGCTGGTCCTGACCGTGCGCACCGCGCACCTGCAGTCGCACGCGGGGCAGGTGGCCTTTCCGGGTGGTCGGCAGGATCCCGGTGACCTCGACGCGATCGACACCGCCCTGCGCGAGAGCGAAGAGGAGATCGGGCTGGAACGCGCGCTGGTCCAGCCGTTGGGGTTCCTCGACTGCTTCGAGACGATCAGCGGCTACTGCGTCACGCCGGTCGTCGCGCGCATCGCCGAGCGCGCGGTGCTCTATCCGACACCGGCCGAGGTCGCCGAAGTCTTCGAAGTGCCGTTCGCGTTCTTCCTTGAACCGTCCAACCTCAGGCGCTACGTGATGGACTACCGTGGGCATCGGCGCGCGATGGTGGAGTTCGTCCATGGCGGCCACCGCATCTGGGGCGCCACCGCCGCGATGCTGCTCAACCTGCTGGAAAGGATGAAAGACGCATGAGCCTGCATACCACGCTGATCGATGCGGCCACGCTGGCCGGACTGCCGCCCGACGAGGTGCTGATCGTGGACTGCCGCGCCGACCCGGCCGGCGCGGGTTCGGCCGACCCCGACAAGCCCGGACGCGAGTATCGCCAGTCCCATATCCCCGGCGCGGTACATGCGAGCCTGGAACACGATCTTTCCGATCTCGGGCGCGAGGGCCAGGGCCTGGGGCGGCACCCGCTGCCGCTGGAACAGGCGTTTTCCGCCGTGCTCGGTCGCTGGGGCTGGCGTCCGGGCCTGCAGGTGGTGGCTTACGATGCCGCCAGCAGTGCGCTCGCGGCCGCCCGCCTCTGGTGGCTGCTGCGCCTGGCCGGCGTGCGCGAAGTCGCGGTACTCGACGGCGGGTTCGCCGCCTGGTGCGATGCCGGCCTGCCGGTCGAAAGCGGGCCGGTCGCGCGCACGCCGAGCCAGGTCGACCTGCGCTTCGACCCGGCCCAGGCGATCACCGACCATGCGGCGCTGCATGCCGATCCGGCACCGGTGCTGGTGGATGCCCGCGCCGCTGTGCGTTATCGCGGCGAGTCCGAGCCGCTGGATCGCGCGGCCGGCCATGTGCCGGGCGCGCTCAATCGTCCCTATACCGACAACCTCGACACCCGCGGGCGGTTCAAGACGCCGGCGCAGCTGCGCGAGGAGTTTGCGGCGGTGCTGGGCGACACGCCGCCGCCGAAGGTCGTGCACATGTGCGGCTCCGGCGTCACTGCCTGCCACAACCTGCTGGCGATGGAGCACGCCGGATTGCACGGCTCGCGCCTATATGCGCCCTCCTGGAGCGGCTGGGTGAGCGATCCGTCGCGGCCGATCGCCACCGGCTGACCGGCGCTCGCATCGCCGACCCGCCAACCCCGGCAGGAGCCCACTCGTGGGCGATGCCTTTTCCGCGACCGGCCAAGCAAATCGCCCCGGGGGCCTCCCGGAAAGCAGGGATCAGGCGCTCTTGGCCTTCAGCCGTGCGACCAACCCCTGCAGCGTGGCCTGCGTTTCCGCGTTGAAGTAGGCGTCCATGAAGGCGTCCAGCGGCAGGGCATCGACATCCTTCCAGGCATCGCGCAGGTCGGCGCGGGCCAGTTCGCGCGTGGCCAGCATGGCGTGGCGGGGAAACGCCAGCAGCTCGGTCAGCCAGTGCACCGCGCGGGTGACCACCTGATCCACGCCGGTCAGCTCGTCCACGAAGCCGCAGGCCAGCGCCTGCTCGGCCTCGAGCATGGCGCCGGCGACCAGCAAGCGCTCGGCGCGGTAGGTGCCGACCACGCGGCGCAGCGCGAGCTGGATGCAGTCGGGCACCATCAGGCCCACCTGCACTTCGTTGAGGCCGATGCGGAAGGGGCCCTGGGCCATCACGCGGTAGTCGCAGAACAGCGCCAGCACGGCGCCCCCCGCGGGGCTGTGGCCGGTGATCGCCGCCACCGCCGGCACCGGCAGGTGGGCGAGGTCCGCGCACAGCTCGAACAGCGCGCGCCAGTAGGCCCGGACACCGGCGCGGTCGCGTTGCAACAGTTCGGGCACGTCCACGCCGGCCGAGAACAGGCCCTGCGCACCCGAGATCACCAGCCCGCGCGCGCCGTCGCGCGGCGCTTGCGCAACGGCGTCGCGCAGTGCGGCGATCAGGTCCATGTTCAACGCATTGACCGGCGGCCGGGCCAGGCGGATCTCGGCGATGTCGCCGTCGTGCGGGAGGATGTCGAGCATGCTGTGTTCCTTGTCGGTGGGATCGAGCCTTGATGCGGGAGCGGACCCGTGCGCGACCGTCATGCATCACGCTCGCGCACGGGAGGCGCATCCGCTGGCGAGCAGGCGCTTACTGGTCCGCCGCCCAGCGGTAGTGCACCGCGTAGTCCAGCGTCGCCTTGCCGCCGGGGGGCACGTTCACCCGGAACTCCAGCACGTCCGGCGACTGCTTGCTCGGCTTGACCGACGAGGACGCCAGGGTCCATTCCCGCCAGCGGCTGGGATGCTCGCGCACGGTCACCACGCGGGCCGACTCCCCGGCGTTGGTGAGCGTGATGCGGAAGGCCTCGTCCATCGTGCGGGCGGACTTGTCCAGCTTGAAGGACGTGCGCTCGCGCTCGGCGCGGAGGTCGAAGGCAGTGCCCAGGGTGAGGGTGGCATCACTGCCCTTGGGCGTGTCCTCGATGCGGCCTTCGCCCAGGAATTGCGGCGTGCCGCGGGCGTCGTTGCCAAGCACGCGCAGGTAGCCGGCCGGCAGGCTGTCGAAGGCGGTGAAGCGCAGCGTGCTCTCGATGGTATTGCCACCGCCGATGTTGAAGTCGGGGGAGAGCATCGGCTCCGGCGGTGTCCAGGCATTGCCGTTCTCGTACAGGGCCGTGCGCTCGCAGGCCAGCGTGCGGGTGGTGTAGAGCGGCACCTGGCTGACGCTGCCGTCCGGCAAGTCGACCGGCTGCGGCAGGGTATAGAGGCGGTAGTCGCCGAGCGCTGACTGCTGCGGCATATCGGCGGCTTCGGCCTTGTAGCCACGGGCCATCGCCATCATCGGCCGGGGAGCACCGGCCTTGGCGAAGCTCGGTTCTCCGGCCACCAGTTCCACGGTGGCGTTGCGCCAGTCGCGGCCGCTGCGGTTGGCGATACTGGCGCGGGATTCGAACGCCATGCGACAGGTCCCGCCGGGCTGCAGCGTGGCGACATAGGCGGCGCGCCAACCGAGGCCGCCGGTCGGGTAGCTGAGCACGGCGGTGGCCGTGCCGGCCCGTGTGGCATCCACGCGCAGGCGCAGGCTGGAGCCGGTGGGAAAGTCGTCGCCGGAACTGCGTACCGCGGCGTAGTCGTGCACCAGCGTGTTGCCCAGGGCGCCCTTGACCAGCAGGCCGCTGCCGGCACGCAGCAGCGTGCCTTGCGCCAGCGATTCACCGTTGTCGCCGAGCACGGTGATCTCACGGCCCACCAGGCCGGCGAGTGCCGCCTCGTTGCCCTGGCCGAGCAGCAGGCGCTGGGAAATCACCCTGGCCCGGTCATTGGCGAAGGACAGTGCGATGGCCTCGGGATCGAGGTAGAGCGGCAGGTCGCCCACGCTGACGTCCTGCGTGCCGGCCTTCAGCTGCAATGTGCGCTGTTCGCGCACTACCGCGTGGCCATCACCCACGCTGCCGTCGCCGGTGGAGGCGAACAGCGCGGCGCTATCGCTCCGGTAAAGGGTCAGCGCGGTAGCGGCTTCGGCCGCATGGGTCGTGGACATCGCCATGAAGGTGGCGCAGGCGGTGGCGAGGACCGTGGAACGGGGGAGTGTCGTCATGGGGCACCTTCCGTTTGGGGAGCGCCCATCATAGCGAGCGCCCGCCCGCCCGCGTGCCGGGTGCCGCGCAGGCTCGCGCGCAGGTGCGATCAGGATTGTCCAAGTCGTGCACCCGCCGCCGGGCTATGGTGGCGCCAGCTTCTCGGATGAAAGGTCATGCCCGCTCCTTCGACCATCGACATCGCACCCGCACGCCTGCCCGGGGATATCGATCTCGTGCGTGCGCTCTTCGGGGAATACATCACCGGTCTCGGCATCGATCTCTCGTTCCAGGACGTCCATACGGAGCTTGCGCAGTTGCCGGGCAAGTACGCGCCACCGCGAGGGGACGTGCTGCTCGCCCGCGACGTGACCGGTGCCGCACTGGGTTGCGTCGCGCTCCGGCCGTGGTCGCCACCGGGCGAGTGCGAGATCAAGCGCCTGTATGTGCGGCCGGCGGCCCGGGGACGATCCCTGGGGCGGCAGTTGGCCGAGGCGGCGATCGCCCGGGCGAGCCAGGCCGGCTACCGGCGCGTACTGCTGGATACGCTGGCCTCGATGCAGGCAGCGCGCGCGCTTTATGCCTCGCTGGGCTTCCGGCCGGTCGAGCCGTACTACCGGAACCCGGTACCCGACACGCTGTACATGGCGCTCGATCTCCCCGGAGCGGCCTGAGCGGGTCAGTGGGTGGCGGCCCAGCCGAGCCGGAAAGCGGCGGGCGTCATGCCGAATGTCTTCACGAACTCCCGGTTGAGATGCGCCTGGTCGTAGAAGCCGGCGGCGAGCGCCGCCTCGACGATGGGCATCTGCATGCGCAGCAGCGCCTTGGCCCGGTGCAGCGCCAGCAGGATGTGGAAGTTGTGCAGGCCGGTACCGGTCTCCCGACGGAATGCACGCGCAAGATGGCCGGCCGACACCCCGCATGCCTGCGCCACCCCTTCCACGCCGGTGCGCAGCGACGACCGGCGGACCAGCAGCGCCCGCGCCTGCTCGCCAAGCGTGCCGCCGCCATCGGTGGCGGGAGAAGGGGCGGGCTTCGCGACGAACTGCGAAACGAAGGCCCAGCCATGGTCATCGACGGGTTCGAAGCAATGGACGGTGCCGGAGGGCACCGTGACCGTGTCGCCGGCCGCCACCATGCGGCAGCCGGCCGGCAGCTTCAGCCGCGCGCGGCCGGCGAGCATCCGCACCACCTCGTCGCCCGCGTGGAAATGGGGACGGAAGCGCCAGGCATGCCGTTCCCCGGCAATGCTTTCGATCGGCCCTTCCTGTCCACGCACCACCTGGAAGGCCGTGCGTGGAGCGGGCGCGCGGACGCGCATGGTCAGTCCTGCGCGGCCGCCAGGCGAATGGCTTCGGGCAGCGGCACGGGCTTGCCGGTGTCTGGATCCATCCAGACCATCACCACGTGGCCGTCGCCGTACAGGCGATCGGGATGCTCGACGTCCCGGATGCGGTGCCCGATGGTCATCGAGCTGTTGCCCACGCGCTCGCAGAGGAGTTCGACGCACAGCTGCGCCGGCCACTCGATCGGGCGGCGGTAGTTGAGCTGGACCGCTGCCATCACCGGCATGGCGTGGTCGTCGAACCACGGTCCCGGCACGTGGCTCAGCCACTGCAGCCGCGCCTCTTCCAGGTAGGTCAGGTAGTTCGAGTTGTTCACGTGGTTGAACGCGTCCAGATCGCGCCAGCGCACCGGCAGGGTGGCCGTGAAAAGCGGCGTGGATGCGGCCGGCGCGGCCTGTTCGGCGGGGGCTTCGACCTCGGCCTTCTTCTTCGTCGACTTGCGTGGGCTCATGGGGCCTTCTTCTTGCGGGGCATGGGCCTGTGCTTGTCGGCCGAGGCGATGTGCTTGAGCGTGTTTTTGGTGCGCTTGGTCGCCGGCTTTCCCGCGGCCGGGGAGGGAGTCGGCGCCTTCAGGTGCGGCACCAGAAAGCGCCCGGTGTGCGACTCGGGCGACGCGGCCACGTCCTCCGGCGTGCCTGCGACCAGGATACGGCCGCCGCCGGCGCCACCCTCGGGCCCGAGGTCGACGATCCAGTCGGCGGTCTTGATCACGTCCAGGTTGTGCTCGATCACGACCACGGTGTTGCCCTGGTCGACCAGCTGGTGCAGCACGTCGAGCAACTGCTCGATGTCGTGGAAGTGCAGGCCGGTGGTGGGCTCGTCCAGGATGTAAAGCGTGCGGCCGGTGTCGCGCTTGGAGAGCTCCTTGGAGAGCTTCACGCGCTGCGCCTCGCCGCCGGACAGCGTGGTCGCGCTCTGGCCGAGCTTGATGTAGTCCAGGCCCACGGCGCGCAGCGTGTCGAGCTTGCGCGCGATGGTGGGCACGTTCTCGAACAGCTTGAGCGCGTCCTCCACCGTCATGTCGAGCACGTCGGCGATGGTGTGGCCCTTGTAGTGGATCTCCAGCGTCTCGCGGTTGTAGCGCTTTCCGTGGCAGACGTCGCAGGGCACGTACACGTCCGGCAGAAAGTGCATCTCCACCTTGATCATGCCGTCGCCTTCGCAGGCTTCGCAGCGGCCGCCGCGCACGTTGAAGCTGAAGCGGCCCGGCGTGTAGCCGCGCGCGCGTGCCTCGGGCACCTGCGCGAAGAGTTCGCGCAGCGGCGTGAACAGGCCGGTGTAGGTAGCCGGGTTGGACCGCGGCGTGCGGCCGATCGGCGACTGGTCGATGTCGACCACCTTGTCGAACAGCTCCATGCCGCTGACCGACTCGAACGGAGCCGGCTGCGCCCCGGCCCCGTTGAGTTCGGAGGCCGCCAGGCGGAACAGGGTGTCGTTGACCAGCGTCGACTTGCCCGAGCCGGACACGCCCGTGACGCAGGTGAACAGCTTCGCCGGGATCGCCAGGTCCACGTGCTTGAGGTTGTTGCCGCGCGCGCCCTTCAGGCGCAGCCAGGCATCCTCGTCGACCGGCTTGCGCCGTTCGGTGGGCACTTCGATCGCGCGCGTGCCCGAGAGGTACTGGCCGGTGAGCGAGCGCTCGGAGGCGAGGATGTCCTTCAGCGTGCCCTGCGCGACCACCTCGCCGCCATGCACGCCGGCGCCGGGACCGATGTCGAGCACGTGGTCGGCCATGCGGATGGCGTCCTCGTCGTGCTCGACCACGATCACCGTGTTGCCGAGGTCGCGCAGGCGAGTGAGTGTTCCGAGCAGCCGCTCGTTGTCGCGCTGGTGCAGGCCGATGGAGGGCTCGTCCAGCACATACATCACGCCGACCAGGCCGGCGCCGATCTGGCTGGCCAGGCGGATGCGCTGGGCTTCGCCGCCGGAGAGCGTGTCGGCCTGGCGATCCAGCGTGAGGTAGTTGAGGCCGACGTCATTCAGGAAGGTCAGGCGCTCGCGGATTTCCTTGACGATCTTGGCCGCGATCTCGCCGCGCCAGCCGGCCAGCTTCAGACCCTCGAAAAACGCCAGGGCATCATCGATCGAGCGATTGGTCAGCGTCGGCAGTGCGTGGTCGGCGACGAACACGTTGCGTGCCGAGCGGTTCAGGCGCTGGCCTTCGCAGGTCGGGCAGGGATGGTCGCTGATGTACTTGGCCAGCTCCTCGCGCACCGCAGTGGATTCGGTTTCCTTGTAGCGCCGCTCGAGGTTGGGAAGGATGCCCTCGAAGGCATGCTCGCGGGTCACCCGGCCGCCGCGTTCGGTGAGGTAGCGGAAGGCGATCTTCTCCTTGCCGCTGCCGTAGAGGATCGCCTGCTGGATATGCGCAGGCAGGTCGCGCCAGCGCGTGTCCGCCTCGAAGCCATAGTGGGCCGCCAGCGAGAGCAGCATCTGGAAGTAGTGCGGGTTGCGTCGGTCCCAGCCGCGGATCGCGCCGTTGGAGAGCGGCAGTTCGGGGTGGCCGACCACGCGCGCCGGGTCGAACACCTGGGTCACGCCCAGCCCGTCGCAGCTCGGGCAGGCGCCGATCGGCGAGTTGAACGAGAACAGGCGCGGTTCCAGCTCCGGCAGCGAGTAGTCGCAGACGGGACACGAATAGCGCGAGGAGAGCAGCTGCTCGGGCGCCTTGTCGTCGTCCATGTCCACCACGATCACCAGGCCGTCGCCCAGCCGCAGTGCGGTCTCGAACGATTCGGCCAGGCGCTGCTTGAGGTCCTCGCGCGGGCGGAAGCGGTCGATCACCACCTCGATGGTGTGCTTCTGGCGCAGGGTCAGCGGCGGCACGGCGTCCAGTTCGTACACCACGCCATCGACGCGGGCGCGCACGAAACCCTGCGCGCGCAGCTGGTCGAACACCTGCACGTGCTCGCCCTTGCGCTCGCGGACCACCGGTGCGAGCAGCATCCAGCGCTTGTCCGCATCGAGCGCCAGCGTGGCGTCGACCATCTGGCTAACGGTCTGCGCCTCCAGCGGGATGGCGTGGTCCGGGCAGCGCGGCGTGCCGACGCGGGCGTAGAGCAGGCGCAGGTAGTCGTAGATCTCGGTGATCGTGCCGACGGTCGAGCGCGGGTTGTGCGAGGTCGACTTCTGCTCGATCGAAATGGCCGGAGAGAGACCTTCGATGGTGTCGACGTCGGGCTTTTCCATCATCGACAGGAACTGTCGCGCGTACGCCGAAAGGGACTCGACGTAGCGGCGTTGGCCCTCGGCGTAGATCGTGTCGAAGGCGAGCGAGGATTTGCCCGAGCCGGACAGCCCCGTGATCACGATCAGGCGATCGCGCGGCAGGTCCAGGTCGATGTTCTTGAGGTTGTGCGTGCGGGCGCCGCGGATGCGTATGGTTTCCATGCGCGCTGGGATATGGGGGAGACCGGCCACTATACCAACCTGCCGAGGTCAGAAATTGAGACACGGCAGGTCGGGCGCGGGGCGTCGGGTGGGCTTCAGCCCACCGGCGCTGGTGTACATGACCGCAGTGGGCAGAAGCCCGCCCCGTGCCGCCCTACGCAAAGCCAGGCGTCTGTGGCCAAATACCGGGCCCGGCAACGCGACGAGGAGACACACATGCGCAAGTGGACCGGAGCGGGCCTGGCCCTGCTGCTTACGACGGGGGCCGCGCTCGCGGCCACGCCCAAGCCGCCCAGCGAGGCGCAGGTGCGCCAGCTGATGGACGTGTTCGGCGTCGACCGCATGCTGGGCCAGATGAACAGCCAGATGGCCGCGATGATGCAGCAGCAGCTGCCCTGCGTGCCGGCCAGCTACTGGCAGGGTTTCATCGACGCCAAGGGGGCGCAGGAACTGACCGGGCGCATGGTGCCGATCTACCAGCGCCATTTCAGCGCGGCCGACATCCAGGGGTTGCTCAAGTTCTACCGATCGCCGCTGGGCAGGAAAGTCATTACCGAGATGCCGGAGACCATGGCCGAGGGCATGAAGCTGGGCCAGGACTGGGGCCGCGAGCGCGCCCAGGCGATGCTGGCCGAGCTGCAGAAAAGCGGCCGGATCGACACCCAGGGCCGTTGCCCGGCGTCGCCCGCCGCCACGCCCGGGGCAAAGCTGGCGGCGCCGGCTTCCGGCGGTTCCTCCGCCACCCGTTGAGCGGGTTGCTTAAAGATTGACCAGCCGGCGAGGGCGCGGATATACTTTGCCGTTCACCACGGCCGGTACGCGCGCGGTGAAACCCAAGAGAATAACGACAGAAGGGACAATCCCATGAGTTATGCAGTCATCAAGACCGGCGGCAAGCAGTACCGCGTCCAGCAGGGCGACGTGCTGCGCGTGGAGCTGCTGGATGCCGAGGAAGGCGCCAACGTGAGCTTCGACCAGGTCCTGCTGGTCGGCTCGGGCGACTCGGTCAACGTCGGCGTGCCGACCGTTGCCGGTGCCACCGTTTCGGCCACCGTGCGTCGCCACGGTCGTGCGGACAAGATCCGCATCATCAAGTTCCGCCGCCGCAAGCACCACAAGAAGCAGATGGGGCACCGGCAGCATTTCACCGAAGTCGAGATCACGGGCATCAACGCCTGATACACCAGCCGGAGGATTTAAGTCATGGCACATAAAAAAGGCGTAGGTTCGTCCCGCAACGGTCGCGACTCGAACCCGAAGTACCTGGGCGTGAAGATCTATGGTGGCCAGGCCATCGAGGCTGGCAACATCATCGTCCGCCAGCGTGGCACCAAGTTCCATGCCGGTACCGGCGTGGGCCTGGGCCGCGACCACACCCTGTTCGCGTTGACCGACGGCGTGGTCGAGTTCAAGACCCGCGGCGAGAACAACCGCAAGTTCGTCAGCGTCGTCAAGGGCTGATCGCTCACGACGTTCAAGCGAAAGCCCCGCTTCGGCGGGGCTTTTGTTTTGTGAAACGGAAATCGGCGAGCGGGGAACGGGGAGGATGCAGGTTCCCGGTTAACCTTGAGGCCTTCCGTTTCCTCCCCTTTCTAGTTCCGGCTCCCAAACACCATGAAATTCGTCGACGAAGCGATCATCAAAGTCCAGGCCGGTGACGGCGGCAACGGCTGCGTCAGCTTCCGTCGCGAGAAGTTCATCCCGTTCGGCGGCCCCAACGGTGGCGACGGCGGCCACGGCGGCTCGGTCTGGCTGGTGGCCGACGAGGGCCTCAACACGCTGATCGACTTCCGCCACCAGCGCAGCTTCAAGGCCCAGCGCGGCGAGAACGGCATGGGCTCGGACATGTACGGCAAGGGTGGCGAAGACACCGCCATCCGCGTGCCGGTCGGCACCGTCGTCACCAATGTCGATACCGACGAGGTGATCGGCGACCTGACCCAGCATGGCCAGCGCCTGCTGGTGGCCGAGGGCGGCAAGGGCGGACTGGGCAATATCCACTTCAAGAGTTCGGTGAACCGCGCGCCGCGCAAGTCCACGCCGGGCACGCCGGGCGAGGTGCGCGAGCTGAAGCTCGAGCTCAGGCTGCTGGCGGACGTGGGGCTGCTGGGCTTTCCCAATGCCGGCAAGTCGACGTTCATCCGCGCCGTCTCGGCGGCGACGCCGCGGGTAGCCGATTACCCGTTCACCACGCTGCATCCGAACCTGGGCGTGGTCAGCCTGGGCACCGACCAGAGCTTCGTGATCGCCGACATCCCCGGCCTGATCGAGGGCGCCGCCGAGGGTGCGGGACTGGGTATCCAGTTCCTGCGCCACGTTTCACGCACGCGCCTGCTGTTGCACCTGGTGGACGTCGCGCCGATCGACGGCACCGATCCGGTCGAGCAGGTGCGGGCAATCGAGCAGGAGCTTGCGAAGTTCGATCCGGAGTTGCTGGAACGTCCGCGCTGGCTGGTGCTCAACAAGGCCGACGTGCTGCCGGAGGACGAGCGCCAGGCGGTGGCCGGGGACATCGTGGCCCGGCTGGAATGGAAGGAGCCATGGTTCCTGGTCTCGGCGATCGCGCGTGACAACACCCTGGCGGTATGCCAGCAGGTGCAGCGCTTCTTCGAGTCGCAGCGCCAGGTGCGCGAGGAGCGCGTCGACATGCAGCCCGGGGACGTGCGGCTGCGCGGCGAGCCGTAAGCGGCGTCCCGCAACGCTGTCCCGAGCCGCCTTCGGGCAGCTTCCCGGGTGCGCCGGGCGAAGAAGGTGCAAGTGCCGTAGCCCCTCCCCGGCGAGTCTTCCAGCGTGCCACGGGGGAGATGCCGACAGGCGGATGGACGCCTCGCCGGAACCTCGCATTCGCATGCCCGGACTCATTCGAGCATCATGCGGGGCTTCTGCCCGAGGAGTCTCCGCCATGCCCTCCCGCCGCGAGTTCCTGAAGACCACCATGCTGGCCGCCGGCGCGCTTGCCGCGCCCGGCCTCGCGGCCGCCAGCGCCGCGCCGTCGAAAGGTGCGCTGCCGGGCACCGACGGCGCCCGCGTGATTTCCACCTGGGATTTCGGCGTGCCCGCCAACCGGGCGGCCTGGACCGTGCTCGTCCAGGGCGGCACCGCGCTGGATGCGGTGGAGCGGGGCGCGCAGGTGCCCGAATCGGACCTGGCCAACCACAGCGTCGGCAAGGGCGGCTATCCCGACCGCGACGGGCACGTGACCCTGGACGCCAGCATCATGGACGGCGACGGCCGCTGCGGCGCGGTCGCCTGCCTGGAACACATCGCGCACCCCATCCGCGTGGCGCGGCGGGTGATGGAGGCCACGCCGCATGTGCTGCTGGTCGGCGAAGGCGCGCTGCAGTTTGCCCGCGAGCAGGGTTTCCACGAGGAGAACCTGCTGACGCCCGAGGCCGAGAAGGCCTGGCACGAGTGGCTGGAAACCGCGAAATACCGGCCGGTCGCCAACAGCGAGAACCTCGATTACCACCGCAGCCTGCCGGGCGGGCGCGACAACCACGACACCATCGGCATGCTTGCCGTGGACGCACATGGACACCTGGCCGGCGCCTGCACCACCAGCGGCATGGCGTGGAAGATGCGCGGCCGCGTCGGCGACAGCCCGATCATCGGCGCGGGGCTCTACGTGGACGGCGAGGTGGGCGGCGCCACCTCCACCGGCGTGGGCGAGGAGGTGATCCGCAATGCCGGCAGCTTCCTGGTGGTCGAGCTGATGCGCCAGGGACGCAGCCCGCAGGAAGCCTGCGAGGAGGCGGTGCGCCGCATCGTGAAGAAGCGCCCGGACGGCGCGAAGGAAATGCAGGTGGGTTTCCTCGCGCTACGGCGCGATGGCGCCGTGGGCGCGCACGCGATCCAGCGCGGCTTTACCTACGCCGTGTGCGATGCGAAGAAGCAGGACGGCCTGTTCGCTTCTCCCAGCGTGTACACGACGCGTTTTTCCTGACCGGAGGGCAGGGACGCGGCTGGTTGGCTGCCTGCCTTTTTTCCGCGCATACGAAAAGGCCGGCTTGCGCCGGCCTTTCCACCAACCCTTGGAAGTACGAAGCCGGCTTACGCCAGCTCGCGGATCTTCGCGTTGAGGCGGCTCTTGTGGCGAGCGGCCTTGTTCTTGTGGATCAGGCCACGCGCGGCGTAGCGGTCCATGACCGGCTGGGCGGCGGCAAAGGCTTCCACGGCGGCGGCCTTGTCCTTCGCCTCGATGGCCTTGACGACCTTCTTCAGGGCGGTGCGCACCATGGAACGGGCGCTGACGTTGCGCAGGCGGCGCTGCTCGGACTGGCGCGCGCGCTTCTTCGCGGACTTGATGTTGGCCAAGGTAGAACTCCAGAGAAGGCTTGGGTTGGAAAAAGACGGGCAATTATGCGGGCAATGCGCTGGCCGGTCAACTGTTTAGCAGGTGCCGGGCGGTACACGCATCTGTAGGAGCGCACCCTGTGCGCGACCTCGGCCTGCCGGTCGCGCACAGGGTGCGCTCCTACAGGGGGCGATTCCCCGCCGCTGCCATGCCCCGGCTACCTGCGCGCCCCGGCGGGCTGTCACACTACGGCCTTTGGTCGCGCCAGGTTCCGCTACACGCATGAAATCCCCCAGCATGTTCCGCGGGCTGCTCTCGTTCAGCAGCATGACGATGATCTCCCGCGTGCTCGGCCTGGTGCGCGACATGGCGATCAACTCGGCCTTCGGCGCCAACGCGGCGACCGACGCGTTCTGGGTGGCATTCCGCATTCCCAACTTCATGCGCCGGCTGTTCGCGGAGGGCTCGTTCTCCACCGCTTTCGTGCCGGTCTTCACGGAAGTGAAAGAGAAGGGCAGCCACGCCGACCTGAAGGACCTGATGTCGCGCGTGTCGGGCACGCTCGGTGGCGTTCTGCTGGTGGTGACGGCGATCGGGCTGATCTTCGCGCCCGAAGTGACCATGCTGTTCTCGCCGGGCGCGCTGGACGAACCGGGCAAGTTCGCGCTCACGGTCGAGCTGCTGCGGCTGACCTTCCCGTTCCTGCTGTTCGTCTCGCTGACCGCGCTGAGCGGCGGCGCACTCAACAGTTTTCACCGCTTCGGGCTGCCGGCGCTGACGCCGGTGATCCTCAACCTGTGCATGATCGCCGGCGCGCTGTGGCTGTCGAAGTGGCTCGATACGCCGATCCTGGCGCTGGGCTGGGCGATCCTCGCCGCCGGCATCCTGCAACTGCTGTTCCAGCTGCCGGCGCTGCGCGGGCTGGACCTGCTCTCGCTGCCGCGCTGGGGCTGGAGCCACCCCCAGGTGCGCCGCATCATGCGTCTGATGGTGCCCACGCTGTTCGGCTCCTCGGTGGCGCAGATCAACCTGTTGCTGGACACGGTGATTGCCTCGCTGCTGATCGCCGGGTCGCAGAGCTGGCTGTCGCAGGCGGACCGCTTCCTCGAACTGCCGCTGGGCGTGTTCGGCGTGGCGCTGGGCACGGTGATCCTGCCCTCGCTCTCGCGCCACCACGTGACCACCGACCGGACCGGCTTCTCGCGCGCGCTGGACTGGGGCCTGCGCACCACGCTGCTGATCGCGGTGCCGGCGATGTTCGGGCTGATGCTGCTGGCCGAACCGCTGGTGGCGACACTGTTCCAGCATGGCCGATTCGACGCGTTCGACACGCGCATGGCGACCCTGTCGATCACCGCGTTGAGCTTCGGCCTGCCGGCGTTCGCGCTGGTCAAGGTGCTGCTGCCGGCGTTCTACGCCCGGCAGGACACGCGCACGCCGGTGCGGGCAGGCGTGGCCTCGCTCATCGCCAACATGGCGCTCAACGTGCTGTTCGTGGCGCTGCTGTTCGCGCTGTGGGCCACCCCGGCGCAGAAGCAGGCGCCCTGGCTGCAGGCGCTGGCCGAGGTGCCTGGCCTGCACATGGCGCTGGGCATGGCCAGCGCGCTGGCCAGCTACATCAACCTGGGCCTGTTGTGGCGTTGGCTCAAGCAGGCCGGGGTATACGAGCGCCAGCACGGCTGGGCGCGGCATTTCATGCGGCTGGCGGTGGCCTGCGCGGCGATGGTCGCGGTGCTGCTCCTCGGGCGCTGGCTGTGGCAGGACTGGACCTCGGTGGCGACCTTCACGCGTGTCTGGCACCTGGCGGTGCTGGTAGGCGCCGGTGGGGCGACCTATGTGGCGGTGTTGTTCGGCCTGGGCTTCCGGCTGGGCGAACTGCGCGGAGTCTGAGGCCCCGCGTCAGGGGTTGCCGGGTCCACTGCAGGAGCCCACTTGTGGGCGATGCTTTGGAGGTGCGGCTGCGCAGAAGAGCATCGCCCACAAGTGGGCTCCTGCCGAGTAGGTCCCGCAGGGGAGCGCCCGCGAGGGCGTGAACGGCTCGCGACGGACGTCCGCTTATACTGGCCGGATGACGAGACTCTCCCGGGACCTTGCGGGCCCCTGCCTGGCCCCCGAGGGCAGCGTGGTGGCCATTGGCGCCTTCGACGGCCTGCATCGCGGGCACCAGGCCCTCCTGGCCGAGGTGCGCATCCGCGCCCAGGCGCTGGAGGCAGCGCCGGCGGTGATCAGCTTCGAACCGTTGCCACGGGCCTACTTCTCGCCCGAACCGGTGCCGCGGCTCTCCAGTGTGCGCGAGAAGCTCAAGGGCTTTGCCGCGGCTGGCATGGCGCACGCGCTGCTCCTGCGCTTCAACGAAGCGTTGACCGCGATGTCCGCCGAGGACTTCGTGCGGCGCGTACTGGTCGACCGGCTGGCGGCGCGGGAGGTGTGGGTCGGCGAGGATTTCCGTTTTGGACACAAGCGTACGGGTGACGTTGCCATGCTCGAGCGCATGGGCGCGGAACTCGGTTTCATCACGCGGGTAATGCCGCCGGTGCTGCTCGATGGTGCGCGTGTCTCGGCCACCCGCGTGCGTGCGCTGCTTGCCACCGGGGAGTTCGCCGGAGCGACTCCGCTGCTGGGACGGCCGTTCGTGATCGAAGGGCGGGTCGAACGCGGCAACCAGCTGGGGCGAACGCTGGGTTTCCCCACCGCCAACATCCACCTGCGCGGACGGGTCAGCCCCATCCAGGGGATCTTCGCGGTGCGCGTCGGGCTCGGCGAGGCGCCGTGCAGCTGGCCGGGCGTGGCGTCGCTGGGGCTGCGGCCGACCGTCAATCAGGTCGCGCAGCCGCTGCTGGAGGTCTGCCTGTTCGATTTCGAAGGCGACCTCTATGGCCGGCGCATGGCGGTGGAGTTCGTCGCCAAGCTGCGCGACGAGCGGAAGTTCGACGGCCTCGAGGCATTGACCGCCCAGATGCATGAAGACGCCCGTCGGGCGCGCGAGCTGCTGGGCATGAATCCGCGGCTGGCCGAGGCCCTGTAGGAGCGCGCTGGGGCGCGACCGGGATGGCGGTCGCGCCCAAGGGCGCTCCTGCAACTACCGCAACGCAGCAATTTCCACTATTTTCAACGGTTCGCCGGCGCGTTTCGCGCCTTCCCGGCGTCGCCCCACGGACACCCCTCATGACGCACGACTACAAGAGCACGATCAACCTGCCGCAGACGGATTTCCCGATGCGCGGCGACCTGCCCAAGCGCGAGCCGCACTGGCTGGCCGAGTGGGAGAAGGCCGGCCGCTACGCGCAGATCCAGCAGAAGGTTGCCGGGCGCGACAAGGCCTTCGTGCTGCATGACGGCCCGCCGTACGCCAATGGCGAGATCCACATCGGCCATGCGGTCAACAAGATCCTCAAGGACATGGTGGTCAAGTCCAAGCTGCTGGCCGGCTACCGCTCGCCGTACGTGCCGGGCTGGGACTGCCACGGCCTGCCGATCGAGATCGCGGTGGAGAAGAAGCACGGCAAGCCCGGCGAGAAGCTCGATGCGCGCGCGTTCCGCGAGAAATGCCGCGAGTACGCGCAGGAGCAGGTCGACGGGCAGCGTGCGGGCTTCAGGCGGCTGGGCGTGCTGGGTGACTGGTCGCATCCCTACAAGACGATGGACTTCCGCTACGAGGCCGACATGCTGCGCGCGCTTGCGCGCATCGTCGCCAACGGCCACGTGGTGCGCGGCGCCAAGCCGGTCTACTGGTGCTTCGACTGCGGCTCGGCACTGGCCGAGGCGGAGATCGAGTACGGCGACAAGCAGTCGCCCGCGGTGGACGTGGCCTACGACGCGGTCGATCCGAAGGCGCTGGCCGGCAAGTTCGGCGTCGACCCGGGCGATGCGGTCGTGGCCGTGCCGATCTGGACCACGACGCCCTGGACACTGCCGTCCAGCCAGGCGGTGGCGCTGGGCGCGGAGCTGGAATACGCGCTGGTCCAAGGTCCGGCACGCGATGGCCGGCGGTTGCTGCTGGTGATCGCCAGCGCGCTGGTCGAGCCGGCGCTCAAGCGTTACGGCGTCGATGCGGCAAGCGTGCTGGGCCACGCCACGGGTGCGGACCTCGACGGCCTCAAGCTCCACCATCCGTTCTATCCACGCGAAGTGCCGATCCTGCTGGGCGAGCACGTGTCCGCCGAGGACGGTACCGGCGCCGTGCACACCGCGCCTGACCACGGCATGGAGGACTTCGTCGTCGGCCGCGAGAACGGCCTCTCCACGCTCAACTACGTCGGCCCGCGCGGCGCCTATCGCGAGGACGTGCCGGCCGCCGGCGACCTCGCCCTGGCCGGCCTGCACATCTGGAAGGCCAACGACGCCATCGTCGAGCTGCTGCGCGGCCGCGGCGTGCTGCTGGCCCACGCGAAGATCGAGCACAGCTACCCCAACTGCTGGCGCCACAAGACGCCGGTGATCTTCCGCGCCACGCCGCAGTGGTTCATCGGCATGGAGCAGGCGGACCTGCGCGCCACCGCGCTCAAGGCCATCAAGGACGTGCGCTGGGTGCCGACCTGGGGCGAGGAGCGCATCGCGGGCATGGTCGCGGGTCGCCCGGACTGGTGCATCAGCCGCCAGCGCACCTGGGGCGTGCCGATCGCGCTGTTCGTGCACAAGGCCACGCAGGAGCCGCACCCCGATTCGGTCGCGCTGCTGGAGCAGGTGGCGAAGAAGGTCGAGCAGGGCGGCGTCGACGCCTGGTACGAACTGGATGCCGCCGAGCTGCTGGGCGACCAGGCCGGCGACTACGAGAAAGTCACCGACATCCTCGACGTCTGGTTCGATTCGGGCGTGACCCATTTCTGCGTGATCGGCCAGCGGCCGGAGCTGCAGCAGGGCGATGCGGCCCAGTACGAGGTGATGTATCTGGAGGGCTCGGACCAGCACCGCGGCTGGTTCCAGTCCTCGCTGCTGACCTCCTCGGCGATTCACGGCCGCGCACCGTACGACGAGGTGCTCACGCACGGCTTCACCGTCGATGCGTCCGGCCGCAAGATGTCCAAGTCGCTGGGCAACGTGGTCGCGCCGCAGAAGGTGATGGACACGCTCGGCGCCGACGTGCTGCGCCTGTGGGTGGCCTCGGCCGACTACCGCAACGAGATGTCGGTGTCCGACGAGATCCTCAAGCGCGTGTCGGACAGCTACCGGCGCATCCGCAACACCGCGCGATTCCTGCTCGGCAACCTGGACGGTTTCGAGCCGGCGAAACACCTGCTGCCGGTCGAGCAGACCCTGCCGCTGGACCAGTGGGCCGTGCAGCAGGCGTTCGACGTGCAGCAGGCCGTCGTCGCCGCCTACGAGCGCTACGACTTTCCCGACGTGGTCGCGCGCGTGCAGAACTTCTGCACCAACGAGATGGGCGCGCTGTACCTGGACATCACCAAGGACCGCCTTTACACCATGCCGACCGACAGCCACGGCCGGCGCAGTGCGCAGAGCGCGATGTTCCGCATCGCCGAGGCGCTGGTGCGCTGGCTGGCGCCGATCCTGGCGTTCACCGCCGAGGAGATCTGGCAGCAGCTGCCCGGGGAGCGTGGCGAGAGCGTGCTGTTCGAAACCTGGTACGACGGCCTGGCCGCGACCCAGGCTTCGCCCGAGCAGCGCCGCTGGTGGGGCGACCTGCTGGCGATCCGCGAAGCCGGCGCGCGCGTGCTCGAGGGGATGCGCAAGGCCGAGCAGATCGGCGCCTCGCTGGAGGCGAACCTGGCGATCCACGCCGATCCGGCGCTGGTCGAGCGCTATGCGCCGGCCGCGGAGGAGTTGCGCTTCTTCTTCATCACCTCCGAGGCCTCGTTGGCGCCGCTGGCATCGCGTGACGACGGTGCGGCCAGGGTGGAGCTCGGCCAAGGCGAGGCCTGGGTCTCGGCCACCGCGAGCGACGCGGCCAAGTGCGTGCGCTGCTGGCACCGCCGGCCCGACGTCGGCAGCCATCCGGAGCATCCGGAACTGTGCGGCCGCTGTGTCGAAAACGTGGCCGGGCAGGGCGAAACGCGCCGCTGGTTCTGACCTTGAAAGTCCCTCTCCCCTCGGGAGAGGGGTTGGGGTGAGGGTCAGGGCGAGCCTCGAGAGCGCGCTCCGCCTGAACCCTCACCCGCCCTGACGGGCACCCTCTCCCGGTGGGAGAGGGAACAAAGCGAGAAGCCCATGCACCCCAAACCCAACGCCTTGCCCTGGCTGCTCCTTTCCCTGCTGGTCATCGGCCTGGACCAGCTCACCAAGGTATGGGCGCTGCACGCCCTTCAGCCGGCCGGCATGCCGCATCCGGTGATCCCGGGCTTGCTCAACTGGACGCTGGCCTTCAATACCGGCGCCGCGTTCAGCTTCCTGGCTTCCGGTGACGGATGGCAGCGCTGGTTCTTCGTGGCGCTGGCGCTACTGATCAGCGGCGCGCTGGTCGTGTGGCTGGCACGTACCGAGCGCCGTGACTGGCGCACGGCGTTGCCGCTGGCGTTGATCATCGGCGGCGCGCTGGGCAACCTGGTCGATCGCCTGCATGCCGCGCAGGTGACCGATTTCATCCAGGTCTACTACCGGCAGTGGAGCTATCCGGTGTTCAACGTGGCCGACTGCGGCATCACGGTGGGCGCGGTGTTGCTGATCCTGTTCGGTTTCAGGAGCGGCAAGGCCGACGTGCGATAATACGGCCGTTGTAGGAGCGCAACCGCGCGCGACCACGGTGCCTCATGGTCGCGCTGCGCTGCTACGGACACTCCATCACTTCTGCGAAACGCCCATGGACATCCTGCTCGCCAACCCCCGTGGCTTCTGCGCCGGCGTCGATCGCGCCATCGCCATCGTCGAGCGAGCGCTGGAGTCATACGGAGCACCGATCTACGTGCGCCACGAGGTCGTGCACAACCGCTACGTGGTGGAGAAGCTGCGCGCCGATGGCGCCGTGTTCGTCGAGGAACTGCACGAGGTGCCCGACGGCGCGACCGTGATCTTCAGCGCCCACGGCGTGTCCCAGGCCGTGCGCGAGGAAGCCGGCCAGCGCGCGCTCAAGGTATTCGACGCCACCTGTCCGCTGGTCACCAAGGTGCACATGGAAGTCGCGCGCCTGGGTCGTACCGGCCGCAGCGTGGTGTTGATCGGGCATGCCGGCCATCCGGAAGTGGAGGGAACCATGGGCCAGTGGAACCATGCCAACAGCGGCGAGATCCTGCTGGTCGAGTCGGTCGAGGACGTGGCTTCGCTGGCGCCGCGCTTCCCGCACCAGCTTTCCTACGTCACCCAGACCACGCTCTCGGTGGACGACACCAAGGCGATCATCGCTGCGCTGCGCGAGCGTTTCCCGGATATCGAAGGGCCGCGCAAGGACGACATCTGCTACGCCACGCAGAACCGCCAGGATGCCGTGCGGCGGCTGGCCATGGCCGTCGACCTCGTTCTGGTGGTCGGTTCGGTCAACAGCTCCAACTCCAACCGCCTGCGCGAGCTGGCCGAGAAGCAGGGCGTGCGTGCCTTCCTGATCGACGGCGCCGAGCACATCGAACGCTCCTGGCTCGACGGCGTCACCCGGATCGGCCTCACCGCCGGCGCCTCGGCACCGGACAAACTGGTGCGCGACGTGATCGCGCGCCTGCAATCCTGGGGCGCTGGCGAAGTGCGTGAACTGCAGGGCGAGGCCGAAACGATCACCTTCGCGCTGCCGCGCGAGCTGCGCCTGGACGGCGGCAACGTACCCGCCAGCCTCTGACGCAGGCGCCGTCCGCAAAGAAAAAGGCCCGCTCGCGCGGGCCTTTTTCATGGACTGGTGCCGGAAATAGGATTCGAACCTACGACCTACGCATTACGAATGCGCCGCTCTACCAACTGAGCTATTCCGGCTAAAGAGGCGGAAATTCTACGGATCGACCGCGGCGCACGCAAGCGCGCGCGCCGTGGCAAGCTTGGGAACCGTGGTGGATGGCGGATGGATCGGAGGGGCCGCCGCCCGCTACAGTTTTTTGGGCCTCCTGCCGCTAAATGTGGAGGCGTACCGCCAGAGCTCGCCAGGGAAGGGCGCACAACGGATTCCTTGACCTTGCCCACATCGACAGCCAGAGCAAAACCGCTGCTGCGGGCAGTGTCGATCCTGGTCATGAGCCTGTTCCTGGGGCGGGCGCTTGCAGCGGTGCCGTCCGACCAGGCGGCTGCCTTCGACCAGTATGCCGGCCGGCTGGAGCGCGGCGAGATCGCGCCGGACAGCCAGGCGGGCATGGACCAGGCGCTGGAACACATGAAGAGCCTGGTGCCAGCGGCGGATGCCCGGCGCGAGCTGCGCTACCGGTACATGTACTGCATCCTTGGGATGGATGCTCCGCCCGAGCAGGGCATCGCCTATGCGGCCAAGGGCATCGAGGATGCCAGGCGACTGGACTACTACCAGGCGGAAATCAACTTCCACTTCTGCCGCGGAGCGAATCAGGAGGCGCTTACCACGCCCCGCGATGCCCTCGCCGACTATGACGCCGGTATCAGCCTGGCGCGCCAACACGAAGACCAGCGGCTGCTCGCCGACGGACTGACCTGGCGCGGCAGCGTACAGTCGTTGCTGGGCGAGCACGCCCTGGCCCTGGTGGATTTCCTCGAGGCGCAGAAGTTCTACTCCGCAAGTGGCGCGCCGGTGGAGAGTGAGCAGAACCTCTTCAACATCGCCGTCGCCTATCGCCGGCTGGGGGAGCAGGCGCAGGCACGCGAGTACCTGGACAAGCTGCTTGCGCTGGGCGAACAGCGGCACGACCGCGCGCAGCAGCTCGCTGCCCACATGGAACTCGGCTTCCTCGAAAGCGACGCAGGCAACCAACCGGTGGCAGAGCGGCATTTGCGCAGGGCGCTTGCGCTGGCGAACGCGGTCGACAGCCGCTCGCGGGGCGCGAGCATCCACCTGGGCCTTGCACAGGTCGCCAACCTGCAGGGCCGTTACCAGGAGGCGCTCGATGAATTGGCCAGGGCCAAACCCGGTTTCGCCCGCATGGGCGACCGTTCCAATCGCGACATGGTTTTGCTGCAGACCGCCGAGGCGCATGCCGGTCTGGGCCGGCACGGTGTAGCGGTCGACGAATACAACCAGGCGGAGACGCTGCTGCGCCAGAGCGGCAACCTGCGCTACCTGGCCGAGTTGCTCGATGCCCGCGCGCGCAGCTACCAGGCGCTCGACCATCCGGATCTCGCGGTGACGGACTTGCGCCGGCTGATGTCGGTGCACGAGGCGCTGGACCGCAAGGCGCACTCCAACAACGCCACGCTGATGAATTACCAGTTCCAGACCGCCCGGCGCGAGCAGGAGAACCGCCGGCTGGCGGCCGACCGGGCACTGAAGGATCAGCAGCTCGAATCGCTCCAACGCGTGCGCCACTGGCAACGCCTGGCGCTGGTGCTCGGCGGCGTGCTGATCGCGATGCTGCTGTGGCTCGCGGTGCGCCAGTTCCGTCGCTCGCGCAAGCTGCACCGCCTGGCGATGACCGACCCGCTCACTGGAATTGCGAACCGGCGCCACATCGAACAGCTGGCGCAGCGGGCGCTCGACCATGCCTGCGCCAACGGCGAGTCGCTGTGCGTGCTGGTGCTGGACGTGGATCACTTCAAGGCGGTGAACGACGCCTTCGGGCATGCCGTCGGCGACCAGGTCCTGCTGCGCGTCGCGCAAGCATGCAAGCAGGCGTTGCGCCGCTTCGACATGGTGGGGCGCCTGGGTGGCGAGGAGTTCCTGGTGGTGTTGCCCGATACCACGCTGGAGGTGGCCCTGCAGATCGCCGAGCGCCTGCGCCGGAAAGTGGAGTCGCTGCCGCTCGCCAATCTCGCCCCTGGCCTGCACATCACCGCCAGCGTGGGGGCCGCCCTGGCGGACCACGACGCCGACGACCTCGCCGAGCTGGTCCGGCGCGCGGACAACGCGATGTACCGCGCCAAGGATGCCGGACGCAACCGCGTGGAAGTCGGCAGCAGGCTCCAGGTGATGTGACGCAGGCCACATCCGGCGTCGTGCCGGATGCCGCTTGTCGGAAAAATCCTGCCTTTCGTCCCCCGGGGTCTGGCGCCGGACGCCTGGTTGCCTATGCTGGGATAGGCGTGATCCGGAAGGGGGCTGGAATGAAACGTTACGCGCGCAGCCAGCGCGGCGTGTCGCTGATCGAGGTGATGGTCGCGATCGTCGTGTTCGGTATTGGCATGCTTGGACTGGCACTGTTGCAGACCAAGGGCGCCCAGTTCACCAAGGAATCGAGTTCGCGCACCAACGCGATCATCCAGGCGCGCAGCCTGGCCGACGCCATGCGCGCCAACCCGCAGGGCGTCGATCCGGCGGACGGCAGCAGCAGCTACTACATCTACGATGGCACCGTCGCCCCCGACCCCGCCGCATGCGCGAGCAACCCGCCGTGTGCCCAGGCCAAGAGGGACCTGCGGGACTGGCTGGACCACCTGAAGAACAGCACGATCGCCGCGCAGGGCGTGCCTGCCGGCAAGGTGCAGCGTGACGCCGGACTGGGGACCTTCACCATCACGGTGTCCTGGAATGGCCTGGACCTCAATGGCGACAAGGAGCTGACTGCCGCCGACAACGGCACCTACAGCTTCAGCATGCTGCCATGAGGACGCCACGTATGGGATCCCGCCGAGCCGCTGGCTTCTCGCTGGTTGAAATGATGATCGCCATGGTGCTGGGCCTGATCGTGGTCGCCGGCCTGATCCAGGTGTTGCTGGCCAATCGCAAGTCCTACCAGTTGCAGCAGGGCACGAACATCCTGCAGCAGAACATGCGCTTCGCGTCCGACCGCATCGGCTGGTCACTGCGCATGGCCGACTTCTGGGGCGGCAATGCTGGCGGCGTGGTGACCGGCTCCCCTGCGGTAACCGCCCGCGGCGATTGCAAGGCGGACTGGATCCTCAATACCCGCGAAGGTGTCTTCGGCTACGAGGGAGGCGCCACGTTTCCGCTGTCAGGGTGCGTGAACGACAAGGACTACGTGAAGGGCTCGGACGTACTGGTCACGCGCTACGTGGACGCCGGTGGCATGGACCCTGCCGCCAGCTCCACCATCAGCGCCGCGCCCAAGCAGGTGTACCTGGTGTCGGCGATCGGGCAGCAGGCCGCACTGTTCCTGGGCAGCGATTCGGTGCCGACCACCCCGCCTGCATCCGCGATCGGCCGCTACGTGTATGCCTACCGTCTGGACATGTATTACCTGCGGCCCTGCAGCAATCCTGCCGGCGGATCGGACACATCCCACTGCGACGCGTCCGATGACGATGGCAGCCCGGTCCCCACGCTCATGCGCATGCGCCTGGACAGCACCGGCAACCTTACTGAAGAGCCGCTGGTGGAGGGCATCGAGCAGTTGCAGTTCCGTTATGGCATCACCACGGACGTCAACCAACTGGTGCCGGCCAACTACAAGAATGCCAGTGCCGTCGCCGCCGACGAATGGGCGCGCGTGATCACCGTCAACGTCGGCCTGGTGGCCGTGTCGCAACAGCGCGATGTATCGATGCCGCACACCGGTACGTTCAGCGTCGGCAACTGCACGTACGTCATCGGCACCGCAACCACGACCACTACCGGCTGCGCCAGCTTCTCCGTCGCCGGCAGCCAGCCCTGGCAATTCGCCCGCACCCCGCTGACCCAGGTGGTGCAATTGCGCAACCGCATCCGCATGCTGGTGGCAACCCGATGAACATCTCCGCGACACGTTCACGCCAGCGCGGCATCGCGCTCTTCGTAGGCCTCGTATTCCTGGTTGTGCTATCGCTGGTGGCGGTCATCGCCATGCGCGGCACGCTGATGGAAATGCGCCTGGTCACCAACGTTGCCAATCACCAGCGGGCTTTCGAGACATCCGAGACCCTGCGCTCGGTGCCGATCGCGCTGTTCGACGAACACGTCTTCCAGCGGGGCTGGCCCAAAGATCTCGGAGGCTCGCTGCCGAACGACGACTTCGACTTCGGCCTCACCGACGACATGTTGACCGTGGTCAAGGATGGCCTGCAGGAGAATTGCGCCGGCGACGTCGATCTCTTCTACGGCAACCTGGAACCGGCCTGCGGCACCCTGCCGGAGGAAAAGCGCTACGACAGCAGCACCTGGCATCCGGACGCGATCCTGTCCATGTGCGACGTGACCAGCAGCGGTTGCTCGCGCAACGTATCGGCCACCATATCGATCATCCCGGATGGCACGGTGCTAGCCGAAGGTTCCGGCGGAGCCCAGGCGGCCGGCTACCGCGGCATTGGCGGTGGCGCCGCGGCGGGCGGCGGCAGCATGTATTTCGAAGTGATGAGTGTTGGCACCGTACCGGGCGACGGCCGTGCCGTCACCATGGCCCAGTACCGCCAATCGATCCGCAACTGAGCGGGCAGGGGAATGAACATGGAATTTGGCAAGGCGTTTTCCAACGTTGCCGGGCTGGCTCTGCTGACGCTGGTATCCGGTGTCTCCTACCTGCCGCCCGCGCATGCGACCACGACGTCGGGCATAGGCCTCGATGCGCCCATTTCGATCACCAGCGATGGCAGCAAAGCCACGGCGGACAACTACACCGCCTATCCGCTGCTCAACGTGGGCTCGGTACCCCCACTGGTCATGCTGGTGATGTCGCGTGACGAGCAGCTGTACATCAAGGCATACACCGACTACACCGATCTCAATGGCGACGGTGTCGTCGACACCACCTATCAGGACGGATTCGATTACTCCGGTTACTTCGACGCGAACCTGTGTTACGGCTACAGCAGCGGGCAGTTCGTGGCCGGCGCCGCCGCGACTGACGACAACGGCAACTCCAAGGCGCACGAGTGCGACGGAACGAAGTGGAGCGGCAACTTCCTGAACTGGGCCGCGATGAGCCGTATCGACGTGTTGCGGCTGGTGCTCTACGGCGGGAATCGTTCCACCGATACCAAGGACACGACGGTACTCGAACGCTCCTATATCCCGAGCGACCTGCACGCCTGGTCCAAGGTCTATCTGGGCAGCGACGTCAACAAGTTCACCCCCTTCACCACCACCAGCACGGGTGGAAAGGGCCTGTCGATGTGCAACGTGTCGCCTACGACCACTGGGGGCCCGGAACTGAGGGTGGCAAAGGGCTCCTATACGGAGTGGGCATCGACTGCACGCGAACAGTGCCGTTGGCGCGACGACATTACGGAGTCGGGCAGCGACATCAACAGGTCCGATTCTCCGCAGAAGAGCGACGGTCTGGGCAACTCGGTCTACACCGTGCGCGTGCTTGCCTGCAATTCGTCCGACTATCGCGAGAAGTTCTGCCGCAAGTACACCGAAAAACTTTCTGACGGTACGTCGACCGACCACTGGAAGCCCGCCGGGTTGCTGCAGCGCTATGGCGAGAACGGCTCCATGCGCTTCGGCCTGGTTACCGGCACCTACAGCAAGCCCCGTGCGGGCGGCGTGCTGCGCCGCAATATCGGCAAGTTCGCCGGCAACACCGGCTCCGGCTGCGTCTATGACCCGGCCAAGGGCCAGGTCGACGAGGTCAACCTGCAGACCGGCCAGTTCTGCAACGTCGTCGCGGGCAGGGAAGGCATCGTCAATACCCTGAGCCGCTTCCGCCTGACATCATGGAATCCGGACAACGACAACTACGACGATTGCAACAATTACGGCATCCTGCAGCGCGGCTCCGCAGGGACCAGGCACCTGAACGATCCGGGCCCCTCCGGCACCAATGCGTACGATTGCAAGGATTCGGGCAACCCGCTCGCGGAAATGTATGCCGAGGCGCTGCGCTACATCGGCGGCGAAAGCGCACCCACCACGCTGTTCAACGTGAGTGATGCATCGATCAATGGAGTTGCGGGACTGCCGCTGGCGAGCTGGAAGGATCCCTACAGAAAGCCCGAGGACGGCGGCAACCCGTACTGCGCCAACTGCAGCATCATCGTCATCACCACCGGCCTGAATTCCTTCGACAGCGACCAGATTCCGAATGTCGCGGCGTTGCCCGTCCAGGCGAATGCAGCGACCACTCTGGTCGGCGCCAACGAAAACCTGGCCGGCGCCAAGACCAGCGGTGCACCGCCCAAGTACCTGGTCGGCCGCTATGGCGCGCTGGACGGCACCACGTACCAGGATGTCTGCACGCCCTACGAGATCGATGACCTCGCCTTGGCACACGGCATCTGCCCGGACGTGCCCTCGCTCGAGGGTGGCTACCAGATGGCGGGCCTGGCCTATCAGGCCTGGACCAACGACATGCGCAAGGACAAGACCGGGACTCAGAAGGTGCAGACCTATGCGATCGCCCTGGCCGAGTCGCTGCCGAGCTTCACCATCCCGGTGTGCGAGACCGGCAACGACATAACCAGTTGTCCGGTCGACTTCATCACCATCACGCCGGCGTGCCAGGCCAACAATACCGGCTCGGCCGCGTTGGACAGCACGACGGGCTGGCGCAGTTGCTATCTGGGCAATCTGACCGTGGGTCCGAAGACGTCGACGACGCAGAAGGACTCGAAGGGCAATTTCAAGGTCTACGGCCTGCCCTCGCTGGACGTGACCTACAATGGCCAGCGTCGCCCCGTGCGCGGCAGTTTCACCATTACCTGGGAAGATTCGCAGTGGGGCAACGACCACGACAACGACGTAGTGGAGATGCTGAGTTTCTGCGTGGGCTCCTACTGCTCGTACGACGGAAACAATGACGGCTACGACGACATCTGCGTAGACACGCTCGATTCCGATATCTGCAAGAACGGCAAGGTCAACACCAGCAACGGGCAGTTCCTGGTGACCAGGGTGCAGGCGCTTTCGGCCTATGCGGGCAACGCCTTGCGCATCGGCTACACCATGGCCGGTGCGGACAATTCCACCGGGCAGGCTGCGAAGTTCACGGTGTTGCGGCCAGGCGACACGAACGGCAGCCTCCTGTACGGCAGCAAGGGCGATGCCGACAGCTGGAGCCGTCCGTCCGCGGACAAGCTGAGCACCGGTCCGTCCGAGCAGCTGCCACTGCCCAATCCACTGTTCTATGCAGCCAAGTACGGCGGCTTCGCGGACCAGAACAAGGACAACAAGCCGGACCGGCAGGATTCGGCCGAGTGGGACGCGATCGTCAACGACTCGGGCGCCAATGGCCAGGACGGGCTGCCGGACAACTACTTCATGGTCCGCAACCCGGCCCAGTTGCAAGAACGGCTCGCTTACATGTTTGAAGCGATCCTCAAGCGCGCCGGTTCCGGTACGGCCGCCGCGGTGGTGGCCAACAGTGCCAAGGGCGTGGGTCTGGTCTACCAGGCGCTCTACCAGGCCGAACGCAAGGATTCGAGCGATCGCGCGGCAGCCTGGAGCGGCACGCTCAACGGTCTGTGGACCGACAGCTTTGGACACCTGCGTGAAAACGGCAACGGCTTCACCGCCGGGTCGGCCGTACTCGACGGGTACGACGTCGATCCGGTGATCGAGTTCTTCTACGATCCGAACGACAACCAGACCAAGTTCCACCGCGAAATCATGCCGGCCAGCGCGGATGGCTCGCCCGTCACGGTCTTCAAGAAAGAAGATGCGATCATCACCGATCACAATCTCGACCAGCTGAGGACGGTGTGGAGTGCGCAGAACCAGCTGTGGAGCACGAGCTTCAGCACCGGCGTCGACAGCGGCAGCCTGACCAGCACGAACCGCGATTACGATTCGCTGTCGAGCAACGGTCGCTACATCTTCACCTGGATCGACGCCGACCACGATGGCGTGGTCGACAACGGCGAACAGCAGCCGTTCGCGTTCAGCGGTACCGGCAAGAGCAGTACCACCGGCTTCTACGGTGAAAAGAAGAACAACGGCACCACCGGCAACTTCCGGTACCTCAACACGGCCGACCCGGACGTGGCCATGCGCATCGTCGCCTGGATCCGTGGCTACGAGCTTGCGGACAAGGATGCCAAGGGCAACCGGTTGTGGCGCTCGCGGACGGTCGACTACAACAACGACGGGACATTGCGCGTGCTGCGCTTGGGCGACATCGTCGACTCCACGCCTGTCGTTGTAGGCACCCCTTCGGAAGCGTTCGATCTGCTTTACGGCGATATCAGCTACGGCAATTTCAGGAAGAAGTACCGGAATCGCCGCCAGGTCGTCTACGTGGGCGCCAACGATGGCATGCTGCACGCCTTCAATGGCGGCTTCTACAACGCTCGGGAACATCGGCTGCAGCTGACCCCTACCGACACCGCTCTCACAGTGACCGCCGACCCGCTGGGTGGCGAGCTTTGGGCCTATGTGCCAGGCAACCTGTTGCCGCACCTGCGCTGGCTGGCTGATCCGGCCTACAAGCACAATTTTTACGTCGATGGCAGCCCGATCGCCCAGGATGTGAAGATCTTTGCCGACGACACCGTCCATCCCCAAGGCTGGGGCACCATCCTGATCGTGCCATTCCGCTTCGGCGGTGGCCCGATCTCGGTCAACACCGCCACCGACAACACCACCGCCACGCAGAACTCATTCTCCGCCTACGTCGTGCTGGATGTGACCGATCCGGAAGATCCGCCGAAGCTGCTGGCCGAACTGACCAATACCGCGTTGTCTGATTCCACGGCCAAGTGCGCCAGCGACAACAGGTTGAACTCGCCGTCGTGCGTCGACATCACCAAAGTGGTCGATACCTACACCTCGTCGATCCCGGCCGCGGCCATGTTCCGCGACAACACCTCCGGCAGCCCGAACAAGTTCTTCCTGTTCACCGGCTCGGGTACGTCGGACAACGGCGGTGAGGGTTCAAGCGAACACGGAGAGGCGACGACAACCACCTCCCTGACGATCCGCGCCTACGATCTCGAGACGCTCTCGGCCAAGCCGACCAAGGTGTTCGATTTCGAGGACATCGGTGCGACCGACGCGGGCGCCAACAGCTTCGCAGGCGACCTCATCGCTTCCGACTACAACCTCGATGGTCGTTCGGAGGGGCTGTACTTCGGCAGCGTCAAGGACGCCGGTGCCGGTGCCTTCGGCGGGTCACTATGGAAGCTCAACTTCATGGTCGATGGTGTGGCCGATCCCAATCCGGACAACTGGACGAAGCTGCGTATCCTCAAGGACCTGGACCTGCCGATCACCATCCGGCCGACGGTCGGCCGCAACGATCGCGGCGCCCCCATGGTGTTCGTCGGCACCGGCCGGGCCTACACCAGAAACGACCTGGCGTCGACTGCGCAACAGAAAATAGTGGGCCTGATCGACACCTCGCTGTTGTCGACCAGCGACGATCAGTACAAGGTGCTTCCGTTGGCCATGTCCGATCTGCTTGACGTCACCGACATCAACGTGTTCACCGATAGCTCGGTGACGGGGGCTGGCAGCGATGCGAACGGCAACAGCGTCGACACTTTCAACAAACTGCTCGGTAGTTTCAATTCGATCGAACGCCTGGGCTGGTACCAGGAGCTCACTGCGCCCACGACCACCACCGACAAGACGCCGGCCGAGCGCGTCGTCAGCGCGCAGAGCCTGTTGGGTGGCGTGCTGCTGACCTCCACGTTCTTCCCGGGCACGGACACCTGCACGGACGTTGGCCGCGGCGCGCTCTACAGCCTCAACTACAAGAGCGGCACGGCCAATCCGACCGATACACCCTTCGGCACCGCCGACGTCGACGGCAAGCAGGCGGTGAACAAGTCGACCGACATGGGGCCGGGCCTGCCGGCGCCGCCGAGCCTCCATGTGGGCGAGGGCACCGGCCAACGCAAGCTGACCGCGTGCGTGCAGACCTCGACCGGCGCGATCATCTGCAAGGAGATCACCACCCTCAAGTCGGTGCTCAGCAGCGAGGTATCCTGGCATGAACCGCTGGACAAGTAAGGAGCACCACATGCGCAGGCAGCAGGGTTTCACGCTGATCGAAATGATGATCGTGTTGCTGATCGTCGCCATCCTGGCGGCGGTCGCGATCCCGTCGTACCGCAGGTACGTGGTGCGCTCGCATCGCACGGATGCGCAGCGCGCGCTCACCGAGCTGGCGGCCAGGCAGGAGCGCTTCCTCTACAGCAACAATACCTACGCCGACAGCGTCTCGGCGCTTGGCGGATCCAGTTCGATGGCCGGCAGCTACTACAGGGTTTCCGTCGACCCGGCCAGCGCCTCCACCACGACGTACACCGTGGTGGCGACGGCGTTGGGTTCGCAACATGACGACGACAAGCAATGCCAGACGCTCAGCCTCGACCAGGCCGGCCGCCAGGAGTCGACCGGCTCGACCGCGAACGATCCGGCATGCTGGGGTCGCTGAGCATGGTGCACGTAAGGCTTCTGGCAGGGTGTATCGCCACGTGCCTGTGCCTGGCGGCGACTGCCCAGGATGGCACCTACTACAAGTGGACCGACGCCAGCGGCACGGTCCATTTCAGCGCCACACCCCCGTCCGGGCAAAAGGCCCAGACGCTCAAGCTCGAGGGAGCGGCCGGCGAACAGGCCGCCCCCGCACCGCCGGCACCGGCGGTCGAGCCCACACCGCAACTGGAGGAGGCGCAGGGGGCGTATCGCAAGCGTGCCTGCGAGGCGGCGCGCAACGATCTGGCGGTGCTCGAAAAGAACCGCATGGTGGTGAGCGGCAGCAGCCCCGATGCAGCCACCAAGCTTGACGCGGAACAGCGCAACCAGGCCAAACTCCGCGCCAAACAGCGCATCACCCAGTTCTGCGAAACGGGGAACAAGCCATGAGCACGCACGCGTCCAGGCCATCGCGCGGCTTCACCCTGATCGAGCTGATGGTGACCGTGGTCGTGTTGGCGATCCTCGCCGCGATCGCCTTGCCCAACTTCCGCGACTTCATGCAACGTAGCGCAGTCACTGCGCAATCCAACGCCGTGCTTGCCGACCTGCAGTACGCGCGCAACGACGCCATTACCCGACGGGTAATCACGGAGCTTTGCGGCAGCACGGACGGTACTGCCTGCACAGGTACGAACACGTTCGAGGCGGGCTGGGTCATCTATCGCGAGACCGCGCCCGGCCCTGCCGCGACGTTCACCTCGGCCGACGAGGTATTGCGGGTCACCCAGGCCAAATCGGGAATCAGCGTCCGCCTGGTGGACGATACGGGCACGGCGGTGAACGACGTGGGGTTCAGCCAGGATGGTTCGACCACCAGCAGCGCTCCGCTGAGCTTCCTGGTGTGTCCCAAGTCCGATGGCGACACCGTTGGCGAGAGTACCGACCGGGTACAGGGTGCGGAGGTGCTGCTGTCGACCTCCGGGCGTGCGTCGATCCGGAAAATCGAAGCAGGCGGCAGCTGCGGCTGAGCAGCGGATCCACCAAGCAAAAACCCGGCACGAGGCCGGGTTTTTTTATACGTGGTGGGCGATGCAAGGATCGAACTTGCGACACCTGCCGTGTGAAGGCAGTGCTCTACCGCTGAGCTAATCGCCCGAGAGCGCGCAACTATACGGGGCGTCGTCCGGCCGGTCAATGGGCACGGTGAGGTGCCGTGGCGTTGGGTAGAATGCCCGCCTTTCAGGCAGGCGCCCCGAACCATGGACATCTTCGCTCCGATCCTGCACGCGCTGCAGCATTTCCATTTGACGCCATGGAAGCTGGTGGGCTTTGCCGGCACGTTCATGTTCACCAGTCGCTGGTTCGTGCAGCTGTATTACACGCGCAAGTACAAAAGGGTGGTGATGCCGCTGTCCTTCTGGTGGCTGTCGGTTATTGGCAGCGCGCTGCTGCTTGCCTACTTCACCGTGGGCAAGAACGACTCGGTCGGTATCCTCTCCAACTTCTTTCCGGTGTTCGTGTCGGTCTACAACCTGGTCGTGCACATGCGCCATCGCAGGAGCAGCGTCGCCGGCGACCAAGCCTGAGGCGCGGTGCCGCTCGCAGGTTCGCTCTAGTCCGGATCGTAGTCCAGGTTGGACGCGAGCCAGCGCTCGGCCTCCTGGCGGCTCCAGCCCTTGCGCCTGGCATAGTCCTCCACCTGTTCGCGGGTCAGGCGGCCGACCACGAAATACTGGCTGCCCGGATGGGAGAAGTACCAGCCCGAGACGGCCGCGGCCGGGTACATCGAAAAGCCCTCGGTGAGCTCGATGCCGGCGTTGGCCCGGGCGTCGAGCAAATGGAACAGGGTGGTCTTCTCGGTGTGGTCGGGGCAGGCGGGATAACCCGGGGCCGGCCGGATACCCTGGTACTTCTCGGCGATAAGCGCCTCGTTGTCCAGCGTCTCCTCTGACGCATAGCCCCAGAACTCGCGGCGTACACGCTCGTGCATGCGCTCGGCGAAGGCTTCGGCCAGGCGATCGGCGAGGGCCTTGAGAATGATGGCCGAGTAGTCGTCGTTGTCGGCGCGGAAGCGCTCCAGGTGCGGCTCGATCCCCAGTCCCGCGGTAACGGCGAAGCCACCGATCCAGTCGGACTTGCCGTACTCCTTCGGCGTGACGAAGTCGGCCAGGCAGAGGTTGGGGCGCTCGACCGGCTTGTCGGCCTGCTGGCGCAGGTGGTGAAGCAAGACGGTATTGCCGCCCGCCTGGATCTCTACGTCGTCCATCACGTTGGCCGCGGGCCAGAAACCGATCACGGCTCGCGCGGTGAGCCATTTTTCCGCGACGACGCGGTCCAGCATCCTCTGCGCGTCGCCGAACAGATCGGTAGCCTGCGGCCCGACCACCGCGTCGCTCAGGATGGCGGGGTAATGACCGGCCAGCTCCCAGGCCTGGAAGAACGGCGTCCAGTCGATGTACCGGCGGATCTCGGACAGGTCGTAATCGTCGAATACGGTAATGCCGGGCTTGGCCGGCCGTGGCGGCTCGTAGTTCGCCCAGTCGCAGCTGAAGCGTTGTGCGCGCGCCTTCTCCAGCGGCACCAATTGCTTGCCGGGGCCGCGATGGCGGTGGCGTTCGCGTACCTCGGCGTACTCGGCGCGGATCTTCGCCATGAAGCCGTCGACCAGCTCCTTGCTGACCAGCGATTGCGCCACGCCCACCGCACGCGAGGCGTCCTTGACCCAGACGCACGGTGACTTGTAATGCGGTTCGATCTTGAGTGCCGTGTGCGCACGCGAGGTGGTGGCGCCACCGATCAGCAGCGGCACGCTGAAGCCCTGGCGCTGCATCTCGCGGGCGACGTGGCCCATTTCCTCCAGCGAGGGCGTGATCAGGCCGGACAGACCGATCATGTCGGCCTTCTCGGCGATCGCGGTGTCCAGGATCTTCTGCGCGGGCACCATCACGCCGAGGTCGATCACGTCGAAGTTGTTGCAGCGAAGCACCACGCCCACGATGTTCTTGCCGATGTCGTGCACGTCGCCCTTGACCGTGGCCATCACGATCTTGCCGTTGCTCTTGCCGGTATCGCCGGTGCGTGCCTTCTCCGCCTCGATGTAGGGCAGCAGGTAGGCGACCGCCTTCTTCATCACGCGCGCGGATTTGACCACCTGCGGCAGGAACATCTTGCCGGCGCCGAACAGGTCGCCGACCACGTTCATGCCGTCCATCAGCGGGCCCTCGATCACGTCCAGCGGACGGGTGACCTGCTGGCGGGCCTCCTCGGTGTCCTCGACCACGTACTGGTCGATGCCGTGGACGAGCGCGTGGGCGAGCCGTTCGCGCACGGGCTTGCCGCGCCAGGCCAGGTTCTCGACCGCCGCCTCGCCCTTCTTCGCCCTGTAGCGGTCGGCGATCTCCAGCAGTCGCTCGGTGGCGTCCGCGCGCCGGTTGAGCACCACGTCCTCGACGCGTTCGCGCAACTGTGGATCCAGCTCGTCGTAGATCGCCAGCGCGCCGGCATTGACGATGCCCATGTCCATGCCGGCCTTGATGGCGTGGTAGAGGAACACCGAGTGGATGGCCTCCCGCACCGAGTTGTTGCCGCGAAAGGAGAACGAGACATTCGAGACGCCGCCGGAGACGTGGCAGGCGGGGAAGCGCCGCTTCAGTTCGCGGGTCGCCTCGATGAAGTCCACCGCGTAGTTGTTGTGCTCTTCGATTCCGGTGGCGATGGCGAAGATGTTGGGATCGAAGATGATATCTTCGGGCGGGAAATCGACCTGTTCGGTGAGCAGCGCGTAGGCGCGCGAGCAGATCGCGACCTTGCGCTCGGCGGTGTCGGCCTGGCCTTCCTCGTCGAAGGCCATCACTACCGCGGCGGCGCCATACTGGCGCACCTTGCGCGCCTGCTCGAGGAACGCTGCCTCGCCTTCCTTCATCGAGATCGAGTTGACGATGCCCTTGCCCTGCAGGCAGCGCAGGCCGGCCTCGATCACGCTCCATTTGGAGGAGTCGACCATCACCGGCACGCGCGCGATGTCCGGCTCGGCGGCGATCAGGTTGAGGAAGCGCACCATCGCGGCCTCGGAATCGATCAGGCCCTCGTCCATGTTGACGTCGATGATCTGCGCGCCGTTGGCGACCTGCTGGCGCGCGACCTCGACGGCCTCCTCGTAGCGGTCTTCCTTGATCAGCTTCTTGAACTGCGCCGAGCCGGTGACGTTGGTGCGCTCACCGACGTTGACGAACAGCAGGTCCGGAGTGAGGACCAGCGGTTCCAGGCCGGAGAGACGGGTGTGGCGGATGGTAGTCATGCGTTTGCTTTCGCTTCTGCTTCAGCTTCCTCTCCCCTCCGGGGAGAGGATTGAGGTGAGGGGACGGGGCTCGCGGAGAGCTCCAGAAGAGCCGGCATTGGTGCTAGACCGTCGCTAGAGCGGCCCCTCACCCCAACCCTCTCGCCGGAGGGGAGAGGAAGCCGGTCCGAGGTATTCATGCAGCCTCTCGCGAGGCGTCGGGCAGGCGCCTCGGCACACAGCCACGCACCGCCTCGGCGATCGCGGCGATGTGTGCCGGCGTGGTTCCGCAGCAACCGCCGACCAGGTTGAGCAGGCCGTCGCGAGCGAAGCCGCCGACCACGGCGGCCATCTGTTCGGGCGTCTCGTCGTATTCGGCGAAGGCGTTGGGCAGGCCGGCATTGGGATGGGTGCTGACGTAACAGTCGGCGATGTCGGCCAGCGTCTGCACGTGCGGGCGCAGGTCGGCGGCGCCGAGCGCACAGTTCAGGCCTACCGCCAGCGGGCGGGCGTGGGCGATCGAGTAGTAGAAGGCCTCGGCGGTCTGCCCCGAGAGCGTACGGCCGGAGCGGTCGGTGATCGTCCCGGAGATCATCACCGGCAGGCGCGCGCCGCGCTCGCGGAACAGCTCGGACAGCGCGAACAACGCGGCCTTGGCGTTGAGCGTATCGAATATGGTTTCCACCATCAGGATGTCCACGCCGCCGTCGATCAGCCCGGACGCCGACTCGCGGTAATTGCCGGCCAGTTCCTCGAACGTGACGTTGCGAAAGCCGGGATCGTTGACGTCCGGCGACAGCGAGGCGGTGCGGCTGGTGGGTCCGAGCACGCCGATGGCGAAGCGCGGTCTCTCCGGCGTCCTCGTGGTATGGGCGTCGCAGGCCGCCCGGGCTAGCCTGGCGCCTTCCAGGTTGAGCTCGAAGGCGAGATGCTGGAGGTGGTAGTCGGCCTGGCTGATGCGGGTGGAGTTGAAGGTATTGGTCTCGACCAGGTCGGCGCCGGCCTCCAGATAAGCCTCGTGCACGCCGCGGATCAGCTCCGGGCGGGTGAGCGAGAGCAGGTCGTTGTTGCCCTTCAGGTCGCAGCTGCCCGGATGGACGTGTTCATGCCGGCTGTCGTGGCCGTGCGCGAATCGCTCGCCGCGGAAGCCCGACTCGTCCAGTGCGTGGCCCTGCAACATCGTGCCCATGGCGCCGTCGAGGATCAGGATGCGCTCGCGCAGCGCCTGTTCGAGGCGGGCGACGCGATCGGGATGGAGCCAGGGCAGGGTGGTCATGGTGTTTCCTCGACTGTGCGGGCATGAGGCGACGCCTCCATCCGCCCTTCGGGCACCTTCCCCCGCACGCGGGGGAAGGAATGGTTACGGTTTGCGGGCCAACAGGCTGATCACTTCGAAATGCGGCGCCTTGCGCTCACGGCTCAGGCGTACGCAGCTGGATACGGCCAGGCCGGCATCGGTGGCGAAACGGGACAGCTCGTCACGGGTGAAACCCAGGTTGCGGTGGTCGAACGGTTCGACCGCGGCGCGATGGGCGTGCTTGCCCAGCGTCACGGCAAGCAACCGGCCGCCACCGCGCAGCAGGCGCGCGGCTTCGGTCACGGCCCGACCCGGGTGCTCGGCATAGGTCAACGCATGCAGCATCAACACCAGGTCGAAACGGCGCTTGCCCAGGTCCAGCGCATGCATGTCGCCCTGGTGGACCTCCACGTTTGGAAAGGCCTTCAGGCGCTGCGCAGCGGCGGCGACCACGCGCTCGCTGGAATCGATGCAGACGATCGAGCGCGCGTGCGGCGCGAGCAGCTCGGCAGTGATGCCGTCGCCCGAGGCGATGTCCAGCACATCGCCGGTTTCCAGAAGCTGCAGCAGCGAGCGGGCAAGGGTTTCCCAGGTACGGCCGGGCGAGTAGTGGCGCTCCATGTCGCCGGCGACGGTGTCGGCCCAGCCTTCCGCGCGGGCGCGGTTGGCCAGTACCGATGGCAGGCGCGCCGCATCCTCGCGCAGCAAGGCGTCGTCGATGCTTTCGCGCAGCGAATGGAGCAGCGCGTGCTGGTGCGAATCGCCCTCGTTGTTGGCCCGGTAATAGGCCGACACGCCGGCGCGGCGGTCACGTACCAGCTCGGCTTCCTTCAGCTTGGCCAGGTGCGTGGACACGCGCGGCTGGGCCAGGTGCAGCACCTGGGCCAGCTCGGCCACGGTCAGCTCCTCGTGCTCCAGCAAGGCCAGCAGGCGCACGCGGGTGGGATCGGCCAGCAGGCGCAGGACGCCGGAGGCGGTCGCCAGATCCATTTCCATCCTTTTATCGCGATGCGGAGATGGATAGGCTAGGCGCCGCTGCCGCGGGCGTCAAGGGCGCGATGGCCGGGATGCCTGGAGTGCGGGCCGGGAGAGGGCGGCGGGTTGCCCCACCCTGCGGAGGCGCATGCCGGTTCGGCTAAACTAGCGGGCTTCGCCACGTCTTGGAGCCGCCCATGGATTTCCGTTTCACCGAAGACCAGCTCTCGATCCAGTCCATCGCCCGCGATTTCGCACAGAAGCGCATCGCGCCGGTGGCCGCCGAGCTGGACGCCAAGGGCCAGTTTCCGCTCGAGAACATCCAGGAGATGGGCCAGCTGGGCCTGATGGGCATCGAGGTCCCGACCGAATACGGCGGCGCGGGCATGGACCCGATCGCCTACGTGCTGGCGATGATCGAGATCGCCGCGGCCGATGCCGCCACCTCGACCATCATGTCGGTCAACAACTCGCTGTTCTGCAACGGCATCCTCAAGCACGGCAGCGAGGAGCAGAAGCAGACCTACGTGCGCGCCATCGCCTCGGGCGAGGCCATCGGCGCGTACGCGCTGACCGAGCCGCAGTCGGGCTCCGACGCCTCCAACATGCACACGCGCGCGGTGAAGAACGCCGACGGCGACTGGGTGATCAACGGCAAGAAGAGCTGGATCACCTCCGGTCCGGTGGCGCGCTACATCGTGCTGTTCGCGATCACCACTCCGGGCATCGGCGCCAAGGGCGTGTCGGCGTTCATCATCGACACCAAGCGGCAGGGCTTCCACGCCGGCAAGACCGAGCCCAAGCTCGGCATCCGCGCCTCGGCGACCTGCGAGATCGAATTCAACGACTACGTCTGCCCGAAGGAAAACCTGCTGGGCCAGGAGGGCAAGGGCTTCGCCATCGCCATGGGCGTGCTCGACGCCGGCCGCATCGGCATCGCCTCGCAGGCGGTCGGCATCGCGCGTGCCGCGTACGAGGCCACGCTGCAGTGGTCGCGTGACCGCAAGGCATTCGGCACGCCGATCGGCACGTTCCAGATGACCCAGGCCAAGATCGCGGACATGAAGTGCAAGCTGGACGCGGCGACGCTGCTCACCCTGCGCGCGGCCTGGGCCAAGGGCGAGGCGGAGAAGAACGGCGGTCGCTTCGGTACCGAGGCGGCGATCGCCAAGCTCACCGCCTCGGAGGCGGCGATGTGGATCAGCCACCAGGCGGTGCAGATCCACGGCGGCATGGGCTACTCGAAGGAGATGCCGCTGGAGCGCTACTTCCGCGACGCCAAGATCACCGAGATCTACGAGGGCACCAGCGAGATCCAGCGCATCGTGATCGCGCGCAACGAAACCGGCCTGCGCTGAGCGCTTGGCTCCCTCTCCCTTTCGGGGAGAGGGCTGGGTGAGGGGCCGGGGCTCGCGGGGAAGTTGCCGGCGAGGCTCTTCGGAAGCATCGCGATATCGGCAGAGCAGCACTTTCGCCAATCCCAGAAGAAGCTCGGGCATTGCCCCGGGCTTTTTGTTTCTGAGTCCGCGTGATCGCGCGCAACGAAACCGGTCTGCGCTGAGCGCTTGGCTCCCTCTCCCTTTCGGGGAGAGGGCGGGGGTGAGGGGCCGGGGCTCGCGGGGAAGTTGCCGGCGAGGCTCTTCGGAAGCATTGCCATGTCGGCAGAGCAGCACGTTCGCCAATCCCAAAAAAAAGCCCGGGCATTGCCCGGGCTTTTTCTTTAGTCCGAGGCGAGCCCCGGACCCTCACCCCGGCCCTCTCCCCGGAAGGGAGAGGGAGAAGGGCGGCTAGTGCCCGCGGCGCGGATCGGAGTCGAACGTGTGCGGCCCGTGGCCGATTCCCGGCTGCGCCGTACCCTCGCCATCGAGCTTGTCGCCCAGCAGGCGGCGGACCACCACGTAGAACACCGGAATCAGCAGCACGCCCAGGAAGGTGGCGAACAGCATGCCGCCGATCACGCCGGTGCCGATCGCGTGGCGGGCATTGGCGCCGGCACCAGTGGAGATGAACATCGGAAAGACGCCGAGTACGAACGCCAGCGAGGTCATCAGGATCGGGCGCAGTCGCAGGCGCGAGGCCTCGATCACGCCTTCGCGCAGCGTGCGGCCGTGCGCCTGCTGCTCGACCGCGAACTCCACGATCAGGATCGCGTTCTTCGCTGCCAGGCCGATCACCGTGATCAGGCCGACCTTGAAGTAGATGTCGTCGGGCAGCCCGCGCAACAGCGTGAACACCACTGCACCGAGCAGGCCCAGCGGCAGCACCAGCAGCACCGAGACCGGGATCGACCAGCTCTCGTAGAGCGCGGCCAGGGCCAGGAAGACGATCACGATCGACAGCACCATCAGCAGCGTGGCGGCGTTGCCGGAAAGGATTTCCTGGTAGGACTGACCGGTCCAGTCGAAGCCGAAGCCCTGCGGCAGGTCGTTGGTGACGATCTTCTCCATCTCGGCCATGGCCTCGCCCGACGCGTGCCCCGGCGCTGGCGAGCCGACGATCTCGACCGCCGCGTAGCCGTTGTACCGGTTGAGCGAGGGCGAGCCCATCTGCCAGCTCGCGTGCACCACGTTGGACAACGGAATCATCTCCGGCGTGCCCGCGGGCGTGGTCTGCGTGCTGCTGGGAGTAAAGAAGTGCTGCAGCGCGTCCGGGCTCATGCGGTAGGGCGCGTCGGCCTGCATGATCACGCGCTTGACGCGGCCACCGTAGGTGAAGTCGTTCACGTACACCGGGGCGAGCATCAGGCCGACCGCGTTGTAGATGTCGCCGACCGACAGGCCCATCGTCTGCGCCTGTACGCGGTCCACGTCCAGGTGCAGCTGCGGCGCATCCTCGAGCGCGTTGGGGCGCACGCCGGTCAGCACCGGGTCCTGGCTGGCCTTGCCCAGCAGCGTGTTGCGTGCCTGCGTAAGCGCCTCGCGGCCGGCGCCGCTGCGGTCCTGCAGGTACATGTCGAAGCCGCCGAACTGGCCCAGGCCCTGCACCGTCGGGATGTTCACCACGAAGATGCGTGCGTCGTGGATCTGGAACAGCGACATGTTCGCCCGCTGGATGAACTCCGCCGCGGTGACGTCGCGCTCGGACCAGTCCTTGAGCTTGATGAAGGCCATGCCGGCGTTCTCGCCCGAGCCGATGAAGCTGAAGCCGGCGACCTGCAGCACGGTGTCCACCGCAGGATCCTTCTTGAGGATCGACAGCATCTCGCCCATCACCTCTTCGGTGCGCTGCTTGGTGGCGCCCGGTGGCAGCTGGATCACCGACATCGCGTAGCCCTGGTCTTCCTCGGGCAGGAAGCTGCCGGGCAGACGCGTGTAAAGGAAGCCGGCGAGCACCGAAACCAGCACGAACACGAACATCCAGCGCGGGGCATGGCGTACCGCGCCGGCGACGTGGCCGGTGTAGGTGCGCGTGGTCCACTCGAAGAACTGGTTGAACTTGCGGAAGACGACGTTCTTCTTCTTGTGGTGCTCGGGCTTGAGGAAGCTCGCGCACAGCGCCGGCGTGAACGACAGCGCCAGGAACGCGGAGAAGGCCATCGACACGGCGATGGTCAGCGCGAACTGGCGGTAGATGATGCCGGTGGCGCCCGGCTGCAGCGCCGAGGGCACGAACACCGCCGTCAGCACCACGGTAATGGCCACCACCGCGCCGGTGATCTGACCCATCGCCTTGCGCGTGGCGTCCTTCGGCGAGAGGTTCTCCTCGGTCATGATGCGCTCGACGTTCTCGATCACCACGATCGCGTCGTCGACCACGATGCCGATGGCCAGCACCATGCCGAACAGGGTCAGCTGGTTGATGGTGAAGCCCAGTACCAGCATGCCCAGGAAGGTGCCCAGCAGCGCGACCGGGATCACCAGCGTGGGGATGATGGTGGCGCGGATGTTCTGCAGGAACAGCAGCATCACCAGGAACACCAGCACGATCGCCTCGATCAGCGTGTGCACCACCTCGTCGATGGAGATCCTCACGAACGTGGTGCTGTCGTACGGGCTGAACCAGCTCACGCCCGGCGGGAAGCTGGGCGCCAGTTCGTCCATCTTGCTGCGCACGGCCGTGGCCACGTTCAGCGCATTGGCGCCGGGCAGCAGCTGGATCGCGAAGGCGCCGATCGGCTTGCCGTCCACCGTGGTGTTGAAGCCGTAGCTGCCGGGGCCGAAGCTGATCCTGGCCACGTCACCGAGCTTGACCGTCGTGCCGTCGGGGTTGGCGCGCAGGATGATGCTTGCGAACTGTTCCGGACTGGTGAAGCGACCCTCGGTCGACACCGTGGCGGTAAAGCCCTGGCCGGGAAGAGCCGGGTCGGCACCGATCGAGCCGGCGGCGAACTGCACGTTCTGCGCGCGGATCGCGTTGAGCACCTGGGTTGCCGAAAGGTCGTAGCCGTGCAGCTTGTCCGGGTTGAGCCAGATGCGCATGGCGTACTCGGAACCGAACTGGTTGGTGCTGCCCACGCCCGGTACGCGGGCGATCTGGTCGAGCACCTGCGTGCCGACGATGTCGCTCAACCGGTCGCGGTCGATGCTCGGGTTGTCCGACTTGAGCGCCACCACCATGAGGAAGCCGGCGTTGGCCTTGGCCACCACCACGCCCTGCTGGGTCACTTCCGAGGGCAGGCGGGGCGTGGCCAGCGAGACCTTGTTCTGCACCTGCACCTGGGCGATGTCCGGGTCGGTGCCGCTCTCGAAGGTCAGCGTGATGCTGGCGCGGCCGCTGGCACTGGAGGAGGAGCTGAAGTAGAGCAGATGGTCGATGCCGGTCAGCTGTTGCTCGATCACCTGGGTGACCGCCTTCTCGGTCGTCTCGGCACTGGCGCCCGGATACGACGCATTCACCGTCACCGAGGGCGGCGCGATGTTGGGGTAGGACTCCACGCCCAGGTTGAGGATGGCCAGCACGCCGCCCAGCGAAATCAGGATGGCCACCACCCAGGCGAAGATCGGGCGGTCGATGAAGAAACTCGGCATGGTGGGGCTCCGTTACTTGCCGCGTGCGGTCGTAGCGGTGGCCGGCGCTTTCGCGGCCGGTGCCTTCGCGGCTGGCGCCTGGCCGGCGGGCGCCGGCGGCTGCCACGGGGACGGGTTGGCCGGGGCGCCTTCCTTGACGTTCTGCACGCCCGAGACGATCACCTTCTCGCCAGCCTTAAGGCCACCGGTGACGACCCAGCTGCCCTCCTGCATGGATGCGGTAGTGATGTCATGGCGCGCGACCTTGCCGTCGGCGCCGACCACGTAGACGTAGGCGCCCACGGTGTCGCGCAGCACCGCCGGCTGCGGCACCACGAACACGTTGTGGCGCTGGCCCAGCGACGCTTCCAGCGTGACGTACATGCCCGGCAGCAGGGTGTGCTCGGGGTTGGGGATGCGCGCGCGCAACGAGACCGCGCCGGTGGCCGGATCCACCGAGGTGGAGGAGAAATCGACCGCGCCCGGCTGGGGATAGGTGCTGCCGTCGGGCAGGGTCACGCGCACGCTGGCGTTCCGGTCGCTCTTGCCGGCGACAGCCAGCGAGACGTTGCCCTGGCCCTGCGCCTGGCGCAGCTGCTCGAGCTCGGACACGCTCATGCTGAAGTTCACGTACAGCGGATCGATCTGTTCCACGGTGGTGAGCAGCGTGGCCTCGCCCTGTCCGACCAGCGCGCCCTCGGTGACCTGCTGCTTGCCGGCGCGGCCGTCGATCGGCGAGCGCACGTCGGCATAGCCGAGGTTGATCTGCGCCGACTGCACCGCCGCGCGCGCCTGCTGCACCGCCGCCTTGGCGCTGCGCTCGGTCGCCAGCGCGCTGTCCAGGTCGGCCTTGGAGACATAGCCCTTGGGCGCCAGCTCGCGCGCACGGTCGGCGTTGACCCTGGCGTTGGTGTAGCTCGCCTGCGCCTGCGCCAGTCCGGCCTGCGCCGCGCCCAGCGTCGCCTTCAGCGGCGCCGGGTCGATCTGGAACAGCAACTGGCCCTTCTTGACGTCGGTGCCTTCGTCGTAGGTGCGCTTGAGCAGCACACCGGGCACCCGGGCGCGTACGTCGGCACTGCGGAACGGGGACAGGCGTCCGACCAGATCCCTGGTCAGTGGCACGGTCTGCGCCTTGAGCGTGATCACTCCCACCTGCGGCGGCGGCATCTGCTGCTGTCCCTGCGGCTGGTCCTTGCCGCCACAGGCGGCCAGGGCGAGCATGCCGAGGCACAGGGCCAGGGTGCGCGTTGTCGTGGACTTCATGGGAACTCCATTCTTATGAGGCGTGACCGGGGGGTGCGGCGGGGAAGCCGGGGAGCATACGGGCGCCAGCTTCGCCGACCAGTGCCAATGGTCGTGACGCGCCGCCCGGGCGGTGGGGCCGCCGGCTGCAAAAACGCAACTATACCGATCAGTTTACATTTTGCGAACCGCGGCAGCCAAGATCTTGCGCCGTGCGAAACAATGTGGCCGCAGGCCCGGGAGCAGGCCGCCGGGCGAGCACCGGAACCCGCCGTGCGCAAGCGCATGATCGCAACCGGCGCGGGGCGGTCGGGCGCGAGGTGCGCCCTGCATCGAGGCCGCCTCGCCGGCAGGCGTATGGCGAAGCCTGAACGTCGGCACGGGAATATGCCTGACAGCCCGCCGCGACGGGCTTCTTCGGTGGAATCGCCCTGACGCGAGGGGTATCCTTTTCAGGCTTTACGCCTCCCCAGCGTGGGCACCACTCGTTTCCACTGACAAGCAGATGCCATGAATGCCATTCGCGCGACCAGCGACAGCACGGTTCCCCCGGCTGTCTTCGAGGAACTGAAGAAAAGCGGCTTTACGACCGGGCGCCTTGATGAGGCGCAATTTTTTATCGGCGCCTTCTTCGCGCGGGTGGCGCATAGCGACGTGGACCTGCATACCCCGGCCGAGTGGGCCGGGCTGATCGCCGGGCTGCTGGACTTCATCCAGCAGCGTGAACCGGGGCGCGCCAAGGTGCGCGTGTTCAACCCCGAGCGTGGCCACGCGGGCCGCAGCGTGATCGAGGTGGTCACCGACGACATGCCGTTCCTGGTCGACACGGTGAGCATGGTCGCCTCCGACGAACTGCAGATCCATGCCGTGATCCATCCGGTGCTCAGCGCCACGCGTGACGCCGGGGGGCAGCTCAAGCAGCTGGGCGGCGAGGGTGGCAAGCCCGAATCGGTGATGCATTTCGAGGTCGACCGCGTCGCCGACGAGGCGGCCAAGGCCGCGCTCAAGGCGCGTATCGAGGCGGCGCTGGAAGACGTGCGCGTGGCGGTGGACGACTGGTCGGCCATGCGCGACAAGGCGCTGGCGATCGCCGCCGACCTGCCGCAGCGCAAGTTGCCGCTGGGGGTGCGCGCGGTGGGCGAGGCCTCCGACTTCCTGCGCTGGCTGGCCGACGACAACTTCACCTTCCTCGGTTACCGCGAATACGAGGTGACCGAGGCCGACGGCGAGGAGGTGCTGCGCGCCGTCAACGAGTCGGGCCTGGGCATCCTGCGCGGCAGCGAGCGCTCCATGGCGCCGCGCTCGCTGCGCAGCCTGGTCGCCTCGGAGCTGCCGCAGTCGGGCTCGACCGACGCGGTCATCCTGACCAAGACCAATGCGCGCTCGCACGTGCACCGCCCGGGCTACATGGATTACGTGGGCGTGCTCAAGTTCGATGCCAACGGCAAGCCGGTGGCCGAGCAGCGCTTCCTGGGCCTGTTCTCCTCCAACGCCTACATGGCCCGCCCGCAGGACGTGCCGCTGGTGCGCCAGAGGGTCGAGGCGGTGATGTGCCGCTCGGGCCTCAAGCGCGATTCCTACTCGGGCAAGTCGTTGCGCCACATCCTTGAAACGCTGCCGCGCGACGAGCTGTTCCAGAGCAGCGAGGAGGAGCTGTTCGCCATCTCCTGCGGCATCCTCGACCTGCGCCAGCGCGCCCGCACGCGCCTGTTCGTGCGCCGCGACCGCTATGGTCGCTTCTACACCTGCCTGGTCTACGTGCCGCGCGAGCGCTTCAACACCACGGTGCGCGAGCGCATCGAGAACCTGCTGCGCGAGGCGCTGCACGGCGAGCACGTCGACTCGGCGGTGCTGATGGGCGAGGCCGCGCTGGCACGCCTGCACGTGGTGGTGCGCCCGAAGATCGGCGACCGCGCGACCTATGACAGCGCCGCGCTGGAACAGGCCGTCGCCGCGATCGTGCGCAACTGGCACGACGACGTGCGCGACGCGCTGGTGCAGGCCCGTGGCGACCACGAGGGCGTGGTGCTGGCCAACCGCTACGCCAAGGCGCTGCCGGCCGGCTACGTCGACGAGGTGAGCCCCGAGGTGGCGGCCGAGGACGTCTACGAGCTCGCGCAGCTCGAGGGCGACGACGCCGTACGCATGTCCTTCTACCACCCGCCACAGCGGCCGGACGAACTGCGCTTCAAGGTCTACCGCTCCGGCAGCGACATTGCCCTGTCCGAAGTGCTGCCGCAGCTGGAAAACCTGGGTCTGCGCGTGCTCACCGAGCACGTCTACGACGTGCGCACCGGCGGCACGCCGTTGTTCATCCAGGACTTCGAGGTGCAGCCGGTCGGCCACCTGACCTTCACCGTGGAGCAGGTGGGCGAGCTGTTCGAGGACGCCTTCGAGCAGATCTGGCGCGGCAACGCCGAGAACGACGGCTTCAACCGGCTGGTGCTGGGCGCCAAGCTCAACTGGCGCCAGGTCGCGATGCTGCGCGGCTATTGCAAGTACCTGTTGCAGACCGGCGTGTCGTTCTCGCAGGCCTACATGGAGGATGCGCTCAACCGCTATCCGGCCATCGCCGGCCTGCTGGTGGAGCTGTTCAACGCCAAGTTCGACCCGCGCCGCGAGAGCCTTTCGGCCGGGGAACTCAAGGCCGCGGGCGAGCTGCTGGACGCCGAGATGCGCGTGCTGATCCCCGGCAACGTGCAGGGCGCCCAGCCGGCCCTCGTCGGCAACCTCGTGGGGATGCTCTCGCGTCCGCGCGACGGGCAGGTGGCGATCCTGGAGGATGCCATCGCCACCTTGCTGGAGAACGTCTCCAGCCTGGACGACGACCGCATCCTGCGCAGTTTCCTGGGCGTGATCCGCGCCACCCTGCGCACCAGCTTCTTCCAGCAGTGGGATGGCGCCTACCGCCCGTACATCAGCTTCAAGTTCGACTCGCACAAGGTGCCCGAGCTGCCCAAGCCGGTGCCCTATCGCGAGATCTTCGTCTCCGCCGCGCGCGTGGAAGGCATCCACCTGCGCTTCGGCGCGGTGGCCCGCGGCGGCCTGCGCTGGTCCGACCGCCGCGAGGACTTCCGCACCGAGGTGCTGGGCCTGGTCAAGGCGCAGATGGTGAAGAACACCGTGATCGTGCCGGTCGGTTCCAAGGGCGGTTTCTTCGTCAAGCGCCCGCCGGTGGGCGGCGACCGCGACGCGCAGATCGCCGAGGGTATCGCCTGCTACAAGATGTTCATCAACGGCCTGCTCGACATCACCGACAACCTGGTCGAGGGCAAGGTGGTACCGCCGCACGAGGTGGTGCGCCACGACCAGGACGATCCGTACCTGGTGGTCGCTGCCGACAAGGGCACGGCGACCTTCTCCGACATCGCCAACGCGATCTCGATCGAGCACAACTTCTGGCTCGGTGACGCGTTCGCTTCCGGCGGTTCCAACGGCTACGACCACAAGGGCATGGGCATCACCGCCAAGGGTGCGTGGGAATCGGTCAAGCGCCACTTCCGTGCGCTCGGCCGCGACTCGCAGACGCAGGACTTCACCTGCGTGGGCATCGGCGACATGTCCGGCGACGTGTTCGGCAACGGCATGCTGCTGTCCGGGCACATCCGCCTGCTGGCCGCGTTCGACCATCGCCACATCTTCCTCGACCCGGATCCGGATGCGGCGAAGTCCTTCGCCGAGCGCCAGCGCCTGTTCAAGGTGCCGCGTTCGAGCTGGGAGGACTACGACAAGTCGCTGATCTCCGAAGGCGGTGGCGTGTACCCGCGCAGCGCCAAGTCGATCCCGGTGTCGCCGCAGGTGCGCCAGGCGCTCGGCCTGAAGGACGACGTGACCCAGCTCAACCCGAACGAGCTGATGAGCGCGATCCTCAAGGCGCCGGTGGACCTGCTGTGGAACGGCGGTATCGGCACCTATGTGAAGTCCTCGCAGGAAACCAACGCGGACGTGGGCGACCGCGCCAACAATGCGCTGCGCATCAATGGTGGCGAACTGCGCTGCAAGGTGGTGGGCGAGGGCGGCAACCTGGGCTTCACCCAGAAGGGCCGCATCGAGGCCGCCCAGCACGGCGTGCTGCTCAACACCGACTTCATCGACAACTCGGCCGGCGTGGACACCTCCGACCACGAGGTGAACATCAAGATCCTGCTCAACGACGCGGTGCGCCGCGGCGAGTTGACCGAGGAAGGCCGCAACAAGCAGCTGGCCGCGATGACCGACGAGGTCGCGCAGCTGGTGCTGTGGGACAACTACCGCCAGAACCAGGCGATCACGCTGATGGAGCACCAGTCGGTCAAGCGGCTGGGTTCGATGGCGCACTTCATCCGCCAGCTCGAGGCCGAAGGCCTGCTCGACCGCCAGGTCGAGAATCTGCCCTCCGACGCGGAGCTGTCCGAGCGCAAGGCGCGCCACCAGGGCATGACCCGGCCGGAGCTGTCCGTGCTGCTGTCCTACGACAAGATCAAGCTGTTCCAGCAGTTGCTCGAGTCGGACGTGCCGGAAGACCCCTACCTGTCAAAGGAGCTGGTGCGCTACTTCCCCGAGCCGCTGCACGAGAAGTACGCGGCCAACATGCAGCGCCATCGCCTGAAGCGCGAGATCATCGCCACCGCGGTGACCAATTCGACGATCAACCGCATGGGCGCCACCTTCATGATGCGCATGCAGGAGGACACCGGGCAGGGCCCGGCGTCGATCGCCAAGGCCTATACCGCGGCGCGCGAGATCCTGGATGCACGCGAGCTGTGGGCCGAGATCGAGGCGCTCGACGGCAAGGTTGCCGAGGACACCCAGATCGACGCGATCATGCAGATCTGGTCGCAGCTTCGCCACATGACCCGCTGGCTGCTCAACCGTCCGGGCGCCAGCCTGGACATTGCCGCCAACGTGCAGCGCTACCAGGACGGCGTGAGCGCGCTGCGCAAGGCGTTGCCGGACGTGCTGCCCGACACCGGCAAGGCCGACTTCGAGCTCAGTTGCGAGAAGTGGGAGGGCCTGGGCGTGCCGGCCGGGCTGGCGGTTCGCCTGGCCCGCATGCCGGTGCTGCGCGCGGTGCTGGACATGTGCGAAGTCTCCCAGCAGAGCGGCCAGCCGATCGCCACCGTCGCCGGCGTGTTCTATGAACTGGGCGAGACGCTGGACCTGGAATGGCTGCGTGGCCAGATCGAGGCGCTGCCGGTGGAAGGCCACTGGCATGCGCAGGCGCGCGGTTCGCTGCTGGACGAGCTCAATCACCAGCATCGTGCGCTGGCCCAGCAGGTGCTGGCGCTGGCCGGCGACCGCAAGGACGTCTCGCCGGTGCAGGCGTGGCTGCAGCGTGACGACGCCACGCTCAACTACACCCGCAGCATGCTGGCCGAGATCCTGACCCAGAACGCGGACTACCCGATCGCCTCGGTCGCCGTTCGCCGCCTGGCGCAGCTGGCCCAGGTGCCGGTGGCCTGATGCAGGGCGCCCGGGGCCTCCGCGCCCCGGGCGAGCCTGTAGGCGCGCACCCTGTGTGCGACCGTCGGGCGCATCGGACTTCGCGGTCGCGCACAGGTGCGCTCCTACAAGGTCGTGGGCTGAGCTAAGCTCGAAGGCATCCCTTGCTACGCCGGATGCCCATGCGCTTTGCCTTCGTCGCCAGCGATACCGCCGTCGCCCAGCAGGCCCGCCGCAGGCTGGCCGAGCGCTACGGCGACCAGCCACCGCTGGAGGCCGACGTCATCGTGGCGCTGGGTGGCGACGGCTTCATGCTGCGCACCCTGCATGCCCACCGCGCGCTGGACCTGCCTGTCTACGGCATGAAGCTCGGCCGCGTCGGATTCCTGATGAACAAGCATCAGCTCGACGACCTGCCCGGGCGGATCGAGCGGGCCCATGCCGCCGTGTTGTACCCGCTGCAGATGCGCACCATCGACGGCGCGGGCAACGAACAGTTCGCGCTCGCCTTCAACGAAGTCTCGCTGTTGCGCCAGACCAACCAGGCCGCGCATCTGGAAGTGAAGCTCAACGACACGGTCAAGCTCGCGGCGCTGGTCTGCGACGGTATCATGGTCGCGACGCCGGCAGGTTCCACGGCCTACAACCTTTCGGCCCACGGTCCGATCCTGCCGCTGGACGCCAACGTGCTTGCGCTCACCCCGATCAGCCCGTTCCGGCCCCGCCGCTGGCGTGGCGCGATCCTGCCGCACCGCACCGTGGTGACGTTGCGCGTGCTCGAGCCGGGCAAGCGGCCGGTCAGCGCCACCGCCGACTTCCTGGAAGTACGCGACGTGCGCACGGTGAGGATCTGCCAGGCCGAGGAGTGCGGGGTGAAGCTGCTGTTCGATCCGGAGCACAATCTGGAGCAGCGGATCCTGGACGAGCAGTTCGCCGCGGAGTAGGGGCCGCCCTGTTCCCTCTCCCCCGGAGTCAGTCGGGGGAAACCCGGATGCACCCCTTTGCCGGATTGAAACCATGACCATTCCCGACGCCCACGATCCCAGCGCCAGCACCGACAATCGCCTGGTCGTGGCGATCTCTTCGCGCGCGCTGTTCGACCTGGGCGACAGCCACGCGCTGTTCGAACGCGACGGCCTGGACGCCTACCGCCGCTTCCAGATCGAGCACGAGGACGAGCTTCTGCAGCCGGGCGTGGCCTTTCCGCTGGTGCAGAAGCTGCTGGGCCTCAACAAGCTGGCTGGCGACAAGCCGCCGGTGGAGGTGATCCTGCTGTCGCGCAATTCCGGCGATACCGGCCTGCGCATCTTCAACGCCATCCAGCACCACGGCCTGGAGATCAGCCGCGCCGCCTTCACCAGCGGCGCGCCCACCTCGGACTACATCGCGCCGTTCAAGGCCGACCTGTTCCTTTCTGCCAACGCCGAGGATGTCGGCCGCGCGCTGGCGGCCGGCGTCGCCGCCGCCACGATCCTGCCCAGCACCGCGCCGCCGCGCGCCAGCGAGCAACTGCGCATCGCCTTCGACGGGGACGCGGTGATCTTCGGCGACGAGGGCGAGCGCGTCTCGCGCGAGGAGGGGCTGGAAGCCTTCCACCGCCGCGAAACCGAGCAGGCTGGCGAGCCCCTTTCGGTGGGCCCGTTCCGCGGCTTCCTCACCGCGCTGCACCGGTTGCAGACCGCCTTTCCGGCGGAGGACTCGCCCATCCGCACCGCGCTGGTCACCGCGCGCTCCGCGCCGGCCCACAAGCGCGTGATCCTGACCCTGCGCCGCTGGGGCGTGCGCATCGACGAGGCGCTGTTCCTGGGCGGCCGCGACAAGGGGCCGTTCCTGGACGCCTTCGGCGCCGATATCTTCTTCGACGACTCGCCTTCCAACGTGGAGTCGGCGCGCAAGCACGTCGCCACCGGCCACGTGCCCCACGGTGTCAGCAACCGCTGAACCACCGGCACAGCGGGCGGTGCTAGGCTCGCGCCCGGACAACCGGAGGGTACGGTGGTGGGCAAGCACACGATGGGAACCTGTGTTGTCTGCGGCAAGGAACTGCCGGTGCGCGAGCTGGTTGCCGGCGAACTGGTCCGTCCCGAGATTGCCGAGGAACTTGCCAGACTGGCGCCTGGATGGACGCCGGACCGGCCGGTGTGCCGCGCCGACCTGGCCCGGGCGCGCGCCGCCTACGTGCACGACCTGCTCGAATCGGAAAAGGGAGAGCTCAGCTCGCTCGAGAAGGAAGTGCTGCGCAGCCTGCGTGAGCAGGAGCTGGTTTCGACCGACATCGAGCGCGAGTTCGATCGCCAGTGGAGTTTCGGCGAGCGCCTGGCCGACCACATCGCCACCTTCGGCGGGAGCTGGACCTTCCTGGCCTTTTTCGCGCTGTTCCTGCTCGGCTGGATCGGCCTCAATTCGTTCGTGCTCTGGCGCCACCCGCCCGATCCGTATCCCTACATCTTCCTGAACCTGATGCTCTCGTGCCTGGCCGCGGTGCAGGCGCCGGTGATCATGATGAGCCAGAACCGGCAGGAGGCGAAGGACCGCCTGCGCTCGCAGCACGACTACAAGATCAACCTCAAGGCGGAGCTGGAGATCCGGCACCTGCACGAGAAGGTCGACCACCTGCTGTCGCACCAGTGGGAACGGCTGGTGCGTATCCAGGAGCTGCAGGTGGAGCTGCTTTCCGACCTGGGCCGGCGCAGATGAGGTGCGTGCGGTGGATCAGGAAACCAGCTTCATCCGCCGCCACCAGCCGGTCACCTGCTCCTCGCGCACCAGCGTGAACAGGCCCGCGCTTAAGATCAGCACGATGCCGATCAGCATCGGCCAGTCCAGCGTGTCGCCGAACAGCCAGTAGCCGAAACCGATCGCCCACAGCATCTGGCTGTACTGCGTCGGCGCCACGCGGTTGGCGGGGGCGAGCTGGGTGGCCAGCATCAGCAGCACGCCGGCCAGCCCGGCGAGCAGGCCGTAGCCGGCCAGCAGCTCCCACTGGGGCAGGCTGGGCCAGGTGAAGGCGGGCAGCATCAGCAGGCCGCCCGCTACCAGCGGACCGATGACCCCGGCGCCATACAGGCTGATCCGCTTCTCGTGCGCGCCGGCCATCCGCAAGGCCACCACCGACATTGCGCCGGCCATGCCGCACGCGATCGCCGCGAAGTGACCCACGCCCAACTGGCGGAAGCCCGGCCGCAGCACCACCAGCACGCCGGCGAAGCCCACGATCACCGCCAGCCAGCGCCGCCAGCCCACGTGCTCCTTGAGGAACGCCACCGACAGCAACGTCACGAAGATCGGCATCAGGAAGATCAGCGCGAAGGTCTCGGCCATCGGCAAATGGGTGAATGCCACCACGGCCGACACATTGCAGATCGCGCCGGTCACCGCGCGGATCCACCACAGCGAAGGACGGTTGGCCAGGAACATTTCGTGCCAGCGGTCGCCCGGCTTGCGGATGAAGGGAATCGCCACCAACCCGAGCGCCGCCCCGAAGAACACCGCCTCGAACGCCGGCAGCGTGCCGTGCAGGGATTTGACGAAGGCGTCGCTGATCGCATAGGCCGCATAGCAGGCAAAGCCGAGGAGTACGCCCTTGAACATGGGTGGTCCGGGTGGGGTGGGGCCAGGGCGGCAGATGGGCAGGCGCCCCGGCATGACCTGCCGCCATCGCGGGCGGTAGAATGCCGGGCTTGTCCCTCCAACGGAACCCACGCATGGCCGCCCGTCTCGACCCGCTCGACCTGTACGACGTCCGCTCGCTGCTGTCCGACGAGGAGCGCATGGTGCAGGACACCGTCGGCCGCTTCGTCGACGAGAAGGTGCTGCCGATCATCGGCGACTGCTTCGACCAGGGCCGCTTTCCCAAGGAGCTGATCCCCGAGATCGCAAGCCTGGGCCTGCTGGGTGCGACGATCCCGGAAAAGTACGGTTGCGCGGGTATGAACGGCGTGAGCTACGGCCTGATCTGCCAGGAGCTGGAGCGCGGCGATTCGGGCCTGCGCAGCTTCGCCTCGGTGCAGAGCTCGCTGTGCATGTACCCGATCTACGCCTACGGCACCGAAGAGCAGAAGATGCATTACCTGCCGAAGATGGCGGCGGGCGAGGTCATCGGCTGCTTCGGCCTGACCGAGCCGCACGGCGGCTCCGATCCGGCCAACATGAAGACCAACGCGAAGAAGGACGGCGGCGACTGGGTCATCAACGGCGCCAAGATGTGGATCACCAACGGCAACCTGGCGCACATCGCGATCGTCTGGGCGCAGACCGAAGACGGCATCCAGGGCTTCGTCGTGCCGACCGACACCGCCGGCTTCACCGCGCAGGAAGTGCACAAGAAGATGAGTCTGCGCGCCTCGGTCACCAGCGCGCTGTTCTTCGACAACGTGCGCGTGCCCGAAGCCAACCGCCTGCCCAACGTGAAGGGGCTGAAGGGGCCGCTGGGCTGCCTGACCCAGGCGCGCTACGGCATCACCTGGGGCCCGATCGGCGCCGCGCAGGCCTGCCTGAAGGAAGTGCTCGACTACACCGCCGAACGCATCCTGTTCGGCCGCCCGCTCGCGTCGAACCAGGCGATCCAGCTGAAGCTGGCCGACATGGCCCGGCGCATCACTACCGCGCAGCTGCTCTCGCTGCAGCTCGGCCGCCTGAAGGATGCCGGCGCCATGCAGCCGACCCAGGTTTCGCTCGCCAAGTGGAACAACTGCCGCATGGCGATCGACATCGCCCGCGAGTGTCGCGACATCCTCGGCGGCGCCGGCATCACCACCGAGCATTCGGCGATCCGCCATGCGCTGAACCTGGAATCGGTGATCACCTACGAGGGCACCGAGACGGTGCACCAGCTGGTGGTCGGCCGCGAACTGACCGGCATCAACGCGTTCTGATCTTCCCCCTTCGGAACAGGAAGCCGGAGGGCGGACGAGGATCCGGCATGGCGCGCGCGGATGAAGTTCGCGCTGCCCCGAACCTTCCCCCGCCCCTCTCCGACGGGAGAGCGGCTTTCAGGAGCCAGGCCTTGCACGTTCCCGATATCCGCATCGAAACCGACCGCCTGCTACTGCGCCCGCCACGTATCGAAGATTTCGATGCCTACGCGACGAACATGGCCGACCCGGAGGCGGCGCGCTTCATCGGCGGGCAGCAGGCCCGTGCGGTGGCCTGGCGCGGCTTCCTGTCGCTGGCGGGTGCCTGGATGATCCAGGGTTTCTCCATGTTCTCGGTGATCGAGAAGTCCACGGGCCAGTGGATCGGTCGCCTTGGTCCCTGGCATCCGGAAGGTTGGCCCGGCACCGAGGTCGGCTGGGGCCTGGCGCGCGAGGCATGGGGCAAGGGCTATGCGCTCGAAGGCGCGACGGCAGCCATCGACTGGGCGTTCGATCACCTGGGCTGGGGCGAGGTCATCCACTCGATCGACCCGGCCAACGAGCCCTCCCGGTTGCTGGCGCAACGGCTCGGCTCCGCCTGCCGCGGCCCCGGCAAGCTGCCGGCCCCCTACGAGGACGCCTCGACCGAGATCTGGGGCCAGACACGCGAACAGTGGCGGGCGCGTCGAAAGGCACGCGCATGATCACCATCTACGGCATGCGCGCCTCCGGCAACTGCTACAAGCTGCAGTTGCTGCTTGACCAGCTCGGTCGCGACTACCGCTGGGTCGAGGTCGACAGCGCCCATGGGGCGACGCGTACGCCCGAGTTCCTGGCCAGGAATCCCAACGGCAAGGTGCCGCTGCTGGAGCTCGAGGACGGGCGCCGGCTGGCCGAGTCCGATGCCATCCTCTGTTATCTCGCCGAGGGTACGCCCTTCTGGCCGAATGGCGCGGGGCCCGAGGACGCCTGGCTGCGCGCGCAAACGCTGCAGTGGCTGTTCTTCGAACAGTACAGTCACGAGCCATGCATCGCGGTGGCGCGCTTCATCCGCGGCTGGTTGCCGCCGGAACATCCGCGGCAGGCCGAGGTGCCGGCGCTGATCGAGCGCGGCAAGGGCGTGCTGGCGGTGATGGAGCAGCACCTGGCCGGGCGCCAGTGGTTCGTGGGCGAGCGCTACGGGCTGGCCGACATCGCGCTGTATGCCTACACCCACTGCGCCGGCGACGGCGGCTTCGACCTGTCGCCCTTCTCGAACATCCTCGCCTGGCTGGCGCGCGTGCAGGCGCAGCCGGGGCATACGCCCATGCAGCGCTGACCGTTCCCCGGTAGGAGCCCACCTGTGGGCGATGCTTTTGATCCCGTTGCCAGAAAGAGCATCGCCCACAAGTGGGCGCCTGCGAAAACCTCCCTTCAAACGACCGATACCGCCATGTCCCTGCCATTCCCCATCACCGCCCGCCACAAGGGCTTTAACCGTGCAGAGATCGTCGACCAGAACTTCACCGAGTTCGTGAAGCTGTGGCAGGGCGAGGTGTACGCCGCACCGCGTGACAACCAGCCGGTGCTGCCCGGCAGTGCGCTGGACGCGCGAGGCTTCCGCGAACTGTTCGAGTCGCAGCTGATCAGCCGCCACCTGGACCTGATGGCGCGCGTGCTGCGCGTGCAGAACAAGGTGTTCTACACGATCGGCTCCTCCGGCCACGAGGGCAACGCGATGGTGGCGCGGCTGACCCGCCACACCGATCCGGCGTTCCTGCACTACCGCTCCGGCGGCTTCATGGCCGAGCGCTTCCGCAAGCTTCCCGGCATGGACCCGGTGATGGACTCGGCGCTGTCCTTCGCGGCGAGCAAGGACGATCCGGCCTCCGGCGGCCGCCACAAGGTGTGGGGCAGCAAGCCGCTCTGGGTGCTGCCGCAAACCTCGACCATCGCCTCGCACCTGCCCAAGGCGCTGGGCACCGCGATCGCCATCGACCACGCGCGGCGCATCGGTCACAGGCTGCCGGTACCGGACGATTCGATCGCGATCTGTTCGTTCGGCGATGCTTCCTCCAACCACGCCACTGCTCAGACCGCCTTCAACGCCGCCGGCTGGACCGCCTACCAGAAGCTGCCCGCGCCGGTGTTGTTCGTGTGCGAGGACAACGGCATCGGCATCTCGGTGAAGACGCCCACCGACTGGGTGGCGGCCAACTACCGCTCGCGCTCGAACCTCGACTACTTCTTCGCCGATGGCCTGGATCTGGCCGAGGGCTACGCCCAGGTGCAGCGCGCGATCGACCATTGCCGCGGCACGCGACGCCCGACCTTCCTGCACCTGAAGACCACCCGCGTGATGGGCCACGCCGGTACCGACTTCGAGATCGAGTGGCGCAGCATCGAGGAGCTTTGCGCGGTGGAGGCGACCGATCCGCTGCTGCGCTCGGCCGCCATCGCGCTGGAGTCGGGCCTGTACTCGAAGGACGAGCTGCTGGCCCTGTACGAAGCCACCCGCAAGCGCTGCTTTGCCGCTGCCGAGGAGGCCGATCGGCGGCCCAAGCTCGACCGCCTGGACGAGGTGATGGCGCCGCTCGCGCCGTACACGCCTGACAAGGTGAAGGCCGAGGCCGGACGCACCGACTACGCCGACGCCCGCCTGAAGGCCTTCGGCAGCGAGGACAGGCTGCCCGAGAACCAGCCACCGCGCCACCTGGCCATCCAGATCGGACAGGCGCTGCACGACGTCATGGCCAAGTATCCGGAGTCGCTGCTGTTCGGCGAGGACGTGGCGCAGAAGGGCGGCGTGTACACGGTCACCAAGGGCCTGCACAAAACCTTCAAGAACACCCGCGTGTTCAACACGCTGCTGGACGAGACGATCATCCTCGGCCTGGCCCAGGGCTACGCCAACATGGGCATGTTGCCGATCCCGGAGATCCAGTACCTGGCCTACTTCCACAATGCCGGCGACCAGATCCGCGGCGAGGCGGCCAGCCTGCAGTTCTTCTCCAACGACCAGTACCGCAACCCGCTGGTCATGCGCGTGGCCTCGCTGGGCTATCAGCGCGGCTTCGGCGGCCACTTCCACAACGACAACTCGATCGCCGCGCTGCGCGACATCCCGGGCCTGATCGTCGGCTGCCCCAGCCGCGGTGACGACGCCGCCACGATGCTGCGCACGCTGACCGCCCTGGCGAAGGTGGACGGGCGCGTGTGCGCTTTCCTCGAACCGATCGCGCTGTACATGACCAAGGACCTGTACGAAGCGGGCGATGGCCAGTGGCAGTTCGCCTACCCGGCGCCGGGCGAGGCCATGCCGCTGGGCGAGGGCAGGATCTACGGCGAGGGCGCCGACGACCTGGTCGTGTTCACCTTCGGCAACGGCGTGCCGATGGCGCTGCGTGCCGCGCGCACCATCGAGGCGGAGCTGAAGTGGAAGGTGCGCGTGGTCGACCTGCGCTGGCTGGCGCCGCTCAACGATGCGTTCATCGCTTCGGAAGCAAGGACGGCCAAACGTATCATCGTGCTCGACGAGGGCCGCAAGAGCGCCGGCGTGGGCGAGGGCGTGATCACCGCCATCGTGGAGGCCGGCCTTGGCGCCACGCCGCTGGAGCGCGTGGTCGGCGCCGACACGTTCACCCCGCTGGCGGGCGCGGCGTTCCTGGTGTTGCCGGGCGAGGCGGACGTGGCGGAAGCGGCTAGGCGGCTGGCCGCCGGCTGAGGGCGAGCGGGGCGACGGCGCGAGACCATGCCCGCGCCAGGCTTGCCGCTGGACGGGCTCGAACAGGCGCTTCCCGCGCCATCCCCTGGCAGGACCGGGTGTGCACCCGGGGCGCGTGCCCTCGCGCGACGGGGCGTGCCTACTCCTCCAGTTCGGTCACCCGCGGCCAGGCCTCGCCGGGAAGGCCACGCGGCCGGTCATAGAGACGCGCCTGGTTGCGCCCGTTCACCTTGGCCTGGTACATGGCCTGGTCGGCGCGCTCGATCAGTGTCTCCAGGGTGTCGCCGATCGCGCGCATGGCCACGCCGATGCTCACGCTGAGCATGAACTCGCCGTTGACCGGGATCTCCAGGCGGTGCACCCGCCGGCACAGGCGGGTAGCCACCTGCATGGCCTGCTCCTCCACGACGCCGTCGAGCATGGCGATGAATTCCTCGCCGCCGTAGCGCCCCAGCAGGTCCGCGGGTCGCAGCTCGGCGCGCAGCGCCTCTGCCACCTCGATCAACGCACGGTCGCCTGCGCGGTGCCCCTGCTGGTCGTTGAGCAGCTTGAACCGGTCCAGGTCCAGGAACAGCAGCACCACCGGGCGGCCCGTGCTTTCTTCCAGCATCCTCTCGGCCGCCTCGCTCCATGCGCGGCGGTTGAGCACGCCGGTGAGCGAATCGTTGTCGGCCAGCGCGCGCACCATGTCGCGGTCGCGTCGCATGGTCACCGCGCGATCGCCAAGGCCGATCGACAGCACGATCGCCTCGAATGCACCGGCCACCACGCTGGCGTCGCTGATCCAGCCCATGTCGGGCAGGGCGCCGCTGAGTTGGGCGGTGGATAGCGCGGTGAGCGCCAGCAACGGCGTCCAGCCGACCAGGAAGAACCAGGCGTGCCGCGAACCATGGCAAGCGGCCACGGTTGCGGTGAGCAGCATGAGCAGTGCACCCAGGATCAGCAGCGGATCGACCAGTGCCTGCGCCACATCCACCAGCAGCCCGATCGGACTGCTGCGCATCAGCGCCAGCAGCGGCATGCCGATGGCCAGGGCCAGTACGGGCGCGCGCAGCAGTGGCGCGAACCGCTGCAGCTCGCAGAAGCGCGTCATGAACAGCGCCGCGAAGGCCACCGACAGCGCGATCGACGTCGATTCGAGCAGGCTCGCCGATGGCGCCAGCCAGCCGGCCTCCAGCGGATGGAACAGGAAGCCGGTCTGGATGCTCTGGATGAGCGCGTAGCAGAAGATGTAGCCGGCGTACCAGAAGAACGTGTTGTCGCGCAGCATCAGCGCGAAGCACAAGGCCATCAGCGCCATCGTCAGCATTACCGCGAAGCAGGCACTGAACAGCGTGAGCCAGTGCGCGTCGCGGCCCAGAAACACGGTCAACGATTCCATCTGGAAGCTCAGCGGCGGCGAAAGCCCCTCCATAGGATCGAGCTTCAGCAGGATGAGGGTGGAAGCGGGAACGCTGGCCGGGTAGCGGTAGGCCAGGCGCCCGTGGCCCAGCGTCGGGCCGCCGACCTCGTCCAGCGCCAGGCGGCTGATCGGTTGTCCGGTACCGTCGTAGACGGTGATCCGCCCCAGTGCGGGCGGGGAGATGGTCAGCACGCGTTCCTCGTCGACCCACGGCGGCTGCGGACGCAGCACGACCCAGCTACCCAGGTCCTCCCGCGGGAACGCGTGCAGCAGCGACGGGTCGAACGCCGCAAGCTGGCCCTTGCGGAACTCCTCCAGCACGGCAGCCGGGGTGTCGCCTTCGCGCGCCTCGCGCCAGCCTCCATCCAGCAGCATCGCCGCGTGCACCACGCCGAACCACAGCCACAGCAGCCCGAGCACGCTTCCGATCAACGGGAGCCTGCACCGGTTCCAGATCCTTGCTGCGGACAGCGTCTGCATCCCCTTGTCCCCGTTCGGCGTCGGCCGCGCGTCCCTGCCGCCCGCGTCCCCAACCCCCTGGCCAGGCAAGCCGGGCTACTCCACGCGACGTGCCCGGCATCAGAGACGATCCTACGCGAACCGCCCGGTCCTTCGCCTGCTTTCGATGCGAGCCAGGAGAACGGCTAGCAGGCTCCGTGCCAAGGTGTCTGCCGCCCCGTACGCTCACGACCCCTTGCCGGGCCGGCGCGCAAGCTCGGTCGTATCGCGGCCGTGTCTGACCTGGTGGGGTAGCTATGGACCCACACGAGCAGTCGCGCCGTTGCCTTTCACAAAACGGTGACGTCCGGCCGGGCGCGCCGCGCGGAGGTTTTCCATGAGCATCAAAGTAGCGGTCTTCGTCGGCAGCCTGCGCAAGGACTCCTTCAATCGTCGCCTGGCCCTGGCGGTGGAAAAGCTGGCACCGGCCGAACTGGCGTTCGAGCACGTCGCCATCGGTGAATTGCCGCTCTACAACCAGGACATGGACGGCAACTATCCGGCGCCGTGGAAGGCGATGAAACAGCAGGTACAGGCGGCGGACGCACTGCTGTTCGTGACGCCGGAGTACAACCGTTCGGTGCCCGGCGTGTTGAAGAACGCCATCGACATCGCCTCGCGCCCGTATGGCACCAACGCCTTCGCCGGCAAGCCGGGTGGGGTCATCGGCGCGTCGATCGGCGCCACCGGCAGTGCGCTGGCGCAGCAGCACCTGCGCAACGTGCTGGCCTATCTGGACGTTCCGTTACTGGGACAACCGGAGGTGTTCGTGCAATTCAAGGACGACGGTCCCGTGGATGCCGACGGCAACATCACGGTCGACAGCACGCGCAAGTTCCTGCAGGGGTTCGTCGACCGCTACGTGCAGTGGGTGCATACCATCCTCAAGCGTTGAGCGCTGCACGGCTTCAGCCGTCGTCCCCGTCCGTGTCACCGTGATAGGGGGCGCCCTGCCTGATGCGGAAAGGGCTTGACTCTGGACCTGGATCAAAGGTCTAGACTTGGCCCATGAACGCACAACCTACCCTCACCATCGGTGCCGTCGCCAAGCGCGCCGGCGTGGCCATCGACACCATCCGCTACTACGAGCGTGAAGGGCTGCTGCCCGAGCCGACGCGCCGACCCTCCGGCTACCGCAGCTACGGCGAAGGCACCGTGGCCCAGCTGCGCTTCATCCGGCGCGCCAAGACGCTGGGCTTCACCCTGGAGGAAATCCGCGAGCTGCTTGCCCTGTCGGCCGACCGCCAGCGCGGGGTGAAGGCGGTCAGGCAGCGCGCGCAAAGCCGCCTGATCGAGATCGAGGCGCGCATCGCCGAACTGGAACGCGTGCGTGCCGGACTGGCCCAGCTGGTCGAGGCATGTCCGGGACACGGCGCGCCCGAGGCGTGCCCGATCCTGCGGGCCCTGAGCGGGGAGGAGCGGCGATGAGCGGGTGCTGCCATACGCCGACGGCGGGCGAACGGGATCCGGTCTGCGGCATGAGGGTCGATCCCGCGAGCACGCCCCATCGCGCCGATCACCACGGCCACACCTACTACTTTTGCGGCGCGCGCTGCCGCGAGCGCTTCGTGGCCGCGCCAGGCGAGTTCCTCGGCGAGCCGCCCGCCGCGGCGGGCCGGACCTGCTGTCAGGGAAAGACCGACGGATCGCCGGCTGGACACGCGCACATGGCCAAGGACCCGGTCTGCGGCATGGACGTCGACCCGCACACCGCCACGCACCGGGCCGAACATGGCGGGAAAACCTGGTATTTCTGCAGCTCGCGTTGCCGCGAGCGCTTCATCGGAAACCCGGAGTCGTTCATCGGCGGCCGTGCCGCGCCGCAGGCCGATCCCGGCGCCATCTACACCTGCCCGATGCACCCGGAGGTGCGCCAGGTCGGTCCGGGCGACTGCCCCAAGTGCGGTATGGCTCTGGAGCCCCTGACGCCCGCTGCGGAGGCCGACGATGGGGGAGAGGTCCACGCGCTGGCGCGCCGGTTCGGCTGGCTGGTCGCGTTGACCTTGCCAGTGCTGGTGCTGGCGATGGGCCCGCACCTGGTGGGTCGCTCATGGCCGGAGCGGTGGCTTGGCGCTACCGGCTGGGCCGAGGCGCTGCTGGCCAGCGTGGTGGTGCTGTGGGGCGGTGCGCCCTTCTTCCGTCGCGGCTGGCGCTCGCTCAGGCCCTGGTCGCCGAACATGTACACGCTGATCGCACTGGGCACGGGCGTGGCCTGGGCCTACAGCGTGGTCGCGTTCCTCCTGCCCGGGCTGTTCCCGGGCGGCCTGCGCATGCACGGCCGGGTGGACGTGTACTTCGAGTCGGCGGCCGTGATCGTGGCGCTGGTCACCCTGGGCGACCTGCTGGAACTGCGCGCACGCCGCCGTACCGGCGAAGCGCTCAAGGCGCTGCTCGGCCTGGCACCCAAGACCGCCCACCGCCTGGAGCATGGGCAGGAACACGATGTGCCGCTGGAAGCGGTGCGCGTGGGCGATCTGCTGCGCGTCCGTCCCGGCGAGAAGGTGCCGGTCGACGGCATCGCCACCGAGGGCGAGAGCCACGTCGACGAATCGATGCTTACCGGCGAGCCGATGCCGGTCGCCAAGGCATCCGGCGACAGGGTGACCGCGGGCACTGTCAACCAGGACGGCATGCTGGTGCTGCGTGCGGAGAAGGTGGGTGGCGAGACGATGCTGGCGCAGATCGTCGCGCTCGTCGCGCAGGCCCAGCGCAGCCGCGCGCCGTTGCAGCGCGTGGCGGACCGCGTGGCCGCATGGTTCGTGCCGGCGGTGGTCGCGGTGGCGGTGCTGGCGTTCGTCGCCTGGGCCGTGGCGGGGCCCGAGCCGCAGCTTGCGCACGCACTGATCGCCGCCGTGTCGGTGCTGATCATCGCCTGTCCCTGCGCACTGGGGCTGGCCACGCCGATCTCGATCATGGTCGCCAGCGGGCGCGGCGCGCAGGCGGGCGTGCTGTTCCGCGATGCGGCGGCGATCGAGGCCCTGCATCGGGTGGATACGCTGGTGGTGGACAAGACCGGCACGCTGACCGAGGGCCGGCCTGCCTTGCGGGAAGTCGTGGCACTGGGCGATCTGCCGCGCGAGCGTCTGCTGGCACTGGCTGCCGCGCTGGAACAGGCCAGCGAGCACCCGCTGGCGCGAGCGATCGTGGCCGGTGCCGCGGCGTCCGGGACGGCGGTCCCGGCGGTCACCGGCTTCCGTTCGCTGACTGGACGCGGCGTGCGCGGGAGCGTCGAAGGGGACGAGGTGGCGCTGGGCAACGCGCGCCTGCTGGAGGAGCTCCGGGTCGCGCTGGACGAGGCGTCGGCACAACAGGCCGATCGCCTGCGCGGCGACGGCGCCACGGTCATGTTCCTGGTGGTCGGTGACAGGCTGGCCGGCATTGTCGCCGTGGCCGACCGCATCAAGGCGGACACGCTGGCCGCACTCGACCTGCTGCGGCGCGAGGGCCTGCGCATCGTGATGCTCACCGGCGACAACGCGACCACGGCCAGGGCGGTGGCAGGCCAGCTGCATCTGGACGAGGTGCATGCCGATGTCTCGCCGGCGGACAAGGCCGCGGTGGTCGAGCGGCTCAAGCGCGAGGGGCGACGCGTGGCGATGGCCGGCGACGGCATCAACGACGCGCCGGCTCTGGCCGCGGCGGACGTGGGGATCGCCATGGGCAGCGGCACCGACGTGGCGATGGAGAGTGCGCAGGTGACGCTGGTCAAGGGCGAGCTTTCGGCGATCGCACGGGCGCGGGCGCTGTCGCAGGCGACGGTGCGCAATATCCATCAGAACCTGTTCTTCGCGTTCGTCTACAACGCGGTGGGAGTGCCGCTGGCGGCCGGTGTCCTGTACCCGCTGTTCGGCCTGACCCTGTCGCCGATGTTCGCGGCGCTGGCGATGAGCCTGTCGTCGGTGTCGGTAGTGACGAACGCGCTGCGGTTGCGGAGGGTGCATCTGTGACCCGCACCCCGTTCGCGCAGAGGCCACGCAAGCGCGCTGCGGCAGCCCACCGGCAAAAGCGCAGCGCCCCCTTGATGCCTTAAGCTGCGCGGCGCTCCGTCACAGAGGCTCCCCATGCCCCGCACGCTCGCCGAATGGCTGTCCTACCAGGAAGGCGTCAACCCGCGCAGTATCGAGCTCGGCCTGGAGCGCGTGCGCGACGTGTGGCAGCGGATGGGTGCTCCGCGCCCGGCGCGGCGCGTGATCACCGTGGGCGGCACCAACGGCAAGGGCTCCACCGTGGCCCTGCTGGAAGCCATGCTGCGGGCGGCCGGCCGTCGCGTGGGCTGCTACACCTCCCCGCACCTGCTGCGCTACAACGAGCGCGTGCGTATCGATGGCCACGATGCGTCTGACGAAGCGCTGATCGCCTCCTTCGAGCGCATCGAGGCCGCCCGCGGCAGCGGCGCCGGCGCGGTCCCGCTGACCTATTTCGAGTACGGCACGCTGGCGGCGCTCGACCTGTTCGCGCGCGCCGATCTCGACGTGGCCGTGCTCGAGGTCGGGCTCGGTGGCCGGCTGGACGCGGTCAACATCATCGACGCCGATGCGGTGGTGATCACCACCATCGACATGGACCACATGGACTGGCTCGGCAACGATCGCGACAGCATCGGACGCGAGAAGGCGGGCATCGCGCGGCGGGGACGGCCGGCGATCGTCGGCGAGCTGGATCCGCCCGCCGGGCTGCTCGACGCGTTGGCCGCCAGCGGTGCGCGGATACAGCGGGCGGGGCAGGATTTCCGCGTGGAGCGACATGCGCAGGGTTGGCGCTGGCAGCATCGCGACGGTACCGCGTTCGAGCTTCCCGATCCGGCGCTGGCGGCTCCCGTGCAGTACGCCAACGCCGCGGCCGCCATCGCGGTGCTGCACGCGCTCGACGCCGAAGGCAAGCTGGCTGCGCCGATCGCGCTGGGCCAGGCGGCGACCGACGGGCTCGAGGCCGTGCGGGTACCGGCACGCCTGCAATCGCTGGGCGGCGATCCGGCAGTCGTGGTCGATGTCGGGCACAACCCGCAGGCGGCGCGGGCGCTGGCCGACTGGTTGCGCCTTCGCCGGTTCAGGCGCGTGCAGGCGGTCTACGGTGCCCTCGCGGACAAGGACGTGGCCGGTGTACTGGCCGCGCTGGGGCCGCAGGTGGATCGCTGGCACCTGGCCGGCCTGGACCGGGAGTCGCCCCGCGGCCTGCCCGTCGGCGCGCTGGCCGAGGCGTTGCACCAGACCCTGCCGGAGGCAGGGTTCGACGCACATGCCAGCGTCTCCGACGCGCTGGCCGAAGCACGCGCGCAGGCGCAGCCGGGCGAATGCATCCTGGCGTTCGGTTCGTTCTTCGTCGCGAGTGCAGTGCTGGCTGAACCGGGTGGCTGAGCGAACCGTGCCGACAGCACGGACAGGTATAATCGTTCTGTTGCATGCCGTGCCGCCTTGGAGCTTCGATCTTGAAAACTCGCCTGCTGGGTGCCTTCGTCCTGATCGCGTTGGCGGTGCTGTTCGTGCCGATGTTCTTCTCCAGCACGCCACCGACGGCCGCAGGCGACCAGACCGTGAGCCTGGCGATCCCGCCGGCACCCGACCGTGACCTGCAAACGCGCACGATGAGCCTGGACCCCGACGTCCCGGCCAGCAGCGGCACCGCTGCGCCGGTGATCCCGGCGCCGGCCCGGTCGAGCGCACCGGCGTCGTCGGACCGCCTGGCCACCGTCGACATCGCCTCGCGCCGGCCGCACGACGTGGAGCTGGAACCGGATGCGGCCACGCCCGCGCAGACGCCGCAGCCGGAATCCACCCCCAAGCCCGCCCCCGCGGCGCCGACGCCGACGGAGAAGCCCGCCGACGAAGCGCCGACCGCCAGCGCGCCGGCCGACACCGCCGGTACCGCCGGTACCGCCGCACGCGGCAACTACACGCTCAATCTCAGCGCCTACTCCAGCGAGGGCGCGCAGCGGCTGATCGGCAAGGTGCGCGCGCTGGGCTACCCGGTCAGCGGTGCGCCCATCCACCAGGGCGACCGGACGCTGACCCTGGTGACGGCCGGACCGTTCCAGACGCGTACGGCCGCCGAAGCCGCGCGCCTGAAGATCACCCAGACCATCCCCGGCGCGCCGGCACACCTTGAAAGTGGCGCCAGCGACCAACATGGTGACGTCGCCGCCAAGCCCGCTGCGACACCGGCGCGCGCGGGCGGCTACGCAGTGCAGGTGGCGGCAATGGGCAGCCAGGCCGATGCCAACGCGTTGCGCGACAAGCTGCGCGCGGCCGGCTTCGATGGCTTCACCGACTCGGTCAGCAGCGGGGGGCGTACCCTGTGGCGCGTGCGCGCCGGGCCGCAGATCCAGCGTGCGGATGCCGAGCGCGTGCGCGACCAGATCAAGGCCCGGCTCGGGATGGCCGGCAACGTGGTGAGCGTGCCGTAAGGCGCGGACCACCGGGCGGCAGGCATGAACTGGATCGACTTCAGCATCCTCGCCGTGCTGGCCCTGTCCGTGCTGGTCGGGCTGTGGCGCGGGCTGGTCTCGGAGGTGTTGTCACTGGCCGCCTGGATCGCCGCGTTCTGGGTCGCCTGGACGTTCGGGCCGGTGGTCGCGGCGCATTTCGAGCACACCATCTCGCTGCCGGCGGCACGGATCCTGCTCGGCTACGGATTGTGCTTCGCGGTGGTGCTGATCGTCGGCGCGTTGCTGCGATTCGTCGCACGGCGGATCCTGTCGGGCATCGGACTGGGCGGGCTGGACCGGTTGCTGGGCATGCTGTTCGGTTTCGCACGGGGCGTGCTGCTGGTGACATTGGTGGTGTTCCTGGCCGGCTTCACCGCGCTCACCCGCGAGGCGGGCTGGCAGCGCTCGCTGCTGCTGCCGCAGTTCACCGGCGCGGCCACCTGGCTGGGTGACCGGGTGCCGGAGAGCGTGCGTCGCTACCTGCATCCCCCGGTGCAGCTGCCAAAGCTTCCGCCGGCCACGTTGCCGGTACTTCCGGGCGGTTCACCCGCGCCGGCGCAATCTGTCCTTTCGGCCGTGCGAACGGCCGCGCTTTCCTGACAACGCCTTACACCATCGGGCCTTGCACCATCGGGCTCAACGACCTCAGGGCATCAAACCATGTGCGGAATCATCGGCATCGTCGGTACCACCGAAGTGGCATCGGCGCTTTATGACGGACTCACGGTGCTGCAACACCGGGGCCAGGACGCGGCCGGCATCGTCACGGTCGATGGCGCGCACCTGCGCCTGCACAAGGGCAACGGCCTGGTGCGCGACGTGTTCGGCGAGGACTCGATGAGCCGCCTGCGGGGCAGCATCGGCATCGGCCACTGTCGCTACCCGACGGCCGGTTCGGACAATGCCGACGAAGCGCAGCCGTTCTACGTCAATTCGCCGTACGGCATCGCGTTCGCGCACAACGGCAACCTGGTGAACACCGAAGCGCTGCGGCGCGAGATGTTCCAGGACGATCGCCGGCACATCAACACCGATTCGGATTCGGAAGTGCTGCTCAACGTGCTCGCGCATGAGCTGCAGATCCAGGACCGCATGGCGCTGACGCCCGACCAGATCTTCAAGGCGGTGGCCGGCGTGCACGCCCGTGCCCGCGGTGGCTACGCCTGCCTGGCGCTGATCCAGGGCTACGGCCTGCTGGCCTTCCGCGACCCGCATGGCATCCGCCCGCTGGTGCTGGGCGAGCGCGTGACCGCGGAAGGGCGCGAGTATGCGGTGGCGTCCGAATCGGTCGCGTTCGACGTTCTCGGCTTCAAGCGCGTGCGCGACGTGGCACCGGGCGAGGCGGTCTACATCACCGTGGACGGCCAGCTGCACGCGCGCCGCTGCGCCGAGGGCGCGATGCACGCGCCATGCATCTTCGAGTACGTCTACCTGGCCCGCCCGGATTCGATGATCGAGGACGTCTCGGTCTACAAGGCGCGCCTGCGCATGGGCGAGAAGCTGGCGCAGAAGATCCTGCGCGAGTGCCCGGACCACGGCATCGATGCGGTGATCCCTATTCCCGACACCGCGCGCACCGCCGCCAGTTCGCTGGCCAACGCGCTGGGCGTGCCGTTCCGCGAGGGTTTCGTCAAGAACCGCTACGTGGGCCGGACCTTCATCATGCCGGGGCAGGGCGACCGCGTGAAATCGGTGCGCCGCAAGTTGAACGCGATCGACCTGGAGTTCCGCAACAAGACCGTGTTGCTGGTCGACGACTCGATCGTGCGCGGCACCACGTCGAGGCAGATCATCCAGATGGCCCGCGATGCCGGTGCGAAGAGGGTTTACTTCGCCTCGGCCGCGCCGCCGGTGCGTTATCCAAACGTTTACGGCATCGACATGCCCTCGGCCAGCGAGCTGGTCGCCGCCGGCAAGTCCGAGAAGGAAATCGAACAGTTGCTGGGCGCCGACTGGCTGATCTACCAGGACCTCGCCGACCTGATCTGGGCGGTGCAGGACGGCAACGAGGAGCTCAGGCAGTTCGACACGTCCTGCTTCTCCGGCGAGTACGTCACCGGTCTTGACCACGACTACCTGCAGCAGATCGAGATGCTGCGCTCCGATGACGCCAAGGCCGCCCGCCGCAGCGCCTAGCTTTCGAGCACCCTCTCCCTTTCCCGGGGGAGGCGCGGGGCCCGCCGGAAAACCCTCCATGACTGATCTCCACGCCGCGGCCAAGGCCTGCCTTGCCGCCGCCGATCCGGCCGAAAAGCTCCGCCTCACCCACGCTGCCTGGCAGGCACTGCAGGCTGGCGAACTGCATCCGGATCCCACCGCCGCCGCGCCCGGGTCCATCGGCGTCCCGGGCCATCCCCCGCTTCCACGACTGGTGCCGCAACGCCAGGTACCTCATCGCGGCCTGGGGACGCCCGAGGGCCGGGCGGCGCTGGTGCATGCCATCGCGCACATCGAGTTCAACGCGATCAACCTGGCGTGGGATGCTGTCTACCGTTTTCGCGGGTTCCCCGACGACTACTACCGCGACTGGGCCAGTTGCGCCAACGACGAGGCGCGCCACTTCGCCATGCTCGACCGACGACTGGCCGAACTGGGCCACGCCTACGGCGACTTCGACGCCCACAACGGCCTGTGGGAGATGGCCGAAAAGACCGCCCACAGCGACCTTGCCCGGATGGCGCTGGTGCCGCGCGTGCTGGAAGCCCGCGGGCTGGACGTGACGCCGGGCATGATCGAACGTCTGCGCGGCGTCGGCGACGAACGGACCATCGCCATCCTCGAGGTCATCCTGGGCGAGGAAGTCGCCCACGTCGCGGCAGGCACGCGCTGGTTCCGCTGGTGTTGCGAGCGCGACGGGCTGGAGCCGCGCGCGACGTTCGTGCAACTGCTTCACGACCATATGGGCGGCAACCTGCGCGGGCCGTTCAATCGTGACGCACGACTGGCGGCAGGTTTCGACAGCGAGGAGATGGACCAGTTGGCTGCGCTGGCCGTCTCCCTTTAGTAGCGCACCGCACCGATGCGCATGCCAGGGCCCCTCGTACGAGCCCGCATGCCCTCGTGGGCGAAAAGGCACCAGGTCTTGTAGGAGCCCACTTGTGGGCGATGCTGTCGGCAGGAGCATCGCCCACAAGTGGGCTCCTACGGGTATGCGGCGGATACGCCGGAACGGTCGGGGCCGCTCCAAAGAAAAAGGCCACCGCTAGCGGTGGCCTTTCCACGAACCTTGGTCGGGGTGACATGATTCGAACATGCGACTTATACGTCCCGAACGTGATTTTGGGGCCTTTGGCATCAGGCACTTATGCGCTAAGTCATTGATCTAACGTCCTACTGTGTTCCGTTCGATTTTGCGACATTCTCCCTTTTGCACTTACCATGCACTTACGGCGGCCTGTAAGTGCATCCTGGAGGCGGGGAGTGAAGGAAAAACTGATCGAGCGAACGGTTCGGACGGCCAAGCCCGAAGCCAAGCCCTACGAGATACGCGACACGGACCTAAAGGGCCTGCTACTGCGCGTGCAGCCATCCGGGGCCAAGTCGTTCATCGTGGAGTGGAAGCGCGGGCAGCGGCGCACGCTGGGGCGCTATCCGGTCATGACGCTGGAGGGCGCACGGCGAGCCGCACGGGCCGCCCTGGTGGAAGCAGACACGCACGGGGCACCGCTGGCGACCATCAACAAGCGTGCCACCAAACCGGGCACCTTTGGCGAGTTCATGCGCGAGCACTACGCGCCGCACGTCGAGGCGACCGCGAAGGCGGGCAAGTTCACCACCGCGCTGATTGAAAAACACTTCGGCTACCTGTACGACGAACCCCTGACGGCGATCACGCGCGCGGAGTTCGACCGGTTCAAGGCCAAGAGGCTGAAGGCGGGCACCAACCCAGCCACCGTCAACCGCGACCTGGACCGCATCAAGGCGGCACTATCCAAGGCCGTGGAGTGGGAGCTGCTGGAGGCTAACCCGCTGCTGGGCGTGAAGCGCATCAAGCGCGAGATTGAGGAACGGGTGCGCTACCTGTCCCCCGAGGAAGAAAAGGCGCTCAGAGCCACGCTGGAGCTGCGAGAGGCGCGTTTCAGGCAGCGCCGGCTATCGGGCATTGCCTGGCGCAAGGAACGTGGCAGGGAGCCGCTGAAGCCGATCACCGGCTATGCCGACCACATCATGCCCATGACGCTGCTGGCGCTGAACACTGGCATGCGCCGGGGCGAGATCACGCAATTGACGTGGGCAGACGTTGACCTGAAGGCCAAGCGCGTCACCGTGCGGGCCGGCTATGCCAAGAGCGGCAAGGCCCGACACATCCCGCTCAACAGTGAGGCGGTGGCGGTGCTGAAGCAGTGGAAGAAGCAGCAACCGGTCGGGCGCCTGTTCAACCTGATCTGCACGGCCAAGGCGTGGGGCCGGCTCATGGAGAAAGCCAAGCTGGACGACTTCCGGTTCCACGACCTGCGGCACACGTTCGCGTCGAAGCTGGTCATGGCGGGCGTGGACTTGAACACCGTGCGCGAGCTGCTGGGCCACGGCGACATCAAGATGACCCTGCGCTATGCGCACCTTGCCCCGGAGCACAAGGCGGCGGCGGTGGAGATGCTGGTGCGCTAGAGGCGGGTCACGCAGACTTCAACAAAGGAAGAGCGTCCTTGTTGTCCGGTGAGGCTGGCGGCGCAATCAAATCGCGCAAGCGGTAAGGCGTTCTTGTGAGGCGGGGCGCCCCTGCCCAGCTTCCTTGCAGGGCCGACGACAGGGCGCGCCAATTGTCGATGACGAACTTGTCGGCTTCCATCTTTTTCCGGCGCCTGACATCAGCGCCTTCATTCTCCAACTCGGCATAGTCGAGCGCGCCGAAGATGACTGCCATGGTTGCGCGGTCCTGATACTCAAGAAACCGCGGGCTTAACTCATAGAGGCTAAGCAAACGCGCGGCAATCGGTTGGGTTTCGATGCGCTCCACAACCTCTCGCGCCGTCATGCCGTTGCTTAGCGGATGGCTAGTCAAGAGCTGGGAAACAGCCAGCTCCACTGCGTTGCTGAGCGACAGGTTGTTGTCTGCGGCCAGGATCTCCAGTGCCAGCTTCGCATCAGGCCGCAATCGCACGCTGAACTGTGCGGGCTTCTCCGCCTTGGGCTTTGGCGGGCGTCCAGGCTTTCTGCCGACTTTTTTAGACGTGGTCATGGGTGGAGTTTCGCAGTTTGAAAAAACTGTTGCAACCTCCAACGGGACGCGATACCGTTCGTGCAGGTTTCGCAGTGTGCGAAAACCGTGCAACCCAAGAGGACCGCCGATGAATCCCAGCACCAAACTCGCCTACGGCATCGAGCAAGCCGCCGACGCCCTGGGCATCAGCCGCAGCCGCGCCTATCAGGCCATCGCCACCGGCGAGCTGAGCACCTACAAAGACGGCCGCCGCCGCATGGTCAGTGCCAAGGCGCTGGAGGCGTATGTCGCCAAGAAGGAGCGCGAGAGCCAGGGGAGGCACGCCGCATGAGCGCCGTTGCCGAACCCGTAGTCGTCCGCGTTGAGGACGCCCCCAAGCCCCGGCCGTTCTACGCCTTCAATGCCCGCTACACGGTGGAGCCGGGGGCCAAACCGGACGCGCTGCTGGACGATGCCGGCTGCTGGCTGGAGGCGATAAGCGCCAGCGTCAACAACCTGGCTATGGAGCTAGGGAGCCGTGACAGCACCTTGCAGGCCAACCCGGTGCTGGCCGGGCGCATGGCGTGGGGCGCCTACCACATGATCGAGATGGTGCGCGGAGCAGTGGAGGCCGCACAGGTTGCCATGCTCAGTGAATCCAACCGCGACAACGCCGCCTGATAGGGGGAGCGACGATGAACGACGAAACGGAAAAGCAGCCGACCCAGAACCCGCTCAACAATCACTTCTGGATGAGGGAGCACTTCCCCGGGGCTGACTACTCGCTAGCGAACCTGGGCGAGAAGCTTTCCGGCATCGATGCGCTGGCGCGCGTGCTGGCCAACAACATGAGTCTGGCGATCGACGCCCGCGACAACCCGGAGTCAACGGACGTCCAACCGCTCAACGAGAACATCGTGGGCGGCCTGTTCAGCGCCCTGACCGCGCTCACCGGCGCCGCGTTCGGCAGCGTTTGGGACATGGTGGAGCGTAGCCACAAGGCAAAGGAGGCCGCCGCATGACTGGAGCCAGCCTAATCGCCAAAACCGCCGAGCTGGACGAGCTGGCTATCAGCATCCGCGATTGTGTTGAATCGGCGGAACGCTACGCGGGGCAGGCCGTTTGCGAGGCGGTCAGTGCGGGGCGCTTGCTCGCTCGTGCGAAACAGATAGTGCCGCGCGGCGAGTGGGTGACGTGGGTTACCGCGAACACGCCGCTGGCCGTCCGCACGGCACAGGCATATATGCGGCTGTCGTCGAAGCTGGCCTCGCTTCCTGATGAAGAAGCGCAACGCGTTGCGCTTTTGCCGATACGCGAGGCAATGAAGGCGATCACCACGGACCCGACTGCGCCGACCGCGATGCCGCCTATGTTCGTGAGTGCGAGGGAGCCGCGCGAGAGGTACGTCAGCCAGCTAAAGCAGACCATGCGGGGCATGAACGCGTTCATCACTCGCGTGAACATCGGTGAGCTGAGGCACACGGAAATCGAGAAGACCCGCCACAGCCTTACCACCGCCCTGGCTACCCTCGACATGCTGGAAGCCGAGTTCTCCGCGCTGTCTTCCGAACTGGAGCGTGCCGCATGACTGGCGACCTTGACCCGCAGCGGCGCATGTACGCCACGCCCAACGCTGCCGAGCTACAGGCAGCCTTGCCGGCGCTGGCAGAGCGCATCCGAACCGACCTGGAGGCCCTTGTATTCGACCCGAGCCCGAGCCGGTGCGACGGGGTTGCTCTGACCCTGTACGGGGCGCAGACGCACGTTCTGCGGCTCAGGATGGCGACGGGGGCGGCGGCCAATGACTGACCGTGATCCCGCCTATGCAAGGGGCTACAGGGAGCGCGTACACGGGGCTCCCGTGGCAACCGTGACCACCACCAGCCAGTGCAGCTTCGTGCCCTTTACGCCGCTTCCTGCGGCCTATGAGGGGCGTCGCGTGGCCCTGGTGCTGCTGGACGCCGGAGACACGGACTTCGCCAATGAAAAAGCCCGCTCTGCGAAAGCGGGCTGATTCGAACTTGCTAACCACCGTGTGCGGCCAGCTTAGGGGCTGGCCTGAGAGGAAGCAATAGATGGCAAAGAAAGGTTCTGACTGGAAGGACATTGACGGCAAGGCAGCGTTCGTCATTCCGATGACGCTGCTACGCCATCCCAACATGGCCCACCTGTCGCCCTATGGGCACAAGCTGATCCACGACCTTGGCAAGCAGTACACGGGCTTCAACAACGGCTATCTGTGCGCCGCGTGGTCCCTCATGGAGGGGCAGGGGTGGCGTTCCTCCCTGACGCTGCACAAGGCCGTGCTTGAGTGTGAGTACTACGGCCTGATCCTGCGGACCCAGCACGGGGGCAGGAACAAGCCCAACCTGCACGCCTTCACCTGGCGAAGGATTGACGAGAAGGAGGGGCGGCCTTTGCAGGTTTACCCGGGCGGCGCGCCGTCAAACGCCTGGAAGGAAGTCCGCGAGAAGTGGGTGTATGAGCCGCCCAAGGTGAGCCAGTCCCACCGCTCACGGAAGCTAAGGAAGGCAGCCTGAAAACAGAATCCTTAATTCACCTGGTGAACGAACCTTGTTCACTACGTGAATTAGTGAGGGCCGCCGAGAGCCTGAGAGGCCGATCTTTAATTCACCTGGTGAACTAGTCGTGCCGTTTTGGGCCGTCTAGTTAATTCACCTAGTGAACACCTTAAAAGATTGCCAGGGGGTTAGGGGTGCTTCTTTAGCTCTTGATCCTCGCTTCAAGGGCTCTAAAACGCCGGCGGCCCATCTCGAAACCCAGCGAAACCCATCCGGTTTCGGAGACAACCCATGAACACGAACGATGACCTGGACAACCTGCTGGCGCTGGCTGAGCGGACGCCGGGCTGGAACTTCCGCGAGTACCCGCCGCAACGGGCACGCCTGCGGGGCAACTGCGAGCTGATCGTGGTCCCGCCCTGGCTATGGCGCTCCCGCTACCGTGGGCCAGTGGGGCAGACCCGCCCGCCCGTGAAGCTGCGGCGCGTGGTCTAGGCGGCCAGCATGGGAACCCTTGGCGGAGGGGATGAGGAAGCACGGGACGCGGGATGCGGCCTGACCATCTATGCAGGCGTCACCCTGGACACGGATGCCGGCGGGGCACCTGTCCTGCGCTGGCACGGCGACAAGGCCACAGGCGAGCACATACCGGCGCAGCCTAGCCGGTGGACTGAGGCGGCGGCGCTGAGCCTTACCGCAACGTCACGCCACGACATACGGCCTTGCCTGCTGGCTCTGGTGCGCTGGCAAAGCGTGGGGGAGCTAGAACCCTGTATTGCGTATGGGCGGCGCTACCTAGGCGCGTGGCTGGATCGCACGGGAGGCCGCCAGCACCCTATAAAGGTGCTGGAGGCCGCTGCTACGGATGCGCTGGCCATCGTCTGTGCGGGCCGCATGACTAGGCGAGGAAAGCGCGTGACGGTGGCTGAGCGGGCGCGAGAGCTTCGCATCGGCAGCGACACGTTCAACCGCCTGCGCAAGCGCATGGTGAAGGTTTACGGCTGGCGCCTGGCCGAAGCCGTTCGGCGGTTCAAGGTGGCGCACGACGATCTGCCGCCAAGGCACGCGCGGCAATCTAAAGTAGACGGATTTAGAAACCGTCCGTTCTGGAATCCGGCGAACGCGATTCCCGGCCCAATCAAACAGATTAACTCCTTCGGATTGCCATTATGGCGGGTAAGAGGAACCGCAACCGCCATTGACGATTCCGCTTCGCGCCCCCGTGCCGCGTAATGCACGGGAAACCAATTGAAGCGAAGGCGTCTGCGAAAGCTAGACACGTCTAACCGGCTCGCGTGATGCAGCTGGGGAACGGTGCGCGTGATGCCACCGGACGCACCCGAGCGTGATGCCGGGGAGTGCTGGCCTGCGCGACGACTGAGCAACCGACCGAGGAATACCGATGACCCTGGAAACCAATCCAGCAAGGGCAATCGAGAACGTATTGCGGAGCCAAGGCTATAGCGCCGGGCAGGCAAAGACTCTCGTTTCCCAATGCCGCGCTGAACTACAGCAGCAGGCAAACGCCGAAAATCAATTCGAAGGAATCAAAATGGAAAACACCAACGTTGCCGAGCTGGTGGGCCAGCTCAATAACGCCTTTGCCGAGTTCAAGGCGTCGCACAATGCCGACGTGTCCGCGCTGCAAAAGGCCGTGGATGACATGGCAATCAAGGCCGCTGCCGATGAAATGACCGGCCCGAGCAAGAAGGCGACCGCCGTGGAGCCTGTGCACGCCGCCACTGGCCTGCGCGGTTCTGACGCCATCCGTGCGCACTACACCAAGCGCGCCGAGGAGCTGGGCGAGGGCAAGGACGCGCCGACGCTGGCCGAGTTCGTGCGTGGCGTGGCCGGCATGAAGACGACCGAGCGCGCGATGGCTTCGCTTGCGGTGGGCACCGATACCGCTGGCGGCTACGCGGTCCCTGTGGTGACCATGCCGAAGATCCTTGACGCCCTGGCCGAGCGTTCGGCCCTGCTGCGGGCTGGCGCGAGCATCCTGCCGATGGAGGGCGCCAAGAGTGTCACCACGGCGGCGGTGAACACGATCCCGACCCCGAGCTGGCGCAATGAGCTGGGCAACGTAGCCGAAGCGTCCCCGACCTTCCGCCCGGTCACCATGACCCCGCGTTCGCTGGCCTTCATCATCCGCGTCTCGCGCGAGCTGCTGATGGATGCCCCGGACATGGATCGCGCGCTGCGCACGGTCATTGCTCAGGCGTTCGCTGCGGAGCTGGATCGCGTGGGCCTGGTGGGCAGCGGCACCGCTCCCGAGCCGCACGGCATCTACGGCCTGTCCGGCGTCAATACCGTGGCACAGGTGGGCACGAGCCTCGCCTACACGGACCTGCTGGCGGGCTATCAGGCCATTCTGGAAAAGCACGGCCCCGCGCCTACTGCCGCCATCGTCGCGCCGCGCACGCTCATCGAGCTGGCGGGCAAGCCGGATGCGAACGGCCAGCCGCTCAACCTGCCGCCACTGCTGGACGCCGTGCGGATGATTCCGACCACCGGCGTACCGACCAACCTGGGCACCGGCACGGACGAATCGCTGGTGTTCCTGGGCGACTTCCGCACGGTGCAGTTCGGGATGCGCGAATCGCTGAGCATCCAGCTCTTGCGCGAGGCGTACAGCTCCACGGGTGAAATTGGCTTCCTGTGCCATGCCCGCGCAGACGTGGCGGTCAACTACCCGGGCGCCCTGAGCATCGTCACCGGCGTGAAGTAACCGAGTCGGGCCGGGGTTCCCTTGAGCCCCGGCAGCGGACAAGCCGGCGAGTGTCCGCTACATGAAACAACCCCGGCAGCGTGGGCCTTCCTAATGAGGTGGGGTGACCACGCAACCCGGCCCCGCCCTAACCGGCGGGGCCTTTCTTTTACGGCTACCGGAAATAGACCTATGAACGAACGGATGGAGGAAGGAACGGTCACGCATTGGCTGGACGGGCGCGGCTATGGATTCATTCGCCCCGACCTGGGCGGCGATGACGTATTCGTCAACGTGCGGCAGGTAGAGGGGGAGAGTTACCTGCGCGAGGGTGACCGCGTGCGCTTTGAGTCGCGCCCCACTGAGCGCGGCCTGCGTGCCTTCCAAGTGCGCCGCATCGTGGAGGAAGCCGCATGAGCGCCTGCACCCTTGTTGCCTGCACGAACCCGCTCCAACCGTCTGAACGCATGTTCGCCCACGTCCCCGCGGGGCAGACCCTCGCGCAAATGCTGGGCGAGAACGCCTCGCACTCGCTTAGCGTCGAAGTGGGCGGCTACAACGTGCCGCGCCAGCTTTGGGGCGGGGTGCGACCCAAGCCTGGACAGACCATCCACGCGACCAACTACCCGCAAGGCGGCCAGAGCGGCAGCAAGTACACGCGCCTCGCCCTGACGATGATGCTCATGTACTTCACCTACGGCCAAGGCGGCTGGGCCGAATCGTTGGCAGGCGAGGGCGCAACGGCTAGCACAGTTGGCATGTACGGCGCGGGCATCATGGCTATCGGCCAGCTCGCCATCACGCCAATGATTGGCCACGCGCGGGAGGTGAGGGCATGAGCTTGCTCAACGTCTACATGGAGCGCGACCGCGCGCTGGTCGCCTTCGACACGCTTGCCGGAAGCATGACGGGCGCGGGCCATGACGTCGGAACCGTTGCCAACGTGGTCGAGGCACTAGAACGCCTTGCTGCCGGGATGCACACAAGCAAATGCGGGTTCTTGCCGCACATCAACGCGGTAATGGCGTCGCGGGGCGATGCGGCGTTTGCCGGACTTGCGCTGTACTGCTTGCAGCAATCTATGCCGCAGACATTCGATGAGGCGGTGCGGCACATGCCTGCCCTGCTAGGTCATACGCACGCGCAAGTGACCGCCTTGCGCAAGCAGCACATGGGCGTCGATGACTTCCCTGGGGCTGAGATTGTCCTAGTGGGCTGGTCGCCCATCCTGAAGCGCATGGAGGGCGTGCGCTGGGTGCGCTGGCCGCATGACAAGGGCTTCAACGCCTCGCCTGTGAGAAGCCCGCTATTGCTGCCTAGTGAGGCATGGGAGCAGCAGCCGGAAGCGCCTGACACGCCCGAGAAGATGGAAGCCATCGCACGGGATCAAGTGGCCTATGTGCGGCGCGAGCATCACGGCCTTCAATGCGGTGGGCGGCTGATGCTGGCTGAGCTGACGCGGGACACGCTGAGCGTGCGGACGGTGTGCGACCTGGAGGTGACGGCAGATGAATCGCCCGAGTTGGCAGAAGGACAGTAACGCTCCCAAGCGTCTCACGGGCCGCGCCCTTCAGCGCCGCAACGTAGCCATCGCCCTACGCGATGGTTACGCCTGCTACGTGTGCGGTCGGGTGACCACTGAAGGTGAGGTAGACCACAAGCTCCCTCTATCCAAGGGCGGGACGGACGACCACGCCAACCTTGGGTGGATATGCAGGACGCCATGCCACGAGGACAAGAGCCGCGCGGAGCGAGGGCAGCGCCCTGGGCCTAGGGCGTGCGGCGTGGACGGCTTCCCCCTCTGACGGGTAGGGGGGGCAATCAAAAGCCTAGGTCGGTCGCATGGGAATCCGAGTGCACCCTGTTACACGCGCATCCACACTTCAGATATAGGTCTTTCTCATGGCAAACAATCGCTTACCGCCCTCTAAGGCGAGGGTGTCGGGCGCGGCTGCAAAGAATCCGGGCCGCTACGCTGGCCGAAGTGCACCGGGCAACCGGAAACCCATCGGGGAGCCTTTCCCGGCGATGACCCCGGCTGAGGTAGAGGTGTGGCGCGAGTGCGCCGAAACGATGCCCTGGCTGAGTGCTGCCCATAGGGTGCTGCTGCGCCTTGTATGCAAGCTGGCCGCGCGCATGAACGAGGGCGAGCTAGGTGTGCAGGCGAGCAGCGTGCTATCTGGCCTGCTTTCCAAGCTTGGGGCAACGCCCGTGGATGAGAGCCGCGTGTTTCTGGCTGGCGAGGACGACGACCCTGACGAGGAGTTTTTCAGCGGGCGGTCGCACTAGCCGGAAAAGAGAAGCCCGCGCTTGGCGGGCTTTTCTTGTCACTCGGCTATGCTCGATTCCACGTCAAGGTTTGACTCTGCCTTGCGGTACGCGACGGCTTCATCGGTGTTCCGATCATCGCCGCCGTCAGTAGTGACCTTCAGGTAAGCGAAGTAGGCGACAAGCAAATCCTTGCCCGCCTGTTTCATGTCCGATGAGGCGGTTTGTGCTGCGAACGCCTTGTACGCATCCGCCGCCTTGCTCTTGGCGTCTGCGAGGCACTGGCTGATCTTGGCATTGGTCGCGCTGTTGTCTGGCGACGGCGTGCGCTCACCGAACCTTGCGTTGATCCGCGCCTGGTCCCGCTGTAGCTGTTCGTCCAAGTTCGCCTTGTAACGGAGCGTATGACAGGGCACCACGGCATCGCGCAGCGCGTGCGCGTAAGTCTTGCTCGCATCACTGGCTTGGGCAGTCCCCGCGAAGCCAAGTGCAGCCACCGCAACTAGCATCCACTTCATGGCCTTCCCCTCCTCCTGTTGAGTGGGGCGAGTCTGCCACGGCTAACGCCCTGCGTCCTAGGAGCCGTGAGCGCGGGCATCTTTGCACTTACCACGCACTTACAAACGAAATAGGCCACCGGTGAAGGTGGCCTAAGTCGTTGTTTCTATTGGTCGGGGTGACATGATTCGAACATGCGACTTCTACGTCCCGAACGTAGCGCTCTACCAGGCTGAGCTACACCCCGTGGAGCCGCGTATCTTAGTGAGCCGGCACGGGCTTGGCAACAACCCCGGGGCTTTTTTTCGGCGCTTCGCACGCCGGGACGGACGTGCCCATCTGCTAACCTAGGCGGCTGCCGTCGCGCGGTCCTGCGCGCCGCTTCCGTTACCCGCAAGCAGAGGATTCCATGGCGCTTACCCCGGCCCGCACCATGCCTGGCGTGCTCGAGCTGCTGCCGCTGGACCAGATCGTGTTCCAGCGCATGCTCGGCACTATCCGCCGCAACTTCGAGCGCTTCGGTTTCCTGCCGGTGGAAACGCCGGCGATCGAGTTCGCCGACGTATTGCTGACCAAGACTGGCGGCGAGACCGAGCGACAGGTGTACTTCGTGCAGTCGACCGGCGCGCTGGAACAGGGCGAGAAGCCGGACCTGGCGCTGCGCTTCGACCTCACGGTGCCGCTGGCACGCTACGTCGCCGAGCACGAGCACGACCTCAACTTCCCGTTCCGCCGTTACCAGATGCAGCGGGTATACCGCGGCGAGCGCGCGCAGCGCGGGCGCTTCCGCGAGTTCTACCAGTGCGACATCGACGTGATCGGCAAGGACAACCTGTCGACCCGCTACGACGCCGAGTTGCCGGCGGTGATCTACAGCGTGTTCCGCGAACTGGACATCGGCGCCTTCACCATCCAGCTCAACAACCGCAAGCTGATGCGCGGCTACTTCGAGAGCCTCGGGATCGTCGACAGCGAGCAGCAGATGCTGGTACTGCGCGAGGTGGACAAGCTGGACAAGCGGGGCGCCGACTACGTGCGCGATACGCTGACCGGCGAGGCCTTCGGACTCGCGGCGGATGCCGCGGCGAAGATCCTCGACTTCGTACAGGTGCGTTCGACCTCGCTGGACGACGCCTTCGCCAGGCTCGATGCGCTGGGCAGTGGCTCCGGAGCCCTGGAGGAGGGCAGGGCCGAACTGAAGGAAGTGCTCGGCCTGATCCGCGACTTCGGGGTGCCCGAGACGCACTTCGCGCTGAATCTCTCGATCGCCCGCGGCCTGGACTACTACACCGGCACCGTCTACGAAACCACGCTCAACGACCACCCGCAGATCGGCTCGATCTGCTCCGGCGGCCGCTACGAGAACCTGGCCAGCCAGTACACCAGGTCGAAGCTGCCGGGGGTAGGCATCTCCATCGGCCTGACCCGCCTGTTCTGGCAGCTGCGCGACGCCGGGCTGCTGGGTAGCGCGCGCAGCACGGTGGACGTGCTGGTGACGCAGATGGACGCGGCGCAGCTTCCGGCCTACCTGGGGATCGCCAACGAGCTGCGCGCGGCCGGTATCGCCACCGAGGTGGTGCTCGAAAGCGGCAAGCTCGGCAAGCAGTTCAAGTACGCCGACCGTGCCGGCATCCGCTTCGCGGTCGTGCTGGGCGAGGACGAACTGGCCAAGGGCGTGGTGACGGTCAAGGACCTGCGCCGCGGCGACCAGTTCGAGGTGGCGCGCGGCGAGCTGGTCAAGGCGCTGCGTGTGGAACTGGAACAGGCAGCTGCCATGGGGCAGTGAGTCGCGGACTCACCCCCTGACACGACGGAGCACCGGTGGACAAGATCATTCTCGACGGCCGCAGCCTCACCCGCGCCCAGCTGGTCGCCGTCGCGCGCCATGGCGCGTCGGCGGAACTGGACCCCGGACAGCTCGGACGCGTGCAGCACGCGGCCGATTTCCTGGCCGGCAAGGTCAGCTGCGGCGAGCCGACCTACGGCGTCACCACCGGCTTCGGCAGCAACGCGGACAAGTTGCTGGGCGGGCATCGCCTGCGCGACGAGCTGGTGATGCAGGACTCGCCCCAGGGCGGCGCGGACCTGATGGAGGAACTGCAGCACAACCTCATCGTCACCCACGCGGTCTGCGTGGGCAAACCGTTCGCGCCCGAAGTGGTGCGGGCGATGCTGGTGATCCGCATCAACACGTTGATGCGGGGCCATTCCGGTGTCCGGGTGTCGACCCTGCAGGCGCTCACCGCGATGCTCAACCGCGGCGTGGTGCCGGTCGTGCCGGAAAAGGGCTCGGTCGGCGCCAGCGGCGACCTGGCGCCGCTCTCGCATCTGGCAATCGTGCTGCTGGGCGGTGGCGAAGCCTTCTTCGAAGGCGAGCGCATGCCGGGCGGCGAGGCACTCAAGCGCGCGGGTCTGGAACCGATCCGGCTGTCGTTCAAGGAAGGCCTGGCGCTCAACAACGGTACGGCGCAGATGCTGGCCACCGCGGTGCTGGCGCTGGACGAGCTGGAGTACCTGCTGGACGTGGCCGACCTCGCCGCCTCGATGACGCTGGACGCCTTCGCCGGCCGCAGCGGCGCGCTGCGGCCGGAAGTGCACGCGCTTCGCCCGCACCCGGGACAGGTCGAGACCGCGTCGCACGTATGCCAGTTGCTGGCCGGTTCCACGCTGATCGACATCCCCTATCACCTGGTGCCGCGCTTCAAGCCGTGGTCGGCCGAGGCGTGGACGCTGCCGGAGGATCAGGCGCTCTCCTTCGACATCGGCTGGGACTGGGTGCCGGCCAACCAGCGCCACGGTCGCGAGGCCTTCTACGCCCGCTTCCTGCCGTTCAAGGGTGGCAAGAAGCACCAGCCGCAGGACGCCTACTGCCTGCGCTGCATGCCGCAGGTGCACGGCGCGGTGCGCGACGCCTGGGCGCAGGCCTGCCGCGTGATCGACGTGGAGCTCAATTCGGTTACCGACAACCCGCTGATCTTCCCGGATGCCGAAGGCGCGCAGTTCATCGAGGAGCAGGTGATCTCGGCCGGCCACTTCCACGGCATGCCGCTGGCGCTGGCCATGAGCTACGTGAAGGCGGCGATTCCGGTGCTGGCATCGATCTCCGAACGCCGCCTCAACAAGCTGGTCGATCCGGCCACCAACGACGGCCTGCCGGCCTTCCTCACCGGCAACGAGGACGGCACCGATTCCGGTTTCATGATCGTGCAGTACACCGCCGCGGCGCTGGTCAACGACCTGGCCACCCGCGCGCATCCGGCAAGCGTCTACTCGATCCCGACCAGCGCCAATGCCGAGGATCACGTCTCGATGGGCGCCAACGAGGCGCGTCACGTGCTGGAGATGATGGAGGACCTGGGCCACGTGCTGGCGCTGGAGCTCTACACCGCCGCGCAGGCGCTCGATTACCGCCGCGAAATGCTCAACGCCGCGCGCCGCCTGGCCGCGCGCGGTGACTGGCGCGCGCTGGCCGCCAAGATCGGCAACGCCCCGCGCGAGGATCACCCGCAGCATGCCCAGTTCGAGCGGGAGGTCGGCCAGTTGATGGCGGCGCTCGCGGCCAGCGAGGAGTTCCACGCCGGCAGCGCCGTGCAGGCGGCCCACGGCCTGCTGCGCGAGCGGATCGCCTTCATGCATCGCGATCGAGCCATGGACGGCGACATCCGCGCCGTGTGCGCCCTGCAGCAGCAACGCGCGTTCGCCGCCGCGGCCCACCCGTGGCTGGTCGCCGACGTCGTCGACTATCCCTGATTCCCGGAGTTTCCATGAGCCTCATCCAAGTCCCGGTTTCCTACGGCGAGCTGATCGACAAGATCACCATCCTGGAGATCAAGGCGCGCCGGATCAGCGATCCGGCCAAGCTTGCCAACGTTCGCAACGAGCTGGACCTGCTCAACGCGACCTGGGCGAACGACGCCGCGTCGCAGACCGACATCACCGGCGAGCGCACGCGGTTGCTCGCCGTGAACGAAGCGCTGTGGGACATCGAGGACCGCATCCGCCTGAAGGAGAAGGCGCAGGCCTTCGATGGCGAGTTCATCGAGCTGGCGCGTTCGGTGTACTTCCGCAACGACGAGCGCGCGGCGGTCAAGCGCGAGATCAACCTCAAGCTGGGCTCGCAACTGGTGGAAGAGAAGTCCTACCAGGACTACCGCCCGTCCGGCGCCTGAGTCCTCCGACTCCGGCGCCGCGCGCCTGCACCCGGCGCATGCGGTCGCAAGGATCCATTGCGCCGAGCGCACCCCGCAGGGCGGGAATCGAAGCACCCTGCCCGGACCCGTGCACGCATCCCCTCCGGGAGGGGATGTCACCGGATGCGTCAGCCTTCGGCCCAGTGCCGCACCGCCTCGGCGAAGGCAAGGCAGTCGACGTGGCGGTTGTAGAGCGGGGCGGGGGAAATGCGGATGACATCCGGCTCGCGCCAGTCGCCGATGATGCCGTTGGCCATCAGGTACTCGAACAGCGCCCGCCCGCGGGCACGGCCGCCAAGCACGCGGATCGACAATTGCGCGCCGCGGCGTGCGGGATCGGCGGGCGTGACGATATCCAGCACGTCGGACAACCGTGTGCGGACCAGCCATTCCAGGTAGCCAGTCAGCCTCAGCGATTTTTCGCGCAGCCGCTCCATGCCGGCGCGGCGGAACAGTTCCAGCGACACGCGCAGCGGCACCAGCGCGAGGATCGGCGGGTTGGACAACTGCCAGCCATCCGCGCCGGGCGTGGGCACGAATTGCGGCCCCATCTGGAAGCGGGTGGTCTTGTCGTGGCCCCACCATCCGGCGAAACGCGGTAGCGCAGCCCGCGCGTGGCGCTCGTGCACGAAGGCGCCGCCGACCGCACCCGGGCCCGCATTGAGGTACTTGTAGCTGCACCAGATGGCGAAATCCGCGTCGCTGTCGTGCAACTGCAACGGCAGGTTGCCGACCGCGTGCGCCAGGTCGAAACCAACCCGGCAGCCCTGTGCATGCGCCAGCCGCGCAATCGCCTTGAGGTCGAATGCCTGGCCGGTGCGGTACTGCACGCCCGGCAGCATCACCAGCGCGGTGCGCGCGCCGTGCTCGGCCAGGGCGCGCTCGAAGGCCGCGTCCGAAATCGTGCCGTTCGGTTCGTCAGCCTCCAGTTCGATCAGCGACGTGACCGGATCGTAGCCGTGGAAGCGGATCTGCGACTCGACCGCATAACGGTCGGTGGGGAAGGCGCCAGCCTCGATCAGGATGGCGTGGCGCTCCGGCGTGGGCCGGTAGAAGCTCACCATCATCAGGTGCAGGTTGACGCCCAGCGTGTTCATCGCGACCACTTCGGAGGGCAGTGCCCCGACCACCTGCGCCAGGTCGTCGCGCACGAACTCGTGGTAGTCCATCCAGGGCAGGCGGCCCTTGAAGTGGCCCTCGACGCCCAGCTCGCCCCAGTAGTCAAGTTCCGTCGCGATCGCCTCGCGCACCGCGCGCGGCTGCAGGCCGAGCGAATTGCCGCAGAAGTAGTTCGAATCGCGGCCTTCGTGCGGAGGGACCAGGAATTCGTCGCGGAACGAGCGCAGCGGATCGGCTTCGTCGGCGGCGGCGGCCCACGCGGCGGAGGCCTGGTAATCGGTCATTCGCCGGACCTCATCGAGCCAGATCGGCGGCGACCGCGTCGCAGCCCTTGTCGAACGCCGCCGTCCACGCGGCGCCTGCCTCGCTGCGCGCCGGCCGCGCGCAGCGCAGACGGACCGCATGGTTGTTCTTGAACCAGTAGCGTTCGTCGTAGTGGTAGGCCGTACCGTGGTCCTGCGCGGCATAGGCGTGGCTGTTGGGGCCCTCCGGCGTGCCGATCGCCCGGTAACCGTCCAGCGCCTTGGCCTTGCGCGTGGCGTTGTCCACGTACCGCGCGAAGGCGGCCAGGTCGCCGACCGGCTCCACTTCCACCGTGACCGAGGCCAGGTTGTCGCGGGCGGTGGGCGAGGGATCGGGCACCTGGAACACGCGCATTTCCGGCAGGCCCTGGGTTTCCATGATGGTGACCCAGTTGTCCGGCGTGCTGAAGGCGACCTCGCCGCCGGCCATGCGGACATCGGTGGCACAGGCGGTGCCGGCCAGCAGCAGGGCGCCGGTCAGGAAGAAGCTGCGCAAAAGGGTCATGAACGCTCCGAATGAGGTGCCTGATTGACGAATCGCTGCAAGGGCAGGCCCAGCCATTCCAGTGCGGTGCCGTGGAACAAGCGGGCACGGTCCGCTTCACCGAGCCCCAGCTCCTCGATGCCGCTGCCGGGCTCCTGTTCGCCCAGCGGGAAAGGATAATCGGTGCCCAGCATCACGCGATCGACGCCGGTCACATCCAGGAGATAACGCAGCGCCCGCTCGTCATGCACGCAGGAGTCGAAATACAGGCGTTTGAGGTATTCGCGCGGGTTGCGCGGATTGTCGGTGGCGACCAGGTCCGGCCGCATGCGGAAGCCGTGCTCGATGCGCCCGATCGACCAGGGAAAGCTGCCGCCGCCGTGAGCCAGCATGATGCGCAGCTTCGGCAGCCGCTCCAGCACTCCGCCGAAGGCCAGGCAGCAGCCGGCGCGCGATTGCTCGGCCGGCATGCCGACCAGCCAGGGCATCCAGTACTTGGGCATGGTCTCGGTACCCATCATGTCCCACGGATGCACCAGGATCGCCGCGCCCATGTCCGCCGCGGCCTCGAAGAAGGGGAACAGCTCCGGCGCGTCCAGGTTCCAGTCGTTGCAGTGCGAGCCGATCTGCACGCCCTGCAGGCCCAGCTCGTCGATGCAGCGCTCCAGTTCGCGGATGGCCAGTTCCGGCGCCTGCAACGGTACGGTGCCTATGCCGGCGTAGTGGCGCGGGAAGTCGTGGCACATCCGCGCCATGTGGTCGTTCAGGTGGCGATGCAGTTCCAGCGCCTGGTAGCCCGGCGCCCAGTAGGAGAACAGCACCGGTACGGTCGAGATCACCTGCACGTCGACGCCGAAGCGGGCGTAGTCGTCGATGCGGGTCTGCGGATCGAATGCCGAATCCCACACTTCGCGGAAGAACTTGCCGTCCTTGTAGATGCGGTGGCGGCCGTCGGTGTGCGTCATCACCGGGAAGCGGTCGTTGCCGTATTTGGCGGCCAGGTTGGGCCAGTCGCGGGGCAGGATGTGCGCGTGGGTGTCGATCTTGAGCATGCGGGCGAGTCTAGCAGGCGGTCACGGAGGCCCATGTAGTGCGCAAACCCGGGCCGCTTCCCGTCGTTGCCGGGGCTTTGGCCTATACTTTTCCGGGCGGCCGCGCTTGGCCGCGATCCGGGGACGCGAGTCGTCGTCCCGGTTACCGGGGCGGGAAGGGACCACCAGATCCGTGAATACCAGTGTCGACGTGACGCGACTGCTGCATTCGGCGCAGGCGGGCGATACCGCCGCGCTGGAGGAAGCGCTGCGCCAGATGTACGCGGCGCTGCACCGGCTGGCCGGCGCGCAACTGCGGCGCAACACCAGCGAGCGCACCTTGAGCGCCACTGCGCTGGTCAACGAAGCCTATCTGAAGGTGTTCGGCGGCAACTGCCCGCCGAAATGGGAAAGCCGCGGTCATTTGCTTGGCGTCGCGGCGCGGGCCATGCGCGAGGTGCTCGTCGATTCGGCCCGGCGCCGCCAGGCGGCCAAGCGTCCGCAGGATTGCGACCGGATCGAACTGTCCGAAATCTCCGGCTCGCTGATGCCGGACGTCGATTATGTCGGTCTGCTGGATGCCCTGGACGCGCTCGAGCAGATCGACCCGCGCCAGGCCAGCATCGTCTCGATGCGATTCTTCGTCGGCCTGAGCGCCGAGCAGATCGCGGCCGCCCTCGGGATCTCGGCCACCACCGTGCAACGCGAGTGGCGCCTGGCCCGCGCCTGGTTGCAGCGCGAGCTGCAGGCCTGAGTTTCCGGGTTTGACCCGGGCAAAACCTGCGTCTTCATTTCGTGAACGCTAGCTGAACGCGCTGTTCATCTGTGTGGTCGATCCGTGAAGAGGCCCACGCACTAGAACAGTGGGAAGGCGTTCAGCCCGCCCTTTGCCACGCCAGTCGAACCGAGCCCCGAGCGGAAACGATCCCCGCGGCGTCCGTGTCGGCCGATGCGCTTGCAGGGAGGTGCGCACGCCTGCGCCGCGTATGCGCGGACGTGCCCTCAAGGCGTCGCGTTCCAACCGGAAGACCTCAAGTCCCAGGAGACAGCCGCAATGGCCAAGCAAAGCAGTCAGAAGTTCATCGCGCGCAACCGCGCGCCGCGGGTGCAGATCGAATACGACGTCGAGGTCTACGGCGCGCAGAAAAAGGTGCAGGTGCCGTTCGTGATGGGCGTGATGTCCGACCTGTCCGGAGCCAACAACGCGGAGCTTCCGCCGATCGAGGAGCGCAAGGCGCTGGAGATCGACGTCGACAACTTCGACAACCGCCTGCAGTCGATGAAGCCGCGGGTCTCGTTCGCGGTGCCCAACACGCTCACCGGCGAGGGCAACCTGAGTGTGGACATCACTTTCGAGAGCATGGACGACTTCTCGCCCGCCGCCGTGGCGCGCAAGGTCGCCCCGGTCGCCAAGCTGCTCGAGGCGCGCACCCAACTGGCGAACCTCAATACCTACATGGACGGCAAGGCGGGCGCCGAGAAGCTGATCGCCCAGGCGATCAACGACCCGGCCCTGCTGCAGTCGCTGGTTTCGGCCGCCAAGCCTTCCGACGCGGAGTAAGCACACATGTCCACCGAAACCGTTGCCGAACGCGGCCAAGCCACCGGAACCCTCGAAGCCGGCGATTTCGCCGCCCTGCTGAGCCGCGAATTCAAGCCCAAAAGCGACCGCGCCAAGGACGAAGTCGAATCGGCCGTCCGCACGCTGGCCGAGCAGGTGCTGAGCAAGTCGGACATCGTGTCCGAAGACGTCGCCCAGACGATCAACGCCTACATCGCCGAGATCGACCGCAAGCTCAGCGAGCAGGTCAACCAGATCATGCACCACGCCGATTTCCAGAAGCTGGAGAGCGCCTGGCGCGGCCTGCACTACCTGGTCAACAACACCGAGACGGACCAGCAGCTGAAGATCCGCGTCATGAACATCTCCAAGAAGGAGTTGGGCAAGACGCTCAAGCGCTACAAGGGCACGGCCTGGGACCAGAGCCCGATCTTCAAGAAGATGTACGAGGAGGAGTACGGCCAGCTCGGCGGCGAGCCTTACGGCTGCCTGGTCGGCGACTACTACTTCGACCATAGCCCGCAGGACGTCGAGCTGCTGGGTGGCATCGCGCAGGTGGCCGCCGCCGCCCACGCGCCGTTCCTGGCCGCCGCCAACTCCTCCCTGATGGGCATGGAGAGCTGGAACGAACTGTCCAACCCGCGCGACCTGTCCAAGATCTTCTCCACGCCCGACTACGCCGCCTGGCGTTCGCTGCGCGAGTCGGACGACGCCAAGTACCTGGGCCTGGCGATGCCGCGCACGCTCTCGCGCCTGCCCTACGGCGCCGCCACCAACCCGGTGGAGGAGTTCGACTTCGAGGAAGACACCGCCGGTGCCGATTCCTCCAAGTACACCTGGCAGAACGCCGCCTACGCCATGGCGGTGAACATCAACCGTTCGTTCAAGACCTACGGCTGGTGCTCGCGCATCCGTGGCATCGAGTCCGGCGGCGCGGTGGAAGGCCTTCCGGTACACGCCTTCCCGAGCGACGACGGTGGCGTGGACATGAAATGCCCGACCGAAATCGCCATCACCGACCGCCGGTCGGCGGAACTGGACAAGATGGGGCTGATGCCGCTGGTGCATCGCAAGAACTCGGACATGGCCGCCTTCATCAGCGCCCAGTCGCTGGCCAAGCCCGAGGAGTACGACGACCCGGACGCCACCGCCAACGCCGCACTGGCGGCGCGCCTGCCGTACATGTTCGCCTGCTGCCGCTTCGCGCATTACCTCAAGTGCATCGTGCGCGACAAGATCGGTTCGTTCAGCAGCCGCGAGCAGATCGAAAAGTGGCTGACCAACTGGATCCTCAACTACGTCGATGGTGACCCGGCCAACTCCAGCGAGGAGTACAAGGCCAGCCACCCGCTGGCTTCGGCCGAGGTGGTGGTCGAGGAGGTCGAGGGCGCGCCGGGCTACTACAGCTCGAAGTTCTTCCTCAAGCCCCACTACCAGCTCGAGGGACTGACGGTGTCCCTGCGCCTGGTATCGCGTTTGCCATCCGAGAAGGCCTGAGGCCCAAAGCCTCGGGCGCCCGGTCGGCGGCCTTGGGAGCGCGGCAGGTCGCCGCGCTCCGTAAAGCACCATCCCGTTCCATCAAGTCACCTTAAGGAGTCTGTTTCATGGCATTCGACATGCACATCAAGTTCGAGGGCGGCTCGGTCACCATCGAGGGCAGTTCCCTCCACAAGAAGCACGCCAAGGAAGTGCCGGTGCTGGCGTGGTCCTGGGGCGCCAGCAACAGCGCCGACCTGCACAACAGCAAGACCGGCGGTGGCGGCAAGGCCCACGTGCAGGACATCTCCATCACCAAGTACGTCGACAGCAGCTCGCACGCGCTGCTGCAGGCGTGCTGCACCGGCGCACGACTGGAGAAGGCCACCCTTTCGGTGACCAACGCCACCGGCGAGCAGACCGACTACCTCACCATCGAGCTGAGCGAAGGCGTGATGGTCACCTCCGTCTCCACCGGCGGCTCCGGCGGCGAGGATCGCCTGACCGAGAACATCACCCTGCACTTCGGCAAGTTCCTCTACAAGTTCCAGCCGCAGAAGCCCGATGGCTCGGCCGACGGCGCACCGAAGCCGTTCACCTACAACATGCAGGCAGTGTCGGCCTGACCACCTGACCGGCACGGGACGCGCCACCGGGGGAGCACATGATGGGCATCACAGCAGATGGCCTGCTCAAGGCAGGCCAGGTCGAGGAGGCCAGGCAGGCGCTGGTGGCCCAGGTGCGCAAGGACCCTGGCGACGCACGCGCCAGGGTCTTCCTGTTCCAGTTGCTGGCCGTGCTGGGGCAATGGCGGCGGGCTGGCGAACAGCTCGTCGCCAGTCGCGAACTCGACCCGGCCAACGTGCTGCTGGCGCAGACCTATGGCGTGCTGGCACGGGCCGAGATCGATCGCGCGGCGGTGTTCGCCGGGCAGCACCTGCCGACCGTGGTGGGTGAGCCGGCCGCGTGGCTCGCGCAACTGCTGCAGACGCTGAAGCTTTCGCTGGATGGCAATACGGAGGCGGCGGCGAAGCTGCGCGCGCAGGCCCTGGAGGAAGCGCCGGCCATCGCTGGTCGCATCGACGAGATCCCCTTCGAATGGATCGCCGATGCCGACATGCGTTTCGGACCTTGCCTGGAAGCGGTGATCAACACCGGTTACGTATGGGTGCCGCTGTCGCAGCTGAAGGAGATCCGTTTCGAGGCCCCCAGCGACCTGCGGGACATGGTGTGGCTGCCGGTGGAGCTGGTGTGGCGCCACGGCGGGCGCACGGTCGGCTTCGTGCCGGTGCGTTATCCGGGCAGCGAGTGCAGCGAGGAGGGCGATCTGCTGCTGGCCCGGCGCACCCAATGGCAGGAGATCGGCGACGGGGAATACATCGGGCTGGGCCAGCGGATGTTCGCCACCGATGCCGGCGAGCACTCGCTGCTGGACACGCGCCTGATCACTTTCGAGTAGGCCGGGAAGCGCATCGTGGCCGAACTCACCACCCAGGAGCGCCTGCAGCCCTCGCTGCTCGACCGGCTGACCGACGACGAGCCGGGCAAGGCCGACGAGAGCCGCGAGAAGCGGGTGATCTCGGCTTCCCGGTTGCGCGATTGCGTTTCCCGGGACATCTCCTGGTTGCTCAACTGCGTGAACCTGGGTACCAGCGTGCCACTGGACGAGTATCCGGATGTCGCCCGGTCGGTACTCAACTTCGGCATTCCCGACCTCACTGGCGCGGCGCTTTCGGGGATCGACGCCGACGCGCTGCAGCGGTTGATCCGCGAAGCGATCCTTGCCTTCGAGCCCCGCCTGACCGCGAGCACGCTGCAGGTCTCGGCGAAGGTCGATAGCGAACGCATGGATGGCCAGTCGCTGACCTTCCACATCGATTCGGAGATGTGGGCCCAGCCGATCCCGCTGAATCTCTACCTGAAGACCGAGGTGGACCTGGAGACGGGCAACTTCCGTGTCTCGGAGGGCTTCGGTTGAAGCGCCCATGAACCCCCACCTCCTGCGCTACTATAACCGGGAACTGCAGCACGTCCGCGAGATGGGCGCGGAGTTCGCGCGCGAGTACCCCAAGATCGCCGGCCGCCTCGGCATGGAAGGCTTCGAGTGCGCCGACCCATACGTCGAGCGCCTGCTGGAAGGTTTCGCCTTCCTGGCCGCGCGGGTGCAGCTGAAGCTGGACGCGCAGCAGCCGGTCTTCACCCAGCACCTGATGGAAATGGTCTATCCGCACTACCTCGCGCCGGTGCCTTCGATGGCGGTGGTGGAGCTGGCGGCCGACCTCAAGGACAGCGCGCTGGCCACCGGCCATCTGGTACAGCGCCATACGGCGCTGCGCAGCCTGGTCGGCCGCGACGAGCGCACCGCCTGTGAATTCCGCACCGCGCACGACGTCACGCTCTGGCCGCTGCGGATCACCGAGGCCAAGTATTTCGACACGCCCGCGGCCATCGCCGCGGCGGGCGTGGACATTCCTGCCGATGGAAAGGTGCGCGCGGGCCTGCGCCTGAAGTTCGCGGTCACCGCCGGTGCCCAGGCCGGCGAGCTCGCGCTGGACGAGCTTCCGGTATTCATCGCCGGTGCCGACGAGCTGCCCAAGCGGCTGTACGAGCAGTTGCTCGGCAACGCCGTCTCGGTGGTGGTGCGCGGCAAGGACGGCACGGGCATGCGCAGCACCGTGCTGCCGGCAAACAGCATCCACCCCAAGGGTTTCGACGACGCCGAAGCGATGATCCCCTACAGCGGCCGCTCGTTCAGCGGCTACCGGCTGCTGCAGGAATATTTCGCCTGTCCGGAACGCTACCTGTTCGCGGCATTCACCGGGCTGCGCCGGGCGCTGTCCCGCGCGCAGGGTTCCGAGTTCGAGATCGTGGTGCTGTTCGACCGCAGCGTCAGTCGCCTGCACAACGCGGTGGACGCAGGCAACTTCCGGTTGTTCTGCACGCCGGCGGTGAACCTGTTCCCCCGCCGTGCCGACCGCATCCACCTGCAGCAGGGCAAGGCCGAGTACCACGTGCTCGCCGACCGCACGCGGCCGATGGACTTCGAGATCCACTCGATCGGACAGGTCGAGGGCTTCGGCGACAGCCAGGAGCCCGAGCAGCGGTTCCAGCCGTTCTACGGCTGCGACGAGCGCAGCTGGCAGAGCGGTCACGGTGCCTTCTATACATTGCGGCGCGAGCCGCGCCAGCTGTCCTCGCGGCAGAAGCTACATGGCGCGCGGTCGAGTTATGTCGGCAGCGAGCTGTTCATTGCGCTGGTCGACTCCAACGAAGCGCCCTACGCGAGCCGGTTGCGCCAGGTCGGCATGCAGCTGATGTGCACCAACCGCGACCTGCCGCTGCAGATGCCGGTAGGCAAGGGCACGACCGACTTCACCATGGAAGTGGGCGCGCCGGTCGAATCGATACGCTGCGTGGCCGGCCCGACCAAGCCGCGCGCGTCGGTCGCCAGCGGTGAAACCGCCTGGCGGCTGGTCAGCCACCTGCAACTCAACTACGTCTCGCTGCTGGGCGAGGGAAATGCCGAAGGCGCCGCCGCACTGCGCGAGATGCTGACGCTGTATTGCGACGAGTTCGACCCGGCGGCGCGCCGGCAGATCGATGGCATCAAGACCGTGACCTCGCAGTCGATCGTGCGGCGCATCCCGGTGCCCGGACCGATCAGCTTCGGCCGCGGGCTGGAGATCACGCTGACCTGCGACGACGGCGCCTTCGAAGGCACCGGCGCCTTCCTGCTCGGTTCGGTGATGCAGCATTTCTTCGCACGTTACGTTTCGATCAATTCCTTCACCGAGACGGTGCTGCGCACCCTCGAACGCAACGAGGTAGCCCGATGGCCGGCACGGCTGGGCACGCGCCAGACGCTGTAGCGCTCGAGCGCGCACTCGAAGAGCGGCCGGGCGACTTCGACTTCTTCGAGGCGATCCGGCAGCTCGAATGCGCGCATCCGGCACGACCACGGCTCGGTGAATCGACCAAGCCGTCTGAGGATTTCGTGCGGCTGTGCCAGACGCCCTCGCTGGCGTTCGCGCCGCGCGCCATCGATCGCTACCAGCGGGCCGCCCATGGGCGCCCGGCGCGCCTGCATGCGCTGTTCTTCGGCCTGTTCGGGGTCAACGCGCCGTTGCCGCTGCACCTGACCGAGTACGCGCTCGATCGCGAACGCAATGCGCGCGACACCACGCTGAGCGCGTTTGCCGACATCTTCCACCATCGCATGGCCAGCCTGCTGTATCGCGCCTGGGCCGACGCCCAGCCCACCGTGCAGGCCGACCGGCCGGCACGGGATCGCTTCCGGCTGTATACCGGCGCGCTGGTGGGCATGGCCACGCCCGGCCTGGAAGGCCGCGATGCGCTGCCGGACGACTACAAGCGCTATTTCGCAGGACGCATGGTCGCGCAGACGCGCAACGCCGAAGGCCTGCGCAGCCTGCTGCAGCAGTTCTTCGCCGTCCCCGTGCGGGTGATCGAGTTCGTCGCCGAGTGGATGCGCCTGCCGCGCGAGGCGCACCTGCGGCTGGGCCATTCGGTCGAGGTCGCCAGCCTGGGCCGCACGGCCGTCATCGGTGAGAGCGTCTGGGGCACGCAGCAACGCTTCCGTCTGCGCCTGGGGCCGCTCAGCCGCAGGCAGTTCGAGCATTTCCTGCCGGGCGGCGCCGCGCTGGCGCAGTTGGTGGCCAGTGTGCGCAGCTACGTCGGCGACGAGAAGGCCTGGGACGTGCAGCTGGTGCTCGCGCACGACCACGTGCCGGCGATGCAGCTGGGGCAGGGCGGTCGACTGGGCCTCACCACCTGGCTGGGCCGGCGTACCGCGCACACGGACGCCGAGGACGTCGTACTGAAACCGGTGGGCTGACGCCCGCCATACCGGAACACCATCACCCGGGCCGCCACGCGGGCCGCAGAAGCGAAGGGAAGAGACACCATGGCCGAGATCAGTCGCAGCGCCCTGTTCGGGAAACTCAACAAGCTCGCCTACCGGGGCATCGAAAGTGCCACGGTATTCTGCAAGCTGCGCGGCAACCCCTACGTGGAGCTGGTGCACTGGATCCACCAGATCCTGCAGTTGCAGGACTCGGACCTGCACCGCATCGTCAAGCAGTTCAACATCAACCCGTCGAACCTGGCGCGCGACGTCACCGATGCGCTGGACAAGCTGCCGCGCGGTTCGACCAGCATCACCGACCTGTCCTCCAACGTCGAGGAAGCGGTCGAGCGGGGCTGGGTGTTCGCGACGCTGATGTTCGGCGAGGCGCAGGTGCGTACCGGTTACCTGATGATCGGCGTGTTGCGCACGCGCCACCTGCGCAACGCACTCGTCGCCATCTCGACCGAGTTCGACAAGATCAAGCCCGAGACGCTGGTGGAGAAGTTCGCCGAGGTGGTTGCCGGCTCTCCGGAAGACGGCCAGAGCGCCAGCGACGGCTTCCACATGGGGGGTGCCGTGCCCGGCGAGGCCAGCGGCGCGATGGGCCCGGCGCAGATGGGCAAGCAGGAGGCACTCAAGCAGTTCACCGTCGACCTCACGGCGCAGGCGCGCGAGGGCAAGATCGACCCGATCGTCGGCCGCGACGAGGAAATCCGCCAGGTCGTCGACATCCTGATGCGCCGCCGCCAGAACAATCCGATGCTGGTCGGCGAGGCGGGCGTGGGCAAGACCGCGGTGGTCGAAGGGTTTGCCTTGCGCATCGCCCAGGGCGACGTACCGCCGCAGTTGAAGGACGTCGAGCTGCGCACGCTGGACGTGGGCCTGCTGCAGGCCGGCGCCAGCATGAAGGGCGAGTTCGAGAACCGGCTGCGCCAGGTCATCGAGGAAGTGCAGTCGAGCCCGAAGCCGATCATCCTGTTCATCGACGAGGCGCACACCCTGGTCGGCGCCGGCGGCGCCGCCGGCACGGGCGACGCGGCCAACCTGCTCAAGCCGGCGCTCGCGCGCGGCAACCTGCGCACGGTCGGCGCCACCACCTGGGCCGAGTACAAGAAGCACATCGAGAAGGACCCCGCGCTGACCCGCCGCTTCCAGACCGTGCAGGTCGACGAGCCGAGCGAGGAGAAGGGCATCCTGATGATGCGCGGCGTCGCCAGCGTGATGGAAAAGCACCACCGCGTGCAGATACTGGACGAGGCGCTGGAAGCGGCAGTCAAGCTTTCGCACCGCTACATTCCCGCGCGTCAGTTGCCGGACAAGGCCGTCAGCCTGCTCGACACCGCCTGCGCTCGCGTGGCGATCAGCCAGCACGCGGTGCCGCCGGAAGTGGATGACACCCGCAAGCGCATCCAGGCGCTGGAAACGGAACTTGCCATCATTGCCCGCGAGAAGACCGTCGGCGTGGACGTGGCCGAACGCGAGGCCGCCGCCGGCGAGAAGCTCGCCGAGGCCAGGGCGCGGCTGGAAACGCTGGAGATCAACTGGCAGGTCGAGAAGGGCCTGGTCGAGAAGATCCTCGCCATTCGCGCCCGCCTGCGTGGCGACGCCGCGCCGGTCGAGGGCACCGGCAGCGCGCTGGAGCAGGCCGCCAGCGCCGAAGCCGGCGAGGTTGCCGTGGCCAGCGCCGCGCTGACCGATGCCGAGCGCGTTGCCGCGCTGGAAGAACTGAAGGGCCTGCAGGCGCAACTGTCCGAGCTGCAGGGCGAAAGCCCCCTGATCCTGCCCACCGTCGACTATGTGGCGGTCGGCTCGGTGGTTTCCGACTGGACCGGCATCCCGGTCGGCCGCATGGTCAAGAGCGAACTCGAGACCGTGATGAACCTGGCCGGCCTGATGGGCAAGCGGGTGATCGGCCAGGACCACGCGATGGAGATGATCGCCAAGCGCATCCAGACCAGCCGCGCCGGCCTGGACAACCCGAACAAGCCGATCGGCGTGTTCATGCTCGCCGGCACCTCCGGCGTCGGCAAGACCGAGACCGCGCTGGCGCTGGCCGAGGCGCTGTACGGTGGCGAGCAGAACATCATCACCATCAACATGAGCGAGTTCCAGGAAGCGCACACCGTCTCCACGCTCAAGGGCGCGCCCCCGGGCTACGTCGGCTACGGCGAAGGCGGCGTGCTGACCGAGGCGGTGCGCCGCAAGCCGTACTCGGTGGTGCTGCTGGACGAGGTGGAGAAGGCCCACCCGGACGTGCACGAGATCTTCTTCCAGGTGTTCGACAAAGGCGTGATGGAAGACGGCGAAGGCCGCCAGATCGACTTCAAGAACACCCTGATCCTGCTCACCACCAACGCAGGCACCGACATGATCGCCAGCCTGTGTGCCGACCCCGAACTGATGCCCGAGCCCGACGGCATGGCCAAGGCGCTGCGCGAGCCGCTGCTTAAGGTATTCCCACCCGCCTTGCTCGGCCGCCTGGTGACGATCCCGTACTACCCGCTCAGCCCGGAAATGCTGGGCGAGATCGTGAAGCTGCAGCTCAATCGCATCAAGAAGCGGATCGAGGCGCGCTACCGCATTCCGTTCGAGTACGACCAGGACGTCGTCAGGCTCGTGGTCAGCCGCTGCACCGAGAGCGAATCGGGCGGCCGCATGATCGACGCCATCCTGACCAACACCATGCTGCCGGACATCAGCCGCGAGTTCCTCAACCGGATGATCGAAGGGCGCCCGGTGGCCGGCGTCCAGGTGGGCGTGAAGGAAGGCGACTTCGACTACGCCTTTGCCTGACCGGTCGGGCGGCGCGCCGCCGGCCGCCCCGCTGTCCATCTGCCCACCTCCGGACCACCGGATTGCGCCGTTCGCGAAAGGAAGAACCATGTCCAACGTTGTCCTCTGGACCGAGACCGACCACAAGGCCCGCGCCGAGCTGCTCGCTCAGACCTGCAACACCCGGGCCATCGACTTCAAGACCACCGCGCCGACGACGCTGCAGGGGCTCGATACCCTGACGTTCTGGGGGCACGGTTTCGCCGACTCGTTCTGTGGCTTGAACGTGGATGAGTTCGTCGGGATCGTCTCGGACTGGGTCAAGGCGAACAAGGGCGTCCGGACGGTCGAGATGATCTCCTGCAACCTGCGGCACCGTCAGGGCTCGCACCCGGATTCGTTCACCACCAAGCTGGTCTCGCGGCTGAAGAAGAAGCACGCGAAGATCGCCTTCAAGGCGCTGCCGGTGGCCAGGACCAGGCTCGGCGTGACCTGCGAATTCTCGATCCTGCAGTGGCATCCGCGCAGCCGGACATGGGCCTATTGCGCCGCTCCGGGCCGGGACGACAAGTACATGTTCGGCGTATGCCTGGTGCTGCAGGACCACATGCCGCCGCGGGGTACCCACGATGGCTTCTTCCGTGCCTACAACAGCGTCCTGGGCAGCGGCTACCTGCAGACCCACAAGATCGGCAGGGACGACACCGGCAGCACCAGGATCGAGGCGTGCCGCATGAACGACATGCTGTGCATCGCCAACAACGCCTACATGCTGGCGGGTGCGATCGGCTCGCTGCGCTGGCACCTGGTCGACATCCGCGCCTGAGCACGTCGCCGGCGGCGGTCCCCGCAACCCTTCCCATCATCGGCCGCCCAGGGCCGGCTTCACGAGGATTCCGATCGTGGCAACCCTTTTCTCCGAAGCGTACGAGGATGTCGTCGAGGGCCTGGCGAGCCGCGCCTTTTCCGCCGACAGCGACTGGCAGAAGCTGCTCGTGCGTGCGCGCAAGATGGCCGGCGCGCAGGGGTTCGAGGCGAACGAGGCCAGCCTGGCCGAGGACCTGCGCAAGAAACTGCGCAAAGCCTGCGCCTCGGGCGTGAGCGAAGCCGCGTCGCTGTTCGCCGGTGCCGGCGAGAACCTCAGCGGCAAGGGCGCCAACCCGCTCGTCGATGGCGAACTGGCCAAGCGTCTGGGCGCGCTGAAGACCCTGCGCCACACCTACTTCCTCAAGCGGTTCGGCGGGCACAAGGTGTGGTGCGTGGACATCCCTCCCGCGTTCGCCGATTGGCCGTGCCTGGCGCTGCGCGGCGAGCTGGGCGCGACGACCACCTGCCTGAATGCGCGCGACGAGCGGTTTGCGGACGAACGCCGCAAGCATCTGGCCAACGCCTCGCAGGAAGCCCTCAAATGGGTACACAAGGCCATGCTGGTGACTTCGGGCACCGGCAAGTCCGGGAACTTCGAGCTGGTCGCGCGCTGGTTCGCCGACGGCGCGAGCAAGGACAAGGACGTGCTGGACGCGGCAGCCACGCTCGCCAAGGGCCTGAAGAAGATCGCCACCACCCTCAAGTCCGGCCGGCTCATCTACTGCGACTCCGTCTCCGAACGTGGCAGTCCCGAGCTCGACGGCGTGGAGGCGTTCGTGTGGGGCGATCCGCTGGACGTGGTCTATATCGAGGAGGAGTTCTTTGGCAACCGCAACACGCTGCAGGGGCTCACCAACTGGGCGCGCATCGTGGTACACGAGCTGACTCACCGCGACATCAAGACCAAGGACCACGCCTATGAGCACCAGGGCATCAACCCCATCAAGCTCACGGCGGCCAAGGCCATCGAGAACGCCGACAGCTGGGCCTGGTTCTGCGCCGACTGCGCCGGCGCGCTCACCAGCGGGCAGGTCAGGAATGCGCTCGACCGCTAACGCCCTTGCCATCCTCGCCATCCTTGCCTGCGCGACGTCCTGCGCGGCGCCCGTTTCCCAGGAGAGTCCTCCCATGACCCGATCGATCAGCAGGATCCCCGCGCCGCGCGTGCCGCCGGTGGTGCACGACCGGGTGCGCTACGAACAGGTGGACAACGGGCTGGTGGCCGGACTGGACCAGATGGGTGGCTACCTGGCAGCCGTCGACCAGGCCAGCGGCGAGCGACTGTGGGTGCTGAAGGTCTACGACAACCGGCGCGAGCCGGGCCGGGAAGGGGACGCACAGGACGTGTTCTTCAGGACGATGACCTGGCAGCCCGACGGCACGCTGCTCATCGAGAACGAGCGCGGCGCGCGCTTCGCGGTCGATCCGGCCACGCGCACGGTCCGGCCGCTGCCGGCCGAGTGAATACCCCGCTCCGGCGGCAGGCCAGCCGAACGGATGCTTTCCATTCGAGAGGAGAACCCCATGCCCACGACACCATTGAGCCGCGGCGAATTCCTGGCCATGGGCGAACTTGCCAAGGCGCGCCGGCAGTTGCTGGTGAACATGTTCGCCGGCACCCAGCTCAAGTTCGGCCTGGCGAGCCGGCTTTCCAGCGGCAAGCAACTGCTGACCAGCGGCAAGAAAGTCGTGTCTTCGACCGAGAAGCTGGTCAAGGGCGGCAACAAGGCCGGCAAGCTGGCCAGCCTGCCGGGCATGAGGGAGGCGGTCAGCGACTTCATCGTCGAGTGCGCCGACGTCTCCGGCATCGAGGACGTGATCGAGGCGGTGTCCGGTGAAGTGCTGTCCGAGCTGGTGGCCGAAATCACGCCGTTCCTGGGCGTGGTCACCAGCGGCGTGAAGCTGGTCAAGGCCGGCAAGGCCGTCGCCCAGGACGGCTACCACCTCTACAAGAGCGGGGACTACAAGCAGGGCTTTCGCCCCGGCGATCCCTATGCTGCGGCGGAGGCGATCCAGGCCATCATCAAGCGCGACCTGGCCCGGCATTCGGTCAAGCTGGGGCAGCAGAGCGTGGCCACCGGCGCCAAGATCGCCGGCCTGTTCGCCGACCTCGGTACCGCCACCACGGCCGGCATCGGCGCAGCCAATGCGCTGGCCAGCCTGGGTCTGCAGCTGTTCTCGCTGGGCCTGGACATCAAGGACATGCGCGCGGGCAACAAGCGCCTGTCCACGCCCAACACGCTGGACCTGACCGTGTTCAATGAATGCCCCGTGCTGGGCTGCTACCTGCTGACCTGCGCCGACACCTCGTCGGTGGCCAACATGTTCGTCGCCGACATCGGCCTGCCGGGCTGGATGGACCGCGTGGAGCAGATGAAGAAGAAGCAGATGGACCCGATGCTGAAGATCGCCAGCAAGAACATCCAGGGTTCTCGCCTCCAGTTGGAGGGGCTCGGCAGCAACAAGGGCACGCATGTGAAGAAGGGGTTCTTCGCGGGCGTCAAGAGCAAGGCGCTCAAGCAGGTCGGGCTGGCCTGAGCCCGCGTGAAGAAGACGTGACCAGATTCGTCGCGTTTTTACGGATTCACCTATAGGCAACGCTGGCCGGCCCGGCCGGCGTGCCGCCACCAGGGGGAGTCCGCCGGCGTCGATGGCGGCAAGGAATCCAGGCTGGAAGCCGTTCCCGGTGGATCCGGGCTGCCGATGGATGCCATCGGCGGCCCGGTGCGGCGCGTGATGGTCGCATTGCCGGGCCGGCAATCTTCAGCCGAGGAATCGCATGCAGCCCGCCGCCCGCCTCACCGACATGCATGTCTGCCCGATGGTCACCGGCGTGGTGCCCCACGTGGGCGGTCCGATCGCCTCGCCCGGGGCGCCCAAGGTACTGATCGGCGGCCTGCCGGCGGCGCGCCTGGGCGACATCGCCACCTGCGTGGGCCCACCCGACAGCATCGTCCTGGGGTCCCCGAAAGTCCTGATCTGCGGCCAGCCGGCCGCGCGCATGGGCGACAGCTGCGCGCACGGGGGCACGATCGTGCTCGGTTGCTTCACGGTGCTGATCGCCTGATGGCCATGGCCACCGCGCTCCCGCAGAACGTCACGCTCCGCCGCTCGGTCCGCGACTTCGGCGACATGCTCCGGCGCGCGCTGCGCGCGCACCAGGCGGGCGACCTGGAAACCGCCGAGCGGCTCTACCGCGAGGTGCTGGACATGCGGGCCGCCCAGCCCGACGCGCTGCATTACCTGGGCGTGCCGAGGCGCCAGCAGGGGAGCAGCGACGAGGGCGTGGAACTGATCCGCACCGCCTTGAAGATCACCCCGCGCCACCCGGATGCGCACAACAACCTCGGCAACATCCACAAGGAGCGTGGCCGGTTGGCGGAGGCGGAGGCCTGCTATCGACGCGCACTCGAATGCGCCCCCGGGCACCACAACGCGCAGGGCAATTTGGCGGTGGTGCTGGAGGTGCAGGGCCGCAGGCACCGGGTGGCCAGGGGATCGGGAATGCGGAAATGGAACATGGCGGCGGCATTCGCGGAAGGAGCGGGACATCCCGCCGACGGGAGTGGACGGGCGGCACGGCGGTCGTCCCTGCTGCCCGGCGTGCGCCGCCCTTATAGCAGTTTTCCTGCGGCCCTCGCGCCCGATGCGCATGTGGCAACCATCGAATCGCGCTGCGCGCGGAGGAAGGACCCATGAGTCAGCAGATCACGCTCTCCTCGCCGCAGTGCGAAGACCTGCTCTTCACCAGCATGGTGGCCGAGGAACAGCTCGGGCGCATGTTTTCCTACCACGTCGATTTCGTGAGCAACGACGAGAAGATCGACCTGAACGGCCTGCTCGGCACGGCGATGACGGTGGAGCTGGCAGCCGACGGCTTCTCGCGCCACTTCAACGGCATCGTCTGCGAGGCGGCGCAGACCCGCGCCGAGGTCATCGAGGGGCTGAACTACGCCCACTACACCGTGCGCCTGGTACCCAAGCCCTGGCTGCTGGTGGACAAGTTCGACTGCCGCATCTACGCCGACATGTCGGTGCCGGACATCGTCAAGCAGGTGCTCGCCGAGGCCGGTTACACCGACGTCAAGCTGAGCCTGAGCTCCAACTACGCCGCGCGCGACTACTGCGTGCAGTACCGCGAGAGCAGCCTGAATTTCATCAGCCGCCTGATGGAGCAGGAAGGCATCTACTACTACTTCACACATGATGAGAGCACCCACACGATGGTGCTCGCCGACGGCGTCGGTGCGCATGCCAAGGCCGCGCACTTCGACAAGGTGGCGTATTCGACCACCCGCGGCAGCGCGCTGAGCACCCGGGCGACGATCAGCGAGTGGGTGGCGTCGCGCGGTCGCGACGTGAGCAAGGTGCAGCTGACCGACTACGACCCGCTCAGGCCCAAGGCCTCGTTGCTGGGCACCGGCAACGGCGGGGGGCACGGCGTGAAGGGCCCGGAGGGTTTCGACTTTCCCGGCGGGCATTTCGACGCCGGCGTCGGCCAGCACTTCGCGCAGGTGCGCGCCGAAGCGCTCAGCGCCTCGCGCTCCCACTACAACGGCAACACCAGTGCGTGCGGCATCGAGATCGGTGGCCTGTTCTCGCTGAGCGGCTTCGCCCGTGGCGACCTCAACCAGGACTACCTGGTAATCGGCACCGCGATGCAGATCTATGGCGGCGGCTACGCATCCGGTGACCAGGCCGATGCGCCATCGTTCAATTGCAGCTTCCAGGCGATCGAGAGCAATCGTCCGTTCCGCACCCTTCCCACGGCCGTAAAGCCATCCATCGTCGGCTTGCAGACAGCGGTGGTCACCGGCAGCGACACCGACGAGGACATCGTGGTCGACGATCACGGCCGCGTGCAGGTGACCTTCCACTGGAACAAGCCGGACAAGCCCGATGCCAGGAGTTCCTGCCCGGTGCGCGTGGCCTCGGCCTGGGCCGGCAAGGGCTGGGGCGCGGTCAGCCTGCCGCGCGTGGGGCAGGAGGTGGTGGTCAGCTTCCTGGAGGGCGATCCGGATCGTCCGTTGATCATCGGCAGCGTCTACAACGGCGACAACACGCCGCCCTACGGCCTGCAGGCGACCAAGACGCAGAGCGGCGTCAAGAGCCGCAGCCTGCTCGGCGGAGCCGCCGACTTCAACGAACTGCGATTCGAGGACAAGAAGGGCGAGGAGGATTTCTTCATCCATGCCCAGAAGGACATGCACGAGGAGGTCGAGAACGACCACGTCGTGACCATCGACCACGACGAAACGGTAACGGTCAAGCACGACCAGACCGTTACGGTGGAGAACGACCAGACCGGGACGATCAAGCACGACCGCAAGGTCACCGTGCAGAACGACGACAAGCTCGACGTCACCGGCAACGGCACCACCAGCATCGGCCAGAAGTTCAAGCTCTCGGCCGGCACCGAGATCGAGCTGGTCACCGGTGCCTCAAGCATCGTGCTCAAGAGCTCCGGCGACATCGAGATCAAGGGCGTCAACATCAAGATCACCGGCAGCGTCGGCGTCAAGGTCGAAGGCCAGGTGGAGGTCGGCGTCAAGGCCGGCGCCACCATGGATCTGGGCGCCGGCGCCACGCTCAAGATGCATTCGGACGCCATGCTCGAAGTGGCCGGCGGCGCCATGGGCACCATCAAGGCACCCATGCTCACGCTCAAGGGCGACGGCATGAACCAGGTGTCCGGTGGCCTGGTGATGATCGGGTAAGGGGAGAGCGCCATGTCCGTCATCATTCAGGCCGCCGATCAGATGGAACTGGGTGCGCCCGCGCGCGCCCGGCTGGAACCCGGCATGGGGCCGCGCGAGGCCGTGCAGGTTCTGCTCGAAGGGGGCGAAACGCAGGATGCGCTCAAGCTGCTCGCGCGCCTGCTGCCCAAGCGCTATGCCGTGGCATGGGCCTGCCAGTGCGCGCGCGACGCGTCACTCCCGCTGGAGGACCGGGCCGGCGCCGCGCTCGCCGAACAGTGGGTGCGCGAGCCCGAGGAAGCGCATCGCCGCGCGGCGTTCGAGTTCGCCAATGCCGGCGGCTACCAGAACATCGGCGCCTGGCTGGCGGCCTGCGCGGGCTGGTCCGGCGGCAGCCTGGCGCCGGCGACCCAGGAAACCCCGGTGCCCCCGGCCGAACACCTGACCGCCTGCGCCGTGGTCGCGGCGATCAACCTCATGGCCGCGCTCGAACCCGAACGCTTCGAGCAGCGCCGCGCCGGCTTCATGGCACGCGCCATGAGCCTGCTCGGCGCGGGCGAGATGCAGACCAGCTGAAGGAGCCACGCGTGCCCACCCCACAGACACTCGTCCTGGCCGTGCTCGGCCCGCATGCGGCGCAGTTCGGCGCGCGCAGCCAGAAGGCCTTCGAGGGCCGCGACGGCAGCATCGGCCGCGCGGAGGATTGCGACTGGGTACTCGGCGCCGCCGGCGTGTCGCGCGTGCACGCCATGGTGCGCTGCCTCAACGGCATGTACTTCATCGAGGACCGCAGCACCAATGGCATGTTGCTCAACGGCCGCCCGCTGGTGAAGGGCGATCCGGCGTCGCTGAAGGACGGCGACCGCCTGCAGATCGACACCTTCGAAGTGGGCGTGCGGCTGCAGGCCGACAGCGCCATCCTGGCGCAGCCGGCCCAGGTGCAGGCGCCGGCGCCGGCGATGGCCGCGGCCGTGCCGCTGCCGGGAGGCGATTTCCTCGACGAGATGCTGGGCGGCCCGTTCGGCGCTCCGCAGACGCCTGCGCGCGGCATCCCGGACGAACCGCTGACCCCCCCCCCGGGGGGGCCGGCTGCCACGCTCGATCCGCTGGCTTTCCTGGACGAGCCGCTCGGCGCGGCCCCTGCGCCTGCACCGGGGGCGGTCCAGGCCGCCAGCTGGAACCATTCCAGCGGCATGGCCGATCACTTCCATCCGCCCGGCGTCGCCGGCCAGCGTCAGGCACTGCCGGAGAACTGGGACCTCACCATGGGCGACTTCGCGCCCAAGGCGTCGCCGGCTCCGGCGCCAGCCCCCGCGGCGCCGCCGCCCGCCCCGTCGGCGCCGCCGGCCATGCCTGCCGCCGCGATGGCGCCGGCCACCGGCGTGCCGCCCGAGCTGGACGCCATATTCCGCATCGTCGTCGATGGCGTGATGGATGTGCTGCGCGCCCGCGCCGAGATCAAGAACACCTTCCGCCTGCCGGTCACGCTGATCCAGCGCTCGGAAAACAATCCGCTGAAGTTCGCCCCCACCGCAGACGAGGCGCTGCAGAAGCTGCTCGCGCCTGCCAACGGCGCGTTCCTCTCCGGCACCGATGCCTTCCAGGACGCCTTCGACGACATCCGCTGCCACCAGATGGCGATGCTGGCGGGCGTGCGCGCGGGCTTCGAGGCCGTGCTGGCGCACTTCAACCCGGACCGGCTCGAACAGGAAGTGGATGGCAGCAAGCGCTCGGCCTTCGGCGGCAAGAGCCGCTACTGGGAGCGCTACCGGGAGAACTTCGAGGGCCTGGCCAAGGACCCGGACGAATGTTTCCGCCGCCTGTTCGGCGACGAGTTCGCGCGCGCCTATGAGGAACAACTGGCGCGACTGAAGTCGGCGCGGGTAAGGCAGCGGTGAGCGCGCATGGCGCTTTTCACGTGAAAAACACGCACTAGAAGAAGGGCCTCCTTCGCCCCGCATCCGGTTGCAGGAGCGCCCGCGGGCGCGACCGGGGACTTCGGCACGCCCAGGGCACTGGCCCAGGGCAACCACCAGCAGACAGGTCGGTCATGACGCAGAACAACAAAGTGGTATGGAGCGAGGGCCTGTTCCTGCGCCCGCAGCACCTGCAGCAGCAGGAGCGCTACTTCGAGCGCTTCGTCGAGCTGCGCGCCGGCGCCCTCAGGCCCTACGCCTGGGGCTTCCAGGAACTGGAGCTGGAACCCGACCTGCTGGCCATCGGCAAGCTCGGCATCCGCCGTGCGCGTGGCATCTTTCCCGACGGCACGCCGTTTTCCATGCCCGGCGACGACCCGCTGCCGCCGCCGCTGGAGGTGGACGCCAACTGGCGCGACCAGACCGTCTACCTGACCCTGCCGCTGCGCTCGCCCACGCAGCCGGAAAGCGGCCGGCCGGAGGCTCCGGCCGAGCGACTGTTCCGCTACCGCGTACGCGAAACCGAAGTGCCGGACAGCTCCGGCAGCGCCGAAGGCCTGACGCCGCTGGAGGTGGGTGGCATGAGCACCCGCCTGCTGCCGCAGTCGCAGCCGATGGAGGGGCTGGCTCAGATCCCGGTCGCGCGCGTCGTCGAGTGCCGCGCCGACCGCCGCGTGATGCTGGACGAGGCGTTCATGCCCACCGGGCTTAGCTGCCAGGCGGTGCCGCGGCTGGTGACCTTCCTCACCGAGCTGCTCGGCCTGCTGCACCAGCGCGGCGAGGCACTGGCCAGCCGCGTGGCCTTGACCGACCGCGGCGGTGCCGCGGAGATCGCCGATTTCCTGATGCTGCAGGTGGTCAACCGCTGCCAGCCGCTGGTCGCGCACCTGGCCGAGGCGCCGCTGGAACACCCCGAAGCCTTCTACCGCACGCTGGTGGCGATGGCCGGCGAACTCACTACCTTCACCGCGCCGGGCAAGCGCCCGCCGATGTTCCCGCCGTACCGCCACGAGCTGCTGCGCGAGAGCTTCGAGCCGGTGATCGCCTCGTTGCGCGGCGCGCTCAGCGCGGTGATGGAACAGACCGCAACGCCGATCCCGCTGCAGCAGCGCAAGTACGGCGTGTGGGTGGCGATGGTGCCAGACCTCACCCTGATCGACACCGCCGCCTTCGTGCTCTCGGCGAAGGCCGACATGAAGTCCGAGGACCTGCGCCGGCAATTGCCCGCGCACGCCAAGATCGGTCCGACCGAGAAGATCCGCGACCTGGTCAACCTGCAGCTGCCCGGCATCGCGGTGCAGCCGATGCCGGTGGCGCCGCGCCAGATTCCCTACAACGCGGGCTACCTTTACTTCGAGTTCGACAAGCACTCGCCGATGTGGCGCGAGCTGAAGACCTCCGGCGGCATAGCCTTCCATTTCGGCAGCGAGTTCGCCGGCCTCGACCTGCAACTGTGGGCCATCCGGAACTGATGCCATGAGCAACGGACCGTTCGACGAGGACATGCGCGACGCCACCGTGGTGCGCCCGCGCGGCACGCCGGGACCGGCTGCGCCCGTGGCGCCTCCACCCGCCGCCCACGCGCCGCCGCCGGCCGCCGGTTACGCTGCCGCGGCCCAGCCCGCGCGCGAGGAGGACATCAGCGGCTTCCTCGGCGGCGGCATGAACCCGCTGGTGCAGGCCGCCAGCCCGTTGTTGCTGCTGGCGGTACAGCTGCGCCACAGCGCCACCGCGCCGGACGCCGCGCGCCTGCGCGAACAGGCCACCACGCAGGTACGCCGCTTCGAAAGCCGCGCGCAGGCTTCCAACCTGCCGCAACAGACCGTGCTGGCGGCGCGCTACGTGCTGTGCACCATGCTCGACGAGTCGGCGCTGAACGCTCCCTGGGGCGAGCACAGCGGCTGGGCGCAACAGACCCTGCTGGTGGCGTTCCACAGCGAGTCCTACGGTGGCGCGAAGTTCTTCCAGATCCTCGAGCGGCTGTGCGCGGACTTTTCCAGGCACATCGACCTGATCGAGCTGATGTACATCTGCCTGGCGCTGGGCTTCGGCGGGCGTTACCAGATCGAGGCGGGCGGGCGCGCCAGGCTGGCGGACATCCAGGAGGATCTTTACCGGCGCCTCAAGGAACAGCGCGCGCCGGCCGCGCAGGAACTGGCGCCGCACTGGCGTGGCGTGGAAGACCGGCGCAATCCGCTGGTGCGCTACGTGCCGCTGTGGGTGATCGCGACCGCCGCCGCCTGCGTGCTGCTGGCGACGTTCCTGTTCTTCTACACCCGGCTCAACGATGCGGCCGCGCCGGTCAATGCGCAGCTCGCGCGGATCGGGCTGGAAGGCGCGGCCCCGCCGGATACCACGCGCCGTCCCGCGCCCGAGCGCAAGCGACTGAAGCAACTGCTGGCGCCGGAAGAGCAGGCGGGAATGCTCACCATCGATGAGCAGCCCGACGGGCAGGCGATGCTGCGCCTCGCCGGCAACGCGATGTTCGCCTCCGGCGGCGTCGAAGTGAACGCGCGCCAGTTGCCTCTGCTGCACAGGATCACCGCCGCGCTCAACCAGGTGCCGGGCCGCGTGATCGTGATCGGCCACACCGACGATCAGCCGATCCACTCGCTGAAGTTCAAGGACAACTTCGCGCTGTCGGCGGCGCGTGCGCAGTCGGTGCGGCAGATCCTGACGCAGGGGCTGGACAACCCGGGCCGCATCGAATCGACCGGCGCCGGCGCCTCGCAGCCGATCGCGTTGCCGCCGGACCTGCCGGACAACCGCACGCGCAACCGCCGCGTCGAAATCAAGTTCATCCCGGAGGCCTGACGCCGTGGCGAAGTTGCTGAGCCTTTTGAAATCCGCCTGGTTCGTCACGCTGATCGGCGTGCTGCTGCTGTCGGTGCTGGTGTGGCTGGGCGGCCCCTACCTGGGCATCGGGGATGCGCAGCCACTGGCCAGTCCGGTGGCGCGGCTGCTGCTGATCATGCTGATCGTGCTGGCCTGGGGCGCCTGGTTGCAGGTGCAGGCACTGCGCGCGCGCAGCAAGGCCAACAAGATGTCCGGCGAACTGGCCGGGCAGGGCGGCGCGGCCCCTGCGGAAGGCGGCGACAACCACAGCGCCGGCGAGCGTTCGCAGCTGCAAGGCCGCTTTGCCGAGGCGATCGAGATGCTGCGCAAGCATCGTCGCGGCAACCTGTACGCGCTGCCGTGGTACGTGGTGATCGGGCCGCCGGGCTCGGGCAAGAGCACGCTGCTGCAGAACTCCGGGCTCAACTTCCCGCTGTCCGAGCGCTTCGGCAAGGAAGCGCTGCGCGGTGTAGGCGGTACCCGCAACTGCGACTGGTGGTTCACCGATGAAGCGGTGTTCCTCGACACCGCCGGCCGTTACACCACGCAGGATTCCGATCGTTCCGCCGACGCGAGCGCCTGGGGCGAGTTCCTCAAGCTCCTGCGCCGCTATCGCAAGCGCCGACCGGTCAACGGCGTGATCGTCGCGATGAGCCTGTCCGACCTGATGGTGCTGGACGAGGCCGCGCGGCAGGACCATGCCCGTGCCATCCGCCGCCGGCTGGACGAGCTGACGGAGCATCTGAAGATCGGCGTGCCGGTCTACCTGGTGCTGACCAAGTGCGATCTCGTCGCGGGCTTCGGCGAGTTCTTCGACGACATGAATCCCGAACTGCGCAGCCAGGTCTGGGGCGTGTCCTTCCCGCTGGGCAAGACCATGGACGGCAGCGCCGCCAAGGCCTTCGCCGACGAGTACCGGCTGCTGCTCGACCGGCTCAACACGCGCACGCTCGACCGCCTGCACACCGAACGCGACCGTGGCCGCCGCGCCGCCGTGCTGTCCTTCCCGCAGCAGCTGGCCTCGCTGGGCGAGACCGCGCGGCAGTTCGTCGAGGGCGTGTTCGCCGGCCACGCCTACGGCACGCCGCCGCTGTTGCGCGGCGTCTACCTTACCTCCGGCACCCAGGAAGGCACGCCGATCGACCGCATGATGGGCGCGGTCGCCCGAACCTTCGGCCTGGACGCCGCGCGGGTGAATCCGCAGGGCGCGCAGCGGCGCACCTTCTTCGTCGAGCGGCTGCTCAGGGAGGTGCTGTTCCGCGAATCCGGCCTCGCCGGCACCAACCCCGCGATCGAGCGGCGCAAGGTCGCCGTGCAGCTGGCCGCGTACGCCGGCATGGCGCTGTTCACCGTGCTGCTGTGCTTCGGCTTCGCCACCAGCTACGCGCGCAACCGTGCGTACCTGGGACAGGTGCAGGACGCGCTGAAGGGCTACCCGGCAGGCATCGACCTTCCGGCCAGCGCCACGCCGAAGGAGTATTTCGCCAAGGTGCTCGACCGGCTCGAGGCGCTGTCGGCCGTACGCAAGACGGCCACGCCCGAAGGTGGCGCGCCGATGTCGATGCGGCTGGGCCTTTACCAGGGCAAGGCGGTGGGCGAGGACCTGCAGGCGGCCTACCTGCGCGAACTCAACGCGCTGCTGCTGCCCGGCGTGGGGGCGCAGTTCCGCGGTGGCCTGGCCGCCAGCGCATCCGATCCGCAGGCGCTGTACTACTACCTGAAGGGCTACCTGATGCTGGGCGAGCCCCGGCACCTGGATGCGGACGAACTGGGGGCGCTGGCCAACCTGGAATGGCGCAAGGTTTTCCCCGACGAGCCGGTGCTGCAGCAGGCGCTGGCCAGGCACTTCCAGGCGCTGGTCGAGGAGCCCGGCCAGTTGCGCGCCCTGTCTCTGGATGCTGCGCTGGTGGAGCAGGCGCGCACCACGCTGCGGACGGCCGACCTCTCCACGCTGGTCTACGGCAGCATGAAGCTCTCGGCCGAGAGTGCCGGCAAGCCGCTGCAACTGGACAAGGAGCTGGGGCTCCTGGGCAACGTGTTCCGTCGCCAGAGCGGCAAGCCGCTGTCCGAGCCGCTGCCGGCGGTGTTCACGCAACCAGTGTTCGCCATCGAGGCGGACAAGGGCGTGGAGGAAGCCGTCAGGCAGTTCGCCGCCGACGATTGGGTGTTCGGCGCCGAGCCGATCGACGCACTGGCGCAGGCACGCCTCTCGCGACAGGTGCTGGCGCTCTACGAGGCCGACTACATCAAGGCCTGGGACGCATTGCTGGGCGACCTGCAGCTGCAACCCGCAGCCAGTATCCAGGACGCCAGCACGATCGCTGCGAAACTTTCCGGCCCGAGCTCGCCGCTGAAGTCGCTGCTCAAGCTGGTACGCGACAACACCAGCGACATGCTGCGCGCGCCGGCGCCCGACGCTGGCGACAAGGCGCTGGATGCGGCCAGGGACGCTGCCGCCAAGAAAGCCACGCAGAACGCGTTGGGCCGCGCGCTGGCAAAAGCCGGCGGCGGCGCCGCGGCCGACGAGGCGCCGCCCGGCAGCGTCATCAGCGCGCACTTCGACACCCTCAACAAGCTGGGCGACGGCGCGTCCGGTGCCGCGCCGATCGACCAGACGCTCGCCGCGCTCGACCAGTTGAGCAAGACCCTGCTCACCATGACCGATTTCAGCGACGCGGCCGGCCAGCCGAACCCGCAGTTGCTGATGGCGCAGCAGGCCGCCGCACAGTTGCCGCCGCCGGTGTCCGGCTGGGTCGCCTCGCTTACCGGCAAGAGCCAGGCACTGGTGGCCAGCGGCACCAAGGGCGCGCTGGACGAGCAGTTCCAGCAGGCGGCGTCGCAGGACTGCGCGGCTTTTACCGAGGGCCGTTTCCCGTTCTCGCCGAACAGCCGCAACGATATCCCGGTGCAGAACTTCGGCGAGATGTTCGGCTACGGCGGGCGCTACGACGGCTTCTTCAAGCAGACCCTCGCCAAGCTCGTGGACACCAGCGGGCGCACCTGGCGGTGGAAGAGCGGCCCGGGCGCGGTGAGCGGCTCGGCTTCGATGCTGGCGCAGATGCAGCTGGCCGACAGCATCAAGCAGATGTACTTCCGCAACGGCAGCCCCACGCCCGAGGTCGGCTTCACCTTGCTGGCGCCGGTGCTGGCGCCGGGCATCGGCCGCTTTGCCATCGTCATCGACGGGCAGACTTTCGACTACAAGCCCGGCGGCAGCACCAGCATGGCCATGAACTGGCCCGGGCCGACCCCGGGGCAGGTGAAGGTGTCGGCCTGGGACACCTCCGGCAACCTGCTCAGCAGCTACGACTACCAGGGCGACTGGGCATTCTTCCACGCGCTGCAGGCGGCGAAGCTCTCGCGACAGTCGGACCTGCGCTACCAGGCAAACTTCGATTTCGGCGGCCGGGCGGTACAACTGGTCGTCCAGGCCAGCAATCTGAAGAACCCCTTCCTCAACACGCAGGTACAGCGCTTCCGGTGCGGGAGCTAGCCATGTCCGGGCCGACAGGGGGCGGGGCGGCGAGCGTGGGTTTCTTCGGCAAGTTGCCGGGGGCGGGGGATTTCGTGCAGCGGCGGTTGCCGGGCGCGTTCGTGGAACGCTGGGACCGGCATTTCGAGCAGGCGGTGTTCGCCAGCCGGGAGGCCTTGGGCGAAGACTGGGGCGCAGCCTATCGTGCCAGCCCTGCCTGGCGTTTCGTGCTGGCGCCGCAGGCTTGCGGCGAGGGCGCCTGGGCCGGCGTGTTCGGCCCCGCCGACGACCGTGTCGGCCGCAGCTTTCCGATGGTGCTTGCCGCGCCGGTCGCGCCTGCGCGGATCGAGCCGCTGTTGTCCGAGGGCACCGGCTGGTTCGACGCGCTGGCGCGCGTGCATGCGCGGGGACAGCGCGGCGCGCCGGTGGACGCCGAGGGCTTCGATGTCCTGGTCGCGGCGCTGCCAGCTCCGTCGACGATCGCGCCGGCGCCGATCGACCCGTGCGACGGGATCGACTTCAGCCGTGGGCCGCACTGGCGTCTGCCGCTGCCGGCACGCGCCATCGACCCCGATGCGCTGGCCGCCCTGTGGCGACGGCTCGCCGGTCACGGCGGTCACTGGTGTCTGTGGTGGAGCGAGGGTGCCGGTCGCGTGCCGGCCGGGATCCTTGCCACCCGCGGCCTGCCCGCGCCAGAGGCCTATGCCGGTTTCCTGGATGCATCCCGGTCCGGCGCGTGGCTGACGCCCGCGGGTACCGCCGCGCCGCTGCCCGAGCCGGTGGCGCCTGCCGCGACCGAGCTGGCTCCGCCGCCTTCATCGCCACCGGTGCCGGCTCCCCCGCACGAGCCGGATGACGATGTGACCGTGCCGGGCTTCGTGCGCCAGGCGCAAGCGCCGGCGTCCCTCGTGGGGGCACCGACATTCAACACCGCGCTTTCGGTCCAGACGGCGCCCGGTGCCGCCGTGGTGCACCATCCGGCCTGCGCCCTGACCCTGGTGGCGGCGGACATGGGCCTGGCCGATCCGCGCCGCCGCGCGGCCTCCTCGGCCGCCAGTGTCGGCGCCGAAATGACCGCGGGGGACGAGGCGGCGCCCGGAACGCATGCGTTGCGCGCCCGCCTGATGGCGCTTCATCCGCTGCTGCGCCACGGGCGCGTCAGCGAAGACGGCGCCGTGGTCGCCGCCCGCGTTGCCGGTACCCAGGCGGGGTTGCTGCGCGTGGGGGCTGCGGGAGTCTGGCACTGGCGTGGCGGCCGGATTCGCCCGCTGTTCGCGGCGGCGCCGGCGCAGCCGTCGCCGCCCGGCGGCGACCTGGACGATCTGCTGTTCGGCGGCAACGACGCTCCCACCGCTCCCGGCCTCGGTGCCGAAGGCATGCCCGGCTGTGAGCAGATCGCCTGCGAACTCATGCCGGGCGACCGCCTGGTGCTGCTGGCCGGCGTGGCGCACGTGCAGCTCTCGCAGGCCGTGCTGGCCCAGGCGCTGGCCGCCGCCACGCCGGAGGATGCGCAGGCGCACCTGGCCCACGCACTGGGCTCCAACCCTTCGCGGCCCTGGCCGCTGGCCGTCATCGAGGTGCAGCCATGACCGTGCGCTACCTGTCCGCGGGGCATACCCACACCGGCAAGGTCCGCAGGCACAACGAGGACGCGATCCTGCTGCGCGAGGACGTCGGCCTGTGGGTCGTCGCCGATGGACTGGGCGGCCACTCGGCGGGCGATTACGCCAGTGGGCTCATCGTCGAGCGGCTGGGCTCGCTGCCACGCGACGGCGACGTTTTCGAGTTCATCGAATCGATTGAGGACGCCCTCTCGCAGGTCAACAGCGAACTGCGCCAGGTGGCCACGGCGCGTGGCGTCGACCTGATCGGCTCGACCGTGGTGCTGCTGGTGTACGACCCGGACTTCATGCTCTGCGGCTGGGTCGGCGACAGCCGCGCCTACTGCTTCGAGGACGGCCATCTGCGCCAGATCACCCAGGATCACGTGCACGGCGTCAAGGACGAAGTCACCCAGTTCGCCGGCGGCCCGGCCCCTGCTCGTCCGCAGCCGGGCGCCGGCGTGCTGACCCGCGCGGTCGGGGCGGAGGAACGGCTGTTCGTCGACTGGGTGGTCGCCGGCAACCGCCCGGGCATGCAGTTCGTGCTGTGTTCCGACGGCATCAACAAGGAAATGTCGGACGAGGAAATCGACGCGCAGTGCGCGCGTCCGCAGCCACCCGGCGACGTGCTGCAGGGACTGTTCGCGCTGGCCATGGCTCGCGCCGCGCGCGACAACGTGTCGGCCGTGGTCGTGCGGCTGCAGGACTGACGCGACGACCATGGCCACCTCCACGCTAAGCACCCTCATCGAGGCATACCAGGCCGGCGAGCTCACGTTGCCGGCGCTGCTGGTCGACGCACTGGCCGAGCGCGGCGCGGTGCCTGCGGGCCAGCACGCCGCCGAATTGCAACTGCTCGCGCGAATGCGCGAGGAGGGCGGCCTCGACGCCGGTGTGGCGCAACTGGTGTCCGAGCGCCTGGAAGTGCTGCAGCGCGCCGGCGAGGAGGTGGCCGCGGTGCTGGTTGCGTCCGAAGCCGACGCGGCGGCCTGCGTTGCGCCGCCCCGGCCATCGATGCCGACCGCCGCTCCGGCGGACGAGGCCACCCGCGTCGCGCCTCCTGCGCGGCCGGCAACCGACGCCGCGCCCGCGGACCAGGCGACCGTGGTCAAGCCGGCGTCCGTCCGGCCGGAGGCGACCCGCACCGGCGTCACCGGTTCGCGCACCGCCGGCGGCACCGGCAGCATCGACGCGGCCGGCTGGCAGCAACTGGCCGACGTTGCGGGCGGCGACCAGGCGACGATCGGCATGCTGCTCAAGGGGCGCTTCCTGATCGAGCGCGAGATCGGCCGCGGTGGCATGGGCGTGGTGTTCCTGGCCCGCGACGAGCGCAAGGTCGAAGCGCGCGACCGCGATCCGTACGTCGCGGTGAAAGTGCTCAACGACGAGTTCCGCCGCCACCCGGATTCGCTGATGGCGCTGCAACGCGAGTCGCGCCGTTCGCAGCAACTGGCGCACGACAACATCGTGCGCGTCTACGACTTCGACAAGGACGGAACCATCGTCTTCATGACGATGGAGTACGTCGACGGCTCCGACCTCAAGACACTGATCCGCGAGAGCGCCTTCCGCGGCCTGCCGCTGGCGAAGGCCAGGCCGCTGATCGAGGGCATGGCGCGTGCGCTCAAGCGCGCGCACGACGCCGGCGTGGTGCACTCGGACTTCAAGCCGGGCAACGTGATGGTCACCCGCGAGGGCAGCCCCAAGGTGTTCGACTTCGGCATCGCGCGCGCCGGCAAGCAACCGGACGATGCAGCCGAGGACCAGACCGTGTTCGACGCGGGGCGGCTCGGCGCGCTGACGCCGGCCTACGCCAGCCTGGAGATGATTCAGGGCCGGCCGCCGCAGGCGACCGACGACATCTACGCGCTGGGCTGCGTCGCGTTCGAGCTGCTTACCGGCAAGCATCCGTTCGACAGGCTGAGCGCCGAGGTGGCGCTGCGCGAGGGGCGCAAGCCGCCGCCGGTGCCGGGGCTTACCCGCCGCCAGTACCGGGCGTTGTGCGACGCCGTCGCCTTCACCGCCGACAAGCGCCTGAAGAGCGCGGACCTGCTCGTGGAGGGTTTGCGCGATGTCGGCCTGGGTGAACGGCTGGGCCGGCCGCTCGCATGGGCGCTGGTGGCTGTCCTGCTGCTGGCGGTCGCCGGCTGGGGCGCGTTCGGGCAGTGGCGTGCGCGTCAGGTAGCCGACGTCGCCGCACGCTTCCAGGCCACCGATCCGCAGCGCTTCGGCGACGAGGCCGAGGCGGCTGCCGCGCTCGAGCAACTGGGCGAGGACGGACGCAAGCGGTTGATGCTCGACCAGGGCGATCGGGTGCAGCAATTCCTGCTCGACCGCGTCGACGCCTACTGGAATCCCGCACAGGGGCGGCGCGACTACGCCGCGGCCGAGCGCGTGTTCGAGTTGCCCGCGCGGCTTCATCTGTTCCTGCCGCGGCTGGATCTCAAGCGTGCCGCCGTGGAGAAGGAAAAGCAGGAACTGGAGCGTCCCGCCGTAGTGAGGACGTCGCCGCCAGCCTTACCGGTTCAGCCGCCGCAGGGTACGTCGATTCCAGCGTCGCACGCCCAGGAGGCGCCGGAACCGGCCAGGCGGCCGCCGGCATCGACGCAGGTGTCGGGTTCTCCCGGGGTGGCGCCGGCGGAAAAGCACGGAGCCGCTCCGCAGCCTGCCGTGCCTTCCAACCGCATGCAGGAGGTCGCCGCCGGCCTGCTGCGCGAGGGCGAGCGCAACTTCGCCCAGCAGAACTACTCGGCCGCCATCGCCAACGCCAAGGCCGCGCTGCAGGTGAACCCGGGCGACGCGGCGGCCAGACGTCTCCTGCGCCGCGCCCAGAGGGCGCAGCAGCAGGCCATGAACAGCATCTCGATCAACTGAGGAGGGACTCGCCATGCAAAACGGATTCCGCGGTATCAGCCTGTTGGGTGCGGCCTGCGCGCTCGCGCTGGTGAGTGGTTGCGCGCAGATGCCCAGCCTGGGCGCGCCAGCCGCCGACAGCGGCCAGACCGACGCCGGCACGGTGTCGGCCGAGTGCAATCCGGCCGTGGGTGGTGCGATCGGCGCACTGGCCGGTTCGATGTTCGGCAAGGGCAAGGGACACCTGGCCGGCGCGGCGATCGGTGCCGGCATCGGCGTGTTCGCCTGCATGGCCTACAACTACCACGCGCGCAAGGTGCGAGACGCACGCTCGGTCGAAGACCAGTACCGTCGCGACCGCGGCGCCTTGCCGGCGAACAACACCATCAGCGCCTACCAGACCGCGCTGCTGCCGGGCGAGACCATCCGCTCCGGCAGCAAGGCGGCGATGCAGTCGCGCGTCACGCTGGTACGCGGCACGCAGGACGCGGCCCCGCAACTCAAGGAACAGCTGACCCTGTTCGCTCCCGACGGCCGTCAGCTGACCACCGTTACCAAGGACGCCACCGCCATCGACGGCACCGGCGAGTACGAGACCAATTTCGACTTCAACCTGCCCAAGGGCATCCAGGACGGCCGCTACACGATGCGCTCGGCGCTTTACATGGACGGGCAGCAGGTGCGTACCAACGAAGTTCCCATGCTGGTGGTCAGCTGACCGGATCCAGCCATCGCACCGGCTGCCGCGGCTCCGCGGCAGCCGCCTCACGAAAGAGCTTTGCATGAATACGCTTGCCGAACTGATCGCCGCCTTCCGCAACGGCCACCTGCCGCTCCCCATGCTGCTCGATACCCTGGGTCGCCGCGGTGCGGTACCGGAGGATCGCCACCACGACGAGCTCGCGCTGCTGCGCCGCCTGCACGACGGGGGCGACCTGGATGCCGAGATCGGCCGCGTGCTGCTGGAGCGGCTGATGGCCGCGCAAGCCGTAACCGCGGAACCGGGATTGTTCGAGGACGCCACCATGGTGGCGCCGGCCGGGGCGGCGTTCGTGGAACATGACGCCACGAGGGTGGCACCTGCGCCCGCCGTCCACGGCGTGCCGGGGGACACCGGAGACGCGACCGTGGTCATGCCGGCCGCGCGCCCGCCGGCGCCGTCCTACCCGGTCGGCGACGCGACCGTGGTCATGCCCGCCTCGCGCGGGGGCGCGACCGGGGATGCCCAGTCCACTGGCACCCAATCCGGCACCGGGACGCATTCGGGCAACAGCGCCAGCTGGGAACGCCTGGCCGGCGCCGCGGGCGGTGACCACGCACACGTCGGCATGTTGCTCAAGGGCCGCTTCATGCTCGAGCGCGAGATCGGCCGCGGCGGCATGGGCGTCGTTTTCCTCGCGCGCGACGAGCGCAAGGTCGAGGCGCGCGACCGCGATCCGTATGTCGCGGTGAAGGTGCTGAACGACGAGTTCCGTCGCCATCCCGATTCGCTGATCGCGCTGCAGCGCGAATCGCGTCGCTCGCAGTCGCTGGCGCACGACAACATCGTGCGCGTCTACGACTTCGACAAGGACGGGACCATCGTCTTCATGACGATGGAATACGTCGACGGCTCGGACATGAAGGCGCTGATCCGCGAGCGTGCCTACAACGGCATGCCGCTGGCCAGGGCCCGCCCGCTGATCGAGGGCATGGCCTGGGCGCTCAAGCGCGCGCACGCCGCTGGCGTGGTGCATTCGGACTTCAAGCCCGGCAACGTGATGGTCACGCGCGATGGCGTGCCCAAGGTGTTCGACTTCGGCATCGCGCGTGCCGGTCAGCACATGGGCGAGGCGGTCGGCGAAGAGACGGTGTTCGATGCCGGCACGCTGGGCGCGTTGACGCCGGCCTACGCCAGCCTGGAGATGATCCAGGGCGGCGAGCCCTCGCCCAGCGACGACATCTATGCGCTGGGTTGCGTGGCGTTCGAGCTGCTTACCGGCAAGCACCCGTTCGACAAGGTGAGCGCCGAAGTGGCGATGCGCGAAGGGCGCAAGCCGCCGGCGGTACCGGGCCTGACCCGTCGCCAGTACAAGGCGCTGTGCGACGCGGTCGCGTTCCGTGGCGAGGACCGCCTGCGCACCGCGCAGGAGTTCGTCGAGGGCCTGCGCGAGGTCGGCCTGCGCGAGCGGATCGGCCCGTACCTGGCGTGGGGCGCCGGCGCACTGGTCGTGCTGGTCGCCGGCGGCTGGGGCGGCGCGCACTACCTGCACCAGCGCAAGGTGGCGCAGGTGATCGCCCGCTTCGCGCCGGACGACGCGCACCACTACACTGACGAAGCCCAGGCGCTGGCCGCGCTGGGCACCCTCGACGAGGAAGAGCGCAAGCGCCTCGTGCTCGACCAGGGCGACCTCATCCAGCGCTTCCTGCTGGCCCGCCTGGACGCCTACTGGAATCCCGCGCAGGGCCGCTACGACTATGCCCACGCGCAGCAGCTGTTCGCGCTGCGCGAACAGCTCAAGCTGTACTCGCCGGAACTGGACATCCGCCGCAGCGCGATGGACCAGCAGAAGAACGAACTGCTCAACAGCCTGGACACCCAGCTCTCCCAGCGCATCGAGGCCGGCGCGATCTTTGCCGACCAGCCGGGCAGCGCGGTCGAGACGCTGCAGAAGATCCGCGCCATCGACCCGACCAGCAGCCTGCTCAGGAATGCCGAGCTCGAGCTCAAGTACGACATCGCCATCGGCGGCGCCTTGGCGCAGCACCACGGCGACCGGGCCGCCGCGCACCTGAAGCAGGCGCTGGCGCTGTTCCCCGATTCGGCACGCCTGCAACGCCGCCGGGCCCAGCTCGATGCGATGGCCGCCGGCAGCGCCGTGGCCGTTGCGCCGGTCGCCGCGGCCGCGACCAGCCTGCCCGAGGCGCGCACCGCCCTGGCCGCGCTGATCGCCCACCCGGAAGCGAGCGCGGACTGGCAACGCCAGCTCGCTGCCGCGATGGCGCCGCTCAAGGGCGATGCTTCGCCACAGACGCGCGCACTGGTCGAGCAGCTCGCCACCGCCATCGCCACGGCCGCCGGCCAGCAGACCGATCCGCTGCACCTGCCGCAGGACCTGGCGCTGGTCGAGTTCGGCTTGACCGTGGCGCCGCAGTCGCCAGCGCTCAAGGTCGCGCGCGATCGCCTCGCCGCGCTGGACAAGCAGCAGCAGGACCGGTTGGCACAGGAGAGCGCGGCGGCCGAGGTCACCGCGCGCATCGAGTCGGTCAAGCGCGCCGCCGCGGCGGGCGACACCACCAAGGCGCAGGAATCGCTGGCGCGGATCCGCACGCTGGCGCCGCAGCACACGTTCCTGGCCAGCGAAGGCCCGCAACTGCTAGCCGACGCCTATCTGGGGCAGGCCCGCGAAGCATTCCGCAAGGGCCGCTACCAGTCCGCCGCCGACGTGCTCACGCGCGCCATCGGCCTGCTCGGCCAGCGCGCCGATCTGGCCAGGGCCAGCGCCCGCTATGGGCTGGCGGCCGATCTGGTCAAGGCCCGCGGCCAGGTCGTCTCCTCGACCGACCTCGATCGCATGCGCCGCCAGCTGGCGCAGGTGCGCCACGCCGATGCCGATGCGCTGGCCGCGCTCGAGGCGGACATGAAGCTGCGGGGGCAGCTCGGTGAAGGCTCGCTGGCCGCCTTGCTGGATTCGCTCAGGCCAGCCGGTGCCACGTCGCCCACGCCGGTTTCGCCGGTCGCCACGCCGACGCCGACGGTCGGCAACACCACGCTGCCGGCCACCGCGCCCGCGATCGCGACCGGCCGGCTCGCCACCGCCGCGGCGGGAAAGGGCGGTGCCGCGGTGGTCCGCCCGGCGCCGGCCATTGCCACTGCCGGACCCATCTCCGACCCGTGCGGCGCGCCGGACCTGGTCGGCGCGGGCCGCGCCTGCTTCGACACCATCGACGGCAAGCGCGGTCCTGCGTTGGTGGTAGTACGCGCCGGCGGCAAGACGCTTGCGATGACCCGCTCGGAAATCACCATCAACGAATACAACCGCTACTGCGCCGCTACCGCCAAGTGCACCGCCATCGTGCCGGAGGATCGCTACGCAGGCAGCCTGCCGGTGAGCAACATCAGCCTGGAGCAGGCACGCGCGTACGCCGCATGGCTCGGCAGCGCCAGCGGCCATGTCTATCGCCTGCCCACCGACACCGAATGGCTGGCGGCCGCCCGTGCCGGCGGCAGCTGGAAGCAGGCGCCGGACAGCAACTGCATCCCGCCCACCGCGGGCGCCGACGATGGCAGCGGCGCGCCGATCGCGGCGCGCGGACGCAGCCCCAACCCGTGGGGCCTGATCAACCTGACCGGCAACGTCTGGGAATGGGTGGACGGCGGGGCCGCCGTCCGCGGCGGCAGTTACACCAGCTACTGGTCCGACTGCACCGTCGACAGCCGTCGCGGCGACGGCGGCGGTGCGCAGAAGGACGTCGGCCTGCGCCTGGTGAGGGAGGTGCCATGAACGAGCGCGAACGCATCGTCAACCGAGACCTGAACCTCCTCGACGAGGCTCACTACGGCGGACGCATCGCGCGCGCCGAGTACCGCGCGCGACGGCGCAACGTGCTGGCCGCCTTGCGGGACAGCCACGGCATCACCGCCCGCAAGGCGCTGACGCGGACTGTCCGGACCGTCGAGGTGCCCGACAGCGACGTGCTGCCGGCCTTGCTGGAGCGGCCGACGCTCCCGAGCCGGATCCTGCTGGCGCTCTTCGCCGCAGGCGCGCTGGCCTGCGCCGTGCTGCTGGGGCTGCTGTTCTTCACCACCTGAAATGTGAACGTGGAATGAGCATGGCGTGAACAAAATCGCCCCGGGATGGGCACTTTTGTTGACGAAGTTCGCATTACAGGGTGAGGCCGCGCGTTTGCGCCCGGCCATCCGCGGTGCCGAATCGGGACGCCGGTCGCCGCAACTGATGCGGCCCGGCAACAGGTGCCGCGCCAGGGAAACGGTCATCAAGGGGAACGAGTCGTGCGGATTGCTTGCCTCGCAGCAGCGGTGGCGCTTGCCTTGGCGGGCGGGAGCGCCCTAGCCCAGGCCTCGCCGTCGGCACCGGGCACGCCTGGCGTGCCGGCGCAGGACATCCTGGTCAGCGGCGTGCCGACCGAGGGGCCGCAGGCCGCCCAGGTCCAGGCACTGATCCAGTCCGAATACCAGCAGGCGCTGGCAACCGCGGGCGCCACCTCGCTCGACGCCGGGCAACTGCAGGCGGCCGCCGTGCTGATCACCACCCGGTTGCACGACGCCGGCTACCCCGATGCCCACGCCTACCTGCCGGGGCAGGTGCTGGCGGTGCACCTGGGTACCGGCACGACGCCCGCCGCGACCGTGGCACAGGCGCTGGCCACCCCTGCAGCGCCCGCCGCCGAACGGGCGCCCGCGCCAAACGTGCCGCCGCTGCGCGAGCGCGAGGCCGCCGCGGCGCAGGAGCAAACCCTGGCCGTGCAAGGCTTCCGTGTGCAGGGCGTGGGCAACCATCCGGAGGACGACATCACCCCGGCGACCGTGCAGGCCATGGCGGACGAGCAGTTCGCCACCCTTTCCGGCGGCACCGGCAAACCGGTCCAGGCCAATTTCAGCCAGTTGCAGCACCTCGCCGACCGCATCACCGACCGGTACCGCAAGGCGGGCTATATCGTCGCCACCGCGTTCGTGCCGGCGCAGGAGGTGGGCAGCGACGGCATCGTGCGGCTGGATGTACTCGAGGGCACGATCGGCAAGGTCGTGGTCAAGGGCACCTCGCGCTACCGGCCGGGCGTGATCGCCGCACCGGCCGAGGCGCTCAACGGCCGGCCGCTGCGCAAGCAGGACATCGATTCGGCGCTGCTGTACGCGCGCGACCTGCCCGGCGTGACGGTGTCATCCACCTTCCAGCCCGGCGCCAGGACCGGCCAGACCGACCTGGTGATGGTCGCGCACGAGGCCAGGCGCCCGTTCACCTTCACCCTGGGCGGCAACAACTACGGCACCGAACTCACCGGCCGCTACCGTGCGCAGGCCGGCGCCGCGTGGAACAGTCCGCTCGGCATCGGCGACCAGCTCACGGCCAACGTCGACTACGCGCTGGACCCGCACAGCAACGTCTATTACGCACTGGCCTACCGCGCCCCCACCGTGGTGGTGCCGGGCCTGGCCGGCGTGATCGGCGCCACGCGCAGCGAACTGCAGATCAGCAGCGGCGCCTTCGCCGATCTCCAGGTCGGCGGTCCCACCTCGTCCACGTTCGCCGGCGCCGACTGGAAGTTCGTCAACACCGACGACGTCTCGATGCAGACCTCGCTGCGCTACATCCGCGAGAAGTCGCAACTGGGAGCGCTTGGCGTGAAACTCTCGGACGAACGTTTCGACGTGGCCGAACTGGGCTTTGGACTCCAGCGCACCGACCAGCGGCTGCGCGGCCTGGACGTGGTGCAAGGCAGCCTGCGCAAGTCCATCCGCGACGATTCGCTCGACCCGGACCTGGTCAGTCCCGACCACGACAGCAACTTCCTGCTGGCGCGGCTCTCCTACACCCGCCTGCAGTTCCTGACCCGTTCGCAGCGGCTGTACTTCAAGCTTGGCGGCCAGTACACGCGTGATGCGTTGCCGCCGCTGGAGCAGTTCGTGATCGGCGGCCCGGACAGCGTGCGCGCCTATCCGATCGCCGATGCGCTCACCGACCGCGGCTGGTACACCTCGCTGGAGTACCACATCGACGCGCCGGGCCTGGGCGACCGCGTTTCGCCGTTCTACGACCGCCCGTGGCGAGAGCTGCTGGAAGTGGAAGTGTTCTACGACTTCGGTCGTGGCTACGCCTCGAACCATCGCGACGGCAACAACCCGATCGAAACGCTCGAAGGCATCGGCGCGGGCCTGATCTTCCGCATCCCGCGCTTCCACCATTTCGAATTCCGCCTCGACGCCTCGGTGCCTACCGGCAGCCGCGACGCCTCGGACAAGCGCGGCTACCACGTCTATTCGCGCTTCGGCTTCACCTTCTGACGGACCTTTGCCATGCACACCACCCGCGCCACTTCCCGCAAGGACTCCCTCGCCAGCCTGCGCCGCAAGGCCTTGCCGCTGAGCCTGTCGCTGCTGCTGTGCGGTGCGCTCGCCAGCGGACCGGCCCGGGCTGCTGGCGGCGTGGCGCGGACCACCACGCCGACCGGCGGCACCATCGTCGGCGGCAGCGGCAGCATCCTTCAGGATGGCGCCAACGTGGTGATCAACCAGGCCAGCGACAAGCTGGTGCTGAACTGGCAGAGCTTCAACCTGGGCGAGGACGCCCTGGTGCGCTTCAACCAGCCGGGCAGCTCGGCGATCGCGCTCAACCGCATCCTCGACCAGAACCCGAGCCAGATCTTCGGCCAGATCAGCTCCAACGGGCAGGTGTTCCTGATCAACACCCACGGGATCATCTTCGGCAGCACCGCGCAGGTGAACGTGGGCGGGCTGGTGGCCAGCACGCTGGACCTCACGCCCACCGACTTCCTCTCGAACCACTTCAACCTCGACGCCGTCGGCGGCGGCGCGGGGGTCGTCAACCACGGCACGATCGCGGCGGCCAGCGGCGGCTCGGTCAGCCTGATCGGCGGCAGCGTGGCCAACGATGGCGTGATCCTGGCCAACTATGGCCGGATCAACCTCGACGGCGCCGAACATGCCGTGCTGGATTTCGACGGCAACGGGCTGATCAACGTCCAGATCACCGGCGAACTCAAGCAGCGCCTGGATGCCAGGGCCGCGGTGAGCAACGCCGGCAAGCTGCAGGCCGACGGCGGCACCGTGGTGCTCGAAGCGGCCGCGGCGCGCGACTTGTTCACCCACCTGGTCAACAACTCCGGCCTGATCGATGCCGGCGCGATCAGCCATGACGGCGGCGTGGTGCGGCTGGTCGCCCGCGGCGGCGACACGACGAACAGTGGCAGCATCGACGTCAGCGGCACTCGCGGCGGCAGCGCGCAACTGCTGTCCGACCGCAACGTGGCCCTGACTGGCGATATCGATGCCTCCGGCACGCAAGGTGGCGGCCGCATCCGCGTCGGCGGTGGCGCGCAGGGCGGGGAAGGCCTGCTGCACGCCTCCACCAGCACGGTCGGCGCCGGTGCCCGCTTGAACGCCGACGCCACGCAGTCGGGCAAGGGCGGCTCGATCGTGGTGTGGAGCGACCACGACACGCAGGTCGCCGGCCAGTTCAGCGCCCGCGGCGGCGTCCAGGGCGGCGATGGCGGCTTCGTGGAAACCTCCGCCGAACACGTGCGGATCGACGACGCCGCGCACGTCAGCACGCTCGCGCCGCAGGGCCGCAACGGCACGTGGTTGATCGACCCGACGGACTTCACCATCGGCTCGGGCGGCGACATGACCGCGGCGGCCGTAGAGAGCGCGCTCGGCAGCGGCAATCTCACCATCCAGTCGACCGACGGCGGCACTGCCGGCTCGGGCAACATCTACGTCGAGGATGTCCTCGGCTGGAGCGCCAACACGCTCACGCTGACCGCCCTCAACGACATCGACATCGACGCCGCGGTCACCACGACCGGCACCGCCGGCCTGGTGCTGAATGCTTCCACGGCGATCGGCGCGGCACCGGCCATCGCCGGCGGCCGGGTCAACCTCGCCGACACCCTGACGCTCGGCGGCAGCGGCGGGCTTACCGTGGCCGGCACCGTGCACAGCGTCAGCGGCACGCTCGACATCTCCGGCCTGAGCAGCGGCGCCAGCATCGGTGGCCTGGATGGCAACGGACTGGTCAACCTGGGCGGGAACGCGCTGACGTTGAGCAACGCGGACGGGGGCGTGTTCAGCGGCGTCATCAAGGGCGCCGGCGGCAGCCTGGTCATGGCCGGCGGTACGCAGACGCTGAGCGGCAGCAACAACTACGGCGGCGGCACCACGCTCGGCGGTGGCGTGCTGACGGTGGCCGGCGACGCCAACCTCGGCAAATCCACCGGCGGGCTGACCTTCAATGGCGGCACGCTCGCGACCAGCGCGGCTTTCACCAGCGCCCGCGACATCGTCATGCAGGGCAACGGCACCGTACAGGCCGGCGCCGCGCTTACCCTGTCCGGCACCATCAGCGGAAGCGGGCGGCTGACCAAGGCCGGCGCCGGCACGCTCACGTTGAGCGGCACCAACACCTATGGCGGCGGCACCACGATCAGCGCCGGTACGCTGAAGGTGTCCAGCGACGCCAACCTGGGCGCCACCACCGGCGGAGTGACCTTCAACGGCGGCACGCTCAACAACACCGCCGCCTTTACCAGCGCGCGCGCAATCACGTTGCAGGGCGCCGGTACGCTGCAGACCGGAGCCAACCTCACCTTGTCGGGCGTGATCAGCGGCGGCGGTGGGCTCACCAAGACCGGCAGCAGCACGTTGACGCTTTCGGGCATCGAAACCTACACCGGCGCCACCGACATTGCCGCGGGCACGCTGGTCCTGTCGGGCGCCGGCAGCGTGGCCAGTTCCAGCGGCGTGACGGCCGACGGTACGTTCGATATCTCGGGCACCACGGCCGGCGCGTCCATCGCCAGCCTGGCCGGCAGCGGCACGGTCACCCTGGGCAGCAAGACGCTGACGCTGAGCAATGCCTCGGGCAGCTTCGGCGGCGTGATCGGCGGCACCGGCGGGCTCACCCTCGCCGGCGGCAGCCAGACGCTTTCCGGCGTCAACACCTACAGCGGCGCCACCAGCATCAGCGCAGGCACGCTGATGCTTTCCGGTGCCGGCAGCGTGGCCGGTTCCAGCGGCGTGGCGGCCAATGGCACGTTCGACATCTCCGGCACGACCGGCGCGACCATCGCCAGCCTGGGCGGCAGCGGCACGGTCACGCTGGGCAGCAAGACGCTGACGCTGAGCAACGCCTCGGGCAGCTTCGGCGGCGTGATCGGCGGCACCGGCGGGCTCACTTTGGCCGGCGGCAATCAGACGCTCGGCGGCATCAACACCTACACCGGCAACACCACGCTCGAAGGTGGCGTGTTGACGGTATCGAGCGACGCCAATCTCGGCGGCGCGGCCGGCGATCTCGTCTTCGACGGCGGCACGCTCGCCATCTCCAGCGCATTCACCAGCGCGCGCGACATCATCCTGCAAGGCAACGGCACGCTGCAGACCGGCGCCAACCTTGGCTTGTCCGGCGTGATCAGCGGCAGCGGCGACCTCGCCAAGACCGGGAGCAGCAAGCTGACGCTCTCCGGCATCAACACCTACACCGGCGCCACCGACGTCACTGCCGGCACGCTGGCCTTGTCCGGCGCCGGCAGCCTGGCCGACTCCAGCGGCGTCACGGCCGACGGCACGTTCGACATCTCCGGCGCCACCGCAGGCGCGACCATCGCCAGCCTCGACGGCGCCGGCACCGTCAGCCTGGGCGGGAAAACGCTGACGCTGAGCAACGCCTCGGGCACCTTCGACGGCGTCATCGGCGGCAGCGGCGGCCTCACCCTGGCCGGCGGGAACGAAACCCTGACCGGCGCGAACACCTACAGTGGCGGCACCACGATCAGCGGCGGCACGCTCTCGATTTCCAGCAACGCCAGTCTGGGCGCGACCACCGGCGCGTTGACCCTCGACGGCGGCACGCTGGAAAACACCGCCTCGCTGGCGCTGGACCGCACGCTGGCGCTGGGCACGGGCGGCGGCACCCTGCAGACCGGCGCGGGCACCAACCTCACCCTGTCCGGTGCCGTCAGCGGCACGGGTGGCCTGGCACAGACCGGCACCGGCTCGCTCACCCTGGGCGGTGACGTCACCACCGGGGGCAGCCAGAGCTACGGCAAGGTGTTCCTGGGCAACGATGTCACGCTTGCCAGCAGCACCGGTTCGGTGGATTTCGCCGGCACCGTGGACAACGCCGACGCGACCGCGCGCGCGCTGAGCGTGATCGCCAACAACGGCAGCATCGGTTTCGGCGGCGCGGTGGGCGGCGGTGCGAATGGCCGTCTGGCGGGCCTGACCACCAGCAGCCAGAGCTTCAGCGCCGGTGCGCTGGCGGTGGGCGGCAACCTGTCGGTGACCACCACCAGTGGCGGCATCACCCAGGGCGGGGCGTTCCTGGTCGGCGGCAACGCCGGCTTCGACGCGGGCAGCAACCTCATTTCCCTGACCAACGCCGGCAACGACTTCGGCGGCACCGTCGACCTGACCGGAGGCGCCACCGCCATCGGCGACGGCAACGGCCTGGTGCTCGGCACGCTCGCCACGGACAGCCTCACCGCCATCAGCCACGGTCCGCTCGACCTGGGCAGCGGCAGCGTGACCGGGAACCTCAAGGCCACCAGCAATGACGGTGCGATCACCCAGTCCGGCGGTCTTGCCGTAACCGGCACCAGCACCCTCGACGCAGGCGCCAATGCGATCACCCTGAATGCCGCGGGCAACGATTTCCAGGGCACGGTGCGCCTGCTCAACAGCGGTGCGTACGACGTGGCGCTGGACAACGGCAGCCACGCGCTGTCGATGGGCGCGTCCACGCTGGGCACCGGCGCCTTGTCGCTGGCCGGCAACGGCATCACCCAATCGGGCAGCATCGTCCAGGCCGCGGGCGCGGGTGCGGTGAACCTTCAGGCCGGCGGCGGTGCGCTGGTGCTGGCCGACAGCAGCAACGACTTCACCGGCGCGGTCAGCGCGCAGGGTGCCGGAATCTCGCTGCAGACATTGGGCGACCTGCGCGTGGCCGCGCTGGATGCCGGCACCGACGGCTCGGTGAGCCTGGTCGCCGGCGGTACGCTGGATCTGGCCGCGCTGGGCGCGATCGATACCGGCAACGGCGACCTGACCCTGGGTGCCGGCGGCAGCTTCACCACCAGCGCCGACCTGAGCGGCCGCAACGTGTCGCTGCGTGGCGACGGCGGCCTGATCCTCAGCAACAACGTCGCCGCCAGCGGCACGCTGGACCTCACCAGCAGCAATGCGACCATCACGCAGATCGGCGGCACGCTCGTCGCGGCGGGCGCCACGACGGTCGACGCCGGTACCGGCAGCATCGGGCTGACCGCGGGCACCAACGATTTCCAGGGCGACGTCACGCTGACTGGTGGCGCCACCACCATCAACGACGCCAATCAGCTGACCCTGGCCGCGCAGGACACCGGCGATCTCTCCGTCACCAGCCATGGCAACCTGGTGCTGGGGGAGGGCACGGTCAACGGCGTGCTGACCGCGGGCAGCAGCGGCGGCACCATCAGCCAGGCCAGCGGCGGGCTGACCGTGACCGGCACCAGCTCTATCGACGCCGGCGGCGGCGCAATCACGCTTACCGACGGCAACAACGATTTCGGCGATACCGTCGGTCTGAACGGCGGCGCCATCGCCATCACCGACAGGAACGCGTTGACCCTGGGAGGGCTCGCCACCGGCGCGCTGTCCGTCAGCAGCCACGGCAACCTGGCGCTGGGCGCCAGCACCATCACCGGCACGCTCGATCTGGCCAGCAACGGCGGCGACATCACGCAGGCCGGTGCGCTAAGCGTCACCGGTGTCAGCACGATCGATGCGGACAGCGGCCTGATCACGCTGGGCCTGCTCAACGACTTCCAGGACACGGTGGACCTGACCGGTGGCGACAGCGTCATCACCGACACCAATGCGCTGGCGCTGGGTATCCTGGACACCGGTGCCCTCACCGTGACCAGCACCGGCAGCCTGGGCCTGGGCAGTGGCAGCATCGGTGGCGACCTGACCGCCACCAGCCAGGGCGGCGCCATCACCCAGACCGGCGCGCTGGCCGTGCAAGGCATCAGCGTCCTCGATGCCGGCGCCGGCGCGATCACGCTCGGCAGCGCGGCCAACCATTTCACCGGAGCCGTCAGCCTCACCGGTGCCGGCATCGCTTTGCGCGATGCCGGCAACCTGACCGTGGCCGCGCTCGCCAACCAGCCCGACACCGGCATCAGCCTGATCGCCGGCGGCTCGCTGGTGCTCCCGGCCGGCGCCATCGACACCGGCACCGCCGACCTGGTGCTCGCCGCCAATGGCGGCACGCTCGGCACGACCGGCGCGCTCAGCGGCGCCAACGTCTCGCTGAGCGGACGCGATGGCCTTGCCCTGGCCGATGCCGTGACCGCGACGAATACCCTGACGCTTGCCAGCGCCGTGGGCGACATCACGCAAACCGCCGGCGCGCTCACCGCCGCCCACCTGACCGGCAGTGCCGGCGGCACCGTCCTGCTCGGCCAGGTCAACGCCATCGGCCAGCTCGACGGCTTCAGCGCCGACGGCTTCACCTTGCTCAACAACGGCAACCTGACCATCGCCGGGCCGGTCGCCGGCGGCGCCACCGGCGTGGACATCACCAGCAGCAGTGGCCTGCTCTCCGTCGCCGGCGACGTCAGCGGCGGCAGCATCGCCCTGCAGGGCGTGGGCATCAGCCAGTCCGGCGGCAGCATCGACGCGGGCAGCGGGCAGGTCAGCCTGCAGTCCGGCGCGGGCATCGCACAGACGGGCGGCTCGATCACGGCCGGCACGCTCAGCGGCAGCACCGTGGGCGACGCCAGCCTGGCCGGCGCCAACCAGGTGGCCAACCTGGGCAGCTTCAGTGCGGCCAACCTGTCGCTCACCAACGCCGGTGGCATGACCCTGGCCGGCCCGGTCACGGTGACCGGCGCCGCCGCGCTGACCGTCGGCGGCGCCCTGGCCATCAACAATACGCTTAGCGCTGCCGCCACCACGCTCGACGTGAGCGGCGCGATCACCGAAGGCGCCGGCGGCAACCTCGCCACCGGCACGCTCAGCGGCCAGGCCAGCGGCAACGTCACCCTGACCCGCGGCAACCATGTCGGCACGCTGGGCAACTTCAACGCCACCAGCTTCGCGCTCGCCAACGGCCAGGCGCTCACGGTCAACGGCAACCTCGGCGTCGGCGCAGGCAGCATCGCGCTGACCAACACCGCCGGCGCGCTGAGCGTGAACTCGGCCCTCGGCGGCGGCAGCATCGCGCTGGATTCGGCCGCCGACCTCGTGCTGGGCAAGGCGATCAATGCCACCACGCTCAGCCTGAAGTCCGCCGGCTCGATCAGCCAGACCGCCACGGGTCTGATCACCGCCGGCACGTTGAGCGGGCAGTCCGCCGGGACCACCACGCTGAACCAGGCCAACGCCATCTCGGCACTGGGCAACTTCAGTGCCAATGGCTTCAGTCTCACCAGCACCAGCGCACTGGCAGTCGACGGCACGGTCGATGGCGGCGCCGGCATCGCGCTCGCTACGGGCGGGAACCTGCTCGTCAACGGCACCCTGAAGGGGGATGCCACTGATCTCTCGGCGGCCGGCACGATAGGCGAGGGCGCGAGCGGCAACATCGCGGCCGACATGTTGACCGGGCAGGCCGGCGGCGCCGTCACGCTCAACGGGCCCAACCACATCGGCACGCTGGGCAACTTCCAGGCTGCCGGCTTCAGCCTGCGCGATGCGCAGGACCTGGGCATCTCCGGTACCGTCGACGGCGGCGCGGGCACGAGCATCGACACCGCCGGCAACCTGGTGGTCAGCGGCATCGTCAAGGGCTCCAGCACGCGCCTGAACGTGGCCGGGGCGCTCAGCGAAAGCGGCAGCGGCCATATCGTGGCCGATACGCTGGCCGGACATGTCACCGGCAGCGCCAGCCTCACCGGCAACAACACGGTAGGCAGCCTGGGCAACCTCGATGCGGCCGGGCTCAGTTTCACCAACACCGGGGCGCTTGCCATTGCCGGCACCGTCGATGGCGGGGCCAGCACGGCGCTTACCACCCGGGCTGGCGGCCTGACCATCGACGGCGCGCTCGCCGGCACCGGCACCTCGCTGGACATCGCGGGCGGCATCGACCAGTCCAGCCAAGGCCGCATCACCGCGGGTACGCTGAGCGGCCATGCCGGCGGCGACGTCGCGCTCGATGGCGACAACCGGATCGACATCCTGGGCAGTTTCAGCGCGCGCGATTTCGCCTTGAGCAACGGCAAGGCGATGGCGGTGAACGGGCCGCTGACCGCCAGCGGCGGCAACATCGGGCTCGCCACCACGGCGGGCACGCTGTCGGTCAACACCGCGTTGAGCGGCGATGCCATCTCGCTCGCGTCCGTCGCCGACCTCGCATTGGGCCAGGCCATCCATGGCGGCCTGGTGACCCTCACGTCCGGCGGGAAGATCAGCCAGACCGCCGGCGGCCTCATCACCGCCGACAGCCTGAGCGGCCACTCGACCGGCAGCACCACGCTCGACCAGGCCAATTCGATCGGAACGCTGAACGGCTTCGGCGCGAACGGACTGACGATCACCACCAACCGGGCGCTCACCGTCACCGGTACGGTCGACGGCGGCGGCAGCACCGTGCTGACCACCGGTGGCAACCTGGCGATCAACGGCTCGCTCAGCGGAGACACCACGAGGCTGACCGTCACCGGCAACATCAGCGAAGGCGGTGCCGGCAGCATCACCGCGCACACCCTGGCGGGCCAGGCCACGGGTGCCGTCGTGCTCAACGGCGCCAACCGCCTCGACACGCTGGGCGGGTTCGGCGCTGCCGGCTTCACGCTGAGCAACGGCCCGTCGCTCACCGTGACCGGCGCGCTCGACGGTGGCGCCAGCGTGGACCTGACCATCACCCGCGGCGACCTGCTGATCAACGGCCGGATCAGCAGCAAGGCGGCCACGCTGGTGTCCTCCGGTGCGATCACCGAGGGGCAGGGGGGCAGCATCGTGGCTGACACGCTGTCGGGCCGGGCGGGTGGTTTCACCCAGCTCGGCACGGCAACCAGCCCGCTTGCCAACTACATCGGCACCCTGGGCGGTTTCTCCTCGACGGCGGGCTTCAGCCTCACCAACGCGCAGACGCTGACGCTGGCATCGGTCGGCGGCAGCGCCTACACCGTCGATGCCGGCACCGCATCGCTGTACCTGGGCGTGACCGGCGGCGACCTGTTGCAGATCGGCAAGACCTGGCTCTATGACGGCAAGGGCGCGTTCTCCTCGACCGGTCGAATCGGCACCTCGGATGCGCCCATCTACGTCACCGGCACCGGTCCGCAAGAGGTCGCGCTGGTGGGCATGCCGCCGGCGTACTTCTATGCCGTGAGCGCCAGCGGCAACCTGCTGCCATTGACGGGCGGCAGCAGCGTCAACGTGCCGACCTCGCTGTTCACCAGCCGCGCGCAGAACGCCAACAACCATACGGACGTCTATATCGACCCGAGCGTGATCTCGGCCAACTACCGCTCGTTCGGCATCGTGCCCTCCGGCATCCTGCTGCCCGCCGACCAGCAGGCCTGCGATCCGGAAATGGAGGAATGCGATGAGTAAGGCGCGGCGGCTTCGCCTGTGCCGTCTGGCCGGCATGGGGCTGCTCTTTGCCCTGGTCGCGCCGGCGTGGGCGCAGCTGCCGCCGCGGTTGACGCCCGGCAGCGTCGCCGAACAGCTCGATACCGCGCGGCAGCGGTTGGCCGGACAGCCGGCCGCCGCGGACACCGCGGGACAGTTGCAGGCACTCGCGCAGAACCTGCGCGGCGAGCTGGTCGGCCAGCTCGCACAGCCGTTGAGCGCACTGGACGACCGCGCCCGCGGCCAGGTCCTGCGCGCGCACGCAGCCGCGCAATTGGCCGTCGACTTCGCCGACAGCGCTGGCAGCTGCCGGGAGGGTGAGGTCGCGGCCATGGCCCGGGCACTAGCGCTCTCGGTCCGCCGGATCGCGCAGGCGCCGGCCGGGGGCAAGCCGATGCAGGCCACCATCGATCGCCTGGAGGGGGCGGACCACCAGGCCTTGTTTGCGCTGCGCGCGACGGCCGGGTCGATCGCGCTGGCGCTGGTCGGCAGCGAGCTTCACGACGCGCAGTGCCCGGATCCGCAGTTGACCGCCACCGACGCCGACGGCAGGCCGCTGGCCGTACAACCGCGCATCACCGGCGTGTTTCCGGCGCGCATCGAGTTCGAGTGGCCCGCAACCGCAGCGCTCGCTCCCGGCAGCTACGTGCTGCATGCGCGACCGCAGCACAAGGCTTTCCTGGTCGGCTGCAGCGCACAGCCGGAAGCGACCGTCGCGGTGCAAGTGATGCCGGCAACGAAGTTCACGGTCGGCTACGCGCTGGAGGCGGTCTGCGGCCGCACCGCGCCACGCACGGTGGCGCTGGGCAAGGGCATGCTGCCGCCGCTGGACGGCTATGGCACCACGGTGGCGCAGGCCATCGACACGTCGGCCTGCATCGAGCCGGTCGCCTACCGGATATCCGCCACGGTCGCCTATGCCGACGGCGCCAGCGCCACGGCGGGGCCTTTCGAGCAAAGCGCGGACGCCAACGCCACCGTGGGCCTCCCCGGTGGCCTGTCGCTGAGCTGGGACCCGGCGGTACGCCAGCTTTTCGTGCGCTCAGGCATGCCGACGTGCAAGGGCATGCGCTGATACCCCGGTCGCTTGCCCATCCGGGGAGGGGGCACTCGCGGCCATGCCTGGGTGTTGTCCGCGGCGTACGCTGAAGCGCCGGGAGAACGCCGCCTTCAGCCGGTAGCGTGCAGCCGTGGTCCCGCGGCAGGGCTCGCCGGAGCGACGTTTGCGCGAGCCCGATCCCTTGCCCCCGGTCCTCTTTCCGGGGGCGCGAGCTCGCGGCGCGTCACTCCTCGCCCGGGCCGGAAATGACCTGCATCTCGCCGATGCCGCCGGGGGCCAGGTCCTTGAGCAGGTCCAGGAAATTCTTGCCGACCAGGCGCTGGGCGCGGCGCAACAGCAGCGGGACCGGGCTGGAAGGCTCGCAGCGTGCGTAGTAGTCGCAGATCTCGTCGATCCTGCGCAGCACATCCTGTGGCGTTTCGATGCGTCCCGGCACGCTGGCGCGCGTGCCGCTGGCGGACGGGTCGCCACCCTCGGCTGCGTCCGCCTCGCCTTCACCGGCAGCGACCGGATTTCGCAGGGTCGCCTGCGATTCGACGAATTTCTTCAGCTCGTAACTGTCGGTAAGCAGCGGCTTGAGATCCGGGCCCGCCGTGCCGATGCGGTCGTTGAAAATCCGGTCGATTGCCTTGGCTTCGTCCAGGATCCGGGTGGCCGCATCCAGCGCACCGGCAAGTTCCTCTTGCGGACAGTCCAGGCAGCAGGCCTCGATCTCCGTCATGCTCGGGAGTGGACCGTCGCCGCCCTCGATTTTCATCGTGCCGTTGGCGATGCGCAGGTCGCGCAGCGAAAAGCGGCCCAGACGCGGCGATTGCACGAACGGCGTATTGCGGAAATAGGCGAGCAGCCCCAACGGATTGGCGATGGTCGCCACGGCGTTGACGCGTGCGGTCGGATCGTCATCGTCCTCGGCGTCCAGCTGGGGATGCACCGCGTCCCAGTGCTCTTCGAGCAGGCCGCGGACCAGCGCCAATCCGGCCGCCCAGCCGGCCATGCCGCCGGTGCGCATCCAGGCCGTCGCCAGGTGCGTGGCCACGCGCAGGTCGCGCGAGCGCTGGAGCAGGCCGGTGGCGAGCGATTCCACCTCGGCCCAGTCCGGTTCCTCGGCCGCCTTGACGCTGTCGCCCATGGCGCGCTCGGCGCGCGGCGCGGCGGCGCGTTCGAGCGCCATGAAGTCGGGATCGTATTCGAGGTCGCTGCCAGTGGGCGAGTCGCCATCGAGCGGTGCGAGAAAGCTTGCCGGATCGTAACGCGTCATCGGTCGTAAATCCCCTGTGGTGCCACGGGGATAATACAGCATCGATTATGCAAAGCTGTCGCCGTTCGACCTCGAAAAAATACGTGAATAAATCGGTTTTTGTTTTACGCAATACCGCCGACTGAAAATCGAATCAATCCGCCCGGTATCAGGGATGCACGCGCCGCCCGGCGGACTGCGCGGCAGGTTCCAGCGGGCAACGGCCGACCACGTGGGCCAGCGTGTCGACGTTGTCCACCAGGCGGTCGGTGAGGCGGGCGACCTGGTCGGCGCCGGCCTGGTCTTCGGACATGGCCAGCAGCGCGCCGAGGCTGCGCTGAAGCAGGCGAAGGTCGGGCGCCTCCACTACCGCGCGCTGTTCGCGCAAGGCCCCGGCGATGCCGTGCAACGCGGTGGCGGCGTGGTCGATGAAGGCACTCACCTCGGTCTGCTCGGGCAGGCTCGCGCGGTGCTGCAGCAATGCCTCCAGCGTCATCGCGGTCCGTGCCAGGCGGTTGCCGTTGGCGAACAGCGCCTGCGCCAGATCTACCAGCGCGGCGGGGGTGGCCGGTTCGGCGCGCAGGCGCTCCAGCGACGCCAGCGCATTGGTGCGCGCGGTGCGGGCGGCGGTGCGGGTTTCCCGGTGCGGTCCGCGCCGTTGCGGGCGCCCCAACGCGCGCAGGTACTCGGCATAGGCGTCCAGCATGTCGGCCAGCGCGGCCCGGGCGCGGCCGTGTTCCCAGGTCGGCCACAGCACGTAGGCCAGCAACGCCATGCCGCTGGCCAGCGCGGTATTGATCACGCGGTCGGTCACCGCCACGCCCGGATCGACGCCCTCGAAGGAGAGCAGCACCACGACGGCACCGGTCAGCGCGGCTACCGCGATGCCGTAGTGCGCGGTGGCCAGGTAGCGGAACGCCATGCACAGCACTCCCATCAGCGCCAGGTGCGCCCACGGCTCGTCGGGGATCACGCGCAGCAGCGCGGTGGTCAGCAGCAGGCCGAGTACGGTGCCGACCACGCGCAGCAGGCCGAAGTTGAACGTCGCGGCAAAGTCCGGACGCAGCACGATGGCGACCGTCATCGGCAGCCAGTAGCCGTGCGGGAGCTCCAGTCCGCGCGACAGCGCCAGCGCCAGGCTCAGCGCCACCGCCGAGCGCACCGCGTGGCGGAACGCCACCGAATGCGGGGTGAGGTTGGCCAGCAGCATGGCGCGGGCCGAGCTCTGCCGCAGTGACGCAGGCAAGCGCAGGTCCGCGGCTTCGGCGCGCTGTTCGCCCCGGCTGCCGGCCCAGTTCGCGTTGCGCACGGCGGCGGCGAGCTGCCCTGCCAGCGCGTGGACGTGAAGCTCGCGCTGGGGGCTGGTTTCGGCGGCGTGGCGCTCGATCGCGCGCAGCGCGGCCAGGGCGCGTTCGGCTGCGGCCGGTGCGACGCCTTCTTCCAGCGCATCGGCGATGTGGTCGAGCACGCGGGCGACGCGGACGCGAAAGCGCAGCGGCACGGCGCTGGCCGGTGAACCGTCCGCCAGTGCAGTGAGTTCAAGGCGGATCCGTTCGGCCAGCTCCAGCATCACGCCGAAGGCCTCCATGGCGCGGCCGCGCGCGTGGTAACGCCCCAGCAGGGTCTGCTGCAGGGTGGTCATCGCGCCGCTGAGCGCCGGTTCGTCCTCGTCGTCCTGCGCGCGCTGCCGGGCGACCGCCGCCAGGCCCCGGTAGACCACGGCCAGGGCCTGCCGTTCGGGACGGTAGCGTTGCAGCGGCCAGGCGGCGATGGAGAACAGCATCATCAGCAGTCCACCGGCGAAGATCAGCGCGGCGCCGGTGGCAGCGTGTCCCGGCGACGTGGGATAGGCAGCGGTGACCACCAGCAGGATCATGCTGGTCATGCCCACGCGCGCCAGGTCGGTGCCGAAGACCACCAGCATGCCGCCGCCGAAGCCGACCAGCGCGGTGGCCAGCAGCATCGAGGGCAGGTGTCCGCCGATCAGGAAGCCGGCGAAGGCGGCCAGGCCGGCGGCAAGCGAGGCCAGCAGGAGCTGCCGCACGCGCTGGCGGTATGGCCCGGGCTGGTCGGAAAACATCGTGTCCAGTGCGCCCGCGGCGATGCCCAGGCCTGCAGCGGTGTAACCGGTCGCCATCCCGATCGCCAGCGGCAGCACCACCGCGAGCGTATTGCGCAGCACCACCCAAGGCGGAACATCCGGGCGCTTGGTCCGGGTCAGGCTTTCCAGCACGTTGGCGCGAAGCGAGTAGACGCTGGCGGTCATGGCCAAACCGCAGGGTGGGGAGCGGCGATTCTGCATGACGCCAGTTGAACGGCGCGCGACGGGCGGCGCGGCCGGCCTTCCCGTGGCGGCAGAAATTTACGCCGCCTTGACCATGCGACGGGACAGGTGACCGGCCACCGCGAGGCGGCCGGTCGCCATTGGCTCAGGCGCGGCCGGCGAACTCGCCGGTCAGCGTGTTGACCCACACTTTCTCGTCGTTGGTGATGTATTCGGGCACCTGGATCTCCACGCCGGTGTTGAGCCGGGCCGGCTTGGTGCGCTTGGTTGCGCTGGCGCCCTTGAGCTCGGGCGCGGTATCGACCACGGTCAGCGCCACGCTGGTGGGCACCTGCAGGCCGACCGGCGCGTCGTCGATCAGCTGCACGTAGTAGCCCTCGGTGTCCTCGACGATATAGCCGGCGTTGTCGCCGACCAGTTCGGGGCCGAGCAGGTACTGGGTGTAGTCCTCGGCGTCCATGAAGACGAACACCTCGCCGTCCATGTAGGAGAAGTTGGCCGCGCGGCGCACCAGGTCCATTTCCTTCAGGTCGTCGTCGGCGCGCAGGCTCAGGTCGAACTTTCGCCCGCCCGGAATCGAATACATGGTGAAGCGGAAGGTAACGTTGCCGCCGCGCGCGGTCGGCGCACTGCGCTCGATGTCGCGCACCTGGTAGACGGTGCCGTCGTGCTCGACCACGTTGCCTTTCTTGACGTCGGAAGCTTTCATTGGAGTGCCGGGATTCAGGATTCGGGATTCGGGATTCGGGATAGCAAGGGCGCGGGATGCGGGCTCTTGCGAATCCCGAATCCCGTCTCTCGGATCCCGGTTTACTTGGGTTGCAACCGCACCGCGCCATCCAGGCGGATGGTCTCGCCGTTGATGTAGCGGTTGCCGAGGATGAACGCGACCGTCCGCGCAAACTCCTCCGGCTTGCCCAGCCGCGAGGGAAACGGGATCGAGGCCGATAGCGACTGCTGTACGGCCTCGGGCATGCCGTCGACCATCGGGGTCCAGAAGATGCCGGGCGCGATGGTCGCCACGCGGATGCCGAAGCGGGCCAGCTCGCGCGCCATCGGCAGAGTCATGCCGACCACGCCGCCCTTGGACGCCGAATAGGCGGCCTGGCCGATCTGGCCTTCGTAGGCGGCCACCGACGCGGTGTTGACGATCACGCCGCGCTCGCCGTCCTCGCCCGGATCGTTGGACTGCATCAGTGCCGCGCCGGCCTTGGCCACGTTGAAGCTGCCGACCAGGTTGACCATCACCGTGGCCTGGAACTGCGACAGCGCCATCGGGCCGTCCTTGCCCAGCACGCGGCCGGCGCCGAGGATGCCGGCGCAGTTCATCACCACGTTGAGTCCGCCCATCGTCTCGCGCGCGGCGGCGACGTTGGCGGTCACGCCCTCCTCGGAGGTGACATCGGTGCGGTAGAAGCGGGCGGCCTCGCCCAGTGCCTGCGCGGCCTGCTGCCCCTTCTCCTCGTTGACGTCGAACAGCGCGACCTTCGAGCCGTGAGCGACGAGGTGCTGCGCCACGGCGTGGCCGAGTCCGGAGGCGCCGCCGGTGATGACGGCCTTGACCTGATCGAGCTGCATGGGAGGAGTCCTTGTGAGGCGGAAAACGGCAATGGTAGCCGATGCCCATGGCTCCCTCTGCCCCGGCAAAGCTGGGAGGAGAGGGTGAATGCCTTTGTTTCTTTGCCTTCATCCGGTGGCGTGGACGAAGAGCCTCCCCCTCACCCCGGCCCTCTCCCCCGGCGTGGCCGGGGGAGAGGGAGTCAGGCGTGGAGGGGCGTGGGAATCGGGTCGATCAGCGAAGGCTGCGAGGCGCAGCCTTCGAACGTGAAGCAGCCGGCGCACCTGGCGGCCTCCGCCTCCGCGGGGGGATGCCTTTGTTTCTTTGGCTTCGTCCGGACGCGTGGACGAAGAGCCTCCCCCTCACCCCAGCCCTCTCCCCCGGCGTGGCCGGGGCAGAGGGAGTCAGGCGTGGAGGGGCGTGGGAATCGGGTCGATCGGAGCGAAGGCTGCGAGGCGCAGCCTTCGAACGTGAAGCAGCCGGCGCACCTGGCGGCCTCTGCCTCCGCAGGTGGATGCCTTTGTTTCTTTGGCTTCATCCGGTAGGTGTGGACGAAGAGCCTCTCCCTCACCCCGGCCCTCTCCCCCGGCGTGGCCGGGGGAGAGGGAGTCAGGCGTGGAGGGGCGTGGGAATCGGGTCGATCAGAGCGAAAGGCCGCGCGGGAATCGGGTCGTTCGGAGCGCAGGTTGCGAGGCGCAGCGTCGCACTTGGCTCCCTCTCCCCCCGGCAAAGCCGGGGGAGAGGGTGGGGAGAGGGGGAGGCCTTTGTTTTTTTTCTCATCCGGGCGGGGACACTCTCCCCGGCGGGGCCAGGGAAAAGGCGCCCAGGCGTGGGGAGTTTGCGGAGCCCTGTGGTTTAGAGCGAGAGGCCGCGCAGTGCCGCACCGTCCGTGTCCACACGCAGCACCGAGCCCTGGTCGTACCAGTCGCCCAGCACGATGCGCTGCGCAGCCTGGCCATCGAGGGAAAACTCGTGGATCGCCGGCCGGTGCGTGTGGCCGTGGATCAGGCGGGTGACGCCGGCGCCGCGCATCGCCTGCGCGACGGCCCCGTCATTGACGTCCATGATCGATTCCGTGGCCGCGCCGGTGTGCGCGCGGCTGTCGGCGCGGGCCCTGGCGGCGAAGGCCCGGCGCTGTTCCAGCGGCATCGCCAGGATATGGGCCTTCCATTCGGGCGTGCGCACCTGCCGGCGCACCGCCTGGTAGGCGACGTCGTCGGTGCACAGCGTGTCGCCGTGCATCAGCAGGGTGGGGCGGCCGTGGAGGTCGTGCACCACGCCGTCCTGCAGCAGCGTCAGGCCGGCGCGGTCGGCGTAGTCCCGGCCGAGCAGGAAGTCGCGGTTGCCGGGCATGAAGTACACCGGCCGGCCCGAATCGCGCACGGCACGCGTGGCGCGGGCGATGCGGGCCGGCAACTGCGCATCGTCGTCATCGCCGATCCAGGCTTCGACCAGGTCGCCAAGGATGTAGAGCGCGTCGGCCTGGCGGACCTCCTCGCTGGCGAGGTAGCGCTCGAACAGCCCGGTGATGTGCGGGCGGCTTTCGTCCAGGTGCAGGTCGGCAATGAACAGGCTGGCCATCAGCCGCCCTTCTTGCCGGCCGGCCGGGCCGCACTGGCGGCCTTGGCGGGTGCCTGGGCGCTGGTGGCGGAGGCCGGCGCCTCCTCGCCGACCACGCGGGCGCTCAGGATCACCGGCAGCGGATTGGGTACGTCGGCGGCGAACGGCCCCTGGCCGCGGGTGGGCAGCGCGGCGATCCTGTCGACCACGTCCATGCCATTGATCACCTGGCCGAACACGGCGTAGCCCCAGGTCAGGCCGCTCTGGTTGCCGGCAAAGTCGAGCCGGCGGTTGTCGACCAGGTTGATGAAGAACTGCGCGGTGCCCGAATTCGGATCCGCGCCCCGCGCCACCGCCACGGTGCCGCGCAGGTTCGACAGCCCGTTGTCCGCCTCGCTGGCGATCGCCGGATGGGTGCGCTTGGGCTGCAGGTCGCGCGTGTACAGGCCGCCCTGCACCAGGTAGCCGTTGATCGCGCGATGGAACACGGTGCCGTCGTAGAAGCCCTCGTGCACGTATTGCAGGAAGTTGGCCACGCTCTTGGGCGCCTTGTCCGGGAACAGTTCCAGCGTGATGTCGCCAACACTGGTATGCAGCAACACCTTCGGACCCGGTGCGGGCGGCGTGGCGCTGGTGCTCGCCGGCGGCGGCGCGGCCTGGGCGGCCACGCCCAGGGGCAGGAACAGCAGGAGGGCCAGCAGGAGTCGGGGCATGCATGCGGAACCTGTGTGGATTGCCTGCGCATGATACGCGGTGGCGTTGCATGGACTGAAACGACGTTGCGTGGCGTTCGAGGTTGCGCTCCCACGGGAGTCGCGGCTGGCGCGCCGGCCACTCAGGTGCGCAGGATCTCGAGCGTCAGCCCCAGCTCCGCCATCGGCCCCTGTTCCTGTTCCAGGTCGGCCTCGGTCAGCGGATGCTGATCCAGCCATGAAGCAGGAATGGCCAGGCGCAGGCGGTGGCTGGTGGCGCTGAGCTTCAACGGCGGCAGGGATTCGGGACGGCGGCCACGGCGGAACAGCACGGCCAGTCGCAGCAGCGCGGTGATGTGCCGGGCCAGCGTACGGTAGCGCTGCGGCAGCACCGAGATCAGCGCCTTGGCCGGTTTGCGCCGGTGTGCCTCGATCACCGCCGCGAGCAGTTGCTGCTCCTGCCGCGAGAAGCCCGCCAGGTCGGCGTGGCGCAGGATGTAGGCGCCGTGGTGGTGATGCTGGCTGTGCGCGATGGCCAGGCCGATCTCGTGCACGCGGGCGGCCCAGGACAACCACTCGCGTGCCTCGGCGTCGAGCTTCCAGGGTTTGGCTGCCTGGTCGAACAGCACCAGCGCCGTCTGTTCCACGCGCCGCGCCTGTGCGCGGTCGACCCCATAGCGGGCGGCCAGCGCATCGATGCTGGCGGTTCGCGGGTCGCTGCCGCCGGCGCGGCCGAGCAGGTCCCACAGCAGGCCTTCACGCATGGAGCTTTCGCACACCCGCATGCGACTGATGCCGAGCGCATCGAACGCGGCCTCGAAAATCACCATGGCGCCGGCGAACACGGGAGCGCGTTCTTCGGTCAGGCCGGGAAGGCGCAGCAGGTCCACCTGGCCCTGTTCCAGGATCGCCTCGCGCAATTCCGCCAGGGCATCGAGGGTGACGCCATCGTCGGTCAGGCCCATCGCCTGCACCACGGCATCGACTGCCTTGGCGCTGCCGGAGGAGCCGTAGGCTTCCTGCCAGCCGGCTTCGCGGAAATCCTCGGCGAACTGCTGCAACAGCACGCCGACCTCGCTGCGCGCGCGTTGCCAGCGCTTGGCCGTCAGCCGACCGCCGGGGAAGAAACGCAAGGTCGAGGCGATGCATCCGGCCTGCACGCTCTCGGTATGCAGCGGCGCGAGCCCGCGACCGATGATGAACTCGGTGCTGCCGCCCCCCACGTCGATGACCAGCCGCGGCTCGCGCGAGGCGGGCAGGTCATGCGCCGCGCCAAGGAAGATCAGCCGACCTTCCTCGCGGCCGGAAACGATCTCCACGGGATGGCCAAGCGCGTCCTCGGCCGCGCCAAGGAAGTTGTGCGGCGAAGACAGGCGGCGCACGGTGTTGGTGGCCACCGCGCGCACGTTGGCCGAAGGCAGGCTCTCGATGCGCTGGCCGAAACGCGCCAGGCAGGCCAGCGCGCGGGCGCGGTGGGCCGCGTCCAGCGTGCCGTCCGAGCGCAGGCCGGCGGCCAGGCGCACGGTGTCGCGCAGGCGGTCGATCACGCGCGGCTCGCCGTGTTCCATGCGCGCCACGATCATGTGGAAGCTGTTCGAGCCCAGGTCGACGGCTGCGATCAGCTCGCCATCCTTGATGGGCACCGGCTCGGTGGTCACGCGGGCGTTCCAGGCAGGCGGGGCGCGCATTTTGCCATGCGGGAGCGGGCAGGATTGCCATGCCCTCCGGGTGGGCACATCCGTGCGCGGCGGGCATGGCGGAGTGGGCACGCGTCCCGGACATGCCGTGCGCTACGGCCGCCCAAGGGGGCGCTCCCGGAACCGCAGGTCGCCGCTTCGAAGCTCATGCGCAGATCTTGTCCAGCAGTGTCTGTTGCGCGCTGTGCGGTGGCTGGTCGCCCGGCACGGCACGGGTGTAGCGGCCGTCGCTGCCCAGCAGCCAGGCCTGGGTGTTGTCGGCCAGGCCGTTGGCCAGCGTCTCCTCGAACACGCGCGCGGCCAGGACCGGGTCGAGGATCGGGAAGGCCACCTCGATGCGCCGCATCAGGTTGCGCTCCATCCAGTCGGCGCTGGCGCAGTAGATCTCCGGCTGGCCGTCGTTGGCGAACCAGTACACCCGGCTGTGTTCCAGGAACCGCCCCACGATCGAGCGCACGCGGATGTGCTCGGAGATCCCCGGCAGGCCGGGCCGCAGGGTGCAGGCGCCGCGTACGATGAGGTCGATCTCCACGCCAGCCTGCGAGGCGCGATAGAGCGCGGCGATCACATGCGATTCGTTGAGCGCGTTGAGCTTGGCGACGATGCGTGCGCGCTTGCCGGCCCGTGCGTTGGCGGTCTCGCGCTCGATCTTGGCAACCACGCTCTTGTAAAGCGTGAACGGCGAATGCAGCAGGCGCTTGAGACTGATCACCGAGCCCAGGCCCGAGAGCTGCTGGAAGACCTTGTGCAGGTCCTCGCCGATCTCCGGGTTGGCGGTCATCAGGCCGATGTCGGTGTACATGCGGCTGTTGGCCTGGTGGTAGTTGCCGGTGGACAGGTGCACGTAGCGGCGCAGCATGTCCGTCTCGCGGCGCACGATCAGCATCATCTTGGCGTGGGTCTTGAAACCGACCACGCCGTAGACCACCTGCACGCCGGCCTCCTGCAGCCGGGTGGCCAGGCGGATGTTGGCCTCCTCGTCGAAGCGCGCGCGCAGCTCGATCACCACGGTGACGTCCTTGCCGTTGCGCGCGGCCTCCACCAGCAGGTCCACCAGCGGAGTGTCCTCGCCGGCCCGGTAGAGCGTCTGCTTGATCGCCAGCACGGCGGGATCGGCCGCGGCCTGGCGCAGCAGGTCGACCACCGCGGCGAAACTCTCGTAGGGGTGGTGCAGCAGCACGTCGCGCTGGCCGATCAGCTCGAACAGGTTGGCGCCCGGCTCGATCGCCGCCGGCAGGCGGGGCACGAAGCGCGGGAACTTCAGCTCGGGCCGGTCCACGTGATCGTAGATGCCGCCTGCGCGGATGATGTTGACCGGTCCGTCGCAGCGGTAGACGTCCGATTCCTCCAGCTCGAAGTTGGCCACCAGCATCGTGGTGATCGCCCTGGGACAGTCGTTGGCGATCTCCAGCCGCACCGGTCGTGCGTAACCGCGGCCGAGCAGCTCTTCGCTGAGCGCGCGGGCGAGGTTTTCCACCTCCGCCTCCTCCACGATCAGTTCGCTGTTGCGGGTCACGCGGAACTGGTAGGAACCGACCACCTTGAAGCCCGGGAACATGAGGTCGACGAAGGCCTGCAACAGCTCCGCCAGGAACACGAAGTCGTCGCCGCCGCCACCGACTTCGGACGGCAGCTTGACGATGCGCGGCAGTGATCGCGGCGCGCGCACCAGCGCCATGTGGCCCTCGTGGCCGAACGCATCGCGGCCCTGCAGCACCACCGCGATGTTGAGCGTCTTGTTGAGGATGCGCGGGAACGGATGCGCCGGGTCCAGCCCCAGTGGCGAGAGCACCGGCAGCACCTCGTGCTCGAAGTAGCCCTGCAGCCAGCGCCGCTGCACCGGGTTCCACTGGTGGCGGGTGAGGAAACGGATGCCCTCGGCGTCCAGCTGCGGCTTGAGCTGCTCCTGCCAGGTGGCGTACTGCTCGGTGACCAGGTCCAGCACGCGCGTGCGGATGCGTGCGAGCAGTTCGCCGGAAGACAGCCCGTCCGGCCCCGGCGCGGCCGAGCCGTACGCGTGGTGGTGCTTGAGCATGGCCACGCGCACCTCGAAGAACTCATCGAGGTTGTTGGCAACGATGCTCAGGTAGCGCAGCCGTTCCAGCAGCGGTACGGCCGGGTCGTGGGCCATGGCGAGCACGCGGAAGTTGAACTCCAGCGCGGCCAGCTCGCGGCTCAGGTACAGCTCCGGGGCGGACACGTCGGCGATCGCTGTGGCGGTTTGCGTCGGTTTGCGGGCCATGGGTGCCCATTCTGGACGATGCCGAGCCCAAGTACACCCGGCGCGGTCATGTCGGTAGGGCATCCTTCAGCCGCGGAAACCACGGCAGGAACGCTGCTGATGCGCGACCACGATGGCCGCGGTTGTGCTGGGGATGTGCCGCTACAGGGGGCCGGGTTCGGCCGGGAGCAGGCGTTCGGGACCGAAATGGCAGGCGAAGGTGGAGCCCTTGCCGGGCGTGCTCTGGACGCTGAACCGCGCCTGGTGCAGGTTCAGCACGTGCTTGACGATGGACAGCCCCAGTCCGGTGCCGCCGGTCTCGCGCGAGCGGCTGGAGGACACGCGATAGAAGCGCTCGGTCAGCCGCGCCAGGTGGCTGGCGGGAATGCCGTAGCCGGTATCGGTCACCGAATAGGTCGCGCCCTCGTCCGTGCGCTGCCAGCGGATGGTGATGCGGCCACCGCTGGGGGTGTAGCGCACGGCATTGCTGATCAGGTTGGACAGCGCGCTGTGCAGATCCTTCGGCGAGCCGAGCAGGTCGTCGTCGGTTTCCACCTGGAGGGTGATCTGGTGACGACCCTGGCTCAGCGCCTCGGCTTCCTTGCGCAGGGTCGCGAGCAGGCCGGCCATCGGCACGCGTTCGTCGACCACGTGCTCCTGGGTTTCCAGGCGCGAGAGCGTCAGCAGGTCTTCCACGATCTGGCCCATGCGCCTGGACTGCGCGCGCATTTCGCCGAGCACCGGGGCCAGCTCTGGCACGTCTTCGGGATCGAGCAGCTCCAGGTAGCCGTGGATCACGGTCAGCGGGGTGCGCAGCTCGTGCGAGACGTTGGCCACGAAGTCGCGGCGGATCTGTTCCAGCCGGGTCAGCGGGCTGATGTCGCGGGCCAGCAGCATCCGCTGCCGCCGGCCGAAGGGCTGTACCGAGAGATCCAGGCGGCCTTCGGCGCGGCCGGGTGCCGCCACGTCGTGCAACGGTACCCGCGCGCCGGCGCGCAGCCAGGCGGCGAGCTCGGTGCCCTGCAAGCGCTCGGACAACAGCACGCCGCGATCCTTGCCGCGGCGCAGGCCCAGCAGCGTTTCGGCGGCGCGGTTGAACCAGCGCACACGCCAGGCCTCGTCCAGCAGCACGACCGCGTCGGGCAGGCTGTCGGCCGCGTCGCGGAGGTCGTGCAGGGCAAGGGCGAGGCGGCGGGCGCGGTGTTTCATGCGGGAGTCGGGTTTGCGGCCCTCACGGGCTTGCCGAGAAGCGGTAGCCGGAGCCGCGCACGGTCTGCACCATGGCGTCCAGTTGCCAGGGCTCCAGCGTCTTGCGCAGGCGGCGGATGTGAACGTCGACCGTGCGCTCTTCCACGTACACGCTGCCGCCCCATACGTGGTCGAGCAGCTGCGCACGGGTGTAGACGCGCTCGGGGTGGGTCATGAAGAAGTACAGCAGACGGTACTCGGTGGGCCCGATCGGCACCGGCTCCTCGCCGGCAAAGACGCGATGCGCCGGGCCATCGATGCGCAGGCCGCCCAGTTCCACCATGCCGGTACCGTCGTCGCCCTGGCTGCGGCGCAGCACCGCCTTGATGCGGGCGAGCAGTTCGCGGGTGGAGAAGGGCTTGACCACGTAGTCGTCCACGCCGGCTTCCAGGCCATTGACCCGATCCATCTCCTCGCCGCGCGCGGTGAGCATGATGATCGGGATCTCGCGGCTGAGCTCCTCCTTGCGCAGCCGCCGCGCCAGCTCCAGCCCGCTGGTGCCCGGCAGCATCCAGTCGAGCAGGATCAGGTCGGGCACCTGTTCGGCAATGGCGATCTGGGCCGCGCGGGCGTCGGCCGCCTGCATCGCCTCCATGCCCGCCTTGCGCAGGGCGAAGGCGACCATGTCGCGGATGGAAGCTTCGTCTTCGACGATGAGGATGCGCTTGTGCACGCGGTTTGCGCCTGGCCTGTGACGGGCTTATTGCAGTGGGGCAATGTTACGCGGCGATGACAGGGGCGGCCACGACAACCGTCCGCCCCGAGCGTCGGCTGCCGGCCGCCACTGCGCCGCTCCATGGCAGCGCCCGCTTGCGCATGCCACGCCCACGGCGAACAGTGGGGTGGCCTACTGGCTCCGCCCGTCCGGATTGTCCACCGTCTGCACCTTGCGCTTGCGCAGTTCCAGCAGCAGCGGCGTCAGGTCGGCGATGCGGGCCTGGATGCGCGCGCGGGCGTAGTAGTCCAGGTCGTCGCGCTTGAGCAGGCGCTTCAACTGCTCCATGGCATCGAACGGACGGCCGGACAGGTAGCTGGCGTCCGAATAGGCCTCGCCGGCGCGCACGCTGTCGCCGGCCTTGTCGCTGGCGCGGGCGTAGCTGCGGTAGATGTCCGGCTCGTCGGCATCGTCCAGCAGCGGGCGCAGCAGGGAGGCCGCAAGCGTTGCCTGCCCGGTGTCGCCGCCGGCGGTCAGTGCCTTGGCGTAGGCCAGCGCCACCGCGCGGTTGCGCGGCGAGCGGGCGTTGAGGCGTGCGTAGCGCGCAAGCGCGTCGGCGCGTTGGCCGGCCTGCAATTGGGCGTCGGCCATCGCCAGGTCGAGGATCAGGCTGTCCGGGTGGGCGGCGAGCAGTGGCTTGAGTTGCACGATCGCACGCGCGCCGGCGCCGCTGCGGGTCAATGCCAGTGCATAGCCGTAGCGGGTGGCCGGCGTATCGAAACCGGCCATGCCGAAGCTGGCGTCGTAGTAATGGACCAGTTTGGAGGCGTCGCCGGCCAGCACGCGGGTGCGTTCGCGCATGAGCGCGTAGGTGTCCAGCCCGTCCTTGCGCGGAGCGGTGGCGAGCAGGGCAGTGGGATCCTTCACGTAGGCGATCGGGGCGGTGGTCTTCTCCCAGTCGCTGCGCACCAGCGTGGTGCCGCTCGGGCGCAGCTTCTGCGCCTCCAGCAGCGCGCCCGCGCGCGACTTGGCGTCGCTGATGCGCGCGAGCGTCACCGGGTGGGTCTGCAGCAACGCGGGCACGTCGGTGCCGCCGGAACCGGCTCGCAGAGTGTCCTGCATGCGCTCGAAGAAGCTGGCCATCGCGCGCGGATCGTAGCCGGCGTTGGCCAGCGTCTGGATGCCCACGCGGTCGGCCTCGATCTCGTCCTTGCGGGTGAAGTTGATCGAGCGCTGCGCGATCAGGCCCTGGCCGGCCGCCAGCACCGCCATTGGCGAATCGCCGCTGTGCGAGCCGGCACCGGCGACGACCGCGCCGAGCAGGACCAGTGCCATCAGCGGTGCGTCCTTCCTCGACTCCTCGAACGCGCGCTGCAGGTGGTTCTGCGTGATGTGCCCGATCTCGTGTGCGATCACGCCGGCCAGCTCGCCTTCGCTGCGGGTGATGGCGACCAGGCCGGAGTTGACCGCGATGTACCCGCCGGGCGCGGCGAAGGCGTTGATCTCCTCGTCCTTGACCATGAAGAAGGTGAAACGGTCCTTCGGACGATCGCTGCCGGCCACCAGGCGGTAACCCAGGTCGTTGATGTAGTCGTCCAGCAGCGGATCTTCCACCACCATGTCCAGCGAGCGCATCTCGCGCAGCATGGAGGCCCCGTAGGCCCGCGCGTCCCGTGGCGAGATCAGCGCGTCGGCGGAGCTGCCCAGGTCCGGCAGGCGGATGTCCTCCTGCGCGCCCGCGCCGAAGGCGAGGCAGGCGGTGACCAGCGCGATCAGCAGGCGGGGGACGAGTCGTGGTGCCATGGCCATAGGTGGGCGACAATACATCACCGTAGACCGCCGTCGGCGGCTTCGGTTCATCATCCGTTGCTTGCAAATGCAGGCAGCGGCCCCACCTGAAGCACCTGTTTCGTGTTGTCCGGAGTGTCAGTCATGCCCAAGATCGAGGTCTACTCCACCGCCGTGTGTCCCTACTGCGTGGCCGCCAAGAACCTGCTCAAGTCCAAGGGACTCGAATGGAACGAGGTGCGCGTGGATGCCGACCCGGCCCAGCGCGACCTGATGCTCGAGCGCAGCGGCGGTCGGCGCACGGTGCCGCAGATCTTCATCAACGACCAGCACGTGGGCGGCTACGACGACCTGGTGGCCGCCGACCGCAGCGGCAAGCTGGCCCGACTGCTGGGCGAGGCTGCATGAGCGACGCCGACAAGAGCAAGGACCGGCTGGCGGAGTTCACTGCTTTCCGCCAGCGCATGAACGAGCGCATCCTGGCCGAGGACAACCAGGTCGTGCGGCGCTTCTTCGCACTCGACACGCAGACCTACAAGCCCGGCGCGCTCGACGTCAAGACCAAGGAGCTGCTGGGCCTGGTCGCCTCGATGGTGCTGCGCTGCGACGACTGCATCAGCTACCACGTGGCGCAGTGCAAGGAGGCGGGTGTCACCCGCGAGGAGTTCTTCGAAACCTTCAGCGTGGGCCTGGTGGTGGGCGGCTCGATCGTGATCCCGCACCTGCGCCGCGCGGTGGATTTCCTGGACCGGCTCGAGGGCGGCCAGACCGAAGGCGCCGCCTGCGCCGACCACGCGTAGCTGCCATCCGGAAACCCCGTGTGAACCCGTAGGAGCGCACCTGTGCGCGACCGAAGACGCCGGGTCTCCCCGGGCAGGCGTGCATGGCGGTCGCGCACAGGTGCGCTCCCGCGGCGCGCCCGCCGGTCCGGGATGCAGTGCGATGAACCGCAACGCTCCATGCGAGGATTTGCAACGCCCTGGCGCGTCCTGCCTGCTGCCGGCACGGGGCCGCATCGGCGATAATGGGCCCTTTGCCGCGCGCGTGTCTCGCCGCACGGCCGCGATCAGTCCCCCAAGGAGTCCCCCATGAGCAAAACCATCGCCGTGATCCCGGGCGACGGCATCGGTCCGGAAATCATGACCGCCACCCTGCGCGTGCTCGACGCGCTCGACTGCGGCCTGAACTACGACTTCGTCGACGCCGGCATGGTGGCGCTGGAGAAGCACGGCGAACTGCTGCCCAAGGCGACGCTGGACAAGATCGCCGAGCACAAGGTCGCGCTCAAGGGGCCGCTGACCACGCCGGTCGGGGGCGGTTTCACCTCGATCAACGTCACCCTGCGCCGCCATTTCGACCTGTATGCCAACGTGCGTCCGGCGATCAGCTTCCCGGGGACGAAGGCGCGCTACGAGAACATCGACATCATCACGGTGCGCGAGAACACCGAGGGCGCCTACCTGGCCGAAGGCCAGAGCGTATCGGAGGATGGCGAGATCGCCACCTCGATGATCCGCGTCACCCGCAAGGGCTGCGCGCGCATCGTGCGCTACGCCTTCGAGATGGCCGTCAGGAAGGGCCGCAAGAAGGTCACCGCGGTGCACAAGGCCAACATCATCAAGACCGCCTCGGGCATGTTCCTCAACGTGGCGCGCGAGATCGCCAGGGAATACCCGCAGATCGAGTTCAACGAGATGATCGTGGACAACACCTGCATGCAGCTGGTGATGAAGCCCGAGCAGTTCGACGTGATCGTGACCACCAACCTGTTCGGCGACATCCTCTCGGACCTGTGCGCCGGCCTGGTCGGCGGCCTGGGGCTGGCCCCGGGCGACAACATCGGCGAGCACGCGGCCATTTTCGAAGCCGTGCACGGCTCGGCCCCGGACATCGCTGGCAAGGGCATCGCCAATCCCTGCGCGCTGCTGCTGGCCGCGGCCGACATGCTCGACCACCTGGGCATGGTCGACAAGGGCACCCGCCTCCGTACTGCCATCCGCGAGACCATGGCCCACGACCATGACCACGTAACTCCGGACCTGGGCGGCAGGGGCAGCACCGCCAGCTTCGGCGAAGCGATCGCCCGCCGTCTGGCTGCCTGAGGCACCCATAGTGGCTGGGCGGGTGGCGCGTGGACGGCAGCGCCACGCCCGTGATGCTCTGATCTCTGAAGCGCTTCGGCTCGCGCCGAAGCGCTGCCCGCTTGCAGGGGTTGCAAGCGGAACCGAGGCCATGGAGCTCACCGCATGTCAGATGCCCAACGCCATGCCCGCGAGGGCGAAAGCCCACTGAAGAAAGCCTGGGAAACCGTCCGCCGCGCGTTCGTCGAATTCCTGGGCCTGCCAAGCCTGCTCATCGTCGGCTTCCTGCTGCTCGCGGCAATCACTTCGGCGCTGGATTCGTCGCGGCCTGGCTGGCTCGAGCCGCTGCGCACCACCATCCGCGTGGTGCTGTTCCGCGATGCGGAGGCCACCGCATCGCTGCTTTCGACGATCGCCGGCAGCATCATCACCGTCACCTCGATCACCTTCTCGCTGCTGCTGCTGGCCGTGCAGCAGGCGGCCGGTGCGCTCACCCCGGTGGTCTACGACCAGTTCCTGCGACGCCGCCTGAACCAGCTCTACTTCGGCTTTTTCGTGGGCCTGGCGGTCTACATGCTGCTGATCCTCGCTACCGTCAACCGGCCGTACAACCCGGTGTTCGGCGCGACCGTGGCACTGGTGCTTACCTTCGTGGCGATGTCGCTGATCATCGTGCTGCTCTACACCACCATCAACCAGATGCGTCCGGTGGTGGTCATCGAGTCCATCCACGACCACATCCTGCGTGCGCGCCGCGCCCAGCATGACTTCCTCCGGCGCACACGGCGCGAGGCGTCCGGCAAGGCGTCGTTGTCCACGCCCGTGCGCGCCGCCGAGCACGGTTACGTGGTGCGGGTGGATCTGGACGCCATGGCGGCGGCGCTCGCCGAGACACCCGACGCGGAGGTTGTCCTGGCGATCGCGATCGGCCACTACGTTGCCTTCGAGGACATGCTGGCGACCATCCGCACGACTACGGAGCGCGCGCCGGCAAGCCTGGTCGATGCCGTGCGCAACGCAATCCGGCTTGAACAGCAGCGCGATCTGGACGGTGACCCGGCCTACGGCATCGATCAGCTGGCGGTGATCGGCTGGACCTCGGTTTCGACCGCCAAGTCCAACCCGGCGCCTGGCCGGATGGTGCTGCACACCCTGCGTGATCTGATGGCGCGCTGGTCGGCAGAAGGGCACGAGACGCACGAGCGGCGCCCGCCTGAGGTGCCGGTCGTCTATGAGGACAACGTCTTCGCGAAACTGCTCGATACGTTCGAGATACTGGCGGTGGTCACCTCCGAATCGATGCAGTCGCAAACCATGGCCTCGTTCGTGCGCAGCTTCGTGTTGATGTTCGGCCGGTTGCCGCCCGAGCAGCAGCCGCGGGCGCGAAGGCTGATCCGCAGCAGCCTGTCCGGGCTCGGCGAGCACGTGTTGACGGTCGAGCTCGACAGTGCGCTGACCGAACTGGCCGTAGCCCTCGACGTGGCCCAGCAGCGCGACCTTGCTGCCGAAGTACGTGCCGCGCACCAGGCCATGTCCGCGTCGCTGGGGAAGCTCGGTTCGCGTGCGACCCGCGGTTCCGCGGGGGACTGACCGACCGGAGCGATGCGCCAGTGGACAGGTAGCGGCGACGCGGGCTGGCGATAGAGGGCTCTCGATCAACGCTGGGTCGTCGCCGTTTGGGACGTGGTGGCCGCGCATCGTTTGCGGCCGTGGTGTTCCCGGTTCACCAAAGGCGGGTCACTCGCGCTGCTTGCCCCCTTCGCCTGTCGGCACCTTCCCCCGCGAGGCGGGGGAAGGCTTGGAATGAAGCGGCGCGGAGAGCTCGGTAATCTGGGATCTCGAGTGCGCGGACTGCTGAGCCCGTGTTTGCTCAGTGCATTCCGGGCTGGTAGCTCCCGCCGATCGTACGGGCTGCGACGTTGATGCGGTTCCAGCCGTTGATTGTCACGACCAATAGCGTGAGGTCGACCAGCGCGTCTTCGTCGAAGTGCTGGCGGGCCTGGTCGTAGAGGGCGTCGGAAACCGCCTCGTGCGAGGCGAGCTCGGTCAGCTCCTCGGCCCAGGCCAGGGCGATGCGCTCGCGTTCGTCGAACAGGGTGGTCTCGCGCCAGGCCGGCAGCACGTACAGGCGCTGCTCGGTTTCGCCCGCGGCGCGGGCGTCCTTGCTGTGCATGTCCAGGCAGTAGGCGCAGCCGTTGATCTGCGAAACCCGCATGAGCACCAGGTCGATCAGGCGCGCGTCCAGGCGGCCGGCGTCATGGACCTGCTTGCCGAGCTGGACCAGCGGCATCATCGACTTGTAGTGGCGTTGGATGGCGAAACGGGACATGGAAGGCTCCTTGGCTGGAAAAGCGGCCCCGGAATGGGCCGTTCAATGCAAGGACGCCCGGGATGCCGCGTTCGTGACCGCCGCCAGGCGTGCCAGCTTGGCGGGGTGGCGCAGGGCCAGCGTGGCGGTGATGCGGTCGCCCTCGCACTCGATCCACGTCGCGCTGACCAGTGTGTCGTCGACCCGGGCCAGCAGTACCGGTTCTCCATTGAGCATCGCGATAGTGAACTCCACTTCGGGGAGCGAATAGAAGCGGCTGCCGAGCTGCATGTAGAGGCGGGCCAGCCGCTCGACACCCTGCAGGGGACGCAGCACGGCGCGTACCACGCCACCGCCGTCGGCAATGGCAATCGCATCCTCGGCAAACAGTGCGCGCAGCGTTTCGAGGTCGGGTTTCTTCATGGCCTCGACGAAGCGCTGCAGCATGCGCTGCCTGGTCGGGACATCCACGTTGAAACGCGGCCGCCCTCCGCGCAGGCGCGTCCTGGCACGGTGCACGCGCTGGCGGCAGGCATCCTCGGCAATGCCCAGGATGGCGGCGGCCTCCGCGTGGCTGTAGTCGAACACCTCGTGCAACAGGAAGGCGGCGCGCTCTTCCGGACTCAGCCGTTCGAGCAGCAGAAGGAAGGACAGCGTGAGCGTTTCGCCGCGCTCCAGTTCGGCTTCCGGATGGTCGTCATCGGGGACCAGTGGCTCGGGCAGCCAGGGGCCGGTGTAATGCTCGCGCTCGCGCCTGGCACGGCGCAGGCGGTCGAGCGCCAGGCGGGTGGTGACCGTGACCAGCCAGGCCTCCGGGTCGTCGAGGATAGCGGTGTCCTGCGCGTGCCAGCGCAGCCAGGCGTCGTGCAGCACGTCCTCGGCGTCGCTCGGCGAGCCGAGCATGCGGTAGGCCAGCCCGAACAGGCGCGCGCGGTGTTGCTGGAACAGGGCGGTCTCGGCGTCCATGGAAATCTCCGGTGGGATACGGCCAGGACGCATGACCGGAGCGAAACGTGACCGCCCTCAGCGCACCAGCGGCCACGGCGCCAGGAACACCAGCCACATCAGCAGCACGATGCCGGCGTACTTGAGGGCGCGGAACAGCTTCGGGTGGCGGCGCTTGAACCCCTTGCTGCGTTCGCGACCGCGCTGGTTGAGCGCGTACATGCGGTTGACGAAGCCGACCTTCTCGGCGCCGTTGTCCGCATTCGGCGAGGCGGTGATCTTGCCCATGAAGGCGCCCACGCGATGGTTGATCGCTCCCATCCAGCGCGTACGCAGCGGGCGCTCGACGTCGGCGAACAGGATCACGCGGGTCTGGTCGGTCTTGTTTTCCACCCAGTGCACGTAGGTCTCGTCGAACACCACGTCCTTGCCGTCGCCCCAGGCGTGTTCCTCGCCGTCGACGAAGATGCGGCAGTCGCGCGAGTTGGGTGTGATCAGGCCCAGGTGGTAGCGCAGCGAGCCGGCGAACGGGTCGCGGTGCGGGTTGAGCTTGCTGTGCGGCGCCAGCGTGGCGAACATCGCCGCCTTGATGCTGGGGATGGCGTTGAGCAGCTCGACCGTCTTCGGGCACAGCGCCTCGGCCGAGGCGAGCGGCTCGCCGTACCACTTGAGGTAGAAGCGCTTCCAGCCCTGCTTGAAGAAGCTGTTGAAGCTCGCGTCGTTGTGCTTTTCGGCGGCGCGGATGTGGCCCTCGTCGAACAGGCGCAGCGCCTCCTCGCGGATGGTCTGCCAGTTGGCCTGCAGCAGGTCCAGCTGGGGGAAGCCGCGGCGATCCAGGATCGGCCGGGCCGGCACCGCCGAGAAGGCGTACATCAGCAGGTTGTACGGCGCGAAGATGGCCGAATGGTCGACCAGCTGGCGGTCGAAGCGCAGTCGCGCCCGCCCGCGCAGGTGCACCAGAAGCACGCAGAGCGCGAACAGCAGGAGCAGCAGCAGGACGATCAGGCGGGGTGTGAGGATCATGGGCTGGATCGCGGGTCGGGCGGCCCATTCTACGCTGGCAAAAGGCTTTGGACGGAGCGGCTATCTGCTCCCTCTCCCCGCCGGAGAGAGGGCTGGGGTGAGGGGCCACTCTTGCGGCAGGAGAAGATCGAAGCGTGGCTCTGATGGGACTCCCCGCGAGCCCCGGCCTTTCACCTCGATCCTTTCCCCGCCGGGGAGAGGAAGTAAAGCATGCTAGTCCGTCACGTCCGGCTCGAAGAAGCTCCAACGGATGTCGGGAAATTGCGCCTTCATCGCCCGTTCGACGCTGTTGATCGCGTCGATCAGCGCGCGGTCGCCGGCGCAGGGCTCCATCTTTGCCTTGATCGACACCATCACGTCCGGGCCCATCTGCAGGGTGATCAGGTTGAGCACCTTCGCCACTTCCGGGCGGTTCTGCAGGAATGCCATCAGCTCGGCACGCCGGCGCGGCTCCACGCCCTGGCCGATCAGCAGGGCCTTGACCTCGATCGCCAGCGCCACCGCCACCACCACCAGCAGCACGCCGATGGCGATGGTGCCAACGGCGTCGAACAGCAGGTTGCCGGTGAGCATGGTGGCGCCCACCGCCAGCGCGGCCAGGCACAGGCCGATCAGCGCTGCGAGGTCTTCGCCGAAGATCACCAGCAGCTCGCTGGAGCGGGTCTCGCGGAACCAGGTCCACAGGTTCTGCTCGCCGCGCGCCTTGTTGACCTCCTGCATGCAGCCGCGCATGGAAATGCCCTCGGCGACGATGCCGAACACCAGCACGCCCAGCGCCAGCCAAGGCCACTTCAGCGGCTCCGGATGGCTGAGCTTGTGCACGCCCTCGTAGACCGAGAACATGCCGCCGACGCTGAACAGCAGGATCGCCACCTGGAACGACCAGAAGTACATCGCGCGGCCCCAGCCCAGCGGGTATTCGTCCGACGGCGGCTTCTTTGCCTGGCGCATGCCCAGCAGCAACAGGCCCTGGTTGCCGCAGTCGGCCAGCGAGTGCACCGCTTCGGCGAGCATGGCGCCCGAACCGGTCACGAAGGCGGCCACCAGCTTGGCGATGAAGATGGCGAAGTTGGCGCCGAGCGCGAGGAAGATCGCCTTGAGCGAATTGGCGTGACCGGACATGAAACCGTTTCCGTGGCAGGTGAGCCGGCTAGTCTAGGGCAGCGCAAGAAATTGCGCGCCGGCAAACCGCTCTTGGCAGGAGCCCACTTGTGGGCGATGCTCTTGCGCCAGCGTCTTGGAAGGGCATCGCCCACAAGTGGGCTCCTACAAGGTCCCGCGCCTCAGCGGATGCCGACACCGACCCCGACGCCGAAATGCACGTTGTTCTTGCCCTTGTTCATCTCGTCGGCGGTCCACACGTGCGACTGGTTCACCTGCACCAGCGGGAACACGTAGTCCGCCTGGCCGACCTTGCCGGCGCGACTGCCGTTGAGCTGGCCGTTGACCGTGATCAGGCCGCCGGGCGGGTAATCGAGCGATTCGACATAGCCGGGCATGACCGCGATGAAGCGGCCGTTGCCGCTGTCGTTGGCCTGTGGCCGCTGCGACTTGTCCAGCGGGTAGGCGAGGATCTCCACCTCGCTGTGATCGGCGAGGTTGGTCACCCCCACGATGCGGCCACCCCAGATCACCTGCTTGCTGGCGAACTGCTCGGGCGACTGTGCCACCTGGTACGGCGCGGCGGCTACCGCGCCGGGCGCGGGCTTGTAGATCGGCGCGGGGGCGCAGGCGGCCAGCATCAGCAGCGTGGCGGACACGAGCGGGCGGAACATGATCGAAGCGAGGCGGATGCGCATGGCGGGCTCCTGACCTTGGCGAAGAGGGGCGGCGGGATGTAGGTCCCGGTCCGGAGCGAGCTTAGCGGCGGCCGCGTGAATGCGGTAGCGGCGACGGCGGCGCGGCACCTTCCTCCAGGAGCCAGTCCAGCCGCCATTCGGCCGGGCGCTCCTGCGCGAGCAGCCGGGACATCGCACGCAGCGGTTCGCGCAGGGTGTCGTCCAGCTTCCATGGCGCGTTGAGGATCACCATGCCCGAGCCGTTCAGCCGCAACGGCGAGTCGTCCGGATGGACCAGCAACTCCGCGCGCAGCACGCGGCGGGCGCCGCAATGGGCGAGCCAGCGCAGGAACGGCTGCACCTGGCTGCGCAGCTTGATCGGATACCAGACGGCGTAGACCCCGGTGGGCCAGCGCAGCAGCGCGCCCTTGAGCGCCTGCTCGATCAGCCGGTACTCCGCCTCCTGCGCCTCGTACGGCGGGTCGATCAGCACCAGGCCGCGCTTTTCCTTCGGCGGCAGCAGCGCCTTCAGCGCCTCGTAGCCGTCGCGCTGGTGCACGTGCATGCGCCTGTCGTGATGGAACAGCTCGCGCAGGCGTGCCGCTTCCTCCGGCTGCAGCTCGCACAGCTGGGCGCTGTCGCTCTCGCGCATGGCCATGGCCGCCTGCAGCGGCGAGCCGGGGTACAGCTTCAGGCCATGCTCGTTGCCCGGCATCGCCAGCAGGCTGTCCAGCCAGTGCCGCAGCAGCGGTGGCAGCGTGCCACCCGTGCTGGCGTGCGGACCGACGTCGGGGAACAGCAGCCGGCCCACGCCCTCGCGCCATTCGCCGGTCTTTTCCGCCTCCTTGCCTTCGAGCGCGTAGCAGCCGCTGCCGGCGTGCGTATCGATCACGGCGAACGGCGTGGGCTTGGCCTTGAGCGCGTCGATCAGCGCGGACAACACGACGTGCTTGAGGACGTCGGCGAAGTTGCCGGCGTGGTAGGCGTGGCGGTAATTCATCGCGCCAGTATAGAGGCCGGTTCCCCTATCTTCCCTGTAGGAGCGCACCGAGTGCGCGACCGCGGACGCCACGGTGCAGTGCAGTCGCGCACGGGTGCACTCCTACGGGACTACGTTCAGTCGGCGGTGTTGTGTGACTCGGTCACGCCCAGCAACTCCGGCTGCGCGGGCTCCTTGCGGCGACTCAGCCAGGGATGCACGAACACGGCGGCCAGGATCACCGCCACGCCCAGGTAGAACGGCCACGCCAGCTCGCGCTGTTCGCCCAGCAGCACGGCGGCCAGCACGATCGCGTAGACCGGCTCCAGGTTGGTCACCATCTGCGTGCCGAACGCGCTCAGGTGGCGCAGCGCCACCAGCGCGAGCGCAAACGGCAACAACGTGCAGCCGAACGCGAGCAGCACGAGCAGGATCGCGTCATGCAGGCCGGGCAGCACGAAGGCGCTGCCGGCATGCGGCAGCAGCGGCGCCAGCAGGCCGAGGAACAGCGTGCCGGTGCCCAGTTCCAGGCAGGTCACCGTGAGCGGGTCGCCATGTTCGACCAGCCGCTTGTTGCACGCGCTGAACAGCGCCACCAGCAGCGCCGAGGCGGTGCCGACGACAAGCCCCAGCCGCATCGCGACAGGCACGCCACCGACCACCATCGCCACCCCCGGCACCACCGCCACGCCGAGCAGCAGCTCGCGCGGGTCGAAGCGCCGGCGCGCGATCCAGGGTTCGACGAAGGCCAGGAACACCGGCCCCAGCGCGATGCAGGTGGCGCCCACCGAGGCGTTGGAGAGCTTGATCGCCGCGTAGAAGGTCAGCCAGTGCAGCGACACCAGTACTCCGATCCCGGCATAGGCCCAGCGCAGCCGCGCCGGCATCGCCTTGAGTCCGCGCCACACGCGCGGCGTCATCATCAGCGCCACCGTCACCAGCAGCATGCGCCACCACACCAGTGCCGAGGCCGGCAACGTGATCAGCTTGCCCAGGATCGCGGTGAAGCCCCACAGCACCACGCAGAAGTGGATCTGCAGGCGGGCCTTGGCAGTGGCTTGCATGGGGAGTTCGCGCGTGGGGGAGGGGCGCATTGTAGGTGGATGGGGGGCGCGGGGAATATCCGGGTGGTTCACGGCGTTGATGCGGCTTCCGCGGAGGAACCCTTCGACGTCGCTTCGCGGGGTGAACGGCTCCTTCCTGTACCGGTCGTGCCGGGAGCGGGCGCGCGGCCCCCAGGTGGCGCTCGCACAGGAGCGCTTCGACCTCGTTTCGCTACGTCAGGTGCGGATGGCTCCTTTCCGTACCGTTCGCGCCGGGCGTAGGCGCGCAGCGCCGAAGTCGAAGCGCCACTCTCAAACGACCCGACCGAATCTCTCCCCGATCGAGCAAGCCGACAGGCGGGTGAGGTTGGGCGGAGCGGGGTGCATGCGGCCTAGGGGCCCCTGTCCGGATTACTTCGCCTGGCGCGACGGGATACCGATGCTGCACAAATCGATCTTCCCGGCCGGCACGGTATAGAACGCATCGCGCCGGTTCCGCTTCGCTTCGACCAGTTTCGCGAACGTGGGGCTGTCCGTGCGCAGCACCTCGATCCTCGGCCGCTCCGCCTTGGGCATGTCGGCCGCCAGCCGCACCGACTCGATCGGCACCCGCATCGACTTGTCCGTGTAGAACCCCATCGGCGCCGGACCGCGGGGGAGTGCCGAGAGCAGTTCCATGCCATCAATCACGCGCCCTGCGACCGCAAGGTTGCGGTCCAGTCCGCGCGGGGCCTGGCCGATGATGGCGTAGAGCGCGCTGCCGTTGCCGGTCTCGGGACCCACGTCGCGCGCGACACCGACCGTGCCGTAGCAATGGGCGATCCACTCGCGGCCGGACGCCGGATCGCGCGCCACGGGAAAGCCTTCCGAGAACCCCACCTGGGGGGCATAGACGTCACCGTCGGGCAGCGGCGTCCACTCGAGCTTGGCATCGGTCGCGCGGGTGAATTCCGGCGGCAGGGTCTTCCTGGCGGTGCCCAGCGGCTTGATGTGTGCCTTGTCCTCGTCGTCCGCAGCCGGATCGTCCCATTGCGTGACGAAGTTGTCCTGCACGCGCACGATCGCCAGGCCGTCGAAATAGTGCTCTTGCACCAGCGTGCGGATGTTGGCCGCGTGCAGCGGGGTGAAGTCCGGCGCCAGCTCGATCAACACGTGGCCGGCGGGCAGCTTCATGTCGAGCAGGTTGGACGGGTCGGGTGTGCGCCATTCCTGCGGCTGCGATCGGGCCAGCAGTTCCTTCGCGGTCGGCGTGGGCCTGGCTTCGTCGGCCAGCGTGGGCAGGGCGAGGAGGCTGGCGAGCGTGAAGGCGATAAGCGTATGGCGCATGCTTGGGTTCCCCTGCAGGCGTGGGTGAGATCCGGAAGCTTATAGCGTTCCGGCCACGCATGCGGGTGCCGACTCTGAAGCGATCGGCCGGATCCAGCGGACAATGCACGCTTTGCCGCAGCGCGTTTTCGCTTTCTCGATCGCACGCATCACCGCGGGCGAACGCCGGGTGGATCGCGCGCTAACCCCCGACCTGTTATGCCTGCCTCCGGGGCAGGGCTTCTCCATCGATGGGAGCGATCATGCATCTACGTATCCTGGCCGCCGCCGTTCTGGCCTGCGGGCTGGTCCAACCGGCGCTCGCGGGCGATCCGGAGCCATGGCCCACCAGCGTGGAACTGGGCAACGGCGTCAATGCGGGCCTCAAGGGCCTGCTGCAATACGACCTCAACCGGTTCACTGGCGACCGCATGCCCGACGGCAGCGACCGGTTCGACGACGCGCATACCTGGCGACGGCAGGAGTTCAATCTCTACGTCGAGAAAAAGGGCGTCTTCACGATCAACGCCGGCTACGACTTCCAGGCCAACAGCTGGGTCGACAACTACATCGGCCTGGAAACCAGGGCGGGACGCTTCCGCCTTGGCCAGTTCAAGACGCCGGTCGGCTGGGAGGACGGCAACACCTCCACCAGCAGCGTGACCTTCATGGAGCGCAGCCTGCCCGAGCAGGCGGTACACGAAGGGCGTCGCGTCGGTATCGACTGGTTCTACCAGGGCATCCCGCGCTGGCTGCTGCAAGTGGGTTTCTTCACGCGCCACGACCTCAACGACGATGCGGCGGGCGAGACATTCGCCGGACGGGTGGTCTACAACCCGGTGCAGCAGCAGGGCGAGGTGGTGCATCTGGGCCTGACGGCCTCGCGCGAACTGCGCGACGACCGCACCGGCCGCATCCGCGCGCGCCCGGAGGTGAACCTGACGCCGGTACGCCTGGTCGACACCGGTACGCTCGGGGGCGTCGACCGGCTCGACCGCCAGGGCCTGGAAGCGGCCTGGATCCATGGCCCGATGCTGCTGCAGGGCGAGTACCTGGCGATGCAGGCGGTACGCCCCGGCCTGCGCGACTTCCACGCCCGCGGCTACTACGTGTTCGGCACCTGGGCGCTGACCGGCGAATCGCGCGGCTACAAGACCGGTTCGGTCGCCGGCCTCACCCCCCAACATCCCTGGGGCGCGCTGGAACTGGCGCTGCGCTACGCCACGCTCGACCTGGACGACGGCGCGGTGATGGGCGGACGCGAGCACGACTGGACGCTGGGCCTGAACTGGTACGTCAACGACCACTTCAAGCTGCAGGCCAACGTCATCCGCGCCTTCAGCGACCGCGGCAACCTACCGCTGGACCCCACCATCTACGCGATGCGTGCCCAGTTGAGTTTCTGAGCGCTTGAGCGGCACGCGGACCGGCGGACTCGCGACGCCGGTCCGCCACAGCCAGCGGTCTTCGGCGACCGGTTTGCCATCGCGGTCCAGCGGGAAGATCACCGCGCGGCTCGGCGAGACGTACAGCTCCATGCCGGCATGCAACCCCATCCTGGCCAGGTCTTCGCTGGCGATGTCGGCTTCCAGCGGAGGGTCCAGCGCCCCGACCTCCAGGTCCAGGTGTGCCACGCTGCCGGCGAGGTAGACGTGGCGCAGGTGCGCGCGCCAGGCGCCGGGCACCGGATTGGCCGAGAGGGTCAGGTGTTCCGGTCGCACGTAGGCGAGCGCCTGGGCGTGCTCGCCGGCCCACGGCTCGTCGGCGAAGATGCAGCCCCCGGCGAGGAAGTGCGCGCCCTGGCGGCGCAGGGTCAAGCGGTTCGCCTTGCCGATGAACTCGCACACGAACGGCGTGGCTGGTTGCTGGTAGATCTCCCGCGGCGTGCCCACCTGCTCGATGCGCCCGCGGTTCATCACCGCGATGCGGTCAGCCAGTTCCAGCGCCTCTTCCTGGTCGTGGGTGACGAACACGGTGGTGAGCCCCAGTTCCTCGTGCAGCCGGCGCAACCAGCGGCGCAGGGTCACCCGCACCAGGGCGTCGAGTGCGCCGAAGGGTTCGTCCAGCAGCAGCAGGTCCGGCTCGACGGCGAGCGCGCGGGCCAGCGCCACGCGCTGGCGCTGGCCGCCGGACAGTTGCGAGGGGAAGCGCTTGCCGAAGCCGTCCAGTTGCACGCGCTTGAGCAACTGCTCGACGCGCGCATCGATCTCGTGGCTTTTCGGGCGCGTGCGCCGCGGCCGCACGCGCAGGCCGAAGGCCACGTTCTCGGCCACGGTGAGGTGACGGAACAACGCGTAGTGCTGGAACACCAGCCCGACGTTGCGCTCGCGCGGCGCGGCGGCCAGGTAGTCCTTGCCGTTGAACATGACCTGGCCGCTTTCCGGGTAATCCAGCCCGGCGAGGATGCGCAGCAGGGTGGTCTTGCCCGAGCCGGAAGGCCCGAGCAGCGCCAGGAACTCGCCCGGGGCAATCGACAGGCTGACGTCGTTGAGCGCCGGGTAGTCGGAGAAGCGGCGGTTGAGGCCGATCAGTTCGAGGGTCATGCGTCGTCTCCGTGTTGCGGGCAGTCCATCCGGGAGAGTTGGGGTGTACAACGCGCGTCGCGACGCCGATGGCGAGCGTGCGGGCCGGGGTTGCGCACAGGTGCGCTCCTGCAGAGGTTGACGCCCGCGCATGCCCCTGTAGGAGCGCACCTGTGCGCGACCGCCATCTGCATTCTTGCGGAGGGTTTCGACATCACCGGCCACCCGGCGCGTGCGAGGCGATCTCGTCGCCATAGCGCCATTCGAGGACGGTCTTGACCGCCAGCGTCAGCAAGGCCAGCAGCGCCAGCAGCGAGGCCACGGCGAAGGCGCCGACGTAGTCGTACTCGTTGTAGCGCATCTCCACTTCGAGCGGGATCGTGGTGGTCAACCCGCGGATATGCCCGGACACTACCGACACCGCGCCGAACTCGCCCATCGCGCGCGCATTGCACAGCAGTACGCCATAGAGCAGCGCCCAGCGGATGTTCGGCAGCGTCACGCGGAAGAACATCTGCCAGCCGTTGGCGCCCAGTACGCGGGCCGCTTCCTCTTCCTCGTTGCCCTGCGCCTGCATCAGCGGGATCAGTTCGCGCGCCACGAAGGGCAGGGTGATGAACATCGTCGCCAGCACCAGGCCGGGCACCGCGAAGATGATGCTCACGCCATGCTCCTCCAGCCATGGGCCGAACCAGCCCTGCGCGCCGAACAGCAGCACGTAGACCAGGCCCGAGATCACCGGCGAGACCGAGAAAGGCAGGTCGATCAAGGCGCCGAGCAGCGCCTTGCCACGGAACTCGAAGCGCGCCATCACCCAGGCCGCGGCGATGCCGAACACCAGGTTCAGCGGTACCGCGATGGCGGCCACCAGCACGGTCAGCCGGATCGCCGCACGCGCCTCCTCCTGGCCGATCGCGTCGAGGAACGCGCCGGCGCCCTGGCGGAAGGCCTCGACGAACACCGCCGTCAACGGCAGCAGCAGGAACACGATCAGGAACGCCACTGCGGCGAGCGTGAGCAGGGTCCGCCCGAGCAGGCGCGGCCAGCCGGACGAACGCGAAGGCCGCCGGCTCATGGCGCAACGTCCGCCCAGCGATGGCTCCAGCGCTGCAGCAGCGTGATCGCCAGCAACAGCACGAAGGAGAACGCCAGCATGGCCACGCCGAGTGCCGCCGCGCCGGCGTAGTCGAACTGTTCGAGGCTCTGCACGATCAGCAGTGGCGCGATTTCCGACTTCATCGGGATGTTGCCGGCGATGAAGATCACCGAGCCGTACTCGCCCACCGCGCGCGCCAGCGCCAGCGCGAAGCCGGTCAGCAGCGTCGGCACCAGCATCGGCAGGATCACCTTGAGGAAGATCTGCCAGCGCCGCGCGCCCAGTGTCTCGGCCGCTTCCTCCACGTCGTGCTCGAGCGTCTCCAGCACCGGCTGCAGGGTGCGCACCACGAACGGGAAACCGACGAACACCATCGCCACCAGCACGCCCCATGGCGTATAGGCCACCTTGATGCCCAGCGCGGCCAGCCACTGGCCGATCCAGCCGTTGGGCGCGTACAGCGCGGTCAACGCGATGCCCGCCATCGCCGTGGGCAGGGCGAAGGGCAGGTCGACCACGGCGTCGAACAGGCGCCGCCCGGGAAAGCGGTAGCGCACCAGCACCCACGCCACCAGCAGCCCCACCACCACGTTGATCGCCGCCGCCAGCGTGGCGCCGCCGAAGCTGAGCTTGAGCGCCGCCAGCGTGCGCGGCACCCGCAGCAGCTCGATCAGGCCGCCGATGCCGAGTCCCGAGGCCTTCCAGGCCAGCGCCGCCAGCGGCAGCATCACGATCAGGCCGAGGTAGGTGAGCGAGTAGCCCAGGCTCAGGTTGAAGCCGGGAAGGATGCGCCGTCGCATGCTGGAGCCTCTTCGTGGTGTCCCCGCGCCGGATCTGTCTGCGGCCAGGCCAGGGAGGAGGGGAAGGAGTGGTTCGCGGGCCTGCACGCAGACAGCTTCGGCCCGGATGGGCGTCGTTCTCAGCTCCCCGGACCGATCTGGTCGAAGATCGCGCCGTCGGCGAAGAACTTCGTGGTTGCCTGGTTCCAGTTGCCGAACATGTCCTTGAGCGTGAACAGGTGGACCTCCGGGAACTGGCTGGCGTACCTGGCCATCACCTGGGACGAGCGCGGGCGATAGTGGTTCCTTGCCGCGATCTCCTGGCCCTGCGGCGAGTAGAGGAACTTCAGGTAAGCCTCGGCCACCGCGCGGGTGCCGTGCTTGTCCACGTTCCGGTCGACCAGCGCCACCGTGGGCTCGGCCAGGATGCTCATCGAGGGGACCACGATCTCCACGTCGGCGCCGCCGATCTCCTGCCTGGCCAGGATCGCCTCGTTCTCCCATGCCAGCAGCGCGTCGCCGATGCCGCGCTGGACGAAGGTGTTGGTGGCGCCGCGCGCACCGGTGTCCAGCACCGGCACGTGCCTGTACAGCTCGCGCACGAAGGCCCTGGCCCTGGCCTCATTGCCACCCGGCTGCTTGAGCGCATAGCCCCAGGCGGCCAGGAAGTTCCAGCGCGCCCCGCCGGAGGTCTTGGGGTTGGGCGTGATCACCTGCACCCCGGGGCGCACCAGGTCGGACCAGTCGCGGATCTTCTTCGGATTGCCCTTGCGCACCAGGAACACGATGGTCGAGGTGTAGGGCGCGCTGTTGTCGGGCAACCGTTGCTGCCAGTGGGCCGGCATCAGGCCGCGCCCGGCCAGTACGTCGATGTCGTGCGCCAGCGCCAGCGTCACCACGTCGGCCGGCAGTCCGTCGACCACCGCGCGAGCCTGCTTGCCCGAGCCGCCGTGGGACATGCGGATGGTGACGCGGTCGCCATGCTGGGCCTTCCACTGCGCAGCGAAGGCGGTGTTGACGTCGCGGTAGAGCTCGCGCGTGGGGTCATAGGACGCGTTGAGCAGGGTCACGTTCTTCGCCGTGGCGGTGCCCGCGGCCACTGCGCCGAGCACGGCGCAGATCGCAATCAGCTTCTTCATGGCAGTTCCCTGACGGACGGTACGGCGGGCGCGCGATGTCCTCGCGCGGGGCGCAGACACCCCCGCCTGCGGCAGGCGCAGGCGGGCGTGGTCGGTTGTGTTTCCCTTGGGGCGGGGTTACGCCGGATCAGGCCAGCGCGCGGTGGCGGGAGCTGTCCCAGTCATCGAACGCTTCCCGCGGGAAGCGCCGGCAAGCGCCTGGACGACGGGCCCGTGCAGCGGCGGGCGTGTCGGCACGGCGCCGGGGAGCGGTGCGGATGTCGAGTGCGTCGTGCATGGTTTCCACCTCGGGGATCGGCGTACTCGAGGCGAACTGCAACACAGCTCCCGTTAAGCATCCGCTAGGCGTTCGTCGTGTTTCGGGAAGACATTTCCCTCTACCTTTCAATAACAAACCGGCGTTTTTTGCCCGCGCGCGTGCGAACCGGAAACCCGGGAATCATTTCAGCGGGAAGTCCGATCGCGCGTGCGGTCATCCAGCTTCGCCGCCACGACCACGGCAACGAGCGCGCCGGCCACCTGGGCCAGCACGAACCCGGAGACATCCGCGGGGCGGATGCCCGCGAAGGTGCGGGTCAGGGCGCGCGCCAGGGTGACTGCCGGGTTGGCGAAGGAAGTGCTCGCGGTAAACCAGTACGCGGCGAAGATGTAGCTGGCCACCAGCGCCGGCACGGCGGCCGGCCGATGCCGCATTCCGAGCAGGATGGTCAGCAGCAGGCCGAAGGCGGCCACGCCCTCGCTCAACCATTGCGCCGCGCCGCTGCGCACCCGCGTGCCCGGCTGCAGCAGCGGCAGCTCGAACATGGCGTGCGCGAGCAGCACGCCGACGATCGCCGCCGCCAGCTGCACCAGCACGTAGGCCAGGGCTTCGCGGGCGCGCAGTTCACCGCGCAGCCACAGGGCAAGGGTCACCACCGGATTGAAGTGCGCGCCGGAAATTGGCCCGAACAGGACGATCAGTACATAGAGCGCACCGGCCGTTGCCGCCGCGTTGGCGAGCAGGGCCACGCCGGTGTTTCCCGGGGAGAGCGTCACGCCCATGATTCCCGAGCCCACCACGGCGGCGAGCAGCAGGGCCGTGCCGATGAACTCGGCCAGGAGCTTGCGTGACAGCATGGTCAGAGCGAGGCCAGCAGCGCTTGCACGCGGGTGGAAATCTCGTCGCGCACCGCGCGATAGCCCGCGTCGTCGAGATCCTTCGGGTCGGGCAGGCTCCAGTCCTCGCGACGGCGGGCCGGCACCCACGGGCAGCGGTCGCCGCAGCCCATGGTCACCACCGCATCGAAGTCGCCTTCGATCGTCTCGAGCGACTTGGAGGCGTGGCTGGCGAGGTCATACCCGAGTTCGGCCATGAACTGCACGGCGCGCGGGTTGATGCGCCCGGACGGGGCGGACCCGGCACTGCAGGCTTCCACGGCGTCGCCGCCGTGGAGTCGCGCGAAGGCCTCGGCCATCTGGCTGCGGTTGGCGTTCTCGATGCAGACGAACAGGATGCGCTTTTTCATGGGTACCGATTCGCTCAGCAGCAGCCGGAGCCCGGGGCGCAGCAGGATGCCCCCTTGGCGACCCTGGGCTTCGCCGCGCGCAGGTCCGGGCTGCAACTGGTGCCGTCGGTCGCGCAGGGCGCCTCGCCCGCGTGGTAGGTGGTCGCCTCACCCAGCGTGTGGAAGGTTTCCCAGCGCGTACCCTGCGGATCTTCGGTCCACAGCTTGTCCGAGCGCGCGTAGCAGCAGACGGTCGCCTGCTCCGGCACGAGGGCGCCGCCGGCCGCATCCAGCCGGTGGCCGAGCGCGGCCAGCGCTTCGCCGCTGTCGGCCTGGATGCCCAGGTGGTCGATACCGGGTTGGCGGCCCGTGCTCGAGATGGCGAAGTTGACCTGCGGGTCCTCCACCATCCACTTGGCGTAGTCGTCCTTGCGCACGGTCGGCTCGGCGCCGAACAGCGCGGTGTAGAAGCGGATGCTGGTCGCCAGGTCGGCGACGTTGAGATGTACGTGGAAGCGGTTCATGGCGTCAGGTCCTCTTGCGGCGTGGCTTGCAGGACGACGTCGGGCCACAGGAGGTGGTCCCGGCGCAGCAGTTCTCGGTGAGGTAGGCCAGCAGTGCGTCCATCCGGGTGTAGTCGGCACGCACGCGGATGACCCGGCCTTCGCGCTGGTCGCTCACCAGCCCGGCCGCGCGCAGCACGTTGAGGTGTGCGGTAAGGGTGGCCGGCGGCAGGTCCAGGTGCTCGCGCAGTTCACCCACGGACAGGCCCTCGGGTCCGGCTTGCACGAGCCCGCGAAAGGCGGCCAGGCGCGATTCGTGGCCGAGCGCGCTCAGCGCGGCGAGGGCGGCTTTGATTTCCATGCTTCCAAAAATATGGAAATATTGTTCCGTCGTCAAGCGAACCCGGAACAGGCATCTCGCGTGACAACGAAGTGGGTGAGCCGACGCATGGTCGAGGTTGCGCTCACGCGCCAGCCATGCGAAGGCGAGTAGTTTGGTACGGTTCGCGCGCCGGCGACCGGCCTTTCCCGGGTCAGGGGTGCGGGGGCATGCACGTGCCGACCCGCATGCGTGCCCTGTGTCCGCACGCCGCGGCGCCGTAACCATCGACCCCCGATCGGCGAATGATACACCGGTCGTGCATGGCGCCACTTCGACGAGCCGGAGCGCGGGCGCTCGACGGCGAGGCCGCCGGTTCCCCGCGTTGGCAAGCGCAGAGGGCGCTTTGTTACCGTGCCCCGGTTGCCATACCTTCCCACCCCACAGGAATCCATCATGAAGACCAAGGCCTACGGCGCCCACGCCAGCGACAAGCCGCTCGAAGCGCTCGACATCGAGCGTCGCCAGCCCGGCCCGCGCGACGTGCAGATCGACATCGCCTACTGCGGCGTCTGCCATTCGGACCTGCACACGGTCCGCTCCGAGTGGGCCGGCACCCTTTATCCTTGCGTGCCCGGCCACGAGATCGTCGGACACGTCAGCGCGGTCGGCAGCGAGGTCACCGGCTTCAAGGTCGGCGACACCGTCGGCGTCGGCTGCATGGTCGACAGCTGCCAGCACTGCGCCTCGTGCGGGGAAGGACTGGAGCAGTTCTGCGAGAGCGGCTTCACCGGCACCTACAACGGCAAGACGCCGGACGCACCCGGCCACACGCTGGGCGGTTACGCGCAGCAGATCGTGGTCAGCGACCGCTTCGTGCTGAAGATCCGCCACCCCGAGGACCAGCTCGCCGCCGTGGCTCCCCTGCTGTGCGCGGGCATCACCACCTACTCGCCGCTGCGCCACTGGGGCGCGGGCCCCGGCAAGAAGGTCGGCATCGTCGGCATCGGCGGACTGGGCCACATGGGCATCAAGCTGGCCCACGCGATGGGTGCGCACACGGTCGCCTTCACCACCTCCGAATCCAAGCGTCAGGATGCGCACGATCTGGGCGCGGACGAGGTGGTAATTTCAAAGAACCCCGACGACATGGCCAGGCACGCGGGCAGCTTCGACTTCATCCTCAACACGGTGGCCGCCAGCCACGACCTCGATGCCTACACCCGCCTGCTCAAGCGTGACGGCACGCTGTGCCTGGTCGGCGTGCCGGAGCATGCGCATCCCAGCCCCAGCGTCGGGACACTGATCTTCGGACGCCGCTCGATCGCCGGCTCGCTGATCGGCGGCATCGCCGAGACGCAGGAGATGCTCGATTTCTGCGCCGAGCACGGCATCGTCGCGGACATCGAGATGATTCCCGCGCAAAAGATCAACGAGGCCTACGACCGCATGCAGCGCAGCGACGTGAAGTATCGCTTCGTGATCGACAACGCCTCGCTGGCCGCCTGAAGCGGTTGCAGGGTCCTGCGCACGAACCGTGCGCGGGACCTGCCGCAACGATGACGCTCGCGATCGTCGAAGGCGGAACCCGCTGGCCGGTGAGCCGGCCAGGAGCGACGACCAAGTCTTCGAGCTGCTCGCCGCCGCGGTGTTTTCCAGGCCCGTTTCCGGCCCGCGGTGGTGCGCGCGCGCTGGCCTGCCATCCGCCGCGCCTTCGCCGGCTTCGCGCTGGCGACGGTCGCCGCCTGGCCGGATGGCTGCCTGGACGACCTGCTGGCAGCCGGGGGCATGATCCGCCATCCGAAGAAGATCCGCGCGACGCTTCGCAACGCGCGATCTCATGGTGTGCAGCCGGCAGTTCGGCAGCGCGCAGGCCCATCCGCGGTCCTTCGGCGGTGATGCGGAGGCGGTGGTCCGCGACATCGATACCTGGGCGCACTACATCGGCGCGCCCTCCGCTGGTTCGTGCGGACGCTTGCCGAAGGGGCGGCGCGTGAGGGGTCGTGGCTCGCATTCTTGCGCGCCGACACGGTGTGTCCGGACCATTGCCGCTACACTGTCCGCGTGCCAAACCGAGTTCGACGCAAGCCGGGCGGCTGCCGGATGCCGTCGCGGCCCGATCGGCTCTTCAGAACGCGATGCCGTTGGACAACTGCTCTTTATGGATGGCCTGATGCGCTGCTGGATTGACCTCCGCCGGGAGGCGGGCACGTGAGCCCGGGACAACGCGCGCTCACGCGGAGCGCCATCGCGACGGGCCTGCTGATGCTGTCGATGCGTGCGCCGTGCGCCGCCCTTGCGCTGCCGACCGACCTGGGCAGCCTCACACTCGAGGACCTGGGCAAGGTCGTGGTCTCCTCGGTGACCAAGAATCCCGAGCCGCTGGCCAAGGCGCCCGCGGCGGTCTACGTGATCAGCCACGACGACATCATGCGTTCGGGCGCCCGAAGCCTGCCCGACATCCTGCGGCTGGCGCCCAACCTGGAGGTGTTCCAGACCAGCCCGGGCAACTACGTGATCACGGCGCGTGGCTTCAACGGCAACAACATCGCGCAGAGTTTCCCGAACAAGCTGCTGGTGCTGATCGACGGCCGCAGCGTGTACTCGCCGATCTTCTCGGGCATGTACTGGGACGACCAGTTCGTGCTGCCGGAAGACATCGAGCGCATCGAGGTGATCAGCGGTCCCGGCGGCGCGCTGTGGGGCGCCAACGCGGTCAACGGCGTGATCAATGTCATCACCCGCAGTGCGGCCGATACCCGCGGTGGCCTGCTGGCGGTTCGCGTGGGCAACCTGGAGAGCAGTGCCGCCGTCCAGTACGGCGGTGCGCTGGGCCGGGATGCGCACTATCGCGTCTATGCGCGCAACATCCGCCGGCACGAACTGGACGACGCCGCGGGCCAGCCCGCGCGCAACGGCTGGAACAGCCCCCAGGTCGGGTTCCGGATCGACTGGGACCATGGCCCCGCCGATTCGATCATGCTGCAGGGCGACCTGCACGATGGCCGCACCGACCAGCCCGGCGCCGACGACGCGCGCAGCACCGGCGCGGACGTGCTGGCGCGTTGGCGGCACACCATCAGCGACACCTCGAACGTGCAGTTCCAGGCGTACTACGACCACGTGCATCGGCGCGGCAGCAACGACGGCGGCAGCGGTTTCACGCTGGACACGCTGGACGTGGAGATGCAGCACGGCCTTGCCGTGGGCAAGCGCCAGCAGCTCCTGTGGGGCCTGGGCGACCGCATTTACCGCTACGACATCAAGCCGCGCATCGCCACGGCCAGTTCGCTGCTGTGGGACCCGCCGCGCAACACGCAGAGCCTGGTCAACGCCTTCGTGCAGGACCAGGTGGCGCTTACGCCCGGCACCACGTTGACGCTGGGCCTGAAGGCCGAGGACGACCCGTATTCGGGCCTGTCGCTGATGCCCCGCCTGCGGCTGTCCTGGCAACCGGGCCGGAGCAGCCTGCTGTGGGCCGCCGCCTCGCGCGCGGTGCGCACGCCGACGCCCTTCGACGAGGACGTCATCGAGAAGCTCGGCCCGACCGTCTTCCTGACCGGCAATCCGGCGTTCAAACGCGAGAAGCTCACCGCCTACGAGGCAGGCTGGCGCGGGCAGGTCGCCACCCGTGCGACCGTGTCGGTGTCGCTGTACTACAACGTCTACGACGATCTCAGGACGGTCGAGCTCTCGCCCACGGGGCTCCCGCTGACCTGGGGCAACGGCATGGAGGGGCACACCTGCGGCGTGGAGGTCTGGGGCAGCTACGCAGTCAGCGACTGGTGGCAACTGGGCGCCGGCATCGATGCGCAGCGTCAGCGCCTGCGCTTCAAGCCGGAGGCCAGCGGCCTGCTCGGCGTGTCGCAGGCCGGCGACGATCCCGAATACCAGGGCTTCGTGCGATCCATGATGAATCTTTCCGACCACTGGACGCTGTATGCGGACGTGCGCGGGGTGGATGCCCTGCCCGATCCGAAGGTGCCCGGTTACGTCGAGCTCGACCTGCGCCTGGGCTGGCTCGTGGACGACAAGCTTGAGCTGTCGCTGGCCGGCTCGAACCTGTTGCACGCGTGGCATCAGGAATATCCCTTTGGCAATCGCATCGGGCGCGGCGTGTCGCTCGATGCCCGCCTGAACTTCTGACGCGCAGCCGGGCCGAGGAGATACCCATCCGCACCAGCCGTACCCGATTCGGCATCATGCCCCGCAAGGCGCGGCTGCTCGCCTGGCTTGGCGGCGCCCGTCCGCGCGTGCTGCTCGTGCTGTTGCTGGCCTGCGCCAGCTGGGAGGCGTCGCCACAGCCTGCGCGGCCGGGTGTCTCGCTCGAGTACGCGGTCAAGGCAACCTACCTCTACAAGCTGGCGCCATTCGTCAACTGGCCGCCCACGACGTTCGACTCGCCCGACCAGCCTTTCCGCATCTGCGTCGCCGGCGAGGATCCGTTTGACAACTACCTCCAGCGCGCGGTGGCCGGGCGCAGCCTGGGTACGCATCCGTTCGAGGTCCTGCGGCTCGAAACGCTCACCCCCGAAGCCCGGTGCCAGATCCTGTTCATCAGCCGCCTGTCGTCGCAGGACGTCCAGCAGGCGCTGGCGACAGTCAGCGGCAAGCCCGTGCTCACCGTGGTCGATTCGGTCCAGCCTCGTGCGGGGGGCGGCATCATCCAGTTCGTGATCGACCGCGGCCGCGTGCGTTTCGTGATCGATACCGGCGCCGCCGCGCGCAACCACATCAGCATCAGCTCCAAGCTGCTCAATCTCGCAGTGGCGGTGAGGGAACCCTCGTGAGGCGCCGGGCCATCGGTCGACCCTTCGCGTTCAGGCCGGTGATGTCGCTGGTCGCCGCGGGCCTGCTGCTGCTGGCTGGCGCGCTCGCGGCGGGTTACCAGTACCACTCCGCCGCCGCCGAACACCGTCGCCAGCTCACCGTGCAGGCCAAGATCCTGGCCGCCAGCGTCACCGCGGCGATCTCGTTCAACGACCGCGTCGCCGCGCAGGAGTACGTCAACGCGCTGATGCTTGATCCGCGCCTGGATGCGGCGGCGGTCTACAACGAGGCGCATCGTCTGGTGGCGGGCTTCCAGCGGCCCGGCAGCGAGCCCATCGTCGACAGCCTGGCCAACGGCGGGCGGCTGCCGCGGGACCGGATGGTGGTTGCCGTGCCAGCGCAACAGGGCAGCACGACCGTGGGCAGCGTCTACCTGCGCGCAGCACCGACGCCGCTGATCATGCAACTGGCCCGTTACAGCGGCGTGACCTTGCTGACCCTGATGGCGGTGTTGATGCTGTCCGCGCTGGCGGTCGCCCACAGGCTGCTGATGCGCGCCAATGCCGCGCTGGAACGGCGGGCGCGCGAGCTGGCCAGCGCCAACGAGCGGCTCAACTCCGAAATGGAGCAGCGCGCGCGCACCGAGGAAGCCCTGCGCCAGAGCCAGAAGATGGAGGCGATCGGCCAGCTGTCCGGCGGCATCGCCCACGACTTCAACAACCTGCTGATGATCATTCGCGCCAGCCTGGCGCGATTGAGCAGGCACGTGCAGCAGAGCGACCCGGCCACCGAGCGCGAGCTGCAGCTGGAGCGGGAGGGCGTTGCCACTGGCCAGGACGCGCCGGCCATGCCGGCGGACGACCTTGCGATGTTCGAGCAGCGCCAGGACCGCCATCGCCAGATCCAGCGTTACCTGGACATGGCCCGGGACGGCATCGACCGCGCCGCCAGCCTCACCCAGCGCCTGCTCACGTTCGCGCGACGCCAGCCGTTGTCGCCGCGGTCGGTGCGGCTGGACGTGCTGATCCAGGGCATGCAGCCGTTGCTCGACCACTCGGTCGGCTCGAGCTGGAAAATCGACTACCGGCTCGATTCGCAGTGGCCGGTGCTGTGCGATTCCAACCAGATGGAGAACGCTATCCTCAACCTGGTGATCAATGCCCGCGACGCCATGCCCGAGGGCGGAACGATCCGGGTCTGCACCGACGACCTGCAGGTGGCGGCCAGCCATCCGGTCGGCGAGCTCGCCGCGGGCGACTATGTGCGCCTGCGCGTGGTCGACACCGGCGTGGGCATGAGCGAGGAGGTGCGCAGCAAGGCCTTCGATCCGTTCTTCACCACCAAACCGGTGGGCAAGGGCACCGGTCTGGGGCTGAGCACCATCCTGGGCTATGTCGAGCAATCCCGCGGCGTGGCCAGCATCGAGAGCCGTCCCGGCCACGGCACCACCATCCACATCATCCTTCCCCGCGCCCCCCGCGAAACCATCCCCGAGGTTGCGTAATGCCTTCTTCCGACACATCCCCCCACATCCTGCTGGTCGAAGACGAAGCGTTCCTGCGCGAACTGGTCATGGAAGGCCTGCAGGACGCCGGCTTCAGCGTGCTCGAAGCCAGCGACGGCACTTCCGGCGTGCAGGCACTCGAATCGGACCAGCGCATCGACATGCTGCTGAGCGACATCAAGCTGCCCGATATCGACGGCTACCAGGTGGCCGAAGCTGCCCGCACCCTGCGTCCCGGTTTGAAGATCATCCTGATGACCGGCTACGCCCCCTCGCCGCTGCCGCCCACGCTGGAATCGGTGGTCCACCGCGTGCTGCAGAAGCCGTTCTCGCTGGAAACCCTGCCGGCAGTGGTGAACGCCGCGCTGGAATCCTAGTCCCCGCGGAATCGTTCCTCCGGCGGCCAGCGTGATGCGCATGGGCGCGCGCCGTCCACGGCGTGCCGAACGAGGCATCTACCCGGCAGCCCAGGCACCCCGCCGGGCTCGTGCCCGGCCGGCGCGCCAGCCAGGTCATTCCCGGCTTTCCGGACAGCGTGGTGCAGCGCCACGGCTGGTGGTCGACCGCGGCCAGTCGTCCTCGTTCGAAGTCCAGGTGCCTGCGCTGGAGGGTCGCGTGTACGAGGCGCGCGCCCGCCCCCCTGGGCGGCGACCGGTTCGTGATGCTGTTCCTGGACATCACCGGGCGCAAGCGTGTCGAGCATGACTTCAGGCCCATGAACTAGTGCGAACTTCACACTAACCTTCACAGCAACCCAGGTGGCAGTGCAGGCGAGCGTGTGGACGAACGGGTCAGCCAACTGAAGAAGTTCCAGAAGGAGCTCTCCGCCGGCACCGTTTCGCTGGTGCTGCTGGCGGTGCTGGGGCAGTCGCGGCAGCCGCTCTACGGCTACCAGATCGCCAAGCGGCTGGAGGAGCTGGGCGAGGGCGTACTGGCCGGCAAGCAGAGCGCGCTCTATCCGGTACTGCGCAACCTGGAGGCGGCCGGGCTGCTGGCCAGCGAGGTCGAGCCTTCGGTGAGCGGGCCGCCGCGCCGCTATTACCGCATTACCCCACCGGGGCGGGAGGTGCTGCGCGAATGGGTCGCGGCCTGGAACGCCACGCGTGAGTCCGTCGACAAAGTCCTTCAAGGAGAGGTGTGATGAACGCACCGCGCACGATCAACGAATACCTCGACCAGCTGCGCGCCGCGCTGCGCGGCGCCGATCCGGCGCTGGTGCAGGACGCGCTGTACGACGCGGAGGAGCACCTGCGTGCCGAACTCGCCGAACAGCCTTCGCGCGGCGAGGCGGACATGCTGGCCCACGTCGTCGGGAGCTACGGTGCACCCGACGAAGTGGCCGAGCTCTACCGCGACCAGGAGATCAGGATCCAGCGCGCGCTGCGTCCGCCGTCGCCGCCGAAGCGCCGCTCGCTGGCCGGCCGCTTCTTCGGCGTGGCGGCCGACCCGCGCACCTACGGCGCGCTGTTCTACATGGTGCTGGCGCTGGCCACGGGCATCTTCTACTTCACCTGGGCGGTCACCGGCGTGTCGCTGTCGGCGGGCCTGTCGATACTGATCGTCGGCCTGCCGTTCATCGTGCTGTTCTTCGGTTCCGTGCGCGTGCTTTCGCTGGTCGAGGGGCGCATTGTGGAGGCCATGCTGGGCGCCCGCATGCCGCGGCGCCCGCCCTACCCGACGCGCGACCTGACCCTGATGAAGCGCATCGGCTCCATGTTCACCGACGCGCGTACCTGGACCACGCTGCTTTACATGTTGCTGATGCTCCCGCTCGGCATCGTCTATTTCACGATCGCGGTGACGCTGGTGTCGGTGTCGGTTGCCTTCATCGGTGCGCCGGTGGCGTGGATGGTGAACGGGGGCGACCTGTCGCGACTGTTCGTCGATCACCGGGTGATCGTGCATTGGGGCTTCGGCGAACACGTGCCGGGCTGGGGCGAGGTGATCGGCCTGTGCGTACTGGGGGTGCTGCTGCTGTTCGCCACGCTGCACCTTGCGCGCGGCCTGGGTCGCATGCACGGGCAGGTCGCGCGGCATCTGCTGGTACGCGGCTGAGCGGCGGGGCGGTTGCAAGGGCATCGCCCACCCGGTGGTCTCCTGCAGCAGACGGCCCGTGGCAGGAGCTCGCCTGCGGGCGACGCCCCGGTGCTGGCCACCGCGCCTAGAAATCCTCGCCGTCGACGATCTCCAGGCCCGCGTCCAGCCGTCGCGCCTCGGCCTCGGCGACCGCACGCACCGCATCGGCGCGCATGTCGTCGGGGGCATCGACCTCGACCATGAACACCCGGCCTTCGCTGTCGTCGACCAGGTTGGCCGAACTGGAATCGTCGCGCACGCCCAGCATGAAATCCTCGATCTCCTCGACGTGCTCGATGCCGTCGATACCGTGCAGCACGGTGATGATCGAATCGGCGGCGTCGCGGTTGCCGATGAGGCGCATGCGGATCATGGACATGAACGGGCTCCAGGCGGGCTGTTGCAAAAATGCTGGAGCGCCGCATGTATGCGTCGGGTGATTGCCAGGCCGTACCATGGGTCTTTCGCTCTGCGCCCCCCGCCCATGGCCAAGACCTACGATCGCACCTATTTCGACAAGTGGTACCGTGACCCGCGCCACGCGGTCGCCTCGGCTGCCGAGCTCAGGCGCAAGGTGGCGCTGGCGGTTGCGCAGGCCGAGTACTACCTGGGCCGGCCGCTGCGCAACGTGCTCGATGTGGGCTGCGGCGAGGCACCCTGGCGTTCGCCGCTGCGCGCCCTGCGGCCCGGCGTGGCCTACCGCGGACTGGACGCGAGCCCCTACGTGGTGGAGCGCTACGGGCGCAGCCGCAACATCGGGCTGGCACGCTTCGGCCAGCTCGAGCACCTGCGTTTCGACAGCCGCTTCGACCTCATCGTTTGCACCGACGTGCTGCACTACCTCCGCCCGGCAGAAATCCGCGCGGGCCTGGCGGGCATTGGCGAGATGCTCGAAGGCGTGGCATTCCTGGAGGTCTTCACCAGCCGCGACGACGTGGTCGGCGACCGCGAGGGATTTTTCTCGCGGCCGCCGGCTTGGTACCTTCGCGAGTTCGCCCGGACCGGCTTGTTGCCATGCGGCTCCCATTGCTATCTGGGACCGCGGCTGGAGCGGCACGTGGCAGCGCTGGAGCGTGCCCAGGCAGCGGTTTAGGCGTTCACGACGCAGATGGAGACAGGCCGCATAATCGTCCCGCAGAACAACGCGGATCGTTCGTTCGAGAGGTACGCCATGTCCATCGGTGGGGACAACTACGCCCGCATGGTGCAGTCGCTGGACGCGCTCGCCATGATTTTCCTCGATACCCAGGGGCGCATAGCCACCTGGAACGCCGGTGCCGAGCGCATTTTCGGTTACGCCGCCGGGGAGATCGTCGGCCAGCCGTTCCAGGCACTCCACACGCCGGAGGGTCGAGCCGCCGGCCTGCCGGAGCAGGCGCTGCGGGCGGCCAGCAAGGAGGGGCGCGACGAGGAAACCGGTTGGCGCCTGGGCAAGGATGAACAACGGGTGTGGGCGCGCACCATCATCGAAGCCGTGCGCGGCGAGTCCGGCGAACTGACCGGTTATGTCTACCTGGTGCGCGACATCCCCTGGCCGCACCACTCCGACGACATGCTCGGCAGCAACGAGCAGCAGTTCAGTCTGCTGGTGCAGGGCGTGCGCGACTACGCCATCTACCTGCTCGACGCCGACGGCCGCGTCGCCAGCTGGAACGCCGGCGCGCAGCGCATCAAGGGCTACCGCGTGGACGAGGTGCTGGGCAAGCACTTCAGCCATTTCTACGCGGACGAGGACGTCAGCACCGGTCGGCCGGCGCGCAACCTGGCGGTCGCTCGCACGCAGGGCGTGTACGAGGGCGAGGGCTGGCGCAAGCGCAAGGACGGCAGCCTGTTCTGGGCGCACGTGGTGATCGATCGCCTCACCGACGCGGAAGGCCGCGTCGTGGGTTTCGCCAAGATCACCCGCGACGTGACCGAGAAAAAGCGTGCCGAGGAAGAACTGGCGGTGGCCCGCGAGGCCCTGTTCCAGTCGCAGAAATCCGAATCCATCGGGCACCTCACCGGCGGCGTGGCGCACGACTTCAACAATCTGCTGATGGCCGTGATGGGCAACCTGGAACTGCTGCGCAAATGGTTGCCGCCGGAGGCGCGCCCCCAGTTGCTGCTGGACAACGCGATGGCCGGTGCGCAGCGCGGCGCGGCGCTGACCCAGCGCATGCTCGCCTTCGCGCGGCGGCAGGAACTGCACCCGCGCCCGGTCGACGTGCCGCTGCTGGTGCATGGCATGGCCGAACTGATCCGTCGCTCGCTGGGTCCGGAGATCCGCATCGGTACCAGTTTCCCGTTGCATCTGCCGCGGGTGCTGATCGACCCCAACCAGTTGGAGCTGGCGTTGCTCAACCTGGCCGTCAACGGGCGCGATGCGATGCCGCATGGCGGCCGGCTTGAGATCGGCGCGCGCAACGAGCACGTGGGCGAGGGGCATTCGACGGCGCTGCCGCCAGGGGAATACGTGTGCCTTTGGGTCGCCGACGAAGGGCACGGCATGGACGCGGACACCCTCAAGCGCGCGACCGAGCCGTTCTTCACCACCAAGGGCGTGGGCAAGGGCACCGGCCTGGGCCTGTCGATGGCCTATGGCCTGGCCGAGCAGTCGGGCGGGCGCCTGCTGCTGCAGAGCCAGCCGGGCAGGGGCACCACGGTGGAGGTCTGGTTGCCGATCGCCGCGGACATGGCCGAGCCGGCGGCGCCGGCAGCGGTCGAAGGCGTCGACAGGGATGCCCCCGTTCACACCGGCGAGCCGCTGGCGCTGCTGATGGTGGACGACGATGAGCTCGTCCTGTTGAGCACCATGGCGATGGCCGAGGACCTCGGCCACGTCGTCCACGCGGTGCGCTCGGCCGAGGAGGCGCTGGCCTACGTCGACGCAGGCGGCGAGGTGGACGTGGTCATCACCGACCAGGCGATGCCCGGCATGACCGGCACCCGGCTGGCCAAACTCCTGCGCGAGCGCAAACCCGATCTGCCGATCGTGCTCGCCTCCGGCTATGCGGAGCTTCCCGGCACGCCGATCAAGGATCTGGTGCGCCTGGGCAAGCCTTTCACGCGGCTCGAGCTGCACCGCGCCATCGGCGATGCCGCCGGCCAGCTCGGCGTAACCGAACAGGCGGGTTGAGCCTCGCGCGTCCGGGCACTCCGCGACCGCGCGGCAATCTCACGTTTCCCGTGCCCGGCCTGCGCTAGAGTGCCATGGCTGACGCAGGTACGAGGTGGTTTGTCATGCAGCACCGCGCGGGTTCGTCATCCTCGCAGGCCCGCACCGGGATGCCCTTGGGCAGCGAGGTACGCCTGGAACTGGCGACGCGCGCGGCCGGGCTGGGCATCTGGGACTGGAACGTACTCGACGGCACCTTCGACTATTCCCCCCGCGCCCGCGAGATCTGCGGGCTGCCGCCAGGCGACGAGCCGTTGCGGCTCGAACAGGTCCAGGCCCGCACCCATCCGCACGATCTGCCACGCACGCACGGATTGTTGCTGCGCGCGCTTGATCCGCAGATCCGCGAGAGCGCGTCCTACGAGTACCGCGTGGTGCACCCGGATGGCCAGGTGCGCTGGGTGGTCGCGTATGGCCAGGCCTTGTTTGCGCCGGTCGATGGCGAGGTGCGGGCGGTGCGCTACATCGGCACGCTGCAGGACGTCAGCCAGTGGCGGCAGTTGCGCGAGGCGCTGGAGACCAGCCAGGCGCGGCTGCAGCTGGCGATCGAGGCCGGGCGCATGGCGGTGTGGGAGGTGGACCTGCGCACCGAGACGATGGTCGGCTCGCCCGAACTCAATCGCCTGCTCGGCTTTCCCGAGGACGCCACGCCGACGATGGAGCAGATGCGTGCCGGTTATCCGGTCGGCGAGCGGGAGCGGCTGCATGCCCGCATGGTCGAGGCGCTCGCGCGGGGCGAGCGGTTCGTCGAGTGCGAGCTCCGCTACGTCTGGCCCGGCGGCGAACAGCGTTGGTTGCTGCTGCGCGCGGACATTCGCGTGGAGGATGGCCAGCCGGCGCGGATGATGGGCGTGCTGATGGACATCACTGACCGCCGTCGCGCCGAGGACGCCCTGCGCGCCAGCGAAGCGCGACTGAAGCTGGCGCAGCGGGTCGGCCGCATCGGCGTCTGGGAGTGGGAGCTCCCGTCTGGCGACGCCCGCTGGTCGCGGGAAATGTACCTGCTGTTCGGGCTCGACCCGGACGCGGGCATCACGCCCGACGAGGCCTGGCGCGCCGGGGTATATCCGGAGGACCGCGTCGGCGTCGACAAGGCGGTCCGCCAGAGCACCGAAAGCGGCCAGCCGGTGGACATCGAGTTCCGCATCCGCGCAAACGGCGAAACCCGCTGGATCCTCTCCAAGGGAACGCCCGTCACCGACTCCGATGGCCGGCGCCGGATGATCGGCGTCAACCAGGACGTGACCGGCGCACACCGCGAACGTATCGCGCTGGAAGATCGCAATCGCGCGCTGCAGGAAGCGGCGCTGCAGATCGGCCGCGAGCGCGAGCGGGTGTTCGAACTCAGTCGGGACCTGTTCGCGGTGGCCGGGTTCGACGGCTACTTCAAGGTCGTCAACCCGTCCTGGACGCGCATCCTCGGCTACGAGCCCGACGCGCTGCTCGCGCGGCCGTTCCTGGATTTCATCCATCCGCAGGACCGGGGTTCGGCCGACGCCGTGCTGGCCTGCCTGCGCCGTGGCCACGTGGCCCCGCCGTTCGAGAACCGCATGCAGTGCGAACATGGCGGCTGGCGCTGGATCGCCTGGACGGCGGTGGCCGAGCACGACCGCATCTACGCCGTCGGTCGCGACGTGACCCAGGAAAAGCTTGCCGCGCAAGAACTGGAGGCGGCCAACCGGCAGCTGCGTGACCAGATCGAAAGTCGCGAGCGGGTCGAGGCCACGCTGCGCCAGATGCAGCGACTGGAGGCGGTCGGCCAGCTCACCTCCGGCGTGGCGCACGACTTCAACAACCTGCTCACCATCGTGCTGGGCAACCTCGACCTGATCGAGATGTCGGTGGAGGAGCCGCGGGTCCGCCGCCGGCTGGAACTGATGCGCCAGGCGGCCCTCCGCGGCGCCACGCTGACCTCGCAGCTGCTGGCCTTCTCCCGCCGGCAGCGGCTGGAGCCGAAGGCGATCGACCTCAACGGCACCGTGCATGGCATGGGCGAGTTGCTCAGGAGCACCATGGGCGGCAGCGTCGCCGTGGCCACGCGACTGCAGCAGGCGTTGTGGAGCGCGCTGGTCGACCCCACGCAGATCGAGCTGGTGATTCTGAACCTTGCGATCAACGCGCGCGATGCCATGCCGGTCGGTGGCAGCCTCACCATCGAGACGGCCAACGTCACGCTCGAGGCCGAGCCGCGGCAACCGGGCGAGCCGGCACCGGGCGACTACGTGGCCATCTCGGTGATCGACAGCGGCACCGGCATGGACGAGGACGTGCGCGCGCGCGCATTCGAGCCGTTCTTCACCACCAAGGGCGTGGGCAAGGGTTCCGGGCTGGGCCTGGCGCAGGTGCTCGGCTTCGCGCAGCAGTCCGGGGGCGGCGTACGCATCGAGAGCCGGCCCGGCGCCGGCACCACCGTGCGGGTCTACCTGCCATGCGCGCAGGCAGGCGCGGCCGTGAAAGAGGAGGCCCCCGACGACCACGCCCATGCCGAGCCGCTGGCGCAGCGCCGCTTCGCGCTGCTGGTGGACGACGACAGCGCAGTCCGCGACGTCACCGCCATGCGGCTGCGCCGACTTGGCTTCGAAGTGCTGGAGGCCGGCTCCGGTGGCGCGGCGCTGGACCTGCTCGACCGCATGGAGCAGGTGGACCTGCTGATCGCGGACTTCGCCATGCCCGGCATGAACGGCGTGGAGGTCGCGCAGCAGGCCCGCGCGCGCCGGCCCGAACTGCCCGTGCTGTTCGTCACCGGCTATGCGGACCAGACCGCGCTGGCCGGCGTGGGCGAGGAGCGCGTGGTGCAGAAGCCGTTCCGGGACGACGAACTGGAGCGCAAGGTGCGCGCGGTCATCGGCGGCTAGCAGCGCACTTCGCCGCGTCGATCAAAAGCCCGCCTCGCCTTCGCGGGAACCCGCTTGCGGGCGATGCGCTTGCCAGGTCGCGCCGTGAAGAGCATCGCTTACAGGCGGACTGCTGCCGGAGCAAGGCGGGCCGGGTAGGAATCCGCCGCCCGCATGCCTACCATGCAAGGGGTGTCCCCTCGCATAGGTGCTCGCCTTGAACCGATCGCTCGCTTACGCCATTGCCGCGGCCCTGCTCGTGCCCGCGCTCGCCAGCCCCGCGCGGGCCACCGACCTGCCCACCTTCGACCCGCACCGCCTCTCCCGCGAAGTCCGGACGCTGTCCTCCGATGCCTTCGAGGGACGCGGCCCGGCCACGCCCGGCGAGGCCAGGACGGTCGACTACCTGGTCGGCCAGTTCAAGGCGGCGGGCCTTGCGCCCGGCGGCGCGATCGTCGACGGCAAGCGCACCTGGACGCAGCCGGTGCCGCTGGGCCGCTTCGAGATCGTCGGCACGCCCGCGTTCTCGCTGACCGAGGACGGCAAGAACGTCCCGCTGAGCCAGGGCGAGCAGATCGCCGTGCGCGCGGCGATGGACGGCAGCCGCAAGGTCGACATCAATAACGCGCCGCTGGTGTTCGTCGGCTACGGCGTGGACGCGCCGGAACGCCACTGGGACGATTTCAAGGGCGTCGACCTCAAGGGCAAGATCGGCGTGGTGCTGGTCAACGATCCCGACTTCGAAAGCGGCAAGGGCGACTTCGGCGGCAAGGCGATGACCTACTACGGCCGCTGGACCTACAAGTACGAGGAAGCCGCGCGCCAGGGGGCCCTGGGCATGCTGGTGGTCCACGAGACCGCGCCGGCCTCCTACGGCTGGGCGACGGTGAAGAACTCCAACACCAACGTGCAGTTCGACATCGTGCGCGACAAGCCGGCGGCCGAACACCCGACCCTGGAAGGCTGGATCCAGCACGACCTGGCGGTGCGGATGTTCCAGGCCGCGGGGCTGGACTTCGCCGCGCTGAAGAAGCAGGCGCAGACGCGCGAGTTCAGGCCGGTGACGCTCGATGGCGTGACATTTTCGGCGCACTACGACGTCGATGCCAGCGTGATCACTTCGCAGAATGTCGTGGGTCGTGTCGAAGGCACCCGTCGTCCCGGCGAAACGGTCATCTACAGTGCGCACTGGGATCACCTTGGCGTGGGCGCGCCCGATGGGAAGGGCGACCGCATCTACAACGGCGCGGTCGACAACGCCACGGGCACCGCAGGGCTGATCGAGCTGGGTCGTGCCTTCGCGCACGCGCCCAGGCCGCAGCGTTCGGTGGTTTTCCTGGCCGTCACCGCCGAGGAAAAAGGCCTGCTCGGGTCCGAGTACTACGCCACCCACCCGCTGTACCCGGTGGGCAAGACCGTGGCCAACATCAACATCGATGCGCTCGATCCGCACGGCCCCGCGCGCAACTTCTCCATCTCCGGCAATGCGAAGCTCGGCCTGCTCGATCGGCTGGTGGCGCTGGCCGGAACCTACGACATGAGTTACGCGTCCGACCCGCATCCGGAAGCGGGCAGCTTCTTCCGCTCCGACCACTTCTCCTTCGCCAAGCAGGGCGTGCCGGCGATCTCGTACGAGTCGGGGAACGACCTGGTCGATGGCGGCAAGGCGGCGGGCGAGGCTGCGGGCAAGCTCTACAACCGCGAGCACTACCACCAGCCCTCGGACGAATGGCAGGCCGGCTGGAGTTTCACCGGCATGGCGCACGACCTGCGACTGCTCTACCAGCTCGGCTACCAGCTCGCCGATTCCGACGTGTGGCCGGAATGGTCGAAGGACTCCGAGTTCCGCGCGGTACGCGAGAAGACGGCGGAACTGCGCAGGTAGGACCGGATCAGGGGCGACTCCTTCCTTCGGGACATCTTCCCGTGGACGAACCCCGGGCGCCTTCACCAAGCCTTCCCCTGCTTACGGGGAAGGTGCCGGCCGCACGCGGAAGGCGAGGCTGATCCGCGGTCCCATCGGCGCGCGCTGCTTGGGAATGCCGTGGTCGTAGTGGAACTGGCTGGCGTAATCCATCGTCAGCAGGCTGCCCGCGACCAGGTCCAGATGCAGCGCGCGCCGTGGCGGGCGCTTGGCGCGGATCACCATCTCGCGCGTGGCGCCCAGCGACAGCAGCGCGATCGGGTGCCCGCGCACGAGCTCTTCGAGCTTGTCGTTGTGCGGCGCCACGCTGTCGTGCTCGTCGCGGTAGAGATTCAGGCCCACGCTGGTGAAGGGCGCATCGACCATCGCGCGCACGGCCGCCAGTGCCTCGTGCAGCGGCGCGGGCAGGGCTGGATCGGCCAGCTCGAAATGCGCGCGCAGGCGCGGCACATCTACCTCGCGCTCGTACATCATGCGGCGGCCGCCGCGCCAGGCGGTGCCCTCGAACAGCTGCGCGAACCAGGCCTGCGCGGTCGCAGCCGGCACCACCTCGGGCATGTAGACCACGCGGCCGCCGGCGTCGTCGATGAGTACCTGCGGACCCGCGTCGAAAAGCGAGAACTGGGCCATGGCCGGGTCACTCTTTCGGCCCGTTGTCCCGCGCGATGGCGTGCTGTCGCGCATGCCACGTTTCGGTCGTCTGTGGCTTGACGAACAGCGAGGTGACCTCGGCGTGCCGGCGCCTGACCGCCTGCTCGATGCGGTTGATGCATTGCTCGATCTGTGGCGTGGTGAGCCGGTCCTCGAACTCGGCGCTCAACGCCGCGACCACGGTGTGCGGACCCATCTGCACCGTCAGCACGCCATTGACCCGCCCCACGCCCGGATCGTTGGCGGCGATCGCCAGCAGCGACTCGCGCAGCCTCGGATGCGCCGGCTCGCCCAGCAGCAGTCCCTTGCTCTCGCGGGCCAGCAGGGCCGCCGCGATCGCCAGCACGATGGCGATGCCGAGCGAGGCGGCGCCGTCGAGTTCGGGCATGTCGAACACGCGGGAGGAGACCACGCCGGCGAGCGCGATCAGCAGACCGAGCAGTGCCGCCGAATCCTCCAGCAGCACCGTGAAGGTGGTCGGATCCTTGCTCTTGCGGAAGGCCTCGAAGTAGCCCATCGAGCCCTTGACCGCGCGGAACTCCCGCAGCGCGAGATACCACGAGCTTCCCTCGAACAGCATCGACACGCCCAGCACGATGTAGTTGACCAGCGGGTCGCCCATCGGCTCGGGATCGCGCAGGTGGCTCACGCCTTCGAACAGCGACACGCCCGCGCCCAGCGCGAACACGAGCAGCGCGACGATGAAGGACCAGAAATACAGCTCGCGTCCGTGGCCGAACGGGTGTGTCGCGTCCGGCGGGAGCGCGGCACGCTTCATGCCGTAGAGCAGCAGCAGTTCGTTGGACGTGTCGACCAGCGAATGCACGCCTTCGCTGAGCATCGCCGAACTGCCCGACATCCAGGCCGCCACGAACTTCGCGATTGCGATGGCAAAGTTGCCGGCGAGCGCCGCGTAGACGACCAGGCGCGAATTGGAGGACGACGAGGACATCCTCAACCCTCCACGTAGCGCCGCTGGCACAGCTCGCAGAAGAAGCTGCGGCGGTTGGTCCTGCCGAGGTAGGCGCGATGGAACTTCACCTGGTCGCGCGGGCAGATGCTCCTGTTGTGCGCCAGCCAGTGCTTGCGCAGCACGAAGGCGCGCTTCCATGCGAGGAACTCGAAACTGTACTGGCGCGCCTGTTCGACGAGTTCGCGCAGCTTGCGTGCCGGCAATGCGCCGATGGTCGAGAGCGGGTGCGTGCGGATACGGAACAGCACCTCGTTCTTGATGATGTTGCCCACGCCGGCGAAGACGTCCTGGTCCAGCAGCGCGTCGCAGGCGAGGGTTTCCGGCATCGCGCGCAGGCGCTTGCGCGCGAGCGCCGGGTCCCACGCGTCGGACATCACGTCGGTACGCCAGTCGTAGAGTCCGTCCAGCTCGCCCTCCAGCAGGCGCACCGAGCAACTGTAGAAGTTGAGCTCGCCCGCATCGAACCGCAGGCTCAGTCGCGGGATGTTTTCCTTGCGTTCGTCGATACGGTAGCTGCCGAACATCAGCAGGTGGATGCGGATGGTCACGTCCGGCAGTTCGATCAGCGTCTGCTTGCCAAAGCTGCGGACGGCGACCACCGGCTGGCCGACGAGCCGGTCCATGTCGATCCGGGCGTTGCCTTCGGCATGGCGGATCGTGCGCCCGGTAAAGGGCGCCAGCTCTTCCCGCAGAATGACGATCGAAGGGCCTTCGGGCACGAATCACCTGTCGTGGTTTTCTTGCGCTGATTGTGGGCGGGCAGGGGGCACGTCGGAGTGAACGCCCCGGTGATGCGCGAGCGCACCCGTCTGCGACCGCGATGCCCGAGGCGGGCTCCTACAACGAACCGAGCATGCGCTTCAGTGCCAGGGCGTTGGCTGTCGCATGGCCCAGCGCCGTGTTGTCGAGGATGCACCAGGCTTCCGGTGCGCGCCGCAATCGCCGGGCGATGCGTTCGAGCGCCTGGGGCGCGTAGGCGTCGTAGTAGGCGCGTGGCGATCCGTGGAGCCGCAGGTAGATCCGCTGGCGATCGCCTCCGGGCAGCGCCGCGCGTGGCACGCGCGCCGGATCGGCGGCGACGCGCGAGACATGCTGCTCGCGCAGCGCCTGATCGACGCTCGCCGCGAACCACGAGGCATGCCTGGGCTCGCATGCCAGCGGGCCTCCGTAACATCCCCGCAGGCGCTCGAAGAAGGGCAGGGCGACCGACGCCTCGAACGCCAGGCTTGGCGGCAGCTGCAGCAGCAACCAGCCCAGCTTGCCGCCCAGACCGCCGACCTCGTCGAGAAACGCGGACACCAGGCCGTCGCATGACTGCAGCCGGCACTCGTGGCTGATCGTTCTGGGCATCTTGGTGGCGAAACGGAACCCCGATGGCACGCTGTCCGCCCAACGGCGCCAGGTTGCCGGGCGGTGATGCCGGTAGAAGCTGGAGTTGATCTCCACGCAATCGAAGACCTGCGCGTAGCGCTCCAGCGTGCTGCCATCGGCCGGGAAGGCCGCGGCGTGCGCCTTCGGGATCGACCATCCGGCGCAGCCGATGTGCGGCGCGCCGATCCTCAACCTTTCGCCCCGCGCAGGATTCCGGGAGCACGCCCCGTGCATGGCCGCCATCCATCCCGGGCGCGCACAGGGCGCGCTGAGCGGCGATCCGCGCCCACGCCGAGCGGACGTCGCCGGGCCCCGATCACCGGGCCGGCTTGCGGAACCGGTACATGAACTGGTCCGTGTGTCCGCGGATCGACTTGTCGAACACCTTGATGTCGTGCGGATCGGCCGGATTGCGCAGTGCGTCGCTCTGGCCGTCGAAAACGAAACCGGCCGATTCGGCCTGCTTCCTGACGATGGCCGGGTCGATGCGATGCAGCGTGTCGGTGTCGCGCATGCCCGACCCGGCCGGAGCCACGTGATCGATCACGATGAACACGCCGCCGGGTTTGAGCACCTTGTAGACCTGCTTGTCGAGCACCACCGGGTCGACCTCGCCCATGAACTTGTCGGGGTAGTCGTGGTAGTTCTGCGAGGTGAACACCACGTCCACCGATTCGGGCGCATCGAGCTTCGCGGCCGGCTGGGTGAGCACGCTGACGTTGGCGTAGTGCGGCTGTTTGCTCAGCTTGCGCAGGTTGGCCACGTCCGACCGGGCCTCGTTGGCGTACTCGTCGGGCCACAGCGCATAGACGTGCCCGCTGGGCCCGACCACGCCGCTGAACACGCGCGTGAAGTAGCCGCTGCCTGGGATCAGCTCGAGCACCTTGTCGCCCGGCTTGACCTCGGCAAAGGCCATCACCTGGGCGATCTTGCGGCGGGCGTCGTCGGCGCGATCGGCCTGGCGACCGGGATCGTTGATGGCGGCGGCAAGATAGGGCGGTTGCGCGTGCTGCGCGGTGTCCTGCGGGGCAGGCGCAGCGTGGGCGGCGGGCAGGACGAGGGCGATCGCGGCGGCGAGGACGAGCGTGCGCATGTCGGGCTCCTTCGGTGGGCTCTGCGGATTGTGCGCCCCGGCATGGCCGAAGGCGCCGTGACTTCCGGGGGATGGTCCGGTCCCCGGCCGCCACGCCAATGCAGAACGACGGGCCCGGCTCGGGCCAGGCTCGCTCAGGTCATCCGCTCCAGGCCATCCCTGGCCCTGCTTGCCTCCCTGCCGATCGTGAGGGCTTGCGCTCAGTGGGCGCCACCGGAGGAGTTGGGGGTGGTGGAGGCCGGTGCCGGCATGCCCGCCGTGGACGAGGGCGGCGGCATGGTGGCCGGCGGCGTCATCGCCGTGGACGAGGACGGTGGCGCCATCGGCGTGGTCGGCTCGACTGGCGTGGTCGGTGTCGTGGCCGGCGCGGTTGCCGGCGTGGCCGGGCCCGTCTCGGCATTTTCGTCGGTGCTGCGGTTGCAGGCGGTCAGTGCGAACGAGGAAGCCAGCAGCAGGCTCCAGCACAGCAGGCGGATCTTCATGGGCGTGCTCCTTCGGTAGAACGGTCAGTGGGGCTGGGAGACGGCGCGGGTGACTTCCTGTTGCAGCGAGCGGGCGTCCGTGCGCTCCAGGTCGGCCAACGAAACGATGCCGCATAGCGCCCCCTTGGCGTCGACCACCGGTACCCGCCGGATCTGCTGGCGCTCCATCAGATTCGCGCAGTCTTCCAGGGTCGAGTCCTCCCGGATCACCATCGGCGGCGCAGTCATGCAGTCCTGCACGCGCACGTCCAGCGGGTTGCGGCCGGCGGCCAGCGTCCGCACGACAATGTCGCGATCGGTGATCACGCCGACCGGACGGCGGTCCAGGTCGACCACCGGGATCTCGCCGACATCCTCGTCACGCATGGCGCGGGCGACTTCCTCCAGCGGCGAGGTGGCCAGGCAGAACTTCGGGTTGCGGGTCATCACGCGGTCGAGGTCCATGGGTAACTCCGGAGGCGGCGGCGGGGGGACGGGGGGGTTGCATGTTCCTCGCGCCCGGTTGAATGCGGTGTGCGTGGATCATGAAGGGTGCGTGCAATCCACGCGCTGCGCGCCCTCTCCCCGCCAGGGAGGTGAGGGAGCTCATCCGGCAGGACCGCCTACGTCAGCGCCGTCGGCTGTTCGAACGGCAGCGGCGTGGCGCCCGCGCGGGCAAGTGCGGGCTCGGCGCGCGCCAGCTGCTCCTTGTCACCGTCGAGCACGACCAGGATGCGGCCGGCCGCGATCTCGTCCTCGAACTTGCGCCGTACCGGGTCCGGCACGGAGGCACCCACCAGCGCGCTGGCCCAGCCGCCGGTCAGGGCGCCGGCGGCGGTCAGCCCGGCCACGCCTGCCACGGTGATGCCTACCGGCGGGATCGCCACGGCTACGATTCCGGCCAGCAAGCCGATCGCACCTCCGCCGACCAGGCCGCGCACCGCGGCGGGGTAGAAGTCGCTGCCGGCTTCCTTGTGCTGCTCGGGGGCCGCTTCCAGTTCGATATCGGAGCGGGCGATCAGCGAAATGTCCGCTTCGGGCACGCCTGCCGCGCGCGCAGCCTGCATGACGGTCTTGGCGGTCCCGGCATCGGGGGTGCTGAATACGTGGCGGGTCTTCATGGCGTTCCTCGCGGGGGACGGGACGGGCGCGGGGACGGCCCGGCGGCCATCCTTGGCCAGCGCGGGTAGGCAGGGCGTCGGCTGCGGGTGTCCATGGCGTGAGCGCCGGCTTACCATGGCCCCATGGAGCTTCCGCTTCCCTCCGACGATCCGCCGCCCGTGCGGCCCACCGAGCCCGATCCGGCCGAGTGCTGCGGCGAGGGTTGCGTGCCTTGCGTACTCGATCGCTACGACGAGGCGCTGGAACGCTACCGGTCGGCGCTCGCAGCCTGGCAGGCACGTCATCCGGATGTCCCCGCACCCTGAGGCCGTGGCGCCGCTGCCGCCATGCCCGTGACATCGTTGCTGCTAGTCTCCGGGCATGCCGTCGAACGCCATGCCCGTGCTGATCGCCGGCGCCGGTCCGACCGGACTGGCTGCTGCGTTGTTGCTCGCCCGACGCGGGATCCCGGTGCGCATCGTCGACAAATCGACCGCGCCCAGCGGCCATTCCAAGGCCCTGGCCGTCAACCCGCGAACGCAGGAACTGCTCGAGGACACCGGCGTGACCGCGCGCATGCTGGCCACGGGCTGGGATGTATGCGGCCTGTCGCTGCACCGGCAGGGCCACGAGGACGTCGCGGTGCCGACGTCGCCCCTGCTCGAAACCGGCCGTTCGTTGCTCTCGCTCTCGCAATCGCGCACCGAGTCCATGCTGGCCGATGCACTACGGGCGCAGGGCGTCAGCGTGGAGCGCGGGGTGAAACTGGACGCTCTGGCGCAGGACGAGGACGGCGTCACCGTGGGGCTGGTGCACCCCGACGGCAGCGTGGAACGCACCCGCGCGCCGCTGCTGTACGGCGCCGACGGTGCGCACAGCACGGTACGCCAGGCATTGGGGCTGGCCTTTCCCGGCGACGAGTTGCCCGAGCCCTGGCAACTGTGGGACCTGCACCTGGCGACGCCGCTGGCCCCCGACCGCGCGCACCTGTTCCTGTTGCCGGACGGCTTCCTGTTCGCGCTGCGCGTGCGCGGGGACCTGTGGCGCGTGATGGGCAACGGCGCCCGGCCGCTGGCGGCGCTGCCGGATGGCACCGTGTGCGGCGACGTGCGGTGGCGGTCCCACTTCCACATCGCGCACCGCGTGGCCGAGCGCGCCGGGGTGGGACGCGTGCTGCTCGGCGGCGATGCGGCGCACATCCACTCGCCGCTGGGCGCGCGTGGGATGAACCTCGGCATCGAGGATGCCTACGTCTTCGCCGACTGCGCCGCGGACGCGCTCAACGGCCGCCTCTCGCGCCTGGCCGGTTACGCGCAGTTGCGCCATCCGGTGCATCGCCAGGTGGTCCGGCGCGTGGGCGCACTGACCCGCCTGATGCACGGTCGACCTGCGACCCTGCGGGAGCTGCGCGACGTGCTGGTGCCGCGGCTGATGCGCTTTGGCCCCGCGCGGCGCCAGTTCCTGCGCGTGGCCGGCGGCCTGGACCACCCCGTCCGCACCCGCGGGTAGGGCATGCGGCGGGCATCTTGGCCGGACGTCCAAACGTGCACTGGCTCCCGTTTGCCATTCCCCTGCGTTGATCGCGCAACCTGCCGCCTGTAGATTCGTTCAGGCAATTCGTTTTCGGGGGGAGTTCACATGAAGAAGTTTGCCTGGGTGGCCGGTAGCGCCATGTTGCTGGCCGCATGCGGGGGATCGCAGGACACGCGCGTGCCGGTCGAGCTGGGCAGCCTGGTGACGCCGGCGTCGGCGCCGTGGCTGCAGGTCGAACAGGATACGCAGGACGTCGAGGTCCGCGGCCTGGAGGATTCGCTCACGCTCAAGCCCACGCCGCCGGTGTCCGAGGTGCTGCAGGCGCGCCTGCGCCAGGCGCTGGCGCCCGAGTATTTCACCGACCTGGTCATCCATTGCGAGCAGGTGTTCGCCGAGATGCGCGTGGATCCGGAAGCCACGCCGGCCAGCGTCACGCTCGAACTGGGCACCCATTGCGGCATCGACGCGCGCGGGGTGGGTCCGGACAAGACCTACCATGCCTCGCCCTCCATGCCGGCGCCAGCCGGTGGCGATTACGCCAAGGCGCTGACCCGGTTGCTGGCGGCCGGCTCGGACGACATTGCCCGCCAGTTGCGCGCCGACGTGAAGGCCACGGCGCGCTGACGCCTTTCAGGCCGGTCCCGGCATGAAATGCCGGCGCAGGTCCTGCTGCCCGCGCAGCAGGACCGGTGCCGGGAAGCAGGTCGGCCAGGTGCCGCGGTAGTCCAGCTCGGCATCCAGCAGCTCGCGCTCGACCAGCAGCTGCACCATCGCCAGCGGATCGGCGCAGGCCAACACCTTGCCCAGCGACGAAGCGGGCGCCTGCGGGGCATTGACGCGTTCGACCAGCGCCTCGATCACGTTGGCGGGCATTTCCCAGTGCCGCACCGCGCGCAGCGAAAGCCGCGCGCCGATGCGCATGCAGCCGGCCAGGAACACGGGCGAGAACGGCCCCAGCGACGGTGGCGCCTCCTGGTCGAGCAGGCGCACGACCGCGCCGGTACCGGTGTGGCAGACCATCCCGGCCAGGAACGCCTCGAAGGGATCGCAGCCGCCGTGGCGGCCGAGGAAGGCGGCGGCGTGCGCGCAGCGCTCGGCATGCTCCCACAGCCATGGCCCGGCCATGTGCCCGCGCATGCCCGCACTGGCCTGCAGGATCGGCTTCATCACGTGCAGCGTGGCGACGCGGCGCAGGGTGTCCCGGCCGAGCAGCACCACCGCATGCTGCAGGCTGTGGATCGGTTGGGCCGAGCGGAAGTGCGCGCTGCCGGCCACGCGCATCACTTCGCCGACGAGCACCGGGTCGCGGCCGATCATCGCGGCGAGCTGGGAGCCGGCCAGGTTGTCGTTGCGCAGCGCGCGCAGCAACTGCGGCAACACGCTGGGCAGGCGCGGCAGGCCGCTCACATCGAACCGCTCGCCGATCGCCTCCAGCCTCCGCAAGGTCGCCTGTTCGGCCGCGCTGGCCGTCTCGCCTACGGCCGGGGGCAGGCCCAGCACGAAGCGATGGAAGCGGTCCTCCACCACCGCCAGCGGCGGGGCCGCCTCGCGCTCGGGCACGACCGGCGCCACCGCCACGATCGGCGGGGCGGGGGCAGGGCGGGTCGGAGCTTTCCTCGCGGCGAAAAGACGCCGCCACATGGCGATCATCCGGATGCAGGTCCCATGGCGTGCTCCGCGCTGTATCGGCAGCCGGACGCGGAAGTGTAGGCAACTGACAGACTCGCTCGTGTCCGGCGCAGGCGAAGCCGGGATACCTCCCCCGGCGCCTGTCCATGCGCCAACTGGCAATCGCCACCCTCCGACCCCACATCCCCGGGACCCTCCGCAGGACTCGCCCATGATTCCCTTCTCGATCCTCGACCTGGCCCCCATCACCGAAGGCAGCGATGCAAGCGAGGCCTTCCGCAACACGCTGGACCTGGCCAGGCTGGGCGAGCAACTGGGTTGCCGGCGCTACTGGCTGGCCGAGCACCACAACATGCCCGGCATCGCCAGCGCCGCCACCGCGGTACTGATCGGCCATGTCGCCGGCGGCACCTCGACCATCCGCGTGGGTGCCGGCGGCGTGATGCTGCCCAACCACGCGCCGCTGCAGGTGGCCGAGCAGTTCGGCACGCTGGCCGCCCTCTACCCGGGCCGCATCGACCTGGGCCTGGGCCGGGCCCCGGGCACCGACCAGGCCACCATGCGCGCATTGCGCCGCTATGGCGACGCGGCCGAAACGTTCCCCGACGACGTGCTGGAACTGCTGCATTACTTCGAGCCGGTCCGGACGGGGCAAGCGGTGCGCGCGGTTCCCGGCGCGGGCCTGGACGTGCCGGTCTGGCTGCTCGGCTCCAGCCTGTTCAGCGCGCGTCTGGCCGCGGCGCTGGGACTGCCGTTCGCGTTCGCCTCGCATTTCGCGCCCGACGCAATGGACAGTGCGCTTTCCATCTATCGCCGCGAATTCCGACCGTCGACGCGGCTCGCACAGCCGTACGCCATGCTCGGCCTCAACGTGGTCGCGGCCGACACCGATGCCGCCGCCCGCCGCCTGTTCACCACGCAGCAGCAGAGCTTCATCAACCTGCGCCGGGGTCAGCCGGGGCTGGTGCCCCCGCCCATCGACGACATCGAGGCCTACTGGACGCCCACCGAGAAGCTCGGCGTGGAACGGGCGCTCGCCTGTGCGGTGGTCGGCGGGCCGTCCACCGTGCAGCAGGGCCTGGCCGACTTCATCGCCCGGCACCAGCCCGACGAGCTGATGCTTACCGCCAATATCTTCGACCACGCCTCGCGGCGACGCTCGTTCGAGCTGGCGATGCGGGCGGGCGAGCAGCTCCAGGCTTGAAACGCTCCCCGCGAGGGCGTGGCGATTCGCCTGGTTCAGGCGGTGGCAAAGTCGTCCGCCGGGAATGTGATGTCAGGCGGTCTGCGGGGGCCCTGACTGCCTCAGGCGGTTTGAGCCTTAGGTGATGACCTTGAAGCACGAGAGCGGGTAGCTGACCAACCAGAGCGGGGTGACGAACCGCCCATGGTTCATGCCGGCCGACCAGCAGTCGGCTACGACCATGTAGCAAGCCTTCTTCGAATACGCGAACAGAACAACTCGACGTCTGTGGAAGAAAGGCGCTCTGCCTTGTAGAGCGACAGCATCTCGACACACATGCGGGGGCACAGGTGCCAAGGAGCGCCGTCTTCAACACTCGTTTCACCGGTTGCCACAGCAGCAGGCGATCAACCCACCACGGCGAGCCCAGTGATGTGATGGCAAGCGCCCGCCCCAGCTTGTGGAGCCTTGGCTTGATCGGGCCGAGATCGGTGGCGTGGTCGTACGCGATGCCAGGCGCCCAGGCACGGTCGAACCACCCTTTCAGGATGGCGGGAAAGCCAAACCACCAGGTCGGAAGCACCAGAACCAGCGCGTCAGCCCAGAGCAGGCGTTCAATCTGGGATCGGGTAGCTGATGAATGGAACGGAGGCGTGTAGTAGCTCTGGCGCTCGCTGACGGTAAGCGAGGGCAGGCCGGCGTAGCCGTCCGCCTCAAATGACTGGCTAGCCGCTGGCTACAGGCCATGATCGTTTGCAACTAGCTCTCCATCTACGAACACACTGTAGCTTTGCGGCCTGACACCGGCGGCCAGCAATGGACGAGTTTTTTCGATCCGCACCAAATGGCCAGAAATGCGACGTTGCCAGCAACGTTTAAGACGAAACGAAAAGTGAGTGCTTGGTTGTAGAGGGTGCTGAAGCCAAATGCTCTCTGAAGGAGTGACTAACTTCATGCCGCCAAAAAACCAGCCACGGACTAGCTTGGCTGAGACGTTTCCGATCGAGAAATCAATTTCCATGTGATCTCCATGAAGCGTAACGCTTAAGTTAAGCGGCGGTGAAGCCGTCCGCCTTGAACGAGTTGTTCGCGCACACTGCCGATCACTCCAGCTTCCCGAGGAGAGCAACGATAGCTTCGGATTCAGGGTCATCGCAAACTTGCGGGTTGCTAACGCGGATCGCGAAATACTTGTGCCGGCGAACCCCTTCAATAAACACCTCATAGCCGTCAAACGCGGGGCAATTCCATTCTGGACGGCTAAACGCCGGGAGCGCGCGAATAGCTTCGTTGACTTCAGGCGCTTTTCGGGATGGGTTACATCTGACGCGCGCTATGGTGATCGATCCATTCGAGTAGCTGGAAGAAGCAAGGCACGATTTCGAGGTCACCATGGTGATGATGTGCCCGCGGATCTGCCCGCTCATGTAGTCGCGCGTCCAGATACGCAGCGTGTCTTCGTCCGAGGCGTGCAGCGGTACGAGACGTGCTGCATGAGAATAAGCCTGAATCGCTGTCTGAGGCGCGTCACTCGTTGCGTAGTGCTCGCTAGCGGTAACTGCGAAAGGCACAAGCACAAAGAGGTAGAGAAGTCTCATCATGGGCGCTAACACCTGAGTGGGTTCTACCCCGTTTCCACGGACGGTTTGATTAAGGCTGAAAACTCCCGGTCCCGCCTGGCGACTCTACGACGCATGCGCGGGTTGTGGAACCGCTCGAGGTAATCGAACAGGTCAGCACGCGCCTCGTTCCTCGTCCGGTAGCTGCGTCGGTACACCCGCTCGCGTTTGAGCACACCGAAAAAGCCTTCGCACGCCGCGTTGTCGGCGCAGTGTCCGACGTCGCTCATGCTGCAGACCAGAGCGTTGCCGCCCAGGAACTTCTGGTACGTACCGCTGATGAACTGGCCACCCCGATCGGAGTGCAGGATGAGCTCCGAACTTCCCTCCCGCTGCCACACGGCCATCTGGACCGCCCGCACGACCATGTGGCGATCCTGGCGGTGGTGCATCGACCAGCCGACCACGAGCTTGCTGTAAAGATCGACCACCACGCACACATAAAGCTTGCCTTCCTGGGTCACGACCTCGGTGATATCGGTGACCCACTTGGTTTCCGGTTCATTTGCATTGAAGTCGCGTTCGAGCCGGTTGATGACGCCGACCGGGCGAGAGCCCGGCTTGCCGCCGAACCGGCGCTTCCTGCGTCGTGGCCAACCTTGCAGACCCTCGCCGGCCATCAACCGCGCCACCCGGTTGAGGCTGACGTGCTCGCCCTCGTCGCCGAGGTCCTCGTGCATGCGAGGGGCGCCGATCACGCCCTTGCTGTCCTCATGGATCTCCCGAATGCGCTCCAGCAGGCGCGCATTCGCCTGTGCCCGTGGCCCCGGCTTGCGCCCGGCCCAGGCGTAGAAACCACTGGTTGAAACTTCCAGGCAGCGGCACATCATCCCGACGGGATAGTCGCTGCGGCAGCGCTCAATCACCGCGTACCGTTCGGTGATTGCTTCGCGAAGTACGCTGCCGCGTCTTTTAAAAAATCTCGTTCCTTCGTGACTCGTGCTAGCTCGCGCTTGAGGCGAGCCAGCTCCTCGTCGCGAGGCGTGCCGCCGCCGGGGAACGCCTTGCCCCCCTCGCTCTCCGCCTCGCGCACCCAACGGGTGAGCATGTTGGGGTTGACCCCGACCTCCAGGGCGATCTGGCGGCAACTCGACTTCGATCGCCGGACCAGCTCGACGAGCTCCCGCTTGTACTCGGGGCTGTAACGCTTGCGCTTCGACATGGACACTCCTTTGGCCCAGTATGAGCCTTAGTGAAAGTGTCCGCAGAATCGGGGTAGAACCCGACGACGCTGTATCTGGCAAGTAATTCGGACATGGGTGCTAACGCTGGAGTTAAGCGGCGGCGCAGCCGTCCGCCTTGAACGAATTGTTAGGCCGCAGCGAGTTCCCGGCGCGCCCGAAAGAAACGGTAAAGCAGCACGCCACCGGCAGCGACCAGCCCGGTGCCGACATACCCACCCAGTGCACAGAGGCCGCCGGCTGACGCCGAGCAAAAGCCCCAAGCGCCGATGAGTGCAGCCGGAATGTAACCCCCGACCGCGAGTGCCAAAGACGCAGCCGCGAACCGGACTGCAGTCGCAGCTGAGAGCCGGGAAGCCATCTGCACGAAGCGCCAAAGTGTCACGACGACACCCGACCAGAATGCAATGAGGCCAGTGGTGTATGCGAGCGCGAATAGACTTTCCATGCGGCCTAACGCTGGAGTTAAGCGGCGGCGTAGCCGTCCGCCTTGAACGAGATGTTAGATGGCAGCGCGACGAACTTGGGCACCTACTCAGTCCAGCCCAACGATCCGACTCGGTCCGTTTCGCCATAAAGCGACTCATTGCCTTTAAGCGTATTCATATCGATCTTTGGCATTAAAGCGCGATAGAGTGAGTCATATGCGCTCAGCATTGCGCGAAACTCAGACGCGAAGCGATTAGAGTCTGCAGGGCTCAGGGGCAATGACCTCTCTCTGTACTCACCAAATGGCGTGTAATAGAGGCGCGCTAACACCTCGGTTTTTGGTCCAATGCTCCGCAAGTGCTGTGACTGCTTTCCGTCAGGCATGAACAGAACCGGACCTAATGGGGTATCGATATTGGGCGTTTCATATGCTAAATCGCCATTCAGAACGATCGCGATACGGGGACGGTTCACGCCGAGCCTTATGCCTGATTCGGTCGTCGTAGCAATAGCCGGATAGTCAGCATCGACAGTCAGACGTGGAAGGCGCCCATCTCTGATCGAAATGTAGGGGACTAGCCTCGGTCTATCTGCGCTCTGCACCAGTTGTCCGCGGGGTCGGATAACACGCAATTTATCGAACGGATTCCGCAGGATATCGACAGGAACACATGGCTCGCCGTTGCGAGTCTCTACACACGCCTTGGAAATGGATGAGCCATCAGGCAACGCTTTTGCAGGCGCTGCCTCTACTACGTTACTCAGCGCCGAGGTCCAATCGTCAAGCGTAGGGGGTGCATCGGTACAGCCTGCGCTTGCCAATGCCAATGCGGTAACGAACAGCATGACGCGTACGCTCTTGCCTACAGTTGCCACGAATCTCTCCCCTGCCATCTAACGCTGGAGTTAAGCGGCGGCGTAGCCGTCCGCCTTGAACGAATTGTTAGGCCGCATACCGCACCACTGCATGGCCGAACCCGCCTTTTGCATCATAGCCTGCCCAGATTGTGCCCCACGAATATGTGCCGGGTGCAAAGCCGTTGCCAGCGAGCCAACTGCCGATTTGCTTTGCGCGGAGCTGCTCTTGCTCCTCAGACCAAGGATTCCAGTTTGTACCGTATTTAGGGTGGGTATCCGAGAGCGAAACTTGTTCCAGCGCTCCTGAGTTGAAGCCGAGCGAGATACCAATGACAAGGTCAGATTCAGCGAACGTCGGCAAGCGATACCACACCCAGCCGGTTTGCATGTCGGTGCGCTTGAGCTGTTCGTGCTGAAAGGAGGACAACAAAGTGGCCTCCGTGAGCGAACGCGATATGCGAAGGCCTACGGGGTGAAGAAGCTCGAATTCCTCGACGTTTGTCATTGCGGCCTAACGCTGGAGTTAAGCGGCGCGCGGCTTTTTCGCGCGTCCGCTTGGACGATTGGTTAGGCATCTGACTCGTTGCAGAGCCTGGCCACCGATTGTGAGTGGACAAACACGGCGACAGCGAGGACAAAGCCCAAGACCGCAAGCACGATGCCAGCGGAAACGGAGAGCTGCAAGACCATGGCCACAACTGCGACGAACAAGGAGATGTAGCCAAAAATTGAAATAGCCGCGGAAAGAAATATGTTGATGTACTTGTAAGTGCGCTCGCCGTGAACGAGATACACGCTGACGTACTGGGCACCAAACAGCCAGATAAGCAACGAAGCAATGGACGACCAGAGCGCCACCGCGCTATATGGCGGCTGACCTTTGGTCTGCACAAGCAGAATTATTAGCGCGGCAGAAAATCCGGCTAATGACAGCGCAGTGGTGCGCATAAGCTCCAGCTCACCTTTGCCAAGGTGGCTTTTAAGATGGCTGATGGGATCCTTAAATCTCATGAAGATGCCTAACGCTTAGTAGACCCCAAATCGGGGCATATGCACCGATCGTCGCCTCGCTGGCGGGCTCGGTCAAGTCGGGGGAATCCTACGCTAGATCAAGAGCCTGGCTGCTGCCACTCCGCCGGCCGGCTCGCCAACATGCCCGTGCATATTTGCATATCCGGGGTGCTATGACTTATTCGGGCGGAAGCGGAGAAATAAGCCGTATGGTCGGCGCGGCGCGGGCGCCGCGGTTGCTGGACGAGGTGCGGCGGGTGTTGCGGGTCAAGCGCTACAGCATGCGGACCGAGCATGCCTACGTGGGGTGGATACGGCGGTTCGTGCTGGCCAACGGCAAGCGCCACCCGCGGGACATGGGGGCAGCGGAGGTGGAAGCGTTTCTCTCCACTCTCGCCGTACAAGGCGGCGTTTCGCCGAATACCCAGAATCAGGCGCTTTCGGCGTTGCTGTTTCTCTATCGGCAGGTGCTTGGGGTGGAGCTGCCCTGGCTGGATGGGGTGGTGCGGGCGAAGCGCCCGCAGCGGGTGCCAACGGTTCTCTCGCGGGAGGAAGTGGCGCGGGTGCTGGCGCAGATGGACGGGCGGCCCTGGCTGCTGGCGAGCCTGCTGTACGGCACCGGCATGCGGTTGATGGAGGTGCTGCGGCTGCGGGTGAAGGACGTCGATTTCGACCGCGGCGAGATCACGGTGCGCGATGGCAAGGGTGGCAAGGACCGGCATACCATGCTCCCGCGCAAACTGGTCGAGCCGTTGCGGCGCGAGATCGAACGCGCGACGCAGATGCATGCGCATGATCTGGCGGAAGGCTTTGGCGCGGTGTGGTTGCCCCATGCGCTGGCGCGCAAGTATCCGGGGGCGGCGCGCGAGCCCGGCTGGCAGTACGTGTTCCCGTCGGCGAGGCGCTCGCGCGATCCGCGGGACGGGACCGAGCGCCGACACCACTTCGACGATGCCATCCTCAGCCGTTCGTTGAAGCGTGCCTGCCGCCAGGCCGGGATCCTGAAGCCTGTCAGCGCGCATACGTTGCGCCATTCGTTTGCCACGCACCTGCTGGAGGCGGGGCAGGACATCCGCACGGTGCAGGAACTGCTCGGCCACAAGGATGTGGCGACGACGCAGATCTATACGCATGTGCTCAATCGGGGCGGGTTGGCGGTGGTCAGTCCGCTGGATCGCCAATAGGGAGGATTCACCGCGAGCCCGGGCCCCTCTCCCCGGCGGGGAGAGGGAGCCCTTGCATCAGCCGGGGCGGCGCGCGCCGAGCTGGACGAGAACCTCCTGGGCGGCGCGAATGCGTTCAGTGGCGCCGGGAAGGTCGAGGGTGATCCTGAGCTTGTCCTGGCCGTCGAGTTTGTAGACGCGTGGCTGGCTCTGGATCAGGCGGATGATGGCGATCGGCTCGATCTCGGGCTTGTCGCGGAAGGTGATGCGCCCGCCGTTTGCGCCTAGGTCGAGTTTGCGGATGCCCAGCGGGGTGGCCATCAGCTTCAGGCTGGACAGTGCGAACAGGGTTTTGGTCGGTTCGGGCAGCAGGCCGAACCGGTCGATCATCTCCACTTGCAGGTCGCGCAGATGGTCCTCGTCCTTCGCGCTGGCGATGCGCTTGTAGAGGGTCAGTCGCGTGTGCACGTCGGGCAGGTAGTCGTCCGGGATCAGCGCGGGCAGGTGCAGCTCCACTTCCGTCTCGTGTTCGGAAGAGAGGTCGAAGTCGGGCACCTTGCCGCTCTTCAAGGCGCGCACCGCGCGGTCGAGCAGCTCGGTGTAGAGGCCGAAGCCGATTTCCTGGATCTGGCCGGACTGCTCCTCGCCCAGCAGCTCGCCGGCGCCGCGGATCTCCAGATCGTGCGTGGCCAGGGTGAAGCCCGCGCCCAGTTCCTCCAGCGAAGCGAGCGCTTCGAGACGTTTCTCCGCGTCGGCGGTGATCGCCTTGCGATCGGGCACGATCAGGTAGGCGTAGGCGCGGTGGTGCGAGCGGCCCACACGGCCACGCAACTGGTGCAGCTGGGCCAGGCCGAAGCGGTCGGCGCGGTCGATGATGATCGTGTTCGCGGTGGGAATGTCGATGCCGGTCTCGATGATCGTGGTGCACACCAGCACGTTGAAGCGCTGGCGGTGGAAGTCGGCCATCACGCGTTCGAGCTCGCGCTCGGGCATCTGGCCGTGGGCGATGCCGATGCGCGCTTCCGGGATCAGCTCCTGCAACTCGCGCGCGGTGCGCTCGATCGAGTCGACCTCGTTGTGCAGGAAGTAGACCTGGCCGCCGCGCGAGAGCTCGCGCTGGAATGCCTCGCGGATAGTGGCCGGGTCCCATGTGCTGATGAAGGTGCGCACGGCCATGCGGTGCGCCGGCGGGGTGGTGATCAGCGAGAGGTCGCGCAGGCCGGCCATCGCCATGTTGAGCGTGCGCGGGATCGGCGTGGCGGTCATGGTGAGCAGGTCGACCTCGGCGCGCAGCTTTTTCAGCTGTTCCTTCTGGCGCACGCCGAAGCGCTGTTCCTCGTCGACCACGACCAGGCCGAGGTTCTTGAACTTGATGTCCGACTGCAGCAGCTTGTGGGTGCCCACGATCACGTCGATCTGCCCGTCGGCCAAGCGCTTGAGCGATTCGTTCACTTCCTTGGACGACTTGAAGCGCGATAGCACGTCAACCTTCACCGGCCAGTCGGCGAAGCGGTCGGCGAAGTTCCGGTAGTGCTGCTGGGCGAGCAGGGTGGTGGGCACCAGCACGGCCACCTGTTTGCCGGCGGTGGCTGCGGCGAAGGCGGCGCGCAGCGCGACCTCGGTCTTGCCGAAGCCCACGTCGCCGCAGATCACGCGGTCCATCGCGCGCGGCGCGGCCAGGTCCTGCAGTACGGCATCGATGGCCTGCTCCTGGTCGGGCGTCTCCTCGAACGGGAAGCTGGCGCCGAACGCCTCGACCATGCCGCGGTCGATGCTGATCGACTCGCCGCCGCGCGCTTCGCGCTGGGCGTAGATGGCGAGGAGTTCCGCGGCGACGTCGCGGACTTTCTCGGCGGCCTTCCTGCGTGCGCGCTCCCATGCGTCGCCGCCGAGCGAGTGCAGCGGCGCCAGCTCGGGCGCAGTGCCGGAGTAACGGCTGACCAGGCCCAATTGCGCCACCGGCACGTAGAGCTTGTCGCCCTTGGCGTACTCGATGACCAGGAACTCGCCTTCCATGCCGCCCAGTTCCATCGACACCAGGCCCTGGTAGCGGCCCACGCCGTGGTCGACGTGCACGATCGGCGCGCCGACCGAGAGTTCGGTCAGGTCGCGGATGATCGCGTCCGGATCGCGCGCCGCGCCGCGGCGCCGCTTGCGGTCGGTGCGCACCCGTTCGCCGTAGAGCTCGCGCTCGGTGAGCACGGTGATCGCCGGCTGCTTGAGGGCGAAGCCCTGTTCCAGCGGCGCGACGGTGATGGCGAAGCGCAGACCAGCTCCCTCTCCCCCGGCCCTGCCGGGGGAGAGGGTTGGGGAGAGGGGGAGGCCCTTGTTTTTGCTTTGTCCGGGTGAAGGAGCAGGAGCAAGAGCCCCCCTCTCCCCAGCCCTATCCCCCGGCTGCGCCGGGGGCGAGGGGGCAGATCCCGCGGTGTCGCGGGACCTGCCCAGGAAGGCGGACCAACCCTCCACGTTCACTGGCTTGAGGCCGGCGGCGGCGAGCGTCTCGGCCAACGCCTCGCGCCGACCCGCCGAATCGGCGGCGATCATCACGCGGCCGGGGTAGCTCTCCAGGAAATGCCGCAACGAGGTGCCAGGCTCCTCGCCCTTGCGGTTGAGCGGCACCTCGGGTGCGGGCAGGGTGCCCGAGTCGACGGCGTGTTCGTGGCCGGAGGGGACCACCTCCACGCGCAGGCGGCGGTTGAGCTGCTCGCGCAGTTGCTCGGGCGAGAGGTAGAGCTCGGCCGGCGGCAGCACCGGGCGCTCGATGTCGTGCGCGCGCTGTTCGTAGCGCTCGGCGGTGTTGGCCCAGAACTGGTCGGAGGCCTCGCCGGCGCCTTCGCCCAGCACGAATAGCGCCCCTTCGCCCAGGTAATCGAACAGCGTGGCGGTCTGCTTGAAGAACAGCGGCAGGTAATACTCGATGCCGCCGGGCGTCACGCCTTCTTTCATGTCCTGGTAGAGCGGACAGCGGCGGATGTCGATCGGAAAGCGCTCGCGCAGCGCAGTGCGGAAATCCCTCGCCGCCTCCTCGGTGAGCGGAAACTCGCGCGCGGGCAGCAGTTCCACCTTGTCCACCGGCTGCTGCGAGCGCTGGGTTTCCGGGTCGAAGCTGCGGATCGAGTCGACCTCGTCGTCGAACAGCTCGACGCGGTAGGGCTCGGCGGTGCCCATCGGGAAGATGTCGATCAGCGCGCCACGCACGGCGTAGTCGCCCGGCTCGGCCACCTGCGGCACGTGGCGATAGCCGGCCGCTTCCAGGCGCCGCTGTTCGGCGGCAAGGTCCAGCTTCTGGCCCTTCGATACGACCAGGCCGGAGCCGGTGATGTGCGAGCGCGGCGCGATGCGCTGCATCAGCGTCGCCACCGGCACCACCAGCACGCCGCGGGTGACCATCGGCAGCCGGTAGAGCGCGGCGATGCGCTGGGAGACGATCTCCGGATGCGGGCTGAAGACGTCGTAGGGCAGCGTCTCCCAGTCGGGGAAGTGCAGCACCGGCAGGTCGCCGCTGAAGAGGCGCAACTCATCTTCCAGCGTCGAGGCGCGCTGGGTGTCGCGCGCGACCGCCACCAGCAGGCCGGCGTGGTCGCGCGCGGCCTCGGCGATCAGCAGGGCGCGCGAGGAGCCGTGGGGCGGGGTCCAGAAGCGGCGCTGCTTGGGAGTGGTGGGGAGGGGCGGGTGGGGGATCTGGGGCATGGGTGTGCTTGTCGCGCCGGCGCGAATCGCGGCGGAAAGCAGGGGAGTTTAGCGCGGACGGTCGTGGTCGCCGCGCAAGGGCCGCCAGCCTTTGTAGGAGCCCACTTGTGGGCGATGCTTTTGCCTCGATCTGCCGGCAGAGGTCAAGAGCATCGCCCACAAGTGGGCTCCTACAGGGGCGCGCTCTGACTGCGGTGGCGGTTGCCGCGGGGAAGCGCGGTTTACAGGCGCAGGGTGATCTGCGCCACGCCCGGTTCGTCCGGCACCATGCGCGAGGTGAAGCCCAGTTCGCTGCACAGGCGCAGCATCGGGCGGTTTTCCACCAGCACGTAGCCCCACAGTTCGACCAGCCCGCGTTCGCGGCAGGTGGCGACCAGGCGGCGCATCAGTTCGGCGCCCAGGCCCATGCGCGTCCATTCGCGTTCGACCAGCACGGAGAATTCCGCGGTGTCGGTGGCCGCGTCGATGAACACTCGACCCACCCCGCGCAGTTCGGCCGGCGTCACGCTGTCGTCGACCAGCACGAAGGCCGCCTCGGTTTCCGGATCGATGCGGCACAACCGCTGCGCCATCGGTTCGGGCAGTTCCGACAGGGCATGCATGAAGCGGCGCCGGATGTCCTCGGGCGACAGGCGCGTGAAGCAGCGGCGCAGAGCCGCCACGTCGCCCGGCTCGATCGGGCGCATGTGCAGCACGCGGCCATCGCGGGTGGCGACGGGGTCGCCGGCCGGCGAAACCCGCGAGCGGGCAAAACGCTGGTTGCTGGGCGGGGGTAGCGGCGCGCTGCGGGTAGGGCTGGCGAAGTCGATGGCGGGTTGGATGTTCATGTCCATACTGTAGCGTATTGTGGCGCTGCAGCATATCCGCCGTGCGCCGAGGGGCGCCTTTTATCGACCAACCGATGCGCAGCGGGCGTGAACAGGCAGGCGGGTGTGTGTATTCGCTTGCGGCACCGCCACACACGCGCGGGGCGGCAACCTCCCATGTAGGAGCCCACTTGTGGGCGATGCTCTTGGGCCTGGGTGCAAGCGGGCGAAGGCATCGCCCACAAGTGGGCTCCTACGAAGAGCGGTGCGGGCGGGCCGTCCGTGGCCCGCGGGGTTCAGAGCGCCTCGGAGGCGAAGTCGGCCAGCCGCGAGCGCTCGCCACGACGAAGCGTGATGTGGGCCGAGTGCTCCCAGTTCTTGAAGCGGTCCACTGCGTAGGTCAGACCGGAGGTGGTCTCGGTGAGGTAGGGCGTGTCGATCTGCTCGACGTTGCCCAGGCACACGATCTTGGTGCCGGGGCCGGCGCGGGTGATCAGGGTCTTCATCTGCTTGGGCGTGAGGTTCTGCGCTTCGTCGATGATCAGGTATCGCGACAGGAAGGTGCGTCCTCGCATGAAGTTGAGCGAGCGGATCTTGATGCGCGAGGCGAGCAGGTCGTTGGTGGCCTGGCGGCCCCACGAGCCGCCTTCCTCGGGATTGGCGAGCACCTCGAGGTTATCGGTGAGCGCGCCCATCCACGGTGTCATCTTCTCTTCCTCGGTTCCGGGCAGGAAGCCGATGTCCTCGCCGACCGAAACCGTCGCGCGGGTCATGATGATTTCCCGGTAGCGCTGCTGGTCCATCACCTGCGCCAGCCCGGCAGCGAGCGCCAGCAGTGTCTTGCCGGTGCCGGCGGTGCCGAGCAGGGTGACGAAGTCGACGTCCGGGTCCATCAGCACGTTGAGCGCGAAGTTCTGTTCGCGGTTGCGCGCGGCAATGCCCCATACGCTGTGGCTGGGGTGGCTGTGGTCGTCCAGCAACACCATCGTGGCGTGCTGCTCGTCCACCTGCAGCACGCGCAGTTCGACGCTGTTGTCGCCGGGCAGGAACAGGCATTGGTTGGGATGCCAGTCCTCGCCGTCGCGACGGTCGACCTTGTAGAAGGTCCGGCCGCGCTCGGACCAGGACTGCACCTCCGGATGGCGGTCCCAGAAGTCGTCCGGCAGCCCGTTCGAACCGGTGTAGAGCAGCGCGAAGTCGTCGAGCGCGCGGTCGTTCTCGTAGTCCTCTGCATCGATGCCGTAGATCTTGGCCTTGATGCGCAGGTTGATGTCCTTGGTGACCAGGATCACCGAGCGGTCCGGGTTCTGGTCGCGCAGCTCGATCACCGCGGCGAGGATCAGGTTGTCCGCCTTGCCGTGGCCGTTGGTGGCGCGTTGCTGGAAGTACAGCTTGCCCACCGCCTGGCCGCGCTTGAGGCTCACTCCCTGGGGATTGGAAAGGTCCAGCCCGTTGCTGATGCCGTGCCCGTTGCCGCGCTCGATCAGCTCGTTGATGAAGCGGCTGACCTGGCGACCGTTGCGCGAGACCTCCGAAGCGCCCTTCTTCTTTTCGTCCAGCTCCTCCAGCACGGTCATGGGAATGAACACGTCGTGTTCCTCGAACCGGAACAGCGAGGTGGGGTCATGGAGCAGCACATTGGTGTCGAGTGCGTAGATACGCTTGCTTCCGGTCATGCGGAAGGGGCCTCGCTTGTCGTCGGACCAAAGAAAGACGGCCTGGACCGAAAGGTCGCAGGCCGCCGGATGGCACGGCTCGCCGCCGTGCGAAGGGAGTGCCGGAAAGTGCCGGAGGGCTTCACTTGGCGGGAATGGCGTCCAGGACGGCCTGGGCATGGCCCGGGACTTTCACGCCGCGCCATTCCTGCGCGAGATGGCCCCTGGGATCGATCAGGAAGGTGCTGCGCACGATACCCAGGTGGGTCTTGCCGTAGAGCATCTTCTCGTGGATCACGTCGAACGCCTTGCACCAGGTCTCGTCGGTGTCGGCGATCAGCGGGAAGGGCAGGGCCTGCTTGTCGGCGAAGTTGGCGTGCGAGGCGACCGAGTCGCGCGACACGCCGACGATCTCGGCGTTGCGCTTGCGGAAGTCGTCGTAGAGGTCGCGGAAATCCTGCGCCTCGGTGGTGCAGCCGGGGGTGGAATCCTTGGGATAGAAATAAACCACCACCCAGCGGCCTTTGAGTTCGGAAAGTTCCAGCTCGGTGTCGTCGCCGGTGGTGCCGATCAGGGGGGGAATCGGGTTGCCGATTTCGGGCATGGGGTCTCCGCGAGGTCGGTCGAGCAACAGGCGCACCGCGCGCCTTCGGCTCGAAGACTAGCGCGCCTGAGGCGACATGCAACAGGGTTGTCGGCGCCGGCGTCTCGCGCGATGCTGGGCGCTTGCCGGTGAGACGATGGCGATCGGTTTCGCTTCTTGTAGGAGCCCACTTGTGGGCGATGCCCTGCTGGTTCGTGTAGCAAGGGCATCGCCCACAAGTGGGCTCCTACGGGAGCACGTCGGCCGTTCCGTTGGTCAGAACTTGACCGGGTCCATGATCGCGTCGAGGTTGAGCCCGTCGCAGAGTTCCAGGAAATCGTCGCGCAAGGTAGCGAGGTGGATCTGGGACGGGATGCCGATGGTGATCTGCGCCTGGAACATCTGCGCGCCGGTCTGCATCGCCTGGTAGCGCATCGAGCTCAGCTGTTCGACGCGGATGTCATGGCGAGTGAAGAACTCGACCACCTTGACCAGGATGCCGGGGCGGTCGGCCGCCACCACTTCGACCAGATAGGGCAGCAGCGAACCGTTCTGCTCGCGCGGGCCGGTGCGGTAGTGCGACAGACGCAGTTCCTCGTCGCGACCGAGCTTGGCCAGCGCGGTTTCCAGCTTCGCGATGGCGTCCCACGAGCCGGCGGCGAGCATCAGCAGCGAAGTGTCGTTGCCGATGGTCGACACGCGTGCGTCGGCCAGGCTGCAGCCGGCGTCGGCGATGCGCTTGGTCAGCGTGAGCAGCGGCGCGCGCGATGCCGGGGTCAGCGCGTGGATCAGCAGCTGGTTGTCGTTGCCGGCGCGCGCGGAGGGACGGTTCAAGGGAGGCTACCTGTCAGGGAATCCCGCAAGGCGGAATCCGGCCAGCTTAGCCGGGATATGCGGGAAATCGTAGGGTGGGACGGGGTTCTCCCCCGCGAACCCTCCCTTTCCCTGTTCAGCGGCCGCCGGTAACATCCTTCGCTTGCCTTCAGGCCGGAATCGCGTCTTGGACATTCGTGGAAGCATCTGCGCGCTGGCGACACCGTTTGCCAGCGATGGCTCGCTCGACCTGCCGGCCTTCGGGCGGCTGATCGACCACCAGCTTGCCGGGGGCACGCAAGCGCTGGTGGTCGCCGGGTCGACCGGCGAGGCGCACATGCTCGAGCATGACGAATTCGACCGCTTGCTGGCCTTCGCGGTCGAGCGTGCCGCCGGCCGCGTGCCGGTGATAGCTGGTACCGGCGAGGCCGGGACTGCACGCACCGTGGCGCAGACCCGGCGCGCCGCTTCGCTGGGTGCCGACGCGGCACTGGTGGTTGCGCCCTATTACGTGCGCCCGACCCAGGAAGGCCTGCGCCGGCATTACCTCGAGGTGGCCGAACACGGCGGCCTGCCGTTGCTGCTCTACAACGTGCCCACCCGTACCGCGTGCGACCTGCTGCCGGAGACCGTGGCGCAGTTGCGCGACCATCCGGCCATCCTCGGCATCAAGGAGGCGGTCGCCAGCGAGGAGCGCATCCATACGCTTGCGGAACTTGCGCGCGCGGATTTCGTCTACCTGTCCGGCGACGACGGTACGGCAGGCAAGGCCATGCTGGCCGGCGCGGCCGGTACCGTCTCGGTGGTGGCCAACCTGGTGCCGCAGGCGTTCCGCGCGCTGTGCGATGCGGCCACGGCGGGCGACCGCGAGGCGACCGGGCGCGCGCACGACCGGCTCGATCCGCTGGTGCAGGCGCTCAACTGCGCGCCCAACCCGATCCCGGTGAAGGCCATGCTGCCGGCGCTGGGGCTAGGCTCGGCGCGGCCGCGGCTGCCGCTGGTCGAGCTGGCCGACGGCCCGGACCGCCAGCGCCTGCACGAAGCGCTGTCCGCTCTGGCATCCTTGGCGGCCGTCGCCTGATCTTCCGGCTGCTGCTCGATCCATCTACGGAAAAACATTCCATGAAGAAAAGCTCGCTCGTCGTCACCCTGCCGGCCCTGGTCCTGAGCGGCCTGCTGCTTTCCGGTTGCGGCATGTTCCGCTCGCACAAGGCCTGGGAGACCGCGCGCCAGGAATCGCCGCTGGAAATCCCGCCGGGGCTGGACACGCCGCCGGCCAGTGATGCGCTGGTGATTCCGCCGCCGGGCGCGAACAACCCGACCTCCGCGGGCGCCACGGCCGACGTCGGCAGCATCGGCGGCACGATCGCCGACGGCTTCGTGCTGCCCGACAGCCTGGACAATGCCTATCGCCGGGTCGGCGAGGCGCTGGCCGACGTGGGCCAGGTCACCGCGAGGGACGAGGGTGCGCACTCGTATACGGTCAACGTGGCCGCTGCACCGGCCAGGAAGCGCGGCTTCTTCAGCCGCCTGTTCCATCGCAGCGGCAAGGGCGATGCCGCCACCGCCGGCAAGGCCTCACGCCAGGTGCAGGTGAGCGTCACCGCCAGCGGCGATAGCGCCAGCGAAGTGCGCGCACAAGGCCAGGCCGCGGCGGTGGCCAAGGTGGTCGATGCGTTGAAGGCGAAGCTCGGCGTTTGATCGCCGGGGCCTTTGCAGCAACTCCGAACGCCGCCTCCGGGCGGCGTTTTCCGTAGCGGCCACGGCCTCTGTAGGAGCCCACTTGTGGGCGATGCACTTGCCGGTCACCCGCAAGGGCGTCGCCCACAAGCGGTTCTTGCAGGGGATCGGTCGGGCGGCAGCGGAAACAGAAACGCCGCCCGGGGGCGGCGTCGTGCATCGGTGGGCGGTCGGCTCAGCGCTCCAGCAGCCTGAGCTTGTCCGGCTTGCCTTCCCACTCCTTGGCGTCGGGCAGGCCATCCTTGCGTTCGGTGATCACCGGCCAGTCGCGCGACAGTTCGGCATTGATCGCAACGAACTGCTCCTGTCCGGCCGGCACGTCGTCCTCCGGATAGATCGCATTGATCGGGCACTCCGGCTCGCACAGGGTGCAGTCGATGCACTCGTCCGGATTGATCACCAGGAAATTCGGGCCTTCGTGGAAGGCATCGACCGGACAGACCTCGACACAATCGGTGTACTTGCACTTGATGCAGTTGTCGGTGACGACAAAGGTCATGGGCGGCTTCGAGTCGGCTGTAGAGAAAGCGCTGTCTGCTCGAAATGCCGAGCCGGAGCGCTGTTCCTTGTGAAAAGTGCGGCCATGGATGGCCGCTTCCAGTCTAGCCGATAGCCAAAGCTAAGGGTCTACCGAGGCCCTTCCAGACAGCGGCAATCATGGAAGATTGCACAAATAAATGGCGCTCCCTACGAGGTTCGAACTCGTGTTCCCGCCTTGAGAGGGCGGTGTCCTGGGCCACTAGACGAAGGGAGCGCAGAGCTGCGAGGCGCGCTAGTATAGCGAAATTGTTTCGCCCGGCAATGCCTCGTGAAGAGTTCTTCGCGCGCCGTCCGGAACAGGCCGCGCCGGCACCCGAGGCCGCGCGGACGGACCGCCCGCGTTGCGCGGCGTTGTGTGCATCGGCGCCATGCGCCGCCAAGGATCCAGACCGCTTGAACCCTGAAGCAAGGACTTCCATCACGCCCATGCCCGCGGTCGTTCCGCGCGAGCAGCACGTGATTTCCCGCAAGAACATCAGCAAGGCCGCGCTGCGCGTGCTCTACAGGCTGCACGACGCCGGCTACGACGCCTTCCTGGTCGGTGGCGCCGTGCGCGACCTGTTGCTGGGTGGCCATCCGAAGGACTTCGACGTGGCCACCAACGCCACGCCGGACGAGGTCAAGAAGCTGTTCCGCAACTGCCGCCTGATCGGCCGGCGCTTTCGCCTGGCGCACGTGGTGTTCGGACCCGAGATCATCGAGGTGGCCACCTTCCGCGGCACCGGCGAGGAAGACGCGCCCGAGGGCGATCGCCGCATCGTCGATGGCCTGATCGTGCGCGACAACGTGTGGGGCTCCATCGAGGAGGACGCGGTGCGCCGCGACTTCCGCGTCAACGCGCTGTATTACGACATCAGCGATTTCTCGGTGCGCGACTACGTCGGCGGGATGCAGGATCTCGACAACCGCGTGTTGCACCTGATCGGCGACCCGGCCACGCGCTACCGCGAAGACCCGGTGCGCATGCTGCGTGCGGCGCGACTGGCCGCCAAGCTCGGCTTCACCATCGATCCGAAGGCGTCCGCGCCGTTCGAGGAGCTGGGTCCGCTGCTGTGCGACGCGGCGCCGGCGCGCCTGTTCGACGAGTCGCTCAAGATGTTCCTGGCGGGCAATGGCCTGAAGAGCTTCCGCATGCTTGAACAGTGCGGGTTGCTGAAGTTCCTGTTCCCGGCCACCGCGCGCGCACTGAAGCGTGGCGACGCTGCGCTGCGTTCGCTGATCGAGCAGGGCCTGGCCAATACCGACGAGCGCATCGCCGAAGGCAAGTCGGTGACGCCGGCGTTCCTGTTCGCCGTGCTGCTGTGGGGCGAGGTGCGCGACCTGGCGCATGCCTCGATGGCCAGGGGCGCCGATGGCGGCGAGGCCTGGGCGCGCGCCGCCGCGCACGTGGTGGGCGAGCAGTGCCAGCGCGTGGCGATTCCGCGCCGCTTCACCATCACGATGGAGGAGATCTGGTCGCTGCAGCCGCGCTTCGAACAGATCCAGCGCAAGCGGGTATTCCGGCTGATGGCTCACCCGCGTTTCCGCGCCGCGTTCGATTTCCTGCTGCTGCGCGCAGCCGAGTCGCCCGCGTTGCGCGAACTGGGACAGTGGTGGGCGCATGCGCAGCAACTGCCGCAGGAGGTGCTGGCCGCGGCGTTGCCGGCCACGGGGGGCGCGTCCACCGGCACGGTCGTCGCGGCACCACGCAAGCGTCGGCGTCGCAAGCCGTCGGGCAAGTCCGGCTCCGCTTGATCGGTCACGCATGACGCGCGCTTTCGTTGCGCTCGGCGGAAACCTGGGCGACGTGCCGGAGACGCTGCGCCGGGCACTCGACGCGCTGGCCGCGTTGCCGCGCACGCGCCTGGTGGCGCACTCGCGCTTCTACCGCACGCCACCGTGGGGGCTGCGCGAGCAGCCCCCGTTCATCAACGCCGCGGCGGAGCTGGAAACCACGCTCACGCCGCACCAGTTGCTGGCTGCGATGCTGCAGATCGAGCGCGACGCGGGCCGCGTACGCGCAGGCGAGCGCTGGGGACCGCGGACGCTCGACCTGGACATTCTGCACATGGATGGCGAGGCACGGTACGACAAACGCCTGACCCTGCCGCACCCGCGCATCGCCGAGCGCGCCTTCGTGCTGCTCCCGCTGGCCGAGCTGGCGCCCGACCTGGAGTTGTCCGGCCAGGGCAGGGTGGACGCGCTGCTGGCCCTGGCAGACACCACCGGCTGCGAACCGCTGCCCTGATAGGCGCCTCCTTGCAAGCGGTGCTTCTTGTGCCCGCGGCCGAGCAGGGCAGGTGCCTCGCCCGCGAGGGGTTCCCGCCAGGGCTGGCCGCCGTGCTTGGCCTTTGGCGCCCGGGCGCCGGATAATCGGCCGTTCGCCCATCCCGAGGAAGTGCCGTGTACGTGGACAACGCCAGCGTTCCCGCCCGCAAGCCGGTCACCGTGCCGGGCCTTCGGGCGATGAAGGCGCAGGGACGCAGGATCGTCATGCTGACCGCCTACGACGCCAGCTTCGCCTGGCAGGTCGAGGCCGCCGGCGTGGACGTGGCGCTGGTCGGCGATTCGCTGGGCATGGTGGTGCAGGGTCATCGCAGCACGCTGCCGGTGACCCTGGAGGACATGGTCTACCACACCCGTGCGGTGGCGCGCGGCCTGCAATCCACTCTACTGGTCGCCGATCTGCCGTTCATGGCCGACCGCGACGTGGCGCATACGCTGGAAGCAGCCGCGCGGCTGGTCGGCGAGGCGGGCGCGGCGGCGGTGAAGATCGAGGGGGCCGCGCCGCATATCCTCGACGCCATCGCCACGTTGACCGCCCGTGCGGTGCCGGTGTGCGCGCACCTGGGGCTGACGCCGCAGTCGGTGCACAAGTTCGGCGGTTTCCGCATCCAGGGACGCGAACAGGAGGCGGCCGACCGCGTACTTGCCGAGGCGCTCGCCGTACAGTCCGCCGGCGCCGATCTGCTGGTGCTCGAGGGTGTGCCCAGCGCGCTGGGCGAGCGGATCACCCGGGCGGTGCAAATCCCCGTGATCGGCATCGGGGCCGGCCCGCATTGCGACGGCCAGGTGCTGGTGATCTACGACATGCTGGGCATCACCCCGGGCAAGCGACCCAAGTTCAGCAAGGATTTCCTCGCCGGTCGCAATTCTGTCGCCGAGGCCATTGCCGCCTTTGCCGCGGATGTGCGCAGTGGCGCTTTTCCGGCGCCGGAACATTGCTTCGACTGATCACCAGGTAACCATCCCATGCAGACAGTGCAAGACGCCGCCGGTTTGCGCGCGGCCATTCGTGGCTGGCGCGTCCAGGGCCAGACCGTCGGTTTCGTGCCCACGATGGGAAATCTGCACGAAGGCCACCACTCGCTGATCAAGCTGGCGCGCGCGCGCGCCGACCGCGTGGTGGCGAGCGTGTTCGTCAATCCAACCCAGTTTGGCCCGGGCGAGGACTTCGAGCGCTATCCGCGCACGCTTGCCCAGGACCAGGCCGGCCTGGCCGAGATGGACTGTGACCTGCTGTTCGCGCCGGATGTCTCCACCATCTATCCGTTCGGCGCCGGACAAAGCGTGCGCGTGAGCGTGCCAGGCATCACCGACATCCTGGAGGGGGCGCACCGGCCGGGCCATTTCGACGGCGTGGCCACGGTGGTGTGCAAGCTCTTCAACCTGGTGCAGCCGGACGTCGCGGTGTTCGGCCAGAAGGATTTCCAGCAGCTGAAGGTGATCGAACGGATGGTGCGCGACCTGTCGTTGCCGCTGAAGGTGGTCGCCGCGCCGACCTTGCGCGCAGCCGACGGCCTGGCGCTCAGTTCCCGCAACCAGTACCTGTCGCAGGCCGAACGCGCGTTGGCGCCGCAGATCCACGAGACGCTGCTGAAGATGCGCGAGTTGCTGGAGAAGGGCCATGCGCGCAAGGTGATCGAACAGGCCGCGGCTTCGACGCTGGGACGCGCGGGTTTCCTGCCGGACTATGCGGTGATCCGTCGCGCCGAAGACCTGGCCGAACCGGCGGACGACGAGCACCAGGGCCTGGTCGCGCTGATCGCCGCACGCCTGGGCAGCACGCGGCTGATCGACAACCTGCCGTTCGATTGACGCCCCGCTCCCCGTAGGAGCCCACTTGTGGGCGATGCTGTTATTACGCCACGCAAAAAAGCATCGCCCACAAGTGGGCTCCTACGGGAAAGCGTCTTACTCCTGGCGCTCCCACACCTGGCTGCGGCCCAGCAGCGCGAAGCCCACGTAGCCGTGCACGTCCAGCTTCTGCCCGCCGTCGAGCATCTTCAGCCTGACCTTGTAGGTCTTGCCGTTGTGCGGATCGAGGATCTTGCCGCCGTCCCATACGTCGCCATCGCGGCTGACGCCCCACATGATCACCATGCCTTCGACCGGCTGGTTCTTGCGTTCGCCCTCGCACTTGCGGCAGAGCGGGTGCGGGCCCTCGTCCGATTGCAGCACGGTGAGCACCTTGGCCTGCAGTTCCCCGTTCTGCTCGGTGATCTGCACGATCGACTTCGGCTTGCCGGTGGCGTCGTCGATGGTCTTCCAGGTGCCGACCGGGGTGTCGTTGGCGGCCAAGACGGCGGTGCTGCCGAGCAGCAGGCCGGCGGCAAGCGCCAGGCGGAACAGTTGCTTCATGGTTGCCCTCCCGTACGAAAGCGTACGGTGCGCAGACTGGCGAGCCGTCGCGGGGCCGTCAAGCTGCGTTGCGCAACGCCCGCGCGATGACCTGCATCAGCCGGGGCGGTGGCCATGGCTGGCATAATGGACGGTCTTCGAACCTAGAAGTTTCTCCCATGAGCGAAGTGAACGAGGCGCGCGTGCGCCAACTGCTCGGCGACCTGGTCGACCCGCACACCGGCGCGCCCGTCGCCGATGCCGTGCGGGCGGTGGGCGTCGACGGCGCGCGGGTGTCGGTGGACATCCAGCTGGGTTATCCGGCCGCGTCGGTCGCCGACCAGCTGGCGATGCGCGTGCGCCAGGCGCTGGAGGCCGATCCGGCGATCGAGGCGGCCAGCGTATCGATCGCCAGCCGCATCCAGCCGCACAAGGTACAGGGCGTGCTGGCGCCGCTGCCGAACGTCAAGAACATCATCGTGGTCGCCTCCGGCAAGGGCGGCGTGGGCAAGTCGACGGTATCGGCGAACCTGGCGCTGGCGCTCAAGGCCGAGGGCGCGCGGGTCGGCGTGCTGGATGCGGACATCTACGGCCCCAGCCAGCCGCGCATGCTCGGCATCGAGGGCAAGCCGCAGTCGCCCGACGGCAAGAGCATCACGCCCATGGAAGCCCACGGATTGCAGGCGATGTCGATCGGCTTCCTGGTCGATCCGGAGACGCCGATGATCTGGCGCGGCCCGATGGTCACCCAGGCGATGATGCAACTGCTCGGCGACACCCGCTGGGACATGCTCGACTACCTGGTGGTCGACCTGCCGCCGGGCACCGGCGACATCCAGCTCACGCTCTCGCAGAAGGTACCGGTGGCCGGCGCGGTGATCGTCACCACGCCGCAGGACATCGCCCTGCTCGATGCGATCAAGGCGCTGAAGATGTTCGAGAAGGTCGAGGTGCCGGTGCTGGGCCTGGTCGAGAACATGGCAACCCACGTCTGCTCCAACTGCGGCCACGAGGAGCACGTGTTCGGCAGTGGTGGCGGCACGCGCATGGCCGAGCAGTACGCCATCCCTTACCTGGGCTCGCTGCCGCTGGATATCCGCATCCGCGAGCAGGCCGACGGCGGCACGCCGACGGTCGCGGCGATGCCTGATTCGGACCTTGCCGCGCGTTACCGCGAGATCGCGCGCAACGCCGCCGGCCGCCTTTCCCGCCAGCCGCGCAACAAGGCGCTGGGGCTGGGCAAAATCGTCGTGCAGAACGCGCCGCCCGCGTGAGGACGGCACACAGGCGGATCCTGTGTTTCTCGGGGAGCCTGCGTCGGCGTTCGGCGAATACGGCGGCGCTGCAGGCCGCGCAGGCGCTTGCGCCGGCAGGGCTGGAGCTGGTGCTGTACGGCGGCCTGGGAGGCTTGCCGCCGTTCAATCCGGACGTCGAGGCAGAGGCACTGCCGCCTGAGGCACTGGCCTTGCGCGAGGCCGTGGGGCAGGCCGACGCCTTGCTGATCGCCTGCCCGGAATACGCCCATGGCGTGCCCGGCGCCTTCAAGAACCTGCTGGACTGGCTGGTTGGCAGCCTGGAACTGCCCGGCAAACCGGTGGCGCTGCTCAATGCCTCCGGACGCGGGTCCGACCATGCGCAGCAGGCGCTGGCGGAGATCCTGCGGACGATGTCGGCGCGCGTGCTCGGCGGCGCCAGCGGTACGGTGGCACTGCCCGGTGCCGGTTGCAGTCGCGACGAGGTGCTGCGCAGCCCTGGGCGCTGTGCGGAACTGCGTGCGTTGCTCTCTGCGCTGGAACACGCGCTGGTCGCCGGAACATCCTCCCTGTAAGCGGGGGTGTCGCGGCCCGGCGCCGTGACCGGAATCGCCTCGGCCAGGCCGCCTGCCCGGGGCCCGGCTGGCGCCGGCAATGCCCGACCGTGTATTTTTCCCGCTTTGCGCCCGGCAGCGGGCCACCGATGGAGCGCCGCGTGAGCATCAAGTCCGACAAGTGGATCCGCCGCATGGCCGAAGGGCACGGCATGATCGAGCCTTTCGAGCCGGGCCAGGTGAAGCTGCGCGAAGGCAACAAGCTGGTGTCCTACGGCACCTCCAGCTACGGCTACGACGTGCGCTGTGCGCGCGAGTTCAAGATCTTCACCAACATCAATTCGACCATCGTCGATCCGAAGGCTTTCGATCCCACGAGCTTCGTCGACGTGGAGGCGGACGTGTGCATCATCCCGCCCAACTCCTTCGCGCTGGCGCGGACGGTCGAATACTTCCGGATCCCGCGCAAGGTGCTCACCATCTGCCTGGGCAAGAGCACATACGCGCGCTGCGGCATCATCGTCAACGTCACGCCGCTGGAACCGGAGTGGGAGGGCCACGTGACGCTGGAGTTCTCCAACACCACGCCGTTGCCGGCCAAGATCTACGCCAACGAGGGCGTCGCGCAGATGCTCTTCCTGGAGTCCGACGAGGAGTGCGAGACCAGCTACAAGGACCGCGGCGGCAAGTACCAGGGCCAGCAGGGCGTGACCCTGCCGCGTACCTGAGCGGCTGCCTGAATCGCACCGGCCAGGAGCGGCCGGCGCGCCCTTGCCCGGCGCTACACTGCGCCTGTTCCCAGGTTCGACCCAGGAGATCCCCATGACCCGCTTTACCACGATGTTCCACCGCGCCGGCGCCGCGCTCCTGCTGGGCAGCCTGCTGGCGCTGGGCGGTTGCCACGGCAACAGCGTCAAGGAACAGGCCGCCATGGCCCAGGCGCAGAACGAGTTCGACACCACGCTCGAGGCCTACAAGAGCGGCCAGTTCCTGGTCGATGGCGCGGTGCTTTCCGCGCTGGATACCGGCAGTCACTTCGCCTACCTGAAGGATGTCGGCAAGCTGCCCAAGACCGTGCTGCTGGTGCCGAGCGACGACTCGAAGGTCCGCAAGGCGCACCTGCAGTTCATGGCGCGGATGGTGCTCGACTACGGTTTCGCCGCGTACTACGAGGACGACGGCACGCTGAAGAAGATCAACCCGGTCGAGACCAAGGCTCGCGCGCTGGAGGACTACCACGCCCCGGTCAAGATGAGCGACGAGCTGAAGGGCAAGGCCGCCTCGGACGGTGGCTTCGACCGGAACCAGCACTGAGCCCGTCTACCGAGCTCACTCGGGCAGCAGCGGACTCCTAGGCGGACAGGGCGGCCCGGAGTTTCCCGATGAGCTCCTCGCTGGCGGCTTCTGGCCTCGGCTTGGCGCTTCCGCTGCCCCACACCGGGCCCGGCCACGCGGCGTCTCCCTCGCAGCGCGCCACCACGTGCACGTGCAGTTGGCGCACGATATTGCCCAGTGCGCCGAGGTTGAGCTTGTCGCAGGGCGCCACGGCGCGCAGGGCGGCGCCGGCACGGTCGGTTTCATGCCACAGCAGCGTCCGCTCCGAGGGCGTGAGGTCCGCGATCTCGACCAGCCCCGCACGTTGCGGCACCAGCACCAGCCAAGCGAAGCGCGCGTCGTTCATCAGGCGTACTTCGCAAAGGTCCAGTCGCGCCACGGCGAGGGTATCGGCCGCCAGGCGGGGGTCGAGCTCGAATCCGATGCTGCTCATGCGCCTGCCAGCTCCTTGTCGAAGAAGGCCAGCGTGCGCTGCCAGGCCAGCCTGGCGCTGGCTTCCTCGTAGTGCGGATCGCCGTCGCGGTTGAAGGCATGTCCCGCCGGGTAGGTAAAGATGTCCATCTGCGGCAGCCGCTCGCGGTGTTTGGCCACCGCTTCGGGCGGAATGCTCCTGTCGTGTTCGCCGAAGTGGAACATCACCGCCGCCTTGGGTGTTTCGCCGAGGAAGGGCAGGTTCCGCGCGCCGTAATAGCTCACCGACGGCAATCCCAGTCGCAGTGCCGAAAGCAGCGCCACGGTACCGCCCCAGCAGAAGCCGACCGTGCCGATGCGGCCGGCCGAGGCGATCGCTTCGGCGGCGCTGGCGACATCCTCCACGGCGCGCTCCAGGCCCAGTTCGGTGGCCAGCGCCTTGCCTCGCTGCGTGCCGCTGTCGTCGTACGGAAGCTCCAGGCCGGTTTCCAGGTGGTCGAAGAATGCCGGCGCGATCGCCGTGTAACCCGCTGCCGCGAAGCGGTCCGCCACGTCGCGGATGTGTTCGGTGACGCCGAAGATCTCCTGGATCACCACCACGCCGCCCCTGGGCTTGCCCTCCGCCCTGGCAAGGTAGCCGCCGATGCATTGCGTGCCACTGGTGGGAATGTTGATCGACTGTCCCATGATGGCTCCCTGCATGTGGCTGAAACCGCAAGCATAACGGGCCGGTGGTGAGCGGCCCGCTCACGTATAATGTCCGGTTTTTACGGCACTTCTTCGGTAGCACTCCATGTCGCAGGTTTCTCCCAAGATCGGTTTCGTCAGCCTCGGCTGCCCCAAGGCGCTGGTTGATTCCGAGCGTATCCTTACCCAGCTCAAGGTGGAGGGCTACGAGATCGTGCCCAGCTACCAGGCAGCGGACGCGGTGGTGGTGAACACCTGCGGCTTCATCGACGCGGCGGTGCAGGAGTCGCTGGACGCGATCGGCGAGGCGCTGCACGAGAACGGCAAGGTGATCGTCACCGGCTGCCTGGGGAAGCGCTCGGAGCTGATCCGCGAGGCCTATCCCGAGGTGCTCTCGATCAGCGGCCCGCAGGACTACGCCAGCGTGATGAGCGCGGTGCACACGGCGCTGCCGCCGCAGCGCAATCCGCTGCTCGACCTGGTGCCCGACACCGGCATCAAGCTGACGCCCAGGCACTACGCGTACCTGAAGATTTCCGAGGGCTGCAATCACCGTTGCAGCTTCTGCATCATCCCCTCGATGCGCGGCGACCTGGTGTCGCGGCCGGTCGACCAGGTGCTGGTCGAAGCCGAGCGGCTGGTCAAGGGCGGCGTGAAGGAGCTGCTGGTGATCTCGCAGGACACCAGCGCCTACGGCGTGGACCTTAAGTACGCCGAGCGCGAGTGGCGCGGCAAGGCGTACCGCACGCGCATGACCGAGCTCTGCCAGGGCCTGTCCGAGCTCGGCGTGTGGACGCGCCTGCACTACGTCTACCCGTACCCGCACGTGGACGAGGTGATGCCGCTGATGGCGAAGGGGAAGATCCTTCCCTACCTGGACATCCCGTTCCAGCACGCCAGCCCGCGCATCCTCAAGCTGATGAAGCGGCCCGGCAACATCGACAGGACGCTCGAGCGCATCCGCAACTGGCGCGCCGCGGTGCCGGACATCACCCTGCGCAGCACGTTCATCGTCGGCTTCCCCGGCGAGACTGACGCCGAGTTCGAGGAACTGCTTGACTTCCTGCGCGAGGCCGAGCTCGATCGCGTGGGGGCATTTGCCTACTCGCCGGTCGAAGGCGCCCGGGCGAACGAGTTGCCCGACCCGGTTTCCGAGGAACTGAAGGAAGACCGCCTCGAGCGCTTCATGGCGGTGCAGGCGGAGATCTCCGCGGCCAAGCTGCAGCGCAAGCTCGGCCGCACGCTGACCGTGCTGGTCGACGAGGCCGGCGTCGACGGCGCGGTCGCGCGCTCGGCGGCCGATGCGCCGGAAATCGATGGCGTCGTCCACATCGCCGACGGGCAGGCGCTCAAGCCCGGCCAGTTCGTGCAGGTGGTGGTCGAGGGGGCCGACGAGCACGATCTGCACGCGCGGCTGGCGCAGCCGCTGCTCAAGGTCGTGTAGCCGTCGGTGCGGTACGTCGCGCCAGCGCGCGAGGCGGTCGACCCGCTCGTGTTCGGGCGGCCGCCGCTGGCGGGATGGGACGATTCGGCGGAACTGCTCATCGGGCCGGATTGGCCTGCGCTTGACGCCTTGAACGCGCGCTGGCCCGCCGCGGCACGCGAGCGCTTCGTGGCGCAGACGCCGGGACTGCTGGCTGATGGCCGCCACTACGAGCAGCGCATTGCCGAGACCGGTGCCATCGCGACGCGCGAGCGCAACTGGCACGATCTGTTGAACGCACTGGTATGGCTGCGCCACGCGCCGCTCAAGCGCGCGCTCAATGCGCAGCAGGTGGCCGAGATCGGCCGTGTCGGCCCGAAAAGCCGCACCCGCGCGCAATGCGCACTGACGCATTTCGACGAGGCGGGCGTGATCGTCGCGCTGCGCGATCCCTCGCTGCTGGCCCTGTGGGATGCGCACGACTGGCATGGCCTGTTCTGGCGCCGGCGCGACGCGTGGCTGGACGGTTCGCTCGAACTGGTGGTGTTCGGCCATGCACTGCTCGAGCATGCGCTGACGCCGGACCGCTTGCTGGTCGGCAAGGCCATCGCGGTGATCGGGCAGGGACCGGCCTGCGAGCGGGTGGGGCAAGCGATCGCGGAGGGACGCCTGTTGCGCGATCCGCAGGAGTTGCGACCCTTGCCGTTGTCGGGCATTCCCGGATGGCATGAGGGCAACGCAAGCGAGGCGTTCCATCGGGAGGCGGCCTGTTACCGGCCGTTGCGCGCGGGGCGGGCGTATCCGCAGCCACTGCCGGCATAGGCGAACGCGCAAGCGCCAACCCACGGCCCCTTGACGCCTTTGCGGGCACAGTGGCGCTTCCGCACGGGGAGCGCTCCGCGTGATTCCACGCTTCAACGACCACGCCGCCAACGAACGCACCTACCTGGCCTGGGTGCGCACGGCGATTGCGGTGATGGCGTTCGGTTTCCTGGTCGAGCGCTTCGACCTGTTCATCACCTACGCCTCGCAGAACGCCTCGCGCGCGGCGCACCAGCTGCATATGCACCTGCGCCTGACCGAGTGGGTCGGCCTGCTGCTGATCGTGTTCGGCGCGCTGATCATCCTGCTCGCATCGGCGCGCTTCCTGCGCAACCGCCGGGACATCGCGCACGAACGCATGGAGGATTACGCCGGGCCCGTGGGCGAGAAGCTGCTGGCGGCGATCCTGGTGTTGCTGGGCCTGTTTCTGGTCGTCTACGTGGGCCAGGAACTGGCGGCGCTCAGTTCTCAGCCGGATGCGTAATCCACGGCGATCACGGCAAACCGCGTGCGGCCCGCGGGAAGCTCCGCCTCGAATTCGTCGTCCAGTCTCTTCTTGAGGAGCGCGCGGGCGAGCGGCGAGTCGATGCTGATCCAGCCACGCTTGGCGTCCGTCTCGTCCGGACCGACGATGCGGTAGCGGACGGTGTCACCGCCGTCGACGTTTTCCAGCGCGACGCAGGCGCCGAAGAACACGGTGTCGCGATCGGCTGGCGCGCCCTCGGCGACCTTGAGCAGGGGAATGCGCTTGCTGAGGTAGCGCACGCGCCGGTCGATCTCGCCCAGCTGTTTCTTGCGATAGGTGTATTCGGCGTTCTCGGAGCGGTCGCCCTCGGCCGCGGCGGCCGCCAGCGCCTTGACCACCTCGGGCCGCAACGTGTGCCACAGGTGATCGAGTTCGGCCTTGAGCCGTTCGAAGCCTTCACGGGTGACGATCGCGGTGGAAGAGGGGGCGGGTGGACGCCAGCGACTCATGCTGCACCCGCCGTCTGACGCAATCGCGCGGTGAGCGTTTCCACTTCAGGTCGGAGCGGATGGTTGTCCGGCAGTTCGCCCAGGCGTCCGAGCAGCACCAGCGCCTCCACCGGTTGGCCCAGCGGGCCGGCGAGCAGCCTGGCGCCAAGCAGGGCGCACGCGGCCCCGCGGACATCGCGCGGCCAGGTCTTCAGGAAGCCGCGGCACAACTGCACGGCCATGCGGTTCAGTCCATGCCGGGCGGCCACTTCGGCGAGCGCGCCGGCATTGGCCGGGTCGTCGGGCAGGAACGCAGGATCGAGCTCGCTGCATTCCTGGACCAGCCCGAGCGCCTTGCGCGCGTCGCCGCCGGCCACCAGTGCGGCGATCCAGACCTGGCCGTGGACCAGCAGTCCCTCGCGCATGCCCTGCTGTCGCATCAGTTTCCGATAGGTCTCATGCAGCACCGGCGGGGCGACCCGGTCCTGCAGCCGGCCGGCGAGCAGCCGCAATGCACCTTGCGGGTCGGTCGCGGCCAGCTCGCGGGCATGAGCGGCGAGCCGGCTGTCCTCGTCCTGCCCGGCCTCGGCGGCCAGTTCCTCGGCATGCGCCTCGATGCCGAAGTGTTCGCTGCGCTGGTGCAGCATGCCGCCCATCAGATGGAACGCCAGCACCACCAGGTAGGTGCTGGCAAAGGCGAACAGCGGCACGGCCAGTATGCGCGGGAGCATCGCCGTGGTCACCGACGCCACCACCACCAGCACGCCCAGCAGCAGGTTGATCACCACCGGCACCAGGTAGGCGCCGCCAAAACCGGCCACGACCCGGGCCAGGTGCAGCGGGTTGAGCGCCAGCGCGAGGTTGGCGTCGAAAGCAAGGGTCATGTCCACCGCAGGCAGGATCAGCGCGAACACCACCACCACCGGCCACAGCATCGAAGGGAAGAACACGCCCGCCACCACGCCGCAGGCGACGGCGAACAGGTGGATCGCGGTCAACGCCCAGCCGGCCGTGTCGCTGCCGTCGATGCCGACATCCGGCGGGTCGGCATAACCGTGCGCCGTGTGCTGCATGCAGTCGGCCGCATAGCGCCAGGTCGCCATCCACACCAGCGCACCACCGAGCAGGCCGATGAAGGCTGGCAGCAACGCCACGTAGTGGGCCAGCGCCAGTGCCACGCAGGTGGCGAGCGCGGCGCCGCGCAGCGGGTAGCCGAAGCCCTGCCGCAACCTCTCGGCGAACGGGGTATCGACCGCGACGGTGGCGACGTGCGGCATCAGCGTCTCCCGCCGAAGATGCCACCCAGCACGCCGCGCAGGATCTGCCGCCCGATCTGGCTGCCCATCGTGCGCGCCACCTGCTTGCCCATGGTCTCGATCATGCCCTGGCGGCGGCTGGTGCCGAACAGCGCATCGTGCACGGCGCCATTCCAGGCGCCCCCCTCCGGCTTCGGTGACGACGTGTCGGCGACGGTGTCGGCGTCGGCCGCTTTCGTGTCGGCGCGACGGGCGAGCATTTCCGCGGCCGAGTCGCGGTTGACGGCCGTGTCGTACTTACCGCCCACCGGCGAGCGCTGGCGTACCGCAGTGCGCTCGGCTTCGGTGAGGGTGCCGATGCGGCAGCGTGGCGTGGTGACCAGCACCCGCTCGACCGGACTGGGCACGCCGCCTTCGCGCAGGGTCGAGGCGAGCGCCTCGCCCACGCCGAGCTGCCCGATCGCGTCGGCTACGTCGAGCTTCGGATTGGGCGCGAAGGTCTCGGCGGCCGCGCGCACGGCCTTCTGGTCGCGCGGGGTAAAGGCGCGCAGCGCGTGCTGGATGCGGTTGCCGAGCTGGCCGAGGATGTCCTCCGGCACGTCGTCGGGGTTCTGCGAGCAGAAGTACACGCCCACACCCTTGGAGCGGATCAGCCGCACGACCTGTTCCACGCGCTGGCGGAGCGCGGGCGGGCAGTCGTCGAACAGCAGGTGCGCTTCGTCGAAGAAGAACACGAGTTTGGGCAGGTCCTGGTCGCCCACTTCCGGCAACTGCTCGAACAGCTCCGACAGCAGCCACAGCAGGAACGTGGTGTAGAGGCGGGGCTTGAGGATCAGCTGGTCGGCGGCGAGCACGTTGATCACGCCGCGCCCGCTCATGTCCTGGCGCATCAGGTCGGCCAGTTCCAGCGCGGGTTCGCCGAAGAAGTTGCCGCCGCCGGCCTGTTCCAGCGCCAGCAGCGCGCGCTGGATGGCCGCGATGCTGGTCTTGCCGATCAGGCCGTATCGGGTGGAGATGTCCCTGGCGTTCTCCGCGGCAAAGGCGAGCAACGCGCGCAGGTCGGCCAGGTCCAGCAGCAGCCAGCCCTGGTCGTCGGCCAGCTTGAAGACGATCTCCAGCACGCCCTGCTGGGTGTCGTTGAGTTCCAGCACGCGACCGAGCAGGGTAGGGCCCATTTCGCTGACGGTGGTGCGCAGCGGGTGGCCCTGCCTGCCGTAGAGGTCCCAGAAGATGACCGGGTTGGCCTGCGGCTGCCAGTCGGTGAGCCGGAGTTTCGACAAGCGTGCCTGGAGCCTGTCGCCGGGCTCGCTTGCCGCGGTGGCGAGCCCGGCCAGATCGCCCTTCACGTCGGCCAGCACGCAGGGCACGCCCAGCCGCGAGAAGCCCTCGGCCAGTACCATCAGCGAAACCGATTTGCCGGTGCCGGTGGCGCCGGCGACCATGCCGTGGCGATTCCCGTAACGGGATTCCAGTACCACCTCGGCGGTCTCGTTGCGACCAATCAGGATCTCGGACATGCAGGCGCTCCGTGCGTCGGATGGGCGATTGTAGCCAGGCGGATCCAGGTCGCAGTTCGGGAATTCCGGCGGACGCCGCGGTTTTGGCATTGGCGCTGCATGCGCTAAGGTGAATGTATCCCCGCCGTCAAGCTTTCGTCATGCCGCTGTCTAATCTTGCCCACCGTTTCCGCCTGGCGCCGCTGGCTGCCGGGCTCGTCCTGCTTGCCGGCTGCGCCAGCGGCGGCGGCAGTCGCGCCTCCGCCGACGTCAACGCGCTGTATGCGCAGCTCGACCAGGCCAGCAAGGGCTATGAGACTGCGCTGCAGCAGGCGCGCGAGGGCGATGACCAGGCCTCCGAGCAGAGCCTCAAGGACTCGCTGGACAGCCTCAAGCAGGCCGCGGCGCGCTGTGGCGCGACGCCCGGTTGCGACTCGCAGCGCTTCTACTCGGTGTTCGACCGGCTGCTGCGCCTGAAGGACGGCAGCTTTTTCGCCGGTGACGACCTGGAAACCGTCGGCGAGGAGGCACCCGAAGAGGCGGTCGCCGGCAATCCGGGCGGCGCGGCCGCATTGCCGCAGGCGCAACGTGCGGTAACGCTGCTGCGCGGGCACAAACTCTCCGAACTGATCGCCATGAACGGCCCGGTCAAGGCCGCGCTGGAAATGTGGCTGACCCAGTGGCGCTCGAACCTGGTCGACACCTGGATCAACTACCAGTACATGCGCTACCAGATGTGGCCGCAGTACGACAAGGCCGACCTGCCCGAGGCATTGCTGTTCGGCATCATGGCCAAGGAGTCCCACGGCAAGGTGCACGCGGTGTCCCGCTCGGGCGCTGCCGGGCCGCTGCAGTTCATGTACGCGACCGGCCTGCGTTTCGGCCTGAACAGCCAGAGCGGCTTCGACACCCGCTTCGACCCGTCCGAGTCCGCGCGAGCGAACGCCGCGTACATGGACGAACAGCTGAAGGTGTTCAACAACAACCTGGAGCTCTCGCTGGCCGCGTACAACGGCGGCGAGGGGCGGATGCGCCGGATGGTCGGCGGCAACACCGACGTGAGCTTCTACGACCCGTCGATCTACAACCAGCTTTCGCAGGAAACCCGCGAGTACGTGCCGGCGGTACTGGCCGCGGCGTGGCTTTTCCTGCACCCGGACAGCTACAACCTGGACTTCCCGAAGATCGACGGTGCGCCGGGTCGCATCACGCTCAAGCGGCCGGCGTCGCTGTCCGAGCTGACCATCTGCATGGGCTCGGCACAGGGCATGAACGATGGTTGGTTCCGCACGCTGCGCAACCTCAATCCGCGACTGAACCCGCAGGAAGAGCAGCCCGTCGGCAGCCAGCTGCAGGTGCCCAGGGAGCTGGAGTCGGTCTACGCCTCGCGCTGCGTCGACGGGCCGTGGCCGATCCTGGCCAGCGACCTGCACTCCGCGGTGGTACCGGAAGTGGTCAAACCGGCGCCGACACGCACGGTGCGCCCGCACTCGCGTTACATCGTGCGCCGCGGCGACACATTGCTGGGCATCGTGCACAAGCTGGGCTGCTCGGACGTGCGAGAGCTGTCGGATCTCAACGACCTCAAGCATCACCGCATCCGTGCGGGCCAGGTGTTGCGGCTGCCGTCCTGCCGTCGCTGAACCGCTTCTCGCAGGAGCCCACTTGTGCGCGATGCGCTCAAGCGCGGGCCATCAAGAGCATCGCCCACAAGTGGGCTCCTACGAAGTGCCGGCTCAGGCCGCAGCGCTGGGCTGCATCCAGCTCTCCGCCACGTCCTCGCGTTCGCGGGCGCCACTGCCGTGCAACTCCTTCAGCTCGCGCACCACGCGAAGCAATTGCCGGTGGCGCGAGCGCACGAACGCGTGGGGCGAATCCTTGGTCTCGTGGTAGGCCACCGCCAGCCACAGCGCCATGCCGCGCAGCGCGACCTCGGGGTTGTCCGAACAAGCCCGGGCAAAGCCGGTGGCGGTACCGCGGCCCCAGGGCAGGTAGCGGTCCTGAGGCGGGGTGCCGTAGAGATGCGGGAACTCGCTGCGTGCCGCCTGGCCGATCTCGCGCAGGGTGAGCAGGCTCAGCCTCGCGCGGGCCGAGGCCGGCAATGCGTCCAGGATCTTGCCGATGCGGCGGAACTGCCGTTCCAGCTGCTGGCCGCGCACGAAGGCGATGAGCGGGACGATCGATCGCATGGGTTCTCCCCGGGAGCCGTTTGACGGCGGGAGCATAGCCAAGCGCAGTGGCGGGGGACGCCTAAAACGTCACAGAATGACGTTCTGCGTCAGCCCTTCGGCAACGGCCGGCGGCCTAGCCGCTGGCCCAGCTTGACCGTCTGCTGGGGCTGGAGCGCGTCGAGCTCGATCATCCCGGGCGGCAGCAGCAGGATCACCGTCGAGCCCATGTTGAAGCGCGCCATCTCGCCGAACCGGGCCAGCGTGATGCCCTGGCCGGCGAACGATTTGCGGCGGATGTCCGAGGCATAGGGCGGGATCACCAGGCCGTCCCAGACGGTGGCCACGGACGACACCAGCACGGCGCCGACCATCACCGCCACGAACGGGCCGTTGGGGCTGTCGAAATGGCAGACCAGCCGCTCGTTGCGCGCGAACAGCCGCGGGATCGCCTCCACCGCGAACGGAGCCACGCTGAAGATGCGGCCGGGAACGTGCACGGTTTCCCGCAACGTACCGCCCAGCGGCATGTGCACGCGGTGGTAGTCGCGCGGGGACAGGTAGATCGTGACGAAGTCGCCGTTGCGGTAGGGCGCGGCCGCGGCTTCGTCGCCGAGCAGTTCGGCCGCGGTGTAGTCCTGCCCCTTGGCCTGGAAGATCCGCCCGTCGACGATGCGCCCGGCCTGGCTGATGCGGCCGTCCGCCGGCGAGATCAGGGCGGTCGGATCGCCGTCCTCGTGTCGCGCGTTGGGCTTCAGCTTGCGGGTGAAGAACGCATTGAAATGCTGGTAGGCGAACGGGTCCGGCTGCGCCGCCTCGGCCATGTCGACCTTGTAGCGGTGCACGATCTGGCCGATCAGGAAGTTCTTCCATGGCCGCCAGGTCCAGCGCGTGGCCCAGTAGACCACCCGGGACAGGGCGCGATGGGGGAGGAGGTACTGGACGAGGACGGCGAAAGTCATCCGGCCAGTATAAGCGCCAAGCCGGTCGCCCTGAGCGCGGGGCTGAGGGATAATCGCCGATCCTCCAAGCCGCGCCCGCCAGGAAAGGCCCGTGACCGCCGAACTGTCCAGCATCATCGACTTCATCCGCTACGGCGCCAGCCGCTTCTCCGCCGCCGGGCTGACCTTCGGGCACAGCCACGACAACCCGATCGACGAGGCGACTCACCTGGTGCTGGCCAGCCTGCACCTGCCGCCGGACATCCCGCCGGCCTATGGCGCCGGCAAACTCACCGCCGAGGAGCGCAAGCGCGTGCTGGAGCTGATCGAGCGGCGCGTCACCGAGCGGCTGCCGGTGGCCTACCTGGTCGGCGAGACCTGGTTCGCCGGGCTCAAGTTCAAGAGCGACCGCCGCGCGCTGGTCCCGCGCTCGCCCATCGCCGAGCTGATCGAGTCGGGCTTCGCCCCGTGGCTGGACGGCCGCCACGTCGAGCGTGCGCTGGACCTGTGCACGGGCTCGGGCTGCATCGGCATCGCCATGGCCGAGTACAACCCCGACTGGCAGGTCGACATCGTCGACGTCAGCGACGAGGCGCTCTCGCTGGCGCGCGAGAACATCGCGTTCCAGCACGTCGAAGGGCGCGTGGAAGCGGTCAAGTCCGACCTGTTCGATGGCGTGAAAGGCCGTCGTTACGACCTGATCGTCTCGAACCCTCCCTACGTGACCGAGGACGAGTACGCGGCGCTGCCCGGCGAGTACAGCCACGAGCCCAAGCTGGGCCTGACCTCGGGCGAGGATGGCCTGGACATCTGCCTGCGCATCCTGGACCAGGCAGCCGACCACCTGAGTGACGACGGCCTGCTGATCGTCGAGGTGGGCGAGAGCGAGCACGCGCTGGCGGCGCTGCTGCCCGAAGTACCCTTCGTCTGGATCGAGTTCAAGGTCGGACCCATGGGTGTGTTCGCGCTCGAGCGCCGCGACCTGGTCGAGCACGCCGCGACGATCCGCGCCGCGGCCGATGCGCGCCGCTGAGCCATCGCAGGAGGTGGCCACATGGAACTGAGCACCGACCGCCTGCGGCTCGATCGCCTGCATCCGGACGATGCCGAAGCCCTGTACGCCTGCCGGGCCGATCCCGCGGTGGCGCGCTTCCAGGGCTGGCGGCCGACGAGCGTCGCGGAGGCGCGGGCCTTCATCGACACGCAGGCCGAGCCGGCGCCGGGCCTCTGGTTCCAGCGCGCCATCCGCCTGCGTGATGGCCACGCGCTGATCGGCGACCTGGGCGTGTGCCTGCCTGCCACGCCGGGCGACTCGGTGGAATTCGGCATCAGCCTGGCATCCACACAGCAGGGTCGGGGCTATGCGCGCGAGGTGCTGAGGGCCCTTTTTCACCAGGGCTTCGACGTACTGGGCTGGCGTCGCATCCACGCCTCGGTCGATCCCCGCAACGCCGCCTGCATGGCCCTCTTGCAGGCGCTGGGCATGCGTCAGGAAGCGCATTTCCGCGAAAGCCTGTGGTTGCATGGCGAGTGGGTGGACGACGTGGTGTTCGCCATGCTCTCCCGCGAGTGGCAGTCGGCCAAGCCCCTGTAGGAGCGCACTTGTGCGCGACCGCGAGCTTCGCCAACACCGCAAGATCCGGCATGGCGGTCGCGCACGGGTGCGCTCCCACAGGGAGGTCGGGCGAGCGGCTATGCTTCGGTTTCCTCGTAGCGGGCGCGCGGCATGTCCAGCAATTCCTTCGGCAAGCTCTTCACCGTCACCACCTTCGGCGAAAGCCACGGGCCGGCGATCGGCTGCGTCATCGACGGCTGCCCGCCGGGACTGGCGATCGCGCCGGAGGACTTTCGCCACGACCTCGAGCGTCGCGCCACCGGCCGCAGCCGGCATACCTCGCAACGCCACGAGGCGGACGAGGTGGAGATCCTCTCGGGCGTCTACGAAGGTCGCACCACCGGCACCCCGATCGCGCTGCTGATCCGCAACACCGACCAGCGCAGCAAGGACTACGGCGACATCGCGCAGACCTTCCGCCCTGGCCACGCCGACTACACCTACTGGCAGAAGTACGGCATCCGCGACCCGCGCGGTGGTGGTCGAGCCTCGGCGCGCGAGACCACCATGCGCGTGGCCGCCGCGGTGATCGCCAGGAAATGGCTGGCCGAGCGGTATGGCGTACGCGTGCGCGGTCACCTGGCCCAACTGGGCGATGTTCTGCCGCGGGAATTCGACTGGGATGCGGTGGAGGCCAACCCGTTCTTCTGGCCGGATGCGGCGCAGGTGCCGGAACTGGAGAAGGCCATGGACACGCTGCGCAAGTCCGGCGACTCGGTCGGGGCGCGCGTCAACGCCGTGGCCGAGGGCGTGCCGCCGGGCTGGGGTGAGCCGGTCTACGGCAAGCTGGACGGTGACCTGGCGGCCGCCATGATGTCGATCAACGCGGTCAAGGGCGTGGAGATCGGCGCGGGCTTCGCGGCGGTTTCCCAGCGCGGCACGCGGCACCGCGATGAAATGGGTCTGGACGGCTTTGCGTCCAACAACGCCGGTGGCATCCTTGGCGGCATCAGTACCGGCCAGCCGGTGACGGTCTCGGTGGCGTTCAAGCCCACCTCCAGCATCCTGGTGCCGGGCCAGAGCCTGAACCTTGCCGGCGAGCCGGTACAGGTGGTTACCAAGGGGCGGCACGACCCCTGCGTGGGCATCCGCGCCACGCCCATCGTCGAAGCCATGCTGGCGCTGGTGCTGATGGACCATGCACTGCGCCATCGCGCCCAGTGCGGCGACGTGGGCCCGGTCGGCCCGCGCATCGCCTGAGCATTCGCCTGTGGAACTCGCATGACCGCCAAACCGCGGGTGTGGATCTCGCGTCCCACCTTTCCCGACATCGTCGCCCGGCTGGAACCTTACTTCGAGGTGGTGGCGGAGGCGGAGGAAACCGTCTTCGCCCCGGCCGAGCTGGCTTCCCGGCTGGCCTCGCTCGACGCGGCCATCGTGGGGTTGAACCAGCGCATCGGGCCGGCGGAAGTGGCGAACGCACCGCGCCTGCGCATCGTCGCCAACCTCGCCGTGGGTTACGACAACCTGGACATCCCGGCGCTTACCGCCGCCGGCATCGCAGCCTCCAATACGCCGGACGTGCTCAGCGAAAGCGTGGCCGATTACACCTGGGCACTGATGCTGGGCGCAGCGCGGCACATGGGCGCCGCCGAGCGCTGGCTGCGGGCAGGGCACTGGCGCGCCAACGGGTTCAGGGACTGGCTGGGGCTGGACATCCGGGGCCGTACGCTGGGCATCCTGGGCCTCGGCCGCATAGGGCAGGCGATCGCGCAGCGCGCCGCGGGTTTCGGGATGCAGGTCATCTATCACAACCGCTCGAGGCAGCCGGCCGCCATCGAGGCCGCGTGCGCCGCGCGTCACGTCGACAAGCCCACGCTGCTGGCCGATTCGGACTTCCTGATACTGGCGGTGCCGTTGACCGCCGCGAGCCGTCATGCGATCGGTGCGGTCGAACTGGCTGCGATGAAACCCTCCGCCGTACTGGTCAACATCGCCCGCGGCGGGATTGTCGATGACGCGGCACTGGCTGCCGCCCTGGCCGACGGACGCCTGGGTGCCGCCGCGCTGGACGTGTTCGAAGGGGAGCCTGCCGTCCATCCGGCGCTGCTCGCGCTCGACAACGTCATCCTCAGTCCGCACATTGCCAGCGCCACCTGGGACACTCGCCGCGCGATGACCGCGCTGGCGGTCGACAACGTGCTCGCCGTGTTCGGGCATGGCCCGCATGCCGGGCATCCACCCTCTCTCGTCAACCCCGGCGTACTGGCCGCGCGGCCGGCACCCTGATCACCCTCACACAGGCAGCAAGACATCCCATGAGCAAGAAGAGCAGCTACAAGGTGGCCATGGTTGGCGCCACCGGCGCGGTCGGCGAGACCCTGCTGGCGATCCTGGCCGAGCGCGATTTCCCCGTCGGCGAGCTGGTGCCGCTGGCCAGCGAGCGTTCGGCCGGCGAGAAGATCTCCTTCGGCGGCAGGCAGGTCACGGTCCGGAACCTGGCCGACTACGACTTCGAAGGTGTGGACATCGCGTTTTTCTCCGCCGGCGGTTCGGTCAGCCGCGTGCATGCCCCGCGCGCGGCGGCGGCCGGCGCGGTGGTGATCGACAACACTTCCGAGTTCCGCTACCAGGAGGACATCCCGCTGGTGGTCGCCGAGGTAAACCCGCACGCCATTGCCGACTACACCACCCGCGGCATCATCGCCAACCCCAATTGCTCGACCATGCAGATGCTGGTGGCGCTGGCCCCGATCCATCGGGCGGTGGGCATCGAGCGCATCAACGTGGCGACCTACCAGTCGGTTTCGGGTGCCGGGCGCAGCGGAATGGAGGAGCTCGGCCGCGAGACGGCGGCCCTTCTGAGTTTCCAGGATGTGGAACCGGGCAAGAAATTCCCCAAGCAGATCGCTTTCAATGTGATCCCGCACATCGACGAGTTCCAGCCCAACGGCTACACCAAAGAAGAAATGAAGATGGTGTGGGAGACGCGCAAGATCCTGGAGGACGACTCCATCGCGGTGAACCCCACCGCCGTACGGGTGCCGGTGTTCTACGGTCACGCCGAGGCGGTGCACGTGGAAACCCGCGACAAGATCGGCGCCGATGAGGCCCGGGCGCTGCTGGAGCAGGCCGAGGGTGTGGTGGTGATGGACGAACGCAAGCCGGGCGGCTATCCGACTCCGGTAGGCGATGCGGCCGGCAAGGATCCGGTGTTCGTGGGCCGCATCCGCGAGGACATCTCGCACGAGCGCGGCCTGGACCTGTGGATCGTGGCCGACAACATCCGCAAGGGCGCCGCGCTCAATGCGGTACAGATCGCCGAGCGGCTGATCGAGGACTATCTCTGATGCGAAAAACCTGGCTCCTGCTGCCGTTGCTGACCCTCGCCACGCTGCCCGCTCTGGCCGATGGCGGACCGGAACAGGCCGCGGTGGCGGGACGGCGGGTGCCCGCCAAGGCGCAGTTGCAGCAGCAGTTGCGTGCACGCGGCGCGGAGGTGGCGCAGTTGCAGCGCCAGCTCACCGAGCAGGAGTCGCACAGCCGCCAGGCCAATGACCGCCTGGAGGAGCAGGACCGGGAAATCGCCCGGCTGCGGCTGCAGCTGGAGGCCATGGGCGGCCCCCGGCAGGGGGGCAATGCAGGTCGCTGACCGGTTGCCGGAACGAGAACACGCCGCAGCAATATGCGCTAAGCGGTCGCCGCAGCTATTGTTGATTGGCCTGCATATAACTAAAGTGACGCGCGTTCCGTGTCGCCGCAGCCCGCGGCGATGGCATGAAGCGTCTCGGGCGTTTGGGGGAATCGAAGCGATGAATCGTTCGTTGAAACTGTCGATGCTGCTGGCGTTGGCGCTGGGTAGCACCCAGGCGGCGGCACTTGAGCTGGGCCAGATCCAGGTCAAGTCGGCCCTCGGCCAGCCGCTGCTTGCGGAGATTCCGCTGACGCCGGACAGCCCGGCCGAACTGCGCAACCTCACCGCGCGCCTGGCCTCGTCGGAGGATTTCGCCCGCGCCGGCCTTGCCGGCAGCCGGCCTGACCTGCCGCTGCAGTTCAGCATCGTGGATGTCGGCGGCCACAAGGTGATCCGTATCACCAGTGCGGTCGCGGTCAACGATCCCTACCTCGATCTACTGGTGGAAGTGGACAATGCGTCGGGTCGCAGCCTGCGCGAGTTCCCGGTCCTGCTCGATCCGCCTGGCACCGCGCCGATGGCGCCCGGCGTGCATGCGCCCCGCAGCAATGCTCCCCGAACCACCTCGCGCCAGGCCAACACCGGTTCCACCGCCGCCCAGCCGGGTGCCGCTCGCGTGGCGGCCGGCGGACAGTTCCAGGTCGAGCGCGGCCAGACGCTGTCGGGCATAGCCCGCCAGGTCGCGCCGGCCGGCGTCGACGCCAGCCAGATGATGCTTGCGCTCAAGCAGGCCAATCCGGATGCGTTCTACCAGGACAACATCAACGCGCTGAAGAGCGGGTCGGTGCTGCGTGTTCCCACCAGCCAGGAGGCGCAAGCCATGAACGTGGCGGCCGCTCTGGCGGAGGTCCGTCGCCAGAATGGCGACTGGCGCGCCCAGGCGACCGGCTCGACCACGACCGTGGCCGATGCGGCTACGCGCACGGAAGCTTCCGGCGCGCCCGCCGGCAGCTCGGCCGATCGACTGGCGCTGGTGCCGGCGAGGGAAAGCGGCAAGGGGACTGGCGCCCAGGGTGGCAGGGGCGACGCGGCCCTGCGCCAGGATCTGATGCGCACCCAGGAAACCCTGACCACCCTGCAGCAGCAGAGCTCGGAACTCAAGTCGCGCCTGAAGGATCTGCAGGACATCAACGACAAGAACACCCGCCTGCTCGCGCTCAAGGACAACGAGATCGCCGAGCTGCAGCAGAAGCTGGCCGAGGCCCGCAAGAAGGCAGGGCTGCCGGCTGTCGCCGAACAACCCGCCGCTGCGCCGGCTGCCGAGCCCGCCACCCAACCCGCCACTGCCGCCACGGCGGGCATTGCGTCGGCCGGCCCCTCTGGCGCAGCGAGTGCCGCGTCGGCCAGCCCCGCCGGCGCAGGTTCCGTCGCCGCGACCGCTCCGGTGCCGTCCGCGCGCAGCGTGGCAGCAACGCCGGCCACCAAGCCGCTGACCAAGCCGGCCAGCAAGCCGGTCAAGCCGGTGGCCGGCAAGCCGGCCGCGCCGGCGACCGAGGAACCCTGGTTCATGCAGCCGTGGGCCTGGGCGGCGGCCGGCGGTGCCGCCCTGCTGCTGATCCTGCTTGCCCTGCTGGGTCGTCGCCGCAAACCGGCCACTCCCCGCACCGTGCCGACGGCGCCGTCGCTGGCAGACCGTTTTGGCGCGGTAACCGATTCGTCCGCGCCGGCCAGCGCGGATCCGGACCAGGACGAGCTGCTCGATCAGCTCGCCGAGCACCCGGACGACATCGGCCTGCACCTGGAACTGGTGAGCCTGTACTACTCCCGTCGGGACGTGGAGCATTTCGAGGCCGCAGCCGAGGCGATGCACGCCCACATTGTCGATCCGCAACAGGACGAGTGGCTTGACGTGGTCGCCATGGGCGAGGACCTGGTGCCGGGCCACCCGCTGTTTGCCGGCCAGGGTGCACAGGACGCGTTCGACTCGCGCGAGGACGAGCGTCAGCATGCCGTCGAGGCAATGGAGCCGTTCGACCTTGACAGCTACGCCGAGGAAGCCGACGTTGACGATGGCCATGGTGACTCGACCCCGGCAGATCGGCCGAAGGTCAGCGAGTACCACTTCGACTTCGACCTCACCCCGCCGCGGCAGGCTTCGGCAGAGCATCCCGCGACCGGCAGTCACGATGCCGAAGAGGAAGAGGATCTTACGGTCATGCGCAACGTCGAACCGGCAGCCACTGAAGACGAGGCGCCTTCGACCTGGAATTTCGAGGAGCCGGTGAACGACACCACGGCGACTGCAGCCGCGGCCGCTGCCGCCGAGCCGCATGAAATGGGCCAGTTCAGCGACGATCCGATCGACACCAAGCTGGACCTCGCACGCGCCTACATGGACATGGGCGATGCCGATGGCGCCCGCGCCATGCTCGAGGAAGTGATGAACGAGGGCACCCAGATGCAGAAGGATTCCGCGCAGCGCCTGCTCGATTCGATGTCCTGACGCTTCTTCCATCGCTTGTACGAAGGGCCGGCGATGCCGGCCCTTCGCGTGTCCGGACCGCCCCGGCCGGACTCCGGTCAGGGCCCTCCGAGCGCGATCGGGTTGCGGTGGGCTGAAGCCCACCCTACGCTTCCCGGCTGTTCCGCAGGACATCACGCATGCGTATCGCCCTTGGCGTCGAATACGACGGCACCGATTTTCTCGGCTGGCAGCGACTGGCGCATGGCCCCACCGTGCAGGGCGCGCTCGAGCAGGCGCTCACGCGGGTGGCCGCGCAGCCGGTTGCGGTGACCTGCGCCGGGCGTACCGACGCCGGCGTGCACGGGCGTTGCCAGGTGGTGCATTTCGATACCGAGGTCGAGCGCGACATGCGCGGCTGGGTGCTGGGGGCGTGTTCCAACCTGCCCACCAGCGTGGCGGTGTTGTGGGCGCAACCGGTGCCCGGGGCCTTCCACGCCCGCTTTTCTGCGCGCAGCCGGCGCTACCGCTACACCATCCTCAACCGCCCGGTGCGCGCCGCGCTGGACGCCCGCTACGTCACCTGGGAGCGGCTGCCGCTGGACGCCCCGGCGATGCACGAAGCCGGGCAGGCGCTGCTGGGCGAACACGACTTCTCGGCGTTCCGCGCCGTGTCCTGCCAGGCCGCGCACGCGCGGCGCTGCGTGCTGGGCCTGGAGGTGCGGCGCGAGGGCGAACAGGTGATCGTCCAGATCGAGGCCAACGCGTTTCTGCACCACATGGTGCGCAACATCGTCGGCTCGTTGCTGATGGTGGGGCGAGGGCGGCAGCCGGCCGCGTGGCCGGCGGAACTGCTGGCCGGACGCGATCGCGACGTGGCAGGGCCGACTGCGCCTGCCACGGGACTCACTTTCCTCGGCCCGCGCTACGAGGCGCACTGGGGCCTGCCGGCAGAGGTGAGCGCATGATCCGCATCAAATGCTGCGGCATGACCCGGGTCGAGGACGCCGTGCTGGCGGCCGAGCTGGGCGCCGATGCGCTCGGGCTCATCTTCACCGCGCGCAGCCGCAGGCGCGTGGACATCGGCCAGGCTCGTGCGATCGTCCGCGCGTTGCCGCCGATGGTTACCAGCGTGGCGTTGTTCATGGACCAGGATGCGGCCTTCGTGGACGAAGTGATCGCCGCGGTGCAGCCGGCGCTGCTGCAGTTTCACGGCGTCGAGCGCGACGACTGGTGTGCGCAGTTCGGCCGGCCCTACCTGAAGGCCATCGCGATGGGCGAGGGCGGCGACGCGCTGCCGCGCCTGCGGGCGTACCCGGGTGCCGCGGGGCTGGTGCTGGACGGGCACGGCCTGGGCGAGGCAGGCGGCAGCGGCAAGGCGTTCGACTGGTCGCTGATGCCGCGCGACCTGCGGCAGCCCTTGATCCTTGCCGGTGGCTTGCACCCCGGGAACGTCGCCGAGGCCATCCGCGTCGCGCGACCGTGGGGCGTGGATGTGTCCAGCGGCATCGAATCGGCACCCGGCATCAAGGACCCGGCACGGCTGGCCGCCTTCATTGGGGCGGCACGCGCCGCGGACGCGAATCGCCGGGACGTCTGATTTCCGCCGGAGGCACGGGTCATTGGCGCGCGCACGGTTGCTCGCGCAGGATTTCTGTCGGCGTGGGGCGGCCTCTCTCAGTGTTCGGCCAGTTCGTCGCGCGCCCACGCGGCCAACGCGTCCAGGCGGGCATCGCCGGTGTGCGTGGTCGCAAGGATCCAGCGGCCGCCCGTCTCGCGAAAACCCCACGGCGCCAGCAACCGGCCGCTCGCCAGGTCGTCGGCTACCAGTGGCTGCGGCGCGATCGCCACGCCCAGTCCGGCGGCGGCGGCTTCCAGCAGGAAATAGAGATGGGGCAATGCCTGGGTCTGCTGCATGGATTCGGGCGCCAGCCCCATCGCGCGTGCCCAGTCCGGCCACGCCTGCGGGCGCGAGGCGGTGTACAGCAGAGGTTCCTCGCTCAAGGCGGAGGCGGGCAGGGTGCGCAGGCGCTCGACGTCCGGATGGCGCGGGCTGAGCACGGGACCGATGCGTTCGGGCGCCAGGTCGTACACCCGCCACGACGCGGGCCAGGGTGGCGCTTCCAGCAGCAGGGCGACGTCCACGCTGGCGAGGGACGAGGGTTCCTCCTGCGCGGCCAGGTGCAATGTCAGCGCCGGCAGTTCGTGCCGCAGGCGCTCCAGTCGCGGGATCACCCAACGTGCCAGCACGCTGCCCGAGCAGCCCAGCACCAGGGGCGAGCCCGCCTGCTCGCGCCGAAGCCGCGCCCAACTCTCGCGCAGCTGCCCGAATGCGGCCTGACAGCTTTCCTGCAGGGTCCGTCCGGCGGCGGTGACCTGAATGCCCCGGCCCTGGCGGGCGAACAGCGGCTGGCCCAGCGCTTCTTCCAGCGAACGTATCTGCCGGCTCACCGCACCATGGGTGACATGCAATTCCTGCGCTGCCTGGCTCATGCTGCCCAGCCGCGCGGTCGCCTCGAAGGCGCGCAAGGCATGCAGCGAGGGCAGGTCACGTTCGGACATGATGTGAGTTTAGCTCACATGACGCTACGAATTTTTCGCTTTTTCGCAAGACCGGGCGGCACTAAGGTGTGAGTCTTCTGCGAAGACCTGCCACCTGCCCCGATCGGAGTTTCCCATGCCCGCTACCCAGGATTTCCACCGCTGGCCGGACGAGCACGGCCGTTTTGGCGCCTATGGCGGCAGCTATGTCGCCGAGACGCTGATGGCGCCGCTGGCCGAGCTGACCGAGGCCTACCAGCGCCTGCGCCAGGATCCCGCGTTCCTGGCCGAACTGGACCGCGATCTCAAGCACTACGTCGGCCGACCCAGCCCGATCTACCACGCCGAACGGCTCTCGCGGCATGTCGGCGGCGCACGGATCCTGCTCAAGCGCGAGGATCTCAACCACACCGGCGCGCACAAGATCAACAACACCATCGGCCAGGCGCTGGTCGCGCGGCGCATGGGCAAGCAGCGCGTGATCGCCGAGACGGGCGCCGGCCAGCACGGCGTGGCCAGCGCCACGGTGGCCGCGCGCTTCGGCATGCAGTGCGTGGTCTACATGGGCGCGGTGGACATCGAACGACAGAAGATCAATGTCTATCGCATGAAGCTGCTGGGCGCGGAGGTGGTGCCGGTGACTTCCGGCTCCAAGACGCTCAAGGACGCCCTCAACGAGGCCATGCGCGACTGGGTCACTAACGTCGCCGACACCTTCTACATCATCGGCACGGTGGCCGGCCCGCATCCGTATCCGCAGATGGTGCGCGACTTCAACGCGATCGTCGGCCGGGAGGCACGCGGGCAGATGCTCGAGGACTACGGCAGGTTGCCCGACGCGATCACCGCGTGCGTCGGGGGCGGCTCGAACGCGATCGGCCTGTTCCACGCCTTCCTCAACGACGCGGACGTGCGCATCGTCGGCGCCGAGGCGGCGGGCGAGGGCATCGCCACCGGCCGCCATGCCGCGTCGCTGGCGGCGGGGCGCCCGGGCGTGCTGCACGGCAATCGCACCTATGTGCTTTGCGACGACGACGGCCAGATCACCGAGACGCATTCGGTCTCGGCCGGCCTGGACTATCCGGGCGTCGGTCCGGAGCACGCCTTCCTGAAGGACGCGGGCCGGGCCGAGTACGTCGGCGTGACCGATGACGAAGCGCTGCAGGCGTTCCACCTGCTCGCGCGCACCGAAGGCATCCTCGCCGCGCTCGAATCGAGCCATGCCGTGGCGCAGGCGATGAAGCTTGCGCGCGAATACCCGAAAGATGCGCTGGTGCTGTGCAACCTGTCCGGCCGCGGCGACAAGGACGTGCACACCATCGCCGCGCGCGAAGGAGTGCAGGTATGAGCCGCATCGACCGTCGCTTCGCCGCACTGAAAGCCGCTGGACGCACCGGACTGATCCCATTCGTCACCGCCGGCGATCCTTCGCCCGACCATGCCGTTGCCCTGATGCATGCGCTGGTCGCCTCCGGCGCCGACCTGATCGAACTCGGCGTGCCGTTCTCCGATCCGATGGCGGACGGCCCGGTCATCCAGCACGCCAGCGAACGCGCCATCGCCCGGGGCGTGGGGCTGGGCGACGTGCTGCGCTGGGTCGGCGAGTTCCGCCGGCGTGACGTGGACACCCCGGTGGTGTTGATGGGCTATCTCAATCCGATCGAGATGCACGGCTACGCGCGCTTCGCGCAGGAGGCGGTGGCGGCGGGCGTCGACGGCGTGCTGCTGGTGGACTGCCCGCTGGAGGAATCCGCCGTGCTCGAGCCGCTGCGTGCCGCAGGCCTGCAGCAGATCCTGCTCGCCGCGCCCACGACCGCACCTGCGCGTATGGTGCGGCTGTGCGAGGCAGCCCGGGGCTTCCTGTATTATGTGTCGTTCGCCGGCATCACCGGCGCGGCACGGCTGAGCACGGCGGACATCGCCGCGCGGGTGGCCGCGGTACGCGCCGGGGCGAAGGCGCCGGTGGCAGTCGGCTTCGGCGTGCGCGATGCGGCAAGCGCGAAAGCGATCGCCGGATTCGCCGACGCGGTGGTCATCGGCAGCGCGCTGGTCGAGCGGCTGGCCGGCGCCACGGAAGCGGACGACATCGCGACGCGGGCAGGCGAGTTTCTCAAACCGATCCGCGCGGCCCTGGATACGCCGTGGCCGGCGCCTTCTCCCTCCGGGTAGGGCGGGGCGGGAGGCCGGGGCTCGCGAGGATGTACAGATGGCGCCGCCGCAAGCGGCGCGCAGTTCCAACGAGGTCTCCATGAACTGGCTCCAGAAAATCATGACTCCGCGTGCGCGCACGCACAGCGCTCCGGCCAACAAGGGCAAGGTTCCCGAGGGTGTATGGGACAAGTGCGGCGGCTGTGGCACTGTGCTCTACCGGCCGGAGCTGGAGCGCAACCTGATGGTCTGCCCCAAGTGCGGTCATCACCACCCGATCGGCGCGCGCGAGCGGCTGCTCGCGCTGTTGGACGAGGGCTCGACGACGGAGCTGTGGGCCAGCCTGGAGCCGACCGATCCGCTCAAGTTCCGCGACTCCAAGAAGTATCGCGACCGCATCGTGGCCTCGCAGAAATCCACCGGCGAGAAGGACGCTCTGCTGACCATGAGCGGCCGGCTCAAGGGTCGCCCGCTGGTCGCCGCCGCGTTCGAGTTCTCCTACATGGGTGGCTCGATGGGCTCGGTGGTGGGCGAGAAGTTCACCCGCGCGGCCGAGCGCGCCCTGGCCGAGCGCAGTGCGCTGGTCTGCTTCTCGGCGACCGGCGGCGCGCGCATGCAGGAGGCGCTGTTCTCGCTGATGCAGATGGCCAAGACGTCCGCCGCGCTGGCGCGCATGCGCGATGCCGGCGTGCCGTACATCAGCGTGATGACCAACCCGACGACCGGTGGCGTTTCGGCCAGCCTGGCGATGCTCGGCGACATCAACATCGGCGAGCCGAAGGCCTTGATCGGCTTCGCCGGTCCGCGCGTGATCGAGCAGACGGTGCGCGAGACGTTGCCGGAAGGTTTCCAGCGCTCGGAGTTCCTGCTCGAACACGGCGCGATCGACCTCATCGTCGACCGCCGCGAGATGCGCGACAAGCTGGCCGAGTTGTTCGGCCTGTTGATGAAGGCGCCTCGCGCGGCCTGACCGGCACCGGGGACGCAACGATGCCGCCGCAAGGCGGCATCGTCGTTTGTGCGAAGCGGGTTTTCCACAACCGGTGTGGATGCGGCCCGGAAAACCCTGTGGACAAGCCGCAGGGGTGGCTTTGCGATCAGTGACTTGGCACGCGCTGGTCATTCTTTACGCAGTGCCGACATCGCCTTCGCGGGTTGTCCACAACGGTTGTGGAGCCGGCTGGGGTAAGCCTGTGGATAGGTGGCCTATCTGCTTGATGGACAAGCACGGCACGACACGGTGCGCAGGAAATGACCAGGGCATGCATGACGCGGACGCATGGCGACGGCATACTGGTCAGCCACGATCGAGGAGACCCCCCTCATGAAACGGATGCTGCTCGCCGCCGCGCTCGCCATTGCCAGCGCCGCCTGCTTCGCACGGACGCCCGCGCTCCCGACCACCAAGGCACCGGCCAGCGCCGAGGCCTACATCATCTCGCCCGCGGATGGCGCCACCGTCGGGCGCGAGGTCACGGTGCGCTTCGGCCTCAAGGGCATGGGCGTGGCGCCGGCGGGTGTAGCCAAGGAACACACCGGCCACCACCATCTGCTGGTCGACGTCACGGACCTGCCGCCTGCCGGCCAGCCGATTCCCAACGACGAGCACCACATGCACTTCGGCGGTGGCCAGACCCAGACCACCCTCAAGCTCACTCCCGGCACGCACACGCTGCAGCTGGAGCTGGGCGATGCCAACCATGTGCCGTTCGATCCGCCGGTAGTGTCCAAAAGGATTACCATCCACGTGAAGTGAGCGCACCCGCAGGAGGTGTCGCATGAAGCTGCTGCCGTTCGTGGCTGTCCTGGGCCTGGCGATGCCGGTCTCCGCGGCGGCCAACGTCGCCATCGATGTGCAGCAAGCCGCCGGCTCGGGGGAGGCCGTCCAGGCGCCACCGGCCGGGGCCGGTGCGCACCACCCGCTGTTCATCGTCAAATACGTGCTGCGGCGTGCTCCATCGGAGACGCCTTCCATCGTCATGGACGATGCCGGCCCGCAGATCGTGCCGCCGGGCAAGGACTTTCCTGCCGCCACGCTCGGGGGCGTGGCGCACGATCCCAACACGATCGTCTGCCACGGCTGGGGTTGCCAGCACAAGCCGTAACGGTCCTTCGCTCGCCGCCACAGCCGAAGCGCGGCAATCGGCTAAAATGCTGCGTTTGCCCTCAGCAGCCGCAGAATCGCCATGACCGTCCGCACCCGCTTCGCCCCCAGCCCCACCGGCTTCCTGCACATCGGCGGCGCCCGTACCGCGCTCTATTGCTGGCTGGAAGCGCGCCGCCGGGGCGGGGAATTCCTGCTGCGCATCGAGGATACCGACCGCGAGCGCTCCACTGACGAGGCGGTGCAGGCGATTCTGGACGCGATGGACTGGCTCGACCTTTCCGCCGACCAGCCCGCGATCTACCAGACCCACCGCCTGGCCCGCTACAAGGAAGTGGCCGAGCGCCTGCTCGCCGAGGGCAAGGCGTACTACGCCTACGAGAGCAAGGAAGAGATCGAAACCATGCGCGAGGCGGCCATGGCCAAGGGCGAGAAGCCGCGCTACAACGGCTATTACCGCGACCGCAACGAGCCCTGTCGCGACGACCCCAACCGCGTCATCCGCTTCCGCAACCCGACCGAGGGCTCGGTGGCGTTCGAGGACAAGGTCAAGGGCCGCGTGGAATGGGCCAACGCCGAGCTCGACGATCTGGTGATCTTCCGTTCCGACGGTTGGCCGACCTACAACTTCGCCGTGGTCGTGGACGACATCGACATGGGCATCACCGAAGTCATTCGCGGCGACGACCACGTCAACAACACTCCGCGCCAGATCAACATCTACCGCGCGCTCGGCGCACCGGTGCCGGAGTTCGCGCACCTGCCGATGATTCTCGACAAGGAGGGCAAGAAGCTCTCCAAGCGCACCAATTCGGTCAGCGTGATGGAGTACCGCGACGCCGGCTACCTGCCGCACGCGCTCCTCAACTACCTGGTGCGGCTGGGCTGGTCGCACGGCGACCAGGAGATCTTCTCGCGCGAGGAAATGATCCGCCTGTTCGACATCGGCGACGTCAACAAGGCCGCTTCGCGTTTCGACACGGAAAAGCTCGCCTGGCTCAACCAGCACTACCTCAAGACCGACGACCCGCAGGCGCTGGCGCCCGAGTTCGAGTGGCACCTCGCACGCGCCGGCGTGGACATCGCCAACGGCCCGGCGCCCGCCGACGTGATCGTGGCCCTGCGCGACCGCGTGCACACGCTGAAGGAAATGGCCGAGCGCGCGAGGATCTGGTACGCGCCCATCGCCGACTGGGACGAAAAGGCCGTCGCCAAGCATCTGAAGAACGACAGTGCCGCCGCCGTGCTCGATGAAGCGAAGGTGCTGCTTTCGGACGTCGAGTGGAAGCCCGAGCCGATCCACCAGGCGATCGAGCAGATCGCCGCGAAGCTCGAATTGGGCATGGGCAAGATCGCCCAGCCCCTGCGCGTGGCGATGACCGGCACCCAGGTATCGCCTTCCATCGACCACACCATCTACCTGGCCGGCCGCACCGAGGCGCTCAAGCGCATCGACGACGCGATCGCCCGCGCGCAGGGCTGACCCGGGAGCGCCGCGGCATGGACGAGCTCCTTGCCCGCGCCACACAGGGCGTCGACCCCGACGCCCCCGATGCGTTCCTGCGCATCTTCCTCAACCTGATGGCGCAGGTCCCCTGGACGGCGCTGTTCTGGTGGAACCTCCTGTTCCTCGCCGTAGGCGCGCTGCTGGGCTGGTGGCGCGGCCGCGCCGCCGAGGGCCTCGCCTGGTCGTTCGTACTGGGCCCGATCGGCTGGCTGATCATCCTGCGCAAACCGCGACGCAGGATGCCGCCGCCGTTGCCGCCCGGACCTCGTCGTCGTTAGGCGCAAGCTGATCTAAGAAGCCACCTAATCGTCTGTAGGGATGCTCCGATAGTCGCGGCCGCGCCCGCGAGGCATCATTCGGTCTGCTTTCACGAGGCCAGTGACCCCTGACTCCCCGGCAACCGGAGGACGCAGGGATTTCGGACATGAAGGAACCACATGAGCGCACCGTCGGGCGTCTTTGAATGGATCGAGTTCCCAGAAGGGCGTGCCCGCTTCTGCGGCGGGGTGAGGGGAGCAGATCAAGCCGGACACGAAGTGTTTGCGGTGGAAATAGCGGGCGAGAGCTACTACGGCGAAATTTCTTCCGTCTGGCCTGACGACTGCCACTTCAACCTGCGAATCGATTCCTTCGGCCATTCCAGGATTGAAAACGTCGGTATGCCCGTTAGGGAGGGCAGCCCTTTCATCAAAAAGTTTCCTTCGGCCGACGTGGAGCTCATCAAATCGCTCATTTTGAGATTGATCGAGACTTTCTGGAGGCGAGCGGAACGGCCTTTTGTCATGGAAATGGATGACGTAGATGAGTTCCGTGGAAAGGTCGAATTTGCGGAAGGATGGGTCCTGCTGTCCAACGAAGCGAGCAGTGAATGATTCGCTACGCGGAAGAAATTGCGCAGATTCGTAAAGCGAAAACCCTTGAGGACATTCGCACGATTGTGGGCGCGTTCCCTGCACGGGCTGCGCAAGAGGGCGGGATTTTATACAGCGGTTACGTAGGGGATGTTCCGTCGGAAGTAGTCGCCAAAGAACTGGCGGCGAAGACCGGAAGGCCCATCATCAATGAAACCGATCGAGCCCGGTTTTTGGCAGATCGCGATGTCGAGGTGGCAATCAAATCGTCCGCCAAACGTATTCTGCTTTTGGCGGGTGACACACCGGCCCAAGCTCGACGTTCGGCTGCGTCTTTTCTGTATGGAGACGCTTCGATACCTGCTGCGAGTCTGATATCCCCCGAACGTAGCCTCTGGGGCGAGGCTTCGAAGGAGTTCGCTGCATCCCTTTGGGGTGACGTCACTCTCGTCGCGAGTGCTGCTAAAGCCGATCGCGTCTTCGGTCGGGTGGAGCTGCCTGTCGTTCTGCAAAACGCCCGCGTTGAAACAGTCGGAAACCTGTCTATCCGCCACCTGCGGCACCTGGAGGCCGGAGGAGGCATCCGAGCTGTGCTGCCCGCCGTCCAGGAGCAATTCGTCAACGCAGCAACCAAGGGCATCTTCACGTTGCCAGACCCTCCTGGGGACCGGATAACGCAAGTCTCGGTTTCCCGAGAAGCTGCAGAGGCCCTCCGGCTCGATACCACACGTTTTGCCGGCAGCACCTACCTCATGGAGGCAGGGTTCGTTCCCGCACATGTCCAGGTGCGGTTGCCCGCCGGCACCGTCGAAGCCGTCCGTCCTGGTGTTCCCGAAGCCGTTGCACAAAACGGCCTGCGGCCATGCGTCCTCAAAGGTGCCACCGCGATGGCCGCCGTTGCAGCCGTCTATGACATCGCGATGAGCGCGAACAGGGCATCGGTTCTGTTGGAGCAAGGCAACCAGGCCGGTGCCGCGTCGGAGGTCGTCCACTTCGGCACCCGCAACCTCGGCATGTGGGGCGGGGCGGTGCTGGGCGCGGAGGTGTTCGGTGCGGGCGGTGCGGAAACCGGTCCCTGGGACCTGGTGGTCAGTGGTGCCGGTGCGCTGGTCGGGGCGATTGCCGGCGACAAGCTGGCCGATGCGATGGACAGGCAGCGCATCTATCGCCAGCGCGGTCCGGACGGGGGCGCCTGGACGTTCGATCCCGACCACCCCGCTGGGGGCTGGACGCGTGTGGCCAGCGAGCTGGACAGCGGTGCGATGCGGTTGAACGACGGCTTCCCCGTGTACCGCGAACACAGCGAGAAGGCGGATGCGGGCCTAGCCGACCTGTTGAACTACCAGGCGTCCAATACGGCCGTCGAGTTGGCGCTGTCGCACCCGCGACAGCGAAGAGATCCCTATACGCAACCGGCGGCTTCAGGCGACACGCACAGTGTCCGCGACGCGCCCTGGACGCGTGATCCACAAACCCACGTGTGGACGCGACGCGTGGTCTTCGGCCTGCTCGAGCACGGCATGGTCAGCGCGCGCGTCGAGCGGGCGACGGTGGAACGCGCAGCTGCGCTCGATCGCGCGGCCGAAGAGGTCGTTGCCGGAAATGCCGCGCATTCGCGGGAATCCACCGCGTTGCGCTACCAGTCCGCCTATCGCGAATTCGGCTGGGAGAAGTACGGCCCGCCACCGGAATCGGTGGCGGAGGCCCTCCGCACGATGGAAGCCAGGATCGCACCATCGGACCATGCGAATGCCGCGGGAGCACATGCCTTTGCAGAGCGAACGGTCGCCTCGCCCGCGCTGGTGCCCGCGCATCTGCTCGATTTCCGGCAGGCGGGCCATCCTCTGCATGCGTTCTACGAGCGAACCGTGGCCAAGGTGCACGACATGGAAGACCGCTACCAGATGCCCTACGGACTTCACAGCGAGCGGCTGGCCGCGGCGCTGACCGACGCAGTGGCGGCCTACAACGTCGGCAAGCGCCCGGGCGAACGCTTCGGCACCCTGGAACGCATCGAGCTGCGGGGAGAGGGCGCGGACCGCCAGGCGGTGGCGATCGACCAGCGGGTGAACTACCACCTGCCGCAGGTGCAGGTCAGCGTACCGGTGGACAAGGCGGTTGGTCGCAGCGTGGAGCAGAGTTCGCACGACTGGGCACGGCGCCACATGCCGCACCTGCAGGAAGCAACTCAGGCCAGGGAGGCGGACCTGGCTGCGCCGGGGAGCCACGCAGGGCCTGCGTGTGACCACCGCGGTCCGGATATCTCCCCCGATGCGCGGTTCGATGCGTTGCGCGGGAAGGTAGCCGAAGCCTATGCCAACGCCGGCATCTGCCTTGGCCGGACGCAACTCGTCGAGGCAACGGCGGCGGTCCTGCCGCACCTGGGGCAAGGCCGCGTCGATCCGGCTTCCGCACGGTTGAGTCTGCTGGCCGACCCTCAAACCGGCGTGATCGGACCGCTCAGCGACCTGCTGGTACAGCAGGATTGCGGGATCTTGAGCTTGCGCACCCGAATCCCCTCGGAAGAGCTGCAAGCCCACGACCAGGCGTTCCGCCAGCCGGCCCAGTCCACACAACAAGGCCTGCCAGGACAGGAGCCGCAGCAAGCCCAGGCCAGATGAAGGCTCCGGCCTGCGGACTGGCGGCCGTGTCGCGTGGATCGCCTGCCCGCGAACGCGGCTGCCGGGCAGGCGGTATCATCGGGGCAGCAACCGGATGGGCCGAACGTGTCAGCCAAGCTCCACTCACATCACGTCGAAGGCGCCGAAAGTTTCGTCGCGGCGGTCGAGCAGGCCAGCGAAGAGCGGGGCCTGCGGCTTACGCCCCTGCGTCGGGAGGTACTCGAACTGGTCGCGGCGGCTGGCAAGCCGGTCAAGGCATACGACCTTCTCGACCAGTTGCGCGAGCGCCATGGCAACGCAGCACCGCCCACGGTGTATCGCGCGCTGGACTTCCTGCTGGAGCAGGGATTCATCCACAAGCTCGAGTCGATCAACGCCTATGTGTCCTGCCACCATCCGGCCGAGGCACACCAGGTTCCGTTCCTGATCTGTGACGAGTGTGCCAGTGCGCAGGAGGTCTGCGATGCGCGTGTTGCCGAGCTGATCGAGGCGCAGGCGCGAGCCTTTGGGTTCCGGCCGCAGGCGCAGACGCTGGAGGTGCATGGCCTCTGCAAACACTGCCGGAAGGCCTGAGGGCAAGGTGCGGGACGCGATACATCCCGTATCGCGTCCCGCTTTTTCCGGTGTTGGCGGGGAGGGAACGTTGCCGCACCGGAAAACCGGTCTGCAGGCCGTATGGCCAGCGTTCACCCATTCTAGAACGCGGCGGCGACAGGCCGGTTGACGTCTGGTTGCAGGATGATGGCGTCGAGGTGCGTTATAAAGTAACATCACGCCCAGCTTCCCCCGACGCCACCGATGGCCCGACCGCAGACATCACGCGCATGGCAGACCGCCGACCGGTTCGGTGCGGTCGCCTCGTTCCTGTGCGCGGTCCACTGCGCAGCCCTGCCGTTCGTGCTCGCCGTGCTGCCGCTGGTCGGACTGGAGTTCCTTGCCGACCATCGCTTCGAGCGTGCCTTCGTCGTGTTCGCCTGCGCGCTGGCGTTGCTGACCCTGGTCAACGGCTACCGCCGGCATCGCCGGCCGGCATCGCTGATGCTGGCGTTCCCCGGATTGTCCCTGCTGTTGCTGGGCGTCACGGTAGCCGAGCCGTACCCGCTCGCGCTGCACAGCGTGCTGGTCACCTGCGGCGGCGTGCTGCTGGCGAGTGCGCACTTCGTCAACCTGCGGCTCGATCAACGCCCGCCGCACGTGCACGAGCCCGGCTGCGTGCATTGATCGCACGCGGTGATTGTGTAACGCGCCAGCGCATTCCTACGATGGCGCGATGAGCAAGCCGCACGACCACTCTCATTCCCGTCGCGAGCACGAGCATGAGCACGAGCACTCCGGCGCCCGCGGCCGCAAGCTGCTGACCGCCTTCCTGCTGACTGTGCTGATGCTGGTGGCCGAGGCGGTGGGTGGCCTGTGGTCCGGTTCGCTGGCGCTGCTGGCGGACGCCGGACACATGATGGTCGATGCGCTGGCGCTTGCGCTCGCCTTCATCGGTGCACGACTGGCACTGCGCCCGGCCGATGCACGTCGCAGCTACGGGTATGGACGGCTGGAGGTGCTGGCCGGCTTCGTCAACGCGCTCACCCAGTTCGTGCTGGTGGGGTTCATCGCCTTCGAGGCGATCACCCGCCTGAGGCACCCCGGCGCAATCCTCTCGGGCGTGATGCTGGCGGTGGCGGTGGTGGGCCTGCTCGTCAACCTGCTGGTGCTGCGCGTGCTGCACGGCCACGCCCACGATGATATCAACATGGCGGGCGCCAGCCTGCACGTGCTAGGTGACCTGCTCGGTTCGCTCGGCGCCGTGCTGGCCGCACTGGCGGTGCGTTTCATGGGCTGGAACTGGGCCGATCCGGTGCTCTCGCTGCTGGTTTCGCTGCTGATCCTCGGGGGAGCCTGGCGACTGTTGCGCAAGTCGGCGCACATCCTGCTGGAGGGCGTGCCCGAAGACCTGGACGTGGGCGAGGTCGAACAGGCCTTGCGCCAGGCTGATGCCTCCATTCGCGACATCCACCACCTGCACGTGTGGCAGCTGGCCTCCGGGTCGCGCATGGCGACGGTGCACACGCAGGTGGAGGGCGACGGCGCCGAGGCGGTGGCAGCGATCCATCGCCTGTTGCGCAAGCAGTTCGGGATCCTGCATGCGACTGTCCAGGTGGATGCCGGGCCGTGCACGGACCATGCGCGAGACTGCCTCGGGCACGGTCACCGCTGAGTGCGCAGCGGTGTCGGCGTCCGCCGTTCCGGGCCCCGCCCTGGCGCTCTTGCGCTTTGCCTCTTCGCTGCTACGATGGCTGGTCGTTCACGCATACGAATCAAGGAGTTCCCATGGGTAAGGGCGATCGCAAGACCCGTCGCGGCAAGACCTACCGCGGCAGCTACGGCAACAGCCGCGCGCACGATGCGCAGCCGGCCGTGGTCGGCGCCAAGGCTACCGTGACCAAGCCGGCCGCTGCCAAGAAGGCCGCACCGAGGAAGAAGTCCGCCTGAGCAGTTCCATTCGCGGACGAGAGACCCCCGCCATGAGCGGGGGTTTTTTTTTGTTCCGCGACGATTAACCGGGGAAGACACGCGCTTCACCGCGCACATGAAAACGTGCGGCTCGCAGGGGTGCAGTGGAGTCGGCATGAACGCAATCGAGCTTTTGACCCAGGACCACGAGAACATGAGGGCGCTGCTGGAGGAACTGGCCGGCACCACCGCGCGCGGCGTCAAGAAGCGCAGGGAACTGGTGGAGAAGATCGAAACCAGCCTGCGCGTCCACAATGCCATCGAGGAGGAAATCTTCTACCCGGCGTTCAAGAACGCCGGCGACGGCAAGGACGACGCGAAGATGTACTTCGAGGCGCTGGAAGAACACCGCGCCGCCGGCGACCTCGTGCTGCCGGACCTGCTCAAGACCGAGGTCGACAGCGAAAAATTCTCCGGTCGGGCCAAGGTGCTCAAGGAGCTCTTCGAGCATCACGCCGACGAGGAGGAGAAGGAGATGTTCAAGCGCGCCAAGACGCTGCTGGGCAAGAAGACTCTGGAAGAGCTGGGCGAGCAGATGGCGCAGCGCAAGGTGGAGCTGAAGAAGCGCCAGGAAGCGGCCTGAGGTGAGGGTGGACCGCATGGCAAACACCGGCCAGCGAGGGCACCAGGCGCCGTTCGACCCGCGCCACAGCGCCCTGCTGATCGTCGACATGCTCAACGACCTCGAGTTCGAGGGGGGCGAGGCGCTGCTGGAGCAGGCCATGCCTGTGGCCACGGCGATCGGGCACTTGCGCGACTGGTACCACGAGCGCGGCCTGCCGGTGATCTACGCCAACGACAACTTCGGGCGCTGGCATGCCGATCTGTCCAAGATCATCGAGCACTGCCGCCGTGTGGGTTCCCGCGGCGCCCGGCTCAGCGACGGGCTGCTGCCTGGCGTGGAAGACTATTTCATCCTCAAGCCGCGTCATTCGGCGTTCTACGAAACGCCGTTGAGCACGCTGCTGGAGAAACTTCAGATCGACGCGCTGGCGCTGGTCGGCATCGCCGGGGACGACTGCGTGCTGCGTACCGCGATGGATGCGCAGATGCGCCGGTTCCCGCTGTGGGTGCCCGCCGACGGCATCGCCTCGCAGACCACCTTGCGCAACCAGCGCGCTCTGGCGTGCATGCAGGAGGTCGCCAAAGCCGACATCACCCGCATCGACGCGCGCCTGCCGGAATGGAACAACACTCAGCGGAGCCAGAAGATGAGCAGCCACGACCGCAAAGACGTGCAGCACCCGGATTGCAACAAGCCCCCGCGCCAGGAATCCGAGACCGAGCGGCAGGGCCGCAAGGCGCACGAGAGCGACCTCACCGACGAAGCGGTCGAGGAAACGTTCCCGGCCAGCGACCCGGTATCGCCGTTCATCCCGGCCAAGACGCCGGAGGATTGATCGCCGCGCTGGCCGGGAGGCCCGGGGCTTGGCTAAAAGGCGGAAGGAGCCCTGCTCGTCGGCCGGGTGGGGTGGTATCCGCAAGGATTTTTCACCTCCGCCCTCCGGCAAGCGCTGGCGAGATCCAAGCTGCCGCGTCCACGCAGACCGGCGGATGTGCGTGCTCGATGCTCAGGTTGGCGGCAGCGGTTTTCCACCTGCCCAGGCCGAACGAAGCAGATCGCCGCCGATCCAGTAGCAAAGCTCGGCGGGCGTCCGGGCGTTCCACAGCGCCAGGTCCGCACGCCGTCCGGGCGCGAGCGTGCCGCGATCGGACAGCCCGAGGGCACGCGCCGCGTTCACGGTAATCCCGCGCAGTGCTTCCTCGGGCGTCAACCGGAACAGCGTGCACGCCATGTTCGCGGCCAGCCGCAGCGAGAGCAGCGGGGAGGTGCCCGGATTGCAGTCGGTGGCGATCGCCATGGGTACGCCGTGCTCGCGCAGCGCATCGATCGGCGGCAGACGGGTTTCCCGCAGCGCGTAGAAGGCACCCGGCAGCAGCACCGCCACGGTGCCGGCGGCAGCCATGGCGCGGACGCCCGACTCGCTCAGGTGCTCCAGATGGTCGGCGGAGAGTCCGCCGTATTCGGCCACGAGCGCCGCGCCGTCGAGGTCGGAGAGCTGCTCGGCATGCAGTTTCACCGGCAGGCCGAGCGCACGGGCGCGCTCGAACACGCGCGCGGTCTCCTCGCGGCTGAAGCCGATGCCTTCGCAGAAGGCGTCCACTGCATCGACCAGGCCCTCGCCGGCCAGCGCCGGCAGCATGACGTCGCATGCCAGCGCAACGTAATCGCCACGCCGCCCGCGGTACTCCGGCGGCAGGGCATGCAGACCGAGGAAACTGGTGCGCACGCTGATGCCCAGCGTCTCCGCGATGCGCCGCGCCACGCGCAGCATGCGGCGTTCGGTGTCGAGGTCGAGCCCGTAGCCGGATTTGATCTCAAGCGTGGTCGCGCCATCGCGGAGCAGCGCGCGGGCGCGGGGGAGGCTCTGGCGGAGGAGCTCATCCTCGTTCGCAGCGCGAGTGGCTCTGACAGTCGATGCGATGCCGCCACCGGCGCGCGCGATCTCCTCGTAGCTCGCGCCATTCAGGCGCATGTCGAACTCGTGTGCGCGGTCGCCGCCGAAAACCAGATGCGTGTGGCAGTCGATCAGGCCCGGCGTCACCAGGGCGCCGTCGAGGGTTTCGACGGAATCGGCCAACGCGCCCGCCGGGCCGGGAAGATCCTCCATGGGGCCGACCCATGCGATGGACCCGTCCTTGATCGCCAGCGCGCCGCGCTCGATCGATCCGAACGGACGCTCGCCGGCGAAGGTGGCCAGCGTGGCGTCTGTCAACAGGTGGTCCCAGCGCGACGCGGTCATGGCTTTTCCCGGCGGTGCTTGCAGACGAGGTTGGAGGCGGGCATCAGGGCATTGTCGCAAACAGGCCCCCGGCCGGTGGGCGAGCCCGGGGGCGATGCCGCGAGGGCCCGCGGAAAGGCATCGCGCGCAAGCGGGCTCACTGTGATGGCTTGCCTTACAGGGGCTGGGGGCGCCAGCGCAGTTCGTACAGGTCGAAGCGGCGGTCCTTGAGGTTGGTCACCGCGCCGGCGTTGCGCGCGCGGGCGAGGCTTTCCAGGCGCAGATCGGCGAACAGCACCGTCTCGATGTTCGGCGTGGAATCGGCGGCCACGCCATCGCGGGCGAACGGGAAATCGCTGGGCGTGAGGATGCAGCTCTGCCCGTACTGGATGTCGAAGTTGTTCACCCCGGGCAGGTTGCCCACGTTGCCGGAGAGCACCACGTAGCACTGGTTCTCGATCGCGCGCGCCTGCGAGCAGTAGCGCACGCGCAGGTAGCCTTCGCGCACGTCGGTGCAGAAGGGCACGAACAGGATCAGCGCGCCCTGGTCGGTCAGGTGCCGGGCGACCTCTGGGAACTCCGAGTCGTAGCAGATCATCACCCCGATCGGGCCGCAATCGGTCTGGATGGTGGCCGCACTCTCGCCGCCGGTGATGTTCCAGACGTTGCGCTCGCTGGGTGTCGGATGCAGCTTCTCGCGTTCATGCAACGAGCCGTCGCGCAGGCACACGTAGCAGACGTTGTGGATGTCGCCGTTGGGCTGCTCGGTCGGATGCGAGCCGGCGATGATGTTGATGTTGTAACGCACCGCCAGGCGGCTGAAGAGTTCCTTCACCTGCGGCGTGTACTGGCTGAGCTTGCGGATCGCCGCGACCGCCGAAAGCTCCTCGTTCTCGATCGACAGCAACTGCAGCGTGATCAGCTCCGGAAAGGTGACGAAATCGGCGTTGTAGTCGGCGGCGATGTCGGTGAAATACTCCACCTGCGTGGCGAACTCCTCGAACGAGCGGATGCGCCGCTGGAAATACTGCACCGAGGCCACGCGCACGGAGTCGGGCAGGTGCTTGAGCGAGGGGATGGGCGGGATGTCCGGATGATCGAGCAGGGTGGGATTGCGCCAGGCCAGGTGTGCCGCCCAGCCCAGTGATTCGTGATCCGAGGGCACGTAGGCGCGCAGCAGTCCGATCACCTCGAAGCCGTTGGCGAGCTGGAAGCTCAGCGTGGCGTCGCGCCGTTCGCCCGCGACCACCGCCTGGACATAGGCTTCGGCGCTGCCGTACCGGCCGATGTTCTTCGCCAGTCCCGGGATACGCCCGCCGAACACGATGCCGCGCAGCTTCAGGTCCGTGCACAGTCGCTTGCGCGCGTGGTAGAGCCGCTGGCCGATGCGCATGCCGCGGTAGTCCGGATGAACCACCACTTCCATGCCGTACAGCCAGTCGCCGTCGGCCTTGTGCCGCGAGGCCATGCCTCCGCCAGTGATCTGCGCCCAGGTATGCGGCTTGAGCGCGGTGGCCTCGTCGATGCGGAAGGTGGCGCAATAGCCGACCACCCGGCCGGCGTACTCGACGACGAACTGGCCCTCGGGGAAGTGCGTCTGCTGGGAGCGCAGCATCTCGGCCGAATGGCCCCATTCGGGTGAGTAGACGCGGCCGGTGAGATCGACCAGCGCCGACACGTCCTCGGGGCGGGCCTGGCGCAACAGGAGCTTGGCGGTTTGCTCGGATGTCTTCCTGGGCATGGGGCGATTATCCGCAATGGTGTGTGGTGGAACCGTTGCGCCCGATGCCCGGACGGCGCGGGCTACACTTGGGCGTCTGCCCGGGAGATGCCCATGAGCCTACCGAACCGCCCCCGTCGTTGCCATGCCGGTAATCTCTGGCTGGGCGACGGCTGGACCCGCGACGGCATCTTCGGCACCGACGCCGACGGCATGGTGCAGGCGGTCGAGGACGGCCCCGCCGAAACACTCGGCACCTGGGTGCTGCCGGGCATGCCCAACCTGCATTCGCATGCGTTCCAGCGCGCAATGGCCGGCCTCGCCGAGCGGCGCGGCAGGGTGGACGACAGTTTCTGGAGCTGGCGCGAGACGATGTACGCCTTCGCCGCGTCGGTGGGCCCGGACGACCTCAAGGCGATCGCCGCGCAGCTCTACGTGGAGATGCTCAAGGCCGGCTACACCCAGGTCTGCGAGTTCCACTACCTGCACCACCGCCCCGACGGCTCGGCCTACGCGCCGGCCGAGGCGATGTCGCTGGCGCTCGTCGAGGCGGCGCGCGAGGCCGGCATCGCGCTGACCCTGCTGCCGGTGCTGTACATGCGCGGCGGGTTCGACGGGCGCCCGCTGGGTACGCGGCAACGTCGCTTCGGCCATGAGGTGGATGCCTACCTGCGCCTGCTCGAGACCCTGCGCGCGCGGCAGGACGCGGATCTCAAGGTCGGCATCGCGCTGCATTCGCTGCGTGCGGTGCCGCAGGACGCAATGCAGGCCGTGCTCGCCAGCGGCCTGGTGCAGGACACGCCGATCCATATCCATATCGCCGAACAGATCGGCGAGGTGCAGGACTGCCTGTCCATCCGCGGCGCGCGTCCGGTCGAATGGCTGCTCGATCACGCCGAGGTCGACGCACGCTGGTGCCTGGTACATGCCACGCACCTGAGCGAATCCGAGTCCGCGCGCCTGGCACGCAGCGGGGCGGTCGCCGGCCTGTGCCCGACGACCGAGGCCAACCTGGGCGATGGCCTGTTCCCGCTGGCCGATTACATGGATGCGGGCGGCACGCTGGGCATCGGTTCGGACTCGCACATCTCCGTTTCGCCGGTGGAGGAATTGCGCTGGCTGGAATACGGCCAGCGACTGGCCACCCGCCATCGCAACATCGCCGCGCGCCACGAGAGCGCGAGCGTCGGCCAGACCCTGTGGCGTGCCGCGCTGAACGGCGGCGCGCAGGCTTCAGGACTGCCGATCGGTGCACTGCGGCGCGACCACCGCGCGGACCTGCTGGTACTCGACGACGGCTCGCCGCTGCTCGCCGCGCGCGAGGAAGCGGCGCTTCTGGACAGCTTCATCTTCGCCGGCAACACCCCGCTGGTGAGGCATGTGATGAGCGGCGGACGCTGGGTGGTGCGGGATTTCCAGCACCACGACGAGGCGCGCATCGCGCAGCGCTATCGCGACACGGTGCAGCGGCTCAGGCAACTGCCGCCAGGCTGAGCGTCCGGAGCGGAGCAGTGGCTGTCCATCGCGGCACCGAGCCGGGTGGTCCCGGCTCCGCCTTCGCCCGATGGGGGAAACGCCGGAACGTCGTGCGTTGCTGTTCGCCACTGCCCCAGAAGCGTCCGCGCCGCGCCGCCCATCAGCGGGGTCGTGCCGGCCCATCACGCCCGCATGTGTGGCCTCTGGCGACGCCGAGCAGCGGCAGTGTCACAGGAAGCGGAAACCCGCCAGCGCATCGCGCAGGTGCTGCCTGGCGTCCTCCTGCTGGAAGGGCGGCGTGGCTGGCGGATCGTAGACCTCCGGCCGGGTGCCGGTAACCAGCAGGTCGATGGCGTAGCAGCGGCCATCGTGGATGGCCCGGTAAGCCTCCACGTCGAGGTAGTGGCTCATCGCCGCATCGGCGGCATGGAAGCGGGTGAATGCCACGCCGGCGAGGGTGACGTGCGAGACCCGTGGGGGCACGCCGCTGGCCGGCACGTCCAGGCAATGCGCGCGGGCCACGGCGTCGTCGCCGACGCCGATCCGAAGTTCCGCTGCCGTGATGGTGCTGGAGCCGTCCAGTACCAGTGCCAGCACCGGTTCGCCGTGGCCATCTTCCCCGGCGAACGATTTCCAGGCTGCACTACCCAGGTAGTTGCGCTGGAAATCGTGGCGTACGTGCATGCCGGTCGGCACCGTGATCGCGAAGCCGTGGCCGGCGTCGACGACCACGGGCGCGGATGCCGGTTGGCGGGCCGCGAAGGTACGCGGCTGCCCGGTGCACGAGGCCAGCCATGTCAGCGACAGCAACAGGAACCATGCGGGTCGGTGGATGGGCGCATCCGACGCCATGCGCCGGGCGCACTCTCCTCGTCGTGGCGAGGGCAGGGGAGAGGGACGGTCGGTGCGGGGATTCTTCATCGATGCACACGTAGGGCCGGGGTCGGGCAGCGTGCCACACGACAGCGACAGCGGACGTCATGCATTCGGGCGAACAACCTCCAACCGTCTCTCCGGGAGCTCCGGCATTGTCGCGTGTTCCGTATCTCACCCGTCACGGACGAGAGAAGTCCGGCAGGTTTGCGGCCATCCCGCAGAGGAGGACAATGGCGCTCCCCACCCGCCACGGCCCGCCAAAGGCAGCCGATGAACGATCACCCCGTGCCGGTCGCCGGCACCGCCGACGGATCGCTGATCCGCCACGGCACCCCGCTGTTCCGCCGGGCCAACCTGGCCCTGTTCGCCGCCGGTATCGCCACTTTCGGACTGCTGTATTGCGTGCAGCCGCTGATGCCCGAGTTCAGCAAGAACTACGGTGTCAGCGCCGCGGCCAGCGCGCTATCGCTCTCGCTGACCACCGGCGTGCTGGCCTTCGCCATGCTGTTCGCCGGGGCGGTATCCGACGCCTACGGTCGCAAATCGGTAATGACCGTATCGCTGCTCGCCTCGGCTCTGCTGGTGCTGCTGACCGCGATCGTGCCCGGCTGGACCAGCCTGCTGGTCCTGCGCACGCTGCTGGGCATCTCCCTGAGCGGCCTGCCGGCCGTCGCGATGACCTGGCTCAGCGAGGAGATGCACCCCGACTCCATCGGCCTGGGAATGGGGCTCTACATCAGCGGCAACGCCATCGGCGGCATGGGCGGACGCCTGGTCACCGGCGTGCTGGCGGATTTCTTCGACTGGCGCGTGGGGGTGGCCGTGGTCGCCGGCATCGGCCTGGCGTCCGGCCTGATCTTCTGGCGGTTGCTGCCGCCCTCGCATCACTTCGAGCGCCAGCCGCTGCGCCCGCGCACGCTGCTTGCGCGCTTCGCCGGCGTGTTCCGTGATGCCGGCCTGCCATGGATGTTCATCGAGGGCTTCCTGCTGCTGGGCGCCTTCGTCACCGTCTACAACTACATCGGCTACCGGCTGCTTGCGCCGCCGTACAGCCTGAGCCAGGCGGTGGTCGGGCTGATCTTCAGCGTGTACCTGATCGGCACCTTCAGCTCGGCCTGGATGGGCCACCTGGCCGGGAGGCTCGGTCGTCGTCGCGTGCTGTGGACGACCTTCGCGCTGATGCTGGCGGGCGTGGGGCTGACCGTGTTCCGGCCGCTGGTGCTGGTGGTGGCCGGCGTGGTCGCGGTGACGTTCGGCTTCTTCGGCGGGCACTCGATCGTGAGCAGCTGGGTCGGCCGACGCGCCGGCAACGCCAAGGCGCAGGCCTCGTCGCTGTACCTGTTCGCGTACTACATGGGTTCCAGCCTGGCCGGTGCCGGCGGCGGGTTGTTCTTTGCCTCGCGCGGCTGGAATGGCGTGGCCGCGTTCATCGGGGTGATGGTGCTCGCCGGCTTGCTGATCGCCTGGCGGCTGTACTTCCTGCGGCCGCTGCCGGGACCGCCGTCGCCAGGCACCGAGCCGCCGTTGCCATGAGCGGGAGGTACATCGGGATCGATCCGTCCGGCCAGCTTGCCTGCCGTCGCGGACACCTGCGCGCACTCGCCTTCGGCTCGTAGAGGATCGACCCGCGCGTGGTGGGCGCCGAACTGGAGCCGGAGGCGGCCAACGCGATGCCGATACCGCAGGTGCTCGCCCGCAGATGAACGACGCCGCGCTAGCCCGGGCATGACCCCGCGTCAGCGCGCGTCGGGTTCAAGCATGCCCTTGACCGCGCGGTAGTCCCCGTCACTCGGCTGCGGCGGCAGGCCGAGCAGGTGCACCATCAGCGGATAGACGTCCACGTTGGGGAAGGGCGGCACCGTCACGCCGTCGCGGAAGGCCGGTCCGTGCGCCACGAACAACGCCCGCATCTGCGGTGCGGCGTTGTCGTAGCCATGCTCGCCAAGGCTGATGCGGCGCTTGTGCGAGGCCAGCCAGTCGGCGGTGGTGATGCGCCAGCCGACGTCGGCCAGGCACAGCAACTGCGGCACGCGTGGGTTGTGGCCGTAGGCCAGACGCGCCGGCACGCGGGTCTTGTCCCAGCACTGCATGTGCGCGTGCGGGCGCTGCATCCGGGCTTCGATCGCGGCGAAGTCGTGCCCGGGCTTGGGATTGAAGCCGGCCAGCACGCCCAGGCTCACCACCTGCACGTCGTCGAGATCCAGCTGCCGCTCGATCAGCACGCTGTGGTCCAGCGGCACCGGGGCCATGCCGTGGTCGGCGAGCACGATCAGGTTGATGGCATCGAACAGCCCGCGCTGCTTGAGGCCCTCCACCAGCCGCGCCAGCGCCAGGTCGGTCTCGCGCAGGGCCTGGTCCACTTGTGGTGAATCGGGGCCGTAGTAGTGACCCGCATGGTCGACGCCATCGAAATAGAGCGTGAGGAAACTCGGCCGCTGCCCCGGGGGTAGATCCAGCCAGGCCAGGACCTGGTCGACCCGCTGGATCGGCGTGAGGTCGCCGTCATAGGGCAGCCAGTGGTCGGGACGGTGGTCATGGATAGCCGCCTCCGAGCCGGGCCAGAACATCGTCGCGGTCAGCAGGCCGTGGCGATCCGCCGTCTCCCAGAGGGGCGTGCCCTCGGCCCACCAGCGCCCGTCGCTCACCGCCTTGCGGTTGTGCAGCGAGAACTTGCCCAGCCGCGCGTCGTACATCGTGTTGTTGACGATGCCATGGTGGTCGGGGCGCAGCCCGGTGACGATCGTGTAGTGGTTCGGAAAGGTCAGCGACGGAAAGGATGGTTGCATCGCCGAGCGGACGCCGCCGCGCGCGAGCATGGCCACGGTGGGCGTCAAACCCCGGTCGAGGTAGTCGGCACGGTAGCCGTCGATCGAGACCAGCAGCAGCGGTGTGGGCTTGCCGGCGGCGATGCGCGGCGAGGTGGCGCAACCGGTGCTGAATACGAGCACCAGGCAGCACATCAGGCGAAACAGGTTTTTCATGGGCGGGTTCGTACGATCAGACAACTTCCCATCATCGCACTGCATCCATGTCGTTCGAAACCCGCGCACCGCTCCGCCTCTGGCCCATCGCCTTCGCGCTGACGCTGCCGGCGATGGCAAGCGCCTGGCAATCGCAACCCGCGCCAACGCGGCCCGTGATCGTCGTGCAGCCGCCGGCGAATGCCCGCTTCCAGCAGACCGTGCGGGAGAACCAGGTGCGCGACCAGTTGCAGAAGAACCAGGTCGAGGAGCAATTGCGGCAGGGCCGGGCCGAAGCCGTGCGTCGCCCTTATGCGGCCGGCGCCGTCCAGGCCGCGCGGCTCGACCAGGCCGACCAGGCCCAGCGCGAGCTCTACCGTGCACGCCAGCAGGACCTGCTGGACCGCTACCAGAGCGCCGTTGCGCCGCCGGTGGTGCATTCGGGCAAGGCCCCCGCGTCCTCGCGCAGCGGCGACTGAAGCGCCCGCCAGCGGGCCGTATCGCTGACTCAGGTCACCCGGCCGAACAGGTCGCCGTGTGCCACGCCCTGCTCCATGGCAAGCAGGAAGCGCTTCGCCGGCAGGCCACCACCGAAACCGGTGAGGCTGCCATCGGTGCCGATCACGCGGTGGCAGGGCAGCACGATCGGCAACGGATTGCGCCCGTTGGCGGCACCCACCGCGCGGACCGCCTGCGGCTGGCCGATGCGCCGCGCCAGTTCGCCGTAGCTGATGGTGGCGCCGTAGGGTATTCGCGCCAGTTCCTGCCACACGGCCAACTGGAATGGCGTGCCGAGCGGATGCAGCGGCAGCTCGAACACCTGCCGCGTGCCGGCGAAATACTGCTCCAGCTGTTCGCGCGCAAAGCCGAGCGCACGTGGCGAGTGCACCCAGGAGGGCTCCGGTTCGCGCCGGTGGCGGCCGGTTTCGAACCAGACCCCGCGCAGGCCCTGTTCGTCGGCGACGAGGCGGAGCTTGCCGATCGGGGTTGGCAGGTTGTCGTACCAGACACGGGTCACGGGTCTTGCTCGTTGCACTGGCGGGCGTAGCGGCTCTGGGGCTGCGGACCTGCGCTCGGGGACAACGGTGGTTGGCTGAGGTGCCCATGCACGGGGTGGTTGGATTTCCTCCGGCCGCCCGCCGCGAGCGCAGCGCAGCGAAGCCGAAGGCGGGGCATGCCACTCACGCGCGCTTCCTCGAAGGTTGCGCCTGGGTCGCCACGCTGCGCCACAGATGCATGACCGCGTAGGCGCGCCAGGGGCGCCATGCTTCGGCCATGGCCGAGAGGGCGCGCGTGCTCAGTTCGCCGCCATCGCCTGCCGCCGCACGTCGCAGGATCAGGTCGGCCGCAGGGAAGGCATCCGGGTGGCTCAACGCACGCATCGCCATGTACTGCGCGGTCCATTCGCCGATGCCGGGTAGTGCCGTCCAACTCGCCACGAACGCTTCCAGCGGCTGTCCGGCGCGGAAATCGGCGCGGCCGTCGAGCAGGGCCCTGGCGATGCCACGGATGGTCTGTGCGCGCGCGTTGACTACGCCCACCTCGCGCAGGTCGGCGTCGACCAGTCGCTCGGGTGTCGGGAACAGCCGTGCCAGGCCAGGCAGCGCGGGCGTGGCCAGCGGTTCGCCCCATCGCTCGACGATGCGGGCGGCGAGCGTGCGCGCGGCGGCCACGCTCACCTGCTGGCCCAGCACGGCGCGCACGGCGATCTCGAAACCGTCCCATCCACCGGGCAGGCGCAGGCCCGGCCATCGGCGCAGCAACGGCGCGAGTACGCCGCCGGCGCCCAGGGTCGCGCCGATCGCCTGCGGTTCGGCGTCCAAGTCGAACATGCGCCGCAGCCGCGTCACCACCGACAGCATCCGGTCCGGCTGCGGGCAGTGCAGTTCCAGCCTGAGTGCATGCTCGCCGCCAGGCCAGGCCGACAGGCGCAACCAGCCGGGCGATCCGGCTGGCCCGAACACGCGCGCGTAGGCATGCCCCTCCACTTGCTCGATGCCGGGCAGGGCGCGCGTGCGCAGGAAATCCAGCACGCCGTCGAAGTCATACGGCGGCCGATAACCCAGCCGGAGCACCAGTGCGTCGCCGGCCTCCAGCGTGCGTGGCTGGCGGCGAAGATCGCGGGGTGCGATGCGGTTGGCTTGCGCGAACGCCGCGTTGAAGCGGCGCAGGCTGCCGAAGCCCGCGGCCAGCGCCACCTCGGTCACCGGCAGGGTGGTTTCGGTCAGCAACTGCTTGGCGAACAGCAGCCGGCGCGTCGTGTGCACGGCGAGCGGCGGTGCGCCCAGGTGCTCGACGAACAGCCGCCGCAACTGCCGCCCGCCCACGCCCACGCGGGTGGCCACTGCGCCGAGCGATGCCTCAGACAGCGCCCCGTCCTCGATGATCTCCAGCGCGCGCGCCACCACGTGTTCGCCGCGACGCCATGCCGGATGGCCCGGCGCGAGCTCGGGCCGACAGCGCAGGCAGGGGCGGAAGCCATCGGCCTCGGCCGCCGCGGCGTTGGCGTAGTAGCGCACGTTCGACGGCTTGGGCGGCGGTGCGGGGCAGACCGGGCGGCAGTAGATGCGCGTGCTGGTCACCGCGGTGAAGAACAGCCCGTCGAAGCGCGCATCGCGGCTCAGGCGCGCCTGTTCGCAGACGTGGTGGTCGGGCAGGTTGGCTTGCGGTGTGGGCATGCAACGGAGGCTAGCACCCACCCGGGCGCAACACTCGCCGCTTTCGGACATCAATGAGAAGCGGCGGTGAGGGCTCGGGCCGCCGCTAATCCAGCAGGAACGGCTTCAGCGTGCTCCAGGCGTTGTCCAGCATGCGCTCGCCGGCGGCGGCCGTCGGGTGGACGCCGTCGTCGAGTAGCAACGACGGCTGGTCGGACACGCCGGCCATCAGCGAGGGAAGCAGCACGACGTTCTGTTCGCCTGCTACCTGCCGATAGACGGCGCTCAGCCGCGCACCGCAATGAGCATGGTCCAGCTTGGGTGGAATCTCGAAACCGAGCACGGCCACTCGTGCACCAGCGTCCCTGGCCATATCGATCAGACGGACAAGGTCCCGATGCAGTTGCGCTTCGCTGGCGCCGAGGAAGGCATCGTTGCCGCCAAGCTCAAGGATGACCGCATCGGGGTGATGCGCTGCCAGCAAGCCAGGCAATTCCGCCAGTGCATCGGCCATCGACTTGCCGGCACGGCTGGCATTGATTATCACCGGTGGCGTTGCACTGGCGAGCTTCAGCCGGTCCTGCAGGCGCTGGACCCAACCGGATTCGACCGGAATACGGTGAGCAGAGCTGAGACTGTCGCCCACCAGCAGCACGGTTCGCGGTGGGGCCGCTGCCAGCGCCATGGTCACTGGAAGCGAGGCAATGAGAAGGGTGGCAAACAGTATCTTGATCAGTCGCATGGGCATACCTCGGGCGTGAGGGGAGTGCGGCGGCCGGCTCGGCCTCCGGGGAACGTGGTGCGGTGGAAGCGGGGCAGGCCCGCGCCGGTCAGGTCGCGATTTGCCGCGGCCAGCGCCAGGCGTACCAGGCGATGCCCAGTTGCAGCGCGATCTCGACGCAACTCATGAACACGTAGAAGACCCAGGCGCCCGGGAGCGTGGCGAGGATGATCGCGGTCAGCGCGATGCTGATCAGCAGGTTGAGCCAGCGTGCGACCGTCGCCGGCAAGGCGAGCGAAAGGAAGATCATCACCGCCGGCACGGCCACGAGTACGGACACGGCCACCAGCGAGCCCTGGCTCGTCGGGCCCAGCGGGCCGATGCCATCGAGAATGTCCTTGAGGTTGCCGGGCCGGTACAGGCCCCAGAAATCGCCATAGATGTAGCAGGACATGATGGCTGCCCACAGCGCGGACAGCTTGAATCTCACATGGACCTTGAGGTCTTCCAGGCGGGTACGGGCCATCGGTTGCTCCGTGTCGAGGGATGGGCCTGGCGGGGCCCGGTCGGGTGTGCTCAGCGGCAAACGGCGTCGAGGTGCCTCGGTAGGACGCCACTTGTGGGCGATGCTCCTTCTCCGCTGCGCACAAGAGACATCGCCCACAAGTGGGCTCCTACAAGAAAACGGGGCCTGCGGAGGTGCTCGGTTCCCGCCTTGGGGCTGGATGCGGATCGCGGGTGCGCCGGCCAGTGGAGCGCGGGCTTTTCAGGAGTTGTCGGAGCAGTCGGAGTCGTCGCCGTCGATGATCCCGGCAAAAGGCTTGAACGCGGGCAACGAGTCGGCGAGGCGGTTCTGCGCGGCGCGGATCTGGCCGATGTCCAGGCAGATCTTGTTGGCCTCTTCGTCGACCCGCCGGGTCGCGGTGTCGAACTTCGCGTCGGCCTGTTCGCCGTCGCTGCCGGTGACGTGCGCCGCCGCCTTCTTCAGCGATTGCACCGCCACCGCGGCGCCCGCCTTGCCAGTGGCCACGCCGTGTTCGCGTACGGCGCGGGCACCCCGGTAGTACTGCTGGAGCAGTTGCCGCTGCGTGGCATCGACCGCCACATCGTGCCCGTCGATCACCAACCGGCCGGTGGCGTCGAGGAGAGCGTCGCTGTCGCCGGCGCCGTGAAGCGTGACCTTGTCACCGAGGACCACGATGCCGCCATTGGCAATGGTGGTGGTATCGAGCCCGTTGCCGCAGCCGGCCAGGATGAGGCCGGCTGCAAGGGCAAGGGCGAAGCGGGAGTGACGAGAGAACATTCCTTGGCCTCCTGGAGAATCGGTCAGTTTTCGTCGCGCCCGCAGTCGTCGACGTCTTTCTGCGTCAGGGTCGCGTACGGGCGGAACTGCGGCATCGCCGCGGCCAGCTTCTGCTGCGAGGCCAGCAGGCCCGGCAGGTCCTGGCAGAGCCGCATGGCGGCGACTTTGATCTGCTCTGCCTGCGGCTTGATGCTTGCCTCGAGCTCCTTGTCGCTTTTCCCGGCAAGCGCGCCCCAGATCGCTTCCCTGGCGGCCCGGGTGCCGAGATTGGCTCCGTGTTCGCCTATGTCCATGCCGGCCTCGGCAATGCCAACGACCTGCTGGCGGTAATCGAGCAGCAGGGTGTGCTGCTCCGGCGTCGCGTCTATCGTCCGGCCGGCGATCACCAGATCCCCCTGCGGCGTGATCGCCGCACGGGGGAGGGCGTCGTTGTCGCCGTGCTGGCCACGACCTACGTGCATGCGGCCGATGTCGATGTCCTTGGTCGCCAGCTCGCGCTTGGCCTGTTCGATCCCCTCGTGAATCGAGGCCGAGATCAACGATGGAGAGGTCTGTTTGTCGACCTCCTTCATTGCCTGTGTCCCGTTGCCGCCGGCGTTGGACCCGGAAGAGCCACACCCGGCCAGGAGCAGAACCAGTGCAACGGCGGCGGGGGTGATCGTGCGGATCTTCATGGATCGTCCCTTGGTCGGATGTGGCTTTCGGACTTGCATCGCGGTCGCGGGCTTCCCGCGATCAGCCTTCGTCGCGCCAGCGGCGGAACCAGATGGCCGCGGCGATGAGCGCCGCACCCGCCGCCACGCCGATCCACAGATTGATCGAGCCGAGCAGCTGGTAGGTGTTGCCGAGGTTCATGAAATCCAGGTTGTTGCTGCCCGTGTGGATCAGGTCGTCGCTGGCGATCAGGCTGGCGCCGGGGAACGCGCTGAACAGGGCGCGGGCCACGATGTTCTGCCAGAACCAGCCCGCCGGCAGGTTGAACAGGCCCATGATGCCGAACCAGGTGACCAGCAGCCCGGTGGCGACCGGCAGGGCGATGGCCCACAGGAACGGCTTGGTGCGGGCCCAGGCCGAGCATGCCAGCAGCCAGCCGACCGAGGGCAGGGCCCACAGCAGGTACAGCGGGATGTGGCCGATCATGTTGAGCGTGACGCGCACCGGATGCGCAAGCATCAGCAGCTGCCACACGTTGATGCCGTGGAAGGACAAGGTGATCGCCACCATCAACAGTTGCAGGATGCCCGCCGCGATGCCGGCCACCGTGGCGATCACCGGCGCCACGACGGTGGCGCTGACGACCTTGGACAGGACCGTCTCGGTGTCCGACAGCGGCAACGATTTCCAGAACAGGATGCTGCGGTCACGCCGCTCATCGTAGATGGCGCCCAGGCAGTAGAAGAACACCACGAAGCCCAGCACCACGAAGATCAACGCCATCGAGGAGTACATGGCCATGTCCAGCGCCATGCCCACCTGGCTCATGTCGCCCGCGTCCATCTGCGAGATGACGTTCTGCAGCTTGCCGCTGGCACCGATGCTGATGCCGTGGCGGGCGCCGATCACCTCGGCGGTGATGATGCCCATCAGGTTCAGCAGCAGGAAGATGCCGCCGGTGACCAGCGGCGCCCACAGGAAGCCGCCGCGGTGTTCCCAGAACTCGCGCTTGACGAGCCAGTACATCTGGTTGCCAGCAAGGGTTTTCATGCGTAGGTCCCTTTCATGGTGGCGACGAACAGGTCGCTGACGGACGGCCGGCGGATTTCGCCCAATGCCTCGAGTGTCGGACGGTCGGCGCCGTCGAACAGGAAGATGCTCTTGCCGAAGACCTGGCGTTCGTCGATCGGCTGCAGTGCGCGGGCGGCAGCGGCCTTGTCGGCGCTGACCATCACTTCGGCGAAGCGCTCGCCGACGGCGTCCATGTCGGTGTCCAGCACGATCTTGCCGTCGCGGATGAACATCAGGTCGGTGAGGATGTGCTCGATCTCTTCCACCTGGTGGGTGGTGACGATGATCGTCTTGTTCTCGTCGAAGTAATCCTCCAGCAGGCTCTGGTAGAACTGCTTGCGGTAGAGGATGTCCAGGCCGAGCGTGGGTTCGTCCAGCACCAGCAGGCGGGCATCGATGGCCATCACCAGGGCCAGGTGCAACTGCACGATCATGCCCTTGGACATCTGCCGCACGCGCTGGTCTGGCGTGAGCTTGGTGCGCTTGAGGAAACCCTCGCACTTGGCGCGGTCGAAGCGCGGGTGCACGTGGGCGACGAAGTCGATCGCCTCGCGCACGCGGATCCAGCGCGGCAGCACCGCGACGTCGGCGATGAAGCAGACCTGTTCCATCAGCTTGTCGCGCTGGGTGCGCGGGTCGTAGCCCAGCACGTTCAGCTCGCCCTCGAAGGAGGTCAGGCCCAGCATGGCCTTGAGCGCCGTCGTCTTGCCAGCGCCGTTGGGACCGATCAGGCCCACGATCCGGCCGGACTGGATCTCGAAATTCACGCTGTCCAGCGCCGTGGCGTTCTTGTAGCGCTTGCTCAGGTTTCGCGCGGTGACGATGGCGCTCATGACTGCGATTCCGTGTTGGCCGGCGCTTCGCGCATCAGCGTTTTGAGATCCAGCCCCAGGCGCTGCAGGCGCGCGAACAGGGCCGGCCATTCCTCGCGCAGGAAGCGCTCGCGCTCGGATTTCAACAAGGCCTCGCGGGCCCCATCAGTGACGAACATGCCCAGCCCTCTCCTTTTCTCGACCAGTTGATCGTCGACCAGCTCCTGGTACGCCTTGGACACGGTCAGCGGGTTGATCTGGAAATCCGCTGCCACCTGGCGCACCGACGGCAGCGGGTCGCCTTCGTTCAAGGCGCCATCCAGGATCATCGCCACCACGCGCTCGCGCAGCTGGCGGTAGATCGGGACGCTGTCGTTCCAGGTGATGGTCATACGTTATTCCTTGCTGGCACGGGCGATCTGGGTGCCGAACGAATAGTAGGGCATGGCCAACTGCGTCCCGAGCAGGGTTGCGCCCGCTTCGGCCTGCGTACTCAGCGTCGGCGCCAGGGTGGCGCTGGTGATGTCGGAGCCTTCCAGCAGGGCGGCGGCACGCAGGTCGCTCGCGCTCGGGCTGACTTCGACCGGGGCCAGGTTGACCACGCGGATGCCGTTGATTTCGGAAACCGGCGCGGTGCGCACCGGGTTGTTCAGGGTGGCCAGGCTCGTCGCGGTAATCAGCGTGGCGGCGGCCAGGGCGATCAGGTTCTGCGCTTTCATGGCGGGTCTCCTAGTGACCTCGTGGACCGGTGTTGTAGTGAACTATAACACCATCCTGAAAAGGGTCAACAGGCAACAGGCCATGACTGATGGCCTATGCCATGGTTTTCTTGAAAATCAGTCGGTTATGCGTTGTCCCGCTGGAGCGAGTCTGCGCAGGAGCCGCGCGCGCCTGCAGGAGCCCACTTGTGGGCGAATGCTCCTGCGCCGGTGCGCCCAGAGTGCATCGCCCACAAGTGGGCTCCTACAAGACGTCTCGTGGGCGACGAAAAGTGGCCCGAAAGCCCCCGCGACTTACTTGCTCGCCGGATACACCTGCTTACCACCTACCCAGGTGCCCAACACTTTGGTCTTCCAGAGGTCCTGCGGGTTGATCGCGAAGATGTCCCGGTCCACCAGAATGAAGTCGGCGTACTTGCCCGGCTCCAGCGAGCCCTGGGTCTTCTCCGCGTGGCCGGCGTAGGCCGCGCTCAGGGTAAACGCGCGCAGCGCCTCGACCAGGCTCAGTTTCTGGTCGGGATACCAGCCGCCCGGCGGCTGGTTCTGGTGGTTCTGCCGGGTAACCGCCGCATGCAGGCCGAAGAACGGGTTGGGTGACTCGACCGGGAAGTCCGAGCCGAAGGCGACCACCGTGCCCTGCTTGAGGAAGCGCCGCCACGCGTAGGCGCCCTCGATGCGTTCGTGGCCCACGCGGTCCTCGGCCATGTTCATGTCAGAGGTGGCGTGCGTGGGCTGCATCGAGGCGATGAGGTTCAGCGGGACAAAGCGCGGAATGTCCTTGAGCGAGACGATCTGCGCGTGCTCGACGCGGTTGCGGAAGGCCTTGGCATCCGGATGGACCTTGTAGGCGGCGGCGAAGCCGTCCAGCACCTCGCGATTGGCCGCATCGCCGATCGCATGGATGTTGACCTGGTAACCCTTGGCGAAGGCCTTCTCGATCTTCGACGCCATCGTGCCCGGGCTCATGAACAGCAGGCCGTGGTTGTGCGGGTCGTCGGAGTAGGGCGCGAGCATGGCCGCGCCGCGGCTGCCGAGCGCGCCGTCGGCGAACAGCTTGACCGAGTGCACGGTGAGGTAGCCATCGCCGTAGCCGTCCAGCGGAGCGCCGGCGGTGATCGTGTCGAAGGCATCGCCGGTGTCGCGGATCATCGCGTAGATGCGCGCGGTGAGCCTGTGTTCGTCGGCATAGCGCTTGTAGAGGCGGTAGTTGGGCAGGTCGATGCCGGCGTCGTCCACGCCGGTCAGTCCTACGCGCGCCATCTCCGCCAAGGCGGTGTCGAGCGCGGTGGCGCGTTCCTTGTCGGTAGGTTCGGGAACGACCGCGCCGACCAGCGCGGTGGCGCCGTCGACGAATACGCCGGTGGGATTGCCCTGGGCGTCGCGTTCGATGCGGCCGCCGGGCGGATCCTTGGTGTCGCGGGTGATGCCGGCCAGCTTCATCGCCGCGGTGTTGGCCCAGGCGGCATGGCCGTCGACGCGGCTGAGCCACACCGGGCGGTCGGACACCACCGCATCCAGTTCCCTGGCGGTGGGAAAGCGGCCGAGTTTCCAGATGACCTGGTTCCAGCCGCCACCGACGATCCAGCGGGCGTCCGGATGAGCCTTGGCGTAATCCTTGACGCGGGCGAGCGCTTCATCGAGCGATTGCGTTCCGGTCAGGTCGGCCTGGGTGAGTGCGTAGCCCAGCTCCAGCACATGGCCGTGGGCGTCGATCAGGCCCGGCAGCAGGGTCTTGCCATGGCCGTCGACCACCCTGGCGTCGCCTGCGCGCCTGGCCAGCGCGCTGTCGGTGCCGGTGGCGACCACTTTGCCCTCGTCCACCAGCAGGGCGTCGAAGCGCTGCAGCTTGCCCTGGCTGTCCAGGGTGTAGCCCTTGACGTTGTGCACGTACAGATCGGCGGCCTGCAGCGTCGGCGCGGCGGCCAGCAGGGCGAGCAGGGACAGACGCAGGGTGCGGTTCATGCGCGCGGATTCCTGTGCGGGAAAGCCCCAGTGTGTCGGGCCTTGCTGGCTTTTTCCACCATGAAGCACATAGGAAGACCGTTCGCCCCGAGCATGGGCTGGCGCCGAAGTCGAAGGGCCCGCGGGGAGGCTTCGACTCCGGCCTGCGGCCTGCGCTCCGCACGAACGGCTGGTGGTAGCGTGCGGCGCTCGTGCCCTTGTGGGGTTTACGCCGCCTTGGGCAGCAGCGTCCCGATGGCTTCCTTCGCGGCCGCCAGCGCCTGGTCCTTGTGCGCGGCACTGACCGCCACACCTTCGGCGCGCACGAATTCCACGTCGGTGATGCCCAGGAAACCCAACACCGCGCGCAGGTAGTTCTCCTGGAAATCCATCGCCGCGCCGCCCGTGCCTTCGCCATAGAACCCGCCGCGGCTGGAAGCCACGATCACCCGCTTGCCGCCGGCCAGGCCCTCGGGGCCGTTGGCGGTGTAGCGGAAGGTCTTGCCGGCCACCGCGATGCGGTCGATCCAGGCCTTGAGCGTGCTGGGAATGCCGAAGTTGTACATCGGCGCGCCGAGCACGATGACGTCGGCGGCGAGGAACTCGTCCATCATCTCGTCGCCCAACAGCGCGGCCGGATCCCCGGCATCGGCCACCGGCGCCCAGTGCGGCAGTGGCTGGGCCGCCAGGTCGCGATAGCGGGTGGAGGCGTCGGGGCGATCACGCTTGACCCGGGCCACGATGTCCGCGGTGAGGCCGCGCGAGACCGAATGCTGGCCCAGGGCGCTCGAATCGATGTGCAGCAGTTTCATGGCGTGACTCCAATCGAAGGCCGGGCGTTCCGGCGATGGAGTAACGATACTTTCGCAACAATGGTCTGATAAGTCGGCTAATATCGAACTTATCGTTTCTCAAAGGAAACAACTGGCATGACCCTCGACGGCACGCTGCAGGACCTCAACGACCTCTACTTCTTCGCCATGGTGGTCGAGCACAACGGCTTCTCGGCGGCCGGCCGTGCACTGGGTATCCCGAAGTCGCGCCTGAGCAAGCGGGTGTCGCAACTGGAGGAGCGCCTGGGCGTGCGCCTGCTGCAACGGACCACCCGGCGCTTCGTGGTCACCGAAGTGGGCGAGCGCTTCTATGCCCATTGCCGCGCGGTATTGGAGGAAGCCCGCGCGGCGCAGGAGGCGGTCGACGAGCTGCGCGCCGAGCCGCGCGGCGTGGTGCGGCTGAGCTGCCCGGTCTCGCTGGCGCAGACGGTGGTGGCGCACGTACTGCCGGACTTTCTGGCGCAGTACCCCAAGGTGCAGGTGCGCGTGCTCTCCAGCAACCGGCGCGTGGACGTGGTGGGCGAGGGTTACGACATCGCCATCCGCGTTCGCAGCAAGCTCGACAGCGACGCCAACCTGGTGATGCGCACGTTCGGCCTGTCGCGTGTGCTGGCGGTGGCCAGCCCCGGGTTGCTCGATCGCGTGGGGCGGCCCACGACGCCGGCGGGCCTGTCCGCGCTGCCTGCGCTCACCATGCTCGAACACGAGGGCGCGCAGGTGTGGGAGCTGATCGACGCGCACGGCGAGCGCGCCTCGGTGGAGATGACTGCACGCCTGGTCACCGGCGAGTTCGCGCTGCTGCTGGAAGCGGCCCGCCGTGGCCTCGGCGTGGCGCTGCTGCCGGAGTTCGTCTGCGCACCGGCCATCACGCGAGGCGACCTCGAAGTCGTCCTGCCCGACTGGAGCGCGCCGGAAGGCACCATGCACTTCGTCTATCCCAGCCGCCGCGGCATGCTGCCCGGCGTGCGTGCGCTGGTCGACTTCCTGGCCGAGCGCCTGCCCGAGGCGACGCGCCAGAAGCACGAGCAGTGCCGCAAGCGCCCGCTTGATCCGCTCGACAGGCCGCGCGCATGAGCCGTGCTAGGCTTGCCGTTTGGCCTTCCATACATCCACGCGCATGAATATCGATACCAAGCTGCCCAAGGTCGGTACCACCATCTTCAGCGTGATGAGCCAGCTCGCGCTGGATCACCAGGCGGTGAACCTGGGCCAGGGCTTTCCGGATTTCGAGCCGCCGCAATCATTGCGCGACGCGCTGGCGCGCGCGATGGCCGAGGGCAGGAACCAGTACGCGCCGGGGATCGGCACCGCGCCGCTGCGCGAGCAGATCGCGATCAAGACCCAGCGGCTGTACGGGCGGCGTGTCGACCCGGCCACCGAGATCACCGTGACCTCCGGTGCCACCGAGGCGCTTTTCGCGGCGATCGCGGCGACCGTGCGCGCGGGCGAGGAAGTGATCGTCTTCGATCCCGCCTACGATTCCTACGAGCCGGCGATCGAACTGCAGGGTGCGCACGCAGTGCACATCCCGCTGACCGTGCCGAGCTTCGCCATCGACTGGCAGCGCGTGCGCGACGCGATCACGCCCAGGACCCGGATGATCCTCATCAACAGTCCGCACAATCCTTCGGGTGCGGTGTTGTCCGCGGACGATCTGGACACCCTGGCCGAGATCACCCGCGACACCGGCATCCTCGTGCTCTCCGACGAGGTCTACGAGCACATCGTGTACGACGGCGCGCGGCACGAGAGCGTGCTGCGCCATCCGGAGCTGGCCGAACGCAGCATCGTGGTATCCAGCTTCGGCAAGACCTACCACTGCACCGGCTGGAAGGTCGGCTACGCGGTGGCTCCGGCTGCGCTGTCGGCCGAGTTCCGCAAGGTGCATCAGTACCTGACCTTCTGCACGTTCCATCCGGCGCAGGTCGCGTTTGCCGAAATCATGGCGAAAGACCCGGCGCATTACCTGGAACTGCCGGACTTCTACCAGGCCAAGCGCGACCGCTTCCGCGCGCTGCTGGCGCCCTCGCGCTTCAGGCTGCTGGACGTGCCGGGCGGCTATTTCCAGCTGGTCGACTACTCGGCCATCCGCGACGAGGACGACCTCGCCTTCGCGCGCTGGCTGGTGGAGCAGGGCGGCGTGGCGGGGATCCCGTTGACGCCGTTCTACGAGAAGCCGCCGGGCACGCGCCTGCTGCGCCTTTGCTTCGCCAAGAGCGACGCCACCATGGCCGCGGCCGCGGAGCGCCTATGCCGCCTCTGAGCATGCAGCCGCTGACCGTCAGCCTGGTCCAGGGCGACACGCGCTGGCACGACGCGCCGGCCAATCGCGAGTACTACGGCGCGCTGGTGCGCCAGGCCCGGGGCAGCGACCTGATCGTGCTCCCGGAGACCTTCCTGTCCGGCTTCAGCAACGACACCCGCGTCAGCGCCGGCACCATGGACGGCGAAGGCGTGACCTGGCTGCGTGATCTGGCCAGCGAAGTGGATGCGGTGATCTGCGGCAGCCTGGCCATCATCGAGGGCGGCACGGTCTACAACCGCCTGTTCTGGATGCGACCGGACGGCAGCCACGCGCAGTACGACAAGCGCCACCTGTTCCGCATGGCGGGCGAGCACACCCGTTACGGCGGCGGCCGGGAACGGCTGGTGGTGGAGCTCAAAGGTTGGCGCATCCTGCCGCAGGTCTGCTACGACCTGCGCTTCCCGGTCTGGTTGCGCAACCGCCGGCTGGAGAGCGCCGCCGGCGGCATGGACTACGACCTGGCACTGTTCGTCGCCAACTGGCCGGCACCGCGCCGGCAACCCTGGCGCACGCTGCTACGCGCACGGGCCATCGAGAACCTGGCCTGCGTGGTGGGCGTCAACCGCGTGGGCGTGGACGGCAACGACTTGCCCTACGCGGGCGACAGTGCGGTGATCGACCCGGTCGGCGAGCCGATGATAGAACTCGGCGCGCAGGAGCAAGTCGCCACCGTGCGCCTGGATCCGGCTCCCTTGCTGGCGTATCGCGAGCGGTTCCCCGCCTGGATGGATGCCGACGAGTTCTCGTTGGGTCCGATGTGATCGAACCCCGCCGCGTGCGGCGGGGTCTTCAGTGCATTCGCACTTTCGGAATTGCGCATCCGGCAACGTAGGCGTCGCTTTGCAGAGGCATAGGCAGAGCCGGAGTTTCATGTGGGCCACGTCCCACGGGGAGCGGGGCCGGTATCCCACACCGACGAAGGCGCTCCCGGCGTCTTGACCATTTTGCACGGCAAAACAATGCGTTTGCCGTGCATTCGGCGGGATGCGTGCAGGTCGCTGAAGCGCAAGTTGGCGCGCTGCCGAAGGTCTCGTCACCGATTGACCCGCCGCCATTTGCACGTAGCCTTGACGCCGCTCCCCGGGGCTCGCCGCCTGCAGGGCGGACTGACCCACGACGCGGGGCATCCTGGCAAGCGGAAGGACCCGGAACAGGGGGCCCGCACCGGCTTCACCAACTCGCACACCCGCCCGGTCCGCTCTCGCCGGGGCGCGGCGGCGTGCGTGAAAAACGGGAGCCCGTGTGCGTTTCCGCTCACTTGCAGCGCTACCGCCATCCGCTCGGCAGGTGCGCTGCGACACCACCTGAAAACGGAATGGAATCGCGATGAGAACTGGATCATTGAAGCGTGGCGCCCTCGCACTCGGCATCGGCTCGGCCATGCTGCTCAGCGGCTGCGCCAGCCTGGCCGCCACCAAGAAGGAGCCGATCGGCGGATCGGCCGCGGGTTCGGCCAGCGCCGGTGCCAACGCTACCCTGGAGCATTGCGCCAGGCCGCTCGGCACGCTGGCGGTCGAGGAGGACACCAGCCAGGACTGGTTCGCCATCCTGACCACCCAGTACCACCTGCCGGCCACCACGCCGTTGATCCGCCTGATGATCCAGCAGAGCAACTGTTTCGTGGTGGTGGACCGTGGCCACGCGATGAGTTCGATGATGCAGGAACGCGGGCTGGCCGACTCGGGCGAACTGCGTGGCCGAAGCAACATGGGCAAGGGCCAGATGGTTGCGGCCGATTACGTGGTTACGCCCACCATCCAGTTCGCCGAGAACACCGGGGGCGGCGGCGCCGCGCTTGCGGGCGTCGTACCGTATGGAGCGCTCATCGGCGCGATTGCCGGTTCCATCAAGCACCGCGAGGCTTCGACCACCCTGCTGCTCACGGATGTGCGCTCGGGCGTGCAGGTCGCCGCGGCGCAGGGTAGCGCCAGCAAGAACGATTTCGGCTTCGGCGGGCTGGGAATCGGCGGCTCCGCCGGGGCAGGCGCGGGCGATTACAGCAAGACCCCGCAGGGCCGGCTCATCGCCAGCGCGTTCATGCATTCCTACAACGAGATGGTGCGTGCGGTCCGTCATTACGCGCCGCAGAAGGTGGCGGGCGGTCTGGGTACCGGTGGCAGTCTGGGTGTCGATGGCGCGTCCGGGACGCAAGCGGAAGGCTTTTCGCTTTCCGAAGCCCAGCGGCGGCTTGCGGCGCTGGGGCTCTACACAAGCAAGGTCGACGGCCTACCCGGTCCCGGCACCACGAAGGCGATCAGCCGCTTCCAGCAGATTCGCGGGTTGAACGTGACCGGCCGACTGGACGACGCGACGGTCGATGCGTTGAGGAACTGACGCGACGCGTTGGCCTGGTCCATCACGACGAAGCCGCCCTTGGGCGGCTTCCGTTTGCGGGCGGCCATCAGCCTGGCGCGCAAGACTCGGGCTCAAGCCTGCCTGCGGCCTTTACGGCAGGATGGCCAGGACCGCCTCCGGCGGACGTCCGATGGCGGCCTTGCCATCGGCAACGACGATGGGGCGCTCGATGAGCCTGGGGTGCGCGACCATTGCCTGGAGGATCGCTTCGTCGCCCAACGCGGCGTCGTCCAGGCCCAGCTCCTTGTATTCCGCCTCGCCGGTGCGCAGCAGCTGGCGCGGCGCCATGCCGAGCAGGCGGAGCAGGGTCTTGAGCTCGTCCACGCCGGGCGGCGTGTCCAGGTAATTCACGACTTCCGGTTCGATGCCGCGCGCCTGCAACAGCTCCAGCGTGCCGCGCGACTTCGAGCAGCGGCTGTTGTGATAGATGCGCACGCCCATCAGCGGTTGCCGTGCCGGTTGCCGCCGCGGCCACCGGGCGGACGACCGCCGCCTTGGCCCTGCGGACGGTTGCCGCGGTTCTGCGGCCGACCGCCCTGGCCGGGCGAGCCGCCCTGACGGTTGCCGCGATTGGCGCCGCCACCGCCGCCGAAGCCGGCGTAGGGACTGGCGCTGCGTGCTTCACCGCCGCGGCTGCCACCCGGCTTGCCGCCACCCGGCTTGCCACCGCGGCGATTGCCACCGGCCGGATTGCCACCGGCCGGATTGCCGCCAGCCCGGTTGCCGGACGGGCCGCGGCCGCCGCCATCGCGGCTCTCGCCGGCGAACCAGGTGCGCACCGACGGAAGCTCCTGCCCCGGTGCCACGCCGCGCTTGTTCTTGCGGCGGCCGGGGCTGGCCGGGCGCTCGGGGCGCGCGACGTTGCCGTTGACTTCCTTGCCGGGGCGCCGACGCTGCTGCTTGCCGCGCACCGGTTCCTCGCGGATGCGGTCGAATGCGCGCAGTTCGCGCGCCTCGTCGTGATAGGCGCCGCTCCAGCCGGTCTGCGCGCCACGCTCGGGGCGATATTCGGTGACGCTGCGGCTGGCGCGGCGCTGGTGAAGTACCGGGCTCAGCGTCAGCACGGGCTGGGCAGGACCCAGGCCAGCGGCCTTGCGCAGGTCCTTGATCGCCTCCTCGGAAAGCGATTCGCTCTCGCCGCGACGCAGCGTGCGCGGCAGCTCCACGCTGCCGTAGCGGATGCGCTTGAGGCGGCTGACCAGGAAGCCCTGCGAATCCCACAGGCGGCGCACCTCGCGGTTGCGGCCCTCGCGGATCACCACGCGGAACCAGCTGTGGCTGCCGCCGCGGCTGATGATGGCGATCTCGTCGAAGCGGGCCGGGCCGTCTTCCAGTTCCACGCCGGCCTTGAGTTTCTCGATCACCTCGTCCGGCACCTCGCCGTGCACGCGACAGAGATACTCGCGGCCAAGACCACTCCTGGGATGCATCAACGCGTTGGCCAGCTCGCCGTCGGTGGTGAGCAGCAGCAGGCCGGTGGTGTTGATGTCCAGGCGACCGACCGCGACCCAGCGCGCACCCTTCAGGCGCGGCAGCTGCTCGAACACGGTGGGACGGCCTTCGGGATCCTCGCGGGTGGTCACCACGCCCTCGGGCTTGTGGTAGAGCAGTACCTCGGTGTCGTCGCGGTTGTCGGTGGCAACGACGAACTGCTTGCCATCGAGTACCACGCGGTCGCCGGCGTGCACGCTGGCGCCGATGCCGGCCGGCGTGCCGTTGAGTTCGACCTCGCCACCCTGGATACGCTGCTCCAGCATGCGGCGCGAGCCGAGGCCCGCATTGGCAAGCACCTTGTGCAGGCGTTCTTCCAGGGCGGGGTTGCTGGTCTCTTCGCGCGGTTCGCGCTTGAGGGTCAAGACGGATTTCTGCGGCGCAGTCATGCGCGGTACTCCTCGGTGTCCTGCTCGGCGGCGTCTTCGTCGACGTCCGCTGGGGCTGCTGCCTCGTCGGCAGTGGCGGATGGGGTGCGCGCCTCGTCGTCCGACGCGGCGGCGGTTTCGGTGGCGTCGGCCGGTTCGGCCTCGGCGTCGGCGGGCGCAGGCGCCTCGCCGGTGGGTGTTTCGTCCTGGCTGGAGTCGTCGGTGACCTGTCCGGCTCCGGCGGCCTCGTCGGGCATGGGTCCGGCGCTTTCCTCGTCCGGATCGATCGGCAGGTCCTTGATCACCCGCGGCGGCAGCGGCTCCTGGTCGAGTCGCAGCTGCGGGTCTTCCATGTCGCGGATCTCGGACAACGGCGGCAACTCATCCAGCGATTTGAGATTGAAGTAGTCGAGGAAGGCCCGGGTGGTGCCGAACAGCGCCGGCCTGCCAGGCACGTCGCGGTGGCCGACCACGCGGATCCACTCGCGTTCCTCCAGCGTTTTGACGATGTTGGAAGAAACCACCACGCCGCGGATCTGCTCGATTTCCGGCCGGGTGATCGGCTGGCGGTAGGCGATCAGCGCGAGGGTCTCCAGCAGCGCCCGCGAGTAGCGGCTGGGCTTCTCGGTCCACATGCGCGACACCCACGGGTGCACGTCCTGGCGGACCTGGTAGCGGAAGCCGGAGGCGACTTCCCTCAGCTCCACGCCACGCCCGGCGCAATCCTCGCCCAGTGCTTCGAGCGCGCGCGCAATGGCTTCGCGGTCGACCTGGTCCTCTTCGACGAACAGCTCGCCCAGTTGCGCCACGGTAAGCGGCTGGCTGGCGGCGAGCAGGGCTGCCTCGATGATCGGTTTGAGTTGCTCGATCTGCATGGCCTGATGATTTTCGGGGGAGCCGGCGCCTTACTCGGCGGCGGCGGACACCGGCATGTCGTCCGGGAGTTCGACGCTTTCCTCGGCAAGCGAGGCCTTCGCCTTGATGTAGATCGGCGCCAGGGGTTCTTCCTGCACGATTTCCACGAGCATTTCCTTGGCCAGTTCGAGCATGGAAAGGAACGTCACCACCACGCCGAGGCGCCCTTCGCTGACGTCGAACAGGCTCTCGAAGCGGTGGAACGTGCCATCCTCGAGCCGGCTGAGCAGTTCGCCCATGCGCTGGCGCACGCTCAGCGCCTCGCGCTTGATCGCGTGGTGACCGAACAGTTCGGCGCGGTGCATCACGTCCTTGAGCGCCAGCAGCATTTCCTTCAGGTCCAGCGGCGGCGGCAGCTTGACCACGTTGCGCTCGCCGACCTCGGCATGGACCGGCACGGTGTCGCGTTCCACGCGGGGCAGGGTGTCGATGTCCTCGGCGGCCTTCTTGAAGCGCTCGTACTCCTGCAGGCGGCGTACCAGTTCGGCGCGCGGGTCGTCCTCGAGGCCTTCCTCGGCGGGCGGCCGCGGCAGCAGCAGGCGCGACTTGATCTCGCCCAGGATCGCGGCCATCAGCAGGTACTCGGCGGCCAGCTCCAGCCGCATCACGTCCCGCATCATGTCGATGTATTCCATGTATTGCCGGGTGATCTCGGCAATCGGAATGTCCAGGATGTCCAGGTTCTGGCGGCGGATCAGGTAGAGCAGCAGATCCAGCGGCCCCTCGAACGCTTCGAGAAAGACTTCCAATGCGTCCGGCGGGATGTACAGATCCTGCGGCATCTGCAGCAACGGTTCGCCACGCACGATCGCCAGCGGCATTTCCTGCTGCTGGGGGATCGACGCGAAGGCGTCTTGCGACGGTGCGGCCGGCTGCTGCGGTTCTGTGCTCATCAATGCATGTCGTGAGGGCCGCTCACGCGGCCGGCAATGCGTTCAAACCCGTCGTCTGGCCAGGCGGCGCCCGCCGGACGGTATCCCCTCGTGACCGCGGCTTCGGGCCGACGGCCAGTCAAGCTGGCTTGTGCCGGTTTCGGCGCAGCCGTCATCGCGGTATCGCGTGACGAAGCCGCGCCACGGCGGTTCGATCAAGCGAGTTCAGGCGACCACCAAGGCGTTCTCGCCAGGCATCGGGCCCAGGAACAAACGCAAGACAGGATGGCGACGCGGCGCCAAGGACAGTTCAAATCGGTCTGCCGGGACCTTGGAAAGCATGCCGCGATGGCCGGTATCGGACCGGTACGGCGCACGCTGGGACCGGGCATGGGGACAGGTTAACGGCAGCGTTGCGGCAAGTCCAGTGGGGAATCGCCCGCGAGTGGGGCAGCATGTGACACGTTGTGTCGTGCTCAAACCGACCGCGGCAGTCCTGCGCGCGGCCCGCTGGCCGGACGACCCATCGTCGCATCTGTCTCCTGATGGCACGGCGCTTGCTTAGCCGTTCGGGATGGCGGTTTTTCGCACCACGCCGAGCCGCACGTCTGAATGCGTCCGGCTTGCATGCAGCAACCGGCTGTCGATGGAACGCAGGATGCGTCGTACGATCGCGGGACGTCACAGGGACGCGGGTGCGTTCCGCTTGGGGAGCCAGATGACGATCGAAAACAACGTGGCGGATGAATCGGGTCCCGACGAATCGGGCACGAAGTTCCTGCGGCCCGCGCGCATGCGCATCGAGACCACCGTGCTCATGAGCCACGGGGTGCAGTCGCACCCGACCGAACTGGTCGACATTTCCGCCACGGGCGCGCTGCTGCGCCGGCCGCTGGGCTGGCAGGGCGAGCTGGGCCAGGCCTGGGTGCTGGACATGATCTTCGGCCGCGACCTGCACATCCATCTCGAGGCGGTGGTCGCGCGCATATCCGACCGCCACATCGGCTTCGCCTACTCGCGCATCCCCGAAGACAAGCAGGTACCGCTGTGGAACCTGCTGGGCGGCTACGCCGACATCCTGGAGCACTGGCGGGAGGAGTGAACGCCGCCAGGGCCTGCAGGGCGACCCCTCTCAGGCCGGGGTCTTCTTCTTCTGCTCTTCGCGCAATTCGCGGCGCAGGATCTTGCCCACGTTGGACTTGGGCAGGGCGTCGCGGAACTCGATCTGGCGCGGGCGCTTGTAGCCGGTCAGGTTGTCATGGCAGAACTGCTTGAGCGTCTCGGCGGTCAGCGCCGGGTCCTTGCGCACCACGAACAGCTTCACCGCTTCGCCGGAGTGCTCGTCCGGCACGCCCACCGCGGCCACCTCGGCCACGCCGGGGTGCTGCATCACTACATCCTCGACCTCGTTCGGATACACGTTGAATCCGGACACCAGGATCATGTCCTTCTTGCGGTCGACGATGTAGACGTAACCGTTTTCGTCCATGCGGGCGATGTCTCCGGTGTGCAACCAGCCGTCCGCGCCGAGCACCTTGGCGGTTTCCTCGGGACGCTGCCAGTAGCCCAGCATCACCTGCGGGCCGCGCACCATCAGTTCGCCCACTTCACCGATTGGAAGCGGCTGGTTGTCTTCCGACCAGATCGCCACGTCGGTGGAGGGCACCGGCAGGCCGATCGAGCCGTTGTAGTCCTTCAAGTCCAGGGGATTGATGCACACCGCCGGGGAGGTTTCGGTCAGGCCGTATGCCTCGGCCAGCGTGCAGCCGGTGGTCTTCTTCCAGCGCTCGGCCACCGCGCGCTGCACGGCCATGCCGCCGCCCAGGGTCAGGTGCAGGCGTGAGAAGTCCAGCTCGGCGAAGCCTGGCGTGTTGAGCAGGCCGTTGAACAGCGTGTTGACGCCGGTGATCGCCGTGAAGCCGGACTTCTTCAGCTCCTTGACGAAGCCGGGCATGTCGCGCGGGTTGGTGATCAGCCAGTTGAGGCCGCCCAGCCGCATGAACACCAGGCCGTTGGCCGTCAGCGAGAAGATGTGATACAGCGGCAGCGCCGTGATGATCACCTCCTCGCCGGGCCTTGCCAGGTCGCCGATCCAGGCGCTGGCCTGCAGCATGTTGGCGACCATGTTGCCGTGGCTGAGCATCGCGCCCTTGGCCACGCCGGTGGTACCGCCGGTGTACTGCAGGAAGGCGAGGTCGGCGTGGCCGAGTTCCACCTTCGGCATGGGGTGCGATGCGCCTTGCGCCAGCGCATCGCGGAAGCGCACTGCCTTGGGCAGCGAGTAGGGCGGCACCATCTTCTTGACGTGCTTGAGCACGAAGTTGACCAGCGCCCCCTTGGGGAAGCCCAACAGGTCGCCGATGCCGGTGGTGATCACGTGCTCGACGTGGGTCTGGCCGATCACTTCCTGCAGCGTGGAGGCGAAGTTGTCCAGCACCACGATGGCCCTGGCGCCGGAGTCCTCCAACTGGTGCTTGAGTTCGCGTGCCGTGTAGAGCGGGTTGGTGTTGACCACCACGAGGCCGGCGCGCAGCGCGCCGAACAGCGCGATCGGATACTGCATCACGTTGGGCAGCATGATGGCGAGCCGATCGCCTTTCTTCAGGCCCAGCACGCCGGTGAGGTAGCCGGCGAACTGGCGGCTCAGCGTTTCGACCTCGCCATAGCTCAGGAGTTTGCCGAAACTGGCGAAGGCCGGCTTGTCGCGGAACTTGCCGAAGGCTTCTTCCACCACCTCCGCCACCGACGCATAGGTGTTGACGTCGATCCGGGCGGGCACGTCATGCGGATAGTGGGCAAGCCACGGACGTTCGTTGCTCATGTACTGTTCCTGTTCCCCGTTCGGCCTTGCGGCCAAGGCATTGGAGCATACGCCCGCGCACGGCGGCAAGGCGCACCGCAGCGGGGATCGGAGGGTTCATGCGAGCGAGAAACATGCTGTATTCCCTTGGCCTCGCGCTGGTGCTTGCGGGCCTCGCGGCCTGTCGGCAGACGCCGGACGAAACGCGTGTGCGCGAGGCCATCGGCGCGGCGGAGCAGGCGGCCGAACAGGCCGACGCCAGTGGCGTGATCGAGCCGCTCAGCGAGGACTTCGACGGCAACGGCGGCCGGCTCGAGCGGAAGGATCTGGCCAATCTGGTTCGCCTGGCGCGTTTGCGCGGCGAGCACGTCGGCGTGACGCTGGGACCGATCTCGGTGGAGCGGCGCGGCGAGCGGCTGGTGGCGAGTTTCACCGCGAGCCTCACCCAGGGCAGCCGCCTGCTGCCGGATGCGGCGGGCGTGTACCAGGTGGAGACGGCGTGGCGCAGCGAGGGAGACGAGTGGCGCTGTTACAGCGCAACGTGGAAGCGGCAGCTGTAGGGCTTTCCATGTCGCTGGGGAGTTCGCCCCGCCACAGGGTGCGGGAAGGAACTTCCGGAAAAGAAAAGGCCGCCCTGAGGCGGCCTTTTCGCTGGAGCTGCGGCAGGCCTCAGGCCGCCTTGCGACCCGCCAGCTGGCGCAACACGTACTGCAGGATGCCGCCGTGGCGGAAGAAGTCGCGCTCCTTCGGCGTCAGCAGCATGACATGCACGGCGAACTCCTTCTTCGTGCCGTCGGCCGCCGTGGCGACCACCTTGGCTTCCTTGGACTCGCCGCCTTCCAGGCCCAGGATCTCGATCGACTCCTTGCCGGTCAGGCCCAGCGACTGCGCGTTCTGCCCGTGCTTGAACTGCAGCGGCAGCACGCCCATGCCCACCAGGTTGGAGCGGTGGATACGCTCGAAGCTTTCGGCGATCACCGCCTTGATGCCGAGCAGCAGGGTGCCCTTGGCGGCCCAGTCGCGCGAGGAACCGGTGCCGTATTCCTTGCCGGCGATGACCACCAGCGGGGTGCCCTCGGCCTTGTACTTCATGGCCGCGTCGTAGATGGCCATTTCCTCGCCCGAAGGCACGTGCACGGTGTAGCCGCCCTCGACGCCGTCCAGCATGAGGTTCTTGATGCGGATGTTGGCGAAGGTGCCGCGCACCATCACGTCGTCGTTGCCGCGGCGCGAGCCGTAGGAGTTGAAGTCCTTCGGCTCCACGCCCTTGGAGATGAGATAACGACCCGCCGGACTGTCCTTCTTGATCGAGCCGGCCGGCGAGATGTGGTCGGTGGTGATCGAGTCGCCGAACAGGCCCAGCACGCGCGCGCCGTGGATGTCGTCGACCTGCGACAGCTCCATCGTCATGCCATCGAAGTAGGGCGGATTCTTGATGTAGGTCGAATCCTCCCAGCCATACAGCGCGCCCTCGGCGGACGGGATGGCGTTCCAGCGGCTGTCGCCCTTGAACACGTCGGCGTAGTTCTTCTCGAACATCTGCGGGTTGATGGCACCGGCGATGGCGTCGGAGATTTCCTTGTTGGTCGGCCAGATGTCCTTCAGGTACACCGGCTGGCCGTCGTTGCCCAGGCCGATGGGATCGGAGGTCAGGTCGATGTCCAGCGTGCCGGCCAGCGCGTAGGCGACCACCAGCGGCGGCGAGGCCAGGTAGTTCATCTTGACTTCGGCGTGCACGCGGCCTTCGAAGTTGCGGTTGCCCGACAGCACCGAGGCCACGGCGAGATCACCCGCGCCGATGCCCTGGCTGATCTCGGCCGGCAGCGGACCGGAATTGCCGATGCAGGTGGTGCAGCCGTAGCCGACGATGTAGAAGCCGATCTTCTCGAGTTCCTTCAGAAGGCCGGTCTTTTCCAGGTAATCGCTTACCACCAGCGAACCCGGGCCGATCGAGGTCTTCACCCACGGCTTGGCCTTCAGGCCCTTGGCGGCCGCCTTCTTGGCGACCAGGCCCGCGCCCAGCATCACCGCCGGGTTCGAGGTGTTGGTGCAGGAGGTGATCGCGGCGATCACCACCGAGCCGTCCCGCAGGGTGAAGTTCTCGCCATCCTTGGTGACGCCGACGCTGCCGCTGCCGGACTTGCGGCTGGCGGTGAGCGGGCCGACGACGTCGTGGAAGCTCTGCTTGACGCCTTCGAGCAGCACGCGGTCCTGCGGGCGCTTGGGGCCGGCCATGGACGGGCGCACGTCGGCGAGGTCGAGCTCCAGCGTGGTGGTGAACTCGGGAACGACGCTGCTCTCGTCGTGCCACATGCCCTGCGCGCGGGCATAGGCCTCGACCAGCTTGATCTGTTCTTCGCTGCGGCCGGACAGGCGCAGGTAGTTGAGTGCTTCCTGGTCTACCGGGAAGATGCCGCAGGTCGCGCCGTACTCCGGCGCCATGTTGCCGATGGTGGCGCGGTCGGCCAGCGGCAGGTGCTTGAGGCCATCGCCGAAGAACTCGACGAACTTGCCCACCACGCCGAGCTTGCGCAGCATCTGGGTGACGGTCAGCACCAGGTCGGTGGCGGTGACGCCTTCGGACAGCTTGCCGGTCAGCTTGAAACCGACCACCTGGGGGACCAGCATCGAGGAAGGCTGGCCCAGCATGGCCGCCTCCGCCTCGATGCCGCCCACGCCCCAGCCCAGCACGCCCACGCCGTTGATCATGGTGGTGTGCGAGTCGGTGCCGAACACGGTGTCCGGGTAGGCCCACAGCTGGCCGTCCTTCTCGGCGGTGAACACGACGCGCGCCAGGTGCTCCAGGTTCACCTGGTGCACGATGCCGGTACGTGGCGGCACGACCTTGAAGTTGTTGAACGCCTTCTGGCCCCAGCGCAGGAACGCGTAGCGCTCCTGGTTGCGTTCGAACTCGATCTCGACGTTCCGCTCCAGCGCCGATTCGGAGCCGTAGACGTCCACCTGCACCGAGTGGTCGATCACCAGCTCGGCCGGCGCCAGCGGGTTGATCTGGGTGGCGTCGCCGCCGAGCTTGACCACCGCGTCGCGCATGGCCGCCAGGTCGACCACGCAGGGGACGCCGGTGAAGTCCTGCAGCACCACGCGCGCCGGCATGAAGGAGATCTCGGTGTCCGGCTCGGCCTTGGCGTTCCAGTTGGCGACCGCTTCGATTTCCCTGGTCGTGACGTTGATGCCGTCTTCGTGCCGCAGCAGGTTCTCAAGCAGGATCTTCAGCGAATAAGGCAGCCGCTTGAGATCGAAGCGCTCGCCGAACTTGGCGAGGCTGGCGTAGGCATAGCGCTTGCCGTTGACCTCGAGGGTGTCGCGGATGGAAAACGAGTCTTTCATGACGGAACTCCTGGCTTGAGCTTTGAAGCGGCTGGGGAGAGCTGAAGCGTTGCGGCGGCCAAGCGCGCAAAGGCCCGATTATCGCAAATACCGCGCCCAGGCGTCCCTGCGGCGCTGAAGGAGCGGGCTGGCCTGGCGGGCGGGGGTGCTCGCTGCGCGGGCGAGCGGGACGGCTAGAATGGCCGGAATGAGCCGACCTTCCCACCGTTGGCCGCCAAGCATGCGACGGTCCGCCCCTGTGCACAAACGCTTTTGGTGACATGCAGCATTCGATGATTTCGACGGCACTCTCGGCGGTATCGCTGCGCGACCTCGCACTGGTGCAGGCGGTGTATCGCCATGGCAGCTTCAACAGTGCCGCGCGGGCCATGCACATCAGCCCGTCCGGACTGTCGCATCAGGTGCAGAAGGTCGAGCAGGCGCTGGGTGCGCCGCTGTTCGAGCGCGGCGGCCGGCGCATCGTGCCGACCGCCGGCGGCCAGCGCCTGCTGGATCGGATCGCGATCGTGCTGGATGCGGCCGTGCACCTGCAGCAGGCGGCCCGCGCCGGCACGGTCGCCTTCGGCGGGGAGCTGCGCCTGGGCGTGCCGGCCTCGCTGGGTCCCTACCTGCTGCCGCACCTGGTCGAGCCTTTTCCGCTGCACTTCCCGGCGGCTCGGCTGAGCCTGTCCGAGGGCAAGCCGCGCGGCCTGCTGCGTCGCCTGCACGAAGGCGAGCTGGACGCCGTGCTGGCACCACCCGCAAACGCCGCCAGCGGTATCGCCGCCCAGCCGCTGTTCGCCGAACCCTGGCAGGTGCTGTTCCGCGCCGACCACCCGCTGGCCGGCCGCACCAGCGTGACGCTGGACGAACTGGACGAGGCCGAGGCCACGCTGATGGCCGAAAGCCATCCGGACGGCATCGTCGGGCAGGGTGGCCACGGCGGCCACGTGCAGGACGTGAGCCTGGAAAGCCTGGCCGCGCTGGTCGGCCTGCGTGGCGGCTATGCGCTGGTGCCGGCGCTGGCGCGCGAGCGGCTGGCCTCGAAGCCCGAGCTGACCGTGGTGCCGCTGGAAGGCCCCGTGCCGGGCCGGCAGATCGCGCTTTACTGGCGCGAAGCATCGCCCTGGCACGCGGACATCCAGGCGTTTGCCGAATTGCTCTGCAAGGTGGCGCAACAACGCCCCGGCCTGGTCGTAAACCTGTAGGAGCCCGCTTGCGGGCGATGCTCTTTGCGAGGGGTCCGCGACAGCATCGCCCGCAAGCGGGCTCCTACGAGGCCCCGGCCTGGTCAGCAGCCCAACGCTGCACTGGCGGCCACGCGGTTGGGAGGCGCCTCGGTGGAATGCGGGCGTCCACGCGTTTGCCGAATTGCTCTGCAAGGTGGCGCAACAACGCCCGGCCTGGTCGTAAACCTGTAGGAGCCCGCTTGCGGGCGATGCTCTTTGCGAGAAATCCGCAAGGGCATCGCCCGCAAGCGGGCTCCTACGAGGATCCGGCCCGGTCAGCAGCCCAACAGCCTGCACTGGCGGCCAGTGAGCACGATCCGCCACTGCCGCGCACCACAGCACCGCCGAATGCACGGCGGCCACGCGGTTGGGAGGCGCCTCGGTGGAATGGGGTGTCCACGCGTTTGCCGGATTGCTCTGCAAGGTGTCCAACGACGCCCCGGCCAGGTCTTAAACCTGTAGGAGCCCGCTTGCGGGCGATGCTCTTTGCGAGGAGTCCGCAACAGCATCGCCCGCAAGCGGGCTCCCTACAGGGCCTCAGCCGTTGTCGAGCGTCGCCCCGGTCAGCAGGCCCCGCGCCAGCATGCTGCACTGGCGGCGGTTGAGCACGATCTGCCACTGCCGCCCGCCGACCTGCCGCCACAACACCGCCGAGCGCACGGCGGCAAGCAGGTTGGCGCGCACCTTTTCCACCACCGCCGCCTGTTGCAGGAATTGCGGGTTGCCGCTGACCATCACCCGCGGGTTCAGCGTCGACAGGGTCGATGCGTAGAGGTCGGCCAGGCGCCGGACTACCTGCGGCGAGTCCTGGCCGAAATGGGCAACCTGCCGCTGCGCCGCGACGATGCCCTCCTGCAGTTTCGCGGTCAGCTCCGGGCGACGGGCCAGGCTGCGCTCCAGCCGCATCACGGTGACCGCCATCCGGGTCAGCGCCATATCGCGGCTGCTGTCGTCGAGCTGGCCGATCAGGTTGCGCAAGCCCAGCCGTACGCCGCCCACGCCGCCATAGACCGCGGCCACCGACGGCGCGTCGATACGGAACACGCTGGCCACGCTGGATTCCATCGCCGTTTCGTCGCAGCGGCCCTGGTTGCCCAGCTGCTGTGCCAGGCCCACCGCCTGGAAGAGGCCAGCCAGTGCCAGCACGCGCGGTTCATTGATGGCGAGGGTGTCGAGCACGTCAGGTTCCTGCGGGGAGGGGAGAGAGGCCGCCGAACGGCGCGTCGGTGGCCGCGATCACGGCGCCGCCGAGGCAGGCCTCGCCGTCGTAGAACACCACCGACTGGCCCGGCGTGACGGCGCGCTGTGGTTGATCGAAGCGCACTTCCAGCCCGGCGGCCGACAGCTGCACCGCGCATGCCTGGTCCGCCTGGCGGTAGCGGGTCTTGGCGGTGCAGCGGAAGGACGCCGCCGGGGCCGTGCCGGCTACCCAGGTCGGCTCGTCGGCCAGCAGGCGCGTCGATTGCAGCCAATGGTTCTGGCCACCTTGCGCCACGTAAAGCACGTTCGCGGCCACGTCCTTGCCCACCACATACCACGGCTCGCCGCCCATGCCCTGGCGCCCGCCGATGCCCAGCCCGTTTCGCTGGCCCAGCGTGTAGTACATGGTGCCCTGGTGCTCGCCGACCAACGTCCCTTCCGGCGTACGCATCTCGCCGGGGCGCGCCGGGATGTAATGCGCCAGGAAGCTGCGGAAGTCGCGCTCGCCGATGAAGCAGATGCCGGTCGAATCCTTCTTGGCGTGCGTGGGCAGGGCGGCGGCGCGGGCCAGCTCGCGCACCCGCGTCTTTTCGATCTCGCCGACCGGGAACAGCGTGGCGGCCAGTTGCCGCTGGCCCAGCGCATGCAGGAAGTAGGTCTGGTCCTTGGAGGCGTCCACCGCGCGCAGCAGCCGGTAGCTGCCGTCGCGTTCGTCGACGCGCGCGTAGTGGCCGGTGGCGATCTTCTCCGCGCCAAGCGCGCGCGCCTCGTCGAGAAAGGTCTTGAACTTGATCTCGCGGTTGCACAGCACGTCCGGGTTGGGCGTGCGCCCGGCGCGGTACTCGGCCAGGAAATGGGCGAACACGCCGTCCCAGTACTCGGCGACGAAGTTGCGCACGTGGAAGGGGATGCCCAGGCGACCGCAGACTGCCAGGGCATCCTTGCGATCGGCGTCGGCGGTGCAGGGGCCGGACCGGTCGTCCTCCTCCCAGTTCTGCATGAACAGGCCTTCGACCTCGTGCCCCGCCTGCTGCAGCAGCAGCGCGGCGACCGACGAGTCGACCCCGCCGGAGACGCCCAGCATCACCTTCATGGCCGCGCGGGCTCCGCAAGCAGGCTGGACAGTACGTCCACTGGCAGGCGCCGGCCCGCCAGCCAGGCATCGATGCTCAGCAGGACCATGGGGCTGCGCAGGCGTTCGCCCAGCGCGGCGATCTCCGCACGGGTCAGCCACACCGCGCGACGGATACCCTGGTCGAGCAGGCGGTGCGGATCGTGCGCCAGCGCCCGCGCCGCGAAGCTGAAGCGCACCACGCCCTCGCCATGCTCGGTGCTGCGCCACTGATGCACGCCCAGGAAATGCTCCACCTCGATCGTCCAGCCGGTTTCCTCGAGCGTCTCGCGCACCGCGGCCTGCAGGAGGCTTTCCTTGTCGTCCAGGTGGCCAGCCGGCTGGTTGTACACGAGGCGGCCGTCGACCTCCTCCTCGACCATCAGGTAGCGCTCGCCACGCGTCACCACGCAGGCGACGGTGACGTGGGGACGCCAGACGGACGGGGGGGTGGCAGTGACGGACATCGGGGACAGGAGCACTGGAAAAGCGCCATTGTGCCATCACCTAAACGAGGCGCGTCCTGCACGGCGGCGCGACGGGGCTGCATCCATCGCGGCGTATACTCCGTACCAGCAATAAATTCCCCACGAGCAATGGCCCACGAACCCGAAAACGACCCTGGCAGCGGACACGGCCTGGCTGTCGAGACCAGCCGCCCGGAACTGGCACGGCCGCCACTTTTTCAAGTTGTGCTGCTGAATGACGATTTCACTCCCATGGACTTCGTGGTCGAGGTGCTGCGCGGTTTTTTCGCCATGGACCAGGAGCGCGCGGTGCAGGTGATGCTGCACGTGCATACCCGCGGCAAGGGGGTGTGCGGCGTGTTCACCCGCGAGGTAGCGGAGACGAAAGTGACTCAGGTGAACGAGTACTCACGGACTCATCAGCATCCCTTGTTGTGCACTATGGAAAAGCTATGAGCGGCCCCATCTTGTAGCCATCGCGGCAAAAGGCCGCCCTGTCATTCCCAAGCGGAGAAGGTCCGGATGTTCAGCAAGGATCTCGAAGTCACCATCGGCCACTGCTACAAGCAGGCCCGCGAGCAGCGCCACGAGTTCATGACCGTGGAGCACCTGTTGCTCGCCCTCACCGAAAACCAGTCCGCGCTGGGCGCCTTGCGCGCCTGCGGCGTGGACCTGCCGCGGCTGTCGGCCGAGCTCGAGCGGATCATCGCCGAGACCGTGCCGGTGTTGCCGCACGGGGACGAGCGCGACACCCAGCCGACGCTCGGCTTCCAGCGTGTGCTCCAGCGCGCGGTCTACCACGTGCAGTCCTCCGGCCGTAAGGAGGTCACCGGCGCCAACGTGCTGGTGGCGATCTTCGGCGAAAAGGATTCCCATGCCGTCTACTTCCTGCATCAGCAGGAGATCACCCGGCTGGACGTGGTCAACTACATCTCGCACGGCATCGCCAAGATCGGCGACGAGCCGAGCGCGGGCATGCCCGGCAGCGAGCGCGAGGGCGAGGAGGGTGCCGACAGCAAGGGCAACCCGCTCAACGAATACGCCACAAACCTCAACGAACTGGCGCTGGAAGGCAAGATCGATCCGCTGATCGGCCGCCAGGACGAGATCGAGCGCACCATCCAGGTGCTCTGCCGCCGCCGCAAGAACAACCCGCTCTACGTGGGCGACGCGGGCGTGGGCAAGACCGCTTTGGCCGAGGGCCTGGCCAAGCGCATTGTCGAGGGCGAGGTGCCCGAGGTGCTGGAGGCGGCGGTGATCTGGTCGCTCGACCTGGGCGCCCTGGTCGCCGGCACCAAGTACCGCGGCGACTTCGAGAAGCGCCTGAAGGCGGTGATCACCCAGCTGAAGAAGCAGCCGGGCGCGATTCTCTTCATCGACGAGATCCACACCATCATCGGGGCCGGTTCCGCCTCGGGCGGCACCATGGACGCGTCCAACCTGATCAAGCCCATGCTGGCTTCGGGCGAGCTGCGCTGCATCGGTTCGACCACCTTCCAGGAGTTCCGGGGCATCTTCGAGAAGGACCGCGCGCTGGCCCGTCGCTTCCAGAAGATCGACGTGGTCGAGCCGACCATCGCCGACAGCATCGAGATCCTGAAGGGCCTGAAGAGCCGCTTCGAGGAACACCACAACGTCGCCTACACCAACGAGGCGCTGAAGGCCGCGGTCGACCTGTCGGTCAAGCACATCCCCGACCGCCTGCTGCCGGACAAGGCCATCGACGTGATCGACGAGGCCGGCGCACGCCAGCGCCTGCTGCCCGAGGAACAGCGTACCGGCACGATCGACGTGCCCGAGGTGGAGTACATCGTCGCCAAGATGGCGCGCATCCCCGCCAAGCAGGTCTCGGCGTCCGATCGCGACGTGCTGAAGAACCTCGAGCGCAACCTGAAGATGGTGGTGTTCGGGCAGGACCAGGCGATCGAGGCGCTGGCCGCCTCCATCAAGATGGCACGCTCGGGCTTGGCCGATCCGACCAAGCCGATCGGCAGCTTCCTGCTGGCCGGCCCGACCGGCGTCGGCAAGACCGAGGTGACCAAGCAACTGGGGCTGCAACTGGGCATCGAGATGATCCGCTTCGACATGTCCGAGTACATGGAAGCCCACTCGGTCTCGCGCCTGGTCGGCGCGCCCCCGGGCTACGTCGGTTTCGACCAGGGCGGCCTGCTGACCGAGGCGGTGACCAAGCATCCGCATGCCGTGCTGCTGCTCGACGAGATCGAGAAGGCACACCCGGACGTGTTCAACATCCTGCTGCAGGTGATGGACCGCGGCGTGCTGACCGACACCAATGGGCGCGAGGCCAACTTCAAGAACGTGATCCTGGTGATGACCACCAACGCCGGCGCCCAGCAGGCCTCGCGGCGGAGCATCGGCTTCGTCAAGCAGGACCACGCGACCGACTCGCTTGAGGTCATCCGCAAGATGTTCACGCCGGAGTTCCGAAACCGCCTGGATGCGGTCATCCAGTTCCATGCGCTGGACTTCGAGCACATCCTGCGCGTGGTGGACAAGTTCCTGATCGAACTGGAAGCGCAGTTGACCGAAAAGCACGTTGGCCTGGACGTCGACGCCGACGCCCGCCGCTGGCTGGCCGAGCATGGCTTCGACCCGCAGATGGGCGCGCGCCCGATGGCACGCGTCATCCAGGAGAAGGTCAAGCGGGCGCTGGCGGACGAGCTGCTGTTCGGCAAGCTGTCCGAGGGCGGCAAGGTGCTGCTGAGCGTGCGCGACGGCGAACTGCACGTGGAGACCGAGGCGGCCGAGAAGATGCCGGTCGTGGTGGAGTAAGGCCCTGAAGTAGGAGCGCGCCTGTGCGCGACCGCCATGCACGGGTGGCAGTGCATGGCGGTCGCGCACAGGCGCGCTCCTACAACTGGCGACCCACGGGAGGGACGACGGGCACGAAAAAGGCCGCGCGATGCGCGGCCTCTTCATTTGTCCCGCTGGCGCCTACTTCATGCGGTAGGTGATCCGCCCCTTGGTCAGGTCATAGGGAGTCATCTCGACCTTGACCTTGTCGCCCGTGAGGATGCGGATGTAGTGCTTGCGCATGCGGCCGGAAATATGGGCGGTGATCACGTGCCCGTTTTCCAGCTGCACACGGAACATGGTGTTGGGCAGGGTCTCCTGGACCGTGCCTTCCATTTCGATGACGTCGTCTTTGGCCATGCGTTCCGCTGTGTAGGGCCCGGCCGTGGCGGCCGCGTAAGCGGGGAAGTATGACACGTCCGGGCGCCTGATCAAAGGAAGCTCAGGCGGCGCCCCCGAAATACTCGTCCAGCTTGCGACGGATTTCCTGCTCCACCATGCCTTTGAGCGGCGAGAGCATGAGGCCGAGCTCGGCGGTGACGTGGACCGATTCGGGCGCCACCGCGATCCCGCCGCTCACGCCCGAGCGCGAGAACCGCAGGGTGTCGCCCTGCCACTGGCTCTGCATGTCGAACTTCTCGCGCATGCGCGCGGCGACCTTGTCGACCACGGCGCGGGCCTGGTCCATGGGGAGATGATGCGGGCGGCGGATGTCGATCTTGGGCATGGATGGGCTCCGTGTGGATTGCCCATCTTACGCGGCACGCGCGAAGAAGATGCCGGGCATCTGCTAGAGTCCCGGCCATCTCTGGATCGGTCTTTTGATGCGCATCGAGTTTCCCAATTCGGCTCGCGAGGAGTTCCGCTGGGCGCAGGTTGCCCTGCGCATCGGCAGCGCGCCGGACAACGACCTGGTGGTCTCGGCCCAGCAGGGTTCGGCGCACCATCTGCGCATCCTGCAGGACCGCCGCGGCTGGGTGCTGGAAGTGCTGTCGGGCGCCGGGCGCGTCTACGTCAACGCTCGCCCCGTGCGCGAGCGCGCGTTGCTGCGTCCGGGCGACATCCTGAGCCTGGGCGACTGCCGCATGCTGTTGTGCGCCGACGAGGCGCCGGCCATGCGCGCGCCGGTAACGCTTTCCGAGCAGGGCCGCTGCACCGCTGCCCTGCGCGCGGTGGCCGGCCCGTTGTCGGGGCGCGTGTTCCCGCTGCAGGAGCGCCTGGAGCTGGGGCCGCAGGGCGACCAGCCGCTGGAGTTGCCGCAGGCCGCCGCGGCCTCGCTGGCGCTGTTCTGGAAGGAAGGCGAGCTGCGCGTGGCCGCCGGGTCGACGCCGCCGCGCTATCCGCTGCGGCTCAACGGCGTGGTGGTGGAACAGGCGGCATTGCATCCGGGCGACCAGCTCGGCATCGCCATGCACCGTTTCGTGATCGACGCTCCCGGCTTGCTGCCCGCACCGGCGGGGACGCCACCGGAAGTGGCCGCCGGGCGCCTGCCTGAGGATGAGGCCGGCCCACGGGGCGAGGTGTGGTGGCTGATCGCCACGGCCGCGGTGCTGGCACTCCTGATCGCGCTGATCCTGTTGGTGCGGTTCTAGCCGCAATCATCACGGGAATACGAGTTCCCGCAGGGTGGCGCGCAGAGTCCGGGACTCAGCCTTCCGCCATGCGCTTGAGCTCGTCCAGCCGGTCGGCGTCGCGAATCGACAGGTCCGTGCGCCAGCGCAGGATGCGCGGGAAACGTACCGCCACGCCGGACTTGTGCCGACCGGAGCGCTGGATCGCCTCATAGGCCAGCTCGAACACATGCTCCGGTTCGACCGAGCGCACCGGCCCGAAGCGCTCGATCGTGTGTGCGCGGATCCAGGCATCGAGCCGCGCGATCTCGGCATCGTCCAGGCCCGAATAGGCCTTGGCCACCGGCACCAGGTGGCCGCGGTCCCATACGCCGAAGGTGTAATCGGTAAACAGGCCCGCGCGCCGGCCGTGGCCGGACTGGGCATAGATCAGCACCGCGTCCAGCGTGTAGGGATCGACCTTCCACTTCCACCAGTCGCCCCGCCTGCGCCCCACGCGGTAGGGCGAATCCAGCCGCTTGAGCATCAGGCCCTCGGTCCGTCGCTCGCGCGATTGCCCGCGCAGCTGCGCCAGTGCGGTCCAGTCGTCCGTGTCGGCGGCGGGCGAGAGCAGCAGCGCCGGCGGCATACCCTCCAGCAGCACGGCGAGCCGGGCGCGGCGAAGGTGCAGCGGCACCTCGCGCAGGTCGGCGCCGTCGAGTTCCAGCAGGTCGTAGGCCATGAAACGCACCGGCGTCTCGGCCAGCAGCTTCGCGCCGGGCTTGAGCTTGCCGATGCGCTTCTGCAGGGCCGTGAATGGCCGTGGCGCCGCCGCGTCCTCGTCCCAGGCAAGGATTTCTCCATCCAGCACGCAGCCGGAAGGCAGTGCGCAGGCCGCCTGCTCGATTTCCGGGAAGCGCCCGTCCAGCCGTTCCTCGCCGCGCGACCAAAGCCGTGCCTCGTCATCACGTCGCATGAGCTGGGCGCGGATGCCGTCCCACTTCCATTCGGCCAGCCATTCGGCACGTTCCCCCAGGCTTTCCACGGGCGATTCCAGCGGCGAGGCGAGGAAGAACGGGTAGGGCCGATGCTCGCGGTGGGCGTCGTCCCCGGCCGGCCGGGCTAGCGCGGCCAGCGAGATCGCGCCGGGCTTCCACTCGCCGCTCAGCCGGTGGGCGATCAGGTCGGTCGGCAGCTGCGACCACAGCGCCAGCGCCTGCACCACCAGCCGCTGCGAGACGCCTACGCGCAGCGCACCGGTGATCAGCTTGTTGAGCAGGTAGACCTCCTCCGATGGAAGGGTCGCCCACCAGGCGCGCAACTGGGCCACGCGAGCGGGCGGGTCGAGCCGGCTCAAGGACGGCAGGCGCTGCTCCATCCACACGTGCAGCGGAGTGTCGTCGGACGGCTGGCCGGGTGGCAGCAGCAACGCGATGGCTTCGGCCAGGTCGCCCACGTGCGCGTAGCTTTCGTCGATGAGCCAGTCGGGATGGCCGGTCGCCTCGCGGGTCGCCTGGCGCAACTCGGTGACGCTGGCCAGCCGGCGCAGCTTGCCGCCGCCGAGCACGTACACCGCCCACGCGGCGTCCGCTGGCGGCGCATCGCGCAGGAATGCGGCGATGGCGTCCCGTTTGGCGGTGGTGGAGCCGGTGCGGTCGAGCGCGGCGTACAGCTGCACGAAGCGGCGCATCGCTCAGGCCCCCAGCGCTGAAAGCGGCAGCGCATCGTGGCCCAGCTCGCGCAGATAGCGCACCAGTGCGTCGCCATCGCCATGGGTGACGTAGATGCGCCGGGCACCGCTGTCGCCCACGCTGCGCAGCAGGCCGTCCCAGTCCGCATGGTCGGAGACCACGAATCCACGGTCATAGCCGCGACGTCGGCGGTTGCCGCGGATCCGCATCCAGCCGGAGGCGAAGGCGGTCGAGGCGTTCGGGAAGCGGCGCATCCACAGGGAGCCGGCGGCCGAAGGTGGCGCAAGGATCAGCTCCCCCGCGAGCGCCGCGCCGCGCGCACCTTCCTCCAGCGGTTGCGTCGGCGGCAGCGCCACGCCGGCATCCCGATAGAGCCGGGTCAGGCGCAGCAGTGCCCCGTGCAGGTAGACCACGCGATCGACGCGCGGCGCGAGCTCGGCCAGCAGCCGTTGCGCCTTGCCCAGCGCATAGCAGAACAGAACGGCGGCGACCTTGCGGCGGGCGCAGTCATCCCACCATGCGAGCAGTTCGTCGATTACCTGCGTCATCGGCGGCCAGCGATACACCGGCAGGGCGAACGTCGACTCGGTGACGAAGGTGTCACAGCGCACCGGCTCGAACGGCGCGCAGGTCGGGTCGGCTTCGCGCTTGTAGTCGCCCGAAACCACCACCACCCGCCCGGCATGTTCCATGCGCACCTGGGCCGCGCCCAGCATGTGGCCCGATGGATGCAGCGATACCCGCACGTCGCCCAGGACGAACGGCTCGCCGTAGTCGTAAGCCTCGATCAGGGCCGGCTCGCCCAGCCGCTCGCGCATCAGGCCGAGCCCGGCGCGCGCCACGTGGTAGCACGCGTTGCCCTGGCGCGCATGATCGCCGTGCGCATGCGTCACCACGGCCTGCGCCACCGGCTCGGCCGGGTCGATGTAGAAGCCGCCGGCGGGGCAGTAGAGACCCTCGGGGCGGGGCTGGAGCAGCGGGTCGGGCACGGGGCGACGCTAGGAAGAGGCGCGTCAAGGTCGCGCCAATGCCCCGGGTTGGCGAGCGGGCGGGAGGTGACCCGGCGGGCTTGCGCTCAAGGGGGGAACGGTAAGGGTCAGGCGACGAACTGCAGCCGCGCCAGCTCGGCGTAGAGTCCACCTTCGGCCAGCAGGCTTTCGTGGGTGCCCTGGGCGACGATGCGCCCGCCATCCATTACCACGATGCGGTCGGCACGCTGCACCGTCGCCAGCCGGTGGGCGATGACCAGGGTGGTGCGGCCTTTCTCCAGGCGCTCGAGGGCCTGCTGGATGGCCGCTTCCGACTGCGCGTCGAGCGCCGAGGTGGCTTCGTCCAGGAGCAGCAGCGGGGCGTCGCGCAGGATCGCGCGGGCGATCGCGATGCGCTGGCGCTGGCCGCCGGAGAGGCGTACGCCGCGTTCGCCCAGTTCGGCCTCGTAGCCGCCGGTCAGCGCGCCGATGAACTCGTGCGCTTCGGCGGCGCGGGCCGCTTCGCGCACTTCCTCGTCGCTCGCGGACTGGCGACCGAAGCGGATGTTGTCGGCGGCACTGCCGGCGAAGATCACCGTCTCCTGCGGCACCAGCGCGATGGCGCCGCGCAGCTCGGGCAAGGCGAGCGCGCGCAGGTCCACGCCGTCCAGCCGGATGGTTCCGGCCTGCGGGTCATAGAAGCGCAGCAGCAGGGCGAGCACGGTGCTCTTGCCCGCGCCGGAGGGGCCGACCAGCGCCACGGTCTCGCCGGGGCGGATGTCCAGGGTGAAGTCGTGCAGTGCCGGCGCATCCGGTCGCGTGGGGTAGTGGAAACCGACATGTTCGAAGCGCAGTGCACCTTTGACCGGGCGGGGCAGCGCAAGCGGCTGCGACGGATCGGCGATCTGCGCCTGCTCGCCGAACAGCTCGCCGATGCGTTCCATGGCGCCGGCGGCACGCAGCACGTCGCCCCAGACTTCCGACAGCCCGGCAACCGAGCCGGCGGCGAACACCGCATACAGCACGAACTGGCCGAGGATGCCGGCGTTGAGCTGGCCCGCCAGCACGTCGCGCGCGCCGACCCACAGCACCAGCGTGATGGCGCCGAAGAACAGCACGATCACCGCCGCGGTCAGCAGCGCGCGCATGCCGATGCGCCGTCGGGCGCTTTCGAGCGCGCGGTCGATGGCATCGCGGTAGCGCCGGCTTTCGATGCCCTCGCGCGCGTAGGCCTTGACCGCCGGGGCCGCGTTGAGGGTTTCGTTGGCGATCGCCGCGGCATCGGCCAGGCGGTCCTGGCTGGCGCGGGAGAGCTTCTGCACGCGGCGCCCGAACACCAGGATCGGCAGCATCACCGCCGGGATCACCAGCGCGGTGAGACCGGCCAGCCGCGGGCTGGTCCACACCATCATGGCGCTGGCGCCCAGCAGCATGACCGCGCTGCGCAGGGCGACCGAGATGCCGGAGCCGATCAGCGCCTGCACCACCTCGGTGTCGGTGCCCAGGCGCGAGATCAGCTCACCCACGCGCGAGCGTTCGAAGAAGCCCACGTCCAGACGGATCACGTGCGCGTAGAGCCTGGCGCGCAACGCCGCGAGCGAGCGCTCGCCCAGCAGCGTGATGCAGAAGTAGCGCGCCGCGGTGGCGAAGGCGAGTACCAGGGCCACGGCGAACAGGCCCAGGAAGGTGCGGTTGATCGTGTCGCTGCTGGCGTTCCCGAAGCCGGCGTCGATCATGTGCCGCACCGCCATCGGCAACACCAGGGTCGAGCCCGAGGACAGGCCGAGAAACACCAGCCAGCCGATCGCAAGCGCCTTGTGCGGCTTGAGGAAAGGCCAGAGCTGGCGCAGGGCGCCGATGCGGCGGGCGGGCTTGCCGGGGGGCGTGGGGTCGCTCATCGATCAGGCGGCTGCAGGGGGGAGTCCCACGATGTGGGGGCAGCGCGTCATAGCCCAAGCCGCTTGTTTCTGGATGACCGCACCACCTCGTGCCGGGGCGCCCACAGCGGCAACAGGAATCTTCATGGGACCCACTCGTGGGCGATGCTCCGGTGGAAGAGCATCTCCCCAAGTGGGCCCCACGAAGAGTGCGGGTCAGGCGGCGGCGCGCCCCATGCGGGCGATCCAGCGATACATCACCACGATGCTCGCAACGAAGACGAGACCGCCGATCCAGATTGCCGGGGTTTCGAAGCTGTCGCCGACCAATGCCAGCGGCGCCTGCTTGCCGGAGATCGCCACGATCGCGGCCACCACCACGCCGAGCAGGCTTTCGCCCACGATCAGCCCGGAGGCGAGCAGTACGCCCAGTTGCTTGGTCGCCTCGCCGTTGGGACGCCGGTCGGCGCGCTTGTCGAACCAGGCGCCGACCAGCGAACCGACCACCACCATCAGCGTGGTCGAGGTGGGCAGGTAGATGCCCAGGCCGACGGCCAGCGGGGGCAGGCGCGCGCGGCTGGTACGCACCAGCACTTCGTCCAGGAGGATCAGCGCCACACCGATCGCGGCGCCGATGGTGATCAGGCTCCAGTCGATGTTGCCCGTGATGACGCCCTGGGCGAGTGCCGAGATCAGGCCGGCCTGCGGCGCCGGCAGCGCGCGGGCCGGGTCGACGCCCGGTGCGCCGAGGAAGCCGTAGGCCTGGTTGAGCAGGTCCAGCACCGGCGGGATCACCACCGCGCCGGCGATCACGCCGATCACCAGCGCCCACTGCTGCAGCGACGGGGTTGCATCGACCAGTTGGCCGGTCTTGAGGTCCTGCAGGTTGTTGTTGGCGATGGAGGCGACGGCGAAGACGATGGCCGTGACGAACAGTGCGAACGCCACCAGCGCCTTGCCGGCTTCCTCCGGCACCAGCGCCTTCACGCCAAGCACCAGCAGCAGCGCAGCGATGATCACCACCAGGATGCCGATGCCGGACAGGGGACTGTTGGACGAGCCGATCAGGCCGGCCATGTAGCCGCACACGGCCGAGACCAGGAAGCTCAGGATCACCACGAAGATCACGCCGCCGATCACCAGCAGCGCGGTGTGCGAGCCCAGGCCGCTGACGTTGGCGAAGTGGCCGAGCAGCCACGCCACCGGCACCAGGCAGATCGCCGTGACGATGCCGACCACCCCGATCGGGATGTCGTGCTCGGTGCGCGGAAGCGTTTCCAGCTTGCCGGCCTTGCGCACGCGCGAGGCGGCCATGGCGCCGGCCAGGCCGCTGATCACCGGCTTGACCAGCTTGGCCAGCGTCCAGATCGCCGCCACGCCGATGGTGCCGGCGCCGACGAAGCGCACGTAGTGGCTCCAGGTCGCCTGCGCGGCATCGGCCGCCGAGCCGGCCTCCGGATGCAGCAGCAGGAAGTGCGGTACCGCCCAGCCCCAGCCGATCAGCGCGCCGACCAGCATCGCCACGCCGACCCACAGGCCGACCAGGTGGCCGACCGCGAACAGTGCGAAGGACAGGCTGAAATCAAAGCCGGTTGCCGCGCCGCGGTCGCCGATGCGGAAGTAGTCGGACACCGATTCGGCGAACACGCGCGTCTTGACGATCACGTAGAACACGGCCGAGACGATCGAGCCCACGATCACCGCCTTGAGGCCGGCGCCGCCGGATTCGACCGACTCGGCCGCCTCCTGCGGGTTGCCCGAGCCGACCTTGAGCACCTCGGCGCAGGCCACGCCCTCGGGGTAGGGCAGGTCCGAATCGGTGACCAGCGCGCGGCGCAGCGGGATCGTGTACATCACGCCCAGCACGCCGCCGGTCGCGCAGATCCCGAAGGACATCCAGAACGGGAAGCCGTTCCACCAGCCGATGATGATCAGGCCCGGAAGCACGAAGATGATCGCCGAGAGCGTGCCGGCGGCCGACGCCACCGTCTGCACGATATTGTTCTCCTGCATCGTCGAGTTCTTCATCGCCCGCAGGATCGCCATCGAGATCACCGCGGCGGGGATCGAGGTGGCGAAGGTCAGGCCGGCCTTCAGGCCGAAGAACACGTTGGCCGCGGTGAACACCACGGTGATCACGATGCCGATGATCAGGCCTCGCAAGGTGAACTCGGTGCGCTTGGCGCCTTGGGATTGGGCAGTCACTTGGTGGTTCCGTTCTAGGTTGTTCCCCTGCACGCCGAAGGCGCGCCCCTCGCGATCGCCCCCCGGCGGGTCGCGGCGGAAAGCATAGCGTGGATGGGCTGCTGCCCGGACCCCGGATCCCGGCCCGCACCCGCCAAGGCAAGCCCGAGCACTCGTGCAGTCGCTTCACCGGACCCGGAAGGGCTGGAGCCCGTACTGACGGGCCGCGCCGCGCTCAATCCCTCGGCATGTCGTCCGGCCGGCGCACGCGGGCCTGGCCACGGGTGAGGTCGACGATGCGATCGCAGGCCTCGTCGAGGCGGTCGGCCGGAAGTTCCAGCGCCAGCGTGGCGCCTGCGGCGTCGAAGCTCTCGTGCTCGATCCGAGCCTGCCAGCCCGGGCAGCGCGCCTTCAGCAGCGCCAGGTCGGCGAAAGGGCAATGCACGGTCAGCCGCGCCATCGCTACCAGCGGCACGCGCTCGGCCAGACGCAGGCACTCGGCGGCGGTGCCGCCGTAGGCGCGCACCAGGCCGCCGGCGCCCAGCTTGATGCCGCCATACCAGCGGGTCACGACCACCATCACGCGATCCACGCCGGCGCCTTCGATGGCCTGCAGGATCGGCCGCCCGGCGGTGCCGCCAGGCTCGCCGTCGTCGTTGAAGCGGTAATCCTGGCCGATGCGGTAGGCCCAGCAGTTGTGCGTGGCGGCGGGGTCCGCCACCTCGTGCAGGAAGGCCATCGCCTGCTCGACCGACTGCACCGGCGCGGCCTGCGCCAGGAAGCGGCTCTTGCGGATGTCCTGGGCGTGCCTGCAGGCGGCGACGAGGACGTGCAGGGTCTCGGACATGCGCGGTGCGGAAGGACGGAACGGCGCACGGTATCACGCCGCGCCTGGCCGCCCGCTTCAGTCGCCGATGGCCGGGCCGGGGTCGGGATGGCGGAAGTCGTGCGGCGACAGGTCCTGCGTCAGGCGGAACACGCCCTGGTGGACACGCCGCGGCAGCACCACGTCGAGCACGGTGGTCTGGTGCGGTCCCAGCATGGCGAACAGGTCCTCGCCCGAGGCACTCGCCGCCAGGACGTGGTGCACCAGCCCGGCCAGGTCCGCCGGTTGCACGCGCGCGCCGTACGGGCGATGGCTGGCCACGGCCGGGCGCAGCGTGCGGCGCGGGTTGCGCGGATCGGGCACGCGGGCATCGCCGGCGAGCAGCGCGTGGTTGAGGAACAGCGTGACGGTGCCGGGCCGTGCCGGGTCGGCCTGGCGGTCGTCGAGGAATCCGGCCGGCAACTGGTCCAGGCTCGCCCGGGGGCCGGCGGTAAGCAGGAAGCCGGTGCCGGTGAGCGGTTCGCCGGTGTCGTCGGCCAGGCGCAGCACCAGCATGCTGCGCGGATCGTGGATGTGCACGCGCGGCGCGAACGGTCCGACCGGTTCCAGTTCCACCTTGTCGGCGTCGCGAGCGAGGTTCTCGCGATCGAAGGCGTCGCACAGGGCGGCATAGGCGGCGGCATCGTGGACGACGAGGCAACGCAGGATGGCCTCGACCGTCGCCGGGGCAGCGGCAGTGAGAATGCCCTGGTCGGCGCCCGAGTGCGCCGCGCCGGCGACAAGCTTTAAGGCGCAGCGCGGGCCGCGCAGCAGGCTGAGCGAAAGCGCGTCGACCGCAGTGCCGCGGTGCCCGTCGCCCACCGCCAGTACCGCGTGGCGGGCGTTGAGGTTGGCCGAGGCGATGCGCACCACGCCGTCGGAACCGTCCTCGCCGGTGTAGCTGTTGAGGTGGTCGTAGAGCGAGCGGTCCGGCCGGTCGCCGGTCAGCACGAACAGGAACTGACCCCGGGTGGCCGGATCCGTGCCATGGATGTGGTCGAGGTTGAGCGCGAGCGACGCGGGGCTGCCCAGCTCCAGCCAGTCGAGGATGCGCTGGCCCGGCTCCACGCCATTGAACCAGGCCTTGAGCCGGCCCAGCGTGCCCTTGCCGAGCCTGGCCAGCGCCGAGCCGAAGTTGGCTGGCGCGAGCATCACCAGATGGCTGAGCCGGATGGTGCTGTGGCTGGCAGGCTTGTCGCGTTGCGCGCGCAGCCACTCGCGCACCACCGGGCCGCCGGTCGAATGGGTGATGCAGGCGAAGCTGCCGGTGGACAGGTGCAGGTCGCGCAGCGCGTGGTCGAACGCGCGCACCAGGTCACCCATGGTCACGGTGTCGTCGAAGCTCACGTACTCGGACAGCCGGATGTCCCGGATGGTCAGCGCCAGGCCGGCTGCGCGGGCGGCTTCCTGCACGCGCCGGGGCATGGCGCCGTAGGTGGCGGTGCTGGTCACGCTCCAGCCATGGACGAAGACGAGCGTCGTCATGCGATGGTCCTTCGGGCGATGGCCGCAGCGTAGCAGGCCGTACCGGACCTTCTGGGCGACCTCCCGCTCATCTTTGCATCCGCATAATGCCGGGCTGGACCGTGGAGAAAGCGCCGATGACCGTACACCTGCTGATCGCGTTGTTCGCCGTTGCCTGGCTGGCTGGCCGGCTGGGCTGGCGGCGGCTGCGGCTCGCCGGCATCGCGCTGGGGCTGGCGTTCCTGGTCGTTGCCGGCTGCGGCGCCTTGCCCAAGCTGCTGCTGCGGGTGTGGCAATCGCCTTATGCGCAGCGGCCGGCGCTGGAGTGGGCGCCGTCGAACGCAATCGTGCTGCTCACCGCCGGGGCGACCTACCCGCCGGGCGGCCCGCTGGAGCCGGGCCACACGGCCTATTCGCGCATTGCCGAGGCGGTGGTGCTCTATCGCGACTGCCGTGCGTCCGGCGCGCGCTGCACCCTGCTGGTCAGCGGTGGCGATGCGGAGCACACGGGCGAGCCGCTCGCGCGCACCTACAAGCGCACGCTCGTGCAGCTGGGCGTGCCGGGCGAGGACATGGTGCTCGAAAAGCACAGCCTCACGACCTGGGGCAACGCCTTGTACGCCCGCGGGGTGCTCTGGCAGATCGGCGCCGATCGGGTCTGGCTGGTGACCTCGGCGCACCACCTGCGGCGCGCGGTGTTCGCGTTCGAGCACTTCGGCATCAGGGTGACGCCGGTGCGGGCGGACTACCTGCGCGGCGTGTGGTCGCTGATGCCCAGCGCCTACAACCTGTACGTCACCGATGCCATCGTGCACGAGTACGTCGGCATGGCGCTCTACCACTGGTACGCATGGCGCGGACGGACGGTCGTGCCGGCGCAGAACGAGTGGCCGGCGGAAGACTGATCCCTATGCGGGCCGGCGCATCACCATCAACCGCACCTCGCTCATGTCCTCGATGGCGTAGCGCACGCCCTCGCGACCGAAGCCCGAGAGCTTGATGCCGCCGTAGGGCATGTTGTCGACGCGGAAGCTGGGGATGTCGTTGACGATTACGCCGCCCTGTTCCAGCTCCTCCCAGGCGCGCATGGCGTGCTCAAGGGAGTCGGTGAAGATGCCCGCCTGCAAGCCGTAGTCCGAGTCGTTGACCAGCCCGATGGCCTCGTCCAGCGTGTCGAACGGGGCGAGCAGCGCGAACGGGCCGAAGGCTTCCAGGCGGTTGGCCCTGGCGTCGCGGGGCACGCCTTCCATCAGGGTCGCCTCCAGCATGTTGCCCTCGCGCTTGCCGCCGCAGAGCAGCTTCGCGCCCGCGCGACGGGCCTCGTCGATCCAGCCGTGCAGGCGCTCGGCCGCGGCTTCGTCGATCATCGGACCGATGAACACGTCCTTCTTCTTCGGGTCGCCCGCCTTGAGCTTCTTGGTGGCGGTGACCAGCTTCTTCTTGAGCGCCTCGTAGAGCGAGGCGTGCGCGTAGATCCGCTGCACGCCGATGCAGCTCTGGCCGGACTGGTAGAACGCACCGAACACCAGCCGCTGGACGATGGCGTCGAGCTTGCCGGCCTGGTCGGCGTCGACGATGCAGGCCGCATTGCCGCCCAGTTCCAGCACCACCTTCTTGCGCCCTGCACGCGCCTTCAGGTCCCAGCCGATCTGCCCGCCGGTGAACGAAAGCAGCCTGAAGCGCTCGTCCTCGACCAGCGGCGAAGCCTCGCTGCCGCCGACCGGCAGGATCGAGAAGGCGCCCTTGGGCAGGTCGGTCTCGGCCAGCACCTGGCCGATGATCAGCGCGCCGATCGGCGTTTTCTCCGAGGGCTTGAGCACGAACGGGCAGCCGGCGGCGATCGCCGGCGCAACCTTGTGCGCGACCAGGTTGAGCGGAAAGTTGAAAGGCGTGATGAAGGATACCGGGCCGATCGGCACCCGCCTGGTATAGCCGTGGTAGCCATCCAGGCGCGGCGCCAGCTCCAGGTTGAGCGTCTCACCGTCGACGCGCACGGCCTCCGCAGCGGCGATGCGGAAAGTCTCGATCAGCCGCGTGACCTCGCCGGCGGCGTCCTTGATCGGCTTGCCCGCCTCCACGCAAAGGGCCAGCGCCAACTCGTCGCGGCGCTGCTCGAACCGGGCCGCGCAATGCTCCAGCACGGCTTGCCGCGCCCACGGCTTGAACGCGCGCATCGGCGCGGTCGCCTTCACCGCGGCGGCGATGGCCTTCTCGATCGCGCGGGCGTCGGGCACGGCCACGCGGGTGGCGATCCTGCCGCTGTACTTGTCGCGCACCTGGAGGTCGGCGTTGGGGTGTTGCGGGCGGTTGGCGAGGTAGTAGGGGTAGGTCTTGTCGAGCATGGACGTCTCCCGGGTGGAGAGGGGCAGGTTGCCGGCGCAGGCGTTGCCGACGCGTGAGCCGGCACCGCGCCTGGCAGGAGCCCCCTTGCGGGCGATGCTCTTGGCTCTCATGCCCACACAAACAGCATCGCCCACAAATGGGCGCCTACGGTCCCGCGGTATCCGGGGGCAGGACGCGGGCCGCCAGTTCGCCGTCGGCAAGCCGCGCGTGCACCACGGTGCCCGCCGGCGCATCTTTCGCCGCGCGCAACACGCGACCTTCGCTGTCGAACACGATCGCGTAGCCGCGCTCCAGCGTCGCCAGCGGGCTGACCGCGTGCAGCGCGCGCGCGGCCTGACGAAGGGTCAGGCGGGCCCGCTCCAGGCGATGGCCCATGCATTGCTGCAGCGAGCGCTCCCGCTCCGCCAGGCGCCGCTGCAGCAACTGCAGGCGCTGGCGCGGGTGCTGTGCCAGCAGCCGCGCGCGCAGCCGGTCGAGCCGGATTTCGCGGTTGCGGGCCTGTTCGCGCAAGGCCGCGTGCAGGCGCCGGTGCAGTTGCACGAGCCGTTCGCGATCGCGCGCCAGGCGTGCCTGCGGGCGCTGTGCCTGGAGACGGGCGAGCAGGTGGTCGATGCGCTGCGTCTGCGCCTGCAGTCGGCGGCCATGCAGCAGTTGCAGGCGTTGCGCCAGCTGGCCCAGGTGCCGGCGCAAGGCCAGCGCGTCCGGCACCAGCAGTTCGGCTGCCGCCGAGGGCGTGGCCGCGCGCAGGTCGGCGACGAAATCGGCGATGGAAAAGTCGATTTCGTGCCCGACCGCGCTCACCACCGGGACCGCGCAGGCATGCACGGCACGGGCGACGGCCTCGTCGCTGAAGGCCATCAGGTCTTCCAGCGAGCCGCCGCCGCGGGTCAGCAACAACACGTCATGGCGGCGCGCGGCCGAGGCCTTGCGCAGCATCGCCACGATCGCCGGCGGTGCCTCGCGACCCTGGACCGGCACCGGCAGCACCTCCACCTCGACCAGTGGCCAGCGCCGGCGCAATACGCTCAGCACGTCGCGGATCGCCGCGCCGGTGGCCGAGGTGATCACGCCGATGCGTCGCGCGAAGCGGGGCAGGGCGCGCTTGCGGGAGGGTTCGAACAGGCCTTCGGCCTCGAGCCGCGCCTTCAGCAGCTCGAACTCGCGGCGCAGCGCGCCTTCGCCTGCCAGCTCCATGTGCTCGGCAACCAGCTGGTATTCGCCGCGCGGCTCGTACAGCCCGACTCGCGCGCGCACCAGCACGTGCATGCCGTCGGCCGGCTTGAAGCGCAGGAAGCTGCTCTTGGGCTTGAACATCGCCGCGCGCACCTGGGCGCCGGCGTCCTTCAGGGTGAAGTAGAGGTGCCCGGAGGCCGGGCGCGACACGTTGCACAGCTCGCCCTCGATCCACACCAGCGGCAGCGCGTCCTCCAGCAGCCCGCGCACGAGCCGGTTGAGGGTGCTCGGGGTGAGGATGCTGCGCGGCGGGGCCGCGGGTCGGTCGGGGGTGCGCATGGACCGTCGAGCCTAGCACGAAGCGCTTGTTGAACATGCGCTTGGGCGAGGAAACGCAGGAAGAACCTCACGTTGGCGGCGGGCGCCAAATTCCGCGTATTCAGCGCCGGCGCAGCCGCCACAGGCGGATCGCCAGGTTGAAGGCGATCCAGACCGAAAAGGCGGCGATCGGCCAGCTCAGTGCTTTCGGCCAGGCGATCGCCACCGATGCAAGCACGGTCAGCACGACGATGCCGACCAGTAGAGGGCCGCGCTCGGTGTCGCCGAGCACGCGGCGATCGGTCAGCACCGCGCCGACCGTGTTGGCGATGCGCAACGCGCCGGCCGCGGCGCGGCTGGTACTGCCACCGGGGTGTTTGGGCCGCGGTGGGCGTTCGGTGCTGCTGCGGACGTGCGCTAGGTGCGGCCGGTGCCGGCGCGGCGCCAGCACGATCTCGGTGGCGTTGGTGAGGTCGCGTTCGTACTGGTCGGCCAGTTGCGCGGCGAAGCCGGTGTCCTCCACCGCGACGTCGATTTCGCGGTTGCCCAGCCAGCTGGCGATGTTGAGGTTGGACGAGCCCACGCGCGCCCACTGGCCGTCGGCCACCGCGGTCTTGGCGTGCAGCATCGATCCGTTCCACTCGAACACGCGGATGCCGGCCTTGAGCAACGGCCGGTAGCCCGAGCGGGACATGCCGGCGACCAGCGGGATGTCGCTGGTGCCTGGCACGAGCAGGCGGACGTCCACGCCGTCGCGCGCGGCCGATGCCAGCGCCTGCACGTATGGCGCCATGCCCACGAAGTAGGCGTCGGTGATCCAAAGCGTGCGGCGTGCCATCGCGGCGACCTGCTGGTCGAGCCGGTACATGCCCGCGGTCGAAGGCTGGGTGGCGATGACGCGCAGGGCGATCTCGCCGGCGGTCCGGTCTTCCGGCGGGGGCAGCGAAAGGGGTTTGCCCATGCTCGCCCAGCTCTGCGCGAAGGCCTGCTCCAGTTCGCCCACGGCCGGCCCGTGCAACGTCACGCCGGTGTCGCGCCACGGCGGCACGCCGCGCGCGGCATTGCCCAGCCAGCGCGCGCTGATGCACACGCCGGAGAGAAAGCCGAGGTGGCCGTCGACCACCAGCAGCTTGCGGTGGTCGCGGGTGACCCAGCCGAACGGCTTGCCCAGCTGGGGTGGGTTGAATACGCGCACTTCGCCGCCCGCGCGACGGAGTGGCTGCCAGAAGGCATGGCCGGACTGGCCCAGGCAGCCGAGCCAGTCGCACACCACCGCGACCGTCACGCCGGCCCGGGCGCGTTCGACCAGGGCATCGCGGAAGGCTCGACCCACAGCATCGTCGCTGATCAGGTAGTTCTCCAGCAGGACGCGCCGGCGGGCGCCCCGGATCGCGGCAAGCCAGGCGTCGAAATGGGCCTGGGCGTCGATCAGCAGTTCGATCGCGTTGCCGCCGATCAGCGGTGCGCCGGCAGCCCGGCTCAGGGCCTGTTCGGCCAGGAAGCGGCTGGGCGCGGAGGGAATCAGCGGGATCGTCGCCATGACCGCGAGTGTAGGACAAGGTCCATGCCCCTAACGTCGCGTGGATGCGCGCCTCGCCCGGCTTCTGCCATGATCCGCGCATGCCGCCCGCGCCGCGCCTCGACGACACTGCCGCCTGCGCACAGCTCATCGCCGACCGGCTGGGGGCGCATCTGTGCGTCGCCGCGCCGCTGGGGCTGGGCAAGCCGCATGGCCTGCTCAACGCACTGTACCGGCTGACCGTGGCCGACCCGGCCCGGTCGCTGAGGCTCTACACCGCATTGTCGCTGACCCGGCCGCAACCGAAGCCCGGGCTGGAAGAACGCTTCCTCGCGCCATTCCTGGAGCGGCACTTCGGCGCCGACTACGAGGACCTCGAGTACGCCCTGGCCGAGCAGCGCCATGCGCTGCCCGCCAACGTGGCGGTGCACGAGTTCTACCTGCAGTCCGGCGCGCTGCTGCACGCGCCGCGGGCACAACGGGACTACATCAGCCAGAACTACACCCACGTGGCGCGCGACCTGGCCGCGCAGGACGTCAACCTGCTGGTACAGCTGGTGGCGCGGCGCGAAACGCCGGTAGGCGTGCGCTACAGCCTCTCCAGCAACCCGGACCTCACGCTGGACTTCCTGGCCCAGTGCACCCGGGCCGGCAAGCCGCGGCCGCTGTGCGTGGCAGTGGTGCATCCGGACCTGCCCTACCTCAGCGGGCATGCGGAGGTCGCCGCCGATTTCTTCGACATGGAGCTCGACCCGCCGCAGTCGCCGCGCCTGTTCGCCCTGCCGCGCGCGGCGGTGGGCGTGGCCGAGTACGCGATCGGCCTCAATGCAAGTGCGCTGGTGAAGGACGGCGGCTGCCTGCAGATCGGCATCGGTGCGCTGTCGGATGCGCTGGTCCGCAGCCTGCTGCTGCGCCAGCAGGACAACGCCGCCTGGCGCGATGGCCTGCGCGCGCTCGACGGCGAGAGCCCGACCCTGGCGCTGGCCCGCCGCATCGGCGGTCTGGAGCCGTTCGAGGCCGGCATTTATGGCGCCAGCGAAATGGTGATGGACGGTTTCATGCACCTGGCGCGTGCCGGCATCCTCAAGCGCCGCAGCTGGGACAACCTGGCGCTGGAGAAGGCCGCCGCCGCCGGACGGCTCAACCCGGCCACGCCCGGCGGGCATTACCTGCGCGGCGCCTTCTTCCTCGGCAGCCGCGAGCTGTACGAGTGGCTCGACGCCACCGAGGCGGCCGATCCGGATGCGATCGACATGTGCCCGGTCTCCAACGTCAACCAGTTGTATGGCGACCACCAGCCGCTGGCGGCGCTGCAGCGCCGCGGGGCGCGCTTCTTCAACACCTGCATGATGGCCACGCTGCTCGGCGGAGCGGTGTCCGATGGGCTGGAGGATGGCCAGGTGGTCAGCGGCGTGGGAGGTCAGTACAACTTCGTGGCGATGGCGCACGAACTGGATGACGGCCGCTCGATCCTGCTGCTGCGCGCGACCCGCCGCGAGGGGGGCGAGGTGCGCACCAACATCCGCTTCAACTACGGCCACACCACCATTCCGCGCCACCTGCGCGACGTCGTGGTTACCGAGTACGGCGCCGCCGACCTGCGCGGCAAGAGCGACAGCGAGTGCATCGAGGCGATGCTCTCGATCTGCGACGCGCGCTTTCTCGACGCGCTGGCGGCCGAGGCCAAGGCGAACGGCAAGCTCGCGCCGGGTTTCCGCATCCCCGAGGCGTGGCGGCGCCACCGGCCGGAGTGCCTGGAGCAGGCGCTGGCGCCGCTCAGGCGTGCCCGGTTGCTGCCGACGTTCCCCTTCGGCAGCGATCTCAGCGACGTCGAGCAGCAACTCGTGCCCGCGCTGGGCTGGCTGAAGGAGCACGGCACGAGCTGGCGTGGGCGTGTCGGGCTTGCGAAGGCTTTCCTGCGACCAGGCGAGCCGGTGTCCGGCGAGGACGCGGCGCTCGAACGCATGCAACTGGCGACTCCGCGGCGAGTCGCCGACCGCCTGCAGCGACGCCTCGTGCTGGCCGCCCTGCGCCGGACGCGTTCCCTTTAGGACCCTCGAAAAGCGCCCCTGCAGGAGCGCACTTGTGCGCGACCGCCGTGTCGGTGCGCTTCTACAAGGGCGGCTTGACCGCCATCAGGTAGAACAACGCCACGAAGGCGAGGAACGCCGGGATGCCGAGCGCTACCCATAGCCGGAAGGCCCCCCAGTAGGCCGGTGGCAGCGGCTGCCCGCGCGCTGCCGCATCGGCCGCCAGGTCGCGCATGCGGATCTGCAGGACCACCACCGGCAACCAGCACGCCACCGCCAGCGCATACAACAGCGTCGACCAGCCGACCCAGCCGCTGCGCCACGGGATCCTGGCCCAGTGCACCATCCAGAAGCCGCTCGCGGGCTGGAACACCACGGTCGTCGCGGTGAACAACCAGTCGGCGATGACGACGTGGCGAGCCACCACGGCCACCACGCGCGCATCGCGATGCAGGCTGACCACCAGCAGGTAGAACGCCGTGCCGATGCCGGTGCCGAACAGCACCGCGGAGGAAAGTATGTGCAGCCATTTGGCAATCAGGTAGGCCATCGACGCCGCTCGGTGGCGTACAACGCGCCGATCAGCGCCAGCATCGGCAGGTTCTTCAGGACCGGTCCGAACGGATGCAGCCAGAACGCCGGCAGGAAGAAGGAAATGATCGCCGTATAGGAAAGGATGAGCGCGACCTGCGCCAGATACGCCAGGCGCAGCGCGCGGCCGTGCAAAGCCAGCGTGGCGATGCCCAGGGCAAGGTCGAGCAGCGCGCCGCCATAGAGCGCGGTGGACGCCATCGGGCCGTGCACGCCGACCTCGGCCAGCAGCGCGAAGCTGCCAGCCACCGGATACGCGCCCATCGACAGCACCGCGGTCACCAGCCATACCAGCGCGACGGCGATGCGTCCCACCAGGGCCCAGGCGCGCCAGGCCAGCAGCACGCGCATGTCCGCCGCCTCGGCGCGCGAAAGGAACAGGCGCGGTGGCCGTGGCGGATGACCCAGCCAGTGCGTGGCCTGGGCGGAATCGGCCGTGTTTCCACGGTCCAGCATGGCCAGCGCCTCGCGGTCCACCCAGTGCCCGCCGAGGCGCCCGAGCCGCGCCAGCCAGGTGGTGCGGATGCCGAGCACGCGCAATCGTCCGCCGCCGAGCGCATGGCGCAGCACTGACAGGTAGTGCGCCAGCGAGATCGGTTGCGGGCCCACTGCGGCCAGGCTGCGTGGTCGCTCGTCGTCCTCCAGCAGCCGGACCGCCAGTGCGGCCACGTCGTCCACGTGGATCGGCTGGACGCGCTGCTGCCCGCTGCCGGGCAGCACTGCCAGCGGCAACCAGGAGAGGAGCATCAGCATCCGGCTGCTGGCGCCGGTCGGGCCGAACACCAGTGAGGGCTGCAGCGACGTGCCGGTCGGCACCATGGCATGCAGCGCGGCGTCGCCTGCGCGCTTGCTGCGGTGAAAGCGGCTGGTGGCGTGCTCGTCGGCGCCCAGCGCGGACACCTGCACCACGCGCGTGATGCCCGCCTCGCGACAGGCCGCGAACAGCGCGCGCGGCGCCTGCGTATGGATGCGCCTGAACGTCTGCGCGCCATGCTCGGCAAAGATGCCCACGGCATTGACCACCGCATCGATGCCCTGCAGGCGCGGCAACCATTCGGCCTGTTGCGTGTCGTGCGCGAAGTCCACTTCGACGTGGCCTACACCCGGGCCACCGCTACGCTGCCTGTGCCGGATGCCGCGCACGGGGCGATGGCCGGCGGCCTGCAGCGCATCGCACACGGCGCGGCCGATCAGTCCATCGGCGCCCAGCACAAGCACGCGCATGCGCGCTCTTTCTCCCCCGGAGCCTTCCGTCATGCCCACGCCGCTCGCGCGCCTGAAACCCTCATGGATCGCCCGCACCAACCTCAGCGGCACCATCGCCGCGGTGCTGTCGAGCGTGGTGGTGGCGGCGTGTAGTGCATGCGAAGCGCGCGCGCCGTTTGCCGGTGTCAACGCGGCCAGCCAGTGGCTGTGGGGGCGGGGCGCGAAGCGCCACACCCGACCGAGCTGGCGCTACACGGTGGTCGGTTATCTGGTCCATCACTTCAGCTCGCTGCTCTGGGCGGGCGTCTACGAAGCCTGGTGCCTGCGCCGGCCCGCGCCGCCGCGCGTACTGGCTGCCCGTGCCGCGGCAGTGGCGACGGCGGCCTGCGTGGTCGACTACACGGTTACGCCGACCAGGTTCCGGCCGGGTTTCGAGCGGCACATCAGCCGCACCTCGATCGGGGTGGTCTACGTCGCCTTCGGCATGGGCCTCTTCGCCGGCGCGTGGGCCCGGCGTCACCACCTCCACTGACCGCGTTTTTCCTTTGCGCGGTGCACGCGCCCGTGGCGCCATCTCCCATTTGTGCGGCGGGCGTGCCTCTGGCTCCCTCTCCCCGCCGGGGAGAGGGTTGGGGTGAGGGGCCGGGGCTCGCGGGAGTCTGCGGTGAGCGTGTTGCTTGTTTGTCGTCCTTGCGAGGCCTCCCCGCGACCTGGCTCCCTGCGGCGGGCTTCCGATCGCCTGTCGGCGCTCGGGTCACTTTTCTTTGCCGGCCCACGCCCGCGCCGGGAGCGCGGGCGAACGGCGAAGCTGGCCCGAAGGGCGAAGGGCAGGATGCCCCGGAGTGAAGAAAGGTAGCCAAAAGAAACGGCCTGCTCAGCCCCGGGTGAGATAAGAGCCAGGTGCCACCACGCCTTGCCGGGTGAGTCTCGTGCTCCTGGAGGAGCTGCAGCCGCTATGCCACGGGCGCTCGGGAGTCGAGGCGAGAGGCATGCGTCGTGTTTGACGGTGTCGGCGCTATGAATGAACGCCATTGCCGCGTCGGCGAGGGACTGAGGCCGAGCGGGTGGTGGGCTGAAGCCAAGGCAACGTCATGAAGGCATCCCCCGCGAGCACCGGACCTCACCCCAACCCTCACCCCAACCCTCTCCCCGGAGCGGAGAGGGAGCCAGGGCGCGTCCCTCGTGGGTGGTATTCTTGTGCATTGCCGCAGCAAGCGCGGCGCGAGCCCCAAGTCCGACTTCTATGAGCGATTCCGTTTTCCAGCAGCCGCGCCCGGCCGGCCCCTCGACGCGCCGCCCGAGCGTAGGCGTGCGCGTGGGCAAGGTGATGGTGGGTGGTGGCGCTCCGGTGGTGGTGCAGTCGATGACCAACACCGACACCGAGGACCCGGCCAGCACCGCGAAGCAGATCGCCGAGCTGGCGCGCGCGGGCTCGGAAGTCGTGCGCATCACGGTGAACACGCCGGCCGCCGCGGCGGCCGTGCCGCGCATCGCCGAGCGGCTGGGCATGATGGGCGTGGACGTGCCGATCGTGGGCGACTTCCACTACAACGGCCACCAGTTGCTCGAAGCCGAGCCGGCCTGCGCCGAAGCGCTCGCCAAGTACCGGATCAATCCAGGCAACGTCGGCTTCGGCAAGAAGAAGGACAGCCAGTTCGCCTCGATCATCGAAAAGGCGATCCAGTACGGCAAGCCGGTGCGCATCGGCGCGAACTGGGGCTCGCTCGACCAGGGCATGGTCGCCACGCTGATGGACGAGAACGCGCAACGCGCGCAGCCGTGGGACGCCGGCATGGTCGCGCGCGAGGCACTGATCCGCTCCGCGCTCGATTCGGCCGCGCGCGCCGAGCAGCTCGGCCTGCCGCGCGACCGCATCATCCTTTCGTGCAAGGTCTCCGGCGTGCAGGAATTGATCGCGGTCTACCGCGACCTGGCGGTCCGCTGCGACTACGCACTGCATCTGGGCCTGACCGAGGCCGGCATGGGTTCCAAGGGCATCACCGCCTCCGCCGCGGCGCTGGCGGTGCTGCTGCAGGAGGGCATCGGCGACACCATCCGCATCTCGCTGACGCCCGAGCCCGGAGGCTCGCGTACGCAGGAGGTGATCGTCGCGCAGGAGCTGCTGCAGACCATGGGCCTGCGCGCGTTCACGCCGCTGGTGACGGCCTGTCCGGGGTGCGGCCGCACGACCAGCGAGTTCTTCCAGGAGCTGGCCAAGACGGTCCAAAGTCACGTGCGGGCGAAGATGCCCGAGTGGCGGGTGATGTACGACGGCGTGGAGAACCTCACCCTGGCGGTGATGGGCTGCGTGGTGAACGGGCCGGGCGAGTCCAAGCACGCCAACATCGGCATCTCGCTGCCGGGCAACGGCGAAGCGCCCTCGGCGCCGGTGTTCATCGACGGCGAAAAGGCGATGACCCTGCGCGGCGACAACATCGCCGAGGAGTTCGTCGGCATCCTGGACGACTACGTGGCACGCAAGTACGCGGCACGGACGGCCTGAAAGCCGCCTCCCGGTCAGTCCCATCTTTGCCGGAATGTGCGCTGGATCACGCGTTTAACGCCCGGCCGTACAGCTACGCGACAGTCGGTCGACAGCCTTCCTCAGGCGCGAAAGAATGCCGCCATGCCTTGGTGTCTGGAGTTACGGCGTGCCGATCACCCCGCAGTTCCGAATCGCATTCGGTTACGTGGCGCTGGCTTCCCTCTGGATCTGGCTCTCCGACCGTGCGCTTGAGTTACTGGTGCTCGACCCGGCCCAGCGGCTCTGGGCGCAGAGCACCAAAGGCTGGTTCTTCGTCTCGATGACTGGCCTGATGCTGTACTGGATGATCGGTCGGGATCTCAAGCGCCTGGCCGCGATCAACAGCCAGCTGGTGCGCGGCCACGAACAGAGCCTGCGCGTGCTGGTTTCCGCGATGGACATCCGCCACAAGGAAACCGGTGACCATTCCGATCGCGTGATGCGCATGGCACTGGGCCTGGCGCGGCTGGCTGGCGTGCAGGACGGGGAGCTGCCGGCGCTGAAGTTCGGCGCGCTGCTGCACGACATCGGCAAGCTCGCCATCCCGGACGCCATCCTGATCAAGCCGGGCAAGCTCGACGAGGCCGAGATGGCGCACATGCGCCGGCATCCGGAGATCGGCCGTGACCTGATGGAGCAGGTCGACTTCCTGCGCGATGCGGTGGACATCCCCTATGCGCACCACGAGCGCTGGGACGGCAGCGGCTATCCGCGTGGGCTGCGCGGCGAGGAGATCCCGCTGGCCGCACGCATCTTCAGCATCGTGGACGTGTGGGATGCGTTGAGTTTCCCGCGCGTCTACAAGCCGGCGTGGCCGGAGGAGGACGTCATGGCCTACCTGCGCGGGGCTGCCGGCAGCCAGCTCGATCCGCACCTGGTCGGGCTTTTCCTTGCCAACTACCCGGAGATCAAGGCGCTGGGCATGGCCGACTCGACATCGCCCCGGGAACAGGCCCGGGCCTAGAGATAATCGGTCGCCGGTCGCGTCGGCACCGTGCGCCAGCGCAACGCGTCGGATGGCTGCGCGACGAGCGTGCGCACCTGGGGCAGGAACGCGTCGCGAGGGATCTCGCGGGCGCCCAGCCCCAGCAGGTGCGGGTTGCTGACCTGCGCATCGAGGAGCGGAAAGCCCCATTCGCGCAGCAAGGCCGCCAGTGCCATCAGTGCCAGTTTCGAGCCGCCGCTGTGCGCGCTGAACATCGACTCGCCGCAGAACAGCCGCCCCACGCCCACACCATAGACGCCGCCGACCAGCGCGTCGCCTTCCCATACCTCCACGCTGTGCGCGTGGCCCTGCGTGTGCAGCGCAGCATAGGCGTCGATGATGGCCTGGCCGATCCAGGTGCCGTGCTGGCCCGGTCGCGGCGCGGCGCAGGCACGCATCACGCGAACGAACGCCTCGTCCACGGTGACGTGCCAGTCCGTGCCGGCCAGCGCACGGCGCAGGCTGCGGTTGGCGTGGAGGGTCGCGGTGTCGAACACGCAGCGCGGATCGGGCGACCACCACAGGATCGGCTCGCCCGGGTTGAACCACGGGAAGATGCCCCGTTCGTAGGCCGCCAGCAGCCGCCGTGGCGAGAGATCGCCGCCGAAGGCCAGCAGCCCGTTGGGTTCGACCAGGGCCTGGCGCGGATCGGGAAAGCGCTCCGGCGAGGCCGGGTCGAGCAGCGGCAGGCGGATCACCGGCAGGCCTCCGCATAGGGCGCGTGCGTGGCCAGCTCGGCGACGTACTCGTCCATCGCCTGTGCCTCGTGGATCAATGCCTCGCGCACGGCACGGCGGAACTGCGGGTGGGCAAGGTAATGGCGCGAGTGGGTGCTTACCGGCACGAAGCCGCGTGCCAGCTTGTGCTCGCCCTGCGCGCCCGGTTCGAAGCGGGTGAGCCCGCGGGCGATCGCATGCTCGATGCCGCGGTAATAGCAGAGCTCGAAATGCAGGCCCGGCACGTCCACGCGGGCACCCCAGTAGCGTCCGTAGAGCGTGGTATCGCTTTGCAGGAACAGGGCCATGGCCTCGATGCGCTCGCCATCCACCGCGCAGGCCACCTGCACGGCATCGCCCATGCCGCCCAGGGCATCGAAGAACGCAGGCGTCAGCGCGGCGTGGTTGCCCTTGGCGTCGAAGGTGGCCGCATAGAGGGCGTAGATCTGCCGCCAGGCATCCGCGTCGAGGCTCGAGCCGCCGCGCATGCCTGTCGCCAGGCCGCAGGCGTGTACCCGCGCGCGTTCCTGCCGGATGTTCTTGCGCTTTCTGGGCTTGAGCGCGGCGAGGAACTGGTCGAAGTCGCCGTAGCCGCGGTTGTGCCAGTGGAACTGCACGTCCGAGCGCGCCAGCCATTCATCGCCGAAGGCCTCCAGTTCCGCGTCCGGCAGGAAGTTGACGTGCGCGGAGGACAGGCCCAGGCGGTCGGTTTCAGCGCGTATCGCCTCCACCAGCGCCTGCCGCAGCCGCGGTGCGCGCTCATCCGTACCGGCGAGCAGGCGCGGACCGGGCACGGGCGAGTAGGGCACGGCATTGAGCAGTTTAGGATAGTAGTCGCCGCCGGCGCGCTCCCAGGCGCTGGCCCAGCTCCAGTCGAACACGAACTCGCCGTGCGAGTTGCCCTTCAGGTACAGCGGCGCGGCGGCGACCAGGCGCTCGCCCTCGTACAGCCCCAGGTGGTGCGGCTGCCAGCCCCAGTCCGGGCGGATGCAGCCGGTGCGCTCGAGCGTGTGCAGGAAGGCGTGCGAGACGAACGGATTGGCGCCCGGGCGCAGCGCATCCCAGGTCGCCGCGGGCAGTGCGGCGATGGCGGGGTGGAAACGGGCGGCGAGCATCGATGTGGGAGCTGCGGGCGTGGTGGAATGCAAGCGGCAAGACTAGCGAACTTGCCCGCTTTGACCCAAACGCGTGGCCGTGCGAAAAGCCATTTGACGGCCCCATGTTGCACCGCGCCATAATGCGGGCTCTCCCCAACTCTCCCCGTGAGGACGCGTGCTGTGAGCAGGGTCTGGAACTTCAGTGCGGGGCCCGCGGCATTGCCCCGGGCAGTGCTCGAGCAGGCGCAGCGCGAACTGCTGGACTGGCAGGGCAGCGGCGCCTCGGTGATGGAGCAGTCGCACCGCGGAAAGCGATTCATCGCCATGGCAGAACAGGCAGAGGCGGATCTGCGCGAACTGCTGGAGATCCCCGGCGACTACGCGGTGCTGTTCCTGCAAGGCGGCGCGACCCAGCACTTCGCGCAGATCCCGATGAACCTCGCCGGCCCGACGGATACGGTCGACTACGTCGTAAGCGGACACTGGAGCGAGAAGGCCGCCAGCGAGGCCGCCCCCTACGCGCGCGTCAATGTCGTGGCCAGCAGCAAGGCCGACGGTTTCCTGCACCTGCCGCCCCGCCGGGAGTGGCGCCTGGATCCGCGGGCGGCCTACGTGCACTACACGCCCAACGAAACCATCCATGGCGTCGAGTTCCACGACGTGCCCGAGGCCGGCGAGGTCCCGCTGGTGGCGGACATGTCCTCCAACATCCTGTCCGGCCCGCTGGACGTGCGCCGCTTCGGCCTGATCTATGCCGGCGCGCAGAAGAACATCGGTCCATCAGGCCTCGTGGTGATGATCGTCCGTCGCGACCTGCTTGCGCGGCCGGGTCGACCGATGGCGCGGATCTTCCGCTACGCGGAGCATGCCGCGGCCGGCTCCATGCTCAACACGCCCAACACGTTCGGCTGGTACCTGGCAGGGCTGACCTTCCAGTGGCTCAAGGGGCAGGGTGGGCTGGCCGCAGTGGCCGGGCGCAACCGTGCCAAGGCGGCGCTGCTGTACGGAACGATCGACAGCTCGGGCGGCTTCTACCGCAATCCGGTCGACCCTGCTTCGCGCTCGCGCATGAACGTGCCTTTCTTCCTGCGCGACGGCGCGCTCGATGCCGCCTTCCTGGCCGAATCGGAGGCTGCCGGACTGCTCGCGCTGAAAGGCCACAAGGCGCTTGGCGGGATGCGCGCGTCGCTGTACAACGCGGTGCCGCTGGAGGCGGTGGAGGTGCTGGTGGCGTTCATGCGTGATTTCGCGCGTCGCCACGGCTGAACTGTTAACGTTTGGACTTCTTTACCGCTGGACATCCCGGATGAATGAATCCACCGAATCGCTGGGCAAGGTGCGCGATCGCATCGACAGCATCGACCGCCAGATCCAGGAGCTGATCTCCGAGCGCGCCAACTGGGCGCGGGAGGTCGCGCGGGTCAAGGGCGAGGGGTTGTCGGCGATCGACTACTACCGGCCCGAGCGCGAGGCGCACGTGCTGCGCATGGTGGTCGACCGCAACGACGGGCCGCTGTCGGACACCGAGATGGTGCGGCTGTTCCGCGAGATCATGTCCTCCTGCCTGGCGCAGGAGGACCCGCTCAAGGTCGGCTTCCTCGGGCCGGAGGGTACCTTCAGCGAACAGGCGGTACGCAAACACTTCGGCCACGCCGTCTACGGCCTGCCGCTGGGCAGCATCGAGGAAGTGTTCCAGGAGGTGGCCGCCGGGAATGCCGATTTCGGCGTGGTGCCGGTGGAGAACTCCGGGCAGGGCATGATCCAGGTGACGCTGGACATGTTCCTCACCTCCGAGGCGCGCATCTGCGGCGAGATCGAACTGCGGGTGCACCAGTGCCTGCTGTCGAAGGCCGCGGAAATGGGCCACATCCGGCGCGTATTCGCCCACGCGCAGTCGCTGCAGCAGTGCAAGGCCTGGTTGCGGCTCAACCTGCCGGAGGTCGAGTGCGTGGCGGTCGGCAGCAACGCCGAGGCTGCGCGACTGGCGCGGCACGCGGACGACGCGGCGGCCATCGCTGGCAACACCGCCGGCAAGGTCTATGGCCTGAAGCCGCTCGCCGAAGGCATCGAGGACCGCGCCGACAACACCACCCGCTTCCTGGTGATCGGCCGCTCGCTCTTCCCGCCCTCGGGCAATGACCGCACCTCGCTGCTGATCACCGTCAACGACAAGCCGGGCGCGCTCTACGACGTGCTGAGCCCGTTCGCCATGCATGGCGTGAGCATGAACCGCATCGAATCGCGACCGGCCCACACGGGCAAGTGGCAGTACGCCTTTTTCATCGACGTTTCCGGGCATATCGACGACGCGCCGTTGCAGGCAGCCTTGAAGGACATGGGGCCGGTGGCGACGCGGGTGCGCGTGCTGGGCTCCTATCCGGTGGCGTTGCCGTGAGCGGCGCCGAGCACACGGCCGGGCGCCTGGACTGGGTAAGCCGCCCAAGCGGACCGCTGCGCGGCGCGATCACGGTTCCGGGCGACAAGTCCGTCTCCCACCGGGCATTGATGCTTGCCGCGCTGGCGGAAGGTACCTCGCGCATCAGCGGCTTCCTCGAAGGCGAGGACACGCGCGCCACTGCCGCGGTGCTCGCCCAGTTGGGTGTCTCCATCGAGACGCCCGCGCCGGGCGAGCGGCTGGTACATGGCGTGGGCCTGCATGGCCTGCGCGGGTCGGACCGGCCGCTGGACTGCGGCAATGCCGGCACCGGCATGCGCTTGCTCACCGGTTTGCTGGCAGGGCAGGCGTTCGACGCCACGCTGGTGGGCGACGAGTCGCTGTCGCGCCGACCGATGCGTCGCGTCACCGAGCCGCTGGTGTGGATGGGCGCGCGCATCGACACGCGCGAAGGCCTGCCGCCGCTGCACATCCACGGCGGCCGGCACCTGCGCGGCATCCGCTACGAATCCCCGGTGGCCAGCGCACAGGTGAAGTCCGCGCTGCTTCTGGCCGGTCTGTACGCCGAGGGCGAAACCGAGATCCTGGAGCCGCACCCGACCCGCGACTACACCGAATGCATGCTGGCGGCCTTCGGCTGGCCGATCCGCTTCGCGCCGGGCCGGGCCAGCCTGACTGGCGGACACGCGCTGCAGGCCACCGACGTGCGGGTGCCGGCGGACTTTTCCTCCGCCGCGTTCTTCCTGGTCGCGGCGAGCCTGGTGCCCGGTTCGGAGCTGCTGCTGCGCGCGGTAGGCCTGAACACGCGTCGCACGGGGTTGCTGCTGGCGCTCAAGCTGATGGGCGCGGATATCGAGGTGGTGGACCAGCGCCGAAGCGGCGGCGAAACCGTCGCCGACCTCCGGGTATGCCACGCGCCGCTGCACGGCATCGAGCTGCCGCCGGCACTGGTGCCGGACATGATCGACGAGTTCCCGGCGCTGTTCGTGGCCGCCGCGGCGGCGCAGGGCACCACCGTGATCCGAGGCGCGGCCGAGCTGCGCGTGAAGGAGTCCGACCGCATCGCCAGCATGGCCGCCGGCCTGCGTGCGTTGGGCGTGCGGGTGGAGGAGACGCCCGACGGCGCAGCCATCACCGGCGGAACGCTGGGCGCGGGTGTGGTCCAGGGCCATGGCGACCATCGCGTGGCCATGAGCTTTGCCGTGGCCGGTCTGGTCGCCACGGGCGGCGTGCGCATCGAGGATTGCCGCAACGTGGCCACCTCCTTTCCCGGCTTCATGGAGCTGGCCAACGGCTGCGGATTCGCGCTGGCGGAAGCGTAGCCGGCTCTCTGTCTCAGGTCCCGGTTTGCCTCGTGCGGGAGCGCACTGTGCGCGACGCATCGGAAGCCGGGCGCGTCATGATCCGTTCTCTCGCGTGAAGCCGGACTGCGCGCCCCGCGCGGATGCGCGGCCGCAAAGCGGCGGCCAGCACGCCCGGCGTGTCTACGGGGCCGGTTCGCCCGATCCTGGATACGGCGCAACGCCTCGGCCGGAACATGCGCCCGCTGCCGTCCGGCATGGCCCGATGCTAGGCTCCCCGCTTTCCCCGAGGCCATGCCATGCCTGCCGTCCCGCCCTTCATCGTCGCCATTCCGGCCCGCTACGGCTCCACCCGCTTGCCGGCCAAGCCGCTGCGCACCCTCGCTGGCCTGCCAATGGTCGTGCGCGTGGCGCAGCGTGCACTGCAGGCCGGGGCCGGCCAGGTGGTGGTAGCGGTGGACGACACGCGCGTCGCCGATGCGCTGGCCGGGCAGGGCGTCGATGTCTGCATGACCCGCGCCGACCACGCATCCGGCAGCGATCGCCTGGCTGAAGTCGCCGATCGCTACGGCTGGCCGGCCAACGCCATCGTGGTGAACCTGCAAGGTGACGAGCCGTTCGCGCCGGCGGCCGGCATCCGCGAAGTCGCGCGTGCGCTGGCCGGGGACGACGCGCCCATGGCCACGCTCGCCACGCCGATCACGGAGGCGCACGAGCTGTTCGATCCCAACGTGGTCAAGCTGGTGCGCGGGGCCGACGGGCGCGCGCTGTACTTCAGCCGGGCGCCGTTGCCCTGGGCGCGCGACGCGTTCGCCGCCGACCGCCGGACGCTGCCCGGAAGCGTGCCGTTCCTGCGCCACATCGGGATCTACGCCTATCGCGCCGGTTTCCTTGGCCGCTACACCGGCCTTTCGCGCACGCCGCTGGAACAGGCGGAGTCGCTGGAACAGTTGCGGGTGCTGGAACACGGCTTTCCGATCGCGGTGCGGCTGACGCCCGAGCCGTTTCCGCCCGGCATCGACACCGAGGCGGACGTGGAGCGTGCGGAGCGCTGGCTCGCCACCCAGCCGTAAGCCGCGGGGCGGCAGGCTGTTCGGCCACCGGTCACGGCGCCGCTTGCCGGAGCGGCTAGAATCGCCCACATGCAGTCGCCCCAGACGCCGCCGTTCGACGGCAAGGCCTTCGTCCACACCCTGACCACCTCGCCCGGCGTCTACCGTTATTTCGACGCCGACGACGAACTCCTGTACGTGGGCAAGGCGGGCAACCTCAAGAAGCGCGTCGGCAGTTACTTCCTCAAGCCGCGGATGGAGCCGCGCATCAACGCGATGGTGTCGCAGATCGCGCGGTGCGAGATCACCGTCACCCGCACCGAGGGGGAGGCGCTGCTGCTCGAATCGCAGCTGATCAAGTCGCTCAAGCCGCGCTACAACATCCTGCTGCGCGACGACAAAAGCTATCCGTACATCTATCTTTCCGGCGGCGAGGACTACCCGCGCCTGGCCTTCCACCGCGGGGCGAAGAACCTGCCAGGCCGCTATTTCGGGCCGTACCCGAGCGCCTTCGCCGTGCGCGAAAGCCTCAACCTGATGCAGAAGCTGTTCAAGGTTCGCCAGTGCGAGGACAGCTACTTCCGCAACCGCTCGCGGCCATGCCTGCAGTACCAGATCGGTCGATGCAGCGCGCCTTGCGTGGGCCTGATTTCGGTCGAGGACTATCGCAACGACGTGCGCCATGCCGAGATGTTCCTGGAAGGGCGCAGCAGCGCGGTGATCGACGAGCTGGCCGCGTCGATGGAGAAGGCGGCCGCCGGGCTCGACTTCGAGCGCGCCGCCGCCTTGCGCGACCAGGTCGCCGCCTTGCGCAAGCTGCAGGCGCAACACCACGTGCAGGGCGCCAGCGCGGACATGGACGTGATCGCCTGCCGGATCGAGGGCGGCCTGGCGTGCGTCAGCGTGCTGTTCTTCCGCAACGGCATCAGCCTGGGCACGCGCGACTTCTTCCCGCGCCTGCCGCTGGATGCCGAGCCAGCCGACGTGTTGTCCCAGTTCATTGCCCAGTACTACCTGGACCGGCCGGTCCCGCGCGAGATCATCCTGTGCGAGGCGATCCCCGACCAGGCCCTGCTGGCGCAGGTGCTGTGCGAACAGGCCCGCCACGCGGTGGACATCAAATCCAGCGTACGCGGCGAGCGCGCGCGGTTCCTGCAGATGGCCGAGCGCAACGCGCAGGCCTCGCTGACCTCGCGCCTGGCCAGCCGGCAGACCCTGGGCGCGCGCTTCGACGACCTGCAGAAGCTGCTGGAGCTCCCCGGGTCACCGCGGCGCATCGAGTGCTTCGACATCAGCCACACCATGGGCGAGGCGACTGTCGCCTCCTGCGTGGTGTTCGGCCCGGAAGGTGCGGAGAAATCGCACTATCGGCGCTTCAACATCGCCGGCATCACCCCGGGCGACGACTACGCGGCGATGCACCAGGCGTTGACCCGGCGTTTCCGCAAGGTCGCGGCGGGCGAGGGCGCCAAGCCGGACGTGCTGCTGATCGATGGTGGCGGCGGACAGGTCGCGCAGGCGCTGGACGTGCTGGCCGAACTGGGCGTGGCCGGCATCGAGGTGGTGGGCGTGGCCAAGGGGCCCGGCCGGCGGGCGGGCGAGGAAACCCTTGTGCTGGCCAACTCCGGCCGCGAAATCCATCCCGGCCCCAGCTCGCCCGCATTGCACCTGGTCGCGGCCGTACGCGACGAGGCCCACCGCTTCGCAATCAGCGGGCATCGCAAACGCCGCGAGAAGGCGCGCGAGCGCAGCATCCTGGAAGAGGTGCCTGGCATCGGTGCGCGCCGGCGCGCGGCGCTGCTGAAGGCATTCGGCGGCCTGGCCGGGGTCGAGGCTGCGGGCGTCGAAGAGCTGGCCTCTATCAAGGGCATCGACCGCGGGCTGGCCGAGCGCATCTACGCCGCCCTGCACGGATAGCTCGCAATCTCCCGTGAGACACTGGTAACGATCACCAACGGAAAGGACGATGCGCATCAACCTCCCCACCTGGCTCACCCTGTTCCGCGTGGCGCTGCTGCCGGTAATGGTGCTGGTGTTCTACCTGCCGTTCCGCGGGCACAACATCACCGCCGCGATCGTCTTCGTGCTGGCCGCCTTCACCGACTGGCTGGACGGCTACCTGGCGCGCCGCCTCAACCAGACCTCGGCGTTCGGGGCATTCCTGGATCCGGTGGCCGACAAGCTGATGGTCGCGGTGACGCTTTTCCTGCTGGTCGAATCGCATCGCGGCGGCTGGCCGGGCATCCTGATGGCGGTGACCGCCGCGGTCATCGTGGGCCGCGAGATCAGCATCTCGGCGCTACGCGAATGGATGGCCGAGATCGGCATGCGCGCCACGGTGAAGGTGGCGTTCGTCGGCAAGCTCAAGACCGTGATGCAGATGATCGCGCTGGTGGTGCTGATCGTGCAGCACGAGAAGGAAGCCGAGGCATTGCGGCTCTACCACATCGGTGAAGGGCTGCTGGTGATCGCCGGCGGACTGACCATCTGGTCGGGCATGCACTACCTTCGCGCGGCCTGGCCGATGCTGCGCGGCGATCCGCCGAAGCAGCCGGGTGCAGGCCGGCGCAACGAGGCTTGACGAGTTCGTTTTCGCCGCTAAAATGCGCGGCTCCGATGCGGGAATAGCTCAGTTGGTAGAGCACGACCTTGCCAAGGTCGGGGTCGCGAGTTCGAGTCTCGTTTCCCGCTCCAAAGTTCCTTCGAAGCCCCGGCCATGCCGGGGCTTCGCCGTTTCCGGCGGCGTGCCTTGGAAACATGCAGGAACAGCGCTGGAGGCCTTCACATCCGGCCGCGTTCTGCTATCCTTTCCGACTCTGATGCGGGAATAGCTCAGTTGGTAGAGCACGACCTTGCCAAGGTCGGGGTCGCGAGTTCGAGTCTCGTTTCCCGCTCCAGTTTCCGCAAAACCTCGGACCACCGGGGTTTTGTTTTTTTAGGCGGACCGCGGCGACGCGGTCCGTGCGCGATGGCCAGGTGGCAGAGTGGTCATGCAGCGGCCTGCAAAGCCGTGTACGCCGGTTCGATTCCGACCCTGGCCTCCATTGCGCGAACGTTAAAGGCCCGCCACCGGCGGGTCTTTTCGTTTGGCGGGCTTCGAGGCCGTAGGCGCCGCGCCTGTGGAGGCCGTTCCCGGCAGCTCGCCGTCCCCTTGCCAAGCGCGCTCCCGCAAAGGCAGGCGGGTGCTACGATCCCTGCCTTATGCCCGGATGGCGAAACTGGTAGACGCAAGGGACTTAAAATCCCTCACCCTCGCGGGTATGCGGGTTCGACCCCCGCTCCGGGCACCATCGACGATTCGCATCCATGTCCAATCCGCACATCTCCGATACCAAGGGCCGCTACGACGTTGGCTCTCTGGCTGCGCGCGAGTCCCGGCCCGGAGACGGGGATCCGGCTGCCCCGAGCGCATTGACCGTCCTGCTGGTCGAGGACGACGTGCTCATCCGCATGGATGCCGTCGACATGCTGCGGGGGCTTGGTTACCAGGTCCTGGAGGCGGAATACGGCCCGGATGCGCTGGTGCAGCTTCGCGAACGGTCTATCGACGTCCTGGTGACCGACGTGGGGTTGCCCGGGATGTCGGGCACCGAGCTCGCCGAGCGCGCCCGCCAGCTGCAGCCGGGCATCGGGCTGGTTTTCGCCACCGGCGATACCGAACTGGAAAGCCGGAAAGGGCGGCCCCGTGCCGCGATCCTTTGCAAGCCTTACGACAGCGCGAGCCTGGGCGAGAGCGTGCGCCGCGCATTGGCGCATCCCTGAGAACGCCCAGAAGAAAGCCGGCACCGCGCTTGCGCATCGGTGCCGGCTGGTCTGGCATCGCGTGGATGCCGTATTGGTGGAGGTGGCGGGAGTCGAACCCGCGTCCGAAGGCGCTTGACGCCCGGTACTACATGCTTAGCCCACCGTTGGATCTCGTCCCGCGACAGCACGATGTGCGAAGCGCATCGAAGGACCAGCCTGCTTGATTTGACCCTGGCCGACAGGCGGCGGCTTCGGGCGATCCCGTGATAATGACCCTACATCCACGAGCACAGGCACAAGTGGGTTCGGGGCTAGGCCTTAAGCGGCCAGAGCGTAGTTGTCGTCGTTGGCAACTATGAGTTTGCGGCTGGATTTACGAGGAAAGCTGCCCCCTCGGCATGCACCAAGCCATCTCACTACCCCCGTCGAAGCCAGGACACCCCCGGGGAAGATCTGAGCTGGTCAGTCGAACAAGTATATGGGGCTGGCACGGCGCGCTTCAATGCGCATATGCAGGCCCGTTCAGGCCTCGCGGTTGTGGGCGCGCATGGTGCGCTGCTTCTCGCGCTGCCAGTCGCGTTCCTTCTCGGCATCGCGCTTGTCGTGCGCCTGTTTGCCGCGCGCCAGGCCGATCTCGACCTTCACCTTGTTGCCTTTCCAGTACATTGCGATCGGCACCAGCGTGTAGCCCTTGCGCTCGACCGCGCCGATCAGCTGGTCGATCTCCTGCTTGTGGAGCAGCAGCTTGCGCGTGCGCCGGTCCTCGGCGATAACGTGGGTCGAGGCGCTGATCAACGGCGGGATCGAGGTGCCCACCAGGAAGATCTCGCCCTTTAGCACGACCGCGTAACCATCGCCGAAATTGATCCGCCCGGCACGCAGCGCCTTCAACTCCCAGCCCTGCAGCGCGATGCCTGCCTCGTAGCGCTGGTCGATGTGGTACTCGTGGCGGGCGCGCTTGTTGAGCGCGATAGTGCCGCCGGCGTGTTTGTCCTTGTCCTTCGCTTTTGCCATGTCCGCTAGACTTGCGCCTTTGCGGTGCGCCGGAAGCCGTCGCACCCGAATGATGGAAGAGGTAGCCGTGATCGAAATCCGACGAAGCGCCCTGGTCAATTACACGCCGGCGCAAATGTTCGATCTGGTCAACGACGTGGAAGCATACCCAAAGCGCTTCGCCTGGTGTGCCGGTGCGCAGGTGATAGAGCGCGAGGGCGACGTGCTGGTGGCGCGGCTGGACCTGAAGTACGCCGGCCTCAGGCAGAGCTTCACCACCCGCAATGCGACCGAACCTCCGCACCGGCTGCACATGCGTCTGGTGGAAGGGCCGTTCCGCAGCCTGAACGGTTTATGGGAGTTCGTCGCGCTGGGCGACACGGGTTGCAAGATCGCCTTCGCGCTGGACTTCGAGTACGTGGGACTGGGCGCTTCCGCCATCAAGCTCGGGTTTCAGGCGCTGGCGAGCAAGATGGTCGACGACTTTGGTCGCGAGGCCCGGCGCACGTATGGCTGAGATCGCGGTGGAGGTGGTACTGGCGCTGCCTGGGCGCACACTGCGCAGGCGGCTGGTGCTGGGTGCCGGTTCGACCGCGGGCGACGCGGTCGCGGCGGTGGATCTGGGTGAAGACGGGATGCTGGTCGATCCGCAACGGCTGGGCATCTTCGGCCATCGCGTGCCGCCGGGCCATCCGCTGCGCGACGGCGATCGGGTGGAGGTCTATCGGTCGCTGCTGGTCGATCCGAAGGAGGCGCGGCGTCGCCGCGCCAGATGAGGCTCAGCGCGTGCCGCCTTCAGGCGGCGTCATACCGCCGTCTTCGGTTCCGCCGTTGCTCTTGTCGCCCTGGGTCTCGTCCACCGGATAGGTGACGTGGTACTTCTTGCTGTCCTCGAGCATCTTCTCCGGATCCTGCGCGAAGAAGTCGCCGTCGGTACGCACCAGCGTGTCGTTGTTGAAGGTCAGCGTGAAGGTGCGGATCTTGATCTTGCCGCCGCGGTGCTGCTGGGTGGACACGTAGTCCCACCGGTTCTGGTTGAACGGCGTGTGCACCGAGGGCGAGCCCAGCAGCACCAGTACCTGGTGCTTGGTCATGCCCGGCTTGAGCTGATCGACGTCCTTCTTGTCGAGGAAGTTTCCTTGCTGCACGTCGGGAACATAGACCAGCCCGCAGCCCACCAGCGAGAGCGCCAGCATGGCGGAACCGAGCGTGCGAATCAGCTTGTGCATGCGTGTTTGCGTCCGGATCGTGAAGGTGTCGATGATACACTAACGGCTTTGGTACGCCGTGCGGGAGCTTGCTATGGAACAGGAAACCAGAGAGCTGCGCCGGGTCGGCCTGAAGGTCACCCACCCGCGCATGCGGATCCTGCAGATCTTCGAGGAGGAGGGCGTCCAGCATCTCACCGCCGAAGACGTCTACAAGAAGCTGCTTGCCGAACAGGAAGACATCGGCCTGGCCACCGTCTACCGCGTGCTTACCCAGTTCGAAGCCGCGGGCATCGTGGTCAAGCACAATTTCGAAGGCGGCCAGGCCGTCTACGAGCTCGACCGCGGGCAGCACCACGACCACATGATCGACGTAGACAGCGGGAAGGTCATCGAGTTCGTCAGCGAGGAGATCGAGCGGCTGCAGAAGGAAATCGCCGCCAAGCACGGCTACGTGCTGGAAGACCACAGCCTGGTGCTGTACGTGCGACCCAAGGGCAAGTCGCGCTGACCTCCGGCTCGTAGGAGCCCGCTTGCGGGCAATGCCCTTCTTCCCGATTGAACCGAAAACATCGCCGGCAAGCAGGCCTTGAGGGGATGTGCAAAAAAAAAGCCGCGGGAGGACTCCTGTCCACCCACGGCTGATCCGTTACCACGCAGCGCCTCGGCAGTGCGAATTGCTCGCTGGCCGGGTTGCGCCGTTGGTACCGGCGGAACGGCATCCTGCCGTCCTTCGTGGCCACCGTCCCCACGGTGACCACGGCACGCCATCTTGCGATGGCGGCTCCCCCACATCGATGGACCGATGCTAACGACCTGTTCACGGTTGCGGTATTGGAAAAATTCCTATGCCAGCCGACCCGGCTCACGTCCGGGCATGCTGCCCCGCAACAAAATCCGCAGATGGACGCCCTGCCGGTCCGGCCGCAGCCGGAACAGGCCGCCCAGCGAGGTGACGCGGTCGCGCATGCCCTGCAGGCCGCGGCCGCCACGAGGCAGCCGGCTGGGCAGGCCCACGCCGTCGTCACGTATGTCGAGCAGGGTCAGCATCACGCCGTGGCGCTCGCCGATCCGCAGGCGCAGGCGGAACTCGCTGGCCTGGGCATGCTTGACCGCATTGGTCGCGCTTTCCTGTACCAGTCGGTACACCGCGATGCGGGTGTCCTCGTCGAGCAGCCGCGGGTCGCCGCGCATGTCGGTGTGGAAGACGATGCCGGCGGTAGTCAGCAGGTCGCGGATCGGGCCCTCGTCCAGTGCGCGCAGCAAGCCGAACTCGTCCAGCACGGCCGGGCGAAGGTCGTCCAGCAGGCGGTGCAGGGCGCGGCGCATGTAACCCAGGATGGTGTTGATCGAGACGCTGATGTCCTCCAGCCCGGCCTGGCGGAGGCGCACCTGCGCCAGCTTCATATGGGTCTGGATGGCGGTGATGTTCTGCCCCAGCTCGTCGTGCAGTTCGGCGGCCATGTGCCGGCGCTGGTTTTCCTCCGCCTGCAGGTTGCCGCGGGCCGCATCGCGAAGCTGGCGCGCCAGCTGGTCCAGGCGGCGGTTGACTGCGCCCAGATAGACGTTCTGCTCGGCCACCCGCTCGCTGCTGCGGCGCAGGGCATCGGTGGCCGCGCCGAGCATCAGCGCGCCGGTACCGGCAACGGCCAGGAAGAGGTAACCGGCGGCGTTGTGCGTGTGGCCCGGTTGGTGGTCGACCGCGGTCATGCCCAGGCACGAGATCAGCATGGCCAGCGTCGCCCCGCGCCAGCCATGGCGGAACGCGAAGAACAGCACGGGCGCAAGCGAAAGGACGCGGGCGAATTCCGGCTGCGGCGCGGCATGCTGGGAGAGCATCAGCAGTAGCGTCATCGCCGGCAGCATCACCAGCAACCCGTCCATCACCAGGCTGGCCACCATCTTCCGGTCGGGCCGCGCGCGCAGCAGCATGATCGACAGCGGCGCGATCAGCAGGACGCCCAGGTAGTTGCCCAGCAGCTCGCGCCCGAGCGCGCGCGCCATCGCCGCAGGTGCGGCGGTCTGGTGCAGCAATGCCAGCAGCACCGCGTCGGCGGCGGCCACCGATCCGACCACCAGCACCGCCGAGAGCAGCAAACGGGTGGCTTCTTCCGGGTCGCGCAGGCTGGCGTGCAGGTTCACCCGGCGCAGCAGCCACAGGCCCACCGCCATGATCAATGGCTCGGGCAGGTCGCCGATGACGAAGGTTTCCCAGCCCAGCGGCAAGCCCGAGCGAAGGTCCAGGATCACGGTCGCGGCCAGCTCCAGGCCCAGCAGCCAGATCCACTGCCGCACCGGCACGATCAGCAGTGCAGCGAAGCGCAGCCCGAAAGGCAGCATCCAGTACGGTTGCTGCGTGGGCAGCAACGCCAGCCACAGCACCACATAGACAATGCCCAGCAGGGGGCCGGAGGCGGGCAGGGAGAAGGGCTTCGAACGCATCCGGCGATGGTACATGCGACTGTCGCCTGCTCAGCGCGCGGCGCGTGTTCTGGGCAGGGGCGGCCGCTCTCTTATAGACTCGGGCGGCCGGGCCGGACGCGGGGGCGTCCGAAGCGGACGGGGTCGTCTCTCATGGCCCGCGCGCCGCCCGAAACAAGGCATGTCAGCGGGGCACCATGTTCAGTATCGTTCTGGTCGACGACCACGCCATCGTCCGCGAGGGCTTCAAGCGGCTCATCGAGCTCGAGCCGGACCTGGAAGTGATCGCCGAGTGCCGATGCGCCGACGACGCGGTGGAAGCGATCAATCAGCGCCGGCCGGACCTGGTCGCACTGGATCTCTCATTGCCCGACGGCAGCGGCTTGCCGCTGATCGAGCACCTGCACAGCCTGGCGCCGGACACCCACATCGTGGTGCTCAGCATGCACGACGGCGAGCCCTACGTGTCCGAGGCGCTGCGCCGCGGCGCCAGCGGCTACGTCACCAAGGGCGCCGCGCCGGAGGAACTGGTGGCGGGCCTGCGCCAGGTGATGCAGGGCGAGACGTTCCTGAGTTCGGACCTGCGCCAGCGTCGTGCCGAGCGGCCCAGCGAGGCGCTCGATCCGGTCAACCGGCTGACCGCGCGCGAGCGCGAGGTGTTCCTGCTGCTCGCCGCGGGGAAGGCGCCCAAGCAGGTCGCGGCGGTGCTCGGGGTGGGGCAGAAGACCATCTACATCCATCGGGCGAGCCTGATGGGCAAGCTTGGCGCCGGCTCGGAACTGGACCTGTACCGGATGGCCAGCGAGCGCGGACTGTTGTCCGAGCGCAAGAACTGATCAACGCGAAGCAGTGGACGGGGCTCCGGCCCTCCGCTTCCGATGCCCGGGTGGGTTGCCCGCGCTGCGTGAACCGCCTCAGGCGCTTTGCGCACGCTCCAGCATCTGCTTTGCGTGCGCGCGGGTTTCGCGGGAGATTTCCACGCCACCCAGCATGCGTGCCAGTTCGTCGCGGCGCCCGGCGCCGTCGAGCTTCTCGATCTGCGTGCGGGTGGTGTCGCCGTCGCTGTGCTTGGTCACGCGCAGGTGCGCGTGGCCCTGCGCGGCGACCTGCGGCAGATGGGTGACGCACAGCACCTGGCGCTCCCCGCCGAGCGCGCGCAGCTTCTGTCCGACCACCTCGGCCACCGCGCCGCCGATGCCGGTGTCGACCTCGTCGAACACCATGCAGCCGATGGTGTCCTTGCCCAATGTGGCCACTTCGATAGCCAGGCTGATGCGTGCCAGCTCGCCACCGGAGGCGACCTTGCGCAGTGCGCGCGGCGGCTGGCCGGGATTGGCGCTGACCAGGAGCTCGCAGCGCTCGCGGCCCTGCGGGTCCGGTTGGTTGCCGTCGGTCGGTTCGAGCTCGACCACCAGCCGGCCGCCAGCCATGCCCAGTTCGCCCATCAGGTCGCTGACTTCTTCGCCCAGGCGCGCGGCGGCCGTGCGGCGCGCCAGTGCAAGGGCATCGGCAACCCCGGCGTAATCGCGTTCCAGCCGCGTACGTTCGGCGGCGAGTTGTTCCAGCGCGTCGCCGGCGCCCTCCAGCTCGGCCAGTTCCGCCTGCAACGTGCCCAGCCGATCGTGCAGTTCGGCCACCGGCAGGCGGTGCCGCCGTGCCAGCTCGTGCAGGCGGGTGAGGTGCGCATCGACCTCGGCGTAGCGCTCGGGGTCGAGGTCGACGTCCTGGGCGTAGCGCGAGAGGCCATCTGACGCTTCGCCGAGCTGGATTTCGGCGTTGTCGAGCAGTTCCAGCAGCGGCGCGAGGCGCGGATCGAGGGCGGCCAGTTTGCCCAGTTCGCCATGCGCCCGTCCCAGCGCACGCCGCAGGGCGAACTCGCTGTCGCCATCAAGCAGCTCGACGACGCCCGAGGCGCCTTCGGCCAGCCGGCCTGCATTGGCCAGGCGCTTGTGACCGGCTTCCAGCTCGGCCAGTTCGGCGGCGGGCAATGTCCAGCGTTCAAGCTCGTCGACCTCGTGCCGCAACAACTCCAGCCGCTGTTCGCGGTCGTTGCCACCGCTCAGCTTGCGGACGCGCGCACCCAGCTCGCGCCACTGGGATGCCAGCGCGCGCACCTGTGCCACGGCCTCCTCGTTGCCTGCGTAGGCATCAAGCAGGTCGAGCTGGTGGTTGCGCGAGAGCAGGGCCTGGTGCTCGTGCTGGCCGTGGATTTCCACCAGCAACGTGGCCAGCTCGCCGAGCTGGCTGGCGTTGGCCGGGCGGCCGTTGATCCAGGCGCGCGAGCTGCCCTCGGCGCGAATCACGCGGCGCAGCTGGCAGGCGCCTTCCTCGTCCAGTTCCTCACGTTCCAGCCAGGCCCGCGCCGCGGGCAGGGCCGAAACATCGAACTCGGCGATCAATTCGGCGCGATCGCAGCCTTCGCGCACCAAGCCGCTGTCGGCGCGTGAGCCAGCCAGCAGCATCAGGGCGTCGACCAGCAGCGACTTGCCGGCCCCGGTTTCGCCGCTGACCACGGTCAGCCCCGGCCCGAAGGCAACCTCGGCTTCTTCGACGACGGCGAAATGGCGGACGTACAGGGAAGTGAGCATATGGCGCAGAATTGTACGGGCAGAAGTGGCGTGCGGTGCGGCTACCGTCGCGGCTGGCGTTCTTGCAAACTCGGTGGCGACACCTTATTTCTGTGCCGTCTCACCGTTTGCCACAGCGAATGACCCGACCCCACGACCTCGACGCCCGCGCCCGCCGCCTGCTGCGCACCCTGATCGCCCAGTACCTGGCCGATGGGGAGCCGGTCGGGTCGCGCACACTGTCCCGGTCTTCCGGCCTGGACGTGAGCCCGGCGACGATCCGCAACATCATGGCGGACCTGGAGGACGCCGGCCTGGTCGCCTCGCCGCATACCTCGGCTGGGCGCGTGCCCACGCCGCGCGGCCTGCGACTGTTCGTCGACAGCCTGATCGAGCTGCAGCCGCTGCCGCGCGAGGAGATGGCCAGGCTCAAGCGCGAGCTGCCGCCCGGGCCCACGACCACACGCGACCTGCTGGGCAACGTTTCCACCCTGCTTTCGGCGATGACCCACTTCGCCGGCGTGGTGACGGTGCCGCGCCAGGGCGATTTCCCGCTGCGCCACATCGATTTCGTGCCGCTGCCGGACGCGCGCGTGCTGGTGATCCTGGTGTTTTCCGACAATCAGGTGCAGAACCGCATCGTGCAGCTGGCCAAGCCGCTGGACAGCCGCGAGCTCGAGCAGGCGGCCAACTACCTCAACACGCACTTCGCTGGCCTGCGGGTGGACGACATCCGTGCCCACCTCCTGCGCGAGCTGCGCGAGGCAGGTAGCGAGCTCAACCGCCTCGTTGCCAGCGCGACCGAGCTGGCCTCGGCCTCCTTCGCGCCGCAGGGCGGCGGGGAGGACGTCCTGGTCAGCGGCCAGACCAACCTGATGGGTTACGCCGAACTGGCCGACCTCGATCGCCTGCGCGAGCTGTTCGAGGCTTTCCAGAAGAAAAACGAGCTCCTGCAGCTGATGGAGGTGTGCGCCCGGGCCCCGGGCGTGCGCCTGTTCATCGGCGAGGAATCGGGTTTCGCGGCGCTCGACGGCTGCAGCGTGGTGACCGCCAGCTACGGCGTGCAGGGCCGCGTGCTGGGGGCGGTGGGCGTGATCGGCCCCACCCGCATGGCCTATGACCGGGTCATCCCGGTGGTGCAGGCAACCGCCGGATTGCTCAGCGACGCCTTGAATCGCGCCGCGACGTCCCTATAACCGCCCCCGGAGGGCGGGTTTTCCGCATTTTTGGGTGACCGGCACGGAGGTGCCGGCCCGGACATTTTGTTTGGAGCAACGCATGCAGAACAACGAGCAGACGCCGGACCAGGTGCAGGAACCCGGTTCCATGGAGGCCGCGGGCATCGATGCCTTGCAGGCCCGCATCGCGGAACTCGAGGCCAGCAACGCCGAGTTGCGCGAGTCCGTGCTGCGCGAGCACGCGGAACTGGAGAACCAGCGCCGGCGCCTGCATCGCGACCTGGAACAGGCGCGCCGCTTCGCCAACGAAAAGCTGCTCAACGAGCTGCTGCCGGTGTACGACAGCCTGGAGCGTGGACTGGCGATCGAGAGCGGCGATGCCGCCGCTGTCCGCGAAGGCCTGGCGCTGACCCTGAAGGCACTGCTCAAGGTGGCCGAGAGCCACGGCCTGGCGCAGGTCGATCCGGTTGGCCAGCCGCTCGACCCGGAGCGCCATCACGCCGTGAGCATGGTCGAAGCGCCTGGCAAGGCACCGGGCACCGTGGTGACCGTGCTGCAGAAGGGCTACGTACTCAACGACCGCTTGCTGCGTCCGGCGCTGGTCGCCGTGGCCAGGGATTGACGTCGTCGGCTGAACACATATGCGGCCCCTCGGCATTGAATCACCGGGCGCGGGCCACCATCTGGAAAACCATCGCGGCCGCGGGGGCCGCCTAGAAAGCATCGGAGCTTAGAGACTATGGGCAAGATCATCGGCATCGACCTGGGTACCACCAATTCCTGCGTCGCGGTGATGGACGGCAGCAGCGCGAAGGTGATCGAGAACGCCGAGGGCGATCGCACCACGCCCTCCATCGTCGCCTTCAGCAAGGACAACGAGGTCCTCGTCGGCGCGCCGGCCAAGCGCCAGAGCGTGACCAACCCGAAGAACACCTTTTACGCGGTGAAGCGCCTGATCGGCCGCAAGTTCACCGATGCCGAGGTCCAGAAGGACCTGCACATCGTGCCCTACGGCATCGTCGCCCACGAGAACGGCGACGCCTGGGTAGAGACCTCCGACGGCAAGAAGATGGCGCCCCAGGAGATCTCGGCCAAGGTGCTGATGAAGATGAAGAAGACCGCCGAGGACTATCTCGGCGAGCCGGTCACCGAGGCGGTGATCACGGTGCCTGCGTACTTCAACGACAGCCAGCGCCAGGCGACCAAGGACGCCGGCCGCATCGCGGGCCTGGAGGTCAAGCGCATCATCAACGAGCCGACCGCGGCCGCGCTGGCCTATGGCCTGGACAAGAAGGGCGGCGACCGCAAGATCGCGGTGTACGACCTGGGTGGCGGCACCTTCGACGTGTCGATCATCGAGATCGCTGAAGTCGACGGCGAGAAGCAGTTCGAGGTGCTGGCCACCAACGGCGACACCTTCCTTGGTGGCGAGGACTTCGACAAGCGCGTCATCGACTATCTCGTCGACGAGTTCCAGAAGGACCAGGGCATCGACCTGCGCAAGGATCCGCTGGCGCTGCAGCGCCTGAAGGACGCGGCCGAGCGAGCCAAGATCGAACTGTCTTCCGCCCACCAGACCGAGGTGAACCTGCCGTACGTGACGGCCGACGCCTCCGGTCCGAAGCACCTCAACATCAAGCTCACCCGCGCCAAGCTCGAGGCGCTGGTGGAAGACCTGGTCAAGCGCACCATCGAGCCGTGCCGCATCGCGCTCAACGACGCCGGCCTGCGCGTGTCCGACATCAACGAGGTGATCCTGGTCGGCGGTCAGACCCGCATGCCCAAGGTGCAGGAGTCGGTCAAGGACTTCTTCGGCAAGGAGCCGCGCAAGGACGTCAACCCGGACGAGGCCGTCGCCGTCGGCGCGGCGATCCAGGGCGGCGTACTGGGCGGTTCGGTCAAGGACGTGCTGCTGCTGGATGTCACCCCGCTGTCGCTCGGCATCGAGACGATGGGCGGCGTGATGACCAAGCTGATCGAGAAGAACACCACGGTGCCGACCAAGGCCGCGCAGACCTTCTCGACCGCCGACGACAACCAGACCGCGGTGACCGTGCACGTACTGCAGGGCGAGCGCGAGCGCGCCAGCGCGAACAAGTCGCTGGGCCGCTTCGACCTCTCCGGCATCGACCCGGCGCCGCGCGGCATGCCGCAGATCGAGGTCACCTTCGACATCGACGCCAACGGCATCCTGCACGTGTCGGCCAAGGACAAGAAGACCGGCAAGGAACAGAAGATCGAGATCAAGGCCGGCTCGGGCCTGTCCGAGGAAGAGATCCAGCGGATGGTCGCCGACGCCGAGGCCAACAAGGAAGAGGACAAGAAGTTCCACGAGCTGGTCGCCACCCGCAACAAGGCGGACCAGCTGGTGCATGCCACCCGTGGCGCGCTGAAGGAGCATGGCGGCAAGGTCGGCGCGCAGATCGGCGGTATCGAGGAGGCGCTGTCGGAGCTGGAGAAGATCAAGGACGGGGACGACAAGGCGCAGATCGAGGCCAAGATGCAGAAGCTCGAACAGGCCGCGCAGGCGCTCTACGCCGCAGCCCAGGGCGGCGGCGCGGACGCCGGTCCGCAGGCCGCCCCGGGCGGTGGCTCGGCCCAGCCCGACGACGTGGTGGATGCCGAGTTCACCGAGGTCAAGGACGACAAGAAGTAATCGAGGGAACGCGGCGCAACCGATGAGACAGCCCGCGCCGGCTATCATGTCGCGCGGGCTGTCTGTTGATCGGGCGGCCAGATCGGATCAGGGGTGTGGTTGAAGTCATGAATGCAGCAACGGGAAAGCGCGATTACTACGAGGTGCTCGGTGTCGAGCGCACCGTCACCGAGGTCGAGCTGAAGAAGTCCTTCCGCCGCCTGGCGATGAAATACCACCCGGACCGCTGCCCGGACGATCCCACTGCGCAGGAGAAGTTCAAGGAAGCCAAGGAGGCCTACGAAGTCCTGTCCGATGCCCAGAAGCGCGCCATGTACGACCAGCATGGCCATGCCGCCTTCGAAGGCGGCATGGGTGGCCGCGGTAGTGGCTTCGGCGACATGGGCGACATCTTCGGCGACATCTTCGGCGACATCTTCGGCATGGGCGGCGGAGGTCGCGGGCGGCCGCGTCGCGGCGCGGACCTGCGTTACGTGATGGAGCTGGACCTCGAGGAGGCGGTCTTCGGTGTCGAGAAGACGATCGAGATCCCGACCCAGGTCAACTGCCACCACTGCAACGGCAGTGGCTCGGCCGACGGCAAGACCAGCCAGTGCAAGACCTGCCATGGCCATGGCCGCGTGCGCATGCAGAACGGCATCTTCTCGATCCAGCAGGCGTGTCCGCACTGCGGTGGCAGCGGCCAGACCATCGAGAAACCCTGCAAGGCATGTCGCGGCGAAGGTCTGCTGGAGGAGAGCCGCACGCTGTCGGTGCGCATCCCTGCCGGTGTGGACAACGGCGACCGCATCCGCCTCTCGGGGCAGGGCGAGGCCGGTCCGGCCGGGGTCGAGCCGGGCGACCTTTACGTGGACGTGCGCGTGCGCGAGCACGCGATCTTCCAGCGCGAAGGCAACGACCTGCACTGCGAGGTACCGATCCGGTTCGCCCAGGCTGCGCTGGGTGCCGAGCTCAAGGTGCCTACGCTGGAGGGCGAGGTGCCCGTGTCCATCCCGCCGGAGACCCAGACTGGCCAGATGTTCCGGCTGCGCGGTCGTGGCGTGAAATCGGTGCGCTCCGGGCGTGTGGGCGACCTGATCTGCCGCGTCGTGGTGGAAACCCCCGTGCGCCTGACCCGCGAGCAGCGTGAGCTGCTGGAGAAGCTCGAGGCCACCTTCAGCGAAGGCGACGCCGACGCGCACACGCCGCGCGCCAAGAGCTGGGTCGACGGGGTCAAGGACTTCCTCTCCCGCGTCACTTCGTAAGCCAGGGTCTGGCTCGGGCACGTCGAGCCCTCTGCTCGCTTGCCCCCGATGAGAGATCGGGCTGGGCGTGCGGGAAAGCTTGCCAGGTCGGCCGATTTGCTCTGGCACCCGAGGGCTGGCCTGGCTTGGACAGGTGCCGTCGGGGGCCGGCTCTCCCCAGCTCAAGGGCGGGAGCGCATGCGCTCTCGTGCCCTCCCGGCTACGCTAAGCGTCCCGCACCCACGGACCCATCGCGATGACCCGACCGCTACGCCTCGCCGTCAACGGCGCTTCCGGCCGCATGGGGCGTGTACTGCTCGATCTGCTGCACGACGACGCCCGGTTCGAGGTCGCCGCAGCGCTCACCGCGCCGGGCATGCCGCAGCTGGGCGAGCGCGTCTGGCATGACTGCGAGTCGCTTCGCTTCCAGGCGGAATGGCCGCAGGTGCCGCTTGACGCGGTGATCGACTTCAGCGGCCCTGGGGGACTGCGTTCGGCGCTGCATTACTGCACCACCCGCGGGGTGGCGCTGGTCAGCGGCACCACCGGCATCGACGCCGCACTCGAGGCAAGCGTCGCGCAAGCGGCCTCGCGGATTCCCTTGATGCATGCAAGCAACTTCAGCCTCGGCGTGGCCGTACTCACCCGGCTGCTACGCCAGGCCGCCGCCGCGTTGCCGCAATGGGACCTGGAGATCGTCGAGGCGCACCACCAGCGCAAGGCCGATGCGCCCTCGGGCACCGCATTGTCGCTCGGCGAGGCCGCCGCGGCAGCGCGGGGAACCACGCTCGCGCAGGATGGCGTCACCGGCTCGCGCGAAGGCATTCGCCGCACCGGCAGCATCGGCTTCGCCGTGGTGCGCGGTGGCGACATCGTGGGCGAGCACACGGCCATGCTGATCGGGGCCGGTGAGCGGGTTGAGCTGGCCCATCGGGCGAGCGACCGCAGCATCTTCGCCCGTGGCGCGATCGAGGCGGCGCACTGGCTCGCTCGCCAGCCGCCGGGCACCTACGATCTGGACGCGATGCTTGCCTCGGGTGCGGACCCGTGATCCGCGGCGGGCCCGAGTCCGTACTTTTCTTGCGCAGACGTGGAACGGCCGTTCCCTGGCGCCCCGGGTCGTGCGCCGCGTTCCGATATCCATGATGCTGGCGGTCAGTCCCGGTGCGCGGCGTTGCGCGCACGTCCGGCGCCGAAGCGGCGATCCAGCGCGCCGACCAGTTTCTTGAAGCCGCGCGAGAACTTGCCGCGCCGGGTCTTGCGCAGCTTCTCCTCCTCGCTGGTAAGCCAGGCGACCTGGATGACCCTGCGCTCGCCCTCGAACGGCAGGTGGCCGTGGAAAGAGTTCTCGCAGCGTTTGAACACGGCAAACTCCCCGTACAGGGGGGTCAATTCCGGTGCGACCAGATCGTCGATGTCATCGATGCGGCGCAGGAAGCGCAAACAACCGTTGCTGGTATCGGGCCACTGGTGGTTGAGGTAGAGCAGGGCAGTGGCGACCTTGGACTTGCTGTCGGTATGGATCGTGCCGTGGCGCTTGTTGAGGTAGCGGCATACCGTGACCAGCGTGGGGTACTGGCCCAGATCCGGGATGCCCAGTCGCTTGCCGATCGCGCTGGCGAAGGCGGCCCCCGTCAGCCCGCTCACCAGTGCGTTGATCGACGGGCCGCAGTCGGCCGGGTCATAGGGAAAGAAGCCGGCGCTGCTGTAGCGCGGAAAGTCGCGTTCCAGTTCGTTGCGCGCGTCGTCCGGCAACTGGCCGTGGGCGATCAGGAACGGGAAAGGTTCCAGCCGCACCACGGTGTCGGGGCGATCGAGACGCGCGGGATCGAGCAGGACGGTGGATTTCATGGACAGCTTCGTGAACCGGACAGGGACCAGTCTAGCGCGCGCCAGCCATACGCAGATGCCCGCATGGATGTCTTGTTCACGCCGCGCGCGGTGGACAGGATCGGCCCTCGCGCCTATCATTGCGTCCCGCCCGTGACTTCTTCCGACCCAAGGTCCACAAGCCTGCTTGCAGCGGCTTGCGGACTTTGCTGCACCTAAAGGCGGCCCCCATGCCCATTTCCGCTCTGCTTGCCCTCGAAGATGGCAGCGTGTTCCACGGCCACGCCGTGGGCGCGACTGGCGAAACCGTCGGCGAGGTGGTTTTCAATACGGCGATGACGGGCTATCAGGAGATCCTCACCGATCCCTCCTATGCTCGCCAGATCGTCACCCTGACCTATCCGCACGTCGGCAATACCGGCGTCAACGCGGCCGACGCCGAGTCCACCCGCGTACAGGCTGCCGGCCTGATCGTGCGCGACGTGCCGCGCCGCCCGAGTAACTGGCGCAGCACCGAAAGCCTGCCCGAGTATCTGGCGCGCCAGAACATCGTGGCGATTGCCGGCATCGATACCCGCCGGCTCACGCGCATCCTGCGAGACAAGGGCGCGTTGAACGGCTGCATCCTGGCTGGCGATGGCATCGACGCCGAAGCGGCGCTGGCCAAGTCACGCGCTTTCCCGGGTCTCGACGGCATGGACCTGGCCAAGGTGGTCAGCGTGCGCGAGCCCTACCGCTGGACCGAGGGCGTGTACGACCTCGACCGCGCCTCCTTCACCCAGCCGGGCGGCCGCTACAAGGTCGTGGCCTACGACTACGGCACCAAGCTCAACATCCTGCGGCTGCTCGCCAGCCATGGCTGCGACATCACCGTGGTGCCGGCGCAGACACCCGCTGCCGAGGTGCTGGCGATGAAGCCCGATGGCGTGTTCCTGTCCAACGGGCCGGGCGATCCGGCCGCGTGCGACTACGCCATCGCGGCGACCAAGACATTTCTGGAGGCGAGGATCCCGCTGTTCGGCATCTGCCTGGGCCACCAGCTGATGGGCCTCGCGCTTGGCGCGAAGACCCTGAAGATGAAGTTCGGCCACCATGGCGCGAACCATCCGGTGAAGGACCACGACGACGGCCGCGTGCTGATCACCAGCCAGAACCATGGTTTCGCGGTGGATCCCGGCACGCTGCCGGCCAACGTGCGCGTCACCCACACTTCGTTGTTCGACGGTTCGCTGCAGGGCTTCGCGCTCACCGACCGCCCGGCGTTCTGTTTCCAGGGCCATCCGGAAGCGGCGCCCGGCCCGCATGACGTCGGCTATCTCTTCGCGCGCTTCGCGCAGCTCATGCAGGAGGCCCGCTAATGCCCAAGCGCACCGACATCAAGAGCGTGCTGATCATCGGCGCCGGCCCGATCGTGATCGGCCAGGCCTGCGAGTTCGACTACTCCGGCGCGCAGGCGTGCAAGGCGCTGCGGGAGGAGGGCTACCGGGTGATCCTGGTCAACTCCAACCCGGCCACGATCATGACCGACCCGGAGATGGCCGACGCGGTCTACATCGAGCCGATCAACTGGCAGACCGTCGAGCGCATCATCGCCAAGGAAAAACCCGACGCGGTGCTGCCGACCATGGGCGGCCAGACCGCGCTCAACTGCGCGCTGGACCTGGCCGACCACGGCGTGCTGGACAAATACGGCGTCGAGCTGATCGGCGCCTCGCGCGACGCCATCCGCATGGCCGAGGACCGCGAGCTGTTCAAGCAGGCCATGGCGGAGATCGACCTGGATTGCCCGAAGGCGGAAGTGGCCCGCAGCTACGAGCAGGCGGTCGATATCCAGACGCGGGTCGGTTTCCCGACCATCATCCGCCCGAGCTTTACGCTCGGCGGCTCCGGCGGCGGCATCGCCTACAACGTCGAGGAGTTCGAGGAGATCGTCAAGCGCGGTCTCGAGCTCTCGCCCGTACACGAGGTGCTGGTCGAGGAATCGGTGCTCGGCTGGAAGGAATTCGAGATGGAAGTGGTCCGCGATCATGCGGACAACTGCATCATCGTCTGCTCGATCGAGAACCTCGATCCGATGGGCGTGCATACCGGCGACTCGATCACCGTGGCGCCGGCGCAGACGCTCACCGACAAGGAGTACCAGCGCCTGCGCGACGCTTCCATCGCGGTGCTGCGCAAGATCGGCGTGGACACCGGCGGTTCCAACGTGCAGTTCGGCATCAATGCCGAGAACGGCCGCGTGGTGGTGATCGAGATGAACCCGCGCGTGTCGCGCTCCTCGGCGCTGGCCTCCAAGGCCACCGGCTTCCCGATCGCCAAGGTCGCGGCCAAGCTGGCGGTGGGCTACACGCTGGACGAGCTGAAGAACGACATCACCGGCGGCCTGACGCCGGCATCGTTCGAGCCGACCATCGACTATGTGGTCACCAAGATCCCGCGCTTCGCCTTCGAGAAGTTCCCGTCGGCCGACGCGCGCCTGACCACCCAGATGAAATCGGTGGGGGAGGTGATGGCGATGGGCCGCACTTTCCACGAGTCGCTGCAGAAGGCGCTGCGCGGGCTGGAGATCGGCAAGACGGGCCTCAATCCCACCGGCCTGGACCTGACCAGCGCCGAGGGGCTGGCCACGATCCGGCGCGAGCTGCGCGAGCCGCGTCCCGAGCGCGTGTTCTACGTGGCCGACGCCTTCCGGGCGGGCCTGTCGCTGGAAGAAATCCACGACTGCAGCCGCATCGATCCGTGGTTCCTGGCTGCCTTCGAGGACATCGTCCTGACCGAGAAGGAGGTCAAGGCGCAGGGCCTGACCGCGCTCAACGCCCCGCGCATCCGCGAGTTGAAGCGCATGGGTTTCGCCGACGCGCGCATCGCCCAGTTGCTCAACACCGACGAGGCGGCCGTGCGCCACCTCCGCCATACGCTGGGCGTGCGCCCGGTGTACAAGCGCGTGGACTCCTGCGCGGCGGAGTTCGCCACCAGCACCGCCTACATGTACTCGACCTATGAGGAAGAGTGCGAGGCCAACCCGTCCGATCGGGAGAAGATCGTGGTGCTCGGCGGCGGTCCGAACCGCATCGGCCAGGGCATCGAGTTCGACTACTGCTGCGTGCACGCGGCGCTGGCGCTGCGCGAGGACGGGTTCGAGACCATCATGGTCAACTGCAACCCGGAAACCGTTTCGACCGACTACGACACCTCCGACCGCCTGTATTTCGAGCCGCTGACGCTCGAGGACGTGCTCGAGATCGTGGAACTGGAGAAGCCCAGGGGCGTGATCGTGCAGTACGGCGGACAGACGCCGCTCAAGCTCGCGCGCGCGCTGGAGGCGGCCGGTGTGCCGGTGATCGGTACCTCGCCCGACTCCATCGACCTGGCCGAGGACCGCGAGCGCTTCCAGCAGATGATCCACAAGCTGGGCCTGCGCCAGCCGCCCAACCGCACCGCGCGCAACGCCGACGAAGCGCTGGCGCTGGCGCGCGAGATCGGCTATCCGATGGTGGTGCGCCCGAGCTACGTGCTGGGTGGCAGGGCGATGGAAGTGGTCTACGACGACGCCGACCTCTCGCGCTACATCCGCGAGGCGGTGCAGGTCTCCAATGATTCGCCGGTGCTGCTGGACCGCTTCCTCGACCATGCGGTCGAGGTTGACGTGGACATCATCGCCGATGCCGAAGGCAACGTGCTGGTCGGTGGGATCATGGAGCACATCGAGGAGGCTGGCGTGCACTCGGGCGACTCGTCCTGCTCGCTGCCGCCGTACTCGCTCTCGCCCGAAATCCAGGATGAACTGCGCCGCCAGGTCGCGGCGATGGCCAAGGAACTGAAGGTCATCGGCCTGATGAACACCCAGTTCGCGATCCAGGGCGAGACCGTCTACATCCTCGAAGTGAATCCGCGCGCCTCGCGTACGGTCCCGTTCGTCTCCAAGGCGACGGGGGTGCCGCTGGCAAAGATCGCGGCGCGCTGCATGGCTGGCCGCACGCTGGCCAGCCAGGGTGCGACACGGGAGGTCATCCCCGATTACTTCTCGGTGAAGGAGGCGATCTTCCCGTTCCTGAAGTTCCAGAACGTGGACCCGATCCTCGGTCCCGAGATGCGCTCGACCGGCGAAGTGATGGGCATCGGTCGCAAGTTCGGCGCCGCCTTCGCGCGCGGCCACGAAGCGGCGGGGATCAAGGCACCGGCCAAGGGCAAGATGTTCCTGTCGGTGCGTGACGCCGACAAGGAGCGCCTGTTGCCGGTCGCGAAGGATGGACTGGCGCGGGGCTTCAGCCTGGTCGCCACCGGCGGCACGGCAGCCTTCCTCAACGCCCACGGCGTGCCGTGCGAGCGCATCAACAAGGTGCTGGAGGGCCGGCCGCATATCGTCGACCTGATCAAGAACGGCGAGATCGTGTATATCGTCAATACGACCGAGGGCAAGCAAGCCATCGCCGACTCGTTCTCGATCCGGCGCGAGGCCCTGCAGCACCGGGTCACTTATTCCACCACCGTCGCAGGCGCGCGTGCGCTCGTCCACTCGCTGGATTTCCACGGCGAGGCGGACGTGCACAGCCTGCAGGAACTGCACAAGGAGCTGAGCGCATGAGTCGCGCCCCCATGACCAAGGCCGGTTCGGAGCGCCTGCGCGGCGAGCTCGATCGCCTCAAATCGGTCGAGCGTCCGCGCATCATCGCGGCGATCGCCGAGGCCCGTGCCCATGGCGATCTGAAGGAAAACGCCGAGTATCACGCCGCGCGCGAGCAGCAGAGCTTCATCGAAGGCCGCATTGCCGAGCTGGAAGCCTCGTTGTCCACCGCCGAAGTTATCGATGTGTCGCGACTCGGTGCCGGCAGCAAGGTGGTGTTCGGCGCCACCGTGGACCTGGAGGACGAGGACTCCGGCGACGCGGTGACCTACCAGATCGTGGGCGACCTTGAGGCAGACATCAAGCAGCGGCTGATCGCCGTGTCTTCGCCGATTGCCCGTGCGCTGATCGGCAAGAGCGAAGGCGACAGTTTCGAGTTCAAGGCGCCCAACGGCGTCAAGCACTACGAGATCACCGGCGTCCGCTACGAGTAAAGTGGCGCGCGTTCGTAGGAGCCCACTTGTGGGCGATGCTCTTGCCCTGGACGCATCGCACAAAAGCATCGCCCACAAGTGGGCTCCTACAGGGGTGTTGTGGCCTTGGCCGGAAGGCAGGCAACAAAAAAGGCCGCATTGAGCGGCCTTTTTGCGTCAACCCGGACGGTTCAGCGCTGGCGCGCCTTGAAACGCGGGTTGCTCTTGCAGATCACGAAGACCTTGCCGCGACGGCGCACGACCTTGCAGTCACGGTGCCGCTGCTTGGCGGACTTCAAAGAGGAAAGCACCTTCACGGCCAGCTCCTGGAAACAATTCGGGAAAATTCAAGCCGCCAAGTTTAGCCACAGTCTGCCGGCTTCACAAGTCCACGTCCTCCACGCCCTTGACGATCTGCAGGAACTTGGCCAGCACCGGAGAGGGGTTGTCCCTGCGGCTGGCGACCGCCAGCAGCAGGTAGGCATCAGGGTCTTCCAGCGAGACGTAGCTGACGCCCCCCAGCTGTACCGCGCGCATGCTGGCCGGAACCAGCGCCAGCCCGATGCCGGCGGCGACCAGCGCCAGCAGGCCATTGATCTGCTGGGCCTGCTGGCCGATCAGCGGATGGAAGCCCGCCTTGCCCGCCAGTTGCACGAGGCGGTCGTAGAGGGTCGCGGCCAGTTCCCGGGGCTGGCTGACAAACACCTCGTTGGCCAGTGCGCCGAACTGCACGCTGTCCTTGCCCGACAGCGGATGGCCGCAGGGCACGGCCAGGACCAGCGGTTCATAGTCGATCACATCGATTCGCAACGTACGGGCGTCGGACTCGTGGCGCGGCTCGTCACGCACGAAGCCGACGTCGATCTGGTCGCCGCGCAATGCGGTGAACTGCGGCTCGCTGTACATCTCCTGCAACTGCATGCGCACCTTCGGGACATGCTGGCGGAAGCGCAGCAGGGTCTGCGGCAGTGCCCGGTGGAAGGTGACCGAGATCGTGTAGGCCAGCCGCAGCGATCCGCTGAAGCCTGCCGCCGCGTCGCTGACGCTGGCGCGGGTCTGTTCGGCCTGGGCCAGGATCTGCCGTGCCTGCTCCAGCAGGATGCGTCCGGGCCCGGTCAGGGCGACGTTGCGCTTGTCCCGATCGAACAGGCGGGTGCCCAGGTCCTGCTCCAGCGCCTGGATCTGCTGCGACAGCGGGGGCTGGGAAATGTGCAGGCGCTGGGCTGCCCGGGTGAAGCTCAATTCTTCGGCGACGGCCACGAAATAGCGGAGCTGGCGGAAGTCGAACATAGTCGGCCATCGAATAAGTAATGGGCCAAATATATATTGGAAGAATGTTTGTGACGAGGGTATCGTTTGCCCCGTCCCGCCACCTTCCCCCTCCCCCCAGGTGGCGGTGACCCTCGCTCCGCAGCGACGCTATCCCCGCGGTCCCGGTCCTCCTCCCCCAGAGCCGGCACCGACGCGTCGTTCGCGGAGCGCTTTCTTTTTCCGCTTTCGCTAAAGCGCCGCGGCCAATCGCGTGCCCTGGGCGATCGCCCGCTTCGCGTCGAGTTCGGCCGCCACGTCGGCGCCGCCGATGACGTGTGGCTTGAGACCTGCCGCAAGCAGGGCGTCGGCCAGGCCCCGGGCGGGTTCCTGGCCCGCACAGACCACCACGTTGTCGACCGGCAGCACTTGCGGCTGGCCGGCCACCCGCAGGTGCAGGCCGGCGCCGTCGAAGCGCTCGTACTGCACGCCGCCAAGCATCTGCACTCGATGGGCCTTGAGCGTGGCCCGGTGCACCCAGCCGGTGGTCTTGTTGAGACGGGCGCCGGGACGGCCTTCGGTTCGTTGCAACAGCCAGACCTGCCGCGCGGGCGGCTCGGGCGTAGGGGAAACCAGCCCTCCGCGGGCCGCGAGCGTGCGGTCCACGCCCCAGGCTTGCGCCCAGCGGACAGGATCCAGCGTGGGGGAGGGTGGCTGCTCGGCCAGAAATTCGGCCACATCGAAGCCGATGCCGCCCGCGCCGATGATGGCCACCCGCGGACCCACCGGACGATCGTGGGCGAGCACGTCCAGGTAGCCGAGCACGCGCGGGTCGTCGCTGCCGGGAAAGCGGATCTGCCGCGGCGCGACGCCGGTGGCGACCACGATTTCGTCGAAGGCGCGCAGCACCTCCACGTCCGCACGCCGGCCCAGTCGCTGTTCCACGCCCAGTTCGGCCAGGCGATGACGGTAGTAGCGCAGCGTCTCGTGGAACTCTTCCTTGCCTGGAATGCGCTTGGCGTAATTGAACTGGCCGCCGATGTCGCTTGCCTGCTCGAACAGCGTCACCGCGTGGCCACGTTCTGCCAGCGTGGTCGCACAGGCCAGACCGGCCGGGCCGGCGCCGACCACGGCGACGCGCTTGCGCGGCGTGGCCGGCGCAAGGACCAGTTCGGTCTCGTGACAGGCGCGCGGATTGACCAGGCAACTGGCGCGCTTGTTCTGGAACACGTGGTCGAGGCAGGCCTGGTTGCAGGCGATACAGGTATTGATGGCGGCGTCGCAGCCGGAACGTGCCTTGACCGCCCAGTCCGGGTCGGCCAGGAATGGGCGGGCCATCGAGACCATGTCCGCCTCGCCGGCGACCAGCACGCGCTCGGCCACTTCGGGCATGTTGATGCGGTTGGTGGCCACCAGCGGCACGCCGACCTCGCCCTTTGGGCGGAGAGGGCGCGCGGCGTGAACGGCGTGATCGGCGACTTGAGCCTCGAAGGCGCCACCGACAGCGGGTGGTAGCCGTAACGGCCTGCGTGCAGGATCTGCATGCAGATGTGCCCGCCCTCGGTATGCACCGCGCGGGTGATCTTGCGATGCCGGGCTACGTGCCAAGGCATCGACAGGCGGCCACCGAACGGTTTCAGCCAGCCTTCGATGCTGGGTGCGATGCCGCCCGTCACCATCAGCCCCACACCACCCCGCGCGCGTTCGGCGAAGTAGGCCGCGAGCTTGTCGTAATCGGTCGCGCGATCTTCCAGCCCCGTATGCATCGAACCCATCAGGATGCGATTGGGCAAGGTGACGTGGCCCAGGTCCAGCGGGGCGAACAGGTGCGGGTAATGCATGCCGGCGTCCATTCAAACGATCGTATGAATGTGCCGGGTGGGCGCGACGAAAGCAAGCCGCGACCGGGGCCGTCGCAGTCGGCCGATCCGGTATGCGGGTGACAGGCGGGTCGGTCTGAAGCGACCTGGCGGCTTACGCCAGCAACTGGCGAACCAGGGTGATGTAGCGGCGCATGGCTTCTTCCCGCGAGACGCCGGCCAGCTGTGCCCAGGCCTCGTGTTTGGCTGTCCCCACGAAATCGAAGAAGCCGGGGGGACGGGCCTGGATGTCGCCCAGCGAGCCCTGCTTGTACAGGGCGTAGAGCCTGAGCAGGGTGTCGTTGTCGGGACGGGTGCCAAGCCGTTTGACGTCCCCGGCGGCCTGCTCGAATTCACGGCGAAGATCGATCATGGAAAAGGCACGGCGACGACGGTGCGCGGCTAGATAGCACGCACCCCGGGGGTGGTCAACGCGCTACCATGGCGTTTTGCCGATCCCAAGGGAGCCCCATGATCCGCACGCAGCCGGTCCCTGTCCTCACCATCGACGGGCCGTCCGGATCGGGCAAAGGCACTATCAGCCGGTTGGTCGCCGAGCATCTGGGCTGGCGCCTGCTCGACTCGGGTGCGCTGTACCGGGCGGTCGGTTACGCGGCCGGCGCCGAAGGGCTGGACCTGTCCGATGCCGAGGCGGTGACCCGTTGCGCCCAGGCCACGAAGATCCGCTTCCAGGCGGCTGCCGACGGTGGGGACACACGGGTGATCGTCAACGGCCACGACGCCACCGACGAGCTGCGCACCGAAACCGCCGGCGCAGCGGCCTCGGCGATCGCCTCGATCCCGTCGGTGCGGCAGGCCCTGGTCGACCTTCAACTGGGCTTCCGGAAAGCTCCGGGCCTGGTTGCCGACGGGCGCGACATGGGCACGGTGATCTTTCCGGACGCGCCGTTCAAGGTGTTCCTCACCGCCAGTGCCGCCGAGCGGGCGAAAAGGCGCTATAAGCAGTTGAAGGAAAAGGGACTGAACGTTACACTTGCAGCTCTTCAGCGCGAGATCGAGGCTCGCGACGAACGCGATGCGTCGCGTACGGTCGCCCCGCTTCGCCCGGCCGAGGATGCGGTTCTGGTGGATACCACCGGCATGCCCATCGAGGACGTCGTCGCGAAAGTGTTCGCCGTCGTGCGGCCCTGATAAGGCTGTACGCGGCTTTAGGTGCCTCCGCCGCGGCGGGGGTTTTGGTCAACGGTGCCGACAGGGCGGTCCGTCACAGGGCGCGTTTTCTGCGACACCCACAACCGGTGGGCCGGTTAGCCCGTGCGCATTTCATCCGACGGCGCGCACAGGGGGCTACGGCCTTTTCTCATTTCTGGAATCAACATGACTGAAAGTTTTGCCGAGCTGTTTGAACAGAGCCAGCAGGCCATCGCCAAGCTGAAGCCGGGTGCCATCGTCACCGGCATCGTTGTGGAAATCCGCAACGACGTCGTCGTGATCAACGCCGGCCTCAAGAGCGAAGGCATCGTCCCGATCGAGCAGTTCAAGGACGAAGAGGGCACGCTGGAAGTGCAGGTGGGCGACGAGGTTAAGGTTGCCCTCGACGCCCTCGAAGACGGCTTCGGCGAGACCAAGCTCTCCCGCGAGAAGGCCAAGCGTTCGATGGTCTGGGACGACCTCGAGCAGGCTTTCGACAAGGAAGAGACCATCACCGGCAAGATCTCCGGCAAGGTCAAGGGCGGCTTCACCGTCGACATCAAGGACGTCCGCGCGTTCCTGCCGGGCTCGCTGGTCGACGTGCGCCCGGTCCGTGATCCGGTGTACCTCGAGGGCAAGGACCTCGAGTTCAAGATCATCAAGCTGGACCGCAAGCGCAACAACGTGGTGGTCAGCCGCCGCGCCGTCGTCGAGACCGAGTTCTCCGAGGAGCGCGAGAAGCTGCTGGAACGCCTGACCGAGGGCGCGGTGGTCAAGGGCACGGTCAAGAACCTCACCGACTACGGCGCGTTCGTGGACCTGGGCGGCATCGACGGCCTGCTGCACATCACCGACATGGCCTGGAAGCGCGTGCGCCATCCGTCCGAAGTCGTCAACGTCGGCGACGAGCTGGACGTGCGCGTGCTCAAGTACGACCGCGAGCGCAACCGCGTGTCGCTGGGCCTCAAGCAGCTGGGCGACGATCCGTGGGTCGCCATCGCGCGTCGCTACCCGGTGGGCAGCCGCATCTTCGGCAAGGTCTCCAACGTCACCGATTACGGCTGCTTCGTCGAGATCGAGCCGGGCGTCGAGGGCCTGGTCCACGTGTCCGAGATGGACTGGACCAACAAGAACGTCAATCCGGCCAAGGTGGTGCAGGTCGGCGACGAGACCGAAGTGATGGTGCTGGACGTGGATGAAGAGCGTCGCCGCATCTCGCTGGGCATCAAGCAGACGCGCTCCAATCCGTGGGAAGCGTTCGCCGCCATGCACAAGAAGAACGACAAGGTGTCCGGCCAGATCAAGTCGATCACCGACTTCGGCATCTTCATCGGCCTGGAAGGCGGCATCGACGGCCTGGTGCACCTGTCCGACATCTCCTGGCAGGCTTCCGGCGAAGACCTCGTGCGCAACTTCAAGAAGGGTGACGAGATCGAGGCGGTGGTGCTGGCGGTCGATCCGGAGCGCGAGCGCATCTCGCTCGGCATCAAGCAGATGGAGCAGGATCCGTTCGGCCAGTTCATGGCCAACAACCCGCGCGGCACGATCGTCAACGGCACCGTCAAGGAAGTGGACGCCAAGGGTGCGGTGATCGACCTGGGCGAGGGCGTGGAAGGTTACCTGCGCGCCAACGACATCGCCAAGGAGCGCGTCGAGGATGCCACCCAGTACCTGAAGGTGGGCGACAAGGTCGAAGCCAAGTTCACCGGCATGGACCGCAAGGGCCGCCAGCTGGCGCTCTCGATCCGCGCCAAGGACGAGGAAGACCTGCACGACGCGATGGCCGAGTACGGCTCCGCGGCCGGCGGTACCACCAAGCTGGGTGCGCTGCTCAAGGAGCAGCTCAACAAGTCCGAGTAATTCCTTTAGGATTACAATGACTTGAGTGCGAAGCGGGGCGGCCCAGGGTCGCCCCGCCGTTTGAACGTCACGGACATTGGGGACCCATGACCAAATCCGAACTGATCGAGGCGCTGGCCAGGCGCCAGACCCACCTCGCGTTCAGCGACGTGGAGCTCGCGGTCAAGAGCGTGATCGAGCAGATGAGCCACGCCCTGGCACAGGGCGAGCGCATCGAGGTCCGCGGCTTCGGCAGCTTCGCGCTTCACTATCGGCCGCCGCGCATGGGGCGCAACCCCAAGACCGGCGACGCGGTGGCTCTGCCGGGCAAGCACGTGCCGCACTTCAAGCCAGGCAAGGAGTTGCGCGAGCGGGTGAATCTCTCGCTGCAGGCCGAGGAAACCGAAGTGGCCTGACACGCAGCCACGATGGCTGAAAGTCGAGGTGTTTCAAGTTTCAAGGCAGGCGGCGCGAGCCGGTCCTGCCTTTTTGTTGCCTGTGGGAAAGGTGTCCGCCCGGTTTCCTCGTTCCGGGGCGAAAGCGAAGCCCGGGATGGGTTCGCAACGGCAACGCCCGAGCGGCACCGTTCCCCGGAACCACCTTCGGCTCGAGGGAGAGGCACCTGACGGCCCCCACGCTCGTGCCAGTTCAACCTGATTCGGGTAAAGTCGCGCGATGCGATTGATTGCCCTGCTCATCCTGGCGTTTTTTGTCGTCGTCGGCGTGGTCGTCGGCGCACTCAATGCCGATCCGGTGAGCTACGACCTGGCCTTCTTCCAGCTGACGATGCCCAAGGGTGCCGGGTTGCTGGTCGCCCTGGTGATCGGCTGGCTGCTGGGAGGGCTCACCGCCTGGTTGGGCATGAGCGTGCGCCATCGTCGCGTGCTGCGCCGCGCGCGGTCGTCCAGCGGGAAGACGCCGGCCCGCGCATGAGCATCCTCTACGTGCTGGTTCTGCTGGTGCCGGCCGCTTTTGCCAGCGGGTGGTTTGCGGCCCGCCGGGCAGCGGTCCATCGCTCGGGCATGCGCGTCAGCGAGCTGTCGTCCGATTACTTCCGCGGCCTCAACTACCTGCTCAACGAAGAACAGGACAAGGCGATCGAGGTCTTCCTGAAACTCGCCGAGTACAACCGCGACACGGTGGAAACCCACCTTGCCCTGGGTAACCTGTTTCGCCGCCGCGGCGAAGTCGATCGTGCCATCCGCCTGCACCAGCACCTGGTTTCGCGGCCGGGCCTGACCGAGGCGATGAAGACCGTCGCCTTGCTGGAACTGGGCGAAGACTACATGCGCGCCGGCCTGCTCGACCGCGCGGAAGCGCTGTTTTCCGACCTGGTCGCGATGAATGCACACGCGCCCTCGGCGCTGCGGCATCTTGTGGCGATCTACCAGCATGAACGCGACTGGCACAAGGCGATCGACCATGCGCGCCGGCTGGAGGCGATGACCGGCGACGACGAGTCCCCGATGATCGCCCAGTTCTATTGCGAGCTGGCCGAACAGGCACGCCAGCATGGCGCGCGATCGGAAGCGCGTGGCTACCTGCGGCAGGCCTTCGAATGCCAGGCCGACTGCGTGCGCGCCTTCATGCTCACCGGCCGCCTGCATGCCGAAGCGGGCGAGCACGCCGAAGCGGTCGAAGCCTATGAGGCGGCCGTCGGCGCGGACATCGCCTTCGTCCCGGAAATCCTGCCGCCGTTGCTCAACAGCTATGCGCGCACCGGGCAGATGGAGCGCGCCGAGCATTTCCTGCAGGACATTCTGGCGCGCTACAACGGCATCTCCCCGGTGTTGGCGCTGACCAAGCTCTATAACCAGCGTGATGGCGAGCGGGCGGGCATCGAGTTCCTGACCTCGCAGTTGCGCCAGCGCCCCTCGGTGCGCGGCCTGATGGCACTGATCGACGCGACCATGGACAAGATCGAGGGAGAGGCGCGCGAAAACTTTCTCATCCTGCGCGACCTCACCCGCAAGCTGCTCGAGGGCCAGGCGATGTATCGCTGCAGCCGCTGCGGCTTCGGCGCCAAGGCGCATCACTGGCAGTGCCCCAGCTGCAAGAGCTGGAGCACGATCCGCCCGATCCACGGCGTCGCCAACGAGTGATCCGGCCGGAACTCGCCACCGTGCTGGGATGGAGCCTGGCCGCGCTGGTGATCGCGGCGGTGGCGGCACGTGGTGCCATCGCCTATGCACGTCGTCGCGGCATGCTGGACCAACCCGGTCAGCGCCGCTCGCACACGCTTCCTACCCCCCGCGGTGGCGGCATCGGCATCGTGCTCGCCTGCCTCGTTGCCATACCCGGCGCATTCCTGAGCTTGCCCGGCCCCTGGTCCGGATGGACTACCGGCAGCCTGGCACTGGCCTTGCTCCTGGTCGCGGCGATCGGTTGGTGGGATGACCACCGGCCGTTGCGGCAATGGCCAAGGCTGGGCGTCCAGCTGCTGGCGACGGCATGCTTCAGCGCAGCACTGCTTGCCGATGCAGGCCTCGCGTGGGCGTGGCTGCCGCTGCTGGTGCTGGCCGGCGGCTGGAGTATCAACCTGCACAACTTCATGGACGGGATCGATGCACTGCTGGCACAGCAGGGCATCTTCGTCGCCGCCGGGCTCGGCTGCCTTGCCGCCAGCGTGGCCCAGCCTGCACTGGCGGGGGGGGCCTTCGTGGTGGCCGCGGGCTGCTTCGGGTTCTGGCTCTACAACCGGCCACCGGCCCGCATTTTCATGGGCGACGTGGGAAGCGGCAGCGTGGGCTTGCTGCTGTTCGCCTTCGGTGCGCTGTTATGGGGGATCGAACCGGCCTTGCTCTGGCCCGCACTCATCCTCGGGTCCGCATTTGTCGCCGATGCCAGCTTGACGTTGCTGAACCGCTTCTTACGCGGCAGGCGCTGGTATGCTCCGCATCGCGAGCATCTATACCAGTGGCTGGTACGATCCGGCCGCACGCATGCGCGCGCTGCCGCGTGGTACCTGGGTTGGAACCTGCTCGTCGCCGCGCCAGCCGCGGTTGTCGCGAGCCTGCTCCCGGCCATGGCATTGCCCGCCTGTGCCGCCGTCTATACGGCGGCGGGCGCAACATGGATCGTTGCCAAGCGCCGCTGCATGCGGCGTGCATCATTGAAGGACCGTTATGTCGCCACGTAAATGGATCGCCCTCATCCACCCTCGTATCGCCGTGGTCAGCCACGACCTGGCGATGGCCGGCCTTGCCTGGTGGATCGCCAAGGCACTGCGCTACGCCGCCGTGCAGGGGCAGGATGGCAGCTTCGATGTGCTCGAGTTTCCCATCGTGCTGGCGGTGCAGGGGCTGATCTTCACCTGGACGGGCCTCTACAAGGGTGTCTGGCGCTTCGCCAGCCTGCCGGACCTGTGGAACATCCTGAAAGCGGCGGTCTTCGGCGCGCTGGCCATCGGCCTGGCGCTGTTCCTCTACGAGCGCATGGAAGGCGTGCCACGCTCGGTGCTGCTGCTTTACCCGGTTGTCCTGACCCTGCTGCTGGGCCTGCCACGGCTGGCTTACCGCTTCTGGAAGGACAGCCGGCTCGACCTGTTCAGTACGCGCGCAGCCAAGCGGGTGCTCATCATCGGGGCCGATCGCGCGGCCGAGGCGCTGTCGCGCGATCTGCGTCATGACGGCCGCTACAGCGTGATCGGCTTTGTCGACGACAAGGGGAGCCTGCGCGGCGCTTCGATCAACGGCCATCCCGTGCTGGGCCGCATCGACCAGTTGCCGGAGCTTGCCCGCGAGGCGGCAGTCGAGATGCTGCTGATCGCGATGCCGGCCGCCACCACGGGAGAGATGCGGCGGGTGGTCGAGTTGTGCGACCAGACCGGGCTGCCGTACCGGACCGTGCCCCGACTGGAGGACGTGGTCGCCGGCCGCGCGCAGTTCAACGAGATCAAGGAAGTGGCGATCGAAGACCTGCTCGGCCGCGACGCGATCGAGCTCGACTGGACCGCCATCCGCGAGACGCTCACCGGTCGCCGCGTGCTGGTCACCGGCGGTGGCGGCTCGATCGGCTCGGAGCTGTGCCGTCAGGTTGCACGGCTGGGTGCGCAATCGCTGATCATCGTCGAACAGAGCGAATACAACCTCTACCGCATCGGCAAGGAACTGCGCACCGATTATCCCGAATTGCTGCTCGAGTGCGTGTTGTGCGACTGCGGCGACCGCGTGGCCATGCAGAAGGCCTTCGGCGAGACGCAGCCGCAAGTCGTGTTCCACGCGGCCGCCTACAAGCACGTGCCGATGTTGCAGAAGCAACTTCGCGCCGCCTTCCGCAACAACGTGCTTGGCACCCGCACGGTGGCCGATCTCGCCAACGAGTTCCAGGTCGAGTGCTTCGTGCTGATCTCGACAGACAAGGCAGTCAACCCTACCAGCGTGATGGGCGCCTGCAAGCGTGTGGCCGAGATCTATTGCCAGAACCTCAACGCGCATTCGGCCACGCACTACATCACGGTCCGCTTCGGCAACGTGCTCGATTCGGCCGGTTCCGTGGTGCCGCTGTTCCGCCAGCAGATCCGGGCGGGCGGGCCGGTGACCATCACCCATCCGGAGATCACCCGCTACTTCATGACCATCCCCGAGGCCTGCCAGCTGATCCTGCAGGCGGCCTGCCTCGGACAAGGCGGCGAGATCTTCGCGCTGGACATGGGCGAGCCGGTGAAGATCCGCGACCTGGCCGAGCAGATGATCCGGCTGGCCGGCAAGAAGCCCGGTACCGAAGTGCCGATCATCTATACCGGCTTGCGCGCGGGCGAGAAGCTGTTCGAGGAGCTGTTCCATCAGCTCGAGAATTACAGCGCCACCGCGCACGCCAAGATCTTCCTCGCGCAGCATCGCGAGGTTTCCTGGGAGCTGTTGCAGGCACTGCTCAACAAGGCCAGCGAAGCCACCCTCACATTCAATGAAGACGAACTGCGGCGCTGCGTTTCGAGCCTGCTGCCGTCGTTCCGCTGGAGCGACGTGGCACAGCCTGACAACGTGGTGTCCATCCGCCGCGAGGCGGGCCGCACCGAACAGGGCCGTATAGAAACAGGAGAAAGCTGAGTGACCAAGCCGTTGCGCAAGGTAGTGTTCCCCGTGGCCGGTCTTGGCACGCGTTTCCTGCCGGCGACCAAAGTGGTCGCCAAGGAAATGCTGCCGGTGCTGGACAAGCCGCTGATCCAGTATGCGGTCGATGAGGCGGTGGACGCTGGCGCCGACACCCTGGTGTTCGTTACCAACCGCTACAAGCACGCCATCGCCGATTACTTCGACAAGGCCTACGAGCTGGAGGCCAAGCTGGAGGAAAAGGGCAAGGACGAGCTGCTCGCCCTGGTACAGGGCACATTGCCCTCCAACGTGCGCGCGATCTTCGTCACGCAGCCGGAGGCACATGGCCTGGGTCATGCCGTCCTGTGCGCCAAACCGGTGGTGGGCAACGAGCCTTTCGGCATCATCCTGCCGGACGATCTGATCTGGAATCGCGGCAAAGGCGCGCTGGGCCAGATGGCCGCGCTGGCGGAATCGGAGAACGCCGGCGTGATCGCGGTGGAGGAAGTGCCGCACGACCAGACCGACAAGTACGGCATCGTCGACGCCGAGCCGATCGACCAGCGCAGCGCGCGCATCCGCTACATGGTCGAAAAGCCCAAGCCCGCCGATGCGCCTTCCAACCTTGCCGTGGTCGGCCGTTACGTGTTGCCGGGCCGCATCTTCGAGTTGCTGGAACAGACCAAGCCCGGGGCCGGCGGCGAGATCCAGCTCACCGACGCCATCGAGGCGCTGCTGACCGAGCAGGGCAAGGTGCTGGCCTATCGTTTCGAGGGCACCCGCTTCGACTGTGGCAACAAGGCCGGCCTGGTCCGGGCCACCATGCACATGGCCATGCAGGATCCCAAGCTCGCGCCGGTCGTGCGCGAGTTCGTCGGTCAGATCTGAGTCTCCGCACCAGGCGATGAGCCTGCAGGCGCCCGCCTGCAGGCTCATCGCGCGTAGGCAGTCCGGGCCGTAGCCGGCAAGCCGGCCTCCGCGGCGGTCGTCGCGCCAGTGGCTGGCATGTCGCCGGCCTGTTCGAACAGCGGCGTCCGCCGCGATATGCTCAGCCGTCGCCCGACTGGCCCGACCCATGCCGCCGTCGCCCGCCATCTCCTACTACCGCGCCACGGCCACGCCGTACGCCCCGTATGCGCCGCTCGACGGCCGGCACGAGGCGCGGGTGGCGGTGATCGGCGGCGGCTTCGCCGGGCTCAATACCGCGCTGGGGTTGGTCGAGCGCGGGCTGCGCGACGTGGTGCTGCTGGAGCGCGAGCAGGTTGGCTACGGGGCCTCCGGGCGCAACGGCGGTTTCGTGTTCGCCGGTTACTCGCTGGGCGAACAGGCGTTGTTCGACCAGCTGGGCGAGGCGCGTGCGCGCGCGCTGTTCCAGCGAACCGTCGACGGCGTGCATCGCATCCGCCAGCGTATCGCCGATTACTCGATTGCCTGCGATGCGGTGGACCAGGGCGTGATATGGGCCAACTGGTTCCGCGACCCGAACGTACTGCGCGCGCGCCAGCAATTGCTGGCCTCGCGCTATGGCGTGGCCTGGGAATGGCTGCCCGAAGCCGGGTTGCGCGAACTGGTCCGCAGCACGCGCTACCACGATGGCCTGTTCGAACGCGACGCGCTGCATCTGCATCCGCTCAACTACGCGATCGGCCTGGCCGGCGCCGCGGCCGGGCAGGGCGTGCGTATCCACGAACAAAGCGGCGTGCGCCGGCTGCAGCGCGAGGGCGACCGCTGGCGCGTGCAAACCGCGTCGGGCGAGGTGCTGGCAGAGCAGGTGGTGCTGGCCTGCGGTGGCTACCTGGCCGGGCTCGAGCGCGGCATCGACCGCGCGATCCTGCCGATCGCGACCTACGTGATGGTCACCGAGCCACTGGGCGACCGCCTGGCCGAATGCCTGGCCACGCGCGCGGCCGTCTACGACACGCGCTTCGCCTTCGACTACTACCGGCCCTTGCCGGACACGCGGCTGCTCTGGGGCGGCCACATTTCGGTGCTGGACCGTTCGCCGCGCGCCGTGCAACGGCTGCTGCGGCGCGACCTGCTGCGGGTGTTCCCGCAACTGGGCGGGGTGCGCGTCGACTACGCCTGGTCGGGACTCATGAGCTACGCACGCCACCAGATGCCGCAGATCGGCGGGCGTGAGGACGGCCTGTGGTGGGCGCAGGCGTTCGGTGGCCACGGCCTGAGTTCGACCTGTGCGGCCGGCGAGCTGCTGGCAGCCGCGATCGCCGAGGGCGACCCGGCGTGGCGCCAGTACGCCGATTACGGGTTGCCATCCACCTATCGGCCGTTCGGTTTCATGGCGGCGCAGGCCAGCTACTGGCGCGCCGAACTGCAGGATTGGCTGAAAACCACCCTGGAAGGATGAGCGTGGAAGAGATCAGCTGGGCGGACTTCGAGAAGGTCCTGATCGTGGCCGGCACGATCGTGCGCGTGGAAGCATTCCCCGAGGCACGCAAGCCGGCGTGGAAGGTGTGGGCGGACTTCGGGCCATATGGCGAGCGCAAGACCAGTGCGCAGATCGCCGCGCTCTATACGCCCGAGCAACTGGTCGGCAAGCAGATCGTGGGCGTGATCAATTTCCCGGAAAAGCAGATCGGTCCGTTCCGCTCGCAGTTCCTGTTGACCGGCTTCCATACCGACGCGGGCGTGGTGATCACCACGGTCGAGCGGCCGGTACCCAACGGCGCGCGCCTGTCGTGAGCACGCCCCGACGATCCGCGCCGGCGACGCCGCCGAGGTCGCGCGGCTAACTGGCGAACTGGGTTATCCGGTCGACGCACCGACCGTGGCAGCGCGGCTGGCCGCATTGATGGACGAGCCGCGCCAGTGCCTGCGCGCCATCGACGGGAAGCCTGCCTGACGGGCTGGATCGCCGCCGTGCGGCGCCTCGATCTGGAAGCCGGCGTGCGTGGGGTCAGTGGGCGATCGCCTGCACGAAGACGGTTCCGCTGCAGGACTTCGCTTCGATACCGGAATCCAGGCTGGCCTGCGTGTCGTCGTGCACCACCGCCAGGGCTTCGACAACGCCATCAACTCCCGCCACGTCCAGCAACCGGATCGCCGTCCCGCCTTCCACTTCCAGTCCGCTGCCCGGTTCCAGCGCGAGCGACAGCCGGACCCGCCGCAAACGCCGCTTGCTGCCGCCGCGGTAGTGCATGCGCGCGACGAGCTCCTGGCCCGGGTAGCAGCCTTTGTCCAGCGCGGTGGCCCCCAGCCTGCCAAGGTCCAGCCAGGCCGGCAGCAAATCATCGCCGGCGCCCGCCGGTAGCCAGGGCCAGCCTGCGCGCAACTGTGGCAGACGCCACGCGTCGTCGCCGTTCGTGGCGACCTTCAGGCCATGCGAGCCGCAACCGAGGATCAAGGTGTCGTCCCGTTCCACGACGGCATGCAGCGGCGTCGCTTCCACGGTCGCCAGCTCGCGTGCCGGCAGCGCAGACACACGCACGCTGGCGCGGAATACGTACCGCTGCAGCCCGGCAGCCAGTGCCTGTGCCTCGCCGCCACGCAAAAGCAGCCGCAGGCGATGTGCATCCAGGCGCATCAGGTGGAACAGGGCGCGCACCCGCCCTTGCGCATCGAGCCAGGCGCTGAACTGCCACTGGCCGTCGGCGAGCGTGGCGAGGTTGCTGCTGAATTGCGCTTGCGCGAACGCGATCGCGTCCGGGCCTTCGAGCGCGACGAGCTCTGCGGGGTAGGTGCTTGGCATGGCGATGAAATAAGGGAAGCATCGCCTGAAGGCAAGGTCCGGTCACTTTTTCGCGCGCCAGTCAAGGTTGTGCTGTGCGGTCAGCGCGTATTACGCTTTTGCGGCTCTACTTATGTCCGAGACCTCTTCCCAGACCGAACCCGCCCCTGCTTCCGCGCCCGCGGAGCAGCCAGCCGTGCCCGCGCGGCCGGCCGAGGGCGAGGCGCGACCGGAGCGGCCGGCGCCGGATCCCACGCGCTACGGCGACTGGGAAAAGAACGGACGCTGCATCGACTTCTGATCGGCCCGTGACGGCGCGAGCCGGTACAGGCACTCGGGAGCGGGCAATCGGGCACCAGCGATTCCACTACACGGATAGCCGCCATGGCAGACACGCGACGACCGCTCTCACCGCACCTTTCCGTCTACAAGTGGCAGGTGCAGATGGTGACCTCCATCCTCCATCGAGCCACCGGCATCGCCCTGTCCGTGGGCCTGCTGCTGGTGGCCTGGGGGCTGCTCGCACTCGCCGGCGGCGAGGAGCGCTACGGCCGCTTCGCCGCGTTTATCGGCAGCCCGATCGGCATCATCCTGCTGGTCGGCTGGAGCTGGTCGCTGTTCTATCACCTGTGCAACGGCATCCGCCACCTGGTGCAGGACGGCGGCTACGGCTACCAGATCGTGCAGTTCGTTCGCTCGAGCTGGACCTCGATCATCCTCAGCCTGCTGCTGACCGTGGCCGTATGGGCCTACGTGCTGACCCTGGGAGCCGGAGCATGAGCGCCTATCCGAAGGAATACCGCAACCCGCTGAAGAAGGCGCGCGGCCTGGGCTCGGCCCAGCACGGCGTGAGCCACTGGTGGGTGCAGCGTGTCACCGCCGTCGCACTGGTCGGCCTGGGCATCTGGCTGGTCACCCTGGTGCTACGCATGCTGCATGCCGACTACGCCAGCGCCCGCGAGCTGGTCGCGCGGCCGTGGAATGCGGTACTGCTGATCGCCTTCGTCGTCACCGCTTTCTGGCATGCCGTGCTCGGGCTGCAGGTGGTGATCGAGGATTACGTACACACCCGCTGGAAGGAGATCGCGCTCCTGACGGCGATCAAGTTCGTCGCCGTGCTCGCCGCCCTGGCGGGCGTGCTCGCGGTGCTGCGCATCGCCTTGGGAGCCTGAGTTCGATGGAAGCCTACAAGGTCCAGCAACACAAGTACGACGTGATCGTGGTCGGCGCCGGCGGCGCGGGCCTGCGCGCCACCTTCGGCCTGGCCGAGAAGGGTCTCAAGGCCGCATGCATCACCAAGGTCTTCCCGACCCGTTCGCATACCGTGGCGGCGCAGGGCGGCATCTCCGCCGCGCTGGGCAACATGGGCGAGGACGACTGGCGCTTCCACTATTACGACACCATCAAGGGCTCAGACTGGCTCGGCGACCAGGATGCGATCGAGTACATGTGCAAGGAAGCGCCGGCGGCGATCATCGAGCTGGAGCATTACGGCGTGCCGTTCTCGCGCACCGAAGAGGGCAAGATCTACCAGCGCCCGTTCGGCGGCATGACCACGCATTACGGCAAGGGCACCGCGCAGCGCACCTGCGCCGCGGCCGACCGCACCGGCCACGCGATCCTGCACACGCTGTACCAGCAGGCGCTGGCGCATGACGCCACGTTCTTCGTCGAGTATTTCGCGATCGACCTGATCTTCGACGAGGCCGGCGTCTGTCGCGGCGTGCTCGCGCTGGACATGAACGAGGGCACGCTGCATTTCTTCCGCGGCCATGCCGTGGTTCTGGCCACCGGCGGCTACGGCCGCGCCTACTTCAGCGCCACCTCGGCGCACACCTGCACCGGCGACGGCGGTGGCATGGTGCTGCGCGCGGGCCTCGCGCTGCAGGACATGGAGTTCGTGCAGTTCCACCCGACCGGCATCTACGGCGCCGGCTGCCTGATCACCGAGGGCGTCCGTGGCGAGGGTGGCTATCTGACCAACTCCGAGGGCGAGCGCTTCATGGAGCGCTACGCGCCCAGCGCCAAGGACCTGGCTTCGCGCGACGTGGTCAGCCGCGCGATGACCATCGAGATCCGCGAGGGTCGCGGCGTCGGCCCGGAGAAGGACCACATCCATCTGAACCTGATGCACCTGGGCGCCGACGTAATCCACGAGCGCCTGCCGGGCATCGCCGAGTCGGCGCGCATCTTCGCCGGCGTGGACGTGACGAAGGAGCCGATCCCGGTCATCCCGACCGTGCACTACAACATGGGCGGCATCCCGACCAACTACCACGGTGAAGTGGTGCAGAAGAAGGGCGACGACGTCGATGCCGTGGTGCCGGGCCTGTTCGCCATCGGCGAGGCCGCTTGCGTGTCGGTGCACGGCGCCAACCGCCTGGGCTCCAACTCCCTCCTCGACCTGGTGGTGTTCGGTCGTGCAGTGGCCGGCCGCTGCGCCGAACTGATCAAGCCCGACACGCTGCACAAGGACCTGCCGGCCAGCATCCTGGACAAGGCGCTGGGGCGCTTCGACGCGATCCGCCATGCCAAGGGCAACAAGCCCACCGCGCAGATCCGCGCCGAGATGCAGAAGACCATGCAGAAGGATGCGGCGGTGTTCCGTACCGGCGAGACGCTGGCCGAAGGCAAGCGGCGCATTTCCGAGGTGTTCGACTCCTTCAAGGATGTCAGCGTCACCGACCGCTCGCTGGTGTGGAACACCGACCTGATCGAGACGCTGGAGCTTTCCAACCTGCTCGCCCAGGCCGTGGTCACCATGCATTCGGCCGAGCAGCGCAAGGAAAGCCGCGGCGCCCACGCCCGCGAGGACTTCCCGGAGCGCGACGACGAGCACTGGATGAAGCACACCCTGGTCAGCCTGAGCGACGTGGGCCAGACCAGCTTCGACTTCCGCCCGGTGCACATGTACACGCTGACCGACGAGGTCGACGTGGTGCCGCCGAAGAAGCGCGTTTACTGAGCAACCGGACCGGAGACACATCGTGGCAGAGTTCACGCTACCGAAGAATTCCAAGATCCAGTCCGGCAAGCACTTTCCGGCCAAGGGCGCCAAGAAGCCGCGCACCTTCAAGATCTATCGCTGGAGCCCGGACGACGGCCAGAACCCGCGCGTCGACACCTACGAGATCGACCTGGCCGCTTGCGGCCCGATGGTTCTGGACGCGTTGCTGAAGATCAAGAACGAGATCGATCCGACGCTCACGCTGCGCCGCTCCTGCCGCGAAGGCATCTGCGGTTCGTGCGCGATGAACATCGAGGGCACCAACACGCTGGCCTGCACCAAGGCCATCGACGACTGCAAAGGCGGCGAAGTCGCGATCTATCCGCTGCCGCACATGCCGGTGGTCAAGGACCTGGTGCCGGATCTCACGCACTTCTACGCGCAGTACGCGTCGATCAAGCCGTGGATCCGTACGCAGAGCCCGGCACCGGCACGCGAGCGCCTGCAGTCCCCCGAGGACCGCAAGAAGCTGGACGGCTACTACGAGTGCATCCTCTGCGCCTGTTGCTCCACCGCATGTCCGAGCTACTGGTGGAACGGCGACCGCTACCTCGGTCCGGCCATCCTGCTGCAGGCCTACCGCTGGATCGCCGACACCCGCGACGAGGCCACTGGCGAGCGCCTGGACGAACTGGAAGATCCGTTCAAGCTCTACCGCTGCCACACCATCATGAACTGCGCGCGCACCTGCCCGAAGGGCCTGAATCCGGCCAAGGCGATCGCTGAGATCAAGAAGCTGATGGTCGAGCGCCGCTCGTAAGAGCCCGCATGTGAGCGCCCTCTCCCCACCGGGCGGAGGGCCGCGGCGAGGGGCACTCTCGCGAAGTACTTCACCGGAGCCGCCGTCATGCAGCCGGGACACGCAAAACGCGCTTCGCACGGACGTCCGGCAGACCACGCCAAGGCGTTGTTTCGGCTTCCCGGCGAGTCCCGGCCATCCCCCCGTCGGGGAGCGGAAGCCGGAACCGGCGCGTCGCCATGAGCCTCTCCCGCTTGCGCTGGCGTGCCCGGCGCGGTACGCGCGAACTCGATGCCCTGCTGGGCGGCTGGCTGGACGAGCGCTACGCCGAGGCCACCCCGGCGACGCGCCAGGCCTTCGACGAGCTGCTCGACGCCCAGGATCCGAGCCTGTGGGACTGGATCATGGGCTACGCGCAAGCCCCGCGCGACGACTGGCAGGCGATCGTCGATGACATCCGCACCCGCCATCGGCTTTGACTACCGGCCCTCGCGCCTGCCGGCCCGACTGACGGCGATCGTTGGCGCACTCGCCTTCGTCGCCATCGCACTGAGCGGCGCGCCCCTCGCACTCAAGCTTCTGCTCTGGGCGGGTACCCTTGTGCTGGCCGCCGTCGTGGCGCGGCGCTCGATGCGCTCGTGCATCGTCGGCATAGGCTACGGACCGGAAGGATGGGCGCTCTATCGCGCCGATCGCACGCAACTCCCGGCCACGCTGCTCTCCCATCGCGTGATCGGCACCTGCGTGCTGCTGCGCCTCCGGACCGACGAGACGACCGAAGTCCTGATACTTGCGCCGGACAACAGCGATCCCGACATCCGCCGTCGCCTGCGCATGCGCCTGTTCGCGCAAGCTCCGACTGCCGGCATCCTGTAGGGAGGCGTCCCCGGGGCGCGCCGGCCTGCGTGGCACTTTTCCGCATGCGCACGGTCCGAGCGAATACCCGATAATGCTCCGACAGGGCGGCCCGCCCATCGACTGGAAGAAGCGACCGCCCATGTTCCGACCGCTCGAACTGTTCATCGGCCTGCGCTATACGCGTGCCAAGCGCCGCAACCAGTTCATCTCCTTCATCTCCACCGTCTCCATCGTCTGCATCGCCATCAGCGTCACCGCCCTGATCACGGTGATGTCGGTGATGAACGGCTTCGATTCGGAATTGCGCACGCGCATCCTGGGCGCCATTTCGCACGCCACCGTCTCGGGCCTGCCCGGCGAGGCCGTGCGCGACTGGCCGCGCGCGGTGCGGATCGCCGAGGCCAACCCGCACGTGAAGGGCGCCGCGCCCTACGTGGAAATGGAGGCTTTCCTGCAGGCCCGGCGTCCCAGTGGCGCGCTGGTGCGCGGCATCGCCCCGGCACAGGAACCCAAGGTCTCGGACATCAACACGCACATGGTCGAGGGCAGCCTCGACGAGCTCAAGCCCGACAGCTGGAACATCGTGCTCGGCAGGGAGCTGGCACTGACGCTCGGCGTGACGGTCGGCGACCGCGTCACCATGGCGGTGCCGGAGTTTCGCGCCACGCCGATGGGCAGCGTGCCGCGCCTGCGTGGTTTCCACGTGGTCGGCATCTTCGAACTGGGCATGCAGGAATTCGACTCGGGGCTGGCCCTGATCAACATGCGCGATGCCGAGAAGCTCGGCAGCCTTGACGGCCCCAGCGGCATCCGGCTCAAGCTCGACGACATGTTCAACGCACGTCCTGTCGCGCGGGAACTGGCCAACGCGCTGGGCCAGTTCTACGTCGTGCAGACCTGGATGGACAGCCACGCCAACTTCTTCTCGGCCATCTCGATGGAGAAGCATGTGATGTTCATCATCCTCTCGCTGATCATCCTGGTTGCGGTGATCAACCTGATCTCGATGCTGATGATGCTGGTTACCGACAAGCAGGCGGACATCGCGATCCTGCGCACCCTGGGCTCGACGCCACGCAGCATCATGGGCATGTTCATGGTGCAGGGCGTGCTGGTCGGCGTGGTCGGTATCGGTTTCGGCGTGGGGATGGGTTCGCTGCTTTCGTGGAAGCTGCCGGCGATCGTCAAGTGGATCGAGCACGTCACCGGCGTGACCTTCCTTTCGCCGGACGTCTATTACATCAGCGAAGTGCCGAGCAAGCTGGTCGCCAGCGACGTCGGCTGGGTCACGCTGGTCACCTTCATTTTTTCGCTGCTTGCCACGCTTTATCCGGCGTGGCGCGCGTCGCGCACGCAGCCGGCACAGGCGCTGCGCTATGAATGAGCCCTCGAACGTGGAAAAGAATATCGTGCTGCGCGCCAGCGGGATCGCCAAGACCTACGAGGAAGGCGACCTGAAGACCGAGGTGCTCACCGACGTCAACTTCACCCTGAAGCGCGGCGAGACGCTGGCCATCGTCGGCGCCTCCGGCTCCGGCAAAAGCACGCTGCTGCATATCATCGGCGGGCTGGACACATTGACCCGCGGCGAAGTGGAAGTGGAAGGCCGCACGCTGTCCCGGCTTTCTGATGCCGAGCGCGGACGCGTGCGCAACCGGTCGCTGGGTTTCATCTACCAGTTCCACCACCTGCTGCCCGAGTTCACCGCGCTGGAGAACGTGTGCATGCCGCTGCTGATCCGTGGCGTGTCCATCGCGGAGGCGCAGCGCCAGGCACGCGTGCTGCTGGAGCGGGTAGGGCTGGGCAAGCGCGAGGAACACAAGCCGTCCGAACTCTCCGGTGGCGAGCGCCAGCGCTGCGCGGTGGCGCGTGCGCTGGTCACGCGTCCGGCATGCGTGCTCGGCGACGAGCCCACCGGCAACCTCGACGAGGGCAATGCCGCCCAGGTCTACGAGCTGATGCTGGAGCTCAACCGCGAGGTCGGCACCAGTTTCATCCTGGTGACGCACGACCACCGGCTGGCGGCGAAGATGGATCGCACGCTCGAACTGCATAACGGCGTGTTGCAGGAAAAGGTCCACGTACCGCTGGCCTGAGGACCCCCAAGCCGCAGGGTGGGCTGGGGCCCCCGCATGGCGCGGTGATGGCGGGCTGAAACCGCCGCGGGCGCCGCGTCCACCGCGCCTTGCCCCTACACGCATTTCAGCCATCCCGCCGGCCGCTACCGGGTACGCTGTGGCCTCCGACGGGAGGATGGGATGCACGAGGCACGGATGCCCGGTGCGGCGGCAACCGGAGCCGCCTTGCTGCTTGGCGTGGCCGCCGTGCAATGGCTGTCCGCCTTGCCGCCATCGACCTGGAGCGCGTTTCCCGCTTTGCTCGTCCTGTGGGCCAGCGTGCGCTGGCCGCGGCTGCGCTTGCCGGCGCTGGTGCTGCTCGGCGCGGGCTGGGCGATCTGGCGCGGCGCCGTGGCGCTCGACCTCCGCTTGCCACGCGACCTGGAGCAACGGGACTTCGACGCCATCGGCACGTTGTCGGGGCTGCCTCAGGTCCGCAGCGATGCGACCCGCTTCGTGTTCGACGTGGATCACGCGACCCTGGACGGGAGGCCGGTCCCACTGCACGGCCACGTGCGTCTGAGCTGGTACGACGACGCCCCGGTGTTGCCGGCCTGTTCACGCTGGCAACTGCACGTGCGACTGCGCCGGCCGCGCGGCCTGCTCAATCCCGGTGGCTTCGATGGTGAGCGCAGCGCACTGGAAAAGCGCATCGCCGCCACCGGCTACGTGCGCGCCGACGGCACCAACCGCCTGCTGGCGCCTGGCCACTGCGTCGACGGCATACGCGACCGCGTCTCCCGCGGCATCGCCGCGCGCGTCCATGACCCGCACGACGCGGCTCTGTTGCAGGCGTTCTCCATCGGCGATACGCGCGGGCTTGACCAGGACGACTGGGAAGTCGCGCGCGCCAACGGCGTCCCGCATCTCATTGCCATCTCCGGGTTCCACGTGGGCGTGGCCGCGTTGTTCGGCGTGGGGCTGGTGCGCCTGCTCTACCTGCTCTGGCCAGGCCTGGCACTGCGCCTGCCGCGGTTGCCCGCGCAGGCCGCCGCGGCGTTGCTGGCCGCCGGGCTGTACGGTGCCTTGGCCGGCTTTGGCCTGCCCACCGTGCGCACCCTGCTGATGATCGTCGTGGTGGCGCTCGCCCGCTGCAGCCGTCGGGCGATCGGTGGCGCCCAGACGCTCGGCCTGGCCCTGATCGCGATGCTGCTGGCCGATCCGCTGGCCGTGCTGTCGGCGGGTTTCTGGTTGTCGTTCGTGGGCGTGGCCTTCCTGATGCTCTGCCTTCAGGCCCGCTCCCACGGCCTGCGAGGCTTCCTGCACGAGCTCTCCGCCGGGCAGCTGGTGATGACAGTGGCGCTCTTGCCGTTGACGCTCTGGTTCTTCGGCGAGGCTTCGCTGATCGGCGCACTCTCCAACCTCGTTGCGGTGCCGTTCGTGAGTTTCGTCGTCGTCCCGTGCGTCCTGCTGGGGGTGCTGTTGCTCCTGCTTGCGCCGGTCGCGGCAACGCCGGTGCTCAAGCTGGCAGGCTTCTTCGCACATGCCCAATGGTGGTTGCTGGAGCGCATGGCGGCCTGGCCCGGCGCGCACTGGTACCTGCCCGAGGTGGGGCCGTGGGCGCTGTTGCTGGCCACAGTGGGTGCGCTGTGGCTGTTCGCCCCGCGCGGCCTGCCGCTGCGGCCATTGGGCCTGCTGCTGTTCCTTCCGCTGGTCTGGCCGGTGGTGCGGTTGCCGGCCGCCGGCGGATTCCAGGCCTGGGTGCTGGACGTGGGGCAGGGGTTGTCGGTGGTGGTGCGGACGCGGCACCACGCGCTGGTCTACGACGCCGGCGCCCGCTATCCGTCGGGTTTCGATCTGGGCGAGGCGGTGGTGCTGCCGGCGCTGCACGCGCTGGATGTGGCCCGACTGGACCTCCTGATCGCCAGCCATGGCGACAACGACCATGCCGGCGGGATCCCCGCGGTGGCGGCGGCTTTTCCGCACGCCGTCCGCTATGCAAGCGAGCCCGGGCGCATCCCGTTGCCGACGAAACCGTGCCGGGCAGGGCAGGCGTGGCGTTGGGACGGAGTGGTCATCCGCGTGCTTTCCCCGGGCCCGCAGACTGGCGGGAAACGCAACGATCGCTCCTGCGTGCTGGCCGTGGATGGTGCGGGTGGGCGCCTGCTGCTCACCGGGGACATCAGCAGCCGGGTGGAGCCCGCGGTGGCTTCCGCCGTCGGGGATGCCCGTTCCACGGTGCTGGTGGTACCGCACCATGGCAGCCGCTACTCGTCCGCCCCCCGTTTCATCGCCGCGATCGCCCCGCGCCTGGCGCTGGTTTCCGCGGGCTGGCACAACCGCTTCGGCCACCCGCACCCGCTCGTGCTCCAACGCTACGCCGAGGCGGGCGTGCCCTTGCTGGACACCGCCACGCGTGGCGCCATCGAGATCGATGCCGCACCCACGGCCGAGCCCGCTGCGGTCGTCACCTGGCGCCAGCGCCATCCCCGCTACTGGCGCGAGTGAACCGGCGTTTTTGCAACTGCCAAGCGCACCGCGGAACCATGTGAAGGGACTGCTATGATTCGGCGTCCCTTGAGAAAGTTGCCCTGGCGGGAGTAGGCAGTGCTTGAGATTCTGATGGCTGGCGGGTGGGCCTTGGCCCCCATCCTGATCTGTTCGGCGGTGGCTCTGGCGATCGTGCTGGAGCGCTGGTGGTCGCTGCGCCGCAAGGCCGTGCTGCCCGACGGGCTGGGCGAGGAAGTGCGCAAGTGGGCGCGCAGCGGCCAGCTCGATCCGGCGCACCTGGAGGCCCTCGCCGCCGGTTCGCCGCTGGGCGAATTGCTGGCCGGCGCGCTCGCCGTGCGCAACCGTCCGCGCGAGCAGATCAAGGAACGCATCGAGGATACCGGTCGCCATGTCGTGCATCGCATGGAGCGTTACCTCAACACGCTCGGCACCATCGCGCTGATCGGCCCCCTGCTGGGCCTGCTCGGTACGGTGATCGGCCTGATCCGCATGTTCATGCAGGTGATGGCCGGCGGCATGGCCGATCCGACCAAGATGGCCGGCGGCATCGGCGAGGCGCTGATCTGCACGGCCATGGGCCTGGTGGTGGCGATTCCCGCCTACGTGCTGCACCGTTATTTCCGCTCGAAGGTGGCCGGCTACTGCGTCGACATGGAGAAGCAGGCGACCGCGCTGCTGGATGATCTGACCGGCGCGCCGGTTCCGGCGGCGCGTCCGCGTCGCACGGCGACGACCGCCGCGACCGGCGCCTGAGGGTAAGCATGCGTATCGGTTCCGACCGCCGGCAGGACGACTTCGAGATCAACGTGATCTCGTTGATCGACGTGCTGCTGACGCTTCTGATGTTCTTCGTGCTGACCACGACCTTCGTGCAGCATTCGCGCCTGCAGGTCACGCTGCCACAGGCCAGCGCCGAGGAGCGCGACATGCAGGCGCCCGCGCTGACGGTGATGGTCGACCGCGAAGGCCACTTCTATGTCGGCAGCGACGAAGTGGTGGGCGAGGGTGTCGATCCGCTCAAGCAGGCCATCGCCCGCGTGGCCGGCGACGACCACGACCGGCCGGTCACGATCCGCGCCGATGCGCAGACGCCGCACCAGAGCGTCGTCACCGCGATGGATGCGCTCGGCCAGCTCGGCTTCACCCGCCTGGCGATCGCGACCACGCCCAGCCAGGACGCCGCACGTTGACAGCCGCGGGCAAGGTGGCCATCTGGGACGCCGAAACCCTGCGCGTCTACAAGCGGCTGCTCGGCTATACGCGGCGGTGGTGGTTGATCGGTGCGATCGCGATTGTCGGCATGGCGATCGACGGTGGAGCGCTGGCAGCCTTCACCCAGAAGCTGCGGCCGATGATCGACGAGCTCTTCGCCAAGAAGGACCCGTACCTGATCTTCTGGATGCCGATCTGGATCGTGGGCATCTTCGCGGCGCGCGGCGTGGGCACGTTCGTCAGCAGCTACGGCATTTCGTACGTGGGCCGCAACGTCGTGCAGGCGATGCAGGCGGACGTGTTCACCGCGTACCTGCGGCTGCCGGCCGCATTCTTCGGCAATGAGCCCTCCGGCCAGCAGATCTCCCGCATCACCTACACCAGCGAGCAGGTGGCGTCGGCCTCGACGGATGCGTTGAAAGTGGTCGTGACCGAAGGCGTCACGGTCATCGGCATGCTGTACGTGATGCTGAGCAACAGCGCCTACCTGTCGCTCACGCTGCTGATGATGGCCCCCGGCATCGCGCTGGTCGCGACCATGGTCAGCCGGCGCTACCGGCAGATCAGCCGGCGCATCCAGGGGTCCATGGGTTCGGTGACCGGCGCGGTGGACGAGTCGGTCCACGCGCACCGCGAAGTGCGTGTCTACGGCGGGCAGCAACACGAGGCCGCGCGCTTTGCCGACGTCTCCCACCGGGCACGCCGCCTGAACATGAAGATCGCCACCACGAGCGCCACTTCGAGCACCGCGATCCAGACCGTCGCCGCGCTCGCGCTCGCTTTGCTGGTCTACCTGGCGACGCGGCCGCAGGTCATCGATGGCATCTCGCCCGGCGTGTTCGTCACCGTGCTGACCGCCATGGGCGCGATGATGCCCTCGCTCAAGCGCCTGGCGAACGTGCAAGGCACCATCCAGCGCGGCATTTCGGCGGCCGAGGACCTGTTCGAGGTCATCGACATGCCGCCGGAGCAGGACACCGGGAGGATCGTGCTCCAGCGCACCCATGGCGACCTGCGTTTCGAAGGCGTGCGCCTGCGCTACCCGCGCAGCGAGTCCGACACCCTGCGCGGCATCGACCTGCATTGCGGGCCGGGCACCGTGACCGCGCTGGTCGGCCGTTCCGGCAGCGGCAAGAGCAGTCTGGTCAGCCTGCTGCCGCGCTTCCAGGAGCCCAGTGCCGGTCGCATCGTGCTCGATGGGCAGGACTACCGCGACTACACCCTGGCTTCGCTGCGCAGGCAGATCGGCTGGGTGGGGCAGAGCGTGGTGCTGTTCGATGGCACCATCGCGCAGAACATCGCCTACGGCGAACTGGCCGGTGCCAGCGAGGCCGACATCATCGCCGCGGCCGAGGCGGCCAACGCGATGGAGTTCATCCAGCGCATGCCCGAGGGCATCCACAGCCCGATCGGGCAGGGCGGCGGCATGCTCTCCGGCGGCCAGCGCCAGCGGCTGGCGATTGCCCGGGCGATCCTCAAGAACGCCCCGATCCTGGTGCTGGACGAAGCCACCAGCGCACTCGACACCGAATCCGAGCGGCTGATCCAGCAGGCGCTGCAGCGCCTCATGCGCGACCGCACCACGCTGGTGATCGCGCACCGGCTGTCCACCATCGAACACGCCGACCAGATCGCCGTGATGGATCAGGGGCGTATCGTTGAACGCGGCACTCACGCCGAGTTGGTAGCCTTGGGCGGTCAGTACGCCGCACTCCACCGCATGCAGTTCCACGAGCAGGAAGAAGGCTGAGGCGTCTCATGGCGCTTGCGCAGAAGCTGGAAGAAGCCTGGTACGGCGAAGGCCGGGTTCCCGCGTGGGTATACCCGCTGGCCTGGCTGTACGCGGGCGTCAGTGGCCTGCGTCGCTTTCTTTACCGGCATGGCTGGCGACGCAGCGTGCGCCTGGGCGTGCCGGTCGTGGTGATCGGCAACATCACCGCCGGCGGCACCGGCAAGACGCCGCTGGCCATCGCAGTCGCCCAGGCGCTGCGTGAACGCGGATTCACGCCCGGGGTGGTCAGCCGCGGCTACGGCGGGCGCCAACGCGAGCCGCTGCTGCTCGGGGACGCGCCCAATCCGCAGCAGGTCGGCGACGAACCCAGCCTGATCCGCACCCAGGGTATCCCGGTGGCGGTGGGCCGCGACCGTCCCGCTGCCGCCCGCCTGCTGATCGATGCCGGCTGCGACGTGGTCATCGCCGACGATGGCCTGCAGCACTACCGTCTCGCCCGCGACGTGGAAGTGTGCGTCATCGACGCCGTGCGCGGCTTCGGCAATGGCCGCCTGCTGCCGGCCGGCCCGCTGCGCGAACCGTTGATGCGCCTGGCCACCGCGGACATCCGCGTGTGCAACGGTGGCGAGCGCATGGGCGCCTATTCCATGCAACTGCGCGGTGGCGAGGCCTGCTCGCTCACCGACGACACCTGCCAGCCCCTGACCGCTTTCACCGGGCAGCGCGTGCACGCCGTGGCGGCCATCGGCCATCCGGCCCGCTTCTTCGACAGCCTGCGCGGCTACGGCATCCTGCCGGTCGAGCACGCCTTCCCCGACCACCACGCCTTCGTCCCCTCGGACTTCAACTTCGGCGAGGACCTGCCGGTGCTGATGACCGACAAGGACGCCATCAAGTGCCGGCGCTTCGCGCAGCCGGTGTGGTGGCGGGTGCCGGTGCGGGCCGAGTTGCCCGTGGAGTTCTTCGATGCGTTGGAGAGCCGCATCCGGGCAAGCGACGCCGCCGGTGGCTAATCCATTTCGCTGACTTCCCTGGGGTGCCGGCCGATTTCCAGGCGGGGCACGCTGGCGGCGCCAAGGAGCCTTGCCTTGAAGTAGCTGTCCTCGTAGTAGCGCACCTTGCTGCAGCGGATTGGATGCGGCGTGCCCTCGATGAACACGATTTCCTTCTTCGGGTCGAGTGCTTTCAGTTCCTGCGGCAGCATCAGTGCGCGCTTCTCCTCCACCTCGGCCAGGGATACGCTGCTTCCCTGGCCGAAGCCGCCCCTGGAGCGCGTGCGCTGGCGCTTGCGTTCGGTGGTGTAGCCGAGCATCTCGCTGTACTCGTTCGCGTCGCGTTGCTCACGCGGCGTATAGATCACCTGGCAGGCCAGGTTGGTGATCATGCTGCGGGCCTTGTCTGCCCCGTACACCGCATCGAGCTGGGATAGCGACTGGATCACGCAGAACACGCGCACGTTGTAGCCGGCGAAATAGGCCACGCCGTCGACCATCACATCCACCCGTCCCAGCGCGGTGAACTCGTCCAGCATGAACAGGCATGGATGCCGGAGCGTGGGGTCCTTGTCGGGCGTGATGTCCACGTTGAGCTTGATTGCCTGGGTGAAGAACAGGTTCAACAGGCCGGCGGCCTCGGTTAGCTTGCCTGGCGAGATGCCCACGTAGATCGATTGCATCCGGCGGCGAAGGTCGGGCAACCAGAAGTCGTTGCCCGAAGTTGCCTTGTCCAGAATGGGGTTGGCGAGAATGAGAAGGGGGGCTTGCGTGCTGGCTATCACCGAGGTGAAGGTCTGGTCGGCAAGCGAAACGACGTTGGCAAACGCCGTGCGTGTTTCCTGGCTGACATGGGGATGCTCGAGTATGGACTTCACATGTGACTTGAGATCCGTGCCGTTGCCGGAGAGCAGCCGATAGATGGCGCCGAGCGTGGGGTAGCCATCGTCCTTGGCGAAGCCCTTGTCGAGGCCGTCGGCCCAACAGTCGAACAGCAGACTGGCGGATGCGACGAAAGTGGAGCGCGCCATGTTTGCCCAGAAGGGGTCCTGGTTCGGCGGATCCTTGTACAGGCAGTCGGCAATGGCCTGAAGATCCGACGTGCGATGGATGGTTCCGGTGCGCACGTAGGCGAACGGGTTCCAGCGATGGGTCCGCAGGTCTTCGGCGAACGGGTTGAACAGGTAAGCGGGACCGAGCGTGGAACGCCACTTCGAGGTGATGTCGAAGGCTTCCTGCTTGATGTCCAGCACGACCATCGAGCCCTGGTAGCTGAGGAGGTTCGGGATCACCGCACCGACGCCCTTGCCGCTTCGCGTCGGTGCGGCAAGCAGGGCATGGCGCGTTCCAGGGAGGCGAAGGAACGAACCTCCCACCTTGCCCACGATGATGCCGGTCGGGTCGTCCTTCAGCAGCCCAAGTCGGGAAAGGTCGCCCCGGTGGGCGAATCTTGCGTCGCCATGGGTCGACCGTTTTGAGGGTCTGAACAGCACGTACAGCAGCCCCAGCCAGGCGAGCAGTGGCACGCCCAATCCCAAGACCCCTGCCACCTTGATCATCGTCGCGTAAGGCTGCACGGCGGGGTGGTCGAGTGCTGCCAGATAGCCCCAATAGGTCAGGAAGCCGAGGGGCGCATGCACGTGGATCAGTGTCATTGCGAGCCAGCCGGCTACTCGCGCTCCCGCGGCCAGCGCCAGGAGCGCGCAGGTCACCGCGATGGCCGTCTTTGTTCTGGGGGTCATGTTCTCATTCGCCTGACGGTTGTCCTGGGCCACCATGGTGGCCTCGTCCGGATATTCCGACCGCTCTTCAGACCCTGTCCGGGCCTTTGCCCAACCGGGCCGGCGCACTTCGGGACACAGGCGCGCGCAATGGATCGTGACCGCGCAAGATCGATGCCTCCGGTATGAAGGCATGCGGGCATACGCGCGCGAACTGCGCCGCCGACACCGCGTTGAAACAGTAGTAGTTGGTCACCGTGAAGGTACCCGTGGCGGCACTGATCGGTGCCCAGCAATCGGTGGGGACGCCGAGGGTGCAGAACAGGAACGGATCGTTGCCGTAGTAGGGAATGAACTCGTAATACCCGCGCGCGGTAGCGCCCGCGCTACCGGTCAGGAGGGCGCCGAACAGCAGGCCTTTCAGGATTGCCTTCTTCATGGAAGTGGTCTCCGGGGTTCAGTGGTTCGACGACGGGTCGCTGCAGGCGACGTGGACTACACGGCATTGCAGGCCGCCGCTGGAGCGGCAACGATGCAAGGCTCCTTGCTTCGCGAAGTCGCGAGTGACATCCGCACCGGACGCGAGCCCGCGCTCGCTCGCCACCAGGGCACCGCAGCCGTTGCCGTAGGCAATGGCCACCGAACAATTGGTGCCGCCGCCGTCCCTGCATGAGGCAAGCGCCGCCCGTTCGGCTTCCGGCTTGCTGGGGAGATCCACCGATGCCGCGACATGGACAGCCGACGAGTCGGAAGCGATCGCGCCCCAATGGTTTGCCCGCGGTGGGGGCCCCAGTACGCGTCCGTTCCCGTCGAGGGGGATGGGCGCGCAGGCGATAGGGCCCGGGGTATTCGGTGGCGTCGCCTGGTATTCGCCCGGGGAGCAGGCATCCCGGGCTCGAAGCAGACCTGGCAGCAGCAGCGCCCCGAGGAGCGCAACGCATGCCAGGGTCCCGGTTCGGGTTCTGCCCGGCCAAAGGCCGTCAACTGCGGCCGGGAGCCACCTCGAGCCAGGCTCGTCCTTGTGCAACATCGTGTCCTCCGGATGTCAGTCCATGCGTGCCGGTGCGGGCGCTACACGCACCGGACGGCTGCAACCGGAGAACAGGACCCGGCAGACCGGTCCGTCCTCCTGCTTGCATTTCCTCATCGCCTTGTCCGCCGCCGTGCCCTCGTCTGTCTCGATCGCCACGTGATAGTCGCGACCCGTCACGACCACTCCACAGGCATTCTTGAACGTCTCCCATGTCCTGCACTTCACACCGCCTCGTGTCTTGCACTCGATGAGTGCGTCTGTCTGGGCCACGGACCAGTAGACCTCGTCCGTATCCACGCCCAGCACGCCCCTAACCGGATCGATGGCCAGCGAAATCCATGGCTCCTCCCATTGTTCGGGCTCCTGCTGTCGGGGCACCTGCTCGTAGCCTGGGATGGGCGCACAACCCTGCGGGCCCTGCTGGCCCGATGGCGCACCGATGGGGTAATAGCCAGGCGGGCAGCCGCCTTCGGCGTGTGCCGTGCGAAAGGACAGGAGCGCGCCCAGCAGAAGGCCGAGGCAGGCCACAGTCCGCGCCGGGGTCACACTCGCGCTCCCTTGACCGTGTCCGGGAGCGCGATCGGAGGTCCTCCCATGGCGCCGATCCGCACAGGCACCGATTCGTTCGCCCGGAGTGCGGCCGGCGGTGAGGCGTACGAGCCGGGTGGCTGCCCTTGCGGGCCGGGCCCGTTGCCCCTCGGACTGGCGAATGCCGAGTACGTCAGGAAGTTGCCCAGCGTACCCTGGAAGAACATCGCGGCCATGGGAGGCACGGAGACGATCAGCACGGTCAGCAATAGTCCGATGCCGCCCTGCTGCAATGCCTGGCTGGAGATGCCCTCGGCATCACCGGCCAGGAAGTGGTTGATGATGCGTGCGCCCCAGACGGCCTCGGCGATGCGGATCATCAGTTGCAGGACGATGGCGGAGATCGCGGCCAGCGTGGCCATCGAGAAGAGCGTACCGATGCCGTAGAAGAGCCACTTGCGGAACAGGTCCCGCGTCTGGTCGAAGATCAGGCAGAGGATGAAGAGCGGGCCGAGGCCGATGAAAAGAGCGATCGCAAACTGGTAGAGCAGCAGCATGGCGCCGGCGGCCATGGGTGCGCTGGCCGTACCGAAGCCTGCCAGCAGCAGGGCGCGCTCCTTCTTCTCGCGGGTTTCGGCATCGCTGAAGGGTACCTGGACCGCGTCGATGACACCCAGCGTGGCCTGGGTCCAGGCAAGGTTCCTGTCGATGAGGTCCGCCGGCGTGTCGTCGCTGCCCGTCAGGACCTGGTTGATTTCCTTGGCGAGATCGACGGTGAGGAAGCGATGCAGGCTGCTGCCGAATATGGACATCGTGGTGGCGGCGGTGACGATGATCACCACGCGCGTCATCTGGGTCACCATTGCCATCATCGATTCGCGCGACTGGCCGGAGATGATGCGGTATCCCTGGATCATGATCCAAAGCGTGACCAGCACCAGCGCGACACCGCTGGCCCAGGACATCGCCCGACCCATGAGGTCCATGCCGAATTCGCTGATCTTGTCCTCAAGGTAGTCGTAGACCAGCTTGAAATAGACGAAATCGCCTATGGTCGAGGGCATCGCTGCTTCCTTGTTGTCTTGCCGTCCTGGTGCCAGCGAGCCCGGCGCTACTGGAACGCCGCCTTCAGTGCCGCCGCATTGACGACTTCTCCGAGGACGTCCTGGCTTCCGTTCATGGCGCGGCGCGCCAGCGCGCTCTGCATGGTCTGCAGCATGGCAATCTGCGCATCGGACTGGACCATGTTCGATTGCCACTTCTGCTGCGCGTCGGTGACGCGGTTCTGGAACCGCTCGGCTTCGTTGTCGTTGGCAGCCAGCTTGCCCTGTTCGGTGCCTACGCCCGCGCGCTGGCTCTCGATCTGCTCCAGCTCGTGGCTGGCTTTGGACAGCTGCTCGATGTAGTCGACCGTGTCGTTGTACTTGCGGTTCTGCAGCATGACGATCGAGCGACAGATCTTCAGCTGCTGCTCGGTGACGCTGCCGCTCATGTCGAGTGCAAGCGAGCGCAGCACGTTCGACAGGGAAAAACCACCGCTGCCCTGTCCGGGGCAGGCGTCGGCGACGTTGTAGTCCGCGGGAACCTTCTGGAACGAGTTCTGCATGGCGAAGAGCGAGGCGTTCAGTTGCTTGAGGCTGATGAGCTGTTGCCTGTAGTGCTCGAGCGTGTTGCGGTGCTGCTGGACGGTCGCGGCCCAGCGCTTGGCCTGCTCGGCATATTCCTGCACGGCCTTGGCCATGCTTTGCCAGTCACTGACCAGCCAGTCCGCCTGCGCCGTACCGCACATCAACCCACAACCAAGCGACAGCGCGAGCCCGGCAACGATGGCGCGTGCGCGTTGCCGGAGAGTGGAGTGGAGGTTTTTCCTGCTGCCCATGACGTGCTCCTTGTCGGTGGCCGGTGCCGTTACAGCGATGCCGAGCGGGCCAATGGGGCCGGTGCGGAAGCGACGGATCTGGCTTTGCCGCTGCCCTTGCGATCCCGGTAGAAATGCTCAAGCCATTGCTTGGGCCGGAGTTCGTCGACAGGAATGCCCTCGATGGCGGCCCGTTCCCGCAGCACCCGGTGCATGATCTCGATGTTGTCGGTCGAGGCGGAGATCACCGCCAGGGTGTCGTCCATGCCGCGCAGGTTGAGCTGGCAGACCGCACTGGCGTGGCCCTGCTTGACCAGGAAGCAGCGTGATCGCTCGTCCAGGCCGACGACTACCTGGTACTCGGCTTCGGTCAGCTTGAGGCCGTCGATGTAGTCCTCTCGACTGGCGTTCGGATTGGGCAGCAGGATCATCGTGGCGGTCTGTTCGACCAGCGCCGCGGCGATGTCGCTGGCCAGCGCATCCTCGGGGCTCTGCGTGGCGAAGATGCCAAGGCCGTTCTGCTTGCGGATGGTCTTCTGCTTGTTCTTGGCAAAATCCTTGAGGCCACCCTTGCCGTCGAGGATCTTCCAGAACTCGTCCATCACGTAGATCAGTGGGCGGCCGTCGATCAGCGCCTCCAGCCGGTGCAGCAGGTAGTTGATCACCGGCACGCGCACTTCCGGGTTGTCGATGATGTCGGTGTAGTCGAAGCCGATGATGCTGGCCTTCTCCAGGTCGATGGTGTCGACCGGGTTGTCGAACACCCATCCAAGCGAGTTGCCGGCGGTCCACTTGCGCATGCGGATGAAGAGGCCGTCGTCGCCCAGGTTGGGCAGGCTCTTCTGGAAGTTGGTCATGTTGCGCAAGCGCATCGGCGTGTCGAGCATGTTCTCCACCGCGCGAAAGATGTCCTCCTCTTCGCGCGAGCTGTACACGCTCTTGCCGGCCAGCACCTTGACGAGGTCCGCCAGGAACTGCACGTTGGCTTCGGTACGCTCGCAGTGGAACGGGTTGAATCCGGTCGACTGGCCATTCTCGAGGGCCAGATAGTTGCCGCCGCAGGCACGCACGAAGATTTCGGCGCCACGATCCTTGTCGAAGAAGAAGATGGTCGGTGACGGCTCGAACTTCTGGACCTGGCTCAACAGGAAATTGATCAGTGCCGTCTTGCCCGTGCCGGACTTGCCGATGACCATCGTGTTGGCGATGGCTTTCTCGCCCAGGGAATTCTCGGCGGGATGGGTGGCGTGGAAGTTGAAATAGTAGGGCTGCCCGTTGGCGCTCTGCAGGGTGGTGACGCAGTCGCCCCAGGGATTGTGCTCCCGCTTGCCCATGGCGAAGTTGTGCAGGGGGCTCAAGCCAAGAAAGTTGAGCGAGCTGACGTTGGCCAGTCGGGTGCGATATTTCCAGTTGCCGGGAAACTGCGCGTAGAAGGCGGAAGTGACGGCGAGGTCCTCCTTGACCGAGACGAAGCCCGCGTTGGAGAGCTCCGCGCGGGTGGCAGCGATCTGCTGCGACAGCGTGTCCTGGCTGGCTGCATAGATCGCTATGGTGAAGTGGTATTCGCCGAGCACGAAGTTGCCGGACGCCAACTGATCCATCGCCAGGTCAAGCTCGGCGATCTGGCTGAAGGCCTTGTCGCCGGAGGACACCATCATGCCTTTGGTGCGGTCCAGTACCTTGAGAGCATCCTGTCGCCCCATCGGGCTGAAGGAGTGGGTGATGACGTACTCGAAGCCGAGGTACTTGAGGCCGTTGAGGATGCCGGGATAGGTGCCGTCGGTATACTCCTTGATGTTGAGGATCGCGCCGAAATGGTTGGTTCCCTGCGGCGTGGTGATGACGAAATCGCCAGTCTTTGCGGAGAAGCGCTGCTTGCTCACCGGCAGGTAGTTGTAGACCGGTGCGGGAAGTACGGGCACGGGTTCGTCGAGGCGATTGAGCAGGTAGCCGTAGAACTCCAGCGCTTCGGAAAACACCACGCCGTTGGCTGCTTCATACATGCCAAGGCGATGTGGGGCGTAGTCCTTCAGCACGGCCTCGACGTTGCCCGCCAGTTCCAGGATGGTGCCGACAGCCTGCTGCTGTTCGGCTTCGAGTCGGGTGATGTCGCTCGATTTCTCGGCCAGCTTCCTTCCGCTGACGATCGGACGGTAGAGCATCGTGAGGTAGAGCTCGTTCTGCATGAGCTTCTGGCTCGACAGGGCGTCGTGATAGGCGTCGGAGAGAGCCTGGTTGAACGATTGCGCGAACCGGGCCCGCTCGGTTATGCCCCGTCGGCGACGCACGTCGTGTACCCAGAAGGCGACGTTGACGAAATCGGGCGCGCGCAAGGTCTGCAGCATGCGATTGAAGGTGGCGTGGCGGTGTTCCAGATCCCATTCCTCGCGCCCCACGAATGGCAGGCCGCCCAGGCGCCAGACCATCAGGAAATCACCTCCGGTGGTTTTAAGCACGGTGGGCGAGACGTGAGTGGACAGCGGCACGAGTTCGCAGATCGAGGTGTCGGGAAGGAAGGTGGGCTTGGGCATGCGCAGGCTCCGTTGGCCGCCCTGGCGCGAGGCCAGGGGCGGCTGTGGCGTTAAGAACCGACCTTCGACTGGCCGCGGTGGATGTTGGGCGTGAACACCCACATGCCGTCGTTCTCCCCGAGGTTCCGTACCCGGGTACGGAACTGCAGGCGGAGGCCCAGAAGCCGGAAGATCATCTCGTCGCGCCTGGCCATCTGGCGCATTACGAAAATCACCGGCGGGATCAGCAACAGGAAGAACAGGTTGAAATACATCGCCAGCAACATGCACCCACCCGCGCCCATGAAGAACGGTACGTAGGGCACACCCATGAACATGGCTGGGCGGGTGCAGCCGCGGAACAGTGCATCCTTACGCATAGAAGTTGAGTAAGTGGTTGATCAGGCTGGCGGTGCAGGCAGTGGCGCCCGAGGCGCTGGTGCTTCCTGCCAGAAACATCTTGGCGATCTGTCCGGCCGCACCGATCAGCACGGCACCGATCAGTACCGGCGAGATGTCCGAAATACGCTTGTGCGCGAACGCGATCTGGTAGCCGGAAAAGACAATGGCGATCGTCACCACGATGATCGAGATGGCGTTGAGAATCTTGTTGACGCTGCTGGCAAAACCGCAGGTGGTGGCGATGGTATCGGTCACGTCCTGGCCCAATGCGATACCCGGCAGTGCGAGCGCCAGGCACGTCACCAGGGCCATGAGCACGGCGGTACCGCAGTGGGTCGGGTGGCGGGCGCTAGGGTTTGCAGGGAGGTTCTTGACCATCTTCAGGTTTCCTTGTGGACGGGAGGGCAGCAACGACCATCGGACGATGGGCGGTTGGCGGATGGCCGCCCAGCAGGCAGCCGGATTCGGGACAGGCCTCTGGCAGAACGGGTTGTCAGAAGACGAACGCTGCATCGGCTTGTTCCTGCTCGGAGACGACGGGGCGGCCCGTGGTGGGCGCCGTTGGTTGGGCCTCGGCGTCGGGTGCATCACCCGGACCTGTTACGTGCGGCACGAACGCGGATTGGGGAGACTCGACGGCCTCGGCCGGCCTCGGGAACCCCGCTCCTTCGGGCGGGTGGTTCTCCGTGGCGCTCCTGGGTTCTCCCATGGGCGATACCAGTGCGCCGGTGGTTGTGTCGATGGCAACCGATCGGATCGACACGCGGTAGGCCGGGCTGCCAATGCTCGCGGGACCCACGGTTGGCACTCCGCCGGGATGTTCGGTGATCCGTGGGCGAACGGTTATCGCCTCGGAGGAGTCGGGCAGGCCGGCTCCGAACGAAGCGAAGACGCGCTGCACGTAGCCATCCCGATAGCCGGTGGTGAAGTTGCCCGAGTAGTAGCAGCTGAAGGCCTTGCCCCAGTCGCCGCCCGAGCGGCCGTAGCATTTGGCCAGGATGCGGGCGCCCGCCGTGGCGTTGGCGCAGCCATCGAATGCCTTCTCGAACGTATCCAGTCCGTAGCGCGCCAGGTTGCGGCGGTTGACCTGTGCGATACCGAGCGAATAGTCGTATCCCTTCGACTCGAGCATGCGCGCGGTGGCGACGGCCTCGCCAAGGTTGCGGGGCTGGCGTTCGAGCCGGCCGCCGACGACGCCGATGGCAAACCGGTTGCCGCCGGACTCGATCCGGGCGACGTGCTGCATGACCTCCGTGGGGACGGCCAGTTTGGGGCATGACATGGGGTTGAACGCTGGGACCATTGCTTGTGTCCTCGTCGGTCAGCGCAGCGGCGCCGGCAGTTCCTGCGGGAGGCCGCGTCGCGGATCGAAGTCGATCCCCGTGATGTGCCGCTGCCCCGCAAGCGCCTTGATGTGCACGACGATGTCGATGGTCAGCCTGAGTAGCCGCTTGATGGTCGCGAACTCCAGGCCCGCACCCTCGGCGGAGGCCTTGACCATCAACGCCAGCTGGTCCCAGGTCTGTTCGGTGCTGCCGGCGTGGCAGCTGGTGATCGAGCCCGGGTGCCCGGAGGCGCAGTTGCGGATGAAGTAGAACGCTTCGTCGCCGCGCAACTCCGCCAGGATGATGCGGTCGGGCTTCATGCGCAGGCAGGTTTCCATGCAGCTCTTGGCTGTCACGTTGCTGGCGCTCTGGCCACCTTTGGAGTAGAGCAGGTGCACCACGTTGGGCTGGCTGATGAAGAGCTCCCGTGCGTCCTCGATGGTGACCAGCCTCTCATCGGCGGGGATGTGGTGGACCAGCGACTTCATGAACGTCGTCTTGCCGCTGCCGGTGGCGCCGGAGACCACGATGTTCCTCTTGCCGCGCACCGCCGCCTTGAAGAACTCGGCGTAGCGGCGTTCGGCGCGCAGGTCCAGCAGCTCGCGATCTTCGTCGGTGAGGTCACGAGCGTCCTCCAGTATCTGGTCGAAGAAACCGTCCGCCTGGTATTGGTCCAGCGTCCTGGCCTGCCTCGATGGCAGGCGGATGGTGATCGACACGCTGCCGGCCTCGCAGGCGGGCGGGATGACGAACTGCGCGCGCTGGCCGGTAGGAAATGTGAGAGAAACCACCGGGTCGACGTCGGTGATGCGCTGGCCGGTATTGCTCTCGTTGACCACGGCCGTGCAGAACTGGCGTGCCCGCTCGAAGGTCAGTGACGGAACCTCGATCCGCTGCCAGCCGCAACGGCGTTCAAGGTAGAGCTCGCCCGGGCGATTGATGCAGATCTCGGTGACGTCCGGGGCGTTCATGAACTCGCGGACGCCCAGTACCTCGTACTGGTAATCGAGGAATTCGCGCGACACGGGAGCGAGGGTGTCTTCCATGGCTTTCAAAGGCGTGCGACGACGCCGCTGAAGTCGACGTCGCGCGCGACATACACGTAGATCACCGTCCCCTGGTTGATGGTTACCGTGGGCGGGCGGTTGGCGGCCTCGCGCACGGCCATGTCGGCGAGATTCTGTACGGTGCGCGCGGTGTTGCTCTCGAAAGGCTCCTGTATCGCGATGCCGCCGGCGGCGATGGACGTGGTCGTGGGCCCGTGTTTGGCCGCCTCGTACTTGAATGCATCACTGAGCATGCTGATCAGCAGTGCGGCGCTGATGCGGCTGCCCCAGTGGGCGTCGTAATGACCGGGTAAGCCTGCGCCGCCAAGGTTGTCGATGCCCGGGTTCGGCTTGCTGCTCATGTCCACGTCCACGCCGGTAGGCGTGATGATGCGGTCCCACACGACGGCGACGCGGCGGCCCTTGGGACCGCTGGCGTACGCGCCGAGCACCTTGGATCCCTTGGGCAGCAGCAGCGTGCGTCCATTGAACGAGTACACCGGTTCGGTAACGAGGCAGGAGGTGTACCCGGGGACGTCCGTGACGATCCGCGTCTCCAGTACGCAGCGGATATACGTCCCGCGCTGCATGAGCGCGTCCGCGTGCTCCAACGGCTTGGCCTTGGTGGCGATCACGGGACCGGACAGCAGGGATCCGCCCGGGGCCTGGGATGGTGCGGTGGCCGGCGCGGGCGGAAGATCGGCCATCGGATCGGAGGTGCCGGCGATCCGCCGCTGAACCAGCGTAGGCTCGTTGGATGCACCGCCCATGAGGTCTTGCATCGGGGCGTTGGCAGCCTCCGGCGGCGGCAGGGGCGGCAACGCGGGTTGCGAGGCAAGTGGAATCGGCGCTGGCCCTGTCCGGGCCGGAGGCAGGGTCAGTGCCGGTGGTGCATCGGCGACAGTGACCTTTTCCTCTCTTGGCTTGCTCGGCTCACGGCGCGAGGTGGCACTGCTGATCATCCAGTACGAGACAAACAGCAGCAGTGCGACGGCCGTACCGAGCATCAACAGCGCGCGCCGGTTCATGCGGCGCAGCTCGTTCGACTTCAGCAATGGCGCGCCCGCATCCAGGTCCGGTGCTGCGGACTGCTGGTAGTGCGTGGAGTAGGGGTTGTGCGCCAACGCTTCGCCATGACCGGCTTCCGTGTCGGCAGCGGAGGGGATGTGCGTACTCACTTGCGGGCGTTCCTTCGCAGACCGACGACGTTGTCGCCATGGCGGATGACGAGGTAGGGGTACGTTCCGTGTACGACGATGGTGTTGCCCTGGACGGTCGTGTTGACGAGAGAATCCTCGCCATCTTCCGCTTCGCGCATGAATACGGCCGGGAAATCCCCGGTGGGAAAGCGCTTGAGATCGCTCATCCTGATGTACGTGAAGCGCCCATCGTCATAGACGTGCGCCGGCACCAGCCAAGGTGCGCCCTTGCTGCGCGTGGCGTAGTCGTAGTCGAAGTTGTAACTGCGCCCGGGAACCAGGCGGGTATCCAGTGGCGGTGCTTCGGCAGCCTTCTTCTTTTCCCCCGAGAAGCTCGTTTCGGCCGGATAGGCGAAGGTGATCTTGTACTGCACGCCCTCGCGCTTGGCCTCGTCCAGTGCCTTCCAGTCGGTTGCAACGACTTTCAGTTCAAAGATGTAGGAGTGCGCGGCCGTGCGCACCATCAAGTTGGTGTCGACGTCGACGTTCTTGGGCTTGAGGTAGAACACGTTGTCGCGGCGGGTGAGCTCCCAGCCACTGCTGAAACCGGTGCTGTAGTCGAGAACCTGTTCGTTGGGGCTGAGCTCGATCTGCGTGGTGATCCCCAGGCCGGTGCGCACGGGATAGATGTGGTCGGGCTGGTATGTGTACTGCTGCACGGCCTGGGACCGGGCCTGCGTCGGGATGCTTGCGATCGCCAGGCAGAGCGTGACCGCCACGAATGGAATGCGGTACGGGCTCATCGCGCCGCTCCGTTGGAAGGTAGGCGTGCGGTCGCCTCGACCTGCGGTGCGACATTCCGTTCGTCCGAGGGCGGTACGGTGGCCGGATCGACGGCAGGCTTTACGGCCTGCACGCTGGCGCCCGGGATCTCGGCGGGCGCCGACGTCGCGTAATCGTTGTCGACGCGGTAACCGGTCACCCAGAAGCCCAGCGGGTTCTCGATCCGGTTGCGGTCGTCCATCTCGAGGTTCGCCTTATAGGTGAACTCCATCGTGGCGATCTTGCTGTCCAGCGGCTGGGTGACGCCGCTCTGCTTGTCGTAGAGGCTCCGCTGGAATCGCACCGTGGCGCCGGTGGGCGTGCGTCCCGTACCTCCTCCGATCAGCACGATGCTGAGCAACCTGACGCGGATCGCCTTGTCTTTCCCGTAGATCTTGTAGGGACTGTCGGGATTCATTGGCGAGTAGAGCCGCGTGTAATCGGCCTTGACACGCGGGGAGGCCATGGTTTGCACGGTGGTCCAATCGCCCAGTTTGAGCAATGCGAGATCGTAGGATTCACGTGCCATCACGAAATGGGCCACGTTGCTGCGGTTGATCGCCTCGCTTGTGCTGATCCGCCGATGGGTTAGGTCTTCGGTCAGGCGCGCCACGGTGCTGGTGCCGGTGTACGCATCGGCCATCACCAGGTAGGGGACTTTCTGCTTGAGGGGCAGCATGTAGATGTAGCCGCCGGCGAGAACCAGCGACATGCCGATCGCGCAGAATGCCACCCACCAGGCGCGGCGCTCGCTGCGACGTGCGATGTCGACGATCGAGAGCTCGTAGTTGACCGCCCGGGCGACGGCGTCCTCCACCTTTCGGGAACCGGTTTTCCTGGCAACCATCAGCGCACTCCGTCGGTGGTGTCGGCTGGAGCGGACTTCACGCCAGACGCATCGGCGTCTGGCCGTGCCCTGGCGGGCGTGATGCCGGAACCGAGTGTCCTCGACCGGTCGACCTGAAGACGCCCATCCGCCACGGTTACCGAGACCCCCTGGGTCGCGTAGATCGCGCTGAGTTCTCTGGCCGCCTGCCGAACGTCCGCGGTCCGGACCTTGGTGACGGGTGCGAACAGGGTGTAGTCGGAGGGAATGCGGTAGACCAGCATCATGCCCGTGTCACTGGTCCAGCGGACGAGCATGTTTCGCAGCGTCTCGTCCATGGGCGCGGCGTAGTAGGTGTAGGGGCGGTTGAGCGGGATTTCAGTGGTGGAAGTCCGGAAGCGATTGACCGGATGCCAGCGACCCCCGAAATCCCTGGCCGCTGGCGTTCCGCAACCGACCAGCAGGAGGGTCGGCAATAGCATCGTTGTGCCGATCCGCTTCAGAGAAGCCTTGTTCACGTGGTGCTCGCAGTTCGTGGCGGCTTCCGCCGCGTGTCTTGGGACGGGTTGCATGCTCGCCCGCGGGGGCGCTGCATGCGGCAACTGTCCGGTGCCTGGCAGATCAGGCCCGCGCGTCGAGCAGGCAGCTGGCCCGTACGGGCCCTGCTGTGACGTTCGCGGGGGCTTGGCGGCAGCCGTGCATGGAGCGCAGAAGGGCGCAACCCTCGTGCGGCACGAGATGGCGATTCCATTCGGACCCTCCCTGTCTGTTTCCGTCGTCAAGCAGGTCCTGCGGGTGCAAGGCGAACGACCTGTTGGCAGCAGCGTTCACATCATTTGAACGCGGGGCTCATTACAGCCGCGGGCGATGTGAGCGGCAAGCTCGATGTATCGGCTTGTGACGTCATCCGCCGGGCCTCCTGGACGTGGGTGAAGTCCTACGAGGGACAGGATGGGCGGGTGTCGGGGTCGATAACCGGTTGCCCTGTGGGCGGCTGTCCTCTATAGTGCCCGCCTCGTGTACTAGCGCGTTAGCACATTATGAAGAAGCGAGCGATCGACCCCGAGACCCCGAACGAGTCGGTGGAGCGCAGCCTGTGCGAGGCGCTGCTGGCGCTGCGCGACGTGGACGAGATGCAGGCGTTCCTGCATGACCTGTGCACGCCGGCGGAGCTGGAGGCGATGGTGGATCGCTGGCGGGTGGTGCCGTACCTGCAGGAGGGGCTGCCTTACCGGGAGATCCACGAGCGCACGGGGGTGAGCATCACCACCATCGGGCGGGTGGCGCGCTACCTCAACCAGGGTAATGGCGGCTATCTGGCCGCGGCGGCGCGCGCGGCACGCAAGCGCAGGACCGCCAGGGTGCCGGCATGAGGCCGCGCGACCGACTGCGCATCGCGATGCAGAAGTCCGGGCGGCTCACCGAGCCGGCGCAGGATCTGCTCACGCGCTGCGGGTTCACCTTCCGGCAGAGCCGCGACAAGCTGTTCTGCTTCGGCGAGGGCGAGCCGGTGGACCTGTTGCTGGTGCGCGACGACGACATTCCCGGGCTGATCGCGCAGGGCGTGTGCGACCTGGGGATCGTCGGGCGCAACGTGCTCAACGAGTACGAGCTCACCGCCGGACGCGAGGACGAGGTAGCGCTGGCGGAGTGGCGCGGGCTCGGCTTCGGGCGCTGCCGGCTGTCGCTGGCGGTACCGCAGGAGATGGACTATTCCGGAGCAGCCGATCTTGCCGGGCGCCGCATCGCCACGTCCTACCCGGGGCTGCTCGGTCGCTGGCTGCGCGCGCAGGGGATCGAGGCCGGCGTGGTGACGCTGGCCGGTTCGGTGGAGATCGCGCCGCGGCTGGGCACGGCCGAGGCGATCTGCGACCTGGTGCAGAGCGGCGGCACGCTGGTGGCGAACCAGTTGCGCGAGGTCGAGGTGGTGCTGGACAGCGAAGCACTGCTGGTCGGCCCGAAGGTGCTGCCGGCGGACGAGCGTGGCGACCTGGTCGAACTGCTGCTCAAGCGGATCGATGGCGTGATCCAGGTGCGCGAGTCGCGGCTGTTGCTGTTGCAGGCCGCGCGCGGTTCGCTGGAAGCGATCACCCGCCTGTTGCCGGGCGGCCCGCAGCCGACCCTGCTGGCGCTGGCGGGACAGCCGGACCAGGTGATGTTGCAGGCACTGTGCGCCGGCGAGGTGAGCTGGCGCCAGCTCGAAGAGATCAAGAAGGCCGGGGCGCGCGAGATGTTCGTGCTGCCGGTGGAGAGGATGCTGGCATGAGGCGGCTGGTCTGGAACGTGCTGGATGAATCCGACCGCGAGGCGGCGCTGGCGCGGCCGGTGCAGGCGCATGCGGCCGGCTTGCCCGATGCGGTCCGCCGGATCGTCGCCGAGGTGCGCCGTCATGGCGACGAGGCGCTGCTGCGCTTCACTGCGTCTTACGACCGGTGCGCGCTGGAGCGGCTCGACGTCGCGCCGGCCGAGTTCGACGAGGCCGAGGCGGCGCTCGATCCCGCGCTGAAGGAGGCCATCCGCGAAGCGGCAGGACGCATCGAGGCGTTCCATCGCGCCGCCGCGCCGCAGGCGGTCTCCGTGGAGACCGCGCCCGGCGTGCGCGTCGAGGGGGTGCTGCGCCCGATCGGGCGGGCCGGCTTGTACGTGCCCGCGGGCAGCGCGCCGTTGCCGTCCACGGCGCTGATGCTGGGGGTGCCGGCGCGTATCGCCGGTTGCCGCGAGGTGGTGTTGTGCTCCCCCGCACGGCCGGATGGTCGTTGCGATCCGGCCGTGCTGTACGCGGCGCGCGTGGTCGGCGTGCATCGGGTGTTCAAGCTCGGTGGCGCACAGGCGATTGCCGCGATGGCGTACGGCACGGCGAGCTTGCCCCGTTGCGACAAGCTGTTCGGTCCAGGCAATGCCTGGGTCACCGAAGCGAAGGTGCAGGTGTCGATCGATCCGCAAGGCGCGGCGATCGACATGCCGGCCGGCCCCTCCGAGGTGCTGGTCGTGGCCGATGCGCAGGCGGATCCCACATTCGTGGCGGCGGACCTGCTGTCGCAGGCCGAGCATGGCCCCGATTCGCAGGTGCTGCTGGTGAGCCCGTCGGGCGCGTTGCTGGATGCCGTGGCGGCGGAGGTCGAACGCCAGTGTGCCGCGCTGCCACGCTCGGGCATCGCGCGCGAGGCGCTGGCGCACAGCCGGCTGATCGAGGTCGACTCGCTGGAGCAGGCACTGGAGGTCAGCAACCGCTACGCGCCGGAGCACCTGATTCTGCAGGTGGTCGAGCCGCGCCACTGGCTCGCGCGGGTGGAGAGTGCCGGCTCGGTTTTCCTCGGCGCGTGGACCCCCGAATCGGTGGGTGACTACGCCAGCGGCAGCAACCACGTGCTGCCGACCTACGGTTACGCGCGCAGCCACAGCGGCGTGTCGGTGGCCAGTTTCCAGAAGCGGATCAGCGTGCAGGAGCTGAGCCCCGAAGGGCTTCGTGCGATCGGGCCGTGCACGGCTACCCTGGCCGCCGCCGAGCAACTGGAGGCGCACCGCCGCGCGGTGACGCTGCGGCTGGCGGCGCTCGACGCGGAGGCCTCGGTCGCATGAGCGTGCTCGATCTTGCGCGCGCGGAGATCCGCGCGCTGGTGCCGTATTCCTCCGCACGCATGGAGGCGACCGGCGGCGCGTTGCTTCTCAATGCCAATGAGTCGGCCTGGGCGCCATTCGGCGACGCCGGGATGGAATGCCACCGCTACCCGGACCCGCAGCCGGCGGGGCTGGTGGACCAGCTGGCGACGCTGTATGGCGTGCGTACCGGCCAGGTGCTGGTCGGGCGGGGCAGCGACGAGGCGATCGACCTGCTGGTGCGCGCGTTCTGCCGCGCCGGCGAGGACGCGATCCTGGTGCAGCCGCCAACCTTCGGCATGTATGCGGTGTGCGCGCGGGTGCAGAACGCCGCGGTGGTCGAGGTGCCGCTGTCGGCGGGCTTTGCCCTGGACGTCGAGGCATTGCTCGCGGCGGTGACGCCGGCGGTCAAGCTGGTGTTCGTCTGTGCGCCGAACAATCCGACCGGGGCAGCGGTGTCGCTGGAAGCGATCGACAACCTGGCGGGACGACTGACCGGGCGCGCGCTGCTGGTGGTGGACGAGGCTTACGTGGAATTCGCCGACGGCGCCAGTGCAGCTACGTTGCTTGACCGCTACGAGCACCTGGCCGTGTTGCGCACGTTGTCCAAGGCGTGGGCGCTGGCCGGGGCACGCATCGGTTGCCTGCTGGCGCACTCGGAAGTGGTGGCCCTGCTGCGGCGCATCCTGCCGCCCTATCCGCTGCCGCGTCCCTGCGTGGCGGCGGCCCTCGACGCCCTGTCGCCGGCAGGGCAGGCGTCGGCGCGCGAACGCATCGGCGTGGTACGCGCCGAACGTGTGCGGATGACAGCGGCCCTCGGGGCGATGCCGGGCGTGCGTGCGGTGCTTCCCTCGCAGGCGAATTTCGTTGCCGTGCGTTTCGAGGATGCGGTGGCGGCGTATCGCCGGCTGTTCGAGGCGGGCATCGTGGTGCGTGACGTGCGGCGTTACCCGGGGTTGGGAGATGCCTTGCGCATCACGGTCGGAACGCCGGAAGAAAACAGCCGCGTGCTGGCCGTGCTCGGGGGTGAGGCGTGAGTGTCGCTCGTTGCAAGGAACCCTCGGCGCAGCGTCCCGTCGGGTGCGGCATGGTGGTCGCGCACAGGGTGCGCTCCTACAGGGACGACGCATGAGCCGGAAACTGCTTTTTGTCGATCGCGACGGCTGCCTGATCGTCGAGCCGCCGGATGAGCAGATCGACAGCTATGCCAAGCTCGACCTGGTGCCGGGAGTGATCGGCGCGCTGCAGCGCTGCGTCGCCGCGGGCTACGAGTTGGTGATGGTGACCAACCAGGACGGGCTGGGTACCGCGAGCTTTCCCGAGGAGGCGTTCCGCGGGCCGCAGGAGCTGTTGCTGCGCATCCTGGGTTCGCAGGGCATCGTGTTCCGCGAGGTGCTGGTGGATCGCAGCTTCCCGCACGAGGGGCTGGCCACGCGCAAGCCGGGGACCGGCCTGCTGCACCATTACCTCGCCGACGACGGCTGGAGCCGCGTCGCCTCCGCGGTGATCGGCGACCGCGAAAGCGACATGCAACTGGCCGCCAACCTGGGCGTGCGTGGCCTGCGGGTGGGGCCGTCCGGTGCCGGCTGGGAGGAGATCGTGCATCGGCTGCTGGACGCCCCGCGCGTCGGGGCGGTGGCCCGACGTACGCGCGAGACGTCCATCGAGGTGGGCGTGGACCTGGATCGCACGGCCGAGCCACAGGTGCGTACCGGGCTTGGCTTCTTCGACCACATGCTCGAACAGATCGGCAAGCACGGCGGCTTCGCGCTCACGCTCGCCTGCGCGGGCGATACGCAGGTGGACGAGCACCACACGGTGGAGGATTGTGCGTTGGCGCTGGGCCAGGCCTTGCGCCAGGCACTGGGCGACAAACGCGGCATCGGCCGCTACGGTTTCACCCTGCCGATGGACGAGGCGCTCGCCAGTGCGGCGCTCGATCTTTCCGGGCGGCCCTGCTTCGAGTTCGACGGTCGCTTCCCGCGCGAGCGGGTGGGCGACCTGCCCACGGAGCTGGTGCCGCATTTCTTCCGCTCGCTGTGCGAGACGCTGGGTGCCAACCTGCACCTGTCGGTGCGGGGCGACAACGCGCATCACATGGTCGAGGCCTGCTTCAAGGTCGTCGCCCGTGCGCTGCGCCAGGCCGTGCGCCGCGAGGGCAGCGAGCTGCCAAGTACCAAGGGGGCGCTGTGAACACGGCGATCGCCGCATCCACCCGAGCGCTGACGGAGCTACCTGAGGACGCCGCCAAGCCGACCGTCGTTCTGGTTGACGCCGGTGGAACCAACATCGGATCGGTGCGTTACGCCCTGCAGCGATTGGGCCTGGAGGCGCCTTTGACCGCCGATCCGGCGGTCATCCGCGCCGCTGGAAAAGTGATTCTTCCCGGTGTCGGTGCCGCCGGTCCGGCCATGGCGCGCCTGCGTGCGCTGGGGCTGGTCGACGTGCTGCGCGGCCTCACCCAGCCGGTGCTCGGCGTATGCCTGGGAATGCAACTGCTGTGTGCGCGCTCGGAAGAGGGCGAGGTGGATTGCCTCGGGCTCATCCCCGCGGTGGTGCGACGGCTGCAGCCCGCACCGGGCATACGCGTTCCGCACATGGGCTGGAACCGGCTGCATGCGTGCGGCGCTCATCCCCTGCTCGAGGGCCTGGCGAGTGATGCGCAGGCGTATTTCGTGCACAGCTATGCAGTGCCGCCGGGCGACTACACGCTCGCATCCACCGAACACGGGGCGGCGTTCTCCGCGGTGGTCGCACGCGGCAATTTCTTCGGCATGCAGTTCCACCCGGAACGCTCCTCTGCAGTGGGCGCCCGCCTGCTGCGCAACTTCCTCGCACTATGAAAGCTCAAATCATTCCCGCCATCGATCTTCGCGACGGTCGCGTCGTGCGCCTTGCGCAGGGCGACTATGACCGCCAGACCACCTACCACGACGATCCCGTCGCGCTGGCCGCCAGCTACGTGGCCGCCGGTGCGGATTGGCTGCATGTCGTGGACCTCGACGGGGCGAAGTCGGGCGATTTCGCCAATCTCCCGGTCATCGAAGCGATTGCACGCACCGGCCTGCGGATCCAGGCCGGCGGCGGCGTGCGCGGGGTGGCCGACGTGCATCGCCTGCTCGATGCAGGGGTCGAGCGGGTGGTGGTGGGAAGCGTAGCGATCCGCGACCCGGAGCGGGTGGCCGGCTGGCTGCAGCGGCACGGTGCCGAGCGCTTCACCATCGCCCTGGACACGCGCTGGTCGAACGACCGCTGGACGCTGCCGAGCGCCGGCTGGACCCGGGCCGAAACCCGCACGCTGGACGAACTGGCGCCCTGGTATGCGGCCCACGGCGCGCGGCATCTGCTGTGCACCGACATCGACCGCGACGGCATGCTGGCCGGACTCAACCTGGCGCTCTATCGCCACCTGGCGGCGATCGCACCCGAGCTTGCCGTGCAGGCGTCCGGCGGCGTGCGCTCGGTGGAGGACATCCGTGCCGCGCGGATGGCCGGCGCGCGCGGCGTGATCCTCGGGCGCGGGGTGCTCGAAGGCCGTTTCGGGCTGGGGGAGGCGATGGCGGCATGAACGGGACTCTGTTTGCCGGGTGCCGCGCGGTGCTCGCCCGCGGACATGCCGGTATGGCCGGGGAGCATCGCCCGTGCTGAGCCGTCGCATCATTCCCTGCCTGGACGTGCGCGACGGGCAGGTGGTCAAGGGCGTGCGCTTTCGCGACCACGCGGTGGTCGGCGGCATCGTCGAACTGGCGCTGCGCTATCGCGACGCCGGCGCGGACGAACTGGTCTTCTACGACATCACCGCCAGCCCGGAGGCTCGCTCGGTGGACCGCGCCTGGGTCGAGCGCGTGGCGCGGGAGATCGACATTCCTTTCTGCGTGGCAGGCGGCATCCGCAGCGTCGAGGAGGCGCGCGCGGTGCTGCACGCCGGCGCCGACAAGGTGTCGATCAATTCCCCGGCGCTGGAGCGGCCAGCGCTGATCGCCGAACTGGCCGAGGCGTTCGGCGTGCAGTGCGTGGTGGTGGGCATCGATTCGCTCCGCGATGCCGATGGGCAGTGGCGGGTGCGCCAGTACACCGGCGATCCGTCGCGCACGCAGGTGCTGCCGCGGCGCACGCTGGACTGGATCGTGGAGGCCCAGCGCCTGGGCGCGGGCGAGATCGTGCTCAATTGCATGGGTAGCGACGGCGTGCGCCAGGGTTACGACGTGGCGCAACTCGCCGAGGCGCGTGCGGTGTGCGAGGTGCCACTGATCGCGTCGGGTGGCGCGGGTGCGAAAGAGCATTTCAGCGAGGTGTTCGCCCGCGCCGACGTGGACGGTGCGCTCGCAGCCAGCGTGTTCCATTCCGGCGCGATCGATGTCGGCAGGTTGAAGCGTTGGCTGGCGACGCAGGGTGTGGCGATACGTATCGCCGCCGAACCGGAGACCTGTGATGGTTGAGAAGCTCGACTTCGCCAAGGGCGGTGGCCTGGTACCGGCGATCGTGCAGCACTGGCTTACGGGCGCGGTGCTGATGCTGGGCTATATGGATGCCGAGGCGCTCGCGGCCACGTGCGAAACCGGACTGGTTACGTTCCACAGCCGCAGCAAGGGACGCCTGTGGACCAAGGGCGAAAGCTCGGGAAACGTGCTGCGGCTCAAGAGCCTGCACGTCGACTGCGATGCGGATGCGGTGCTGGTGCTCGCCGCGCCGGCAGGACCGACCTGCCACCGCGGCACGGCCAGCTGCTTCGTCGGGGCGCAGCCGCCACTGGGTTTTCTTGCCGAGCTCGATGCGCTGGTCGCCCGGCGTGCCGCCGAGCGACCGGCCGGCAGTTACACCACGAAGCTGTTCGAGGGCGGCATCCGCCGAATCGCCCAGAAAGTGGGCGAGGAAGGCGTGGAAACGGCGCTTGCCGCCGTGGCCCAGGGCGATGTGGAACTGCTCGGCGAAGCGGCCGACCTGGTGTTCCACCTCACGGTTGCCCTGCGCGCGCGCGGACTGGGGCTTTCGGACGTTGCCGGGGTGCTTGCCGAGCGGCACGCGCAGCGGTCGGGGGACTGATCGGGACGCCTCTGCAGGAGCGCACTCGTGCGCGACCGCCATGGTCCGGGGGTGCCAGGCGGTCCGCCGTCGACGGTTGCGCACACGGTGCGCTTCCCCTGGTGCGGCTCAGGGACGGGCAGCCATCGAGACCTGCGGCTGCGTCGCCGGCTGGAACGGCACGGTCGGCCCTGGCATAAGACCCCGGCGCCACCGCGCCAACTGCGCGGCGATGCCTTTGCCGACCGCCATCTGCGGTTCGGACGGAAGCAGCCGCTCCTGGTGCTCCCACTTCGCGATTTCATCCTTGGCCTGGGCGAACGCGGCAATGAAATCCGGCGTGCGGTTCAGTGCGTCGATCAACCACGCGCGGCCGAAATAGGTCGCCGCCGAGTCGTTGCCGCAGCCGAACGAGCTCCGGTCGCTGCGTGCGGCGGTGAGCACCAAGGTGCCGTCGCCCTGCAGAGGCGGGATGAAGCCCCCGGAGTAGCAGGCGTTGACCACCACGACCTTCCACTTGAACGGGCGCGCCCCCAGGATCGCGCCCAGGTCCTGCGCCCCGATCTGGTCCAGCGGCAGCGGGTCCATGTCCACCAGCAAGGTGTGATCCTCGCTGCCGTGGGAGGTCAGGTAGAGCAACAGGATGTCCTGTTGCGGGTCCATGACGTTGGCCAGGCCGTCGAGCGCGCTTTCAAGGTTGCTCCAGGTGGCCAGGGGTCGGATGGTCAGCGTGTCCGGCGAGTTCTCCAGCACCAGCGCGTGCGCGGTGGGACCGAAGTGCCGGGTGAACAGGCGCGCGGCATATTCCGCTTCGTTGTGGAAGACATCCTCGGTGCCGTCACCGGCGAAGGCGAGCAGGTAAAGGTTCGGTTTGCCGGGGATCCTTGGGCGCAGCCTGGCGAGTGCGGCATCCAGCAAGGGTGGCTGGGTGTAGAGCACCTGCTCGGGCGTGGGAGCCTGCTCCGGCCAGTCGTCCGGCGGCAGCGCGGTCGCTTCGGCATCGTCCAGCAACGCTGGCGCCGGACGAGCGGACGGCTGGGTACGTAACGGCTGCGCGGCCGGGTGGGGCAGCCAGCCTTGCACCAGCAGCATCGCCAGGACGCCGGCGGCAAACGCAAGCAGGGCGATCAGGCTGGCGCGCATCGTGGTGTCAGGGCTCGATGGCATCGAAATCCGCATAGGCGGGATGGCGTGGCCCGGCAGGCGTCACCTGCGGTGCACGCAGCAGCCAGCCGGTCTGCATGCCGGCGGCGCGGGCGGCATCCAGTTCCTCGACGATGTCGGAGAGGAACAGGATGTGCTCGGGCCGCTCCCCGATCGCGTCGGCGATCTTCGCGTACGAGGTCGATTCGCGCTTGGGGCCGGTCGCGGTATCGAAGTAGCCGGCGAACAGTGGCGTCAGGTCGCCGGCATCGCTGTGGCGGAAGAACAGTTTCTGGGCCGGCACCGAACCGGACGAATAGACGTACAGGTGCAGGCCGTCGGCGCGCCAGGCGTGCAGGCGGGCGGATACCTCGGGATAGACGTGCGCCCGGTATTCGCCGGCCTCGTAGCCTTCCTTCCAGATCATGCCCTGCAGTGCCTTGAGCGCGGTGGATTTGCGGTCCTGGTCGATCCAGGCCAGCAGCAGCTCGATGATCTCCTGTCGGCTGGCCTCGATGATCCCCGCTTCCTTCGCCGCCTCGTGCAGCCAGTGTTGCACTTCCGGCTGGTCGGCGTGCGTCTCCACGAAGGCGGGCAGGCGCTTGCGGGCGTAGGGGAACAGCACGTCCCTGACGAAATCGATCGAGCTGGTGGTGCCCTCGATGTCGGTGACGATGGCGCGGATGGTGGTCATGGGCGGCACGTGTTCGGGGAGAAGACAAGGATAGCCCGATACACCGCGAGGCGGGTTCCGGCACACCGTTCCCGCGGGCTGCCGATGGCGCCCCACCATGCTGCGGGGACTTCAGCGCGGGGAGGGGTCCATGCGCGGAAAGCGCTCGGCGATGTCGGTGCCGGTGAAGTTGGCGACCCAGCCTTCCTTGTTGGTGAACAGGCGGATGGCGACGAAGCGGGGCGACTCGCTCATGTCGAACCAGTGCGGCGTGCCGTCGGGCACGCCGATCAGGTCGCCGGCCTCGCACAGCACGTCGTAGACCTTGCCGCCGATGTGCAGGGTGAACTGGCCGCTGCCGGCGACGAAGAAGCGCACCTCGTCCTCGCTGTGCGTGTGCTCGCTGAGAAACTTCTTCCGGAGCGTGGCGCGATCCGGGTGGTCCGGCGCCAGACTGATGACGTCGACCGACCGGTAACCCTCCTCACGCATCAACCGGTCGATGTCCGCGCGGTAGGCGGCGATCACTTCGTCCTCGCTGGCGCCGGGGGCGATCGGAGCATTGGTTTCCCATTGCTCGAAGCGTACGCCGACCTGGCCGAGCTCGCGGGCAATCGCGGCCGGGTCGGTGTGGACGGAAACCGGCGTGGACGGTTGGACATCGTCGTAAATGCGCAGGCGGCTCATGCGGACAACCTCCTCAGGTCGAGTTCGCAGCCGAGCAGGAACTCGAGTGCTTCGAGATGGCGCCGTGCCTCGGCCATGTCGGCGCCCCAGGTGTAGATCCCGTGGCCGTCGATCAGGTAGGCATGCAGCGGTTTGCCGGCATCCAGCCAGGCGTCGATGCGCTCGACCAGCTCGGGCATGTGCTGGGTGTTGGGGAACACCGGGATCTCCAGCACGCTCTCGTGCGTGGTGTAGCCGGTGATCGCCTTCTGCAGCTCCCAGCCTTCCAGTCGTACCGCGCCGTCGCGCGCGAACAGGCGCGAGGCCACGCTCTGTGTGCGCGAGTGGGTGTGCAACACCACTTGTGCGTGCGGCAGGCGGCGATAGACCTGCGTGTGCAGCCCGGTTTCGGCACTGGGGCGGGCGCGGGTACCTACGGCATGGCCGGCCATGTCCACCAGCATGATGTCCTCGCGGCCCAGGCGTCCCTTGTCGCGGCCGGAGATCGTGATGGCCGCGAGCTCGCCGTTCACGCGCATGGAGAAGTTGCTGCTGGTGGCCGGCGTCCAGCCGAGCGAGGCGAGTTCGCGCGCAGCCTCGGCGATGGCGTCGGCGCAGAGCGCGAAGCGGGCGTGGTCGACGGAGGAGGGCAGTTCCTGCATGGTGATTTGGACGTCCAAACGGTGCGCGACTATAACACGCCGGCCCGTACTCCCAACGGCAAATGCGAGTCGTTCTCGCAAGTCAGGTGGAATTGACGTTCGCGGCGTACCATCGCGACAGGCCGCCGCGTCCGCGGTGGCTGAAACAACGGAGGTTCAACCATGTCGCAAGAAAAAGACGTCGAAGCGCGTCGCCGCTTCCTGAAGGTGGCCGCCGGCACCGCCGCGGCCGCCGCGGTGGTCGGTGGGCTGCCGCGCTTCGCTCGCGCAGCGGACCTGCCGCATGTGGCCGAGTCCGATCCGACCGCCAAGGCGCTGGACTACGTCGAGGACGCCACCAAGTCGAAGAACCCGAAGCACAAGGCGGGCGATGTCTGCGCGAACTGCCAGTTCTACACCGACGCCAACGCCAAGCCCTACGGTCCTTGCCAGCTGTTCCCCGGCAAGTCGGTGAACGCCAAGGGCTGGTGCGTTTCCCACACGGCCAGGAAGGCCTGAACTAGCGCACATGCGGTCGGCGCGCAGGGTGCGCGTTGACGAATCTTGCATGCGTGGGAGGGGGCCGGTCGGCCGGTCTGAAAAATGCTGCCCAGACGCGTCAGGCTGAGGAGCTGACCCGCCTGACGCGCCGGGCGGCGATCCGGGGCCCACTGCCAAGTGATCAACCCTCGGAGCACGAATGATACTCCTGGAGGGGGCGGTTCGGGCGGTCGGGGTCGGATTTTTTCTCCGAAAACTTCCGTTAAAACCTTATTTATCAGCTAGTTGCAGCCAAAAATTCCTCATGGGCTGCAGCTGTGCCAACTGTAATATTCTCGTTAAGTGCCGCGTCCGCCTGTAAACGTCGGTCAACGGCCGGGTTCGTGTCGGCAGGATGCTTTCCCCGGACGACCGTGACCGGGTGCCCGGCAGGCCGATTCCAGCGCGCCGGGGGCGGCTCAGGGAGAGGCGGCCGCAGCCTTGCGCAGCTGGCTGTGCCGACGGCCGTAGGCGAAATAGATGACCATGCCGATCAACGTCCAGATACCCAGCATCAGCCACTGATACCAGTTTTCCCAGTACAGCAGGGTCAGGCAGCTCAGCACGCCCAGCGTGCAGGTCACCGGTGCCCACGGCACGCGGAAGGTACGCGGCAGGTCCGGCTGGGTGTGGCGCAGGATCAGCACGCCGGCGCACACGGCGACGAACGCGATCAGCGTGCCCATCGACACCAGGTCGCCGAGGATGTCGAGCGGAAACACCGCCGCCAGGGCGGCAATGCCCAGACCGGTAATGACCGTATTGATGTGCGGGGTGCGATAGCGCGGATGGATCTTCGCGAAGACGGGCGGCAACAGGCCATCGCGACCCATGATCATGAAGATGCGTGGCTGCGCGATGATCATCACCAGCACGACCGAGGACAGGCCGATCAGGGCGCCGACCTCGACCAGCCAGCGCAGCCATTCCAGCTCGGCATGCGCCTTGACTGCAGTGACCACCGGCTCGGCGGTGCCCAGCAGCTTGAACGGAAGCAGGCCGGTGATGACCGCCGCCATGCCGACATAGAGCACGGTGCAGATGGCCAGCGAGGCGATCGTGGCGATGGGCAGGTCGCGCTGCGGGTTCTTCGCTTCCTGCGCCGCGGTCGAGGTCGCCTCGAAACCGATGTAGGCGAAGAACACCAGGGTCGAGGCTCGCATGATGCCTGACCAGCCGTAGGTCTCCGGCCCTTCGTTGGCCGGAATGAACGGATGCCACAGCTCTGGATTCACGTAGCGCCATCCGGCCACGATCACCACCACGATCAGGCCGACCTTGAGCAGCACCATGGCGATGTTTGCGCCGCTGGATTCGCGGATGCCGACGTAGCAGAGCCAGGTCAGCGCCAGCACGATGGCTACCGCGGGCAGGTTGAACAGCGCCCCAGTGGTTACCAGGTGGCCGTTTTCATAGGCCAGCGGGGCGTGGGTGAGTGCCGCCGGCAGGTGGATGCCGACGTGGTCCATCAGGCTGACGAAGTATCCGGTCCAACTGACCGCGACCGCGGAGGCCGACACGCCGTACTCCAGCACCATGTTCCAGCCGATGAACCAGGCGACCAGTTCGCCCAGCGTCGCGTACGCATAGGAATACGAACTGCCCGACATCGGGATCAGCGTGGCGAACTCCGCGTAGCACAGCGCCGTGAAGCTGCAACAGAGCGCGGCGATGACGAAGGCGAGGATCACCGCCGGACCGGCATGCTCGGCGGCCGCCTGGCCGGTGATCACGAAGATGCCGCCGCCGATCACGGCGCCGATGCCCAGCGCAGTCAGTCCCCAGGGGCCCAGCGTGCGGCGCAGGCCCGGACCGTGCGTTTCGTCCACGTCGGCGAAGTTGGTCTTGCGGGCGAGCAGTTGCTTCAGCATGGGCATTCCGGACATGAAACCGGCACGGTTCTCACCGTGCCGGCAGGTTTTCGCTCAGGGTGCGACGCAAGGCGTCAGGCCGGCTCGGTGCCGTTGGCCAGGTGGCTCTTGCGGTAGCCGTAGAGGTAGTAGACCACCAGGCCGACCGCCGCCCAGCCGAAGAACACGATCATCGTGATCTTGGACAGGTTGAGGAACAGCAGCAGGCAGCCAAGGATGGCGAGCGGGCAGACGACCCACGCGATCGGCGTACGGAACGAACGCGGGCGCTGGGGTTGCTTGACACGGAGGATCAGCACGCCCAGCGCGACCATCATGAAGGCGAACAGCGTGCCGGAGTTGGTCACGTCCGCCAGCGCGCCCACCGGGAACAACGCACCGAACAGCGATACGAAGGCACCGGTGATCAGCGTGATCACGTGCGGGGTGTGGTAGCGCGGGTGGATCTTCGCCAGCGAGCTCGGCAGCAGGCCGTCGCGTGCCATGGTGAAGAAGATGCGGGTCTGGCCGTAGGTCATCGTCAGGATGACCGAAGGCAGCGCGAGGCTGGCCGCGGCGCCAATGAAATTGCCCCACCACGGGTGGTCGAGCAGGCGAACCGCATGGGCCAGGGCTTCCTTGCTGCAGACCAGCGCCTCGGATGCCCGGCATGCGGCCGCCATCGCGGGCGTGCCCGGCTGGATGGCCGACCCGTCCGGAGCCACGACCGGCTGCGCACCCACGGCGCCAATCGCGCCGTAGCTGACCAGCAGGTAGTAGATGGTGCAGACGCCAAGCGCGCCGAGCAGGCCGATCGGGATGTTGCGATTGGGATTCTTGGTTTCCTCGGCCGCGGTCGAAATCGCGTCGAAACCCACGTAGGCGAAGAAGATCGAGGCGGCCGCGCCGAGTACGCCGATGCCGCCCATCGGGCTGCCCCAGCCGTTGGGCGTGAATGGCTCGAAGTTCGCGTCTTCCACGCGGGGCAGCGCGATGACGATGAACACGGTCAGGGCGATCACCTTGACCAGCACGAGCACCGCGTTGACCTTGGCCGACTTGCTGGTGCCGACCACCAGCAGGCCGGTGATGACCAGGCCGATCAGGCAGGCAAACAAGTTGAAGCCGCCGCCATCCAGGGGCCCCACGCGCAGGAACATGGGCAAGCCGAGGCCGCGACTGGCAAGCAATCCGTTGAAGTAGCCGGCCCAGCCCACGCACACGGTACTCGCGGCGATGGTGTATTCCAGCACCAGCGCCCAACCCACGACCCAGGCGAGCCCTTCGCCCATCACGCCGTAGGTGTAGGTGTAGGCCGAGCCCGCCACCGGCACCATGGAGGCGAGTTCCGCGTAGGCCAGGGCCGCCAGCCCGCAGACGACGGCGGCGATGATGAAGGAAACCATCATGCCCGGTCCGGCCTTCTGGCCGGCCTCGGCGGTGAGCACGAAAATGCCGGTACCGATGATCGCGCCGATGCCGAGCATGGTGAGCTGGAACGGGCCGAGCTGGCGGACGAGGGATTTCTTTTCGGCGGTGGCGAGAATCTGGTCGAGCGGCTTGACGCGCTTAAACAGCATTAGCGTTCCCCATGAAAGACGGCGTGCTCCCCGACCCTTTGCGTTAGCCACGCGTCGAGCCGATGCGACGGGCAACCTTAGCCGAGCGTGACTGGGGGTACAAGCGCCACCAGGCATGCCCGGGCGTCGCTAGAATTCGCCGTTTGCCCTCGTCCAACGAACATGCCCCATACATCGACCTTCCAGCTCGGCGATGCCCTGCGTCGCCACGGAACGTCCTTCCCGGACGAGCCGAACGTGTACGGCTTCCTCGCGTTCCTGGCCAGTGCGCCCGGGGTGTTCGAGCGTACGCACGCGCCCGGCCATTTCACCGGTTCGGCGTGGCTGGTGAGTGCGGATGGCGAGCGCGTGCTGCTGACCCATCACCGCAAGCTCGGTCGCTGGTTGCAACTGGGGGGGCATGCCGACGGTGATCGGGACCTATCGCGCGTCGCGCTGCGCGAAGCGGAAGAGGAGTCGGGACTGCGGGACCTGGTGGTGGACCCGGAGATCTTCGATCTGGATCGGCACCTGATTCCGGCCCGTGGGGACGAGCCAGCGCACTGGCACTACGACGTGCGTTTTGTCGTGCGCGCGACGGGCAGCGAGCTGTTCGCCGTCGGCGAAGAGTCGCTCGACCTGGCCTGGCGCCCGATCCGGGCGATCGCGCTGGACCGGCAGGCGGACGAGTCGCTGCGACGCATGGCGCGGCGCTGGCAGGTCAGCGCTTCGTAGGCGGCGTCAGCACCCACCCCGGCGCGGTCCGTGCCGGAGGCGGGGTCAGGCGGACTCGTAACGCGCCGGTGCCGGGTTCAGGTGGCCGCAGGCATCGCAGGTGCGTGCTTCGCGCGAGCGGTAGAAGCGCTCGAACACCGGCGGGAAGTCCTGCTCGATATTCCCCAGCGTGAAAAACTCCTCGTACAACTTGTGGTTGCAGCGCTCGCAGAACCACAGCAGGCCGTCCCGCTCGTCGGGAAGGCGGCGTCGCTCGATGACCAGTCCGACCGAGTCGGGCATGCGCTGGGGCGAATGCGGAACACGCGGTGGCAGGTAGAACAGTTCACCCGCACGGATCGGAATGTCCCGCGCGACACCCTCGTCCTGCACCCTGAGCACCATCTCGCCTTCGAGCTGGTAGAAGAACTCCGCGCCTTCGTCGTAGTGGTAGTCGGTGCGCGCGTTGGGACCACCGACGATCATGACGATGAAGTCGCCGTCGACGATGCACTTGTTGCCGACCGGCGGCTTGAGCAGATGGCGGTGTTCGTCGATCCAGCGTTGCAGGTTGATGGGCGGGGGCAGGGCCATGGTGGCGCTCGCGTTTTGGACGTGCCTACCTTAGCGCGCAGTGCGTGCGCGTGGGACGATGCCGTTGTAGGAGCCCACTTGTGGGCGATGCCCCTACGCCTGATCGCGCTGCCAGGAACATCGTCCCACCAGTGGACCCCTACAAGCGGCGTGCCGGGGGGTCAGACCTCCAGCGTGGCCAGGTCGCCCTTCTCCTCGAGCCAGCTCTTGCGATCCCCGGCGCGCTTCTTGGCCAGCAGCATGTCCATCAGCTTCGCGGTGGCCTCGTCGTCGTCGACGGTCAGCTGGACCAGGCGACGGGTGTCCGGATGGATGGTCGACTCGCGCAACTGCGCCGGATTCATCTCGCCCAGGCCCTTGAAGCGGGTCACCGAGACGGCGCCCTTCATCTTCTCGCGCTCGATCTTCTGCAGCATCGACTGCTTTTCGGCTTCGTCCAGGCAATAGAACACCTGCTTGCCCACGTCCACGCGGAACAGCGGCGGCATCGCCACGAACACGTGCCCCTCGCGCACCAGCGCGGGGAAGTGCCGCAGGAACAACGCCGAGAGCAGGGTCGCGATGTGCAGGCCGTCCGAGTCGGCGTCGGCCAGGATGATGACCTTGCCGTAGCGCAGGCTGGAAAGATCGTCCTTGCCCGGATCGCAGCCGATCGCCACGGCCAGGTTGTGGACTTCTTCCGAGGCCAGCACCGAGGTCGATTCGACCTCCCAGGTGTTCAGGATCTTGCCGCGCAGCGGCAGGATCGCCTGGAAGTCCTTGTCGCGCGCCTGCTTGGCGCTGCCACCGGCCGAATCGCCCTCCACGAGGAACAGCTCGGTGCGGGTGAGGTCGGTGGCGGTGCAATCGGCCAGCTTGCCGGGCAGGGCGGGGCCCTGGGTGATCTTCTTGCGTACGACCTGCTTGGCCGCCTTCAGGCGCGCACTGGCGCGCTCGATGGCGAGCTGGGCGATCTTCTCGCCCAGGTCCACGTGCTGGTTGAGCCACAGGCTGAAGGCGTCGTGGACCACGCTCTCGCACAGCGCGGCGGCATTGCGCGAGGACAGCCGCTCCTTGGTCTGGCCCGCGAACTGCGGATCCTGCAGCTTGGCCGAGAGTACGAAAGCCAGGCGCTCCCAGACGTCTTCCGGCGCCAGCTTGACGCCGCGCGGCAGCAGGTTGCGGATGTCGCAGAACTCGCGGATGGCGTTGGTCAGGCCTGTGCGCAGGCCATTGACGTGGGTGCCGCCTTGCGCGGTGGGGATCAGGTTGACGTAGCTTTCCTGCACCAGCTCGCCCTCGGGCAGCCAGGTGAGAGCGACGTCCAGACCTTCGGTGTCGCGGGCGACGTGGTGCACGAACAGGTCGGCCGGGATCGCCTCGGCGCCATCGAGCTCGCCGCGCAGGTAGTCGCGCAGGCCATCCTCGTAGTACCACTCGCTGGTCTCGCCGCTGGCTTCGTCGACCAGCTTCACGCTCAGGCCGGCGCACAGCACCGCCTTGGCGCGCAGCAGGTGCTTGAGCTTCGGAACCGAGATCTTTGGGGAATCGAAATACTTGGGGTCGGCCCAGAAACGCACCGTGGTGCCCGTCTTTCTCTTGGGCACCGAGCCGATGACCTCCAGCTCGCTGACGCGGTCGCCGTGCTCGAAAGCCATGCGGTATTCGCTGCCGTCGCGGCGGATGGTCACCTCGACACGCTGGGAGAGCGCGTTGACGACCGACACGCCCACGCCGTGCAGGCCGCCGGAGAAGTTGTAGTTCTTGCCGCTGAACTTGCCGCCCGCGTGCAGCCGGGTGAGGATCAGCTCGACGCCCGGCACGCCTTCGTCCGGGTGGATGTCCACCGGCATGCCGCGGCCGTCGTCGCTGACCTCGACCGAGCCATCGGCGTGCAGCACCACCTCGATCGCCTTCGCGTGGCCGGCCAGTGCCTCGTCCACCGAGTTGTCGATGACTTCCTGCGCCAGGTGGTTCGGGCGCGAGGTGTCGGTGTACATGCCCGGGCGGCGTTTGACGGGATCGAGGCCGGAGAGGACTTCGATGTCGGCGGCGTTGTAGCGACTGCTCATGCGTGGGGTCGGTCGGTAAGTTGAGCGCGGCAGGATGGGTCGCCCGGGCCGGCCGGTCAAGCCGATACGGGCGAAGCCCCAGTAGGAGCCCGCTTGCGGGCGATGCTCTTTTGCTGGGTGGTCCCAACAGCATCGCCCGCAAGCGGGCTCCTACAAGAGTTGATCGGTCAAAGCGGCGCGCAGTGACGCTCCAGCCATGCCAGGTCCGCATCCTCCAGCAGCGGCGCCAGCGCCGCGCGCACGGTGGCGTGGTAGTCGTCCAGCCAGGCGCGCTCTTCCGGGTTGAGCAGGCCGGGCTCGAGCGCGCGGCGGTCGAACGGGCACAGCGTGAGCGTCTCGAAGGCGTAGAACTCGCCGAACTCGGTCTGGTCCGCCTGCACCACCACCGCGAGGTTCTCGTGGCGGATGCCGTGGCGCGCCGGCTTGTACAGGCCCGGCTCGATCGAGGCGATCATGCCCGGCTCCAGCGGCACCAGCGCGCCATTGGGCAGCGGTGGGCGGATCGAGTGCGGCCCTTCGTGCACGTTGAGGAAGTAGCCTACGCCGTGGCCGGTGCCGTGGCCGTAGTCCAGGCCACTGGCCCACAGCGGCGCACGCGCCAGCGCGTCGAGCTGCGGGCCGCTGGCACCCTTGGGAAAGCGCGCGCGGGAGAGCGCGACCAGGCCCTTCATCACCAGCGTGGCGTCACGCCGCTGCTCGGCCGTGGTCTCGCCCAGCGCCAGCACGCGGGTGATGTCGGTGGTGCCGCCAAGATACTGTCCGCCCGAATCCACCAGCAGCAGCCCCTTGCGTTGCAACGTGCTGTGCGCCTCGGTCGTGGCGCGGTAGTGGGGCAGGGCGCCGTTGGCCTGGTAGCCGGCAATGGTGGCGAAGCTTTCGCCGATGAAATCGGGCTGGGCCGAGCGTTCGTCGCGCAGCAGCGCGTCGACGTCCAGTTCGGTCTGGGACATGCCGGCGGCCAGGCGCTCTTCCAGCCGCCGGAAGGCGCGTACCAGCGCGGCGCCGTCGCGGCGCATCACCTCGCGGATGTGTTCGAGCTCGGCTTCGGTCTTGCGGGCCTTGAAGGCAGTCGACGGATTGGCCGCTTCCACCCGGGCGGCCTCCGGACCGATGGCATCGGCCACCGTGCAGACCACGCGCGCCGGGTCGAGCAGCAGGCGTGCGTCCTTGCCCAGTTCGGCCATGGCGTCGGTGACGGTGGCGTACTCGGCGACCCGCACGCCGTCCGCCTTGAGCGCGGTCACGAGCGCGTCGGAGAGCTTGCCGCGGTCGACGAACAGCGTGCTTGGCCCGTCCGCCTGGACCAGCAAATGGGCCAGGAAGACCGGGTTGCACTCCACGTCGCTGCCGCGGAGGTTGGTGAGCCAGGCGATGTCGTCCAGGCTGGAGACCAGGTGATGCGTGGCCTGCTGGCGGCGCAGGCTGCCGCGCAGACGTTCGAGTTTTTCTGCGCGGGTGGCACCCGGGTAGCCGGATGCGTGCTCGAACACCGCCGCCCTGGGCAGGGTGGGTCGGCCGTTCCAGACTTCGCCGGGGAGGTCCAGATCGGTGCGCACGCGTGCGCCAGCCTCGCCCAGCAGACGCTCGACCTGTTTGCGGGCGGCGACGGACAGGCTGTCGCCGGCCACTGCGAGCACGTCGCCCTCGTTCAGGTGTTCCTGCAGCCACTGCAGGTGCTCGGGAGCGTGCGGGATCTTCTGCTTCTTGAGTGCCACGCCCGTGCCGGCCAGTTGCTGTTCGGCCTGGGAGAAATAGCGCGAATCGGTCCAGAGGTCCGCGGTGTTCGCGGTGACCACCAGCGTGCCGGCCGAGCCGGTGAAGCAGGACAGCCACTCGCGGGCGCTCCAGTGGGCGGGCAGGTATTCGGACAGGTGCGGATCGGCCGAGGGGACCAGGCAGGCGGCGACGCCGTGCTTCTGCATGGCCTGGCGCAGGGCGGCCAGACGGGAGGGGACGGGGTTGGTCATCCCCTCATGCTAGCGCCTTCCATCCCCAGCCGTTCACGCCGGAGCAGCGCCGGGGGCGGCGGCCCCGAAGCACCGCGGCCGCCCCGGAAGCCTCGGATCCGGGCGCTTTGCGCCTGCGTTCGGGGTGGGCGGTGCAGGGGATGTCTGGCCCCCGACCCGTCTGCTCTCCGGGCAGGAGAGGGACCAAGCGTGAACCGCTCCGATGGAATCCCTCGCAGCCGGACCCGTCAGCCGCTAAAATGCCGATTTCCAGCACGGCTGCATCCCATGACCCCCCTGATTTTCGTCACCGGCGGTGTGGTGTCCTCGCTTGGCAAGGGCATCGCGGCGGCGTCGCTCGCGTCCATCCTCGAGGCGCGCGGGCTTTCGGTCACCATGATGAAGCTCGATCCGTATATCAATGTGGATCCGGGCACCATGAGCCCCTTCCAGCACGGCGAGGTCTACGTGACCGACGACGGCGCCGAGACCGACCTGGACCTGGGCCACTACGAGCGCTTCGTCCATACCCGGCTGACCGGAAAGAACTCGATCACCACCGGCAAGATCTACGAGTCGGTGATCCGCAAGGAGCGCCGCGGCGACTACCTGGGCGCGACCGTGCAGGTGATCCCCCACATCACCGACGAGATCAAGCATTGCGTGCACGAGGCCACCCGCGGCTTCGACGTGGCGCTGGTGGAGATCGGCGGCACCGTGGGCGACATCGAGTCGCTGCCGTTCCTGGAGGCGATCCGCCAGTTGCGCATCGAGCACGGGCCGGAGAAATGCCTGTTCATGCATCTCACCCTCGTGCCGTACATCAAGGCCGCCGGCGAGATCAAGACCAAGCCCACCCAGCACTCGGTGAAGGAACTGCGCTCGATCGGCATCCAGCCGGACATCCTGCTGTGCCGCTGCGAGGAAGCGCTGCCGGAGAGCGAGCGGCGCAAGATCGCGCTGTTCACCAACGTGCCGGAAAACGCGGTCATCAGCGCGGTGGACGTGGACGTGATCTACAAGACTCCGCTGTGGCTGCACGGCCAGGGCCTGGACGACATCGTGGTCAAGCGCCTTGGGCTGGACGCCAAGCCGGCGGACCTGTCCAGCTGGCGCCGTACCGTCGAGGCGGTCGAGCATCCGAAGGACGAGGTCACCATCGCGATCGTGGGCAAGTACGTCGAGCACAAGGACGCCTACAAGTCGCTCGGCGAGGCGCTGCGCCACGGCGGCATCAAGCAGCAGACCCGCGTCAACCTGGACTGGATCGATTCCGAACAGGTCGAGGCCGAGGGCGCGCAGAAGGTGCTCGGCAAGGCCGACGCGATCCTGGTGCCGGGCGGCTTCGGCAAGCGCGGCTTCGAGGGCAAGGTGCTTTCGGCCAGGTACGCCCGCGAGAACGGCGTGCCTTATTTCGGCATCTGCTACGGCATGCACGCGGCGGTGGTGGACTTCGCCCGCAACGTGGCGGGTCTGAAGGACGCCGATTCCAGCGAGAATGACCGCAACACCGCCAACCCGGTGATCGCGCTGATCACCGAGTGGACCACGGCCACCGGCGAGACCGAGCAGCGCAGCGAGCACTCGGACCTGGGCGGCACCATGCGCCTGGGCTCGCAGGAGGCGCGCCTGAAGGCCGGCACGCTGGCGCGGCAGATGTACGGCCAGGAGGTGGTGCGCGAGCGCCATCGCCACCGCTACGAGTTCAACAACCGCTACCGCCAGGACTTCGAGGATCTGGGCCTGGTGGTGTCCGGCAAGTCGATGGACGACCTGCTGGTCGAGATCGTCGAGCTGCCGCAGCAGAAACATCCGTGGTTCCTGGCCTGCCAGGCACATCCGGAGTTCACCTCCACGCCGCGCGACGGGCACCCGCTGTTCATCGGCTTCGTCGAGGCGGCGCGCGAGTACAAGGCGATGCGCGAAGGGGAGAAGCTGGCCGGCGCGCAGGCGAGGGCCTGATCTCCCGGTGACGCCTGATTCCCGGGGGCGTCCTCCCCGCGAAGGGTTTTGCAGCTCGCCACAGGCGGGCCCTACAGGAAAGATTCCATGAAGCTTTGCGGTTTCGAAGTCGGCCTCGACCAACCCCTGTTCCTGATTGCCGGCCCCTGCGTGGTCGAATCCGAACAGTTGCAGGTGGATGTCGCCGGCAGGCTGAAGGAGATCACCGGCCGGCTCGGCGTGAACTTCATCTTCAAGTCCAGCTTCGACAAGGCCAACCGCTCCTCCGGCCAGAGCTTCCGCGGCCCGGGCCTGGAAGAAGGCCTGCGCGTGCTGGCCGAGGTCAAGCGCCAGATCGGCGTGCCCTTGCTTACCGACGTGCACGAGTACACGCCGATGAACGAGGTCGCGGCGGTGGTCGACGTGCTGCAGACGCCAGCGTTCCTGTGCCGGCAGACCGACTTCATCCAGAACGTGGCCCGCGCCGGCAAGCCGGTGAACATCAAGAAGGGCCAGTTCCTGGCGCCCTGGGACATGAAGCACGTGGTCGCCAAGGCCAAGGCCGTGGGCAACGACGACATCATGGTGTGCGAGCGCGGCGCGAGTTTCGGTTACAACAACCTGGTTTCGGACATGCGCTCGCTGAGCGTGATGCGCGAGACCGGATGCCCGGTGGTGTTCGATGCGACGCACTCGGTACAGCTGCCTGGCGGGCAGGGCGCGAGTTCCGGTGGCCAGCGCGAATTCGTGCCGGTGCTGGCGCGCGCGGCGGTGGCGGTCGGCGTGGCCGGCCTGTTCGCCGAGACGCATCCGGACCCGGGCAAGGCGCTCTCCGACGGCCCCAACGCATGGCCGCTGGACAGGATGGAAGCGCTGCTCGAAACACTGATGGAGCTGGACGCCGTGACCAAGCGCCACGGCTTCCTGGAACAAGCGCTATAAGCTCGGCCCCCTTGCAGGAGCCCGCTCGCGGGCGATGCCCTCCGGCGGGAAGAGAAGAGCATCGCCCGCAAGCGGGCTCCTACGGTAACCCTTCCACCTTTTGATGACGGACCACCATGACCACGACGATCACCCGCATCCACGCCCGTGAAATCCTCGACTCGCGCGGCAACCCCACGCTGGAAGCCGAAGTCACCCTGGCCGGCGGCGCGTTTGGCCGGGCCGCGGTGCCCAGCGGCGCCTCGACCGGTTCGCGCGAGGCGGTCGAACTGCGGGACGGCGACAAGGCGCGCTACGGCGGCAAGGGGGTGACCAGGGCGGTCGCCAACGTCAACGGTGTGATCGCGGACGCGCTGAAGGGTTTCGATGCCGCCGACCAGAAGGGGCTGGATGCGAAGCTGATCGCGCTGGATGGCACTCCGAACAAGGGCAAGCTCGGCGCCAATGCGCTGCTGGGCGTGTCCATGGCGGCGGCGCACGCGGTGGCCGCCTCCCGCGGCGAACCGTTGTGGAAGTACCTCTCGCACGGCAAGCCGGGCAGCCTGCCGGTGCCGATGATGAACATCGTCAACGGTGGTGCGCACGCCGACAACAACGTCGACGTGCAGGAGTTCATGATCCTGCCGGTCGGCGTGCCGAATTTCGCCGAGGCGCTGCGTGCGGGTGCCGAGATCTTCCACGCGCTCAAGAGCGTGTTGAAGGGCAAGGGCCTCAACACCGCCGTTGGCGACGAGGGCGGCTTCGCGCCGGACCTCCGCTCCAACATCGAGGCGCTGGACACCATTCTGGAGGCAGTCGGCAAGGCCGGCTACAAGGTCGGCAGCGAGATCCTGCTGGGCCTGGACGTGGCCAGTTCCGAGTTCTTCAAGAGCGGCAAGTACGAGCTGGAAGGCGAGGGCAAGGCCTATGCCCCGGAGGAGTTCGTGGACCTGCTGGCCGCCTGGGCCAGGCAGTACCCGATCGTCACCATCGAGGACGGCATGGCCGAGGGCGACTGGGACGGCTGGAAGCTGCTCACCGACAGGGTCGGCAAGGAAGTGCAGCTGGTGGGCGACGACCTGTTCGTCACCAACCCGTCGATCTTCCGCGAGGGCATCGAGAAGCACATCGCCAACGCCATCCTGATCAAGGTCAACCAGATCGGCACGCTGTCCGAGACGCTGGAAGCGATCGCGATGGCCGATGCGGCGAAGTATGCCGCCGTGGTTTCCCATCGCTCGGGCGAAACCGAGGACACGACCATCTCCGATATCGCCGTGGCGACGACCGCGACCCAGATCAAGACCGGCTCGCTTTGCCGCACCGATCGGGTGGCCAAGTACAACCAGCTGTTGCGCATCGAGGAGCAACTGGGCAGTGCCGCCCGTTACGCCGGTCGCGACGCGTTCCCCAACCTTGCCCGCTTGCCGGGCTGACGCTGACAGGTCGCATTGTCCATGCTGCGCTGGGTCGCCCTGATCCTCTTCGTGATCCTGATCGGTCTGCAGCTCAAGCTGTGGACCGGCAGCGGCGGCATGCATGAAGTGCGGGCGCTGCGCACGTCGGTGCAGAAGCAGAAGGGCGAGAACGACAAGCTGCTCCAGCGCAACCAGGCGCTGGCGGCCGACGTCAGCGACCTCAAGCACGGCGAGCAGGCGGTCGAAGCGCGCGCCCGTGCGGAGCTGGGCCTGATCAAGCCCGGCGAGACCTTCTACCAGGTGGTCGAGCGACCGGCCGGCAGCGCCAGTGCGCCGGCGGCCAGCGACGGCGGCGGGCAGTGACATGACCCCGCTGTGGTGCGTGATACCGGCCGCCGGACGCGGCACGCGGGTCGGCGGCGACTGCCCCAAGCAGTACCTGCCGCTGGCCGGGCGTGCATTGATCCTGCATACGCTGGAAAGGCTGGCCGGGCATCCGCGCATCGCCGGTCTGATGGTGGCGCTGGCGGCCGATGACGAGCGCTGGCCGGGTCTCGACCACCTGGCTGGCAAGCCCGTTCTCACCACGACCGGAGGCGGCGAGCGTGCCGACTCGGTACTGGCCGGCCTGCGCGCGCTGCCGGGCGGGGTCGGCGAGGGCGAGTTCGTGCTGGTGCATGACGCGGCGCGCCCCTGCGTTCGCGCCGCCGACATCGAACGCCTGGTCGAAGTGGCCTCCGTGGGCGAGGGCGGCCTGCTCGGTGCGCCGCTGAGGGACACCCTCAAGCGCGCCGACGAGCGCGGATGCAGCATCCTCACCGAGCCGCGCGAGCAGCGCTGGCGCGCCTTCACGCCACAGATGTTCCGACGTGGGCAGCTTGTGGCAGCGATCGAGGCGGCAGTCCGCGACGGCGTGATCGTGAGCGACGAGGCCATGGCGATGGAACGCGCAGGCCACGCACCGCGGCTGGTGGAGGGCGCGGAAGACAACATCAAGGTAACCACGGCCGCGGATTTCGCGCTGGCCGAGTTCCTGCTGACGAGGACGACGTGATGCGCATAGGCCAGGGATTCGACGTACACGCATTCGGCGAGGGCGACTTCGTCGTACTCGGCGGCGTGCGCGTGCCCCACCACCGCGGCGTGGTCGCGCATTCCAACGGCGATGTGGTCATCCACGCATTGTGCGACGCCATCTTCGGCGCGCTTGCGGTCGGCGACATCGGCACGCACTTTCCGCCGTCGGACGCGCGCTGGCGCGGTGCCGACAGCCGGCAGTTCCTGCGCCATGCCGGGCTCCTGATGTCGCAGCACGGCTACGCGCTTGGCAATGCGGACGTCACGGTGATCTGCGAAGGGCCCAAGGTCGGGCCGCATACCGGGGCGATGCGCGCGAACCTGGCCGAAGACCTTGCCTGCGAGGTCGCCCGGATCAGCATCAAGGCCACCACTACCGAAAGGCTTGGCTTCACCGGCCGGGGCGAGGGCATCGCGGCGCAGGCCTGCGTGCTGCTGGAGCGCGCGTGAGCGAGGCCGAGACCCGCGGTGCAAACCGGCTGCCGGAGCAGCTGGAAGCCATTACGGCACTGCTGGCGCGGCTGGCCGAGACGCCCACGCCCGACGACCAGGCACAGTTGCAGCAACTGCTCGACGAACTGCATCCGGCCGACATCGCGTTCGTGCTGGAGGCGCTCCCGCTGGACGAGCGCCTGGCCGTCTGGCAGCGGGTGAAGGCCGACCGCGACGGCGAAATCCTGCTGGAAGTGTCCGACGCGGTGCGCGAATCGCTGATCGCGGACATGGACCAGCGCGAGATCCTCGCCGCGGTCGAGCCCCTGGACGCCGACGAACTGGCCGACCTCGTCGAGGATCTGCCGACCGAGGTTCTGCCCGAGCTGATGGCCAGCCTCGACGCGCAGCAGCGCGAGCGGGTGCAGTCGGCGCTGTCATGGGATGAGGACCAGATCGGCTCGCTGATGGACTTCGAGATGGTCACGATCCGCGAGGACGTGAGCCTGGAGACCGTGCTGCGCTACCTGCGCCGGTTCGAGGAGCTGCCCGCGCAGACCGACAAGCTGTTCGTGATCAACCAGGACAACCTGCTCACCGGCGTGCTGCCGCTGCACTGGCTGCTGGTCAATCCGCCCGAGAAGATGGTCAGCGAAGTGATGGCGCCGGACGTCAACACCTTCCACCCGGCCGACGATGCCTACGAGGTGGCGCAGGCGTTCGAGCGCTACGACCTGGTGACCGCCCCGGTGGTCGACGATGGCGGGCGGCTGATCGGCCGCATCACGGTCGACGCGATGGTCGACGTGATCCGCGAAGAGAGCGAGAGCGAGGCGCTCAATCGCGCCGGCCTGCGCGAGGAGGAGGACATCTTCGCCTCGGTGTGGGCATCCTTGCGCAACCGCTGGTCATGGCTGGCGATCAACCTGGTGACCGCTTTCATCGCCTCGCGCGTGATCGGCCTGTTCGAGGGCGCGATCGAGAAGCTGGTGGCGCTGGCTGCGTTGATGCCGATCGTGGCCGGCATCGGCGGCAACTCCGGCAACCAGACCATCACCATGATCGTGCGTGCGTTGGCGCTCAACCAGATCACGCCCGACAGCGCGCGGCGGCTGTGGCGCAAGGAGCTTGCCGTATCGCTGTTCAACGGCCTGATCTGGGGCGGCGTGATCGGCATCGTGGCCTGGCTGCTGTACGAGAACATCGCGCTCGGCCTGGTGATGACCGCGGCGATGACACTCAACCTGCTGCTGGCTGCCTTCGCAGGAGTGGGCATACCCATGCTGATGATGAAGTTCGGCCGCGATCCTGCGCTCGGATCGAGCGTATTGATCACGGCGATGACCGACAGCGGCGGGTTCTTCATCTTCCTGGGCCTCGCCTCGCTTTTCCTCATGTAGCCCGGGTTCTGTAGGAGCCCGCTTGCGGGCGATGCTCTTGCCGCATCGATGCCAGTGCATCGCCCGCAAGCGGGCTCCTGCAGAAGCCCGGCGAACCATCGACCAAGGACCGCAGTGCACGAACTCCCTTACGCCCACGGCACCCCGCCGCTCACCGCGCGCCTGCGCACCACGCCGGAGGACTTCATCGTCGAGGAAATCCTCGGCTACGACGCCGAGGGCTCGGGCGAGCATGCGCTGCTGTGGGTGGAGAAGCGTGGCGCCAACACCGACTGGGTGGCGCGCGAGCTGGCCCGGTTCGCCGGCGTGCCGCCGGTGGCCGTGGGGTACGCGGGCCTGAAGGACCGCCACGCGGTGACCCGGCAGGCCTTCACCGTCCAGCTGGCGGGCAAGCCGGACCCGGACTGGTCGGCCTTCCCTCATGCGGAGGTGAAGGTGCTTGCCGCCACCCGGCACAACCGCAAGCTCAAGCGCGGCGCCCTGCGCGGCAACCGCTTCCTGCTGGTGCTGCGCGAGGTGCAGGGCGATCGCGCAGAGGCCGAGCGGGTATTGGCGGCCATTGCCGCGCGCGGTGTCCCCAACTACTTCGGCGAACAGCGGTTCGGCCGCGAGGGCGGCAACGTGGCGCAGGCACGTGCCATGTTCGCCGGACGCCGGGTCGATCGCGACAAGCGCAGCTTCCTGCTGTCGGCCGCCCGCTCGCACATCTTCAATGGCGTGCTCGCCGCGCGGGTCGAGCAGGGTGCTTGGGATTCTCCGCTCGAGGGCGAGATCTGGTCGCTCGCCGGATCGCGCTCATGGTTCGGGCCGGAGGCGTTCGGTGCCATCCTCGCCGAGCGCCTGGCGAAGGGAGACATCCACCCCTCCGGTCCGCTCTGGGGGCAGGGCGAGCCGCCGACGACCGCCGCGGCCGGCGCACTGGAGCGCGAGGTCGCTGCGCGCGACATCGATCTGGCCGAGGGCCTGGCAGCGGCCCGCATGGACCAGGAGCGCCGCCCCTTGCGTTTGCTGCCGCGCCAGCCCACCTGGCGCTGGCTGGGCGAGGACTCCCTGGAGCTGGCTTTCGAATTGCCCGCCGGTGCCTACGCGACGGTGGTGGTGCGCGAACTGGCGCAAGCCTGACGGATAGCGGGCGCAGCGCAGGAGCGCACCTGTGCTCGACCTGGGGCCCCTGGTCGCGCACACGGTGCCTTCCGGGGAGATCAGGCGTTTCTGAGCAGGACGACGACGGCGCCGGTGCCGCCCTGGGCGGGCTTGGCCGAGGCGAAGGCGATCACGTCGTCACGCCGGCGCAGCAGGCGGTCGGTGAGCACCTTCAGAACCGGGCCGGCGGCCTTGGAGCGCAGGCCCTTGCCGTGCACGATGCGCACGCAGCGCAGGCCGTGCTGGCGCGCTTCGGCCAGGAAGCTGGCGATGCTGGCCTGGGCGGCGGCGGCGTTCATGTGGTGCAGGTCCAGTTCGTCCTGGATGCTGAACTGGCCACGCTTGAGCTGGCGCAGCAGGCGGGGCGGGTAGCCGTCGCGCAGGTAACTCAGTTCCTCGCCGATCTCCATCAGCGCGGGGTCGAAGGCGAACTCGAGAAGTTCGCCAGGCACGGCCGCTTCGTCCGCTTCGAGCATGTGTGCGCGTGGTTCCGGTCGTGGTGCGGGCGGCGGTCGGGTGTCGGCGCGGATCTCGCGCACCGGGCCGATCGCATCACGGAACAGTCGGATGTCGTCTTCGTCAGGCTCGGTGGGGCTGCGGCGCTTCTTCATGCAGTCATGCTAGCAAGGGAGCCGGTGGCTGTTTTCCCCAAGCCCGCCGCTCGCACGATCCTCTCCACCGGGGCAGGGAATCGGTCCCCCGACCGTGAAAGAGGTGGGCCGGTCCGGTAGACTTCAAAGGATTCGGAGCGCGCCTTCGGGGCTGCGCTCGAGCATCTGTACGGAACATCATGCGAGTCCTGGTAAGCAACGACGACGGAGTGGACGCCCCCGGCATCCGCGTATTGGCCGACTCTCTGGCGGCGGTAGGCCAGGTCACGGTGGTGGCGCCTGATCGCGACCGTTCGGGCGCCAGCAATTCGCTCACCCTGGATGCACCGATCCGCGCGCTGAAGATGGATGACGGACGCTACCGCGTGGCCGGCACGCCGACCGATTGCGTGCACCTGGCGCTGGCCGGGCTGCTCGATCACGAGCCGGACATCGTGGTGTCGGGTATCAACAACTCGGCCAACCTCGGCGACGACGTGATCTATTCGGGCACGGTGTCGGCGGCGATGGAGGGGCGCTTCCTCGGACTGCCGGCGATCGCGGTGTCGCTGGCCAGCCGCGACCACAAGGGCGAACACTACGACTCCGCCGCGCAGGCCGTATTGATCCTGATGCGCCGACTGCTGGTCGATCCGCTGCCAGCCGACACGATCCTCAACGTCAACGTACCGGACCGCCCCTGGCACGAGATCCAGGGCTTCGAGGTCACCCGGCTGGGCAAGCGGCACCGCTCGGCGCCGTGCATCGCCCAGACCGATCCTCGTGGCAAGCCGATCTGGTGGATCGGACCATCCGGCGGCGCCGAGGACGATGGCCCCGGCACCGACTTCGACGCGGTGCGCCGCGGCTACGTCTCGGTCACGCCGATCCTCGTCGACCTCACCCGCTACCAGGCGCTGGAGAAGATCAGCGGCTGGATGCAGGCGATGACCGACGCGATGGACGAGAGGGCGGCCTGACACGATGACGATGAACATCCATCCGCTGCCGCCGTCGGCGTTCAAGGGCGAGGGGATGACCTCGCAGCGCGCGCGCGACCGGCTGGCTGCGACGCTCAAGGAGAGCGGCATCCGCGACCCGCGCGTGGTCGAGGTGATCCGCAACACGCCGCGCCACCACTTCATCGATCAGGCGCTGCACTCGCGCGCCTACGAGAACACCGCGCTGCCGATCGGCCATGGCCAGACCATCTCGCAGCCTTGGGTCGTCGCGCGGATGACCGAGGCGCTGCTGGAACACTTCAACGGCGGCGTCCCGCAGAAGGTACTGGAGATCGGCACCGGCTCGGGCTACCAGGCGGTGGTGCTGTCAGCGCTGGTCGGCCAGGTCTTCACGGTCGAGCGCATCGAGGAGCTGCTGCGCCAGGCGCGCCGGCGCTTCCGCCAGCTGGGCCTGGACAACGTGCGTTCGCGCCACGACGACGGCAAGCTGGGCTGGCCCGACCAGGCGCCGTTCGACGCGATCATCCTTACCGCTGCGGGCGATGCGATCCCCAGCCAGGTGCTCGAACAGCTCTCGCCCGACGGCGTGCTGGTCGCGCCGGTCGGTTCGCCCAGCAGCCAGATGCTGTTGCGCATCCGCGGCAACGGGCAGGGCGATTTCGTCCAGGAAGAACTCGGTCCGGTGAGCTTCGTGCCGCTGCTCGGCGGCATCGGTTGATGCCACCCCTTCGGCGACAAGGAGCCCACTAGATGCGCCTGTTTGGAACGCTCTACTCGCGTGCACTGACCTGGGCGCGCGATCCGCGGGCCGTGTATTACCTCTGCGGGTTGAGCTTCGTGGAAGCCTTCATCTTCCCGATCATGCCGGAGGTGATGCTGGCGCCGATGATGCTGGGCAAGCGGCAGAAGGCGTTCTTCTATGCCAACCTGAGCCTGCTGTTCTCGCTGCTTGGCTCGCTGGTGGGCTATGCATTGGGCCATTGGGCGTTCCAGGCATTGCAGCCGCTACTGGCATCGCTGCACCTGCTCGAACCGATCGAACAGGGTGTGGCCAGCCTGCGTGCGCAGATGAACCAGCATTGGCTGGGGTTGCTGCTGGTGCTGACGCTGGCCGCCTTGCAGCCGGTGGTGCCGATGAAGTTCGTCACCTGGGCGTCGGGCATCGTGGGCGTGCCGGTGATCCCATTCCTGATCTGCATGGCAGTGGGCCGCGGCAAGCGCGTTTGGCTGCTGGCGCTGCTGATCCGCCTGTTCGGCGAACGTGCCGAGCGGTTGCTGCACAAGCACATCGAGCGCATCGGCTGGATCGCCATCATCGTGCTGGCGCTGCTGCTGGCGTGGTGGATCTGGCTGCGGTGAGCGGCGCAGGTCCTTCCGTGAAATCGGCGTGTCGGCTGGGTATGCTGGTCGGCATGAAGAAATGGATGCGTTTCGCGGTGGCATGCATGGCCGCGCTTTTCCTTGTCGCCTGTGGGCGGTCGGTGGTGGTCCAGCCAAGTCGCGGCGGCACAACCTCGCGCCCGTCGGCCGCTCCTCCCGCGCGGGCAGCCTCGGGCAGTTACCGCGTGATGCGCGGGGATACGCTCTACTCGATCGCCTTCCGCCACGGCCTGGATTTCCGCGCCCTGGCGTCGTGGAACGGTATCGCGCCGCCCTACACGATCTGGCCGGGGCAGGTGCTTCGGCTTTCGCCCGGTGAGGTTCGTCCTGCAGGCGCACGGCGACCGGTCGCTTCCGCGCGTCCGGCGGCGCCGGTGTTCAAGCCGGTCGCTCCCGTAACGTCGCATCCGGCGCCGGGCACGGTTGCGACCGCTCCCGTGGCCGCCCCGCCTGCATCGCCTGCCGTGCCCGCGCCGAAGGGAGCCACCCGTACCGCCAGCGGCATCGACTGGCGCTGGCCCGCCGACGGCGCGCTCATCAAGAAGTTCCAGGGCGGCGACGCCATACCCGGTATCGAACTGGCCGGCGATGCCGGCGACCCGGTGCGTGCGGCCGCCGACGGCGTGGTCGTGTACAGCGGCAACGGGCTGGTCGGTTACGGCGAGCTGGTCATCATCAAGCACAACGACGACTTCCTGTCCGCGTATGGCCACAACCGCAAGCGGCTGGTGAAGGAAGGGCAGCGGGTCAGCGCGGGCCAGTTGATCGCGGAGATGGGGTCGACCGGTTCCGCGCGGAACGAGCTCCAGTTCCAGATCCGGCGCGACGGCAATCCCGTGGATCCGCTGGACTACCTGCCGGCGCGCTGAGTGGCGGGCGGATTCAACGTTCCGGCACGGCCAGCGGCAGGATGAAGGCGGCAACGACGCGCCGTCCTTCGCCGGCCAGAAGGTCGTAGGTACGCGCCGCGGCGGCGTTGTCCATCACCTCGATGCCGATCCCCAGGCGCAGGAAGCCGGCCATGAAGGCGGCCGACGGGAATCGCTGCCGGCTGCCGGTGCCCAGCAGCACCACTTCAGGTTCCAGCGCGCGCACGGCCTCGCCGGCATCGCCGTCCAGGGCCGCCACGTCGTCGACCGGCCAAGCCTCGACGACCCGGTCCGGCGCCAGCAGGAAACTCGCCGTCAGCTCCCGGTCCACCACCGTGATCGATCGCTCGCCGACACGACGGATGAACAGGTAACCCTCGGGGCGTTCGAGCGAAAGGTCCATCAGCGGGGCAGGGCGAGCTTGGGCTCGTCCTCGTTGCGGCGGAACAGGGTGAAGGTGTGGCCGATCTGCTGCACGCTCTCGGCGCCGGTGCCCTCGGTGAGATAGCCGATCTGCGCCTCGCGCTCCTCCTTGTCCCCGCCCGAAAGCTTGACCTTGACCAGCTCATGGTGGCTCAGCGCCAGGTCCAGCTCCTTGACCACGGCGGGCGTCGCGCCCTTGGCACCGAGCAGGATTACCGGGTGCAGGTCGTGGGCGAGGCTGCGCAGGTAGCGGCGCTGGGAAGGAGAGATCGGCATGCGGGAAGCGTCCACGGTTCGCGGTCGGGGGGCGGTAAAGGGTATCATGCGGGTGTCCCTCCCCATCGGTGCCCCTGCCGCATGTCCCGCAGCAAAAGCAGCTCCCGGTGGCTCCGTGAGCACTTCGACGACGTCTACGTGAAGAAGGCGCAAGCCGAAGGATTGCGCTCGCGCGCGGTATTCAAGCTGGAGGAGCTGATCGAGCGCGACCGCCTGCTCAAGCCGGGTATGCGCGTGGTCGACCTGGGCGCGGCACCCGGCGGCTGGTCGCAGCTGGTGCGCCAGCGACTGGGCGACAGTGGCGCGGTGATCGCGCTGGACATCCTGCCGATGCAGGGCATCGCAGGGGTCGATTTCATCCAGGGTGACTTCCGCGAGGAGGCCGTGGTGCGCCTGCTGGAGGAGCGTCTGGGCGGCCAGAGCGTCGATCTTGTACTGTCCGACATGGCCCCCAATATGAGTGGTGTGGCGCTGGCCGACCAGATCCGTGCAATGGATCTGGCCGAACTGGCGCTGGATTTCTCCCGGCAATGGCTCAAGCCGGGCGGTGCCTTCCTGATAAAACTGTTCCAGGGCGCCGGCTTCGATGACTACCTGCGCAACTTGCGCGCGCAGTTTGCGCGCGTAACCATGCGTAAACCCAAGGCCTCCCGCGCGCGTTCGCGAGAGGTGTATGCGCTCGCCACCGGCAAGAAGGACGGCGGCGGGCAAACGGACGAGAACCGCGCATGAACGAAATGGCGAAAAACCTGTTGCTCTGGCTGATCATCGCGGTGGTCCTGCTGACCGTGTTCCAGAGCTTCAACCCCCGCGGCGGCTCCTCTTCCGACCTGCCGTACTCGAGCTTCGTGCAGAGCGTGGAAAGCGGCAACGTCGCCAGCGCCACGATCAGCGCCGACAACCCGGCCACCATCACCGGCAAGCTGAAGGACGGCAGTGCCTTCCGCACCGTCGCGCCCGTGCTCGGCTTTTCCACCAACGGGGTGGTCAAGCAGATGCAGGACAAGAACGTGGTGGTGAGCCAGGAGCCCTCCAACAACGGCTTCTCGCTGCTGGGCCTGCTGGTCAACTGGCTGCCGATCATCCTGATCGTGGGCGTGTTCATCTGGTTCATGCGGCAGATGCAGGCCGGTGCCGGTGGCCGCGGTGCGATGAGCTTCGGCCGCTCGCGCGCCAAGCTGCAGGGCGAGGACCAGGTCAAGGTGAACTTCAGTGATGTCGCCGGCTGCGACGAGGCCAAGGAGGAGGTCGGCGAGCTGGTCGAGTTCCTGCGCGACCCGGGCAAGTTCCAGAAGCTGGGCGGCAAGATTCCGCGCGGCGTGCTGATGGTCGGTCCGCCGGGTACCGGCAAGACCTTGCTCGCCAAGGCTATTGCCGGCGAGGCCAAGGTCCCGTTCTTCTCGATCTCCGGCTCGGACTTCGTGGAAATGTTCGTCGGCGTCGGCGCCAGCCGCGTGCGCGACATGTTCGAGCAGGCCAAGAAGCATGCTCCGTGCATCATCTTCATCGACGAGATCGACGCGGTCGGCCGCCATCGCGGCGCGGGCCTGGGCGGTGGCCACGACGAGCGTGAGCAGACCCTCAACCAGTTGCTGGTCGAGATGGATGGCTTCGAAGGTACCGAAGGCATCATCGTCATTGCCGCGACCAACCGCCCCGACGTGCTCGATCCGGCGCTGCTGCGCCCGGGCCGCTTCGATCGCCAGGTGGTGGTCGGGCTGCCGGACGTGAAGGGTCGCGAACAGATCCTCAAGGTGCACCTGCGCAAGGTGCCGACCGCCAGCGACGTCAACCCGATGGTGATCGCACGCGGCACGCCGGGCTTCTCCGGCGCGGACCTCGCCAACCTGGTCAACGAGGCGGCGCTGTTCGCCGCGCGCGAGAATGCGCGCGAAGTGCGCATGAGCCACCTGGACAAGGCACGCGACAAGATCCTGATGGGCACCGAGCGCCGCTCGATGGCCATGAGCGAGGACGAGAAGCGCCTGACCGCCTTCCACGAGGCCGGACACGCCATCGTCGGCCGCCTGGTGCCCGAACACGACCCTGTCTACAAGGTCACCATCATCCCGCGTGGTCGCGCGCTTGGCGTGACCATGTACCTGCCGGAGGCGGACAAGTATTCGATCAACCGCGTGGCGATCGAATCGCAACTCTGCTCGCTCTACGGCGGCCGTGTCGCCGAAGAGCTGATCTTCGGTGCAGACAAGGTCACCACCGGAGCGTCCAACGACATCGAGCGAGCCACCAAGATGGCGCGCAACATGGTCACCAAGTGGGGCCTTTCGGACGAGCTTGGGCCGGTCACCTACGGCGAAGACGAGGACGAAGTGTTCCTGGGCCGCTCCGTGACGCAGCACAAGAACGTGTCCAACGAGACTGCCCGGCGCATCGATGAAGTGGTGCGCGAGATCCTTGATCGCGCCTATGCGCGCAGCAAGCGGCTGCTGACCGACAACCTGGACAAGCTCCACGTGATGGCCGATGCGTTGCTGCAATACGAAACCATCGACGCACGCCAGATCGACGACATCATGGCCGGTCGGGAGCCGGGTGAGCCGGCCGATTGGTCCAAGCCGTCCTCGGGCGGTCCGGTGCCGCCGAATCTGCCGCCGCGCGGCGATGCCGGTTCGCCCAAGCTTGGTGATCCCGCAACGCAGCCGCATGGCTGAAGCAGCATTTTCTTCCCTGCATGGCGGGGAGGGCACGGGCAAGCGCGGCTTCGTTCCGTTTGGATGTCCAAATGTGCGGGTGGCGGTAACGGAACCGAAATCTCCGCAGCAGAAAAGGCGAAGATTTTTTGAAAAAGGTGTTGACGCAGCGGCGTGCAATCTGAATAATTCCGCTTCTTGCTTCGGCACCCATCGCTTCGCGACGGGTGCCACGGCAAACCAGTTTCACCGCGCGCCCGTAGCTCAGTTGGATAGAGTACCAGGCTACGAACTTGGTGGTCGGGAGTTCGAATCTCTCCGGGCGCGCCACTTTTACTGCAGGTCATGTCGTTCGCAACATGACTTGTCCATCGGCGCCGAGGGCGCGGGTGGGACCGGAAAGGATCTCCGGTGCGCTGGATACGGATTGACGAGGTGAAGCGTCGCCCGTAGCATTCGAGGGCTCCGGAACGCGAAACGCGTTCCACGGATCTGCTACGGGGTATAGCTCAGTCTGGTAGAGCGCCAGCTTTGGGAGCTGGATGTCGGGGGTTCGAATCCCTCTGCCCCGACCAGCAGGCGTTATGCTTCGAACATGCGCCTGTAGCTCAACCGGATAGAGCATCGGCCTTCTAAGCCGACGGTTGCAGGTTCGATTCCTGTCGGGCGCGCCAGATTCATTGTTTTATGGTGGGCGTAGCTCAGCTGGTTAGAGTCCCGGATTGTGATTCCGGATGTCGTGGGTTCGAATCCCATCGCTCACCCCATTAAAATCAGTAAGACGGGCCGTTAGCTCAGCTGGTAGAGCAGTTGACTCTTAATCAATTGGTCGTAGGTTCGAATCCTACACGGCCCACCAATACGGACAGGCGCTCGGGAAACCGGGCGCCTGTTTTTTTACGCACCTTTTTTCCTGGCATCGGGACGGCGTGAAGCCGCGGCTCGCGGGAAACAATCTCCTGTTCCCCGCTTCGATGCATCTTTCGGCAAGCTATCGTCCCCCGCGTCCCGGGCCGTTCCTGGCCGGAGCAGGGGGGCAGAGGCCGGGCGTGCCGGCCGAGGTCTCCTCATGCTTGTGCTGTCCTGCCGCGCAACCGTAAAATGCCCTGCTTTGGCGCAAGGGAATCATCGACTTAGCGGGCGGGGTGCTTGGGCCGAATTCCTTCTGGATTCCGCCGCTTCCCTCCGCGGGCGCGATGCGAAAGTGGCGGAACTGGTAGACGCACCAGATTTAGGTTCTGGCGGGTAGCCCCCGTGAGGGTTCGAGTCCCTCCTTTCGCACCATTCCCTTATCAGTTTCTGCAAGGCCGGCCCGCACGCCGGCCCATCACGAGAGTCACCAGGAGTCGTCATGCAGTTTTCGGTTGAGAACGTCGGCAAGCTCGAGCGCAAGCTCACGGTGCGGTTCCCGGCGGACCAGTTGGAGTCGCAGGTCAGCGCGCGCATCGCGGAGATGGGGCGCACAGTGCGCCTGAAGGGCTTCCGCCCGGGCAAGGTGCCGGCAACCGTGATCCAGCAGCGCTTCGGCTCGCAGGTGCGCGGCGAAGTGCTGTCCGACCTGATCGGCAGCACCCTGCGCGAGGCCTTCGAGAAGGAGAATCTGCGCCCGGTCGCCAATCCCTCGATCGACACCACGGGCAAGCCCGAGAACGGCGAGATCGCCTACACCGCCACCTTCGAGGTGATGCCGGAGTTCCCCGAGATCGACGTCGCGGCGCTCGAGATCAACCGTCCTGTCGCCGAGGTGACCGAGGCCGACATCGAGAAGATGATCGAAACCCTGCGCCTGCAGCGTCGCAGCTTCGACCCGGTCGAGCGCGCCTCGGCCGAGGGCGACTTCGTGATGTTCGAATACGCCGCCACCGCGGGCGACTACCGGTTCCCGGCCGAAGGCCTGGAACGCGCCGGCAGCGTGCTGGGTTCGGGCACGCTGTTCAAGGCGCTGGACACGGCGCTCACGGGCCGCACGGCGGGTGACGAGTTCGAGACCGGGATCGCGTTTCCGGAAGACTTCGGCAATCCGCAGCTGGCCGGCAAGACCGCCCAGGTCAGCTTCAAGATCATCAAGGTGCAGGCGCCGCAGCTGCCCGAGGTGAACGAGGAATTCGCCAAGCTGTTCGGCATCGCCGACGGCAACCTGGACAATTTCCGCAAGGAAGTGCGTGCCAACCTCGAGCGCGAGCTCAAGGCCACCCTGATGGGCCGCCTGAAGGCCGAGGTCGCCGAAAAGCTGGCCGATGCGCACGGTGAGCTGGAAGTACCCAACCTGATGATCCAGTCCGAGGCGCGCAACCTCGCCGCCGGCAGCGTGCCGCGGGGCCAGCAGCCGCCGCAGCAGCTGATCGAGGCAGCCATGCCGATGGCTCGCAAGCGTGTCATTGCCGGCCTCCTGATGGGCGAGATCGCCCGCAAGCAGGAGCTCAAGATCGACCGCAAGCGGGTGGCCGAGCAACTGGCCGCCATCGCCTCGACCTACGAAGAGCCGGAGAAGGTCGTTGAACTCTACAACTCCGACCCCCAATTGATGTCTGGGCTGCAGAACCGCGTGATGGAAGACCAGGTGGCAGAGTGGGTGGCCGAGCACGGCAAGACCACCGAAAAGCACCTGGCCTTCGACGAGGTGATGCGCCCGGCCGGCGCCTGAGCGACACTGCCAGGCACCATTATCAGGCCCGCCCGAGCGGGCCTCTTCCGGAGAACACGCACGCATGGCCATGGCCCCGATCCAGAACCTCAACCTGGTGCCGATCGTCGTCGAGCAGACCGCTCGCGGCGAACGCTCCTACGACATCTACTCGCGTCTGCTGAAGGAGCGGGTGATCTTCCTGGTGGGCGAGGTCAACGACCAGGTCGCCAACGTGCTGATCGCGCAGATGCTGTTCCTGGAGTCCGAGAACCCCGACAAGGACATCCACCTGTACATCAACAGCCCGGGCGGTGCGGTCACTGCGGGGCTGGCGATCTACGACACCATGCAATTCATCAAGCCCGACGTCAGCACCATGTGCATCGGCCAGGCGTGCAGCGCCGGTTCTTTGCTCCTGATGGCCGGTGCCAAGGGCAAGCGTTTCTCGTTGCCCAACTCTCGCATCATGATCCACCAGCCCTCCGGCGGTGCGCAGGGCCAGGCCACCGACATCGAGATCCAGGCACGCGAAATCCTCTACATCCGCCAGCGGCTGAACCAGCTCTACGTCGACCACACCGGCCAGCCGCTGGAAAAGATCGAGCGGGACATGGAGCGCGACCGGTTCATGAACCCGGTCGAGGCCAAGGAATATGGCCTGATCGACCAGGTGCTCGACCGCCGCGGCGTCGAAACCGTCAAGTCGGCCTGACGCCGGCCCCACTGATCCCGGCCGATCCACTTCACGGAAACGGCCCCGCGTCGGCGCTGGCTGACGCGGGGCCATATGCTATTCTCGCGACGCAACCGAAATACGGCAGGACCTGATATGAGCGACGAGCGGCAGGGCCGTTCCAACGACAGCGGCAAGATTCTCTACTGCTCTTTCTGCGGCAAGAGCCAGCACGAAGTGCGCAAGCTGATCGCGGGTCCGTCCGTGTTCATCTGCGACGAGTGCGTAGAGCTGTGCAACGACATCATCCGCGAGGAGCTCGAGGAGAAGGCCGCCTCCGGACGCAGCCATCTGCCCAAGCCCCGCGAGATCATGGAAACCCTCGACCAGTACGTGGTCGGCCAGACCCGCGCCAAGAAGGCGCTGGCGGTCGCCGTGTACAACCACTACAAGCGCATGGAATCGCGCCAGAAGAGCGACGAGGTCGAGCTCGGCAAGTCCAACATCCTCCTGATCGGTCCGACCGGTTCGGGCAAGACGCTGCTGGCCGAGACGCTGGCGCGCCTGCTCAACGTACCGTTCACCATCGCCGATGCCACCACGCTGACCGAAGCGGGCTACGTGGGCGAGGATGTCGAGAACATCATCCAGAAGCTCCTGCAGAAGTGCGACTACGACGTCGACAAGGCGCAGTCCGGCATCGTCTATATCGACGAGATCGACAAGATCTCGCGCAAGAGCGAGAACCCGTCGATCACCCGCGACGTCTCGGGCGAGGGCGTGCAGCAGGCGCTGCTCAAGCTGATCGAGGGCACGCTCGCCTCGGTGCCGCCGCAGGGCGGGCGCAAGCATCCACAGCAGGAGTTCCTGCAGGTGGACACCAAGAACATCCTGTTCATCTGCGGCGGCGCGTTCGCGGGTCTGGAGAAGGTGATCCAGCAGCGTTCCGAAACCACCGGCATCGGTTTCTCGGCCGAGGTCCGCTCCAAGGAGCGGACCGAGAACCTGGGCAAGGTATTGGCGGAAGTCGAGCCGTCGGATCTGGTCAAGTTTGGCCTGATCCCGGAGTTCGTCGGCCGTCTGCCGGTCGTGGCGACGCTGGACGAGCTCGACGAGCCGGCGCTGGTGAAGATCCTTACCGAACCGAAGAACGCGGTAACCAAGCAGTTCCGCCGTCTGTTCGAGATGGAAGGCGTGGAGCTCGAGTTCCGCCCGGAAGCCCTGCAGGCGATCGCCAAGAAGGCGCTCAAGCGCAAGACCGGCGCCCGCGGCCTGCGCACCATCCTGGAGCAGGTGCTTCTGGACACCATGTACGAGCTTCCCTCGCTGGAACACGTCAGCAAGGTGGTGGTCGACGACGCGGTGATCGAGGGGCAGGCCGAGCCCTATCTGATCTATCGCGGCAACCTGCAACAGCAACGCGTTGCAGGTGAGGGTGGCGACGCCGCCTGATCGACACGAAGCGTCAAAAAACAGCGGCCCCGGCCATTGCCGGGGCCGCTTGTTTTTGGCGGCAGGCACGCAGGCGCCTGCTTCGAATGCGCCATCGCAGGACGCATTGCGCCGTGGTTCTCACCAGGAAGGGCGAGCCTTGCGTAGCCTTGGCGTGGAAACTGCAAGCCACCGTGGGCAGCCATCGGAACGGTCGTGTGTGACTTGACGGCGGCGCAGGTCGACTCCACTTGACCTGCTGGAGGCCTCGGCGCAGTGTCGAGGTAAACCTTACAAACCTCGGGGATTATTCGATGGCAAAACACGCCTCCGTTACCGCTACCGGCGCCACGCTCGACGCACTTCCCGTGCTGCCGCTGCGCGACGTGGTGGTCTACCCCCACATGGTCATTCCGCTTTTCGTCGGACGCGACAAGTCGATGCGCGCGCTCGAGCACGCGATGGAAGGGGAGCGGCAGATCCTGCTGGTGGCGCAAAAGAGCCCCGATATCGACGACCCCACGTCCGACGACCTGCATGAGATCGGCACCCTCGCCGGCGTGCTGCAGTTGCTCAAGCTGCCCGATGGCACCGTCAAGGTGCTGGTCGAGGGCCAGGCGCGCGTGTCGGTCGAGGAATACCGCAGCGAGACCGGCATGCTGATGGCCCGTTCGCGCGTGATCGAACCGGTCTACAGCGCCAAGGAGCGCGAGCTGGACGTGATCTCGCGCACGCTGGTCTCGCTGTTCGAGCAATTGGTCAAGCAGAGCCGCAAGCTTCCGCCCGAGGTGCTCGCGACGCTGTCGGGTATCGACGATCCCTCGCGCCTGGCCGATTCGATCGCCGCGCACCTGACCGTCCGCATGGCCGAGAAGCAGAAAGTGCTCGAAACGGCCGACGTCGGGCAGCGCCTGGAGCTGCTGATCGGGCTGGTCGATGGCGAGATGGACCTGCAGCAGGTGGAGAAACGCATTCGCGGCCGGGTCAAGTCGCAGATGGAGAAGAGCCAGCGCGAGTACTACCTCAACGAGCAGATGAAGGCGATCCAGAAGGAACTGGGCGAGGGCGAGGAGGGCGTCAACGAGATCGAGGACCTGCAAAGGAAGATCGAGGACGCCGGCATGCCCAAGCCGGTGCTGGCCAAGGCAAAGCAGGAGCTTTCCAAGCTCAAGCAGATGTCGCCGATGTCGGCCGAAGCGACGGTGGTGCGCAATTATCTCGACTGGCTCATCGGCGTGCCCTGGAAGAAGAAGACCAAGGTCCGCAAGGACCTGGCCGTGGCCCAGGAAGTGCTCGATGCCGATCACTTCGGGCTGGAGAAGGTCAAGGACCGCATCCTCGAATACCTTGCCGTGCAGCAGCGCGTGAACACCATGAAGGGGCCGATCCTGTGCCTGGTCGGTCCGCCGGGCGTGGGCAAGACCTCGCTTGGCCAGTCGATCGCCAAGGCGACCAACCGCAAGTTCATCCGCATGAGCCTGGGCGGTGTGCGCGACGAGGCCGAAATTCGTGGTCACCGGCGCACCTACATCGGTTCGATGCCCGGACGGATCGTGCAGAACCTCAACAAGGTAGGCACCCGCAATCCGTTGTTCGTGCTCGACGAGATCGACAAGATGTCGATGGATTTCCGCGGCGACCCCTCCTCGGCGCTGCTCGAGGTGCTCGACCCCGAACAGAACCACGCTTTCAACGATCACTACCTGGAGGTCGACCTGGATCTCTCCGAGGTAATGTGGATCGCCACGGCCAACTCGCTCAACATCCCGGGACCACTGCTGGATCGCATGGAAGTCATTCGCGTTCCCGGCTATACCGAGGATGAGAAGCTCGCGATCGCCCAGCGCTACCTGTTGCCCAAGCAGCTCAAGGCCAACGGCCTGAAGCTGGAAGAGCTCAGCATCGATCCCGAGGCCGTGCGCGACATCGTGCGCTACTACACGCGCGAATCGGGCGTGCGCAACCTCGAGCGCGAGATCGCGAAGATCGGCCGCAAGGTCGTGAAGGAGCTCACGCTGGGCCAGGTCAAGCAGGCCAAGGCCAAACCGGCCGCGAAGGCTGCATCCACGACGAAGAAGAAAAAGCAGGGCGTCACCCAGGTCACCGTCACGCCGGAGAACATCGAGCATTACCTTGGCGTGCGGCGCTTCGACTTTGGTCGCGCCGAACAGGAAAACGAGGTCGGTCTGGTTACCGGCCTGGCCTGGACCTCGGTCGGCGGCGACCTGCTCAGCATCGAAGCCTCGGTGGTCCAGGGCAAGGGCCGGCTGGTGCATACCGGCCAGCTCGGTGACGTCATGAAGGAATCGATCCAGGCGGCGATGTCGGTGGTACGCGCACGCGCGGACCAGTTGGGCATCGACCCGGATTTCTACCAGAACCTGGACGTCCACATCCACGTACCCGAAGGCGCCACCCCGAAGGACGGTCCGAGCGCGGGCATCGCCATGTGCACGGCGCTGGTCTCGGTATTGACCAAGGTGCCGGTGCGTTCGGAGGTGGCGATGACTGGCGAGATCACCCTGCGCGGTCGCGTGCTGCCGATCGGCGGTCTCAAGGAAAAGCTGCTTGCGGCGCATCGCGGCGGTATCACCACGGTGATCATCCCGGAGGAAAACAAGAAGGATCTCGCCGACATCCCGGCGAACGTCACCTCCTCGCTGGACATCCACGCGGTGCGCTGGATCGACGAGGTGCTCGACATTGCGCTGGAGCATCCGCTGCGTCCGGCCAAGCCGGCAGTCGAAAGCGCCGGCGAGGAGCACGCCCCGGTCGAGCCGGCGGCGGAGGAATCGGCTGAGAATCGTACTCGCGCACACTGATCCTGAAGGCTTTTTCCCCAAGGCCGTCCGCTCACGGACGGCTTTTTTTGCGTTCACGAAGAACCTCGCGCATGGCTTCGCGCGATAGCCGTTCCAGCGACGGTTTGCAAGTGGTCGCGGCTGGCATCGACCCCCTCGGAAACGTTGGTATTGCTTGTATTGCGGACCGCCGCGACGCACTGGTATAAAGGCGGCACCGCAGTCAAAGCGCCGTGCATTTGGCGTGGCGATGCGGGGTTGCGGGGGGATACCGGACATGCCATTTCATGGGCGGTGTTTTCTCGTCCCAGACCGATCACGCGGGCAGCAAACCGTTTAAGGGAGTGTCTCAATGAATAAAACCGATCTGATCAATGCCGTCGCCGAAAAGGCCGAGCTGACCAAGGCCGACGCCGGCCGTGCCCTCGAAGCGTTCTTCGAGACGGTGCAGAAGGCGCTGAAGAAGGGCGACGATGTGTCGGTCGTCGGCTTCGGCACGTTCACCGTGCGCAAGCGCGCCGCTCGCACCGGTCGCAACCCGCGCACCAACGAGACGATCAAGATCAAGGCTTCCAAGGTGCCGGCGTTCAAGGCTGGCAAGACGCTCAAGGATGCCCTAAACTGAGCGGCTAGCTCGCTCGGTTTCGGGTGCTTAGCTCAGCGGTAGAGCGTCGCCCTTACAAGGCGAGGGTCGTAGGTTCGATCCCTACAGCACCCACCAGAATCGCGGAGTGGTAGTTCAGTCGGTTAGAATGCTGGCCTGTCACGCCGGAGGTCGCGGGTTCGAGTCCCGTCCACTCCGCCAGTAGTTCCAAGGGCGCCCGCGTGGCGCCCTTGTCATTTATGCTTTGCCTCTTGCAAGGCTTCGAATCGCGGGAATCCACACATGCTGCAGTCGTTGAGAGACAAGATGCACGGCTGGCCGTCCATCGTCGTGCTGGGCGTGGCGGTGTTCGCCATGTCCTTCTTCGGCATCGAGGGCTACTTCACTGCCCAGACCGAGACCTTCGTGGCAAAGGTCGGCAAGCAGGAGATCAGCCAGCAGGATTTCCAGAACCGCATGAACGAGTTGCGCCAGCAGGCCGGCGCGCAGATGGGCGACCAGTTCGATCCGAGCGTGTACGAGCAGCCGGAGATGAAGGAGCGTGTGCTGGAGGCCATGGTCGACCAGCAGTTGCTGCTCAAGGCCAACGACGACCTGGGGCTGCGCGTCTCCGATGCCGCGGTACGCGACACCATCGCTTCGATCCGGGCCTTCCAGGTCAACGGCCGGTTCGACGCGGCGACCTACAAGGCCGTACTCGCTGCCCAGCGCAAGACGCCGGCGATGTTCGAGAACGAAGTGCGCTCGTCGCTGGCGATCAGCCTGATCCCCGACGCGCTCATGGCCAGCACCATCATCACCGAGGACGAGGTGGAGCGGTTCCTCAACCTTCGCCTGCAGCGGCGCGACCTGCGCTACGCGGTACTGCCGCGCCCGGCGTTGACCGACAGCAAGGTGACCGACGAGCAGGTCCAGGCCTACTACAAGCAGCACCAGGCCGAATTCATGAAGCCCGAGCAGGTGGCCATCCGCTACATCGAGGTGAATGCGGCCGACCTCAAGGCGGATAACCCGCCGACCGAGGAAGACTTGCGCAAGCGCTACGAAGACGAGAAGCAGCGCTTCGTGCAACCGGAGCAGCGGTTGGTCTCGCATATCCTGGTGGATGTCCCCAAGAACGCCACTCCGGAACAGCAGAAGGCCGCGCTTGCCAAGGCGCAGAAGATCGCCGCCGAGGCCACGCCGGAGAATTTCGCCAAACTGGCGCAGCAGAACTCGGCCGATCTAGGCTCCAGGCGCCAGGGCGGCGACCTCGGCTGGCTGGAGCAGGGCGTCACGACCAAGGCCTTCGACGACGCGATGTTCGCGCTGCAGAAGGGGCAGATCTCCAAGCCGGTGCTTTCGGACGAGGGCTACCACGTGATCTGGCTGCGCGATGTCCGCAGCGGACAGGCCAAGCCGTTCGAGGAAGTGCGCGGTCAGCTCGAGCAGGAGGCTGTCGCCGCCGAGCGCGAGCGCAAGTACAACGACGTCGCCGGGAAGCTGGCCGACAAGACCTATCAGAACCCGAGCTCGCTGGAGCCTGCCGCGCAGGCGCTGGATCTGCCGGTCAAGAGCACGGGCCTGTTCACCCGCGAGGGCGACAAGAGCGGCATCGCCGCCGATCCGAAGGTCGCCAAGGCAGCGTTCTCCGACGACGTGCTGGTGCAGGGCAACAACTCCAGCCTGATCGACCTGGGCAACGACCATTCCGTGGTGATCCACGTCGACAAGCATGTTCCCGCGGCGGTGAAGCCGCTGGCCGACGTGCGTGACGCCATCGAGAAGGACATCCTCGACGAACGCATCGCCGCGGCGGCCAAGCAGCGTGCCGATGGCCTGCTGGCGCGCCTGCAGAAGGGTGAGTCGATGGATACCGTGGCCGCCTCGGTCGGCGCTGCCGTGCAAAGCGTGCCGGAGGCATTGCGCGTGCAGCAGGGATTGCCCGAGCAGCTGCGCGACGAGGCGTTCCTGCTTCCGCATCCGAAGGACGGCAAGCCGCAGTTCGCCACCGTTGCCCTGCCCGAGGGCGCCTACGCGCTGCTGGCGGTGGACAAGGTGCAGGACGGCGATCTGTCCAAGGTGACGCCCGAGCAGCGCAAGATGCTGCGCCAGAGCATGCTGGCCGCGTATGGCAACGTCGCCACCGAAGGCTTTATCGGCGCGCTGAAGGCGAACACCGAGATCAAGATCGCCAAGGAACGCATGTAAGGCTTCGCGTTCGGGTAAGCCAGAGAGGCGGCCTCCGGGTCGCCTCTCTTGTTTTGGGGGCTCCCGCCAGCCGCCTGTCGTTGCCTTTCCCGGTGTCCGCAGGAATCACCGGGGTGCCGCTGGCGAAAAAAAAAGCGGCCACAAAGGCCGCTTCCTTTTCCTGCGATGTCGCCAGGCTCAGATGCCGGTCATGCCCAGGATGTTGTAGCCAGCGTCCACGTAGGTGATTTCGCCGGTCATGCCCGAGGCCAGGTCCGAGCACAGGAACGCGCCCACGTTGCCGACCTCGTCGATGGTCACGCTGCGGCGCAGCGGGGCGTTCTCGTCCACGTGGTCGAGCATCTTGCGGAAATTGGAGATACCCGCTGCGGCCAGGGTCTTGATGGGGCCGGCCGAGATCGCGTTGACGCGGGTACCTTCCGGGCCGAGGTTGAAGGCCAGGTAGCGCACGTTCGCTTCCAGGCTGGCCTTGGCCAGGCCCATCACGTTGTAGTTGTTGAGCGCGCGCTCGGCACCCAGATAGGTCAGGGTGAGGATGGCGCCGCCGCGGCCGGCCATCATCGGGCGCGCTGCCTTGGCCAGCGCGGCCAGGCTGTAGCTTGAGATGTCGTGCGCGATGGTGAAGTTCTCGCGCGTGAGGTTGTCCAGGAACTGACCCTGCAGCGCCTCGCGCGGCGCGAAGCCGACCGAGTGCACCAGGATGTCGAAACCGTCCCAGTGCTTGCCCAGCTCCGCGTACATCTGGTCGATCTGGGCGTCCTGCGCCACGTCGCAGGGCAGCACGATATTCGAGCCGAACGCATTGGCCGCCTCGTCGACGCGGTCCTTCAGCCGCTCATTCTGATAGGTGAAGGCCAGTTGCGCGCCTTCACGATGCATCGCGTTGGCAATGCCCCAGGCGATCGAGCGCTGGCTGGCGATGCCGACGATCAGGGCACGCTTGCCGTGCAGGAATCCCATGCGTCCTCCAAGAAGTTGATGGCGCGCCAGATGGCGCAGCCGGGTGATTTTAGCAGCGCCGCGGCTCCGTGCGCCCGGTCGCCAGTACATAGCCTGACCGGGCGCGACCGTTGCCCGATCGCCGCTACATGACGTAGACCGGTGGCGGGATAGGGTGGCCTCTATGCCTACCGTCCAGCACGCCCGGCCGGGCCAACCCATGAGCGCGATCGTGCTACGGCCCTGGTCCGCCATCGCGATGGTTGTCGCCGCGCCGCTGGTGCTGGCGATCCTCGAGATATTCCACCCGCACCCGCATGACCTGTTCGACCTGGACGTGCAGCGCTGGATGCTGGTGCATTACGCGCAGATTCCATTGTTTCCCCTCGCCGCGCTCTCTGTGGCCATGCTGGTACGCGATCGCAGCGACTGGGCCGCCTGGCTGTGCAAGGCGGGCATGTTCGTATTTGCCGTGGCGTTCACCTCCTTCGACACCGCCGCGGGGCTGGTGATCGGCCTGCTGGTGAAAGGTGCGCAGGCTTCCGGTGATCCGGAAGCGTGGCGGGACATGATCGATGCCTTGTGGTTCGACCCCGTGCTCGGCGGCAGGGGGTTCACCGATGCACCGCTGATGGGCCTGATCGGTCGCCTGTCGCTGTCGTTCGGCGCGGTGGCGGGCGCGATCTCGCTCAAGCGGGCGGGCCACGGGTGGACACCGGTGCTGCTGTTGGCGATCGCAAGTTTCGGGATCAACGTCTTCAAGTCCCACTCCTGGCCCGGCGGACCGCTGACCTTCGGCGGCATGGCGCTGGCGGCCGGCTGGATCCGTTGGGAGAGCCTGCGCCGGCAGACGCGCGCGGTGGCATCGATGCGGGAGGAAGCCGCCGTCCCGGTGGACGCGGTCGCCGGGGCGAGGACTCGCATCGGCGCACGCTGATTGCGAACCGCCTGAACTCCGGGCTTGTAGCCGGCGCGACCAGCGATCGCGCGTAGCAGGCACTGACCTGCATCAATGCAAGACCCTGGCATGGGGCGCATCGTGGAACCGTCGGAGCACTGCCGCCAGCGGGTCGTCCCGGGCCCAAACGACCATCGTGGATGGCGTGGCGCACCGCCCCGTGAGGAGGTCCCGTGAACAAGCCACTTTTTCGCTCGCCGCCGCCCGACAACGCAGACATGCGCCGGGCGGCCGAGCACAGGATCGACGACGAACTGGCACAGAGTTTTCCCGCCAGCGACCCACCCAGCTGGACGCTTGGCGCTGCAGAACCGGGCGAGCCCGTCCAGGGAGATCACACATGACGCAGCCGCTTTACCCCGAGTCCACCGCCGCGCTCGCGCGCAAGCGCCGGGAACTTGCCCCGGAGCCGTTGCAGGCCTTCAAGGCGTTCAGCGCCGCGGTCTTCGCGGAGGGAGCGCTGGCGGCACAGACCAAGCAGCTGATCGCGGTGGCCGTGGCGCACGTCACCCAATGCCCGTACTGCATCAAGGGCCACACCACCGAGGCGCTCAGGCGGGGTGCCACCGGGGAGCAGATCATGGAGGCCATCTGGGTGGCTGCCGAGATGCGTGCCGGCGGGGCCTATGCCCATTCCGCGCTGGCGCTGGACGTCATGCAGCAGCACTCGCACCCGGACGCCCCATGAGCACCATGACCACGCGATACCAGGGCGTTTCGTCCAGCATCCTCGACGCCGTGGGCGACACGCCCTTGCTCGAGGTCGAGGGGATCTTCGCCAAACTCGAGTTCCTCAATCCCTCCGGCTCGATCAAGGCGCGCATCGCCAAGTACATGATCGAGCGGGCGGAGGAGGAAGGCCTGCTGAGACCCGGCGACACCATTGTCGAGGCGACCAGCGGCAACACCGGCAACGCGCTGTCGATGGTTGCCGCGATCAAGGGCTACCGCATGCTGGTGGTGATGCCCGAGGGACTGTCCAGCGAGCGCGTCGCGATCTCGCGCGCCTACGGCGCCGACGTGCTGTTCTGCGGAAACTTCCACGTCGACCAGGCGCTGGAGCGCGCACGGGAACTGGGCCGGCAGCCCGGATTCTTCTTCCCCGGCCAGTTCGAGTCCGAGTGGAACGTGGAGGAGAACCGCCTGATCCTCGGCCCGGAGATCCTCGCCCAGTTGCCATCCGGGCGATTGCCCGACGCACTGGTGCTGGGCGTGGGCACCGGCGGCACGCTGGTGGGCGTCGGCCAGGCGTTCCGCGAGGCCAACCCGCAGGTGCGCCTGTTCGCGATGGAGCCGAGCGAGTCGCGCACCATCCTGTGCGGGGAGATCGCCTCGCACACCATCGAGGGCATCTCCGACGGCTTCGTACCCGGCATCTTCCAGCGCAATGCGGGGCTGGTGAACGAGGTGCTCAGCGTATCCAGCGAGGATGCGGTGGATGCCATGCGTCACCTGGCACGTCGCCATGGCCTGCTGTGCGGCCCGAGTTCGGGCGCGCACCTGCTCGCGGCCAAGCGCGTGCGCGAGCGCTTTCCGGAACTGAAGACGGTGGTGACCGCATTCTGCGACGAGGGCGAAAAGTACCTGCACGAGTACTTCATGCCCGGGCAGGAAGCGGCATCCACGCCACCGCAGTTCGCCTGAGCAGTTCCCGTGCGCGGGGCCGCCAGTCCTGCGACAGGCAGGCATGGCGGTCGCGCACGGGTGCACCCTAGCGGGAGGGCGTGACGCCGGTCCCGGCCGGTTGCCCGCGCATCAGTTGCCAGCCCTTGATTCCCGCGATCAGCAGCGGCACCGCGCCGAAAACGATGAACACCAGATCGCCAGGCAGCCGCAGCCATTCCAGCGTGCGGGCAGCGGCGCTGGCGGTGAACTCCAGGCCACGCGCATGCCAGTAGCCGTGCTGGACTACGTCCCAGACCTGCAGGATGCCGCCGGGGAACAGGCTCAGCGCCAGCATCAGCACCAGGCCGATGTTGCTGCCGAAGAAGCACGTGCGCACGTACTTCTCCACCTGCGCCCAGCGCGCGTCGTCCAGCACCTGGCGCAGCACGAACACCATCAGCGCGATCGCCAGCATGCCGAACACGCCCATCAGCGCCGCGTGGCCGTGGTTGGGCGTGAGGATGGTCCCGACCTCGTAGTAGCTGACGATCGGCAGGTTGATCAGGAAGCCGAACACGCCGGCGCCGACGAAGTTCCAGAAGCCCACGGCCATCAGGAAGTAGAAGGTCCACTTGTGCGGAATGTTGATGGCGTGGCCGCATTCCTCGCACTCGGCGCGGGTGGCGCGCACGAAGGCCCAGGCGTCCAGCGTGAGCAGGGTCAGCGGCACTACTTCCAGCACCGAGAACATGCCGGCCAGGGCCAGGTTGACCTGGGTCTGGCCGCTGAAGTACCAGTGGTGGCCGGTGCCCACCAGGCCGCCGAGGAAGTACAGGATCGCATCCAGATAGATCACCCGCAGCGCCGTGTTACGCCGGGTCAGTCCGAGCTGGAAGAAGGTCAGCGCCACCACGGTGGTGGCGAACAGCTCGAAGAAGCCCTCCACCCACAGGTGGATGATCCAGAAGCGCCAGGTGTCCACGATCGTGTAGTTGGTGTGCGCTCCAAAGAACAGCGCGGGGATGTAGAACGCCGGGATGGCCAGCGCCGCCACCATGAACATGGCCGCCAGCGGCTTGGCCTGCGGGCTGACGTTGCGTGGGCGCGCCAGTGTCCACAGCAGGCCGAACCACACGAACAGGCCCATGATCATCAGCACCTGCCAGACCCTGCCGAGTTCCAGGAACTCCCAGCCCTGGTTGCCCAGCCAGAACCACAGGTCGCCCAGCAGGTTCGACATGCCCAGCCATTCGCCCAGCAGGCTGCCGAAGATCACCACGGCGAACGCGCCGAAGATCAGGTTCACCCAAAGCTTGAACGAGGGCGGCTCGTCGGCACGCAGCGTGCGCCCCAGGAACAGCGCGGCAGCCACGTAGGCGGTGGCGATCCAGAAGATCGCCGTCTGCAGGTGCCAGGTGCGCAGCAGGTTGCTCGGCAGGATCGAGTCGAGCGGGAAGCCGTAGAAGTCGCCCGGCTGCGCGCGCGAATGCGCGATCGCGCCACCGACCAGTGTCTGCAGCAGGAACAGCAGCGCCACCACCACGAAATACTTCACCAGCGCGCGCTGGCCCGGGCTCGCCGCGCCCGGCAACACTTGCGGGTGGACGTGCCGCTCGCTGACCCACCCCAGGTGCTCGAAGCGGCCGAAGATCAGCAGCACCGTGGCGATGCCGCCCAGCAGCACCACCAGGCTGAGTGCGCTCCACAGGATCGACCCCGATGTTGGCACGTTGCCCACGCTGGGGTCATAGGGGAAGTTGTTGGTGTACGAATAAGTCTTGCCCGGTCGCGTGGCGACCGACACCCACGCGGCCCAGCTGACGAAGGCAGCGAACTGGTGCAGTTCCACCGGATCGGTGATCAGATCGGGCTTGAGGCCGCCATTGCGGGCCGAGGCCGTGAAGTAATCCGCCCAGTAGCCGACCTGGCGATGATAGGCGGCCGCCTCGGGCGCCGTCAGGCGGAGCGTGCCGGTGGCGGCGTCGTAGCGGTTGGTCTTCATCACCACCGCCGTTTGCGCCTGCAGCGCCGCCTTCTCCATGTCGTTGAGTTGCTCGGGCGGGCGGCCGTACTGTCGCAGCGCGATGTCGCGCGCGGTGTCCTGGCCCATCCAGTGCAGCGCCAGGGCGGAGTAGTCCGGGCCGAGGTAGGCGCCGTGGCCCCAGATACTGCCGTTGTTCATCAGCCCGTAGCGCAGGAATATCGCCTGGCCGTCGCGGACGTCCTGGCCGGTGAACACCGTGTTTCCCTGGGGATCGACCACCCGGTCGGGAATCGGCGGTGCGTTCCTGTAGGCCAGCGCGGTGATCATCAGCAGCAGCGCGAAACCCACCACCATCACGATGCCCAGGATGCGCAACCACCAGGGCGAGACCGGGCCCTCGTCGCCCAGCAACGGTTCGGAAACGGTATTCATCGCGTACCCCCGGGACGTATTACATCGCGTACAGACGGCTGCTTCCACCGTGCCGGGCGCGCGACCCCCGTCGCGCGCCCGACATGACCATTCCGGGTGGGATGCATACCCCGTGTGAAGCCACCGGCACGACGTTGTCCGCGCCGGTTGCGGGAAAGGACGGGCGCAATGGAGTCCGCCGCCCGAGGATCCTCCGACAGGTACACGCCGTCCAGGCGAAGGCGCATGCCTGGCCGTTGCACTCGACGCAGGCGCCCCCATGTTGCCGGGTTGGCCCCAAGGAGGAACCACCGTGCCCGATCTGTCCGCCTTTCCGATCACTGCACGTTGGCCGGCACGGCATCCGGACCGCATCCAGCTCTATTCGCTCAACACGCCCAACGGCGTGAAGGTGTCGATCATGCTGGAGGAGACCGGGCTGGCCTACGAGCCGCACCTGGTCGACATCATGCAGGAGGAGAGCCGGACGCCGGAGTTCCTCTCGCTCAATCCCAACGGCAAGGTCCCGGCGATCATCGATCCCGATGGTCCCGGCGGCGAGCCGATCGGCTTGTTCGAGTCGGGCGCGATCCTGCTCTACCTGGCCGAGAAGACCGGCATGTTCCTGTCGACTGATCCGGCCTTGCGCTGGGAAACCATCCAATGGTTGTTCTTCCAGATGGCGTCGATCGGGCCGATGTTCGGCCAGGTGGGCTTTTTCCACAAGTTCGCCGGTCGCGAGTACGAGGACAAGCGCCCGCTCAAGCGCTACGTGGACGAATCGCGACGCCTGCTCGGCGTGCTGGAGGCGCGACTGGACGAGCGGCCGTGGCTGATGGGCGAGGACTACAGCATCGTCGACATCGCCACGCTGGGCTGGGTGAACAACCTGATCGACTTCTACGGGGCGCGTGACCTGGTCCACTTCGACGAATTGTCGAACGTCCCGGCCTGGCTCGAGCGCGGGCTGGCGCGCCCGGCGGTGGCGCGCGGGCTGCTGATACCCAGCCGGGGCTAGTTGCCCGCGGGCTGTTTCGATTCGGTCGCTCGCGCCGGTTCGAGCCGGGCATGCTGCAGCAGCGTGCGCGCGGCCGGCTGCCACAGCTTCCAGTTATGGTGCCCCGGCAGCTCGAATGCGTGGCCTGATGGCAGCTGTGTGGCCAGCAGGGCCACCCGGTCGCGAAAGCGCTCCTTGTCGCCGTAGGCGACCCATGTCGACGCCGTGCGCCCGGGATCGTTCGACCAGCGCTGGATGTAGCGCCACAGCTCGCGCTGGTAGTTCGCCTCGCTGAGGGGCTGCACGGGCCCGGGTTGCCAGTGATCCAGTCCACCGGAAGCCTGGATTTCGCGGTAGATGGCCTTGTCGCCCAGGTAGGGCGAGATCAGCAGCATGCCGTCGATCTCGCCCGGGTAGGCCCGGTCGTACAGCAGCGCGCCCATGCCCCCCAGCGAGATGCCCGCCAGCCAGACCTGGTCGTAGTGCCGCGCGCGGGCCGCGGCCAGTACCTCATCGTGCAGGCGCTCGGCTGCGCGGCCTTCGCGGTAGAAGGGCATGGTGAGGCCGGTCAGGACCACATCGGCGTCCGGCCAGTACTCATGGATCGTCTGCACGATGCCGCGCCTGCCCAGCGACTGCAGGTCGTCGCCCCGCCCGGGCAGCATCACGACCAGCCGGTGCGGCGGTTGCGTGGCGGGCACCCACCGGGTGGGGATCGGACGGGTGATGTCACCGCCGGCGGTGCAGGCGGCCAACAACAGGGCGACCAGGGGACTGAACAGTGCGGACGGATGCAGGCGCATGGCAGGGATCCGGCAGGCGACGAGACGCCAGCGTGCGCCGGCGGAGATGAAGGGCGCGCCGCGCAGCGGGCGGAACGGTCCTTTCGGGAGCCTTATACGCAAAAAGAAATGCCCTGGATCCTGGTCTCGCCACGACGCGGCCGCCCACCAGGCCGACGTCCATCGGCTTGCAGTCAGTGGTTCGCCGACGCGGCGATCTCGCGCAAGGCCTGTTCGAACACCTCTGGCGGCTGCCCGCCGGGAATCAGGTGCATCCCGTTGACGATGGTCGCCGGCACCGAACGGATGCCGCGTTGCTGGAACAACCGCTCCTGCGAGCGCACTTCGCCGGCGTAAGCACCGGTTTCGAGCACACGCCGCGCCTCGTCGCCGTCCAGCCCCGCCTCGCCGGCCAGGCGCGCCAGCACCGCGTGCGAAGCCACGTCCTCGCCGTCGGTGAAATAGGCGCGCAGCAGTGCCTTCTTCAGCGCCAGGTGGCGGCCCTCGAGCTCCGCCCAATGCAACAGGCGGTGCGCGTCAAAAGTGTTGTAGACGCGGCTGCCCACGCGCATGTTGAACGCGAAGCCCACCGACGCCGCCCGCTCGCGGATCACCGCGCGGTTGGCTTCCACCTGGCCGATGTCGATGCCGTACTTGCGCATCAGGTGCTCGGTAGCGTCCTCGCCTTCGGCCGGAAGCTGCGGGTTGAGCTCGAATGGCTGCAGGTGGATGTCCGCCTGCACGGTGCCTTCGAGGCGCTGGAGGGCCCGCTCCAGCGACGCGAGGCCGACGGCACACCAGGGGCAGGACACGTCCGAGACGAAGTCGATGCGAAGCGGAATGGGCGAGGTCATGGCGATTCCAGCGTCTGTACCGGCTTCAGATGGAGCCCGCCGGTCACGATCTCAACGGCAGGATCGGTAGGAGCGCACCCTGTGCGCGACCGCCGGGCAAGGCCTGGCGTACCGCCGCGCACTGGTGCGTGCCTGCGGTCGTGTTGTCAGAGCACGTGCCTGCCCTCGCCCGGGTGATACACCTGTTCGGTATGGCCCTTCAGCTGCTCGGGCCAGTAGTACACCTCGCGCAGGTTGCCGGTGGTGTAGCGCTCGGCCTCGTCGTTGAAGTGCGGCGACTGCGGATGCCCGCTCTCGCCGCCGGCGGTGATCGCCCGCGCGCTCACCTTCGGCCCGAACTCCACCACCGCAACGAAGCTGTTGCCGCTGGTGCCGTAGTAGCGCTTCGTACCTGGCCAGCGGTGCGCGCCGAAGGAGGCCAGCGAACCCCAGCGCGAGGAGGTGAAGGGCACCGGGATGCTCGGCTTGCTGTCGTCGAAGGGCTGCACCAGGTCGCCGTTGATGCGCTGGAAGCGGTTGATCTCGCCCCAGGACACGCCCCAGTGGCCGAAGTCCTTCTCCAGCCGGTCGACCGCCTCCACCAAGGCGGCCAGGCGCGCCTTCGAGCCGGCCTTCTCGGCCATCGCGTCGTAGATCGACAGGCCTTCGGCGGTGTCGGCCTTGCTCACTTCGTCCCACAGCGTGTCGCCCCAGAACACCGCCAGCGACGTCGGCATCGAGGCGATACCCCAGCGATAGTCCCAGTGGCGCAACAGGGCGATCGGACCGGCGAGCTTCTTCTTCAGCGGATCGCTGGCCGGCAGCGCGTCGTAGTCGGCGACCAGGATGGGGATCTGCCGCGCGAAGGCGGGCAGGTAGGAATCGAACGCGGCGGTGATCAGCGAGGCGCGGGTGAAGCCGTCCTTCCCGGTGAGCACGCGAATGGCGTGCAGGCCGCGCGGGTTCTCGCCGAAGGTGTCCATGTAGCGCGGGAAGTCGGCCTTCTTCGGGCTGTCCTTGCCGGCGGCGGAGTAGGGCCAGTTGTTGGTGTTGTAGACCCAGCCGTTGGCAGGATCGACCACGTGCGGTGCCTGGTCCAGCGGCGTGAGGCCCTGCCAGTCGGTGGCGGGGTCGGAGCCGTCCACCGGCCTGGTGTAGTCGAAGCGGTCGTCGCGCCTGGGGATGAACTGCGGGTGCAGGTAGGCGATCTCGCCCTTGTCGTCGGCGAAAAGCGTGTTGTTGGACGAGTTGGCCTTGAGTTCGGCGACCTGCATGTAGCTGGCGTAGTCGTGCGCCTTGGTGCGCAGCCAGCTCTGCTCCAGCGCGGGGATCGGCCGGTTCATCAGCGCCATGGCGATCCACCTGCCGCCGGCTTCGCGCACGATCGGGCCGTGGTGGGTGAAGTATGCGGTGAACGTGCGTTTGGCCATCGAGCCGTCCTTCGCGCGGTAGGACAGGGTGATCTCCCGCGTGGTGACGGGTCGCAGGTCCTTGCCATAGCGGTAGTACGGCTTGCCATCCTTGCGCACGATGGTTTCGGCGAACTCGTCCACCACGTCCGCGCCCGTGGAGGTGTGCATCCAGCCGATGTGGTGGTTGAACCCCTGGTAGACGAAGAACTGGCCCCAGGTCACCGCCCCGTACGCGTCCAGGCCCGCGTCGGAGGTCATCTGCAACTCTGAGCGGAAGAAGAACGAGGTGTGCGGGTTGATCAGCAGCAGCGCGTGGCCGTCGGCGGTGAGCCTTGGGGCGATCGCGATGCCGTTCGAACCGGTCGGCTCGACCCAGCTCGGGTGCGCCTGGGCCATCGCCACCGGCACCGGCGCGTCGTGCGGCTTGCCGTAGAAGGCCTGCAGCTGCTTGAGCGAGACGCGTTCGATGTCGCCACCGATGCTGCCCTCGGTGAAGCTCAGCGCCATCCACGGCTCGTAGTGGGTGATCACCCGCGGGTGCACGTCTGGATGAGTGGCCATGTAATAGTTGAGGCCGTCGGCCCACGCGTTCATCAGCTGCTTCAGCCAGTCGGGGCTGCGCGCGTAGAGCTTCTTCAACTCCACCGGGTCGATGAAGAGCTGCTGGCGCAGGTCGGACCAGAGCGCCTGCTCGCCCTCGGCCTCGGCCAGCCGGCCCAGCGCATTGAGGTAGTTGGTCTCGACGCGGTTGAAGTCGTCCTCCGCCTGCGCGTAGACCATGCCGAACACCGCGTCCGCATCCCTCCTGCCGTGTACGTGGGCGATGCCCCAGTCGTCGCGGGTGATGGTCACGGCCTGGGCTTCCTGCTTCCAGCGCGCCTGCTCGCCGGCGTCCGCCTGGGCGGCCGTGACCAGGCCGAACGCAAGCAGGGTGGCCAACGGCAGGGTACGCCGTGCGTGGCGGAGCATCGGTCGGACCGGCATGGACGAAGTGGTGGCGGGCATCTGAGGCTCCCTTGCGTGGCAGGGCCGAGGGACCGCGAGCAACCGGGTCCGCCGGGCGTCGCCGGCAACCATAGCAGCCAGTGCCGTCACGCGGACCGGAGGGGGACGGCTGTCAGGGATAGGTCACCTCCGCCCTTGACGCGGCACAAGCCGCTGCGGCAGCTTCGGGCGATGCCCTCCCATATGGCCACTGCCGTGTCCCGTGTCCGCTCCATGTGCGCGCCCCTGTTTCGCGCCAGCCGCATCCTGCCCCTGGCCGTGCTCCTGGCCGCATGCGGTCCCGTGCGCAACCCGATGGCGCACTGGGTGCCATCGCCAAACTACGACGAGCGCCGTCCGGTGGCGATCGTCATCCATTTCACCGATCAGCACTCGGTGCAGGAGAGCCTGCACACCCTGCGCACCGCCAACAGCGGCGGGCCGGTGAGCGCGCATTACCTGATCGGCAGCGGCGGGGACATCTACCAGCTGGTCGCCGACGGCAAGCGTGCCTGGCAGGCCGGTCCCGGGCGCTGGGGCACGATCACCGACCTCAACTCGGCCTCGATCGGCATCGAGCTGGACAACAATGGCCACTCGCCGTTCGCGCCCGCGCAGATCGACAGCCTGCTGCGGCTGCTGGCCGACCTCACCACGCGCCTGCGCATCCCGCCGACGCAGATCATCGGCCACGAGGACCTCGCGCCCGGTCGCAAGGACGATCCCGGTCCGCTGTTTCCCTGGCAACGCCTGGCCGAAGCCGGCTACGGGCTGTGGCCGCAAGGCCCGCTGGTCGATCCGCCGCCGGGCTTCGATCCCTGGATGGCGCTGGCGCTGGTCGGCTATCCGCTGGACGACCGTGCGGCCGCGGTGCGCTCCTTCCATCACCATTTCCGCGGCATGGACGGCGACACGCTGGACGCGCAGGACCTGCGCGTGCTGTACGCGCTGGCCTGCCAGCTCACCGGGACGCCGGAAGTTGTGCCGGGATCGCGGTAGCGGTCCTCCTTCCCTGGAGGCGAGGACTCACGGCGGGTGTCGAAATCCGCTTCGCCCGCGCGTCGGAGGAGTGCAAGCCCACTCCTTCCCGACGAGGAAGCACCCATGCACGTGCAGCCCTACCTGTTTTTCGATGGCCGTTGCGAAGAGGCGATCGCGTTCTACCGCGACGCGCTCGGCGCGAAGGTAGTCACCTTGATGCGTTACTCCGACGCACCGCCGGGCGATGCCGGCTGCCCGGGTGGCCAGCCGCCGCCGGCAGACAAGGTCATGCACGCCGCGCTGCAGATCGGCCAGACCCTGATCATGGCGTCGGACGGCTTCGCCGCCGGTCGGCCCGAGTTCAAGGGCGTGTCCCTTTCCATCACGGCCGACGACGACGCGCAGGCGCGCAAGCTGTTCGACGCGCTGGCCATGGGCGGCCAGGTGCAGCAACCGTTGGCTCCGAGCTTCTTTTCCTCCAGCTTCGGCATGGTGGCCGACCGCTTCGGCGTGTCCTGGATGGTGGTCGCCGGCACGCACGGCTGATCGTCACGGCCGCGCGCCGGTCCGTGCCGCAGCGCCTTGCCACGAGGTCTATGCGAACCCGCGCCGCTGGACAGGGGCAGTGGCACGGCGTGGGTCGACTGTCCCGTGGGCAGCGGAATCCCCGCGCTCGGCTCCTGCGCGTGCGTGACATGGTGACCGTGCAGAGTTGCTTCGGTGGCGGCATCAGGCGCTTGGCACGGCATGGACGCGTTCGAGCCGTGCAACCCGAGGTGCATCACGTCCGCCGCAACAGCGGCCACGCTTACCGGCGCCCGGGCTCGGTCCCCGGACCTGCCGGATGCCCGGCATCGACCGGATCGCGAGACTGACAGGGCCGAGCAGGAAGCCGGTCGCCAGCACGAGCGTGCCGTAGAGCATCACCGAGCGGGCGGCCACTGACGGCTGCCAGGCTGCTGCTCCTCGGGCCACTTATCCCCCCGGGCACGTCGCCTATACGCAAGCGCGGGCGTATAGGCGCGAACATGGGACCTTCGCAACGCGCCTTCTTGCGTGTGAACGGCCCGAGGGCGTGTGCGCATTCCCCATCCGTGAGACAGCCGAGCGGAAACATGGCTTTTCCTGGCGCACTGCGAGCCAGGGGAACCGGGCCCCCTTGCCGGGTCCCGAATCGAATGCCGCGCAGCAAACCCCGAGAGGAGCAACGCAATGACTCACCGTTTCGAACGGACCGGCCCGCTGGCCGACATTTCCAGCTATCCGCAGTGGGCGCAGGATATGGTCGGCGCCTGCGAGGAGGCCAAACAGAGCGTGATCCGCCACGAGTTGTGGGACCGGATGCGCGAGCTGAGGCTCGGCAGACAGGGTACCCGCGACTTCATGGCCGGCATCTGGCCGTTGATCGAGCGCTTTCCCGCCTACATGGCGCGCAACCTGCTCAAGACCCAGTACGGTCGCAGTCCCGGCGACAACATGGCCCGACGCTGGCTGGTGCGCAACATCCGCGTCGAGCAGAACCATGCCGAGCACTGGCTGAATTGGGCCGAGGGCGCCGGCGTGCCGCGCTGGGAGGTCCTGTACGGCGAGCGGGCCCAGGGCACCCAGGTGCTGGCCGACTGGTGCGAGGAGGTCAGCCAGCACGACAGCCTGGCGGCCGGCCTCGTGGCCACCAACTATGCGGTCGAGGGAGCCACCGGCGAGTGGTCGCAGCTGATCTACGACAGCACCAGTTATGCTCGGAGCATGCCGGCGGACAAGCGCGTGCAGAGCCTGCGCTGGCTGCAGTTGCACGCCGCCTACGACGACACGCACCCTTGGGAAGCACTGGACATCGTGTGTACCCTCAAGGGAACCTGCCCGGCGGCCGATGAAGTGGACCATCTCACCGAGTGCGTCAAACGCAGCTACACCGGTATGCGGATCCTGGCCGACCGCTGCATTGCGCAGCCGCTCGATTACGGAACCGTGAACGAGGCGGCGGCCTGATGGCGCACGACAGGTGAACAATCCCCCGTAGAATTGCGCGGGTCAGCCACTGGATTAGGGGACCGAATGCCTGTTGCCGTGCCTCGCTTGCCCTCGCTGCCCCGGCGTCTGTTGCCGTTGGCGTGGGGGCTTGCGGCCGTCATCGGGCTGATCCTCGCCTTCACCTGGGGTACGTTGAAGGTCCAGGTCGCTCTCGCCGGTTTCCTGAACGGCGAGAGCATCTGGTCCAAGGCGCAGAAGCAGGCCGTGATGGATCTGCGCGATTATGCCGCCAGCGGCGACGCGGCCGACCTGGCCGCCTATCGCCGCAACTACGAGATCCTGCGCATCGACCGATGGACGCGCGACACCGTGTTGTCCGGCAACTACGACCGCGACGCGGTCGCCCATGCGCTGCTGCAGGTCAACACCATGCAATCGGCGGTACCGGGCGTGATCTTCATGCTCGACCATTTCGCCTCGGGCCCCTACATGAAGGAGGCCCTTGCGGCCTGGCGGTCGGTCGACCGGCAGGTTGACCAGATGGACGCGATCGCCCACGAGCTGGAGGCCGCTCACGCGCGGGGCGCAATGGACCGCACCAGCGTTGCTCGCCAGCAGGCCCGCATCCGTGCCTTGAACGACTTCATCGAACCGCGCGCCAAGGTCTTCTCGCAGGAAGTGGCGCAAGGCGCCGTCTGGATGGGCCGTGTGCTGTATTCGGCCATCTTCGGTGCTACCTGCCTGGCGACGCTGCTGTGGCTGTGGATGGCGCGACGTGTGCTGGTGGGCATGCGCCGCACCGAAGAGCGTTACCGGCTGTTGTTCGATCGCGCGGCCGACGCCATCGTGATGGTCGACGAGCGCGGCGGCGCCATCCTGGACGCCAACCACAAGGCGACCGAATGGACCGGGCGCGGCCGTCACGAACTGGTCGGCACGCCCTTCGCCGAGCTGTTCGAGCGCGGCCAGCCGCGGGGGGAAGGCATCACCCAGGGCATGTTGCACGGCGGCGAGGGTCCGGCCCGTCCGGTGGAAACGCAGAGCAGCCTGGTCCACTGGGGCGAGCGCGCGGTCCGCCAGGCGATCGTGCGCGACATCTCCGAACGGATCAGCCTGGAACAGGAGCGGCGCATCGCCGCCGAAGCACTGGCGAGCATCGCCGAGGGCGTGATCCTGGCCGATGCGGATCGCCGGGTGCTTTCGGTCAACGCCGCGCACGTGGCGATCACCGGCCTGTCGCTGCAGGACGTGCAGGGGCGTCGTTTCGACGAAACCCGGCGGCTGCCCGACGGTTCCCCGTTGCCGCCTTCGATCTGGCAGGCCCTGGAAGCCGGCGGCAACTGGCTGGGCGAGGTTCACAGCCAGCGCGCCGATGGCAGCGTCTTTCCCGAACTGCTCAGCATCAGCGTGATCCGCGACGTCGAAGACCGCGTACAGCACTACGTGGCGGTGTTCACGAACATCAGCACCACCAAGGCGAACCAGCGCAGGCTGGAGTACCTGGCCACGCATGATCCGCTGACCGGTCTTGCCAATCGCGCCGAGTTCGAGCGCCAGTGTTCGCTGGCCATCGGCACCGCCGACCGCGAGCACGGCGCGGTGGCCGTGCTGTTCATCGACCTGGACGCCTTCAAGGTGGTCAACGACAGCTACAGCCACGCCATCGGCGATCGCCTGCTGGTGCACGTGGCCGAGCGGATCAGCCGCGACCTGGGCGAGCACGACGTGGCCGGGCGCATCGGTGGGGACGAGTTCACCGTGCTGATCGGCAGGCTGGTCTCGCGCGAGCAGGCCAGTACGCTGGCCCAGCGCCTGCTGGGCATACTCGCCGAACCGATGAAGGTGGGCGAGTACGAGGTGGCCCTGAGCGCCAGCATCGGCATCGCCGGTTATCCGCTCGACGGCGGCGATCCGGTCACGCTGATCGCCAATGCCGACGCCGCCATGTACGCGGCCAAGACGCAGGAACGCAACACCTACCGGTTCTACTCGCCGATGATGCAGGCCGATGCGCGCAAGCGTCTCGCGCTGGCGGCGGAACTGCGCCAGGCGCTCGCGCGCGGCGAGTTCCGGCTGGTCTATCAGCCGAGCGTGGACCTGCGCAATGGCAAGGTGGTGGCGGTCGAGGCGCTGCTGCGCTGGCGCCATCCGGCGCGTGGCGAGGTATCGCCTGCCGAGTTCATCCCGATGGCCGAGAAACTGGGCCTGATCCGCCACGTCGACGAATGGGTATTGCAGGCCGTCGCCCGGCAGATGCGCCAGTGGGACGAAGAGGGCCTGCCGCCGATCCGCGTGGCGGTGAATATTTCCGCCGGTTCCTACGGCGCCCCGCATTTCGTCGAGGACGTGCGCCGCTGGCTGGTGGCCGAGCAGGTCGTGCCGCAGCGCCTGCTGCTGGAAATCACCGAAGGCGCGATCCTGCGCCTGGGCGACGAGATGGAGCGGACCATGAACGCCCTGCATGCGCTGGGCGTGGGCGTGGCGATCGACGACTTCGGCACCGGCTACTCCTCGATGGCCTATCTCAAGTTGCCGGCGATTGCGTTCCTCAAGATCGACAAGAGTTTTGTCGACGGCCTGCCGGGCAGCTCGCACGACGCGGCCATCGTCGAGGCGATGCTGGCGTTGTCCAAGCGGCTAGGCCTGTGCGCCATTGCTGAAGGCATCGAGACCGAGGCGCAGCATGAGTTCCTGCTGCGCGCCGGTTGCACCGAAGGCCAGGGCTACCTGTACGCGCGGGCACTGGAAGTGCAGGAGATCGAGCGCATGCTGCGCCCCGGCCAGCGCCCGGGTTCGGCCAGGCTGCGGCTGGTGCCCCCGGTCCGCTGATCCATCGCGCCTGCGTGGCGAGGGTTTCAGCCCGCCGGATCTGGTGATGAACGGTGGGAAGCCCGTCCTGCGGGGTATCGCCTGGTTCCGGTCAGTGCAGGCGCACCTGCACCCTCTGTTCCCGCGGGCGGTAGAGCGCCGGCAGCCACTGCTTCAGGTGGGCCACCTTGGGCGCGTCGTTGTAGACGATGTAGGCGTTGTCCGGATGCAGGGCCGCGAAGTTCTGGTGGTAGCCCTCGGCCGGATAGAAGCCCTTCAGTGGCACGACCTGGGTGGCGATCGGTGCGGTGAATGCGTGCGCGGCGGTGAGCTGGGCGATGTAGGCCTGGGCGACCCGCTGCTGCTGCGGCGTGGCGTAGAACACCGCCGAACGGTACTGGCTGCCGACGTCCGGCCCCTGGCGATTGCGCTGGGTGGGATCGTGGGCGACCGCGAAGAACACCTTCAGCAACTGGCCATAGCTGACCTTGGCCGGGTCGTAGACCACCTTGACCGACTCGGCGTGCCCGGTGTCGCCGTCGCTGACCTGGGCGTAAGTGGCCGTGTCGGCCGCGCCGCCGGCGTAGCCGGACCAGGCCTCGCGCACGCCGCGGACGTGGTCGAACACCGCTTCGACGCCCCAGAAACAGCCGCCGGCGAACACCGCGACCTGTTCGCCGGGGCGAGTTGGCGCGGGGTCGAGTCGCGGATCGGGCAGATGGGCCACGCCGTCGGCGCTCGCCGCTCCGGACGCGCCGCAGCCGGCCAGCAGGGCGGCTGCCAGTGGGATCAGGGAAAACCATCGGGTGGACATGCGGATACCTCCGAGCGACGTCGCTGGGAGCTTTACGGATGCATGCCCGGATGGGATGCAGCCATGCTCGCAAGGGATTCGCCGGCCGCGTTCGCCCGGTTACGTCAGAACACGTGGATTTCCACGTCGCCCAGGCTCACGGTCTGGCCCGCGTGGATCTTGCAGGTCTTGCGCAGCTCCGCCTGTCCATCGACATGGACCTCGCCGCCGGCGACCAGCACCTTGCCGGCGCCGCCGCTGTCGCACAGCCCGACGAGCTTGAGCAACTGATTGAGCTCGACGTAATCGCGATCGAGCTGGAAGGTGAGCGTCTGCATGGCTGGCGTGCGGCTGGGTGGCGGGCAGGCAGTGTATCGGGAGCGCACGCGACGGGGGCGCCGCGATGCGACGCCCCCGGGTGAAGCAGGCACAAGGGCCTTAGTGGTAGTAGTTGCTGATGCGGTTGGTGAACGTCGAATCGGCAAAATCGGGCCAGTTGTCCTGGTCGAATCCCGGGGCATCCTTCAGGCGGTCCTTGGAAACGTCCAGCACCAGGCAGTGGTTCTCGGTATCCAGCCGCATCGCGTCCCATGGCACCGCGAACAGCTTGTCGCCCATGCCGAGCCAGCCGCCGAAGGACAGCACGGCGTACTGGATGGTGCCGCTGGCGGTGTCGATCATCAGGTCCTTGATCTCGCCCAGATCCTCTCCCGCGGCGTTGCGCACGTTCTCGCCGCTGAGCGTGCTCGAGGCCAGCACCGGGCCGGTGCCCATGCCTGCGCGGTTGGGGTTGCCTGCGTTGTAGCCGGTCGATTGGATGGTCATGGCGAATCTCCTGGGCGGTTGGGGGAATCGTCGTCTTCGCGACGATTCCCAGCCTGCCTCATGTGCCGTGACGCGAGGGGCAAACGACCGTAAACATCCTCTCAGTGCGGCTCCGTCAGGCCGCGTCCACGCGCGCCTGCAGGGCCATCGCCGCCGCCGGGTTGCGCTCCTTCGCACTGCTGATGAAGAAGATGAACACGTCCCGTGCCGACGCGGGCGGTTGCAGTTCGCCGGCATGCGGCAGGCCGTCAGTGTCCTTGCCCTGTGCCCAGGCGCGTGCCTGATCGGCCCAGGCATCCAGTGCCGGGGACGGATAGCCGTCCGGCTCGTCCGGCGCGCTGCGCATCAGACGCGCATAGACGAAATCGCCGGTGAGGTCGGCGAACGAGGGATACTTCGTCGCGTCGGTGAACACCGTGGGCACGCCATGTGAGCGGGCGAGCTCCACATAGCGCTCGCTCGCGAAGCTGCGGTGGCGCACTTCCAGTACATGGCGCAGCGGCCGGCCGTCGAGCTCGCGCGGCAGGGCATCGAGGAAGCCGGCGATGTCGTCTTCGTCGAACGGCCGCGAGGGGCCCAATTGCCAGTTGATCGGCCCCAGCCGGTCGCCCATCTCCGCGATGCCGCCAAACACGAAGGCCTCGATACCCTTGCCGGCGGCGGCGAGTTTCCGGCTCTCCACTACGTAGCGCGGCGCCTTCAGCGCGAACACGAAGCCCGCGGGTGTCTCCGCCGCCCACTTGGCGTAGGTGGCCGGCTTCTGCGCGCCGTAGAACGTGCCGTTGATCTCGATCGCACGCAGGTGGCGGCTGGCGTACTCCAGTTCGCGTCGCTGCACCAGGCCGGCGGGATAGAAATTGTTGCGCCAGGGCGCGAAGGTCCAGCCGCCGATGCCGACGCGGATCGACGCCTGGGGCGATGCGGTGCGGGTGGGTGCCATGGTCACGCTCCTGCGGCGGGCAGCCATCCTGCCATGTCGCCGTGGTCGGTCGCGTGAGCGCGTGATTTGCGGGCAGACCGCAGGATGCGTGATGGCCCACGCCAAGGTGCGCGGGTTCGGTCGGGGGCGGGTTGCCGCAAGGGCGGTCGGGCGAGTCGGCGCGGCGGGCAGCGCCTGCGCAGGGTGCCAGGACCTGGCGCGCCCGGAAGACGTGGATACCGGCCTGGGCAACCGCGGGTCGATCCCGGCGGCCCTGGACAACGTCCTTCTCCCCGTCGGTGGGGCGGACGCGGCAGGCTGGCGCCGTACGGGTTTTGCCGCGATAGTGGGGCGTTCTCAAAGCGGAGCCGTTCGATGACCAAGCCTGTTTTTTCCACCCGCCTGGCGGCCGCCTGTGCCCTGTTGTTCGTCACCACCGGCGCGCTGGCGCAGACGCCCGCGCAGCAGCCGCTGCCGCCGCCGGTCTCCACCGGCGACACCGTGCGCCCGATGCTGCCGCCGCAACTGGCCGATTTCGGGGCCTACGTGGACAGCGCACGCACGACCTTCGACGTGCCCGGCATCGCCGTGGCCATCGTCAAGGACGGGCACGTGGTGATGGAGCAGGGCTTCGGACTGCGAGAACTGGGCAAGGGCGACAAGGTCGATGCGCACACGCTGTTCGCGATCGCCTCCAATACCAAGGCGTTCACCGCCGCCGCACTGCAGCAGCTGGCCGGGCAGGGCAAGCTTTCCATGGACGACCGGGTGATCGAGCACCTGCCATGGTTCCGCATGTCCGACCCCTACGTGACGCACGAGATGCGCATCCGCGACCTGCTGGCGCACCGCAGCGGCCTGTCGCTGGGCGCCGGCGACCTGCTGTACTGGCCACCGACCGACTACACCACCCGGGACGTCGTCGAGCGGCTGGCCAAGGTGCCGATCGAGAACAGCTTCCGCGCCGGCTACGCCTACGACAACATCCTCTTCGCGGTGGCCACGCTGGTGATCGAGCAGGCCTCCGGCCAGAGCTACGCCGACTACGTGCGCGACCACATCTTCAAGCCGGTAGGCATGGACGAGTCGTTGATCGACAAGACCTACCTCAAGCCCGGCATGGACGTGGCCACCGGCCACGCCAAGGCCGACTTCAAGGATCTCAAGCCCGTGCCGCCGATGGCCTGGCTCAACGATCCGGGCGCCGGCGGCATCTATGCGAGCGTGCACGACATGGCCAAGTGGATGAACGTCCAGCTGGCCGGTGGCGCTTTGCCGACGACCGGCGCGGACGGCAAGCCGCAGCGGCTGTTCTCCGAGAAGAGCCAGCATGAGATGTGGTCGATGCTCACGCCGATCCGGATCAGCAAGGCGCAGGTGCCCGAGCTGGCCGCGGTGACTCCCGACTTCTTCGGCTACGGCGAAAGCTGGTTCCTCTCCGACTACCAGGGCAAGAAGCTGGTGTGGCACACCGGCGGCTGGCCGGGCATGGTCTCGCGCGTGACGCTGGTGCCGGAACTCAAGCTCGGCGTGGTGGTGCTGACCAACGCCGAATCCGGCGCCGCCTTCAACGCCATCACCTACCGCGTGCTCGACGCGTATCTCAACCCGGACAGGAAGACCGACTGGATCGCCGCCTACGACAAGGCGGTCAAGAAGGCGCAGGCCAAGGCCGACGACAGCATGGCCAAGCACGAGGCCGCGCGCGACAGGAAAAGCAAACCCTCGCTGCCGCTGGCCGGTTACGCGGGCACCTACCGTGATCCGTGGTACGGCGACGTCGTCGTCAGCCGCGAAGGCGGCAAGCTGCGCATGCGCTTCGGCCACACGCCGCAACTGGTCGGCACCATGACGCCCTGGCAGCACGACACCTTCACCGTGCGCTGGGACGACCGCACGCTCAACGCCGATGCCTTCGTGACCTTCGCGCTGGACGAGGACGGCCACGTACGCGAGGCACGCATGGAACCGATCTCGCCGCTGACCGACTTCAGTTTCGACTTCCAGGACCTGCGCCTGGCGCCGGTGGCGAAGGACGACCAGGAATCGGAAGACTGACTTCCACGGGGCCGGGCGACCGGCCTCTCTGCATCGAAGGGAGCGCTTGCCATGTTGAACCCGATCCGCGGCGCGTTTGCGTTGCTCTTCACCGGCCTGCTGGCCTCCGGCGCCTGTGCGCGCGAGACGGCGCCGCAGGTCACGCACCCGTTCTTCCAGGTCAGCCTGCCGGCCTCGGCAGGCAAACCGGCGGCAGGGCGGTTGCTGGTGTTCGCCACCGAGGCGAAGGCGGCGCGGGCCGCAGCCAGGGACGGCAAGATCACCGAGGTGGACAGCAGCCCGTTCGCACCGGAACAGACCGCGGTCGCGGCGCGCGAAGTCGAGCGCCTGGCGCCCGGTGGCAGCGTGCTGCTGGACGCCGACGACCAGGCGTTCCCGTCCGCTTTCTCGAAACTGCCCCCGGGCGATTACCTCGTGCAGGCCGTGCTGGACACCCAGCACGACTACAACTACCACGGGCGCAACGGGGGCGACCTGGTGAGCAAGGTGGCCGAAGTGCACCTGCCGGGCACAGGGGTGCCCACGCTGGCGCTCACCGAAACCCTGCCGACGCCGGCGCTGTGGGACCTTCCCACGCGCTACATGAGCGAAACGACGAAGAACCATCTCGCGCAGGCACGCGAGCAGGTTCAGCAGATCGATTTCGTCAGCCCCGCGCTGAGCGCGTTCTGGGGGAGGTCCATCCACATGCGCGGCTGGGTCGTGCTGCCGCCGGGCTACGACCGGTCTGGCCGGGCCGCGTATCCGACGGTCTACCAGACCCACGGCTTCGGCGGTGACCTGCATACCCAGGCCGGCACCGCGGCCATGCTGTTCGGCGCGATGGCCGAGAAACAGCTGCCGCCGATGATCTGGGTGGTACTGGACGAATCCAGCGCGACCGGCACCCACGAGTTCGCCGACTCGGTGAACAATGGTCCTTGGGGGCAGGCGCTCACCACCGAGCTGATCCCTTCGCTGGAAGGCAGGTACCGCATGGATGCGCGTCCCTCCGGGCGCTTCCTTACCGGCCATTCCTCCGGCGGCTGGGCCACGCTTTGGCTGCAGACGCGCTATCCAGAAGTGTTCGGCGGCACGTGGTCGACGTCGCCGGACCCGAGCGATTTCCACGACTTCACCGGCGTGGACCTGTACGCGCCGCACGCCAACGTGTACCACCGCGCCGACGGTACCGCGTATCCGCTGGTGCGCGACAAGGGCAAGGTGCTGGCCACCTACCGGACCTTTGCCCGGCTGGAGCGCGTGCTGGGGCCCTATGGCGGGCAGATGGCCTCGTTCGAATGGGTGTTCTCGCCGCGCGCCGCGGACGGGCGCCCCGTGCCGATGTTCGATCGCGATACCGGCGCGGTCGATCCGGCGGTGGTCGCCTACTGGAGCGAGCACTACGACATCGCCAGGCGCCTGAAGGCGCACTGGCCCGAGCTCAAGCCCGACCTGGACGGCAAGATCCACCTGGTCGTCGGCACCGCGGACACGTTCTACCTCGACGGTGCCGCGCACAAGCTCAAGGCGGTGCTGGATGGCCTGGGTGCGAAGTCGAGTTTCCGGTTCCTGCCCGGCCGCACGCACATGGACCTTTACGCGCAGGGCAAGGACCGGCAGGGCCTGCTCAAGCAGATGGCGTGGGAGATGTATGCCGTGGCGCGGCCGCAATCGGAACTCAAGCGCGTTGCAGTAAACCCATAGCGCGCGCGTTCTCTCTCCCCGGCCGGCCAGACCGACCATTGCTCCAGGATCTGTGGCGGTAGCCGCGCCCTCTCCCCACCGGGAGAGGGCTGGGGTGATGGGGACAAGGCTTGCCTCGAGAGCCGGACAGGCCACTGCAGAAGCGCACCAGTGTGCGACTGCCATCTTCCGGTTGCGCACAGGGTGCGCTCCTGTGACTCGCTTACGATGAGCGTTCCCGGCGAGCCCGAGCCCCTCACCCCAACCCTCTCCCCGGAGGGCAGAGGGAGCTGGTCAAGCGAAGTCGAAGGTCGCACCACCTTCTCCCCGGATGACGCTGGAGCTGCTGTGGCGTCGGTTTTCTATCCTCCCCACGGATCATAGCTGCCGAACCACCACAAATGGCCTTCCGGATCGCGACAGCCGTATCCGGCCCCGCCGTAATCCTTCTCCGCGTACTCGTCCACGATCTCGGCGCCGGCCGCCTTGGCGCGCTCGTAGTGCGCGCGACAATCGGCAACCGTCACGCATGCGCATTGCGTCTCCCGGCCGCCCAGGGCATCGGGCTGAGCCAGCAGCCGGCCGAAGCCGTCCTCGCGCACGCTTCCGAGCATCAGCATGCCGCCGCCGTAGACCAGTTGGGCGTGTGCCACGCCGCCCTGGTCGTCTTCGTACACCGCGTGTTTCTGGAAACCGAACGCATCGCACAGCCAATCGATCATCTTGATGGCATCGCGATAGCGCAGGCAGGGGATGATGGTGCTGGATCCTCGATTCATCAGGGTCCTCCGGTTCGGGAGCCGCCAATCTAGGACGATGGACGGAGGCGGTTCTTGTAGATTTCCGTACCCTCAATCGAGCGCCACGTGGTTGGGGTAGGGCCCGCGCCGGGTCATGAAGGCGCCGGGCGTGACGCCGGCGAAGCGGCGGAACTCATGGGCCAGGTGGGCCTGGTCGCAGTAGCCGCCATCGGCGGCCACGCCCGCCCAGTCGACGCGGTCGAGTGCGTGCACCTGGGCCACCACGGCGCGAAAGCGCAGCAGCCGCGCGTACTGCTTGGGACCGTAGCCGACCTGTCGGCGGAACATGCGCGCCAGCCGCCGCTCGGAGACCCCGTTCTCGCGCAGCAGGTGGCCGATGCGTACCGCCTGCGGCGTCCGTTCCAGCCAGGCGAGGGCATGGGCGACGCAGGAGTCCACTCCCGGCGCGCGCATGCGCTGCTGCAGCCACCGTTCCAGCAACGCCAGCCGCGCCTGCGCCGTCGGCGTCTCCAGCAGGCGCTGGCGCAGGGCGCGGGCGTGGCTGCCGAACAGGTCGGCCAGATCGACGTCGCTGCCGGCCATCGCGCTCATGTCCTCGCCGGTCAGCGCGCCGGCGCCGCCGGGCCGGAATACCGCGCCCATCACGCGGATCTGCTCGGCGGTGTCGATGATCTGGCTGCATAGCTGCGGGCCGCCGAGCACGCTGCCCGCGGATGCGAGGCAGCGGCGCTCGGCGTCGTCCGTGTAGACGCGCGTCTGGTCTTCGTACAGATTGATGATGAGCTGCGCGCCTGGCTGCGGCAGGACGCGCTCGTAGAAATGTGCGGCGGGCGGCATGTCCCAGTCCCAAAGCTTCTCGACCACGGCATCCAGCGGCGGGGCGGGCAGGCGCTGATGGAATGCCATGATCGCCGTCGCCGTCGCTCAGCCCGTCTCGCCCGAATCGGGCAGGCGATGGATGCGCATGTCCTGCGGGCGGATCAGCGGTACGCCCTCGCGGCGCAGCTGCTCCAGGATCGCCAGCAGCAGGTCGCTGCGCACGCCGCCGACGTCGCGTGGGCTGGGGACGTAGCCGGTGGCCACGAAGTGGATGCCCAGCGTGTCCACGTGCTCCAGTTGCACGTTGGGCGCGGGCGTGTCGAGCATGGTCGGGTGCCCGAGGAAGGCGTCCAGAATGATCTGGCGCACGCGCCTGGCGTTCGTGTCCAGCGGCATCGGCAGCTTGATCTGCACGCGGCCCTGCGCGTTGGCCAGGGTCACGTTGCGGACGTTCTGGGTGATCAGCTGCGAGTTGGGCACGATCACCGTGGAGCGGTCCCACATCTGGATTTCGGTGGCGCGCACGTTGATCCGGCGGATGTCGCCTTCGACGTCGGCCAGGCTCACCCAGTCGCCCACCTTCACCGGCCGTTCGGCGAGCAGGATCAGGCCCGAGATGAAGTTCTGCACGATCGCCTGCAGGCCGAAGCCGATGCCTACCGAGAGCGCGCTGGCGATCCAGGCGATGCTCTGCAGGCTCACGTTCAGCGCGGCCAGCGCCAACGCGAATACCAGCACCCCGCCGACGTAGCCGAGCAACGTCACCACCGAGTTCTGCATGCCCGGCTCGAGCGTGGTCTTGGGCAGCAGTTGCTCGCCCAGCCAGCGCTTGAGCACGCGCACGGCAACCAGTCCGAGCACGAACACCGCCACCGCTTCGAACACCGTGCCGGGATCGATCGTGAGCTGCCCCAGCGTGAGATTGCCGAAGCGCTGGCCCATCCGCGCGGCGAGCTCCTGCGGATCGGTGCCGAAGGGTGCCAGCAGCGCGCCGACGGCCAGCAACAGGATCACCACGCGGCTGATGCCGGACAGCACGGTGGCGGCCTGCTCCAGCACGGACCGCGACAGCCCGAAGGCCGTCTGCAGCCGCCGCCCGCTGCGGCCGTCCGGAGCGAGCAGCGTGGCGATCAGGTCGTGCACCAGGTGCAGCAGCAGATAGAGCGTGCCGACCAGTACGCCGATCCACAGCATCTGCGTGGCCAGGAAGAACGCCAGCGCGATGTAGCCCACTGCCACGGCGGTCCAGCTCAGCACCACGCCCAGCGCGGCCGCGCCGGCCAGCAGCCCGACCCACAACGGTCGCTGCGCCGGCGCGGTGCCGGAGGCGAGCAGGGCGCGTCGGGCCTGGCCCAGCCGCAGCAGCGCGGCGCCGACCAGGCCGCTGACCACCAGCGCGATCACGCCGCGCGTGGCCACGGTGGCCGGGAGGCTGGCGCCGATCGTGCTGTTGATCCGCTCGACCACGCTCAGCAGCAGCGTCGCGGCCGCCAGCAGACCGGGGAACGGACGCAGCCGGCGCGCGGCGGCGTCGGACAGGGTCGGCAGGCGCCAGGACGGGTGCCTGACCGCGAGCAGTGCCCCTCCCAGCCCCGCGACGAAGGCCGCGAAGCTCACGCGCCGCACCAGCGAGAGGGCCAGTTCGTCCAGCGTCGGGTCGAGCGTGTCGTTCCAGTCCAGCCCCATCCGCACGAGCTGCGCCGCCAGTCCGAATACCAGCACCGTGCCCAGGGCGATGCCGAAGGCCGTCGCGCTGCGGCGCAGGTGGCCGTCAGGCACCATGCGCGCGGCGAGGAAGCGCAGGAGGCGTTCCAGCATCAGGCCTCCGGCGACGACCAGCAGCAGGGCCGCGCCCAGGCAGAGCAGGAGCGGCTGGCGGTTGGGTGGCTGCCAGGCGTCGTGCCAGGCGTCGGCCATGTGTGCCCTGAGTCGTCTCAGGCGCGCCAGGTCGTCCGGCAGGGAGCGCGCCGGCTCGGCCCAGAATGCGCCGCCCAGCGGCGTCGGCGTGCGCGAGGCGAGCTGGGCCTGGAACTGGTCGCGGCGCCGGCCCGACACCTGCGCAGCCAGCTGCATGCCTTCCTCGCCCAGCAACTGGGCCTGCTTGATCTGCGCGTCCAGGGCCGCCTTGGCCTTGTCCAGCTGCCGGCGCTGCGCGGCCACCTCGGCCGCTTCGGCGGGCGCGCCCTGGGCCGGTGCGGCGCCGAGTACGGCCAGCCGCGCGTCCAGGCTGCCCATCTGCGGCGCCAGCGTGGCGGCAAGCTGTTCGGCCTTGCCCTGTACCGACAGCGCGGTGGTGCGCAGATCGGCCAGCGTCCGGTCGTCCGGCTTGTCCTTGAGTGCGGACTTGATCGTATCGAGCTGGTCGCGCAGGTCGTCGAGCACCTTCGCAGGGGGTGCCGGGGGTGCGGTGCCGGCAGGCGAGTCCTGCGCATGGAGCGCGGGAACGGCGGCCATCAGCACGCACAGCAGGAGGCGTCGCAGGAGATGCATCACGCCATCATCCGGTCGGCCCTGCAGGTGGTCAATCGGGGGTCCCTGTCCCTCCGATCACGCCGGCGCGCTTCTAACGAGGCCTTGCCCGCCGTTTCACGGTCCGGTGAGCAGCATGGGACGTCAGCCAGCGGGGGAATCGCATGTCCGGAAAGAGTGTTTCGAGGCGCGTCGGCGCGCCGGCGCGGAACGCGCGTGGTGCCTCAAATACTGCGCGCCGGAGTGCGAAGGGACATGTCCGTCGCCGGGTGACGGCATGACCCGGGGTGTGCTGCCCGCGATGCGTGCATCGGTGCGCCGGCGTGGCGGCGCGCGCCCGCCCACCGTGAGGCCGTCGCGCAAAGGCAAGTCCAGGCGCGGCCATGGCCTGGGCACCCGTCTGGCGGCAACCATCCGCGTGGCGCGCCTGCGGGCCAGCCGCGTCGCCGAGGAGTTCGGGCGGCGGCGGTAGCTTCCGACCCTTCGCAGGCGTGCTCCGATGGAGCAGCGCGACGGTGGTCTTTTTTCCGACGGGCGGCTGCCCGAAAATCGACCGTGCCCCGTATACGAACGCCCGCTCCAGGCTCTAGAGTGCGCGCCGCGGCCCGCAGTGCCGTGCCCGCTCCGGACCCCCACCCATGCAAACCCGCGCCGAACCCGTCGTCGCCGCCTTGCCCGCGGAGCCGCGCACGGCTTTTGCCGTGCTGGGCGCCATCAGCTTCTCGCACCTGCTCAACGACATGATCCAGTCGTTGATCGTGGCGATCTACCCGATCCTGAAGAGCGGCTTCGCGCTGAGCTTCGGCCAGATCGGACTGATCACGCTGACCTACCAGCTCACCGCCTCGCTGCTGCAGCCCCTTGTCGGCGTGGCGACCGACCGGCGGCCGATGCCTTACTCGCTGCCCATGGGCATGGGGTTCACCCTGTGCGGCCTGTTGCTGCTGGCCACGGCCCCGAATTTCGCCGTGCTGCTGGTGGCCGCCGCGCTGGTGGGCACGGGCTCGTCCGTGTTCCACCCCGAATCCTCGCGGGTGGCGCGGATGGCTTCGGGCGGCCGGCACGGGCTTGCGCAGTCGCTGTTCCAGGTCGGCGGCAACACCGGCACCTCGCTGGGGCCGCTGCTGGCGGCGTGGATCATCGTGCCGCACGGGCGCGGCAGCGTGGCCTGGTTCTCGCTGGCGGCGCTGCTGGCGATCGCGGTGCTGCTGAAGGTGAGCGCCTGGTACCGCACCCACCATGCCACCCGCAATGGCGTGCGCCGGCACCATGCGCGGTCAACGCCTTCGCGCAACCGCGTGGTGCTGTCGCTGCTGATCCTTGGCCTGCTGATCTTCTCCAAGTACTTCTACCTGGCCAGCCTGTCCAGCTACTACACCTTCTACCTGATCCACCGCTTCGGTGTGTCCGTGCAGAGCGCGCAGACGCATCTGTTCGTGTTCCTGTTCGCGGTGGCGGCCGGCTCGCTGATCGGCGGCCCGGTCGGCGACCGGATCGGGCGCAAGTCGGTGATCTGGATCTCGATCCTTGGCGTGGCCCCGTTCTCGCTGCTGCTGCCGCATGCCAGCCTGTTCTGGACCGGCGTGCTGAGCGTGGTGATCGGCCTGGTGCTGTCCTCGGCCTTCTCGGCCATCCTGGTCTACGCGCAGGAGCTCCTGCCCGGGCGCGTGGGCATGGTGTCGGGCCTGTTCTTCGGCTTCGCCTTCGGCATGGGTGGCATCGGCGCCGCGGTACTTGGCCAGCTCGCCGACGCGCACGGCATCGAGTACGTCTACCGGCTGTGCGCGTTCCTGCCGCTGATGGGGCTGATCACGGTGTTCCTGCCGGAACTGGACCGGCCGCGCCCGCGAAACCTTGCCGCGCGCTAGGATGGCGGTCGGCGCACACCGCGCGAACACACGAAAGGGGGAATCCATGCGCTCCAGCAATCCGGTACTGCGCGAGAACACCTTCCAGGGCCTGTTTGCCGAAGGCGACCGCATGACGATGGCAGGCACGGTCGCCAAGACCGGGCTGCTGCTCCTGCTGGCGGTGGTCACCGGCGGCTGGACCTGGCACCGCTTCGACGTGCTGGCCGCGACCGGCGACGTGGCGGGAGCCATCGCGGCCGTTTCGCCGTTCATGTGGGGCGGCCTGATCGTCGGTCTCGTGCTGGCGCTCGCCAGCACCTTCCTGCGCCAGTGGGCGGGCATTACCGCGCCGCTGTACGCGATTGCCGAGGGTTTCGCGCTCGGCGGCATCTCCGCCTTCATGGAGCTGCGTTACCCGGGCATCGTGCTGCAGGCGGTGATGCTGACCGCGGGCGTGCTGGCGGTGATGCTGGGGCTCTACCGCACGCGGGTGATCAAGGTCACCGACCGGTTCCGCACGGGCGTGGTCGCCGCCACGGGCGCGATCGTGCTGCTCTACCTGGTGGACATCGGGCTGCGCGCGTTCACCAGCATCCAGATGCCCTTCATCCACGAGTCCGGCCTGCTGGGCATCGGCTTCAGCCTGCTGGTGGTCGGCCTGGCGGCGCTCAACCTGACGCTGGACTTCGACCTGATCGAGCGCGGCACGCAGGCCGGCGCGCCGAAGTACATGGAGTGGTATGGCGCATTTGCGCTGATGGTGACGCTGGTGTGGCTGTACATGGAAATCCTGCGGCTGCTGTCGAAGGCGCGCCGCTGAGCGAAAGCCCGTGTAGGAGCCCACTAGTGGGCGATGCTCTTTCGCTTGGTGGACGCAGAGCATCGCCCACTAGTGGGCTCCTACAAGTGGCTGTGGCGCTCAGACGACCACGGGCTCCGGCTCCAGCCGCACGCCGAACCTGGACTCGACTCCCGCGATCACTTTTTGCGCCAGCGCCCACAGTTCGGCGCCGCTGGCGTGGCCGTGGTTGACCAGCACCAGGGCGTGGCGGTTGGAGATGCCGGCGTCGCCGTCGCGGCAGCCCTTGAAACCCGCCGCTTCGATCAGCCAGGCCGCCGAGAGTTTCCAGCGGTCGTCGCTGCCGGGCCAGGCCACCAGCTCGGGATGCTCGCGCTTGAGCGCTTCGCCCAGCGCCGCCCCGACGACCGGGTTCTTGAAGAAGCTGCCGGCGTTGCCGATCACCGCGGGATCGGGCAGCTTGCGGGTACGCAGGTGCACCACCGCTTCGGCGACGTGGAAGGGTGCGGGTTTGTCCACGCCCATGCGCGCCAGTTCCTCGCGGATGCCGGCGTAGTCCAGGCGCAGCGCGTGCGTGCGGGGCAGGGTGAAGCGCACGGCGGTGACGATGTAGCGGCCCGGCTCGCGCTTGAACAGCGAGTAGCGATAGGCGAAGGCGCAGGCGGCGTTGTCCAGCGAGACGACGCGGCGCTCCTTCAGGTCCCAGGCCTCCACGCTCTCGATGAACTCGGCGACCTCGGTGCCGTAGGCGCCGATGTTCTGGATCGGCGCGGCGCCGACCGTGCCCGGGATCAGGATCAGGTTCTCCAGGCCGGCGAATCCCTGGCCGAGCGTCCACCGCACGAAGTCGTCCCAGCGCTCGCCGGCGGCCACCGCGATGCGCGCGACCTCGCCATCCTGCTCGACCTGCACGCCGCGGGTGGCCATCGCCACCACCGTGCCGTCGAAGTCGCCGGTCAGCAGCAGGTTGCTGCCTTCGCCCAGTACCAGCAGCGGACCGCTGCGCACGGCAGGGAAGTCGAGCAGCTCCGGCAGCCGGGCCGCATCGCGCACTTCGGCCAGCAACCGCGCGCGCGCCGCCACGCGCAGCGTATTGCGCGCGACCAGCGGGGCATTCTCGATCAGCGTGTAGCCGCCCATGTCGACGCGCTCAGCCAGCATGGGCCGCTCCACGCTGGCGGCGGATCTCGTCGACGCACTCGGCGACCAGGCGCGGTCCGCGGTAGATCAGGCCCGAATACACCTGCACCAGGTTCGCGCCGGCATCCAGCTTCTCGACCGCATCGCTGCCCTCGAGGATGCCGCCCACGCCGACGATCGGTACCTCCGGCCCGAGGCGCGCGCGCATGCCGCGCAGCACTTCGGTGGAGCGGGCGAACAGCGGCTTGCCGGACAGGCCGCCGGCTTCCTGCGCATGCGGATCGCCCGCCACCGCACCGTGGTCGATCGTGGTGTTGGTGCAGATCACGCCGTCGATGCCGGCGGCGCGCAGCACCTCGGCGATGCCATCGAGTTCGGCCTCGGTCAGGTCCGGCGCGATCTTCAGCAGCATCGGCTTGCGCGCGCCGGCCTGGCTGCCCAGCCGCTCCTGCGCCTCGCGCAGGGTTTCGATGAAGCGGCGCAGCGTGGCCTCTTCCTGCAGGTCGCGCAGGCCCTGGGTGTTGGGCGAGGAGATGTTGACCGTGACGTAGCTGGCGTGGCGGTACACGCGCTCCAGACAGAACAGGTAGTCGTCGACCGCGCGCTCGTTGGGCGTGTCCTTGTTCTTGCCGATGTTGATGCCCAGCACGCCGCGGTAGCTGGCCGCCTCGACGTTGCGCACCAGCGCGTCGACCCCGTCGTTGTTGAAGCCCAGCCGGTTGATGATCGCTTCGTGGTCGCGCAGCCGGAACATGCGCGGCTTCGGATTGCCCGGCTGCGGGCGCGGCGTCACCGTGCCGACCTCGACGAAGCCGAAGCCGAGCGCGCCCAGTTCGTCGATGTGCGCGGCGTTCTTGTCCAGTCCCGCCGCCAGCCCCACCGGGTTGGGGAAGCGGATACCGAACGCGGTGACCGGCAGGTCCTGCGGCGGCGTGGCCACGAAGCGGTCCAGGTTGCTGCGGTGGGCCACGCCCAGCGCGTACAAGGTCAGCCGGTGCGCGGTCTCGGCGTCGAGTGCGAACAGCAGTGGGCGGATATGGTCGTACATGGCTTATCCGTTGAGGCCCTGGCCGCCGTCCACGCACAGCGTCTGGCCGGTGATCCAGGCGGCATAGGGCGAGGCGAGGAACAGGGCGGCGTGGGCGATTTCTTCCGGCGCGCCGAGGCGGCCGAACGGGATCTTCGCGAGCGTGGCCTGGTAGAGCGCCGGTTCGTCGCGACGGCGGCGGTCCCACAGTCCGCCGGGGAACTCGATCGAGCCGGGAGCGATGGCGTTGACGCGGATACGCATGCCGGCCAGCGCCAGCGCCTGCGAGGTGGTGTACTGGCTCAGCGCCGCCTTGACCGCGGCATACGGCGCACCGTGCCGGCGCGGATGGAACGCGGCGATGGAGCTGGTGTGCAGGATCGAGGCGTGCGGCGAGGATTCGAGTTGGGGCAGGGCGGCGCGCGATGCGCGCACCGCGGCCATCAGGTCGACCTCGAAGCCGCGGGACCAGCCTTCGTCGTCGTCGCTGAAGCCGTAGCCGCTGGCGTTGTTGACCAGCACGTCGATGCCGCCCAGCGTTTCGGCCGCACCCGCGATGTAGCCGGTGATGGCCTGCGGGTCGGCAAGGTCGCAGCTGGCTGCGTGCGTGGGATGGCCGAAGGCCGCCAGTTCCCGCCGCGTCGCCTCCAGCGCCTCCGCCCCGCGGGCGCAAATCGAAACCGACGCCCCGGCTTGGGCAAAGGCCAGCGCGATGCCGCGGCCGATCCCCTTGCTGCCGCCGGCGACCAGTACGCGGTAGCCGGTGAAATCGAAGGCGCCGCCGGTCATGTCAGTGGAAGAACGAGGAGCCGATGCCGATCGACAGGCCCAGCACGATCGCGGCGATGGCGAACAGCACCACGATCAGGCCAAAGGCCAGTTGCACGTAGCCGAGCACCAGGCCCACGACGGCCAGTCCGTCACCCTCGATCGCGCCTTGCGAGCGGCGGATTTCGCCGCGCGCCAGGTGGCCGCAGACCACCGCCACGATGGCGCCGACCAGCGGCAGCACGCACCAGGAGGCGATCCCCGAGACCAGGCTGACCACGGCCAGGGCGCTGGTGGTGCGGTGGACGGGAGGCGTTGCGTTCATGGCGTGGGTCCTCGCGAGGGTGTGCTGCCGGATAAGGGACGAACTACCTGGAGGTCATGCCCGACAAAGCGGCATCCCCGTGCGGGATTCTGGCACCAGGCGCCCGTGGAGGACGACTGTCCAGCTACTCGCCCGCGGCGCCTCCGGCATGCCGTACGGCGCTTCGTGTCGGGCACGCCATGAACGGGTGGCCGGGGGCGACGCGCCACCCGCGGGAGCGAAAGGCCTTCCCGGCCCTCTCCCCCGGCCGTGCCGGGGAGAGGGCGTCTGTCACACGGTGAACTTGATGCCCTGCGCCAGCGGCAGCGCGTCGGAGTAGTTGATCGTGTTGGTCTGGCGGCGCATGTAGACCTTCCATGCGTCGGAGCCCGACTCGCGACCGCCGCCGGTTTCCTTCTCGCCGCCGAACGCGCCACCGATCTCGGCGCCGGAGGTGCCGATGTTGACGTTGGCGATGCCGCAGTCCGAGCCGGCCGCCGAAAGGAACTGCTCGGCCGCGCGCAGGTTGTTGGTGAAGATCGACGAGGACAGCCCCTGCGGCACGTCGTTCTGCATGTCGATGGCTTCGTCCAGCGTCTTGAACGGCATCACGTAGAGGATCGGCGCGAAGGTTTCGGTCTGCACGACCTCGTCCGAATTCTTCACCCCGGTGATGATGGTCGGCAGCACGAAGTTGCCCTTGCGGTCGGCCAGCGCAGCGCCGCCGGTGCGCACGGTGCCGCCGGCGGCCTTGGCCTTCTCGATGGCCGCCAGGTAGCCCTTCACCGCCTCCGGGCTGTTGAGCGGGCCCATCAGCGTGGTGGCCAGGGTCGGGTCGCCGATCTTGCCCTCGACCTGCTTGTACGCGCCGACCAGGGTGTCAAGCACGTTGTCGAAGATCGACTCGTGCACGAACAGGCGGCGGGTGGTGGTGCAGCGCTGGCCGGCAGTGCCGACGGCGCCGAACACGATGCCCGGGATGGCGAGCTTCAGGTCCGCGGTTTCGTCCAGGATGATGGCGTTGTTGCCGCCCAGCTCCAGCAGCGAGCGGCCCATGCGATGGGCGACGCGCTCGCCGACCATGCGGCCGACCTTGGTCGAACCGGTGAAGCTGATCAGCGGGATGCGCTTGTCGTCCACGAACGCCTGCGAGAGCTCGGTGCCGGCGTCGTTGAACAGGAAGAAGATGTCCGGGAAGCCGGCGTCCTTGAGCGCCTCGTTGCAGATCTTCATGGTGGCGATCGCCGAGAGCGGGGTCCTGGGCGAGGGCTTCCAGATGGAGATGTCGCCGCAGGCGGCGGCAAGCATGGCGTTCCAGGCCCACACCGCGACCGGGAAGTTGAACGCGCTGATGATGCCGACCAGGCCCAGCGGCTGGTACTGCTCGTACATGCGGTGGCCCGGGCGCTCCGAGTGCATGGTGTAGCCATGCAGCATGCGGCTCTGGCCGACGGCGAAATCGGCGATGTCGATCATTTCCTGCACTTCGCCGTCGCCCTCGGGCTTGATCTTGCCCATCTCGAGCGCCACCAGGCTTCCAAGCGCGTCCTTGTGCTTGCGCAGCGCCTCGCCGCACAGGCGCACGGCCTCGCCACGACGGGGTGCCGGCGTGGTGCGCCAGACCTTGAAGGCTTCCTGCGCACGCTTGACGATGGTCTCGTAATCGGCTGCGCTGGAGGCATGCACCGAGGCGATCACCTCGCCGGTGGCCGGGTTCTGCGGCTGGAGCGTGCCGGCATCGGTCGTCTTCGACCACTCGCCGTTGCCGAGATAGGTACCGGACTGCGACTGGCCCAGGCCGAGCGCCTTGAGAATATCGTGGGACATGCGTGACTCCTTGTGGTCGGGCGCCTTGCGGCACCGGACTATTGCGAAACGGCCATTCTAGCAGGGTGGGTCCGGAGGCTCCCTTGCGGCTCCCCGGCAGGAGCGCACCTGTGCGCGACCCGGATGCATGGCGGTCGCGCACAGGTGCGCTCCTCAATGCTTGCCCGGACAATCGCGCCGGCGGCGCATCCATGCCAAAATCCACGCCTCGCCCCCGTAGCTCAGCTGGATAGAGCGTCCCCCTCCTAAGGGGAAGGTCGTACGTTCGAATCGTATCGGGGGCGCCATTCGAGGTCGGCATTGCCGGCCTTTTTCTTGCGTCAACGACGCCTGGGCCGAAGCAGTGCTATACCCGTGGCCTTGGCGGTACCTTGCCGCGCCCCGGGAGAAAGGCCTTGGCCCGCCTGTCGCGTTCCGGCCCGCTGCTGCTCGTCACCGGCGTTGTCTTCATCCTGCTCGGGCTCGCGCTCGTCCTCGGCGGCGCCTGGCTGATGGCGCTCGGCGGCTCCTGGTACTACCTGCTCGCCGGCCTGGGCCTGGCGTTCACCGGCGTGTTGCTGGCGCTGGGGCGCACACTGGCGTTGTGGCTGTATGCGCTGGTGCTGCTGGGCAGCACCGCATGGGCGCTGGTGGAGGTGCGGCTGGACTGGTGGCAACTGCTGCCTCGGCTGGACATGTGGTTCATCCTGGCACTGTGGCTGTGGTTGCCGTTCGTCAACCGACGACTGGGGTCCGTCGACGCCGCGCACCATGCCGTGCCGGACGGCCCGCTCCGCGGCGGCCGCTGGGCGATCGGCATCGCCGTGGCGAGCGCGTTGGCGGTAGGACTGGTCTCGATGTACCGCTCGCCGCACGACCACCCGGGCGAAGTGGCCGCCGCCCGCATGAGCGCCACGGGCACCGCCCCGGCGCCGTTCGCCAAGCCGGGTGACTGGGTCGCCTACGGCCATTCCGGCTACGGCGACCGCTACTCGCCCGCCACGCAGATCACGCCGGGCAACGTCGACCGGCTCGAGCTGGCCTGGACCTTCCACACCGGCGACTTTCCCGGACCGGGCGACCCGCAGGAGATCGCCAACGAGGTCACGCCGCTCAAAGCCAACGGGATGCTGTACCTGTGCACGCCGCACAACATCGTCATCGCGCTCGATCCCGATACCGGCCGCGAGATCTGGCGTTTCGATCCGAAAATCAACCGCGACGCCAAGAACTACCAGCACATGATCTGCCGCGGCGTGGCCTATTACGATTCCGGCGCCTATGCCGCGCAGGCCGCGGCCATGGGCCTGCCGGCCGACCGCGAACTGGCCGCCGCGGCCTCGGCACCCACCCCGGCCGGCGCGGTGGCGCCGACGGCGATCAAGATCGACACCTGCCCGCGGCGCATCTTCGCGCCCACCGCGGACGCCACCATCGTGGCGATCAATGCCGACAATGGCCAGCCGTGCCGCGACTTCGGCGACAACGGCGTGATCCACCTCTATGACGACCAGCCGGTCAAGAAGCCGGGATTCCTCAATCCGACCTCGCCGCCGACGGTGACACGGCACGTGCTCGTCGCCAGCGCCAGCGTCACCGACAATGCCTCGACCCGCGAGCCCTCCGGCGTCGTGCGCGGCTACGACATCGATACCGGTCGCCTGCTGTGGAACTGGGACCCGTCCGAGCCGCGCCAGACCCGGCCGCTGCCGCCGGGCCAGACCTACATCCGCAACTCGCCCAATGCCTGGAGCGTATTCAGCGTCGACGAGAAGCTGGGCCTGGTCTACCTGCCGATGGGCAACCAGACGCCCGACATCTGGGGCGGCAGGCGCGATCCGAACGCCGAGCAATACAGCAGCGCGATCGTCGCGCTGGACATCGCCACCGGCAAGGTGCGCTGGGTCTACCAGACCGTCCATCACGACCTGTGGGACATGGATGTCGGCGGGCAGCCGACGCTGGTCGACCTGGAGACGCCGGCAGGCAAGGTACCGGCGGTGGTCGCCTCGACCAAGCGCGGCGACATCTATGTTCTGGACCGTCGCGACGGCCACCTGCTGGTGCCCGCACCCGAACGCCCGGTGCCGCAGGGCGCGGCGCAGGGCGACCACGTGTCGCCGACCCAGCCGTTCTCGGCGCTCACCTACCTGCCCGAACGCAGGCTGCGCGAGGCGGACATGTGGGGTACCACGCCCTACGACCAGCTGGTCTGCCGCATCACCTTCCGCAGGTACCGTTACGAGGGCATCTTCACGCCGCCCTCGGTGGAGGGGACGCTGGTCTACCCGGGTAGCTACGGCATTTTCGACTGGGGCGGCATCGCCATCGATCCGGTGCGCCAGGTGGCGATCCTCAACCCGAGCTACATGGCCTTCGTGTCCAGGCTTGTCCCGCGCGCCGAAGCGAAGGATGCGCAGGGCGGGGGCAGCGAACAGGGCCTGCAGCCGATGAAGGGCACCCCCTTCGCCGTCGACCTGCATCCCCTGCTGTCGCCTTTCGGCGTGCCGTGCCAGGCGCCGCCCTGGGGCTACCTGGCCGCGGTGGACCTCATCACCATGGAGAAGGTCTGGATGCACAAGAACGGCACCATCGAAGACCAGGCGCCCTTCGGCATCCCGCTGCCGCTGGGCGTACCGAGCCTCGGCGGCCCGATAGTCACCGCCGGCGGCGTGGCGTTTCTGAGCGGCACGCTGGATTCCTACCTGCGCGCCTATGACGTGCGCACCGGGAGGAAGCTGTGGCAGGCGCGGCTGCCGGCCGGTGGCCAGGCGACGCCGATGACTTACGTGTCCGAACGCACCGGGCGCCAGTACGTGGTGGTGATGGCCGGCGGGCACCGCTCGCTGGGCACCAAGATCGGCGATTCGCTGATCGCCTACTCGCTGCCCAGGCGCTGAGCGCGTGGGAGCCCGCTTGTGGGGCGATGCCGCTTGCGGAAAGGCATCGCCCACAAGTGGGCTCCTACCGCGAGGATCACCCCGGCATGTGCCCCAGCTCCATGCCCTTGGTCTGGCGTACCGCGGGCACCGGGATCGGCGATTCGCTGATCGCCTACGACGCTGAGCGCGTAGGAGCCCACTTGTGGGCGATGCCTCTTGCGGAAAGGCATCGCCCACAAGTGGGCTCCTACAGCGGGATCCCCCGGCATGTGCTCCAGCTCCATGCCCTTGGTCTGGCGTACCGCGGGCACCGGGATCGGCGCTGATCGCCTACGACGCCGAGCGCGTAGGAGCCCACTTGTGGGCGATGCCTCTTGCGAAAGGGCATCGCCCACAAGTGGGCTCCTACAGCGGGATCCCCCGGCATGTCCCCCAGCTCAATGCCTTGGTCTGGCGTACCGCGGGCACCGGGATCGGCGCTGATCGCCTACGACGCCGAGCGCGTAGGAGCCCACTTGTGGGCGATGCCTCTTGCGAAAGGGCATCGCCCACAAGTGGGCTCCTACCGCGGGGATCACCCCGGCATGTCCTCCAGCTCCATGCCCTTGGTCTCGCGTACCGCGAACACCACGAACAGCAACGAGATGAGCGCGAACGCGGCATACAGGCCGTAGGCAAAGCTCAACCCGATCTCGGCCAGCGCCGGGAAGCTGGAGGTAATCACGAAGTTGGCCAGCCACTGCGCCGCCGCCGCCACCGCCATCGCCACCGCGCGGATGCGGTTGGGGAACATCTCGCCCAGCAGCACCCAGACCATCGGGCCCCAGCTGATGCCGAAGAACACCACGTAAGCGTTGGCCGCGATCAGCGCAGTGATGTTCCATGGCGCGGGCAGGGTCAGCCCGGCGCCGCTGCCGACGGCCTCGCTGAAGCACCATGCCATCAGCGCCAGCGTGACCGCCATGCCGGCCGAGCCGACGACCAGCAGCGGCTTGCGGCCGACCTTGTCGACCAGCGCGATGGCGACCAGGGTCACCAGCACGTTGATGATCGAGGTGACCACGGTGATCGAGAATGAATCGGCCTCGCTGAATCCGACCGAATGCCACAGCGCCGAGGAGTAATAGAAAATGACGTTGATGCCGACGAACTGCTGGAACACCGACAGCAGGATGCCGACCCACACCACCGGCAGCAGGCCGAAACGCGGCCCGCGCAGGTCGCGCAGCCGCGGGCGGTACTCCATCTTCAAACTGCGCTCGATCTCGCCCAGCTTGAAGTCCAGTGCGGCATCGCTGCGCATCGCCAGCACTTCGCGCAACACATCGCGTGCCTCGGCCATGCGGCCGCGGGCGACCAGGTGGCGCGGCGATTCGGGTACGCCCAGCACCAGCGCGCCGTAAACCAGCGCGGGGATCGTCGCGGCCAGGAACATCCAGCGCCAGGCTGCCAGCCCGAACCACAGCGGCTCCTCGGCGCCGCCGGCGGCGCTGGCCAGCCACGCATCGGAAAGCAGCGCGGCGAAGATGCCCAGCACGATGGCCAGCTGCTGCAGCGAGCCAAGCCGCCCGCGCACGTGCGCCGGCGATACCTCGGCGATATAGGTCGGCGCGATCACCGACGCCATGCCCACGCCGATGCCGCCGACCACGCGCCACAGGATCAGGTCCCACATGCCTGTGACCAGGCCCGAACCGATCGCGCTGGCCGCCAGCAGCAGCGCGGCGACCTGCATGGTGCGCACGCGACCCAGCCGGTCGGCCAGCGTGCCGGCGTACCAGGCACCTACGGCCGATCCCAGCAGGGCGCAGGATACGGCGATGCCGATCCGGGCGGCGTCGAGCTGGAAGCCTCCGCGGATCGCCTCCACCGCGCCATTGATGACTGCGGTATCGAATCCGAACAGGAAGCCGCCAAGCGCCGCCGCGGCGGCGATCAGCACGATGCGGGCCGTGGCCCTTTGTTCCAGCGCCAGGTCGACTGGCGTCTCCCGCGTACTCATCCGTTCTTCCCCCTTGGGGCCTGGGTGATGGAAGCGCCCGCGGAGAAAAACCCGCTGCGCGGCTGTGCGGCGGCTATGCAGCCCGGGCGGCTTGCGCCACTCGGGCCTCGTTGCCCAGGACGACAGTGGTGCGAGTCTGGCCGTTGCCGGCGCCGCTGTCGGCCTGAATACGTATGCAGATGGGCCGGCACAGCGCGACCGGCCGATGGTAATGTTGTCCGCGCCGGTCGTACCAGAGGTTTCACAACGTGAGCAAGGCCAAAGCGACGTCGATCGACATCGCCCACCTGGCGGGGGTATCCCAGGCAACGGTATCGCGGGCGCTGCGTGGCAGCCCGCTGGTCAGCGAGGAAACCCGCGAGCGCATCCGCGCCGCCGCCGAGCAGCTCAACTATAAGGTCGACAAGAACGCCTCCAACCTGCGCCTGCAGCATTCGGGCACGCTGGCGCTGCTGCTGTTCGAGGATCCGACCACCGACGGCTCGAACATCAACCCGTTCTTCCTCTCGATGCTCGGTTCGATCACCCGCGCCTGCGCTCAGCAGGGCTACGACCTGCTGGTGTCCTTCCAGCAGTTCTCCAACGACTGGCACGCCGACTACGCCGACAGCAAGAAGGCCGACGGCATCATCCTGCTCGGCTACGGGGACTATCTGGCCTACCGCGCACGGCTGGAGAAGCTGGTGGCGATCGGCACGCGCTTCGTGCGCTGGGGCGCGGTCCAGCAGGACCAGCCGGGCGTCTCGGTCGGCTGCGACAATTTCAGTGGTGGACAGGCGGTGGCGCGGCATTTCATCGACCAGGGATGCCGGCGGATCGCCTTTCTGGGCGACGCGTCCAGCCATTACCCGGAGTTCTTCGAGCGTTATCGCGGCTATGTCGACGCGCTGGGGCAGGCCGGCCTGGAGACCGACCAGATCCTGCAGGTGGATGCCGAGAGCACGCAGATGTCCGGCCATGCAGCCATGTCCGAGCTGATCGCGCGCGGTGTCGCCTTCGATGCGGTGTTCGCCGCCAGCGACCTGATCGCCATCGGCGCGATGCGGGCGTTGGCGGAGCAGGGCTACAAGGTGCCCTCCGACGTCCCGGTCGCCGGGTTCGACGACATTCCCATGGCGCGTTTCGCCAGTCCGCCCTTGACCACCGTGCTGCAGGACACCCGCAGCGCCGGCGAAGTGCTGGTGGAAAGCCTGCTCAGGATGATCCGCGGCGAGCCGGCGCAAAGCCAGATGCTGCCGGTGAAGCTGATGGTGCGGCAGTCGAGCGTGCGGCCGTAAGACAGCTCCCGGGGCCGCTTCCCACCGGGAGGGGGCCAGGGGTGAGCGGGATCGGGGCCTGCGGACGGTCACGGCGCGCCCGAAACCGGAAACGCCCAGCGCAGGAACACCGGCAGCATCTTCGCCCACGATGCCTGCTGGTGATGGCCGCCCGGCAGCAGGAACACGCTCACGTCGGCATCGGCTCCGGACGTGGAATAGCCCAGTTCGCGCAAGCCGCCCCGCTCGACGCCATCGCCGCGGTAGCCATCCACCAGATCGTGCAGGTCGTCGATCACGTCGATCACGCCATCGTGGTCGCGATCGTTGGTCTCTTCGGCGGTTCCCGCGGCGAACCAGAACTTCAGCCCGTCCCGTCGCGGTCCGCGATCGACCATCCCCTGGGCCAGCCGTGTGCGTTGCACGGCCGCGGCGTCGCTGCGGTCGGCGGCCACCCAGAACGAGGGCGACATGGCGCCGACCTTGCCGAACACCTCCGGGTACTCCCAGCCCAGGTTGAATGCATTGAGCGCACCCAGCGACCAGCCCATCACCGTGCGCTGGCGGGCGTCGGCACGGGTGCGGTAGTGCGCGTCGACCCAGGGCACCAGCGCCGTGGCGACCCAGGACGAGTAGTCCGCCGCCCTCAGGCCGATCGCCCCGATCCGCGATCCGCCGACCACGCTCTGTCCGCGCCGGCGGTCGGAAAGGCCGTATCCGCTGGCCCGGTCGTGCAGCATGTCGATGGCGACGACGATGACGGGTTCGATCGCGTGCTCGCCGTAGAGCGTCGCAAGGGTCGGCTGCAGCCCGACCGCCTGCATGTCCTGACCGTCGTTGGCGTACAGCACCGGGTAGCGGGCGTCCGATTGCCCGTAGCCGGGCGGCAGGTAGACCGTGACGTGCACGCGTTCGGGCGCGAAGGCCGGCGCATCCAGTTCGAGCTTCCGCACCTGCGCATGTCCCAGGCATGGAATCATCAGGAGCAGTGCAAGCCAGCCGCGGGACCCTGCCTTTCGCAGGAGCCCGCGGGCAGGCGACGCCCCATGGCCAGGCCGGCCAGGGGCGTGGCCCACAAGTGGGTTCCCGCGAATGTGCCGCGGGCGGTCAATCACCCGGATGGCTCTTGTCGCGCATCAGGCGCGTGAGCTCGGCAACGAGGTCGGTGCGGGTGGCCGGGGCGTCGAGCAGGTACACCGCCACATCGTGCGGCCCCACGTCCACGTCCAGCGCATCGCCGTCCGCCACGTCGATCGCCGCGCCGCCCAGCGCCGCCTGCCAGCGGCCCGGCTGCAGGTACTTCGCCACATGGAACCGCGCGGGTCTGTCGCCCTTGTTGAGCAGCACCAGGGCGATCTGGTGCGCGCCGTGCTTCTGGTACACGCGGTAGAACGCCGCCTGGTCACCGTCCATGTGCTCGACCAGCATCAGGCCGCGCTGCAGTGCCGGCGTGCGTCCACGCAGGTTGGCAATGCGCTTGAGCCGGCGATAGATCGGGCTCTTGCCGGCCGCGTCGATGCGCGCCTGTCCGTAGTAATTGCGATTGCCCTCGTGCTCCGCACGCCCACGCTCGAAGCCGGTCTCCGAGCCGTAGTACAGCGCCGGGATGCCGCGGGTGGTGAACAGCCAGTTGTTGGCGTCGATGAAGCCATCGTCGCTGGCGTCCATGCGCGCCATGTCGTGGTTGTCGTAGAAGGTCACCAGCTCGTACGGATTGGCGTACGGGCCGTTGGTCAGGTAGAGCTTCGACTCCAGCTGGCCGTAGTCGCTGCCGGGGTGTTCGAACACCGCCTTGATCGCGCCCTGCTGCGGGAAGTCGAGCAGGCTGATGCCGCCGTTCCGGGTCCAGGTGTACTTGCCGATGTTGTCCGGGCTGTAGTCGAACGCCTCGCCGTACATGAAGAAGCCCGGGTGTTTCGCGCGGATGCGCGCCGAGAACTGCCGCCAGAACGCGGTCGACATGTGGCTGATGGTGTCGATGCGGAAGGCATCCGCGCCCTGGCCGATCCACTTCAGGTAGGCGCCGGTGAAGTAGTCCAGCACCGCCGGGTCGGACTCGTCGTTGTTGGAAAGCTGCGCCAGGTCCTCGTACGCGTGGTAGAAGCGGTGCAGCGGGTTGTGGCGCGGGTCGAGCTGCCACGGCGGCAGGTTCTCCTCATCGGCGATGAGCTTGCCGTGCTGGTCGAAGATCTGCCCGAACTGCGGCTGGCGCACCGGCATGGTGAACGCCGGCGAGCCATGGTTCAGCACGACGTCCTGCACCACCTTCAGCCCCGCCTCGTGCATGCCGGCGGTGAACTGCGCGAAGTCGAGGTCCTTGCTCGGCAGGTGCTCGTCGAGCTTGTAGAAGTTGATGCCCCAGTAGCCGTGGAAGCCGGTCTTGCCGCGGTCGGAGAACTTCGAGCCCCAGCTCACCGGGTCGCCACCGGTAAAGGCCTGGTCGGGGTTGTCCACGATCGGCGTGATCCACACCGCGCCGAAACCCATGCCGCGGATGTAGCGGGCGTTGTCCAGCACGCCTTTGAAGTCTCCGCCCAGGTAGCCGATGTTCGCGCTCTGGCCTTCGGGCGCGCCGGGTACCGGGATGTCGAAAGTGCGGTGCGCGCCACCCTGGTCGCGATGATCGTTGGACGGGTCGCCATCGACGAAGCGGTCGGTCATGACGAAGTAGATGGCGTTGGCGGCGAACGGCGCGTCGGTGCCGTAGAACTCGCGCGGTGCGGTGTCGGCGTGGGCGATGCCGACGCCCAGAGCCAACACCAGCGCGGTCGTGACGATCGTGAGCTTCATGTTGCGTCCTTGAGGGGGATCCGGTGGCTTGCCTGTGCGGCCTGTGCGACGGGTGCGAGGTCGGGCTCGCGCACGCGCAACGTGCACAGGCCCGCCACGACCAGGCTGGCGCCGCCCAGTGCCAGCGCCCAGATCGGCTGGCCGTGGAAAAACGTCTTGAGCAGCAACCCCAGCACGCTGGCGGCCAGCAGCTGCGGGATCACGATGAAGAAATTGAAGATGCCCATGTACACGCCCATCTTGGCCGCCGGCAGGTTGTCCGACAGCAGCGCGTAGGGCAGCGACAGGATCGAGGCCCAGGCGAAACCCACGCCGACCATCGATGCGATGAGCCAGCGTGCGTCGTGCAGCAGCACGAACGACAGCAGGCCGGCGCCGCCCAGGCACAGGTTGACCAGGTGGCTGATGCGCAGCCCCCAGCGGCGCACCATCCACGGGATCAGCAGGGCCGCCGGCACGGTCACGCCGTTGTAGACGGCAAACAGCACGCCGGCCCAGTTGGCGCCTTCGTTGTAGGCCGCGCTGGTGGTGTCGGTGCTGCCGAAGAAACTCTGAGCGACGCCCTGGGTGGTGTAGATCCACATCGCGAACAGCGCGAACCAGGAGAAGAACTGCACCCAGGCCAGCCGCCGCATCGGCGCGGGCATGCCGTACAGGTCGCTCATCACCTGCTGCGGCATGCCACGGCTGCGGGTGAAGGCGACCCAGACGAACAGCAGGCCGGACACGGCCAGGCCGCCGCCCAGCAGGTACAACTCCTTCTCCAGCCCGAAGCGGACGATGGCAAACAGCAGCGCGGCGCCCAATGCCAGCAACAGCGTGCCGAAGCGCCAGGCGCCGGAAGTGTCAACCGGCGCTTCGGCGGGTGCCTCGTCGGCCTGCTCGCGCAGTTGCTGCGGCGGGTACTCCGGGCTGGTGGCGATGGTCCACAGCACGGCACCCAGCAGCACCACGCCGCCGGCGTAGAAGGCATATTTCACCGTGTCGGGCACGCCGCCGGCGGGCGCGACATTGGCCACGCCCGATTTCGCCAGCAGCCAGGGCAGGGCGGAGGCGACGACCGCGCCGATGCCGATGAAGAAACTCTGCATCGCGTAGCCGAGCGGCCGCTGGCGCGGCGGCAGCTGGTCGCCGACGAAGGCGCGGAAGGGCTCCATCGAGACGTTGATCGAGGCGTCCATGATCCACAGCAGGCCGGCGGCGACCCATAGCGCGGGCGCGTTGGGCATCCACAGCAGCGCCAGCGTGGTGAGCACCGCGCCGACCAGGAAATAGGGTCGGCGCCGGCCCAGCCGGTTCCAGGTGTGGTCGGACAGGTATCCGACGATCGGCTGCACGATCAGGCCGGTGAGCGGGGCGGCCACCCACAGGATCGGGATGTCGGCCACGTCCGCGCCCAGGGTCTGGAAAATGCGGCTGACGTTGGCGTTCTGCAACGCGAAACCGAACTGGATGCCCAGGAAGCCGAAACACATGTTCCATATCTGCCAGAAGGACAGACTGGGTTTGCTGCTCATCATGGTGTCCTGTCAGCGATTGGCTTTCTGTAGGAGCGCACCTGTGCGCAACCCGCGGCATAGCGGTCGCGCACAGATGCGCTCCTGCACGGATGTTTCAAAGCGGCGCGATCAGCAGGTCGCCGACATCGGCCTCGTTGAGCGGCCCGGCATCACCACCCGCGCCCCCGGTGTAATGCGCGTTGTGGCGCAGGTAGCTCATGTTGAAGCCGTCCTCCAGGCTGAAGCGGCAGCGCGCGCCGGCCTGCGCGGTGAAATCGGCCCAGGTGGAGTGCTGCCGACCGATGCTGTGCGGCATCACCAGCGGCAGGCGCTGCATGCTGCCGTTGCCGCAATCGACCACCAGCCACTTCACCGCGGCGGTGATGCCGGTATTGATCGGGCCGTGCGTATTGGCGTAGTCAAGCATGGCGCGATAGCTGCCGCTGGCCGGCGCGGTCCAGTGGCGCG